>NZ_FCNZ02000003.1 GCF_001544495.1 Caballeronia telluris
CTGGCTCCATTACGCCGATCCTGCGCTGGCACCTATGCGCCGATCATCAATTGGCTCCTATACGGCGATCCGTGACACTGCCATCGCCGCCCAGGGGTGCGCAGGTCGAAGCAGGCCCGGACGATTGTGCTGCGGCTGACCAATTGCATACCGAATTTTCCACGCAATAACCCCTTTCCATAGGCGATGATGGCGCGGCAAAGCCGCGCCGCTTTATGCCGTTCGAAGGCGAATCCGAAGGTATTCCTAAGGAAAGACGGAATTTTTAACAATCCGCATCACTACAGACCGTCGCGAACGGTATCGATCGGGTCGGACATGGGTACGTATTTTCAACCTGTTCGGATGCAACGCGATACAGCTCGAGATCAAATCCGTGAGGCTGCATTTAAGGAAGAAACAAACCATGACATCGCAATTCAACTCCAGCTTGTTCGGTTTCAATGAAGTGAAGGACGACGTCGACATGATCCACCGTAATGCACGTGCGAATTACGAAATTAACGTGAATGCGAACGTAAATGCCGACCTCGACGAGGATGACGACGAAGCGCCGGTTGACGATTTCCTCGAGCACTGCGCACGGCTCTACGAACTCGACGGGCTGCACCCCTGAGCGATTTGACTCGCTAGCCCGGCTTAGTGGCGACGGAGCACGCGTCAAGCGTGTTCCGTCGCATCGAGCTGGCATCGGGTCTTGAGGAATTCATCATGCAAAAAACTGAATTTAAAGAAGCGGATCCAAGTTGTGATGCACACGCAGCTGGAGAACCGGGCACTTCCACCCTTTTGTTTGGACCCTTCCCACCTCTCAAAGCTCCCTGCACCACTGCTTTGCCATTGGCAATTGCGGCCACCGTGACGTCGCTCGGTATAGCAATGCGCGCCGGCTATCTCTACGGCAGCTCGCCGTCGGAGCAGCTCGTCTGCATCGCTTGGTCTGTAGCTGCGGTCCTGTGCGCCCATCTGCTGCCGGCGCTGTGCCGCTCGATGTCGCTTGCCATTCGTAGTATTGCGGCAGTTTTGTGGCTTATAAGCCTGGCGGTAGTGCTTACAGGGCAGATGTCGGTTTTCCTACTGGCACAGCGCTCTGCTGGGGACCACCGGGCTGATGCCATTGTTGCAGTCGTGGCGCCACCGGCTGGCGCATCTACGGGACGTAGCCTTACGGTAATCGCTCAAGATCAGGCGAAGATCCAATCCTCCCTGGCGATCATTGACAGCCGCCATTGCGCCGGCCGCTGCGGAGCCGTTCGTGCTCGCCAAGCGGGTTTGACGGCAGAGTTCGGTGCACTGACGGCGGAGGCTGACGAGGCGAAGCGTCGTGAAGCTGCGGAAGATCGTCAGGTGGCGCTCGCTGACGACTTGCGTCGTGCGCGCGACTCGTTGCGCGACGATCCCGTCACGTCGCTACTCGCGGAGTGGTCGGGTCTAGACGAAGCACACCTCAATCTGCTACTTGCGCTGGTTCGCGCGGTTGCGCTCGACGGCATGGCTAGTTTGACTTGGTATATCGCGTTTAAATCGCGTCGCACGACTGCTACTAATGCTAGCGATTCGGTAGTCACCCCTGGGGCGATTGACGCTCGGGGCCCCTGTTTTCGACGCACGTCGCTGCGCCGCCTTCTATACCCATACACTTATGTCGTTCGATTATTCACGGTGGTACACCCCACCACACTTAGAAAATCCGGTCGCAATAAGCGCTTCACATCCGCCAGAAGGTTGGGGCCTCGACGGATTTTCCGATCCAGATGATTCGCCCCCAAGTGACATGCCGCCGACGGTGGCCGCTCTTGTCGATGAGCTTGGCGACCTGACAAGTCACGACGTGAGACCCATGATCAAAACCATGGTGCTCGGAAATCTTGCTATACCAGTGCAAGGCTCGTTCGATCAGGAACGGCCGAATTGTCAGCCAGGCCCATGCAGCGTGCTTGCTATTTCATTGGCAGAAACAAGCGCATTCAAAACGACCATCAGGAAGGAGTTGGAAAAACCAGTAGTAGAAATGGAGCGGCAGCAGCAGGCTGAACTGGCGCAAGATGATGCCGGTACGAAAACCGCACATCGGGTCTGGGAGATCAAACTCGATAAGTGCGACGCCATGTTGAAGAAAGAGTGGGCGCGGCCGGCTCGCAGAAAGCGCCGGATTCGCCAGCACGAGTTGATTATGAGGAGGGAGCCCGGGAAAAAAAAGCCCTTGCAGTTGTTGTATGGGCACGCAACATGGCCAGGTGTGTACGATGGCATGGTCAACTATGGCCCAATCGCAGCACTGTACTTCGACGAAGCGAGCCGATTTACCAATGGGCCACTTACTTCTGGACTTGACCTGATGAATAGTGGTTGGGATGGTTCAGATTATCGTAGCAACCTGAAGACGACGGGTAACGTCAGGATTCGTGGCATTTGCCTGACGCTCGTAGCAGCAATTCAGACACGTCCGTTCCGTCGGTTTATCAAGAACAAGGGTGCGGATGCTGACGAACTTGGTTTCCTGGCACGTTGCCTTGTATCGCACTCGCCGAAGCCGGATCGCACTGGTATCGCCGGAAAAAAGGGGGTTCCCACGGCTGCGCGCGAGCACTATTGGGCATGGTCAACACGGTTGCTTCAACGTCTTGGTGAGAAATTCCGTGCTGGCGATGTAAGCCGCAGGGCTGTGCCGATGCATCCCGATGCAGAGAAGCAGTGGATCGCCACCTATGAGTGGCTGGCGCACTCGATTCGCCCGGGCGGTTGTTACGAGCCGATCGAGAACTACATAGCCAAGTGTGCAGAGAACATCGCGCGTATCGCGGTAATCTACGAAGTGGCTGAAAACGAAGAACCGAAAGAAGTGTCGCTCGCGAATATGCGCCGTGCGATTCGCATGTGTAAGTGGTTCACGGAGGAGTACATTGAAATCTTCGGTTCAATGTATTTTCCGATCGTGGAGCAAGATGCAGTGCAGGCGGTGGCGTGGTTTCGCCACTATCATGAGAGGTCGGGCGGTAGTATGCAGGTCAGTACGCGTATTTTCCGCCAGTATTGCTGGGGCAGCCGTGAATTCCGCCACGATCGCAAACGCGTTGATGCAGTGCTGGAGTACCTTGAAGTCGAAGGCGTGATCGCGATTATTGGCTACGGCTCGCGCAAGTACATCAATCTCAACCCGCAACACTTTGGTATTACCGCTCACGCTGTTAGCACCCTCGGTGGCTCCAGCCTGTTCAACCCGAAGTAAGCAACTCGCACCGCAGTCTGGTGCTACGGTGCTACATGTAGCACCGTAGCACCGATTTGACGGGTGGATTGCCATTCATCAGGGCCGTCCGCCCTGACGCGATGGCAACTGCGGTGGGTAGCGACGCGCCTGTGGTGCTAACGTCATCACCCGAGGCCGGCTCCAGCCGGCCTCGTTTCTCTCGGCTCGTCCCGCTGTCCGCTGGCGTTTTCGGTATCGGGCTTCATGCCTGCTGCTGGCGCTGTGCGCTGTACTGCTTCCGGTCATCCGCCGACATGCTGCGGACACGAGCCTGGCCGAGATGACGTTCGGGTTCCCGATCAATGCCCTGATCTTTCAGCGTACGATGATCGACACGGGCCGTATGGCCGTACTTTGCCAATGCCGCGTTTTGCAGATCGGCACACTTCTTTCGTGTTGCGATTAGCTCATCTCGCATCTGCATACTGTTCTTCCCGCCACTGTCTTTCCTGCGGCCACCACGCTCGGGGTGTTGCGGGTTGTAGCGCCGGAAGGTCTGCTCGGGTGAACGGTCAATACTGTCGTCCATGCGGTCGGAATACATCAGGTGGAGGTGGGTGTTCTCGCCGTCCCCGAGCGAGGCATGAGGGCCGTGGACTGCGTACTGAAACGGTTTGCTCCCAACCAGTTCGTAGGTAAGCTGGCCTGCCAGTTCGATCTGCTGTTCGCGTGTCAACTCGGATGGCAATGCGATTTCGTGTTCGCGATAGGCCGCCCCGTTGGCTCGTTCGTACTTGTCGCTTGCCTTCCAGAACACCGCCGGATCGTCCTGTGTCCACGGAGGCATATTGCCGTAAGCGAACGCGATTAGATCCTTTCGATCTCTATACTTTTTTGCATCACGCATGATGTACTCGCGGTGATCTTCTGCAGAACCCCTCTTGCCACTTTTGACGCAATGATGAAAGCTTGCCATGTAACTACCCTTTCTCGTGCTGAAATGAAAAAGGCCAGCGCAAAGAGGCTGGCCGCGAGCGAGATGGGCAATCAACGTGGCTTTGCTTGTTTTTTCACTTTGCGAGAAACGTTAAGTGCGCGTCCTTAATCCCCCTCCTTCTATTAGGGCATGGAGTCGGACTGTCTCAAGCAGGACTACGACTATTACCAGTAGAAGAGGATTGATTGCTCATCTCATAGCATAGAGGGAGCAGTAGAAAATGCACAAAATAGATCAATACAAAGAAGGGGAGAAGAGTAGATCACTTTCACCAAGAGCCATGCATCAAGCATGGCTTATAAAGAAGGTGAACGACAGTGTTGATGTTTGTGTAATCCACCATTTAGTGAGTGGCAGCTCAATCTCTCTGAAACAGACATTGCAATATCAGCCGAAATGTCGTGGCTCGATCACGTTGGACGATGTACAGAGACCTCGCGACAGATTCTTCAAGGCGCGCAGATAAAACAAGTTGATGTCATGCATCAAGGCGTACGTATGGGCGACCGAGGAAGGTGAAGATACGGGATTTCACCTGCACGTGATCCTCTTCTGTCTGTCGGTGACGAGAGATGACGAGAGATGACGAGAGTCTTGCGAACCAGGTGGGAGACTCCTGGTCGATATCGTCACGCAAGGTCGAAGAAAGTATTGGAACAGCAAACAGGATTGGTTGAAGGCGGCTATGAGATGAATGGCCATGGGGTCGGCGTAGGGCAGATTAACCGCAGCGACAGCAAGATGCGTCGATCGTTGCATGAGAATTTGCTCTATCTGGCGAAGGCTGAATAGCTACAGATCAAGGCAGAGGGTAAGGTTTGTACGTTCAGCATGAGCGATGTGCCGATGAAGCTGAAGAAAGGGGCTCCTCGTGATGGTAGCGCTGTTGATGCAGAGGACGATGGGTTTGACCAGTCCCAAGGCGTGCGGCGAGGAGGTTCTGTCGTGCAGCGAGGCTCTGTAACTACTGGTAAAAGCTCTGCAAGCCGCTTGTGCAAGTCGGGTGCGCGCTACCCCTTCCGATTGAAGCAAGCCTGTCACTAGCGGGAAATCGACAGTGATGGCAAAGAGAAGAGCCAAACACCCGGCTCTTCTCGCTTGCGTAAGTCGTGTCAATGATTGCGAGCGATGAGAGCCAGCATCAACTTCTTGTCGGCATCGCACGCTTTCATGGACTTGAGTTTGCCGTGCGACGCTGGTGACGTGTGCGTTGCCGCATTGGTTATGCCAGCGACCCATCCGCATTGTTCACCCTGCTTGGTTGCGGGCACTTATCGGGCACCCCATCGGCATCGAGTTGGCATGACGTATCTCGATCGTCCAGCGTCAAATTGCCACCGGGAAGCGCGTTGGTGATGATGCCGCAGCGCGTTTCCGCGTTGGCGGTGAGCGAGAGCATTGCAAGCACGAGTGCTGCTGCAAGTTTGAATTTCATGGTGTCTTGTCTTGATAGAAGCCTCTGCGGAAATATTCGTTCATGTTGCCGCTAGGGCTTCCTCGTAGCCCTCATCGCAGCAGAGCTATGCGGAAGCGCTCCCCGACAGTTCGAGTTGCGGTTCGATCGATTTGCCAAGCTGGGTCAGCTTCTCGTATTCCGCCTGGATCATGGCCGCACCGTATTTCCGCTCTAGGTGGCGTACAGTGAAGTGACCGCAGGCCATGTCTTGGAAGTGGTCGATGAACAAGGTAGCGATTGCGGCTCCGCTGGCGGCACCGATTATAGGAATGAGTTGAGCGACTGCCTTCTCGCTGGCCACCACACCAAATCGTTGGCCAATTTGCCGAATCAACTGGATCAGAACAGGTCCGGCGGTGTCTGTTCCACCCTTAGCAAGGTAAGTAACGACGTCCGTGACCGCAGCAGCCATCGCTTGACGTACGGCGAAGTGACCGATCTCGGCTCCATCATCACTCTTGCTTTTGCCGCCAAATGCGAGGACCTCGACACATGCAACCTGTGTGTCGTGATCGGACAGGTTCTCCCCCACCGCTGCGTGCGATATCTGCGATCGAGCGCATCATGATGGTCGTTGAGATCGGCAGCTCGATGGCAATCGCAGCAAGTCCGAATGCGCCACCAACGGCCCCGCGGGGTGCCGATGCTGCCTTATGCCAGAAATTCGACGCCTTAGGAGGGCCGGCACTGACTTCAGGGGTATCACGTCCCGTCCCGAACGTGCCTCGACTACATCGCCGGCTGCCGACGCTGCCTTCTGCCACCATCTTGGTGCCTTGGGTTCGGCTTTGTTCCCGGGCGTGTCATAGTCCATTATCTTGAGCGCAACGTTAAGCGCGGCATGAATAGCTTTTTCCTGCGGCCGATACGCCCAACGTGAAAAAAGATCGGCGCACTGAAAACATGTTGTGCAGACCTTCCCTAGCGTTGGTCTGGGTTCATCCTGATTGCCGGGCGATTTTCTTGCCAGGTGCCAGAATTAAAACATTGCTGGAGGGGCTACAATTCAGGGCATCGTTCCCATCCCTTCAGTGATTGTCGGCAGCAACTCAAAAAAAATGAATGAAGTTGCACATTGTGTTGGCGATATATCTGATTGGGATGTGGGCTGTTGTACAGCGTTGCACGATTGGCAGCCTTAGGTCCGGTTGCAGTCTAAATCGAGCTTTGGACAAATCGTGTCCCATCGCATACGTGTGCATAACGGATACGAATGAGGATGTCGGAGTGCGGATTGTCAGTCCGGTTAGGGACTAGATGTGTCATCGCTTTCTTCGAATGTCCCGCTGAAGTCCTCCCAGAGCTTGTCGTGTGTCTGGTTTGTCCATTCGACGATGTTTTGTTCGTCGGTTGTTAGCACGACTTCAACTAGGTCTCCTGGCTGGCTTTCGCGAATGCGCGAGACGATGAGGTGGGAGATTTTCGGCTCGACCATCGCTACTTGGGGTGATTGCCCCTGCACTCGGTATCGCACTTTGTAGCGGGGCGCGCGGTGACTTTCTGTTTGTCCTCGCCGTCGATATCGCGACGTCCGTATGTACTTTACGTTGACGAATTCCAGCGTGCCCGTAATTTTTGTCATTTGATTCCTTGACTCGAAGCGGCAGTCTGCGCAACCTCGGACAGGAGTGCTCCCGTCCATGCGAGCGTCCCGTCCGGCGCTGGCAACGGTTTCAGCCGCATCTTTGCGAGAGATGCGTCGTATCCCCATAACCTCGGTGCGATGCAACGCGGCGCGTGAGCGAGCCGTGCGCTCGTTGCGCGCTGCATCACGACAGGCCTGTACACGTGGCCCTGCTTTGTCATAGCGGTTAGTGACTTCCCGTCGCATTGAAGCGAGCAGCTTGCGCCGCGAATGGGACAATCGCTGTCTCGATGCCACTGACTGGCGACTGGCGTGGGATTGGCGGAGTATCTTCGCTATTGCGGCGTGCAAGCGGGCTTTCGCGAGTGGTATAGCAGGCCGAGTTCAGTCGGGACACGAACTGTCCCTACCTCGCCTTATAGTCTTTCCCGCGGCAGGGATTGACTATCATGCCGCGCGCCGGACTACGGCCGGAGCACATATGCCACAGGAAGAATTTATGGAAGCACAGGCGCACGCAATTGCACGCGCAGCCGAATGGATTCGCAACGCCGACGCGCTCTTGATTACCGCGGGCGCAGGAATGGGCGTCGATTCGGGCCTTCCTGACTTTCGTGGCAACGAGGGGTTGTGGCGCGCCTATCCTGCGTTGGGGGCGTTGCAGCGCGGCTTTCAATCCATGGCGAATCCGGATGCATTCCGGGACGACCCCCTGCTTGCCTGGGGCTTCTATGGCCACCGCCTAGCGCGCTATCGCGAAGTCGAGCCGCACGGCGGATTCGCGATACTTAAGCGTTGGGTGGCGCGCATGCCACACGGGGCGTTCGTTTATACGAGCAACGTCGATGGTCAATTCCAGAAGGCAGGTTTTTCGGAACGCTCCGTCGCGGAATGCCATGGATCGATCCACCATTTCCAGTGCGCGACGCCGTGCTGTGCGGACATCTGGCCGGCAACCGGATTCGAACCCGCGGTTGACGAGCAAGCCTGTCGAATGATCGGCGAATTGCCGCGTTGCGCACGGTGTGGTGGCCTCGCGCGTCCCAACATCCTGATGTTCTGGGACCATGCGTGGCTGGAAGAGCGGACAGAAGGTCAGATAGCGCATTTGCAGATGTGGATGAGTTCGGTCAAGCGTCTCGCGGTGATCGAGATCGGTGCCGGAACGGCGCTACCGACTATCCGTCGGTTCAGCGAGCGTCACGGACCTCGTTTTGTACGCATCAACAGTCGCGAACCCCAGATTGACCCGGCAGTGGGCCTCGGCATTCGGGGTGGAGCGCTTGAAACCTTGCTTGCCATTGATGCTGCGCTTTAGCGCTCTTCTGCGAGGTGGGCAAGGCATCCAAGCCATTGCCGTTGACTGGTCGAAGCGCTTCGGGTAGGAGGCGTCCCGTTCGAAACTCTGACGGAATCGGAATGGCCTTGAGCGTTGGGCGGATCGCGCAGTACGCGAGCAATTCAAGATTCAGTCCAAATTGCCGATAACCCGACGACGGACTCTTACCTTGCCAGCGCTATCCCATGTCAGAACTCGATCGTGAAATCATGCGCGTCTTGCCCGATGGGGCAACGCAGGGCAACTACCTCAGTACGCCAGAAATCCATCAGCGCGTCGTGCAGGATGCACTTGAACCCGTCACGGTCAGGACGATCAATCGCCATCTCACACGGCTTGCGACAACCGGGCTTGTTGAGATGCAGGAGCGCGGCAACGCGCTCGAATGGCGCAGAAAGGCCGGTGCGAGCGGCATGGCGGCGCGCGCGGGTGCGATGATGACGTTCGACGAAGCGCTCGCGCTCCAGACCTTGCGGCGCTTCTCGTCGCGACAGATTCCCGGCCTCGTCGCTGACGCGTTGTCCTCGATGTTCGGGGTCGCCGAAGCGCGCTTGCAACGCCCCAACAGCCCGAACGAGCAGCACTATTCCCGATGGGCCAGCAAGGTCGCAGTCGAAAGCGGCGGCTTCGCCCTGAGCTATCCGGTAATCGACCGCGAGCTATTTGCCGTTGTTTCGAAGGCGCTCTTCGAAGAGCGCAAGCTGGAGATGGTCTATCGGCCTCGCCACAACGCCGATAACGAGACGCCGAAGGTAGTTCTTCCGCTCGGTCTTGTCGAAGTCGGTGGCCTCGTTTATCTCATTGGCGGCACCGAGGGCAAACAGGAGCCGACGATGTACCGCATGGATCGGCTCTGGCAAGCGAAGGCGTTGCCCGAAGCGTTCTCTTATCCCGCGACATTCTCGCTCGAACAATATGTGAAGCAGCAGCGCCGTTTCGATTTCATGGTCGAAAAGGAAGTGCTCCTTAAGCTGAAATTCTTCGATAGCGCGGGCGACCATCTACTTGAAGCGCCGATGGCCATGGACCAGAAGGACTCGCGCAAGGGCGACGCGCTCTACGTGCAGGGCACGGTGATGTTGAGTCAGCGTTTGCGATGGTGGTTACGATCGTTTGGCCCGAACGTCGAAGTGCTCGGGCCAGCGAGCCTGCGCGCCGAGCTGGTGGCGGAAGCGGCGCGGCTTTACGGGATGTATGGAAACTAGGCGGCACATCACGCGGCACGTTCCGTGCGGTGGCAGACCGGGCAAGACGCTGCTCGTGATGAGCGCGCCGGAAGACAATCGAAGGTATTAGGAAGGCTCCAGAATTGATGAAAATTTCGGCTTACGACGTTCGCCTCGGCGAAATCTACTATCGCTATCTGCTCGAGCTCGCGCGCGACAGCGGGGGCGCGACGATCCGTTATGGCAAACTGGTCGAGCGCGCCAAGCGTGACTTTCCGGATGACGAACTTGTGCAGAGCGCGATTCCGCTCTCGATCGGCAAGCGGCTTCTGATGATCGAGATGTTCTGTGCCAAGCACGAATTGCCGAATCTCGCATGCCTTGCGGTCAATGCGAGCGGCCAGCCTGGTCGGGGCTACAAGGCCAATTGGGAAGAAGAAAAAGAACGTGTCGCGAAATTCGACTGGGAAAGCTGCGAGCAGGACTGGGCGATGCATGTCAACGAGTGGCGCACCGCCGCACAAAGGCCGCCGAAGCTCGTCAAACGCTCGCGGGAGGACGCTGAAACCGAATTCATGGCTCACTGGCATGCGGACGCGGTAAGCGAGAAGCCGCTCTACCCGAACCGTCTCGACAATCACATTAAGGAAGAAATCCTCAAGGCGCTTGTCAAAGGGCATTGGCCTGAGGATGCGTTCCAGGTGGCTGTCATCGACGCCTGATCGATTGCAGGTTGGGACTGCGCCCAGGCCCGGCGCACGGCAATATGATCTGTCGCCGCGCGCCGGGGCAGGCTTACGCGGCTGCGGCGCCGGTCATCGTTGGCTCGACGGCGACTATTGCGCCTGTCGTCACGAACACGATCAGACCGCGCTCGGCGCCGGTGACGTCGAGATAGGCGCGAACCTGCGCGCGATAGTGCTCCACGGTCTTCACATCTGGCCGCACATCGCTTTTCCAGTCGATCACGACGGCGGGGCGTCCATCGGCATCTAGCGTGACGGCATCGGCGATGCCGGCCGTTGCCGTTTCCTTGCCGCCGTCCTCCTGAGCGCGATAAACAGGGAACTCCGGAACGAGCGCCGCCCTCAGTGGGGCGATCTCGGGCAATGCTAATGTCCGGGCGACGCAATCAGCGAGCTCGTGGGCAGACATCGCATTCACGGCGCCGCTTCGTTGGGGGTGCTGGAACACATCGATGAGCTCCTTCGCGCGCATGATGAGCGCCGCTGCATCGTCAGTTGTCTCTCCAGTCAGCACTTCCTCGAAGAGCTTGTGCAGGATGAGTCCGCGCTCGCGGCTCCCTTGGACCGTGCTGGCCAAGGTGGCGTCGAGCAAAGCTTCGATCCCCATTGATTCTTCCTGGGACGCAGCTTGCAGCACCGGCCCGGACGTACTCTCGTCACGGCTTGGCGCCAACCACGTCAGCTTGTGCTGCAGTTCTGCGATGGCTCTTGCCTCGGCGGCGAACGCGTCGCGCGTCTGCGCGTTCTCCGGCTCGACGACGGCTGCTCCCGTGGCCGCCGCCAGATGCGTGACGTCGAGAGCCGGCAGCGCGCTGATCGCCAGATCGAGCAGCCCGATCCAGGAGTTCTTGGGTGCTGCCGCGTCGAGGCGCGGCAGGACGAGCAGTTCGCGGGCGCGAGTCGCAGCGACGTACCAGAGCCGGGTTCGCTCGCGGGCGAGCTCATTCTGCTCGGCTTCGCGAGCTGCCTCGTAGCCGAGCGGTGCGACGCCGAGAATCGGGCAGTAGAACGTTTCGGTCTGGCGCTCCGTGATCGCGCTGTCGGCGGCCATCACGCCAGTCATCGTGTTGACCGGAATGACGACCGGCCACTCGAGACCCTTCGACGCGTGCATGGTGAGCAGCGTGACCGCTTCTTCCTGAGCGTCCGCCTGGCCTTCGACCGCTTTGGCCTCGTCCTGCCAGGCGAGCGTCATCGCTTCGGCGAATGCCCGCAAGCCGCGTACCGCATAGCTGGCGGACAGCCCCAGATACAGATCGACGTTGACGAGCGCGCGCTCGGACTCGCGTCCGTGACGGCCGCGCAGAATATGCCGCACGCGCATGACGTCGATCGCCTGCGAAAGCAGATCGTGCGGCGTCGTGTGGTGGCTGCGACGCTCAAGCGCCTGGAGTGCCTCGATGACTTTGCGTGCAAGCGGATGCGTGATGGCTTCGGCGTCCACGCCGAGGTCGAGTCGCGCGATGCAGTCGGGCGCGTCGGGGGCGCGCGGGAGCGTCCACGCGATATCGAGCAATGCCTCGTCCGTGAGGCCGACGAGCGGCCCGCGCAAAAGCGCGCCGAGCGCCAGCGTGTCCTTGCGGTCGGCGAGGACGCGCGTGAGCGCGATCAGGTCCTGAATCTCCTGACGGCGAAAGAGGCCCTTGCCGGCCTGTGTCGCGACCGGGATGCCGCGGCGCTCCAGTGCCTCTTCGTAGCGCCAAAGGTCGCTGCCCGTCGGCGCGAGCAAGGCGATGTCGCCCGGCCTGCACGGACGTGTTTCGCCTGTGCGGCGATCGAGGACGGTCGCGTTGCCGACGAAGCGCGCGCACAAATCCGCGACGGCTTCGGCTTCCGCATCGCGTTGCTGCGTGGTGTCGGCTGCGCCGCTTGCGTCTGCCACGGCGATGTCGAGCGCCGCCACGCACGCTTGCTCGCCGCGGTCGCCGTGGAATGCGTCGAGCGCGGTGAAGCCGGGCTGCCCGTCGCTCGAGAGCACATCTTCAAAGCGCTCGTTCACGTAGGCAAGGATGGGCGCACATGAGCGGAAATTGGTCGAAATCGACAGCAGGCTCTGCGGGTCCTGTGCGCGAAACGCGTCGCGGGCCTGAACGTAGGCGCCGACGTCGGCGCCGCGAAAGCGGTAGATCGCCTGCTTCGGGTCGCCGACGAGGAACAGCGCGCCGGGACGGATGCGGAATTGCGTCCAGTCCGCGTTTAAGTGCCCGTCTGCCGGGTCGCCGCACAAACGCCAGAAAATCTCGGTCTGGAGCGGGTCAGTGTCTTGGAACTCGTCGACGAGCACATGAGCGAAGCGCGCGCCGAGCGCGCGGCGGACGTCATCGTGATCGCGCAGCAGGTCGCGCGCGGCGAAGATCAGGTCGTCGAAATCGAGCAGCGCGGCGGTACGCTTGTAGTCGCGATAGCGTGCGAGGATCTCTCTTGCCTCGTCGACGAGCGACACCAGCACGTGACTCGCAGCAGCCTGAAGCAGTGCCGTCCACGTTTCGCTGCAGGCCTCGTAGCGATCGGTCGCGTCGTCGTTGAGCTGTTCGCCTTCTGCTTTGCTTAAGCCTTGCGCTCTCGCAGCCGCGACCCACTTGCCTTTGTAACGATAAACACGGAATTCGCCCGTCTTCGTGCGAATGTCCGAGTGGAGACGCGTCGTGAGAAGGCGGACAAGGCCCGCGGGCGTCGCCGGACCGGGGCCTGCTGACAGCGTAGCCGCCAGTTCTTTCAGGTGATCCACGATGCGCGCCGTTTCCGGTTCCATTGTTGGCGTGCCGTGTGCGAAGGCGCCGAAGGCCGCCGTCGCTTGCTGGAATGCCTGAAAGGGGCTGCGGAGCGCCGCGACGTTGGGCGCGCGAAGCGTGCGTCGGCGCCGCAGGCTTCCGGCGATCTTCCGTACGAGCGCCACCGCCTCGGCAGGCTTGTGCAGCACCAACTCGGCGAGCACGCCAGCCTGCGTGCCGCCGAGCCGCTCGCGCAACCAGCCGTCGACGATCTCATCGAACACGAGATCGGCCTGGTTGCGGTCCATCACACGTGCGCCGGGATCGAGATCCGCTTCGACAGGGTATGGCTTGATCAGGCGCTGGCAGAACCCGTGGATCGTCGAGCAGGTGATCTCGTCGAGGGCCGTCGACGATGCCGCGAGATTCGCCCGTTGTGCTGGCGACAAGCCGTCTGGCAGCGCAATTCTGAGCTCGGCGCCGATTCGGCCCACCGAGAGCTCGGCAACGAATTCGCGCACCCGTGAAACGAGCTCACTGGCGGCTAGTTCGGTAAACGTGACCGCCGCGATCGAGCGCGGCGCGACGCCTTCGGCCAGCATGAGCGCGATGCGCCCCGCCATGATGGCAGTCTTTCCGGACCCCGCGCCGGCTTCGACGAGTATCGACCGGTCATGCACGCAAATCGCGGTGCGGCGCGCGTTGTCGTCGTTGAGAGCTTTTGTCTTGCCGTGCATCATTCGGCCTCCCAGACCGCGGTGAACTCGCCGAGCCGCTCGATAGCGGCCGGCGTCTTGCGCTTGCAATACGTTGCGCTCGCATTCGCGGGCAGGGCGAATGCGAGGTCGTCGGTGTTCGAGCCGGCGTCGGGGCCGGGCAACGCCGCGCCTGCGGCGAAGCTCTCACGTGCGGCTTTGAGGTGGCCGGCGATCTCGTCGAGTACGGCGTCCGCGTTCTCGAGCACGAGGTTTTTGGCATCGCGCAGATAGAACAGCGAGGCGCTGATCGATACGTCGTCGCCGAGGAGTACCTTAACTGCGAACGCATAGAGGCAGCGCTGCAACTCGCGGCCGCCGTCGACCTGAATTGTCTCTTTTGGCGTCTGCCCGCTCTTGTAGTCACGCACGCGCGCGCGCGTGCCGTCGCCGGCAATGTCGAGCCGGTCAATATATCCGGCGATGTTGAATCCCGTGTCGGGGATCGAGACGGTTGCTTGTGCATCCCACGGGAGATCGGCGTCCGATTTGGGCGCGGAACCGCCGAACGGGACTTCGCCCCAGGCGCGCGCGCCGGGCAGCGTGTCGTCGTGCCAACCCAGAGCGACGCGTGCCATCGAGCGCGTGTCGTCGAGCGTCCGGCGCCAGATGACGCCCGGCGGCAACGCGCACTCATTTTCCCATTGGGCGGCGACGGTCGTCGCCGCACGCTCCACGGCCGCCGCGATCGTTTCGGCATCGGACTTCGCGACGCCGTTCGCACGCTCGAGATCGCGCAGCGCGAGATCGAGCACTTCGTGAACTAGGTTGCCGACGCTGGGCGCGTCGAGCATGAGCGGTTCGGCGTCGCTTTCCTGTTCACGCCAGCCGAACGCATAGAGCCACAGATAACCGAGCGGATTGCGCAGCAGGCGCCGCAGCGAACTAGCCGACTGGGTACGCGTGAGGATTGCAAGTACGAGTGGGTGGTCGGCGCGCACGAGGCCGTCATGCGCGGTGATCTCGGCGCGCTGCCAGTCGTTCCAGCACGCGCGTGCGCTGGCCGCTTGCGGCAAGGAGCGAAATTCCGCCGGTCGGCCCATGAGCCGGTCCGTTTCGGAGAAGGCGTGGACGGGGGCGGTATAGCGGCCGAGAAATGTCTCCGCGCCGTATGCGTTCAGCAGGGGACTGCGCCCCAGCTGACGCCCGTCGCCGTTGCGGCGCGCGCGCGACAGCACGGCTTCACTGGCTGTTGTTGCCAGAATGGTCTCGAAGTCCAGGCGATCTGCGGCGCTCACGTGCAGCGGATTGAATTCGGCGGCCGGAATGATGTGTTCGGGAACCAGCGCGTCCTCGGCATTGCTGCGTGGCCAACGCGAGGCGTTGAGGCCGAGCAGCCGCACGAAGCGGCGCGGCGAGCCCGCGAGCGCGCTGGCGGGCATCCACGCAACGCTCACGCATGGGTCGTGCTCATCGCTTTGCCTGGAGCTTTCCAGCGTGATGTCGATTGACGTGGCCGGGCCGGCGAGCAGCGCCGAGCGCCAGATCGCGAGCGCGCGGCCCCTTAACATGGCCTCGCCGATTTCGGGCGCGGCGTCCGGGCCGCCCGTGAGGCGCTCGACAAGCGCACGCATGGCCGCGCCGTGATCGTGGCCGTCGGGCCAGTCTTTGGCGCTCAGGCGGGCGAGCAACCGCTCCCATGCGTGCAGCGAAGAAAGCGGTGCGTCGGGCGGCATGATTCGCATCCAGCCCTTCGGCAAAGCTTCGAACAGCGCCGAATCCCGGCATAGCGACGCGAGGCGCCGCAGGCGCGACTGCGAAAGGCCGCGCACGACGATCTGCGCCAACGCCGCGGCGGCTTGCCCGTCGCGGGTCGCCACACTGCGGATGCCATGGACGAAATGCAGATCGAGATTGGCGTCGGCGCTCAAGGTCAGAAGAAAGTCGTCGTAGTCGGTCGTGGACGCGCTCGCGATCGCGATTTCCGAGGGGACGGCTTGCCCGGACGCAAGCAGTGACCGCACCCAGCGCATCGCTTCGATCGCTTCGTGGTAAGGCGTCGCGGCGCTCACGCCCGTTACCGTGGGCGTCGCGCACGCCGTCTGCGACACGGCGACAGCGCCTGCGTAGAGCCACTTCGGCATCGCGCGCGGCCCGGCGGACCATTGCAGCTCGACGTGCTGCGCCAGCGCGAAAAGCATCGGTCGCCAGCACGGATCGAGATCGGTCAGCCCGGCGATTTCCACTCGCCCGAGGACAGCCGGCGCGTGAGCGATACGACGCACGGCCGCTGCGACGAGATCCGCGGGGCGCATCATGCCCGGCGGCAGTTGCGCAAGCACGGCCGCCTCGAGCCTCGCGACGGCATCGAGGCGTGGATGGTCAGCGGCGCGCGCAGCGAGGTCGATGTCAGCGCGCCAGGCCCTTTGCAGGGTCCCGGCAGCGGCGTCGATCATGCCGGGCAGCGACTTGATGCTTTCGAGCTCGCCAATTGGCGTCGTTGGCAGCGCCGCCTTGAGCGCGCCACGCAGGCTCTCGACGTCGATCGGACGCGTGAAGCCGCCAGCGAGCCGCGCCGCCAGTTGGTCGACGGTCATGACCTGCAAGCCGTGCTGTTGACGGCGCGCCGCCGCAAGGCGGCTCGCGCGCACGGCGAGATGGTCCTGTACTACCAGTGTGCTGCGGGCCATGACGGCTTTCCTCTCTATCGGGATGTGCTGACGCTGGTCTCGCGTCGAGGTCAGCGCGTTTGCGGGTGGCTTGTCAGGCCGCGGCAAGCTCGTCTCCTTCTCCGAAGCGGCCGAGGTATTCCTCGATCTGCTTCGACGTTTTGGAGACGAACTCATTCAGCTTCTCGGCGAAGTGCGCCGCGTCGGGCGCTTCGATGTCGCATGT
Organism: Caballeronia telluris; assembly: GCF_001544495.1. Taxonomy (GTDB): domain Bacteria; phylum Pseudomonadota; class Gammaproteobacteria; order Burkholderiales; family Burkholderiaceae; genus Caballeronia; species Caballeronia telluris. Next base: position 16,781 of record NZ_FCNZ02000003.1, read on the forward strand.
GATGCCCGTGCTCACGAGCGTCTGCACCTTCTGGTTTAATTGCTCCTTGGGCTTGCGCCGCGCGAACAGGCGCGGGAAGTCGTTGACGCGGTCATTCCTCTGAATGTCCCGCACCATCAAGTTGCGTTCCTCGAGATACACCTCGTCTTTGTACACGTTGCCGTCGAGCAGCCAGATCTGCAGGGCGACGAAGACCTTGTGCGGCTGCTTCGAGTCGTTGCGAATTTCGTACAGCACACGCGGCAACCGCTCATCCGACGGCTCGAAGATGCGCGGAAAGCGCTGCGCCCAGTCCGTGACGATGAAGCGCACGTACGAGTTGTCACTCTTGACCTTGCGGAGGCCGGGCGTACTGAGCGCCTTGTCGATCATCTTGGCCCGCGCCTCGAAGCCCAGATCGACATACTCCAGCAGCGGGTCGAGCAAGCGCTTGTTGCGCTCGTAGAGCACGATCCAGTCCGCCGGATGCGGCGCATTCTGGCTCGACGCCTTGATCGCTTCCTTCAGGCACCGCAGCGCCGTGGTGTGGTGGGTGGCGAGCTCGGAGAGCGCGCAGTTGACGAAGCCATCGGCATCGTCGGCGACGTCGCTCAGAATGTCGAGGTAGCTTGCGAGGAACGCGTGCTGCTGGTCGCCCAGTTGCGCTGATTCTCCCGATGCAGCGAGCACCGTGCGAAGCGGCTGCGCAACCGCCTTGCTCCATTGCGCGTTGATCCAGTCGTCGCCTTTGATATCTTGCTCGTCGATCGTCAGGTAGACGAGCAGCAACTCGCGGCCGGTTCGTTGCGCCCACAGTTGTAGCGGCACGCGATAGGCGTTGAGTTGTCCCTCGCCTTCGGTGGCACCGATCTTTGCTTCGATCGCGACGGCCCAGCCTTGTCCTTCTACGAGCACGTCGATGCGGCGCTTGCCGCGCTCGCTGTCGGCATTTGCGGGCACGTCGGAATATCGATCGTCGTCGAAGTCGGGAACGATGCGGTCGCCCTGCACCTTCTGCATCTGCAGCTCGGAATGCACGCGGACGATGGCGTCGTTGTCGGTTTCGTAGCGGAGCAGCGTGGTGTGATCGCTGGCCGCTTCGCACACGCTCTTCAGGAACCCGCGCAGGAAATGGTCGCCCAGGCCGTGATTCTCGCGGGGATCGAGCAACCACGCCAACGTCGTCGTATGGCGCAGTTCGCGCTTTTCTACCTTGAGGACGCGGAACGGGTTGAACGATTTCCAGCGTGCTCGCAGCCTGACGGCGAGCGGATCATGCAGCACATCGAGGAGGCTTTTGATATCAGCGAAATCGGGCATGGCGTTGTTGTGGTCTTCCGGAACCGTGGATCGTGGCGCGGGCTACGCCAGCTTGCGGGCGGCGAACGGCATGACACCGTCTCATGGCTATCGGCACAAAGGCCGCTTTCTTTAGCAGCACGTCAGCGCAGAAAGCCGATCGGTGCCGATCCTCGCTGGCGGGAACTGCATTCGCTTTCGAGTGCCTCGGCAAACTCGAGCGCGCTTTTCAACGGGTGGAACCGGTGGCGCCGGATCACGGCCGCGAAATCGCCCGGCGTCAGCGCGGCGAGGCGCGAAAGTACGCGATCGATCGCGGCATCCGGCGCTGCGAGCCCGAGCGCCTCGCAGCGTCGCGCGAAGAATGCCGCGGCCTGCGTGGGCTTCAGATAGCCGAAACGCAGCTTGGCGTCGAAGCGGCGCAACGCGGCTTCGTCGAGCGAACCCAACAGGTTGGTCGACATGACGAGCACGCCGTCGAAGTACTCGATCTGCGTGAGCATTTCGTTGACGGCCGTGACCTCCCAGCTGTGCTGGCTTGTGGCGCGCTCGCGCAGGAAGCTGTCGGCCTCGTCGATCAGTAGGAGCGCGCGTTCGCGCGCGGCTTCGCGAAACACGTGCGCGATATTCTGCTCGGTTTCGCCGACGTAGGGCGAAATCATGTCGGAGGCGCGGCGCAGCAACAGCGGGCATTGGATCTCTTGCGCGAGCCACGTCCCAAACGCGGTCTTGCCGGTTCCCGGCGGACCGTACAGGCAGAGGCGCGCCGAGCGCGTGCTCGCGATGTTTTGCGCGAGCACGGCGAGGTCGACGTCGACGCTTACAAGGCACGGGTCGAAGCCCCCCGTGACATCGGGCGCGCCGTGGAGTGCGAGCGGCGTATGGCCCTGCGCTTCCAGCGTGTCATTGACGATCCGCTCGAGCGCGTCGCCGAAGCTTTGCGGGGTCCAGTCGTCGGCGACGTGATGCAGTACTTGGGCGGCGCGCGCGACCACGCCGGGCGTGAGCGCCGGATGCGCCGACAAACGATGCAGGCTGGCTTCAGACACACGGTTCTCGCAGGCTCGGGAAATGATGCGGGTGCGTACGCGCGCCGGCGGCACGGGCAGGTTCAGCACCAGGTCGAAGCGGCGTACGAACGCGGGATCGATGCCCCCGACAGAATTCGAGAGCCAGAGCGTCGGCACGGGGTTTTCTTCTAGCGCGCGATTGAGCCAGGCCTTGTGCGCCTGCGCAACGCTACGCTCGCCCGGCTCGCCACTGGTGAAGACGTCCTCGGCTTCGTCGAGCACCATCAGCGCGCGACGCTCGGCAAAAAAAGCCTGCGACGCACGAAATGCGCGCAGGCGCTGCGCGCCGGGCACAGCGTCGCCGTCGGCGTTCTCGCCCGTGACTTCATAAAGGCTCAATTGCATCGCGCGAGCCAGCACGCGCGTCAACTCCGTCTTGCCAGTGCCCGGCGCGCCATGCACGAGAATGTTCACGCCGCGCCGCTGCGTCAGCGAGGCGCGTTTGAGCCAGGCGCAAATCAAGCTGACCTGTTGCTCCACGTGAGAGAAATCGGTGAGCGTCAGCGTGGGCGGCGAGGCGAGCGCGACCAGCCCGCGCAGGAGTTCGAGCGTATCGACCGCGTCCGACACGATGCGATCGGCGAATTCGCTTGAAAGCAGGTCGAGTTTCGCCGCGAGCGTCCAGCGCTGCTTGCGATCGACGTTCAGCAGGCCCGAGCGCGCGAGCGTGCCTTGAGGCGAAAGCGCGCGGCGCACCGCCTGTTCGTCTATGCCGAGCACGGCACCCAATGCGTAATAAAGGCCGGCCGACGTCAGTTCGCCGATCCAGTCGCTCAGCTTGTCGAGAACTCGATCGGTATGCACGAGCACCGCGAACATCAGGATGCGAGACTCGACGTCCGTGAGGCCGACCAGCGCCTGGAGCTTGCCGATGTTCTGCGCAACGACCGCCGGCGCGTTCGCAGCCAACGGATTGGTTTCGACTGCGGCGAGGCGTTCCTTCAGGAGCGTGCGCGCGGACCGCGTGTCGAACAGGCGATCGGTGGCCTCGGTCGCATCGTCTTCCTCGATGTCGAATTCCACAGTGAGGGCGCGCGGCGCGCCGGGCAGTCGCAGGTCCGGCAGCGCGAGCGCCTGGGAGATCAGATCGCTGGCCCAGCCGCTCGGCTTGATCAAGTATCGGTGCAATTCCAAGTTCACAAGGAACCGCAGCGACCAGAGTTCGACGACAGGCTCCACGTTGCTGATTCCATCAGGTGAGGACTCCGGGAGGAGAAAGCGATGCGTCATGGGCGGGTTGGGATCTCCGGCAATTCAGACGTATCAAGTATGAGCGTACATCAGGACATTTCGTGTCCCGATTCCGGTCGCGATGCCTTGCGCGCGGGCAAACCAGATCAGCACGGTGCGCGCTCAAGCCGTGTGCGTGCCTCATTGTGATTGCGTGCGCCCCAGGCACTGATCTGGTTGAGCGCATAGGCATACTCGCGAGCGAAGAACCAGCGCGTGCGGCTGAGTTCCCACGAGTAGCCGAAGCAATCGTGACTGTCGACGATGAAATACGGTTGCCGTGCCTGCACGAGAAAACCGATTTCGAGCTTCCACACGACCTTCGCGAGCCAATGCTCAAGGTCGTCGAACGTGGCGGCCTGTTCGATATGGCGGAAATTCAATCCGCCTGCTACCAATGCTTCGCGCACTTGATCGAAGTCATTCTGTAGCAGGTCGCGAGCTGGGCCAAAAAAAACGTCGTCGCAGAGCGATGCGTCGATATGAACGATATGTTCGACTCGCAAGGCGTGCACGAAGAAGCGCCGATGGATCGATGGCTCAGCCGAGGTGCGCGGCATGGAGATCTCCTTTCAATTGAGGATGTCGTGATGTTTGACGCGGTTCGTTTGCGGCCTGCGTGGCGCGATCGAGTCGTTTCCGCAGCGTGTGCAGCCGGCGGAGTTGCGCGGGCATGACACCAGGCGTTGCCTCGACCTGCTGAATACGCGAACGCCAATAGGTCGGCCCAAAAATCGCGAGGGCGTTAGCGTTGGCCATGACTCGCTCGAGATGCAAGATCGCGGCATCAAGGTTGCGAATCGTGTACGGGCTGATGCCACGCGCTGACGTCGCGTTCCTCTTTGCAGGATTAGTTGTCATTGCCGGCATGACGCTTCGCGACGATCCATCAGTCGATGACCATGCGACATTTCGACGGAGATCTCGCCGATTCGAACCAGAGCGTCCCAGTTGCGTTGAGCGCCGTGTTCGTAAAGAGCGCGGAACAGGTGGCACAGACGCATGTCTGGCATCGAACGGGACGTTTGATCGTGAAGGTCGTTGCCTGTGTCGAAATGCTCGGCCGTGTCCGCATTCAGGATGGCACGGCCATCGAGCCTCGCAACGATGTTGTGGCTATCACGGTCGAAGTGCGGATCGCACTCGCGCAGGGCGCAACATACTTCAACGCGAAGGTCTGAATCATGTGACGCATGCTCGCCGACTTTCGAGGCTCGCTCGACAAACGGTTCGTCGCGCAGTCGCGCGGCGTTGCAGCGAATCCAATATTCGGCCTTTGAAAGACCGTTGTTGAGCATTCGAATATCCACGAGTTCGCTAACGGACAAGTCGGCAAGACGTCGGTGGCCATATGGCGAAGCGGTCATGCGCTCCCCTTTGTAGCGGTGATGACGCAATGGTGAGAGAGGGTTGGGACAGACCGTGTCCTGACGCGTTCAGGCAAACAGCTTCGATCTTCGAGCGCATGGGACACGCTTTGTCCCGATACGTGCTCATACTGGCTTCGCGTCAGGGTCCGGTCGCTGGCTATAAGAAGCGCTTGCGCTATCACCACAATCTTGCGAGGCAGAACAGATGGCACTCTAATATTTGCGCGACGATGCGCTCTGCGCTGCGCTCGAATACTGCGGCATCCAGGCGAACGTCGAGTCGCGGGAACGGCACGCGCTGATACATGGTCGGCGACTGTCGATCCACTTCACCGACGGCACGCAGGTAAGCGTAGTTACAGACGAGGGCATGTCGTACTGGACCGTGCCTCAGGCGCTGATGCGTCAGAGCGTGGTCGGCTTCGACATGGACGGTGTGTCGGCCGGGCAGCTCGGCGAAACGCTTGCCGAGATTCGCATCAGCGTCGCAGGAAGCGACTTGCCAACGCTCATCTCGACCGACCGAACCACACAGACGAGTGGCACCGAACCGAGTGAACTGGTCGACGCGGGCTAAGGCGCGAATTCGCCCGCCCCCGCTCCCCGGCGGGCGTTGTTTTTTATACTCGCAAGGACCGCCGTACCAAAGTGCGGCTTCCGGGTGCGGGGGATCGCTGTCATCGGCGTTGTGAAACCGCGGTCTAAAGAATTTCGAAAATGTGCCGTTAAGGCAGGCTTGACCAGTTTTACCCCGAGTCCACTTCCGACATGCTGGATCGAGAAATCATGCAGGTCTTGCCCGACGCTGCCAAGGGCGAGGAGCCAATTTCCACTCCCGACGTACATCGCAAGCTCAGCGTCATGCTGCTCGATGCGCCGGTTGTGAAGACCGTGCAGCGACGGCTCGAAGAGATGCTCAGAGATTCGCTTGTTGTCATGGAGCAGCGCGGGAGGGCCAAGTATTGGCTCAAGGTCGCAGGAGCGAGCGGCCTCGCAGCGAAGGCTGCCGGCAGCATGACACACGACGAGGCGCTGGCGCTCCAGACGTTGCGTCGTTTTTCGACTTGGCGTATTCCGAAGTTGGTAGCGGACACGTTAGCCCCGCTGTTCGATGTGGCCGGCAAGCGGCTGGCTGCTGTCAATAGCGAGCATGAGCGGCGCTACCGCAAATGGATCGACAAGATCGAGGTAGAGGTCGGCAGCTTCACGCTGCAATATCCGGTGGTCGATTCCGACGTCTTCGCTGAAGTTTCGCAAGCGGTCTTTTACGAGCAGCAGCTTGAAATCGTTTACCAGCCACGCACGAAGGTCGATAACACCGATGCAAAGGTCGTCCACCCGCTTGGGGTTGGTTGAGGTGGGCGGGCTGGTTTATCTCGTGGCGGCGATGCCTCGCCATCCGAACCCGGCGATGTACCGGCTCGATCGTCTCCTGCGCGCCACCATCTTGCCCGAGTCGTTTGCATATCCGCGCGGGTTCAGGCTCTCGGAGTATGTACGGGAACAGCGTCAGTTCGACTTTATGGTCGAAGGTGTGGTTCATCTGAGGCTGCGGTTCACGAACGGCGCAGGCCATCATTTGCTGGAAGCGCCGCTGTCCGAGGATCAGCAGATCAGTCAGAGCGGCGACACACGTGAGGTGCACGGCACGGTGCTGTTGAGCCAGCGCTTACGGTGGTGGTTACGGGCATTTGGGCCGAACGTCGAGGTATTGGCGCCGGAGGGGCTGCGCTCCGAGTTGGCAGCAGAAGCGAGGGCACTGGCTGGGATTTACGAAGGCGGGTGAGATTATGAAAAGCGCAGTGCCGATGCATGAACTGATTGCAGAGTATGTGAAGCAACGCCGTCGCGCGGCTAGATCGGTATTTCTCGAGGGCGTTTGGACATGATTTGTCTGAAGGTGCGGTTAAGTTGATAGGGCGGCCTATCGATGCCGTCCTTTTACACCTCTCTCAGGAGAAAACATGTTCACGAATTGCAATTCCTCCCCGCTGCAACATCTGGCCGCGTTTGCGATTGTCTTCGTTGCAGCCGTGATGGGAACTGTAGCCGTAGGAGCGTATGTCGATTCGGTAACGAGCGATGCGCAACGCGGATGAATGACTTGTGTCGGGTAGCTGGTGAGCTTGAGGTCGCCCGCTACACATAACAAACAAACTACCAGAAGTGATATGACAGTACGCCCAGCGCCCTTTACGTTGGAATGTAATCAGTGCGGTTGGAAACATACGTTTGCCCCGCGTAGCGATGTCCTGATGCCGAACGCGGATATTCGTTCGCGTTGCCCGCGATGTGGCGCGTCTACATTGATTCGGTCACAGCCGAATTTGATCGAACGGATTTCCGCCCAATTCAAGCAGGTTTTGCAGCGCAAGTGATTGCAGCACAACGCACATGGGAATGGTTTGCCAGACCGTGAGCGAGTTAAGGCATGACCCGTGCAGTGAGCATCCGTCGTGTCAGTTCGATCAATTTTTAAGAACTTCATGGCAGGTTTTCTATGTCTATCGAGTTGGGGCGATATGCAACAAACTGACGGTACATCATCGATTGGCCTACACAAGGCAGTATTGAACGAAATCGACGATTTGCTTAGGCAGCTCAAGCCCGATGCGACTGCCCCGCGTGTTGCGAGCACGATGAAGCAGGTCGTCGATCTCGTCGCTCCAATTCATGACGATCTTGCGAAGCGCATAGAGGCCTTGCAACGGCACGCGCGCTGGGACACGTTCACGATTGCGTTTTATGGCGAAACGAACGCGGGCAAGTCGACGATCATCGAAACGCTGCGTATCCTGCTGCAAGAGCGAACGAAGACGGAGGCGCGCTCCGCGTTTCGCGTGAAAGAGGCCGAGTTCGGCATCAGCGAAGCATCGCTGGCGGCGCGTGCCGAGTCAATCGAGGTGAGCCGCGCGACGCTCGACGCGCAGCGCGAGCAAGTCGCCGAACGTAAAGCGCAACTCGACGCCGATCGCGATGCGCTCCAACAGGAACTGAATGGGCTGCGTCTCGCGATTGAGGCGAAGAAGCGGGCCGCATCGTTGTGGCAAAAGCTCGTGTGGCTGTTCAGCAAGCTGCCGGAGCAACTCGAATTCGCGCGTACGGGGCAGCAGCAGCGCGAACTTGTGGTTGCGCACGAGGTGGAGCGCGCACGGCTCGATGCGCAGCTCGACAACGCGCAAACGGCGCTTCAGTCGCTCGAAGCCCAGCAGGCGAAGGCGCATGCGATGCTCGACAGCCTCGTGCCGTTCGCGGACGGCCAGATTATCGGCACGGGCCGCTCCGACTACACGCTCGACGCACACGGCTACGAATTCGATGCGAACGGTCAGCGGTTCGAACTGCTCGACGTGCCCGGCATCGAGGGCAAGGAAGCACGCGTCATTGACAGCATTCTTGGCGCGGTGAAGGCCGCACACGCGGTGTTCTATGTAACCGGCAAGCCTTCGGCACCGCAGACCGGCGACAAGGACGGGCAAGGCACGCTCGAAAAGATTCGCGAGCATCTCGGCGATCAAACCGAAGTCTGGTCGATTTTCAACAAGCGCATCACGAATCCGATCCAGCTCGAAAAAGGGGATTTGCTGAACCAGGGCGAACGGGCGAGCCTTGCCGTGCTCGATGAGACGATGCGCGAGCATCTGGGCAACAACTATCAGCGTTACATCGCGTTGAGCGCGCAGCCTGCGTTTCTGGCGGCGGCCGATTGTCTTGTGCCGGGCTCGGACGCCGCGCGCGGCCGCGAGAAGTTCCTTGCGAAGGCGAGTCCCGCGGACGTGCTCGCGAGGTCAGGTTTCCAGTCGTTTCTCGACTGGCTGAGCCGAGGCATGGTGACCGATAGCGATGCGCGTATCCGTGCCTCGAACGTTCATAAAGTGCGCAGCGCCGTGCGGACGGCAGCCGGCACGATCGCGCTGATCCAGCGTGACAAGGTCGCGCCACTTGCGGCGGACGTTCAGCGCGACTGGGCCCACGTCAGCGAGCAGCTGGAACTCGCGGTGAGCGCGCTCGGCCCCGCGTTGCAAACGCATGCGGACGCCGCGATCCGGACGTTCGAAACGCGCGTGCGCGAGCAGATTTACGAGCGGATCAAGGACGGCATCGATAACGACGACGTGAAGGACGCGCTGAGTGCGGCGATGAGGCGCGAGCAGGCGAAGCTTGAATCGGCCCTGCCGACGCTGATGGAGAGGGAACTCGCGCGTTTCCAGCGGGACGTGAGCGATACGCTTGAACGCTTCCAGCGGCGCATCGAGGAACTACAGGATGCGTATCGATCAATCGACACGCCGACACTCGGTAGCTTCGAATTGAACATGAAGTTCGATAGCGGCGTAAATTACATATCGCTAATTGCGGCGCTCGCAGGGGGGCTAATGATGATCTGGAATCCCGCCGGCTGGGTGTCGCTTGCCATCGGCGGAGTGACGCTTGTCGTGAGTATCGCGAAAGCAGTCTGGGGCTTCTTCGACAGTGATTACAAGAAATCGCAGCAGCGCAAGGCCGCGAACGAGAACATCGGGCGCGTCGTCGGCCGCATGGAAGACGCGATGAAAAGCAGTTGCGACAAGGCGATGGAGAGCGTTAAGACGCGCATCGACGAGATTGCTGCCGAAGTCGAGCGATCGGTCAATCAGGTGGCGCAAATCAATTCAACGCTGATCCGCGTTAGCGCGAATCTCGCGCAATTGTCTACAACGATTTCCGAAACAGAGGCAGTGTAATGGAACAGACACTCAAGTCTTTCAAGGAACGGCAGGCGGAAACGTTGAAGGTGCTCAGCGATCTGCGATCGTTCCTCGCGCAAGGCGAAGCGTTCGGTATCGACACCGACACGAACGTCAAGACGAAGCTCGACAATGCGATCCGCAGCATGGAGGAGGACAAGCTGCGCGTCGTGCTGATCGGCGGTTTTTCCGAAGGCAAGACGGCGATCGCGGCCGCGTGGCTCGAACGGCTCGACAAGTCGACAATGAAAATCAGCCATGAGGAATCGTCGAATGCAGTGACGGTCTATGAGGCGAGCCCCGATTGCCTGTTGATCGACACGCCGGGTCTGTTCGGCTTCAAGGAGCAGTTCGACGCGCAAACCAATACGCTCGAAAAGTACAAGGAACTCACGCGCAAGTACGTGAGCGAGGCGCATCTCGTGGTCTACGTGATGGACCCGACGAACCCGATCAAGGAGAGCCATCGAGACGATCTCACCTGGCTGTTCCGCTCGCTGAACTTGCTGCCGCGCACGGTCTTCGTGCTGAGCCGCTTCGACGCGGTCGCGGATGTCGAGGACGAGCACGAATATGCGAAGCTCTTCTCGATCAAAAAAGACAGCGTGGCGGGCCGCCTGCGCGATCTGATCGCGCTGACCGACGCGGAGGCCGCGGAGCTCGCCGTGGTGGCCGTCGCTGCCGATCCGTTCGAGATGGGCACCGAATACTGGCTTGCGGACCTCGAGCGTTTTCGCGCACTCTCGCGCATCGAGCTGCTTCAGCACGCGACGTCGGAAAAAGTTTCGGCGGCGGGAGGCATCGCGGCCGTCGTCGACGAAACGCGGCGCAGTATCGTGCGCGACGTGCTTGGCAAGCAATTGCCTATTGCCGTCCATAACGATGACCGCATTGCGCAGGAAGTGAACCGCCTCGAAACGATGAACAACCAGTTACGCAAGCAACTGATTTCATCCGATGCACGTATCAACGATGTGCGCATTGGTCTGCGCAGCTTTCTGACAGACTTCTTCACCGATCTGATCCTGCAGGCGCGTGGTCAGTCGATGGACACGTTCGCGGAATTCTTCGAGCGCAATATTGGTTCCGACGGGGTGGTGCTCAACGCGAATCTGCAAAACGCGTTCGATCAGCAGATGCGCTCGGTGAAATTCGAGGTCAGCAAGATGGCCGTCGGTTTCGACGCGGAGGTGAATCATTTCAACGCGAGCGTGCGTGCGTACGGTAAGCAGGGAATCGATTACGTAGTCAAGAGCGGCCTGATCAACAACACGTCGGTGCTGGCGGCGCGCGATGGTATTGTCGGTGTCGCGAAGGTGGTCGGTCTCGATCTCGGCAAGATGTTGAAGTTCAAGCCGTGGGGCGCCGTCAATCTCGCGAAGGGGCTTAACGGCCTGCTGTCGGCGTTCGGGCTCGCGCTCGAAATCTGGGACTCGGTGGAGCAGATGAAGCGCGAACAGGCGTTTCGCAAAGTGCTCGACAAGATGGTCGAGAACTTTGAGAACCAGCGCGCGGAATTGCTGGGTTTGGTCGGCGGATCGCATTTCGAGGATCAGTTTTTCCCGGAACTCGTCGATTTGCGCGCCAACGTAACGGCGGTCGAGCAAAGCGTCGTAGTGGGACGCGAGAAGCGCGAGCAGTTCCATCGCTGGCGCGATCAGGGCGAAGCGATCGATGCGGAGTTCCGGATGCTGGATGAAGTTTGATCAGGCCTTGCGTTAATTCCACGGTCCGCCGCTGGTCATGCCGCCCGCAGTCTGGGCGGTGTGCGATTCCCGTACGTTGCCCGTCGTTCTGTTCAGCGTTCGGAAAAGTAGTATCTCAAGCCGCTTGCCAGATTGGCCGTTTTTTGCACCTACACTTTAGACTGACCCAAGAAGCGCTCGTGCGAGTAACACTGCATTGCGTGAATTCTCTTCAATGCGACGCACCGCATGACTCAGGCTGTCGTGCCGTAGCGCTTTGCCAACGCGCCCCCGTCGCGCGCAAACTCATCCCGAAGCGTGGTTGGCGCCAGGATTTCCGCCGCAGGGCCAAGCGAGCGAAGCCACCGTCGCAGTTTCACGCTGGGGACCACCGTCCCGATCACCTTCATGCGACCATCGGAAAGCCGCTCAAACGTTTAGTCTTTCGACATACGCCGCTCTTTCAGTCGCTTCGCCTCTATCGGTTCCAGCGCAAGCTCCAGTACAACTGGGGCCTCCGGGCAAAAACTCGAAAACCTGATCGTTTGTAATCGTGTCATGCAGCCGGAAATCGCGCGGATACGCAGACTTATCCCCGGAATCGACCGCCGAAATGATTCGGTCCAGCCTGAACAAAGTTCTAAGCCAATTGGGCTTGCCTTCGTCGTCGGGCCTTGGCGGGTGTTCCGCACTCTGGGCGATCATGTACATGAGTCCGGCTGACTCGACCAGCGCGAGCGGCCAAAGTCGCCGCAGCTTGAAGTCGTCCGTCTTCTCCTCCCTATAGGCTTGGCGATATCGCACATGCAGTGCGCGCTATTCGGATGCGTGGGCTGGGACCAGAACCGGAACCTCAGGGCACTTCGGTCGTTTACTCAACACGGCCGACACAACTCAGACGGAGCAACGAGATGTCTTTTAGTGTTACCGATGACACGGCAGCTCTCACAGCGGCGATCAATGGTTTCAACGCGGCGTACCATGTGGATTACTTCACGGTCCGTACCAAGGCAGTAGACTATCTCTCGGAGCCGCCATCTACCGTGTCCGCAAGCCGGTTGGCACTCGCTCTCATAAAGGTGTTGGAAAGCTGGGGCACAGGTAAGCGCGGCGCACCGGCTTGTCGCCCAGTGGATTCTGCAACAGAGGCGCTATGCAATCCGGCGATCCACCAGAAACTGACGAATCTGGCGAATAGCTTTGAATTTCTATCCGTGGCCAATGGCACACGAAGCCTCAAGGTCGACTCCCCATTCGAGACCGTCGATGAGTTTGATGGTTGCCTGATTGAAAGCCTGAATGAACTAGCGGCCGGCTTGCTGGTGGGTAACACGAATGTAACCTATCCCATGAAAGCCTTGCTGCTGATTACCGGGCTGATGCCCGCGTACGATAGTCAGGTGAGGGGCGGCTTGGCCGTCGCTGGCGTGTCCGGCGTTAATAGGACGCGCTATCTCCTACCGGTTCAAGACTGCCCGGACGCCAAGAAAATTTGCGTCTTGCCGTTTTATATCGGTGATTGTATTTCTCGTACGCTCCCCATCCTCAACAAGGCTATCGAGAACAGCAGCTATCCCATGCTGAAAGGTCAGCATGGCCGCCTATTTGACGTACTACTTTTTGTGCAACGCAACCTCACATCGGAGGCGGCCCTAATTAGCTTCTCCGCAGCACAATCTTCTCGGCGGTGGTACGCGATTTAAAGTCCGAGACCCGCACAAAAGCCTCGGGCCATGGGTTGTCGCGGTTGTAACCGTCCAATTCCCGACGTGGCACGACCGGCTTCTAAAGCCAGGTTGAGCGTACCGGTCGTCGGGCACCTGTCGGAACAGAAGCCGTCGTTCAAGCGGCTGTCCCGGCGAATCCACGAGGAATTACTCTTGGCTAGCTACCTGCCTCACGCGGATGTCGCTGCGCGACCCGTTGCAGCTAGTCGCGCGGTCAGGGGGTAACGGCAGGTACCCGCCGGCGCATACCTGACATTCGCACGCCGAAACGAGCGAGCGCCACGTTTCACGAATAACGTGAGCACGTGCGCTAACCGCGTCTCGACCAAGGCGCGTCGAGCTTTATTTCTCCGCACCAGGCAATTGATCGTCGTGCGACGCGAATGGATTGATATCGAACGTCCCGTTCGCATCGTCCTCGTGCGCGGAGAACGACTTGGTCACCATGATCGCGGTGTCGTCGGCGGGAATCTCGATCGGATCGGAGGCCGCATGCAGGTAGTTCAGCGGCGCGAGGTCGATCATCAGCTTGCGCTGGATCTCGGCAATTTCCGCGGCGTCGAATTCGCGGCACAACAGATTTTCGAGCAGTTCCTGTTGACGCGGCTGGCCGAACGCGAGCCGGTACAGCGAGAGGATTTTCAGCAATTCGTCGAGGCGCGTGGCTTCGCGGCTCATCGGCAAGTACGGTACGAATCGCTCGATGCGAGCCTGCCCGACCGGCATGTGCCAGTATGGTACTAGGTCGCTTGAGCGTGCGTTTGCCGCGAGGCGGCGCGCGGATTTCGCGTGCCCGAACCATGCGGCCCACACATCGCCGCCATCCGCAGCAACCGGCGTATTGGCGATGTACTCGGCGACGCGGCGACGCACCACCAGGGATTTGTAGCGGTTCACGCGTCCTTCGCGCTGCTCCAGGTCGATTGGATTCGCTGGCAGATTCCAGTGGACAACGCGCGAGCAATACCAGTGGAAGTCCAGCCCCTCCTGACCAATCGACGTGGAGTTCAGCATGAACGGCCAGAACGGCGAGTTGAATGCATCGCGCACGTTGCTTATCCGCTCGACAGCCTGCTGGTCGGTGCTGCGCTGATTGCTGATCGAAACCGCATAGTGGCAGCGGAACCGGACTGCGGCGCCATTGATGCGCTGGACCTGCGCCGTCACGCTGCCCGCGCGCAAACGTGTTGTTTCGTTGAGCCGGGCCATCGCTTCAGCCGCGTCGAGACCACTCGAGTGGAGCAGATGCAGGTATTCGTCGAACATCGCCTGAACATTGCCGCTCACGCAGTAATCCAGCGCGGCCATCCAGAACGGGATTTGCCGGTCGCGTCGGCTCTTCTTCAGGATGCGCCGTCCTTCCGGGTTGTTAAACACCTGAACGAAGTCGATTGCGCCGACGCCCGCGCGCCGTGCCAACTCGCGGTCGCCCTTGCTCCATATGCGCTCGAGGCTGGTCAGCACACTCACGGCAGGTCCGGCGATTGCCAGTTTCGCAAGAAAGCAGGGCAGATCGTCGGGCATCGGGCCGAGATCGAGCGCCGGCTCGTCGAGCCGCCCACGCAAGATGTCGATAACGTCGCGCCGGCCGGACGCGTCAGCCGACTGGCCCGCATTACACCGGAAGTCATCGAGCCACTGCTCGCACGCGGCGCGTGGCGACAGTACGTTGCGGCCGGCATCTGCACCGGTGGAGTCGGTCCAGTCGAGCAAGAACGGCGCGAGCGCATACCACAGATCGGGATGACGCGGCGCGGGTCCGGCGAAGCGTTGCAGTCGTTGCAAACCGTCCGCCAGAAGATTCTTCATTTCGTTGACGAGTGTCTCCGAACTCTTGCCCAAAGCCTCGTCGCGCACCGGCGCGAGATCGCAGAGCGTCCTCGACGGATAGACGAAGCCCCAAGGCGCGAGCGTCTTCGGGTTGTCGAAGCGGATGATGTCACCGGTCGGTCGATCCTCGAAATACTTGGCATTGTCTCCCGCAGCGCGCAGCAGACGACGTTCGGCCTCATAGGAAATGAGACCGCTCAGCGCTCGCGGCGCGAGTAGCAAGCTTGAGAACAGCAGCGTTTTTGTGAACTGTGCATTGGTGGCGAACGATCCTTCGTGGTTGTAGTAAGGTCGGCTCGGAGGAATCCACAGCAGCATTTCGGCGCCGTTTCCGAACACAGCTCTCGTCACTTCGCGCAACCTGGCGTGCGGCGCGTCTTTATCCAGCTTGACTGCATAGGCGTCCAGCCTGTCGCGCGGGATCCATGCCGCTTTGGCCCGGCTCAGCGCGGCTTTCACTTCAGGAACGTTTTTGTGCGACTCGATGTACGTGCGCAGCTTGTAATCGCCAAGAAACGACAGCGGCCACGGCGCCGATTTATAGAACTCCATCAACGGCAAGTGATGGATGGTCGGCTGCACGTCGTGCAGAACCTGACCGACCTTGTCGAAAGCAACGAACGCGTCGATCTCGGTGCGAGTGAACGTCGAGCTGCACGGCAGATGCCTCGCGTGCGTCACGTTCTCTACACCGCACCCGATCGATGCACGTTCGGTCCGGCATATGTAAGGGCGCAGCGCGGACTCGACAGCATTCTTCGGCTGCCCGTCGAGGTCGGCGGGCCGTACCGACGGATCGCGCAGGAGCAGGATCTCCTTGAGCAGTGCTTCGCGCGCCTTCGTGTACCTTTCCCATGGCGCGGTTTCGCCGCTCGCGATGAAACGCAGCAGGTGCTGGAGCTGCTCGGCGTGTGCATCTTCTTCGTCGTCGATATGTGTGAGCGCCTTATACGGCGTGGCCGACAGGAGCAGGATCTTGCCGGCGCCCTCGCGTGTCTCATCGAACACCTTGTGGGCGATGATGCCGTCCTCACTGTCGTCGTTGCGGCCGAGCAGCTCCTTGAAACGCTGAAACTCGTCAAGGATGAACAGATCGGCTTCGAGATTGCCCGCGCACGCGTGCATGAACCGCAGACGCAACTCGGTGAGGATGCGGTTGAATGCCTGTGGACAAGCTGCTTTGTTGCACGCATACAGCGTCGCGCAGCCGCGCAGTAGTTCGAACCAGTCGCCATATGGCACGTGCGCCTTGTTGAGCTCGGCGAGGTCGTCGCGCGCTAGCGGTGCTGCGCCGTTCAACGACGCATGAAACGCGTCACGCACGCTGCGCACGATACCGCCCTCACGCGGCCAGCCGTCGTCATTGGGCCTCCACGAATCGCCCACTTCCTGCCGGAAGAAGTCCTCCAGCGCGCCGAGGTCCGAGCCGCAGAGCTGCGGATGCTCGGCCAGCGCACGGAAAATGATGTAGCGTTCCTTGGCATTGCCCTTGCCTCGACGCTTCACTCCGAACGACGTCGCCGGCGTTAGCGTACACACCTCGATCAGCTTGCCGCGACCATCGTGATCGCGCGCGACGCCGAGTTCGGCGAGTCGCCAGAAAGTTGGAGCCTGCACGTAGGTGGCCGCGTCCTTGTCCGGGAAAATAGCGAGCTTTCGGCGGTTTTCGTTGGCAAGCGTCTGATTTGAGCAGATGTAAGTCACGCGCAGCGGCCTCGCGGGCTCGTCGCCATGCATCGTCAGATGGCGCAGCAGCATCCTGGCGATCACACCGCGCGCAACCACCGTCTTGCCGAGCCCGACCTCGTCGGCCACCAGCAAGCGGTTCTGCTGTGCTTTGTCGAAGCGTTGCATTACCGCATCGACCGTCGCCCGCTGGAAATCGGTGAGCTTGGCGAAAGAGGCTGCGATCAATTCCCGTTTCCTGCTCATCGGCGATTCCTTGCGAGAGGCGCAAAGTGGCGCCACAGATTGAAAAAGACTTCCGGCACAACCATCTTCAGCTTGTCCAACCGCTTGACGAGCTGGCCGACGCGCTCCAGATGCTCGGGATTACGCGCCGCCGCCAGCATCAACTGTTCGAACAGCGCGTCGCTGCCGTCGAAGCCGAACATGTCGGAGACATCGTTGCCTTGACGGTCGGCGCGCAACACCCGGCGTTTATCGGGCGACGGGTCCAGCAGCATGCGTACGTAGTTGAGGAACTTCTCAGGCGTGTCCACAAGTTCGCGCACCACGGCATCCTCGCGATTGACGCCAGCCGGCAGGACAAGACGCGCCTGGATGACCAGTGATTCCTTGACCGCGCCGTCTTGCCCGCAGATTTGTAGCGGCACGAGCGCGCTCAGCTGCGTCAGCGCGAGATCGTTCCATTCGACGCCGTTCAACAGCGGCTTCCAGACGCCCAACCGGCTCAGCAGACCCACATTCACATGCAAGCCGTCCGGAACGTCAGACAGCGCGAAGTTCGTCGCCAGCACGAGACGATAGCGGCCGGTCTGGTCCGCGCGCGCGTCGAGCTTCCAGTCGGAGGCGATCAAGCGGTGCGCAAGCATGCGCAGCTTTTGCCGGTCCGACTCCTGTTCGCTGACGTCGAGCGGCGTGAACGTATGCGGCACCACGAAGTGGTTGCCTTCATCGCCGGTCCATTGCCGCAACAGCACGTCAATGCCGACCTTCGCTTCGGCGCCGCTCAGCCGCAACATGAATTCGGTGTTGCGTGGCGTGTCCGCAAGCGATCCGCCCAGTGCGGCAATCGTCGCGTTCGCCGAACCGAGGTGCCAGTGCGCGGTCTGTCCGCTGTGGCTCACGATCAGCTTCGCATGAAGATTCTGGCTGCGCGCGTGCTCCTCCTCGCGCTGCTCCTCGCCATCGACAATGCGATCGTTCAGCGCGTAGCAGTCCCAGCCCGAGAGCGCCTGCTGCCCGAGCGCATCCAGCGAGTCGCTACGGCTCAGCAGCATGCGCCTGCCTTTCACATCGCTGCCAAGCCAGTCAAGCGCCTTCTTCTCCGATGCATCGAGAAACGGCGACACGACAAGCAGCTCGTCCTTCGCATCGCCGAAGTTCAGCGGAGTGCCGAAGCGTTCGTCGGGGTCTGCGATGTGCGCACCGCCGCCAGGCAACATGCGCGGGTCGCGGAACGGCTGCGGTGGCTCCCACTGCATGCGCCGGAGATCGCGGATCATCGATTTCAGTGGCTCGAAGCCTGGTGCATACGGTTGCAGCGATTCGACGAACCACGCAAGCGCGTCGTCGCTGCGCGCCGACTGGGCAGACGGTTGGCCGTCGAGGCTCGCCGTCACATCCCAACTGCGGTCGAACGTCAAGTTGCGGCTCATGACGAGCAGCCTGTATCTGCGCTCCGGATCGGGCGTGGTCGATCCGCGCCAGTCTTTTCGCACGTAGCGCAGTAGCCACAGCTTAGGATGAAACGACGAAAATGCCGCGCTGCGCTCGCTGTCCTGAGCGGTCGGTACGATTGGAGCGAGCATGGGCTCCAGCAGACCGAAGAGCCGGTTGAACTCCGGTGGCACGTGGATGTTGCCGCGCTGATAGAACACCTTCAGCTTGCCGCCCAGTTGGCTGATCGCGTCGAGCAGCGCAATTTTCTCGCCGGCGAGATCACCTTCGAGCGTGTTGCCGAGCACTAGCGACACGGGCAGCACCAGCAGCGCGTCGAGGTCGAGCGAATAGGTTGTCGCAATTGCCGCGTCGAGCTCATACGCGACACCGCCGGTCTCGTCAGGCGGGGGAGGCCGCAGCAGGTGACCGTAGTCGCAGCGACTGGATGCGGGATTCAGCATGCGAGCCCCTCCCGAATGTCCGTGAGGATCTGCCTTGCCTGCGGCCAGCGATATTGCAGCGTATAGATGCCAACCCAGCCCGTGTCCGCGGGCAGCGAGCGTTGTAAAAGCGAACGGTTGCCCTTGTTGGCGTTCGCTTGTTCGCGCACCAGTGCGTCGAGTTGTTGTGTCGGCGTGTTATCAGCGCTCATGGATTCATGCCAACGCCGGATGAAGCGGCGCGTGTTGGTACTGACGCCAACCTGCAACGCGATGGACGGCGATAACCATTCGTCGATGGCCTGTGCATTGAAGAGATCGTCGTCTATTGCTTCGGCGTGCCATTCGTCGAATTCCTGACTCAGCTCTTCTGCGCGCTCAGTCTGTTCGAGCTTCGCCGCGATCAGATAGTTGAATCGCAGATGCGCGCCGAGAAATGCCTTGCTGAAGCGGGCTGCATTGCGCGCGGTCGCACGGCAGATTTCAGACACTTGCGGTAACGCTTGAAGGGCGTGGCTGAGCGCTTCGAAATTTTCGGCGCCTAGCAGTGTGCCGTCGCGAAACAGATCCGTGTTGATCAGTTGGGCGGGGACGCTGTGCTTTAGCGCTTCAACGTAACGGAGTTTGTTGTAGAGCAGTTCGGCTTCCGGGCGCGTTAGCGCGATCCGAATGTCTTCGTGCCAGTCGTGGCTGCGGCGCGGCACGGTGGCAACGAGGCGCCGGCGCTTCATCACATCGTCGTCTTCACCGATGTCGATCTCGGCGTCGTCGCGCAGCAGACGGTCGGCCGTTTGCTGCTCGCTTGCGCTGCGGCAGAATTCGGCGATCGACAGCTCGGTATCGACGAGGCCGAACTTCCGCAGGCCGGCCCAGTACGCCGACGACGGCCGCCGCGAAGCTCCGCCCTTGCCGACCCGCTCTCTGCCGATGATGCCGACCGGAAACGGTTCGCCTTGCTCCCTCTGATCCGTCTCGTGGTTGTGCACCAGTCGTTCGGCCAGATGGTCTTCCGATTCTTTCAGATACGACTCCAGCGAGCGGCGGCGCCGCTCCTTCGGCGTCAGCACCCAATAGTCGGCGAAAATCTGCGGCACGGTAACGAAGTATTTCGCCCGCGTCTGAACGGTCGAGAAACCTGGGAAAAGACTATCCGAGAAAGCGTCGCGCAACTGACCAATACCGAGTTCGTCGAGCGTGCCGGCTTCACTCAAGAGCGCAAGTACGCCATTCACCCGTTCGCGATCGGTCGAAGAGAAATCAATCCATCCAACGCTGCTCAATACGCCTCCCGTGACAGATCGTTATTCAAGTTAAGACAGTTCGCTGGCCGATCAACTCATGGCCAACGCAGCGACGTAGCCGCATCGGCAAACAGAATGAAACTGACGGGAAGCGTCAGTGTTTCTTCAAAACTGCTTGCAGTCCACATGTCATCCATGTTCGCGCGCGCCATTCAGCGATGCGTGTTGTACGGCAATGGGCGCAAAAACTTTAGCACTAGACGGCGCGACAACTTTTCGAAGCACGATCCGCTATCGATCTAGCCGTCTTCTAACGGTTGTAGTCGCATCATTCCACCCAGACGCGGGTGCTCTGCAGGTCGATTATCAATGCAGGTTGGGACATTTCCTGTCCCATGAGTGGAAAGAAAATGACCCGAATTGTCGCGCGGCCAAGAGACCGCGGTCGATGACGCGACCGGAGAGATTCCCCGATGGAATGTCTCTTAGGCAGAGTGATACGGGCGTTCGGATCACAGAATAGCCGAACGACTATCCCTTGTTTAGGCAGCGGGCGTTCCCATCACGGCCCGGGTCTGCCCTTGTTTCCGATCTGCGACCGCCAGGAAAGGCCGTGCTTCAGCGGTTCAATGTGCCCACCTTGACCGTGGTGTGCCCCTTTTGACACGTTTTTGCTCGCGCTACCGGGTATGCACTGCGCCGGATGGGACGAAGTTATCCGGGCACCTGCAAAAAAAATGGCACTGGAGTGAGCGAGCGCCCCAAGGGCGCTTGCGCTTAGACGAGACGAGCATGGATTCTCAATCCTGCTGGTACGCCTTTACCGTCATCGTGTCAGTAATCGTCGGGCAGCATGATCGTCGTCGCCGAGCGGTCCGCCTCGGTGATGATCCACACTTTCCCGCCACCTGGCAGCGCGTAGCTCGACAGCAGACGCTTGCCGGTCAGTACGGCCAGTTCGTTTGCCGCCAGGTCTTCTACGTGCAGATCACCCCAGTCCCCGTGAATATGCCTTGCCAGCAGCAGAACGGAAAGAATACCAGCTGCATCGAGCGCGGCTTGCGCCGCGGGTGTGATGGCAAGTTCGCCCATCGGAAACCGCGCGCCGTTCTTCGTATGCCGGCTCATGGTCAGATTCCCTCCACGTAGTCGGGGGCCGGCCACTTGGGATAGCCGCGACCGGACTTTGAAGTACGCCGTGCCTCGCTACCGACCACGACTTCATCGAATCTCTCGATCGTGGTGTTCGAGCGATCCCATTCCGTGATCACGAGAATTCGCGTGTGGTCCGGCAGGCGGTAGATGGACAGCAGCCGCAGGCCGGCTGCGATCGACAGATCGTTCTGCGCCTTGTCGTCGCCGGAAACAATGCCCCAGTCGCCAGCAATGTGACGCAGCATGATGCTGATGACTGGAACGCCGTTCCCGCGCAATACGGCAAGCGCAGCGGGCGTGATGAGCAACTTGCCCGGATGAAACAACGGTTTGAGACGTGTGGGCTGATTCATATGACAGCTCCTGAAAATGGACGAGCACGCCCCTCCGGAGCGAGCCGGATGCGTGCGCGTGGGAAATGAGTAAGTGAGAGCCGACGACGGGCGCCGGGGATGGGAAGGTCGGTAGTCTTAAGGCTTGTCGTTGCCCGGTGCCGGCGGCATGGGTCTGCCGAGCGCGGCGAGCAGCATCTCGGCGTTGGTGTGCAGCGCAGGCAGAATGCTTGCAGCACCGGGCATCGACGCGAGCGAACGAATCAGCTCGCGCTTGCGATACTGCTCGCAGCACAGGGCGGCCGCGATGCTGACTGCCGTGACGCCTGCCACGATACCAAGGCCTTTCAGCAGGCTGGCAGACCGCGGCAGGCGATAAATAACATCGGTTTGAGGCATGGACTTCTCCAGATGACGGACGAGCGCGCGCCTCCGGATAGACCGGACGCGGTGCCCGTGACGGGAAAGGAAAAAACAGGATGGCCGGTCGCAGGCCCGGCTTATACCGTTAGGGAACGTTCGGCGAGCTCGCGGCGGAGAGCCGCCGCCCTTGCCTGCGAGCACCCGAGGTAACGGCGAATGTCGGCCACGGTCGGGCGTAGGTGACCGGCCGCGATGTCGCGAACGAGCCGGGTCATTTCGTCATCGGGCGAAGACTCACTCGGTAACGGTGTGACGGGATCGCCGCGCGGGGCGTGACCGCCAGTGACAGTTGTGCGATCACGCGTTACAGCTTCGCAGCCGACAGTCTGATCGACGTGACTTGCCGTTACCTCGCGTTGAGGCATGACCGTAAAGTTCGTGAACGGCGGGGCGTTGGTTGGAATGGCTTCAGTCACTGCTGGCCCGGGAGCCGGTAATAACGGTGGCCGAAGTGCGACTGTCCACAGCAGGCATGCGACACCTTCCAGAACTGCCGCGAACGCGAGCCCCGAGAGCACATCGACACGCCACAGATGCACACCGAATTTGCCTGCCGTCTTGCACTCGAGTAACTGCACGTCACGATTACCGACGATTTCGCGATCGACGTTGGCCAGCATGAAGGCGATCGTCGGATGCTGAAGCACGGCATTGACCCGCCGAACTTTGTTGCCAGTCTGCTTCGTGTACGACGCTGCAACGATCGGTTCCAGCAGCGTTCCCCAGTACACCGGCTCCGTCGTGTCGTCGGGATTGGGGCGACGCAGGTTCGCATCGCGCCCGGTCTTGATGAGCCACAGTTCGAGCGGGCTCATGTACGGACTGAGCCCCACGGCAGCGGCGGCATCCGAACCGCCAATTCCGTTCTTTCTCACCGATAGCCACTCATCGCGCGACAGGTCTTTCGTTTCCACGAGTCGTAATGCCGGACGGTTTCTGCCCCGGCTAGCCAGTTCAGCTTGCGACACAATCACCTCCAGATGTGAAAATGCCCGGCGGGGGAAACCCCGGCCGGGCATTTATGACGTAAAAACAGGGAATGAAAACTTCATGCGACGAGCTTCATCGCTTCGTCCCATGCGCGCTGCTTGAGCGTGGCGCCTGCACCGAACCACGCGGCATCGCGCCGGTGATCGTCGCTGCGCGCGCGCCGCTGGTGATCGACAAATTCGGTGATCGAATTTACGAGCCCCCATGCAGTACCTGCAGCAGAGGGAAGCGTGGCGCCCTTGCCGCGACCGGTGTACAGCGCCTGCACAGCTTTGATTGCGCTGTCGTTGGTGGCCGGCGCCGGCATGTTCGGGCCGCCTGCCGTATACGTGAGCACACGGCGGAAGAACGCGTCCGCGGAGGTATCGCTCACCTTACGTTCCGAAAGCGCCTTCATTCGCACCATGAACGCGTCCCATGACGACACAGCGATGCCGAGCTGACGCTTGACGGCCCGCGCGTCGAACTGCGAGCGATGTGGGACCTTCACGGCGCCGGCACCGGCGCCGTCTCCTAGCGCGATCTGCAGCGTGTTATTGCAGACCACACGCACTGACGTGAATTGGGCAGTGGTCGCAAGGGTGCCGTCGCAGGCGGTGGCGAGCAGCAGGTAGCCGTTGACCTGGTCCTTGCCCTTGAGTGCAACACCCTGACCGGTACGGGCGAGCGCCCAAAGCTTTTTGCCGTCCTTGAGGACGCCCGCAGTCTCCAGCTCGAAGCCGCCGACCTCGGTTAAATCCCTGTAGAACTCTAAGATTTCTCGAGGTTGAACGACCTGGTAGCGCGACGACACGACGGACAGCGGTTCCTTAGTATCCGAGCGATACAGCACGCGCTGTTCGGGAAAGGCATGGATCGAGCCGATGCTGTTGCCAGATCCGCTGGAACCATCAGCAACGTATCGAACCTCAGCGGTTTCGATGGTCCAGTCCATCCCCGCTTCGCGCGCCCAGACTTCAATCGCTTGGCGCGGGGAGAGCTGATTGCCAAGACCATGCCAGGGCGTTTCACCGACATAGGCCATGTTGCGAACGAGATGCATGATTGACTCCTTGGGAAAAACGAGCGCATACGGCCCGGCACACGGCCGGGCAAAAGCGCATTAACGGGAAGAAACAGCGAAGGGGAAAGGCGACGGTTCAGGCAGATGCTTTGGGCCGACTGAATGTGTGGCCACAGGCGTGACAGCGGAAGTTGTCCAGCACCTTGTCGTCGACGATCTCGCCGAAGACCGAGCCCGTCGCGCAGCCTGCGGCGCCGCCGATCAATCCAGCGATCACGGCGCCGGCAATCGCGCCGCACACGGCGCCAGCCGGGCCAGCCAGCACGCCGACCGTTGCACCGGTTTCTGCGCCGGAGAGCGCGAACGCGATGCCACTGGTGGTGCCAGCGACGGTGCCGATCGCACCACCGGTCCTGCGGGCCAGATTGCGGGCATCGACACGGCTCGACTGGCATTTCGGGCAAGGTGGGATGCCGGCCGAGGATGCGGTAAGCTGGACAGGCGGCGAAGACAAGCCGGGTTCGACGGGTTCGCGCATGCCGTCGCCCATGTACATGTCGGCTGGGCCGAAAGACTCTTGATGCGGGAACGGGTTATGCATGGCGCGTAGCCTCCCGGCGGACTTTCTCAGTGTATTGGCGCAATCCAACGGATGTCAGCACGCCGGCCGTAAAGACGACCGCGAAAACGATCAGGAATTCGAGGGGAGATGAGGTGGTAGGCATCATTCGCTCCGATGGTTTCGCCAGCGCGGGATTGCAGTGGCGGAGCGGCAGGCTGTTGCCTTTGCTCGGGGCGGTGATATGTGGTTAAGATTTTTTTGAATCTTCTATTGAAGGGGCTGGCAAGGCAGCCTGCAATGTTCTCGTGCTATCGGACGCCGACAGTGGGTGCGTGCGATTGCTTTAGGACCCCATCTCGTTGCTGCCAGCTGTAAGCTGCGCATCATAGATCTGTTTAGCGCGCAAGTATCTGCCATAGGACCCGAAGAATCCCGCACCCACTGTTTCGACCAAGCCGCCAGACTCGAAAATCAAACCCTTGTGCCGAAGCAGTGCAGCATGATATTCGCCGGCCTCAGCCGGATGAAAGATTCCGAGGGATCGTGCATCTTCGAACGCAAGCTGCGCCTCGTCGCCCAGTGCGATCCGGACGAATAGCACCTCTTTTGCATCGTGTAGTTTCCAGGCGACGTACTCCTGCTGATAGTCTGCTGATAGCTTCTTCAGAAAGTTTTTCAGTCGACCGGAATCGTCGCCTTCCCTGCCGATCACCATGTATGCCCGGTCGATTACTGCTTTGCGTTGGTCCGGGTGCCGCGAATCGATAAAACTGCTATCGATGCGTCGGAAGCCGAATCCCCCGATGGATATATCGGCCTGAAGCGCTCGGCGTCTGCGTAAGCTCTCATCGGCCCTGCAATCGGACCGGTGTGAGGTGACGAAGCCGATGTTTTGACGCCGGGTACGCTGTTCGATCTCATGCAAAGCGGTTTCGTCGAGCCTCGACAGCGCTCCTGATCCATTTCGTCTCTGATCTGCTGTAGTGACTTGATCATCTTGTTCTCTCGCAACTGAGCGTTAATTTCGTTGCTCAAGGCTACCCGATGCATCGGCCGCAAACGCTACCAGTAATGGTGCCACGAGCTCATATCCGCGTAGCGCTCCGACCCAGCGCGCGGGAACGCCAGCAAGGCCGAACCGGATGCCAGCGAGGCCACCTGCCACCGCGGCAGTGGTGTCCGTATCGTGGCCAAACAGGATCGCGGTCCGGACGACGTCCTCGAATGAGCTTTCTTCCAATGCCCTTCTTGCAGACCAGAGGGTGTCGATGACGTACCCTGTCCCACGCGGCCGATCGGTCTTCGGAAACCTTCGCAGCACGTTCAACTCCGAGAGAAACACCGTTTTTTCCTCTTCGCGCGGCCACGCTTCATAGATTGCTTCCAGACGCTCATCGGCCCACGACCACGGGTCGCCCAGGTTTCGCAGGTAGCCCCTCGCCAGAAGGCAGTAGAACGCACACGCGACCAGCGAGCGAGGATGGGCATGAGTCGGTAGCGATTGCAGATGAGCATCCTTGACCAGCGCCTCATCGGTGCCCGCGTGCCAGATAGCCAGCGGCAGAACCCGCATCAGCGAGCCATTGCCGTTGTCCATTTCGGACGCACCGCCCGATTCGCGCGGCGACACTCCGTCGCCTATGTTGCGCAACGCTTCGCCCGTCTGAATGCCGACGTCGAACACGTCACCGTCGATGGCCATGTAGCCATGATTCAACCACCGTACAAGCCGGCCTGCAAAATCAGTCAGCGAAAGTGTCCCGCATTCAAGCAGGCTGGCGAGCAGACAGAGTGCCTGAGCGCCATCGTCGGACCACGTGCCAGCAGGCACGCCTGCATGTGAGCGCCTGAATTCGGCGGGCGTGACCATTTCTATCTGATCGCGCGAAGGAAGCCGCTCCGGCGGACGAAACTCATAACCGACGCCGACGGCATCGCCGACCAGCAACCCAACAACCCCTCCCAGTTCGGCGTTGAATTCGTTGTGCTGCCGCATTGAAGTAAAGTCGTTCCCAATTGACAAGTTCGCTCTCCCCGAATGTAAGACAATGGATCACGTGCGACAGTACCGACGTATCCATCACGTCATTGATGTTTAAGTGAGTGTGGCACTCTGCGTCTGCGTCATTGCACGACTTCCCAAGGCAGGTTGAGATCATCGCGACCAAAATGCCCATAAGCGGCGGTCGGGTAGTAGATCGGGCGCAGCAGATCGAGTGTGTCGATAATCCCTTGCGGGCGCAGATCGAACTCGCGCCCGAGTTCGGCGGCGACATTTCGCGGGCGCCCAGTTTCAGTTCCGAACGTCTCGACGACGAAGCTCACGGGTTCAGCGACACCGATCGCATACGCCAGTTGCACCAGAGCCCGTCTGGCCCAGCCGCGTGCCACGACCTGTTTGGCAAGAAACCGAGCCATGTAAGCGGCCGACCGATCCACTTTGGATGGATCCTTGCCCGAGAAAGCGCCTCCGCCATGTGGGGCAGCGCCGCCGTAAGTGTCGACGATGATCTTACGACCCGTCAGCCCGGCATCACCCTTAGGCCCGCCTGTGACAAAACGTCCGGTAGGGTTAATCAGCGTGCGGAAGGACGTAGAGCGGAGATTCTCAGGAATGACCGCGTCGATGAGATGTCGTTGGATGGCTTCCCGCAATGTGTCGAGTTCAATGCCGTCATCGTGTTGGGTCGAAAGCACGACGGCGTCGACGGTCGTCGGTCGACCATCGACATAACTGAACGTGACCTGCGATTTCGCGTCCGGTTGCAGCCACGGCAGCGCGCCACTTTTCCTGAGTTCAGCCTGCCGGCGTACCAGTCGATGCGCATAGACGATGGGGGCAGGCATGAGTTCCGGTGTCTCGTCGGTGGCGTAACCGAACATCAATCCCTGATCACCGGCGCTCAGAACGCCATCGGCACGATCGACGCCCTGGTTGATATCCTGCGATTGGCCGTTGAAACGGATCTGGACCTCGCATTGATCGGGCGCGATGCCAGTATCGGCATTGCTGTAGCCGGTTTCGCGAAGTACCTGGCGCACGAGGGACGCCGCGGATTCACGCACAGCATGGAAATCTTCGATGCGTCTCGTCTTGAATTCTCCCGCGACGATCACGCACTGATCCGCGAGAAGGGTCTCGCAGGCAACGCGTGCGTGCGGATCTCTTGCGAGGAACGCATCGAGGATGCGATCGGAAATCGCGTCAGCAAGCTTGTCGGGATGGCCCTCGGAAACGGATTCCGAGGAAAAAAGCCCGTTTTGAATTGACATCGTCATCTCCTGTTTAGCCGCGTTCGACAAATCGTCGGGGGCGGCAATCCGGATCAAATCCCCCCCGGTTCTTTCCTGTATAGGGCGGCGAACCAGCCGAATCAAATCAACGACGACTCATCTCAACAGGACAAGCTGCGGCGTAGCGTCAGCGTCGGACCAGACAATTGCGTTCTGACCATATCGCGTACCAAGCGCCTTTGCGAGTTCAAGTGAGACTCCCCGTACAAGGAAGCTCGCTTCGCCAGGCCAATTGTTCGATGGGTGCTGACCGACACCATCGATAAAGGTCAGACCAAGCTGCTTCAGCTCGTCCGCCAGTGCCTGTTGTCTGGCCGCATTGAGCTCGTCACTAGAATGCTGACTGAAGGGGTTGCAGGCGGTGATGAAAGCACTGCATTCGCTGCCATGCGCTTTATGCAGCGTTGACAGTGCCGGATTGGTTTCGCCGACCTTCAATGTCGTTGGCGTGTCGCCGTGGACACGGTAGTGCGTTTCCAGATAGGCCTGGATCGTTTCGCGAGGAATGGTTGAGTCAGAAAACAAAAACCCTCCGTTAAGGAGGGTCGACGCGTTATCCGTTTGCTTGCTCGCTCAGGAGCCACATCCGCTTTCGCGATCCACCTTGCCCGGAAAGGCAGGTTGGCTTGGGCGTCGACCCAATTCAAAATGCGAAGGCAGTAGAGCACGCGCCTCGACACATGTCAAGTCGATCTCGATATTGAAGATCGGGGTAAGTCAAATATCGAAGATAAGATTCGTCAGTAGCCTCGCGTTTTTATCGTAATGAAGGCGGTATACACATGCACGAGGAATAGACGGCCAGACATATCTCTCCCAAGGTAGCGGAGGCGGCTAACGGATAGCGGGGAGCGGCCAACGCCCCCTTCTTCATGAGTTACCTCTCCTGTTGGGCAGTAACCCGAATGTGAAAGAACACTTGCAGTGCGCTTGAGTCCGCCCTACGTGCACTTTGCGTGTCCGACGAGTCCGGAGAGTTAGAAGGGAGCCGTGCTACAGGCGGGTATCGCGTACGTTCGATGTGCATTCTGATGTTGCTGCTGGGTTGTCGATCAAAAAATGCGAGGCTAGTAGCAACAATGATGCCGACGCTGATATTCTGTTCGCTTTTCGACAAATACCGAGTAAGAGGGCAAATGGCGACCCGTCGCAGCACTTCGAGTTCAGGCAGTGTACAGACCACCAACTACAAGCACAGCCAGAAGGCCGTACAGCGGCCGGAAGTGGGTGTGCAGGACCAGTTCAACACCAAGAAGTCACCTCGAACCTATCGTTACGACAGCAGCCTTGACCCTGCCTTGAGCTGGGACGAGAATCGTGACCGCGAGCTGGCTGAGTGGCTGATTCAACTAGTGCAGCGGTGCGCTGTCGACGGAGAAGCGGCGACGTTTGCACAGCCTCAGGCTTGGGCGGGAGGGGGTGTCCAAGTGCAGTCCTTGAAGGCTGCCGCCGACCTGTTGAAGGCCTTGAGTCAGCCCTTTCTGAATTGGACGGGCAAGGCAGAGCGGCATCAGATATCGGTGCCTACCGTGCCTCTTTTCGTGCACGAGCAGCACTCGACCAAAGCCATCCTGGACGGTATCAAACATCGGAAAGCCAAGGGAACCACCTTCGACCTGTTTGGCGACGGGGGCGGTTTGGACGTAACTGACAAGCTGGACGCCTACGAGCATAAGGGACCTTGGCAAAACCGGATGGTTCTGGGCGACAGCTTGCAGGTGATGAATTCACTGCTGGAATTCGAGGGGCTGGGTGGTCAAGTTCAAATGGTCTATATAGACCCACCTTACGGCGTTAAGTACGGGTCGAACTTCCAACCATTTGTTCGCAAGAGAGATGTGAAGCATGGCGGTGACTCCGACATGACTCGCGAACCAGAAATGGTGAAAGCATATCGGGACACCTGGGAGTTGGGGCTTCACTCCTACTTAACATATTTACGTGACCGATTCCTGTTAACGCGGGAACTCTTGAGTAGAAGCGGGAGCATTTTTGTCCAGATTTCTGACGAAAATCTTCACCACGTACGCGAACTAATGGACGAAGTATTTGGCCCGCAGAATTTTGTCGCAATCATCACTTACGCAAAAACAACGTCAACGACCAGCGAAGACCTATCGGTAGTGAACGACTACATAATCTGGTACGCACGTGACAAAGAAGCGACTAAGAAGAGGATGCTGTACAAGACCAAGCGCGCAGGAGAGGTAGGTGGGACGGGTTACACGAAGGTGTTTCTCCCTAATGGTGAAGTTCGCCCAATATCTGATTATCCAGATGACTTGCCCGCCAATGCCAAGCTATGCGCAACTGGCGACCTGACTTCCTCTAAGCCTCCCGGTGATTTCCCAGTCGAGTTTAAAGGCAAGCAATGGCGACCGACCAAGGGCTATTGGAAAACTGGCCACGATGGCATGAAGAGGCTGTTAGAAGCAAAACGGGTATACGCTGGTAAAACCACTCTGGGATACATCCGACTTTTGGATGATTTTCCTTGCTTTGAACTAAATAATATCTGGACGGACACAGTTGGCCAGAATCAATTCGGTCCGGATGGCAAAGTGTATGCGGTACAAACTGCCAATATCGCAATTCAGCGCTGTATGCTCATGTGTACGGAACCAGGCGACTTGGTGTTTGACCCGACTTGTGGCTCTGGCACGACCGCATACGTCGCCGAGCAGTGGGGGCGTCGTTGGATTACCTGTGACACATCGCGTGTACCTTTGGCTCTCGCACGCCAGCGGCTACTAACGGCGACGTTCCCCTATTATGAGTTGAAGGATCCCCAGACGGGGCCGCAGGGCGGCTTTGTGTACAAGCGCAGGCAGAATCGCAAGGGCGAGGAAGTCGGCGGGTTGGTGCCGCACATCACGTTGAAGTCCATCGCCAACGACGAACAGCCCGTCATGGAAGTGTTGGTTGACCGTCCCGAGGTCAATGACAATGTAACCAGGGTCGCGGGGCCGTTCGTGGTTGAGGCTACCATCGCCCCGGCTCAGACGGTTGATCCCGATGGCGGCGAAGCTACGGTACCGGTTAAGAGCATGGACGGCGCGCTCGGCGATGCCGACGCCGCTAACAGTGCTTTGCCACATACTGCGACTGAGTCGGTGGCCCGTTACGGCGACCCGGCGACCCACATCGAACGCATGACGCAAGTGTTGCGGCAGTCCAAGACGCTGCGCTTACCTGGTAACCGGGAGCTGGTACTGGCCGACATCCGGCGTATGGCCGATAGCGACGCTCTGCACGCTGAAGGGCTAGATGCTGAAGGCAACCGCATCGCAGTGGTATTTGGTCCAGAGGATGGCGCGATAACCTCTGACCTCGTATTTGAGGCCGCGCGCGAAGCGTACTTCCTGAAGTTTCCGCACCTCTATTTCTTCGGCTTTGCGATACAGGCAAAGGCGCGCGAACTGCTGGAGGACCGCAACAAGCTGCGGGTGCCATGCACTTATGTCACGGTCACGCCGGACGTGGCCATGAGCGACCTACTTAAGACCAGCCGAGCGAGTGAAATTTTCTCAGTCACCGGCCTGCCAGACGTAGCCGTGCGCAAGACTGGCAAAAAGAACGATGACGGAGCCGAGCTGTTCGAGGTCGAGTTGAACGGCCTCGATATCTTCAACCCCGCCACTATGAAGCAGGAAGCCATCGAGGGCCAAAGCGTGCCCGCGTGGATGCTGGACACGGACTACGACGGCATGTGCTTCTATGCCACCCAAGTGTTCTTCCCGAAGACGGCCGCGTGGGACAACCTACGGAAGTCGCTCAAGGCCGAGTTTGTCCCGTCGGTGTGGGAACATCTCGCGGGTACCGTGAGCGAGCCGTTCCCCATGGGTTCCAAACGCCGGGTGGCGGTCAAGGTGATTGACGAGCGGGGTAACGAGCTGATGCGAGTGGTTGAGGTGAAGGTATGAGCCAAATCAAAGCCGTTGAAGCCCCCATCATCAACTTCCCCTACGACGAGCCGCAGCACCATTGGCATATCGAGGAAGGGAAACCGCCGGAAAAGCGGTCAGGTCGTCGCCTGGCCTCGTATTTTTTTCGGGTGCCCGACCGCGCAGCGCGAGGCCGCAAGACTAAAGGCCAACAGTCGATATTCGATGACTCATCGAAGGGGCAGGAATACCTGTTAGACCTGGCCAATCTGATACGTCAGCGCCTGAAGGAATGGCGTGACCGTGAATACGCCGGGGCCACCAAGGTAACACGGGAACTGCTGGAACTGTGGCATTCGCCCGACAGGGCGCAGCGGCTGTTCTTCGCTCAGCTGGAGGCGGTGGAAACCGTACTGTTTCTGGTGGAGGGGCCGGACGACCTAAAGCAGGGTGTTACCGTTCCCACGGATGAGCCTGGCGATGATGCGAAGGCTGAGGGTTATAAGGCTTTTGCACGTTATGCACTCAAAATGGCGACCGGTAGCGGCAAGACTACCGTAATGGGCATGCTGTCCGCATGGTCCATTTTGAACAAAGTGGCGCAGCCGCAGGCAGCGGCGTATTCGGACACGGTGCTCATCGTCTGCCCGAACGTGACGATCCGCGACCGTCTTCGCGAGTTGGACCCGAATCTGGATGAACTGAGTCTTTACCGCACGCGCCAGCTGGTGCCGCTGCATCGTATGCCCGACCTGCGCCGCGGCGAAGTTTTCATCACCAACTGGCACAATCTGGAGCGACGCGAGTTGGGTGACGTCAACGGAACGTCGGCTAGGGTGGTCAAGCGCGGCGTGCCAGTGGAAAAGCTGCGCACCGTTAAGCTGGGAGGCAAGGACTCGCTGACCGACGCCGATATTCGCCAGCAAGCGTTAACCGGAGCCTTCGATATTGTGCGTGAACTGCGCGACAACAAGGACCAGCTCACCGGCTTTGAGGTCAAGGAGGTGCGCTACTACGAGAGCGACGCGGCGTTTCTGCGACGCGTGCTCGGCAATCGCAAAGGGCGTAGTTCTGCCATCTTGGTGATGAACGACGAGGCTCACCACGCCTATCGGCGTGGCAAGCTCGACGCCGACGACACCTTTGCCATTGACGAGGAAACCGCCGAGGTGGACGCCCGCGAGGCCACGGTCTGGATTGAAGGACTGGACCGCATCAATAATGCTTTGGGCGGACGCAGCAACGGCATCCGCCTGTGCGTCGATTTGTCGGCGACGCCGTTCTACATCCAGGGTAGCGGCAACGAGGTGGGCAAGCCTTTCCCGTGGGTGGTAACCGACTTTAGCCTTCTTGAGGCTATCGAGGCTGGGCTGGTGAAGATTCCGCAACTGCCAACGCAAGACATCGGCGGCACAGAGACGCCGGCCTATTTCAATGTGTGGCGGTGGGTGCAGGAGATAGCGGAGAAGGAGGGGCATAGTGGCAAGCTCACGCCAGACTTGCTGATGCGCTACGCGACTCAACCTATCTCGCAGTTGGCTGACGAGTGGCGCAAGACGGCCAAGCAGTGGAGCAGTCAGTATGCGGCTGGGCACCGCAAGAGCGATGTGCCACCTGTGTTCATCATCGTATGCCGTGATACCGCGCTAGCGAAGGAGCTGTATGAATGGTTGGCCAACGGTAACAGCGCTTACGGCGCCGCTCCAGAACAGTTCCGCAACGCACCAGGCCGCGAATGGACCGTGCGGGTAGATAGCAAGGTAGCCGAAGACATTGCCCAAGGTGGGGGGAAGAACAACGAGGCTCGCCGCCTGCGTTTCGTGCTGGAGACTATCGGCAAAACCTCGTGGCCCGGCAACCACGTACCCGAAGAATACGTGGCCATGGTAGAGAAGCACAACCACAAGGTCCTTGATGACGAGAGCAGCGGGCTTATGACCATCGATGCAAGCGTCCCGCCGGGTCGAGACGTGCGTTGCATCATTAGCGTCGCCATGCTTTCCGAGGGATGGGACGCAACCACCGTCACACATGTGGTGGGCCTGCGGCCGTTCGGCTCTCAACTCTTGTGCGAGCAGGTGGTCGGTCGAGCGCTCCGTCGCACTTCATACGCTGTAGACGAAGCCACCGGTTTCTTCCGGGAAGAAACGGCCAAGGTCTTTGGTGTGCCGTTTGAGTTAATTCCGTTCAAGGTGGAAGGCGGGGCACAGCAATCGCCGTCACCGCCGGCCAATCAGATTTACGCTGTCGCCTCTAAGGCACAGTACGAAATCCGTTTTCCGGTCGCAGAGGGGTACACCGACCCTGGAATGACCCGCCTGACCGTCGACTGGCCTAAGGTGCCATCGCTGGAACTGAACCCCATGAGCGTGCCTGATACCACGTTGATGAAGGGGTTGACCACAGCGGACGGTACGCTTGCCGCCTATGGGCCGGGCATTGCCGATGTTGTGAATCTGGACCAGTGGCGGGCCGCTGTGCGTGTACAGCAGGTGGCCTTCACGATGGCGAAGGTGCTCTCGCAGCAGTGGATAAACGAGCGAGGTGACATCATACCCACGCATCGTTTGTTCCCCCAGATGCTTGGTTATGCGCAGCGGTTTCTCGCGGGCAAGCTGGCGTGTCATGGTAACCGCGCGCCGCAGGATGTAGCACTAAACCCGTACTTTCAGCAAGCCGTGGGCATCTTGTTTGATTCGCTCATCCCAGTGGACGAGAGCGGCAAGAGCCGGGAGCGTCCCATCGTTGCACCAGGCGCAGCCGGTGAGCGGTCGACGCGCCATGTTGAATTTTTCACTGGGCGGCAGCTGTGGCCGGTGCAGAAGTGCCATCTGAATGCCATGGTGGCCGACACAAAAACGTGGGAGCAAGCCGCAGCTACAGCCCTCGACGCCCACGATGCTGTTGCACGGTGGGTCAAGAATGACCATCTTGGCTTCATTGTGCCTTACCGCAAGGACGGCGTGCGCCGCCGCTATTTGCCCGATTTCATTGTTGAATTGACGAACGGTGAACGGCTGATGGTGGAAATTAAAGGGCAGACCGGCGATGCTGAGGTTAAGGCAGCCGCCGCGCATCGCTGGTGTAACGCGGTCAACAATGACGGCCGGTTCGGCTGTTGGAGTTACCATCTGGTGCGCCAGCCGCCTGACCTGATGAAGTTGCTGGACTCATTCGTGACATGCGTCGTGGCCGCCTAAATGGAAACGTTGGTCCGCCCTTGAGGTGGACCGCAGTCTTTCACGGCCGACAAGCCAGCAGGCCAATGGGACGCAGCGAACACCCGAAAACTACCATCTTCTGACGTTCAAGAGCCATGACTTCGAAGACTAATCGCTCTGCCGCAGGTGTGGGGGATACCATCATCATTGCCGCCCTGGACGAGAGCTTCCATAAAGTCTTCTTAGGTGAACGGTGCTGGTATCCGATACGGCTTGGGGACGAACGCAAGAAGGCAATCAAATGGATAGCTGTCTATCGAGGGCAGCCAGTCAGCGCGATCACGTGTTACGCAAGAATTGAAAGCATCGACAAGTATTTGGAGACTGGTCGATACAAGATCGTCTTTGGCGAGCCGCTAGACCTCGATCATGCGATTGGAAGCGGAATGCCGAACAATCAGGCCATTCAGGGCCATCGCTACACCACCTTGGCGAAGCTCAAGCTAGCAAGAGTCCTTGATGACTTGAAGCCATGGGACTGAGATTGAGATATCGCTGCTTGCTCATGAACATGATGAACAAAACGCCCGGCGCAGCGTCACGATCCGGCGACCAGACAGGCGGCGACGCCTGAGTGTATTATTTTCACAACGGTGGCGCCGCGACGCGTTCGCGTCAGGATCGCTGAAAGGCGACCAAAGGAGTCTATCGGACGGTCGCAGGAAGGAAGCGCAATTGGGGGCAACAATGGGGGCATCTCTGACTGGCTGCACACCAAAGTGATTGCCCATGGCGCAATCGGACGGTTAGTTTGGTAGTCCTCCTCCCACCACGGATCCAATAAGAAGCGCACGACATCACAAGATGCCGTGCGCTTTTTGCTTTTCGGTCTCCGATGCCCGATGTCCCTCGGTGCACTTGCCGCCGGCACACAAACCAACCCCGCCTCCCCATCGCGACCCAACTCCACCGCCAAACCCATTGCGCAAAAAAAAACCGCTCAGCGCCGGGTGGCAGTGAGCGGACAAGATCGGAGAGTTACAACGACAACATGCGCATACATGGAATGCACATGCGAAAAAGCATACGTGGCCCCGTCGCGCCGTCCCATACGAATTCTCCTAAAAAAATGAAAGCCGTATGCATGCTGCCTTTCAGCCCCATTTCGGCACATATTTCCCACTTCGTATTCCCATCATTCAGCGCTTAAGAATCCGCTGAATAAGGCCGTAAAGCGTCTGTGCGCGATACAGATTTCGCCAGAACCATCCGATTCAATTCGTCGAATCCATCGGCGGGCGTCGGATCATGGGAGAGAGCAATGAAATGGTTTGACCGGCTGTCCGTGATGAACAAGCTGTTGCTGTCGTTCGCGGTCGTCATCGTGATTACGGCGTGCGTCGGCGGAACGGGCGTGCTGGCCCTCTCGAAGATGCACGCGCTCACCGAGGAAATCGGCGCGCGCCATCTCGACGGCATCTTTTGGGTCGAGGAAGCGAACAAGCACAAACTGAACACGGACCTCGCCGCCGCCAACCTCACTTTCGCCGACGACGCCGGCAAGGAAAAGCTGAAGCAGGGCATGGCGGCATCGCTCACGAGCATGCACCACGCGCTCGAGAACACCCGCGCGACGATCCTCTCCGCCGACGGCATCGCGCTCTACGACGCCGCCATCAAGCGCGCAGCGACGTGGGAAGACATCGTGCAGATGCAGATCGGCGCGAAGCCGATGCCCGTCTCGCTCGACCAGATGGGCCTGATCCAGCAGGCGATCGCCGCGAGCGAGGAAACGCGCAGCGCGTTCGAGCATCTCGTCGACTTCAAGCGCAGCCGCGCCACGGCCGCGCTTCAGGCATCGACCGCCGAATACGAATCGATGCGCCTCGTGCTCGTCTCGCTCGTGCTCGGCGCGATCGTCGCCGCGGGTTTGCTCGCGACGCTGATCGCCCGGCGCCTCTCGGCGCAACTCGGCGGCGAGCCGGAGTACGCGGCGCAGATCGCGGATCGGATCGCGTCCGGCGACCTCTCGACGCGCGTCGCGCTGCGCGAAGGCGACAGCCACAGCATGCTGCACAGCCTCGCGGGCATGAGCGTGAAACTCGCGGACATCGTCGGCGGGATCCGGCAGTCGAGCGACTCGATCCTGCTCGCCTCGCGCGAAATCGCGCAGGGCAACGTCGATCTTTCGCAGCGCACCGAGGAACAGGCGGCGTCGCTGGAGGAAACGGCGTCGAGCATGGAGGAACTCACCTCGACCGTGCACCAGAACGCGGAAAGCGCCGAGCAGGCGAGCGGCCTCGCGCGCGGGGCGTCGGAAGTGTCCGCGAAGGGGAGCGAACTGGTCGGCGATGTCGTCGAGACGATGCGCGATCTGGCCGCCGGCTCGAAGCGCATGACCGACATCATCGCCGTGATCGAAGGCATCGCGTTCCAGACCAACATTCTGGCGCTCAACGCGGCCGTCGAAGCGGCGCGCGCGGGCGAAGAAGGGCGCGGCTTCGCGGTGGTCGCGGGCGAAGTGCGTTCGCTCGCGCAGCGGAGCGCGCTGTCGGCGAAGGAAATCAAGGAGCTGATCGAGACGTCGACGTCGCGCGTGGACAGCGGCGCGGAACTCGCCGAGCGCGCCGGTCTCACGATGGCGGAGGTCACACAGGCGGTGCAGCGCGTGACCGACATCATGGAGCAGATCTCGGCGGCGTCGCTCGAACAGAGCACGGGCATCGAGCAGGTGAATCGCGCGGTCGCGCAAATGGACCAGGTGACGCAGCAGAACGCGGCGCTCGTCGAGCAGGCCGCCGCCGCGGCCGGCGCGATGGCCGATCAGGCCGAGCAACTGAAAGGCGCGGTCGCGGTGTTCGAGCTGGAGCGCGCGAAGTAAAGGTAGCCGATCGGCCAGCTTGTCAGCGCGAGGTGCACTCCGTACACTCGCGCCTAATTTCCAAGACAAGCCCGCGACGAGCGCGCCGGACGGCCGTGCGGCGTCGTCGAAAACCGAGAAGGAGTGCGCCCATGTCCGATTCCTATTTTCCGCGCTGGCGGACCCAGCCGAGCGCGGACGCGGGACGCGTCGTCGCGCCCGATGAGCGGCTGCCCTGGCCGCAGATGTTCGCGATGGGCGTCCAGCACGTCGTCGCGATGTTCGGCTCGACGGTGCTTGCGCCGCTCCTGATGGGCTTCGATCCGAACCTCTGCATCTTCATGTCGGGCATCGGCACACTGCTGTTCTTCGTGCTGGTGGGCGGGCGCGTGCCGAGCTATCTCGGATCGAGCTTCGCGTTCATCGGGCTCGTCATCGCGGTGACGGGCTACGGCGGGCACGGCCCGAACATGAACATCCCGCTTGCGCTCGGCGGGATCATCGCGTGCGGTGTGCTGTACGCAATCATCGGCCTGATCGTTGCGGCAATCGGCACGAAATGGATCGAAACGCTGATGCCGCCGGTCGTGACGGGCGCGATCGTCGCGGTGATCGGGCTGAATCTCGCGCCCATCGCCGTGAAGGGCGTGAGCGACAGCAACTTCGATTCGTGGATGGCGCTCGTGACCGTGTTGTGCGTCGGCGGCGTGGCGGTGTTCGCGCGCGGCATGGCGCAGCGGCTCCTGATCCTGATCGGCCTCGCCATCGCCTACGTGATCTACGCGGTGCTCACGAACGGCATGGGAATGGGCGGCAAGCCGATCGACTTCTCGATCGTCGCGAACGCCGCGTGGTTCGGCATGCCGCACTTCACGGCGCCCGTCTTCGACGGCCAGGCGATGACGCTCCTCGCGCCCATCGCGATCATCCTCGTCGCGGAGAATCTCGGGCACATCAAGGCGGTCGGCGCGATGACCGGGCAGAGCCTCGATCGCTACATCGGCCGGGCGTTCATCGGCGACGGCCTCGCGACCATCGCGTCGGGTTTCGCGGGCGGCACGGGCGTCACGACCTACGCGGAAAACATCGGCGTGATGGCCGTCACGAAAATCTACTCGACGCTCGTCTTCGTGATCGCGGCGGTGATCGCGATCGTGCTCGGCTTCTCGCCGAAATTCGGCGCGGTGATCCAGACGATTCCGGGGCCGGTGCTGGGCGGCGTGTCGATCGTCGTGTTCGGGCTGATCGCGGTGACGGGCGCGCGCATCTGGGTCGTCAACAAGGTCGATTTCTCCGACAACCGTAATCTGATCGTGGCGGCCGTAACGCTCGTGCTCGGCGCCGGCGACTTCACGCTGAAGCTCGGCGGATTCGCGCTCGGCGGCATCGGCACCGCGACGTTCGGCGCGATCATCCTCTATGCGCTCTTGCGCCGGCGTGGTTCTGGCGTGGTTTGAGGCTCGGCGCGCGGGGGGCGCGTCGTTTGATTTCGATGCGCTTGCGCAAAAACGCAAGCGCTCCCCGAAGCGCCTCTATCCGCCCGCTCCACGCCTGCGCGTGACGATCGCCGTCTCCGACAAGTCGATCTCGCGCATCAGCTTGTTCAGCGTTTCGTCGTTGATCGTCTGGTCGGCGCGCATCTTCAGCAACTCCGCGCGCTCGGCCCTGAGCGCCGACATCTTCAGTTTCGTTTCCACCACCTCGCTCTGCCGCGCGGCCTTGCGCGACGACTCTTCCTCGCCGTAAGCCTCCAGCCGCCGCCGATAAAGGTTCATCACGCGCGCGGTGGTATCCGCGCAACGCGCCGAGCCCGCTTCGTCCATTTCGTTCGTGAGCCTTTCGTGCGTATCGTCGATGGCGCGGATCGCGGCCTGCGCCGCGCGAACCCGTGCGACGCGCTCCTCGGCCGCATTCGGATTGCGCCTGCGCGTGAGCCCGCGCAAGAGCACCGGCAAGCCGACGACCGCCACCAGCAAGGACACGAGAATCGCCCCCGACGCGATGAAAATCGCAAGATCGCGGCCGGGCAGCGGCGTCCCGTCGCCGAGCGTGACGGGTAGCGCGAGGACACCCGCGAGCGTCACCGCGCCGCGCACGCCGCTGACCGTCGTCACGGCGAGCGTGCGCGCGCCGCCCGCCGCGGCGCTTTCGATGCCCTGCTTCGCGGCGCCGCGGCTCGCGAACCAGCGCAGCAGGTACACCCACACGAAGCGCAGCGCGTAGAGCACGACCATCACGGCCGCCACGTAGCCGAGCAACAGGCCCACCTGCTCGTTGCCGTCGCGATGCGCCTCGATCAGCGCCCGTCCGAGGATGTGCGGAAATTGCAGCCCGAGCAGGATGAACACCATGCCGTTGAAGACGAATTCGATCATCGTCCAGGTGCTCGTCATGCGCATGCGCACGACCGTCGGAATGCCTTCGCGCAGGCTCTGGATGTTCATCACCATGCCCGCCGAGACCGCCGCGAGAATGCCCGAGCAGCCGGCGTGCTCCGCGATCAGGTAGGCGGCGAACGGAATCAGCAGCGTGAGGACGACGCCGGCGGCGGGGTCGTCGTCTTCGGAAAACTTCAGGAGCCGCGACGGAATCTCGGTGACGATCCAGCTGATCGCCGCGCCGATCGCGAGGCCGCCCGCCGCGATGATCACGAAGCTCACGGCGGCGTCGCGCAACGAAAACACGCCGGTGAGCGCGGCCGCGATCGCGAACTTCAGCGCGACGAGGCCGGACGCGTCGTTCATCAGCGCCTCGCCTTCGAGGATGTGCATCAGGTTCGCCGGAATCTTGCCGCGCCCGGCGATGCCGGTGAGCGCGACGGCGTCGGTCGGCGAGAGTACGGCGGCGAGCGCGAACGCGACCGGCAGCGGCATCGCCGGGATCATCGCGTGCAGGAAGTAGCCGAGCGCGCCGACCGTGATGAAAACGAGCCCCAGCGCGAGCATCAGGATCGCGCGGCGCTGCATGAAGAGTTCGCGCTTCGGAATGCGCCAGCCGTCCGCGAAAAGCAGCGGTGGAATGAAAAGCAGCAGAAAGATGTCGGGATCGAACGTGACGTGCAGGCCGAAACCCGGCCACGCGAGCAGCGCGCCGAGCGCGATCTGGATGAGCGGCAAGGGCAGCTTGAACGGCAACAGACTCAGGCCGACGCCCGACAGCGCGACCACGAGCAACAGGATCAGAACGGTAAAGACGATTTCCATGTTTTTTTAGAATCCGCGCGACGCACACATGGAAGTCGGACGATCCGGCGTCTAGGATTATTTTGAGACAAGCGCGAAGTTTAGCCCGACCAAGCGCCATCCCGCGCGATTCGCAACGGCTCATGCGCCCGCCATTTTGTCCGACCGATTGCACCCGGCTGGTGCGCACCGCCCGCGTGCCTGGGCACCGATGGCGTTCATCGCGCGTCGCCGGTGCAAAAACCCGACAAAACCACGCTGGTCCGCGAGCACGGAGCTTGCTTTAACGAAAGCCACGGGACGCCATGATCCCCGATTAGATCAAGAGGGCCGTTGCATGAACAGCGAATCGGTGGAAACGGGCGCGCGTCGGGGCAGAGGCCCGGTAGCAGGCGAAAGCGCCGGCAGAATGCTCGTCGCGAAAGCGCGGAGAGGACTCTGGACGGTCTTTCAGACGCGGATGCAGGCGAGGATGCAGAGATGGTGATCGCGAACCCCGAAAAAACCACGATCTCCGCGCGCAATTTCGAACTGAGCGTGTCTTCCGGGTTCGACCGGTACTCGGTCGACCACGGGGAACTGACGCTCTCCAGCATGTTTCAGCCGGTTTTCAGCCTCTCGCATATGCGCGCGGTCGGTTACGAAGGGCTCTTGCGCGCGCACGACACGCTCGATCGGCCGGTGTCGCCGCTCGACGTGTTCGGTCAGGCAGCGCGCGTCGGCGAGGCGTTGCAGATCGACCGGCTCTCGCAGGCGCTGCATCTCGAAAACTTCAAGATGCTCGGCGCGCAAACCGAGTGGCTCTTTCTGAACGTGCATCCGGGCGCGCTGACCGAGCCGTATCACGCGGCCGCGCTGCTCGCGAACCTGAAGCGCCTGAAGATCGAGCCGCGCCGCGTCGTGCTGGAAGTGCTGGAGCAGCGCGCGGAAGACATCGAGCGTCTCGCCGAAGCCGTGCAGCAATTCCGTGAGCACGGTTTCCTGATCGCGCTCGACGACTTCGGCGCCGGCCATTCGAACATCGAACGTATCTGGCAGCTCGATCCCGATCTCGTG
Source organism: Caballeronia telluris (assembly GCF_001544495.1). Lineage (GTDB taxonomy): Bacteria > Pseudomonadota > Gammaproteobacteria > Burkholderiales > Burkholderiaceae > Caballeronia > Caballeronia telluris. Next base: position 58,626 of record NZ_FCNZ02000003.1, read on the forward strand.
AAGCTCGACCGCGTGATGCTCTCGCATGCGGGGCACAACGTCCACGCGGCCGCGACGGCGCGCTGGGCCAAGCAGCGGCGCAACATGGAGGCAGTGCTCTCGGGGATCGTTTCGCTGCTGCACGAGGCGGGCAAGCTGGTGCTGATCGAAGGCGTGGAGACGGAGCACGAGGCGCAACTCGCGCTCGCGAGCGGTGCGGATTTCGTGCAGGGTTTTTTCTTCGCGCGCCCGAGCCCCGGTCTTGCCGACAGCGTGCACGCGCAGACGATCATCAGCGACCTGACGGAGCGGTATCGACTGCAGACGGAAGCGCGCGAACGGCGCGTCGCGACGCGGCTGCAGCCGTATGTGCGCGCGTTCGAGCGCGCGGCCGAGCGGCTCGCCGCCGGCGAGCCGCTGGAAGAGGTGTGCTGGAATTTCCTCGCGCTCGATAACGCCGCGCGCTGCTTCCTGCTCGACCAGAACGGCCGTCAGGCGGGCCGCAACGTCGTGCTGCGCGCGGACCGAGCGGCGCACGAGGCGCGCTTCATGCCGCTCGTCGATGCACAGGGCGCGAACTGGCTGCGCCGGCCGTATTTCCGCGCGGCGCTCGGCGACCCCGAACGCGTGCATGTGACGACGCCGTATCTGTCGATCAACGAGGCGCTGCCGTGCGTGACGCTCTCGGTGGAGACGCGCGCGGGCGGCAAGCGCTGCGTGCTGTGCGGCGATCTCGACTGGCTCGCGGAGGACGACGAAGAGTAGGCGACGAATGCCTACTTCGCGACCACGACCGGAATGCCCTTGAGGCTCGCCGCGCCCTTCATCTCGTCGAGCGATGCCCGCACGGCCGCGCCCGTCGCCGCTTCGATGCCGAGCGTCGCGGCCAGATCGCGCTCGCGGCGCTTCACCATCGCGAGGTTCGCAAGCTTCACATGACCGTAGCCGCGCACGCGCTCGAACAACGCGGCGAGCGCTTCCACGTCTTTCGCGTTGTCCGCGTTCAGCGCGCGCAAGGCGCGTGACATCGTCGTTTCGTAGTCGTCGGCGAGTTCACGTTCCATGCGTCGTTCGAGCGTCTTGCCGAACGGATCGAGCAGGCCGCCGCGCAGTGCCCGGAATTTCGCCATCGTGCCGAGCACCGGCCACAGCCACTGGCCGAACGTCATCTTGCGCGGCGCGCCGCCGTTCTTCGCCTTCGACAACACCGGCGGCGCGAGATTGAACTTCACCGCGAAATCCTGGCCCGCCGTGCCTTCGAACTGCGCTTCGAGCGCCGCGCGGAAGGCCGGATCGGCGTGCAGGCGCGCGACTTCGTATTCGTCCTTCACCGCGAGCAGCTTGTAGAACGTCGTCGCGACCGCGCGCGTGATCGCGTCGTTGTGCGACGCCGCTGCGGCGTTCACCAGCTTGCGATACCGCTCGACGTACTTCGCACCGCCGTATTCCGCGAGACGCCGCTCGCGATCCGAGATCAGCGCGGGCAACGGCATCGCGTTCATGTCGACGCGCGGCGCCTGCGCCGTCTTGCGCAGCGCATCGAGCGCCGGAAGATCGGCGGCGGCGAGGCGGCCGATCGCGAACGCGAGCTTGTTCATCGGCACGGCGACGTTGTTCAGTTCGATCGCGCGCATCATCGCCGCGAGCGACACCGGCACGAGCCCAAGCTGCCAGGTTAGCCCAAGCATTAGGATGTTCGCGCCGATCGTATCGCCGAGAAAACGCGTCGCGAGTGCCTGCGCGTCGCAGGTCTGCATGCGCTCGGCGCCCGCCGCGTGCGCCATCTTGTCGAGAAGCGCGTCGGCGTGAAGATTTGCGTCCGGGTTCGTGACGAAGGTCGCGTTCGGAATCGCGTGCGTGTTCACGACGATCCGCGTGCGCCCGTGTCGCACCGTCTGCAACGCGTCCGCGCTCGCGCCGACGACCATGTCGCAGGCGAGCAGCACGTCGGCCTGCTGGGTGTCGATGCGCACCTGGTTCAAGAGCGCGTCGGTCGCGGCGAAGCGCACGAACGACAGCACCGAGCCGCCCTTTTGCGCGAAGCCCATGAAGTCGAGCACGGACGCGCTCTTGCCTTCGAGGTGCGCCGCCATGCTGATGAGCGCGCCGACCGTCACGACGCCCGTGCCGCCGACGCCGGTAATCAGGATGTCGTAGGGCGCGTTGTCGAGATGCAGGGCCGGCATGGGCAGTGCGTCGACGTGCCGCGCGAGTGCTTCGGGATCGAACGCGTTGCCGGCCGCTTTTTTGAGCTTGGCGCCTTCGAGCGTGACGAAGCTCGGGCAGAAGCCGTTGACGCACGAATAGTCCTTGTTGCACGACGACTGGTCGATGCGGCGCTTGCGTCCGAGTTCTGTTTCGACCGGCTCGACCGACAAGCAATTCGACTGCACGCCGCAGTCGCCGCAGCCTTCGCAGACGGCTTCGTTGATAAAAAGACGCTTGTCCGGGTCGGGAAACTCGCCTTTCTTCCGGCGACGACGCTTTTCCGCCGCGCACGTCTGGTCGTAGATCAGCACGGTGACGCCCGGCGTGTCGCGCAGACGCCGCTGCACGGCGTCGAGTTCGCCGCGATGGTGGAACGTCGTGCCGCGCGGGAACTGGTCTTCGTGGCCTTCGTACTTTTCGGGTTCGTCGCTGACCACGACGAGCAACGCGATGCCTTCGGCTTCCACTTGCCGCGCGATCTGCGGCACGGAAATGCTGCCGTCGACCGGCTGGCCGCCCGTCATCGCGACGGCGTCGTTGTAGAGGATCTTGTAGGTGATGTTCGCTTTCGCCGCGACCGCCTGGCGGATCGCGAGAATGCCCGAGTGGAAATACGTGCCGTCGCCGAGATTCTGGAAGACGTGCGGCGTCTTCGTGAACATCGAATGCGACGCCCAATCGACGCCTTCGCCGCCCATCTGGATGAGGCCGGTGGTGTCGCGCTCCATCCACGACGCCATGAAGTGGCAGCCGATGCCCGCCTGCGCGATCGAGCCTTCCGGCACCTTCGTCGACGTGTTGTGCGGACAGCCCGAGCAGAAGTACGGCGTGCGTTTCACCGAGTCAGCGACGTTCGAGAGAATTTGCGGCGCGACGAGATCAACCACCTTTTCGCGACGATCGAGCGCCGGCTTGTGGCGCGCGAGCCAGTCGGCGAAGACCGGCAGCACGCGCGACGGACGCAGTTCCCCAAGCGACGACAGCAGCATCGCGCCATCCTGCGCCGCCTTGCCGATCACGACGGGCCGCGCGCCCGAACTGCGGTTGTAGAGATGATCCTTGATCTGCTGCTCGATGATTGGACCCTTTTCCTCGATCACGAGCACTTCCGACAGCCCTTCGACGAACGCATCGAGCCGCGTCATTTCGAGCGGAAACGACAGCCCGACCTTGTAGATGCGCACGCCGGCGCTTTCCAGATCCTCGACCGTCAGTTCCAGCCGGCGCAGCGCTTCCATCAGGTCCAGATGCGCCTTGCCGCAGGTCACGATGCCCACGTTCGCGTGCGCGCTCGGCGCGATCCACTTGTCGATGCTGTTTGCGCGCGCGAAGTGGCGCGCGGCGTCGAGCTTGGCGGCGAGGCGCGCTTCGATCGTGAGGCTCGGCAGATCGGGCCAGCGGTTGTGCAGGCCGCCCGCGGGCGCGACGAAATCCTCCGGCGCTTTCCACGACGTCGCAATCGCATCGAGATCGACGGTCGAGCCGGATTCCACTGTCTCCGAGATCGCCTTGAAGCCGACCCACGCGCCCGAAAAGCGCGACAGCGCCCAGCCGTACAAGCCGAATTCGAGCATGTCCGCGATATTCGACGGGTTCACGACCGGCATGCTCCACGCGATCATCGCCTGATCGCTCTGATGCGGCATCGACGACGACACGCAGCCGTGGTCGTCGCCCGCCACGACCAGCACGCCGCCGTGCGGCGACGAGCCGTAGGCGTTGCCGTGCTTGAGCGCGTCGCCCGCGCGATCGACGCCCGGGCCCTTGCCGTACCACATCGCGAACACGCCATCGACGGTGCGTTCTTCGTCCGATTCCACCCGCTGCGTGCCGAGCACGGCGGTGCCGCCGAGTTCCTCGTTGATCGCGGGCAGAAAGCGCACGTCATGCGACGCGAGCAGTTTCTTCGCCTTCCACAGTTGCTGATCGACCATGCCGAGCGGCGAACCGCGATAGCCGCTGATGAAGCCCGCCGTGTTCAGGCTCGCGGCGCGGTCGAGTTCGCGCTGCATCAAGACGAGCCGCACGAGCGCCTGCGTGCCGGTCAGGAAAATGCGGCCGCGCGTGGCCGAGAGATTGTCGGTGAGCTTGTAGTCGGACAGGGCGGGCGGCAGGCCGCTTTGAGCATTGTCCTGCGTGTTCTGGATCGCATCGAGGGGAACGCGCGCGTTCATGGAGTCTCCGGCGTTGTTATGTGGCGTGGGGTTTCGCGAGGACTCCATTTTTGGCCAACAAAACCGGAATATTTTTGCGGACTCGCCGTTCGCTTCGCTGAGTCGAACAAGAATCCGCTTGTTTTCGGGATCGCGGAGTGAGATCGCCCTCGGCGCGCGGCGTCATCGCGTATACCCGAACCTTTGGCCGGGCGCGTTGCGGTAATCTGAACGCTGCCGATTCACCCAGGGACGACCCGCCGATGAAGCTCTATTACTGGCCGAAAACCCGCGCCTTTCGCGCGCTGTGGATGCTCGAAGAACTGCGCGCTTCCTACGAACTCGCGTTCGTGAACATCCGCGCGGGCGATCAGAACGAACCGGCGTTCTGCCGCGTCAATCCGATGTCGAAGCTGCCCGCGCTCGACGACGACGGCGTGACGGTAGCCGAGTCGGGCGCCGTGCTGCTCTATCTCGCCGACAAATTCCCCGACGCGAAGCTCGGCGTACCGCACGGCGAACCGCTGCGCGGGCGCTTCCTGCAGTGGCTCTTCTTTACCGGCGCGTGTCTGGAGCCGGCGATGGCCGAGCGCATGACGGGCGCGCCGGGCAACACCGTGAGCTTCGGCTGGGGCGATCTGGGGCGCGTCGAGCATGCGGTCGAAGGCGCGCTGAAGGACGGTCCGTGGCTCGTCGGCGAGCGCTTCACCGCCGCCGACATTCTGGTCGCGAGCACGCTGCAGATCGCGTACATGGCGAAGCTGATCGAGCCGGGCGGCGCGCTGTCCGACTATGTCGATCGGGCGGTCGCGCGCGAAGGGCACGCGCGCGCGGCGGCGATCGATCACCGCGAGGCCGAGCGGCTCGCGCTTAAAGCGCACACGGGAACGGCCAGCGTGAAGGTCTGAGCGGCGCGGCCGCTTCAGGGAAACGCGCGTGGCTTCGGAATGCCGGCGCCGGCTTCGATGTCGGCGACGGCCTGCTTGTGCGCCAGATCGATCGCCTCGGCGGCGTTCGCCAGGCCGCCATCGCCGCCGACCGTCGTCCATGTCTTCACGGCCTTGTCGTGATGACGGATTTCGTATTCGGCGTCCCAGCGCGCGCCCTGCAGTTCGAGCGGGCGCACATGGATCGCGTAGACGCCGTAGAGGAAAAGCTGTTCCGCCATGATGTCCTCCGTTCGGGCCGGGCGCTCGCGCACCGCGCGCGACGCGTTCGCGGCCGGGCTTGCCTAGAGTTCGATTTCGCCGAGGATGCGATGCGCAAGGGCCCGCGCTTCTTCGAGCGCCTCGTCCTCGTTTTGCGACGTCGCCTCGACTTCGTAGATCGTCGCGTCGGTCGCCTCGCCGTCGTCACGCGCGAGTGAAACGAGACCCTGGAACTGGCCGCCGTCGATGGCGCGCACGCCGATGGTCGCGGTGTAGAGACCCTTCGTATAGGTCGTGTCGTCCATGATGCGGCCCCAGGCGTTGACGAAAATTCATGCTAGCACGCGGATATGCAACGTGCGTGACTTGGCGCCCGAGACGAAAAACTATCGCAGCAGATCCTCGACCTCTTCCAGCGACGGCGAATGCGCGCCCGAAAAACGGCACGCGGCCGCGCCCGCCGCGAGCGCAAAGCGCAGGTGTTCGGGCCAGCCGCCTTCGCGCGACATCAGGCTGTAGAGCAGCCCGCCGATCGACGCATCGCCCGCGCCGACCGTATCGGCGACCTGCACCTGCGGCGGCTTCGCGCGATAGACCTCGTCGCCGACATAGAGCGCCGCCTCGCTCGATCCGCGCGTGACAAGCACGCTCGCCTGCGGGTTCATCGCGCGAATCTGCGCGAGCGCGTCGGCTTCGGGGAGGCCCCGAAACAGCATGTGCAGGTCTTCGTCGGATACTTTGATCAGGTCGGCGAGCGAGGCCATGTTGCGCAGGATCGGCTCGTAGCCGGTTTCCATCAGATTGCGATAGTTGGGATCGAAGCTGATCTTCACGCCGTGGCTGCGCAGTTGCGCGGCGAGCGCGGCAAGCGTCGCGCCGAGCGGCTGACGCACGAGGCTGATGCAGCCGAAATGCGCCCATTGCACCTGATCCATCCAGCCTTGCGGCAGCTTCGACGGATCGAAGGCGAGATCGGCGCCGTTCTCGCCCATGAAGTAATACGTAGGCGGCTGCGTCTTGTGGACGATCGCAAGCAACGGCGGCCGCTCGACGCGCTGCATGAAGCGCATGTCGAGGCCGGCTGCCTCGCTCGCGTCCCAGAGGTCGTCGGAGAAATTGTCGGTGCCGAGCGAGCCCGCGCAGGCCGTCGGCAGGCCGAGCCGGGCGACCGCGCGCGCGACGTTCCAGCCCGCGCCGCCGGGACGCGAGAGCCACGACGCGACGTCGGTGCGGATCATGTCGGTGAGGATGTCGCCGGCGGAGACGAACGTCGGGAAGGTCTGCTGAACTGCTGCCATGGTGTTCACCTTGCGGTTGTCTCCGGCGCGGGGAGGGCGTTCAGCACCTCGTAGCACGCGCCCATCGTGTGGTAGTCGGTCTTGCCGGCGGGGCTCTTTTCGTCGCCGTACTTGCGGTTGTCGCACGTCAGGATGCGATACCACGCGCCGTATTCGTGGTCGACGAAATGCGCCCAGCTATAGCGCCAGAGTTCGTCGTAGCAGTCCCAGAAGCGTTCGCGCCCCGTGCGCACGCCGAGCAGCGCGGCGGCGGCGAAGCTTTCCGCCTGCACCCAGAAATACTTGTCGTGGTCGCAGATGGTGTCGTCGGGGCCGAAGCCGTAGTAGAGGCCGCCGTGGCCGTCGTCCCAGGCGCGGTTGAAGGCGGCGTCGAACAGTTCGACGGCGCGCGGCGCAAGCCACGGCAGCGCGCGATGGCGTTCGAGAATCAGGAGCAGCTTCGCCCATTCCGTCTGATGGCCGGGCTGGAAGCCCCACGGACGGAAGATGTTCGAACTGTCGGATTCGTTGTAGTGCCAGTCGACCGACCAGTCCGGATGGAAATGCTCCCACACCAGCCCGTTCGACAGCTTCGCCTGCCGCAGCGTGATGTTGCCCGCGATCTTCTCCGCGCGATCGAGATAGATGACGTGGCCCGTTGCCTCGTAGGCGACGAGGAGCGCTTCGGTCGCGTGCATGTTCGCGTTCTGTCCGCGATAGGACGACAGTTGCCAGTCGGGCGTGGCTTCGTCGGCGTAGAGGCCGGCTTCGGCGTCCCAGAAGCGGCGTTCGAGCAGATGGAACGTCTCGGCGATCATCGGCGTGGCTTCGTCGATGCCCGCCATCGACGCATGCGCGCACGCGAGCAGCACGAACGCGAGGCCGTAGCAATGACGCGTGCCGTCGAGCGTGCGCTTCGCGCCGTCGCGCCATTCGATTTCCCAGTCGTAGCCTTCGTGCTGCGCGTCCCAGTGGGCGTCGCGCAGGAATTGGAAGGCGTGGCGCGCGTCGTCCTGATACGCGGCGTCGCCGAAATGGCGGTAGGCCATCGCGTAATTGAAGACGAAGCGCGTGGTGCTGACGAGATGGCGCGTCGTGCGGTCGTAGACGCGGCCGTCGTCCTTGAAGAAGTGGAAGAAGCCGCCGGACGGATCGCGCGCGGTGGGCGCGTAGAACGCGAGCGTGTCGCGCACGTGCGAGAGCAGGAAGTCGCGGCTGCGGAAGTCGATCTGGCGCGGCTGCGCGCGCGCGGCGGATTCGGACGGAGCGGCGACGGTTGAGGCGGTCGAGTTCATGTCGAGGTCGAGCCGGAGCTCGCGCGAGGGATGAAATGTACCGGCACCAGCGTGTCGGCCGGGTCGAGTGTGTTCGGGCTGTCTTCCAGCAGCAGTTCCACGCCGCGCCGTCCGAGCGCTTCCTTGTCGACGGTCACGGTCGAGAGCGGCGGCGTGCTTTGCGCGGCGGCCGGAATGTCGTCGAAACCGACGAACGCGATGTCCTGCGGCACCCGCACGCCATGTGCGAGGCAGACGCGCATCGCGGCGAGGGCCGCTGCATCGTTATAGGCGAAAACGGCGTCGGGGAGCGGATTCGATTGCGCGCGCGCCTGCACGATCAGGCGCTCCATCGCGTCGGCGGCGGCCAGATCGGCGGCGATGCCGGGCTGGGTGTTGATTTCGAGCATCGGATCGAACAGGAGGCCGGCCTCGAAATATGCGAGCCGGTAGCCGAGCGCGCGCTGCGCGATGCTGTGATGCGCAAGCGACCCGCCAATGAACGCGACGCGCCGCCGCCCGAGCGCGAAGAGATGCTGCATCGCGAGCGACGCGCCCTTGATGTTGTCGATGTTCACCGAGCGAAAGCCGGGCGCGCAGAGGTCGATGAGCACCGTCGGCCGATTGAGCGAATGCAGGTGCACGAGCAGTTCCGGCTCGACGAAGCCGGCGACCGCGATGGCGTCGGGCGCGTGCAGGCGCATCTGCTGCGCGAGGTCTTGAGTCGGGCCGGCCGTCAGAACGGAGGGCACGAGCCGCCTTTCGCGGCACGCTTCCTCGAAACCGTTGAGCACATGCGAGAAAAACGGGCTGACGGCAAAGTTGTTGTGTTGCCGATGCAAAAGAAAGGTGACGCGGCGAATGCGGGTGCGCAGTTGCGCGGAGTCGTAGCCGAGTTGCTGCGCCACTTCGATGACACGCATGCGCGTCGCCTCGGACAGTCCCGGCTGATTTTTCAACGCTCTCGAAACGGTGCCGATCGAGACGCTTGCTGCCCGCGCGACATCGCGAATGGTGGTCGCCATCGTGGTGGTGTCCGTCCCTGCTGTATGGTCGTTTTGCGCGGTGTTTATCAACGCGCATCGCGTTCTGCGATTGCGGCGATTGTATAGTAAAAAATCGGCAAAACAATCTGGGTCAGACCTAGAGAAAACCAGTAGACGCTTGTTGTGTATGGACTTTGTAGCTTTTTGCGTGTTTAGTAAAAATGCTGGAACACGGGGCTTACCTGGCTTCGCGGCGATGCACGGACGCCGCATTCGACGACCAGACATCGAGCAGCACATCCTCATCCTGATAGTGCGAGAGGCGAGCGAGCGGCAGCGTCGCGCGGAGTTCGGCGTGAACGAAATCGCCCGAGTGCGGCCAGCCTTCGATCGGCTGGCGCCAATGGCACGCAATGATCGTCCCGCCCGGCGCAAGCGAGCTTTCGATACGCGCGGCGAGACGCGCGAGTTGCGATTCATCGAGGTAATACGCCAGCTCGCTGATGACGATCAGGTCGAAACGGCCGTCCGGCCAGTCGTCGGGGATCGCGCGCTGCTCGATTTTCACGTTGCTCAGATGCGCGACGCGGCGGCGCGCGAGCGTCACCGCATCCGCGCTCAGGTCGGCGGCGAGGAGCGCGTCGCAGCGCGGGGCGAGTTCCGCGGTCAGCTCGCCGGTGGCGCAGCCGGGTTCGTAGGCGCGCGCATAGTGCGCGTCGGGCAACATCGCGAGCGTCAGTGCCCGCTTGCGGCTTTCGTACCAGCGCTCGCGCAGCAGCCAAGGGTCGTCGCTGCGCTCGTAGAGACCGTCGAAATAGCGTTGCGCGTCGGGTTCGGCGCTCATATCAGGACGACCTCGTAGGGGCGCGTGAGTCGCGCCAGAACGTGCCCGGGCAGGATCGCCGCGCGTCCGGTCGTGGCGTCGGGTTCCAGTTGGCTGCGAAACGCTTCGACCGCGTGAAGCTTGCGCGAGTGCGTGTCCGTATCGAGCACGATGCGGCGCGCGCGGCTCCACGGCACGCGCGAATCGTCGGGCGATGCCCAGTGCCACGTCCAGATCGGAATCTCGACGAACGGCAAATCCAGCCGCGCGGCTTCCGACGACACCGCCCGCCCGACCGCCTCGTGGTCCGGATGACCGTCATGGCGCCACGTGCCGAAGACGACGTCGCCGGGACGCAGGTGCTCGGCGAGCGCGGCCGAAAGCTGCATTTCGAAGCGCTTGCCGCCGCCGTCGGGCAAACCTAAGCGCAAGGTCTGGACGTATCGCATGTGCAGTCGTTGCAACGCTTCGCGCGTCTCTTGCGGACGGACGTCGGCGAGGCGCGCGGGCGGCCACGCGGACGATTGCGGATGGCTCGCGGTGCCGTCCGTCACGGCGATGATCAGCACCTTGCGGCCCAGCGCGGACAGCTTCGCGAGCAGGCCGCCGGTGCCGAGCACCTCGTCGTCGGGATGGGGCGCCACGATCACGGCGCGTGCGCCCGCCGGCACCAGCGTAGCCGCGTCGACGGCCGGCAGCGTTGCCAGCCGCGCCCAGCTTTGCCAGACGTTCTCGGGCGTGCCCGACCCGGCGATCGTGCGCCGGGCGCTCTCGTTCTCGGTCAGAGTTCCCATGGCCCGCGCTCCTCGTTGACGACACGTTCCGCGAGCGCGGCTTCATCCCGTTCGGCATGACTTTGCCGGACGAACACAGGAAGGTCTGCCATCAGGCGGGCGAAATGCTCGTTGCGGCAGAAAGGCGCGGCGCCGAGCGCCCGCCCCGCATGGTCGATCACGCTTGCCGCCGCGCGCTCGACCGCGAGCCGCGCGCGCAGCGCGGCGGGCATCGCGTCGGCCTGCGGCTCGCGATCGAAGCGAGCGGCCGTTTCCCTCAACACGCTCGATGCGCTCGTGAGCGCGATGTCGATCGCGCCGAGATGGGCCCGCTTGTGCGGGTCGGCGCGGCGCGCGGCGTCGCGCCGCACGAATTCGCCGATAGCCGACGCTGCGCCGAACCAGCATGCCGCGATGCCGCCGCCGCCTTGCCAGAATCCCGGGCGCTGCAGGTAGGCAAGCGGTGCGCCGATCTGCACGGCGTCCGCGTTCTCGAAACGCACATCGACGCTCGCGCTCGCGTGCATGCCGACCGCCACCCAGCCCTCGTTCGTCACATGCACGCCCGGCTGACGAAGCTCCACGGCCGCGAGTATCGATTCGTCGCGTTCGTTCCACGCCGTGACCAACGCATGCGTGATGTGAGCCGCGCCCGAACACCAGGCCTTCGTCCCGTTCAGTGTGATGCGACCTTCGCCCGAGGCGGTTTGCGCGCCGAGGCGGGCCGTGGGCGGCTCGGCAGCCCAGACGCCCCACGTGCTGCCTTGGTCTGGTTCGGCGCCGCCCAGTTCCGCCAGAATCGCGAGCGCGTCAGTGTGGCCTTCGAAGAGTTTGACGAGCGCGAGATCGAACCCTGCGACCGCCGCGAGCATTCGCCATCGATCGAGCGTCGCACCGCTTCCCGGTAGCGGAAGGCGATCGAAGCCCGCGCCGACGAGCGCGCGCAACGCGTCGGCTGTACCCGCTTCCGAGCCGCGTTGAAACTTCAGTTCATGCAGGAAGGACTTCAATTCGGCACAGCCGACAGGCGTCGAACGGCTCATGACCATCGGCATGGCGCCCCTCGGAGGTGGGTCCCGGAATATTTGCTCGACACGTTTTTCTCCCTTGCGACGTTCTCTGGACGTAAGTGTGGCAAGGCACATGCCCGGGCACCAGTCGGCCGGACGGCATAGGCAAAACGCGCGGTTTCGGCTGCGCTTCTGGCTTATATCGACTGGCTGAATCGACGCTTGCGCGCAGACAGGCTCAAATAGCAAAAAAGCCGCACGAGGCGGCTTTCTAATCGGGGAGGGCGAAATGCGTCTTCGACAGGACTTGCCGCAGCCTTGGGTTCAGCGACGCGCCGCAGCCGCAGCGCCCTCGCGCTCGCGACTCTGCTCCTTGGCCGTGCGCCGCGCGCCCCAGCGTTGCGCGAGCACCGCGCAGACCATGAGCTGGATCTGGTGGAACAGCATCAGAGGGAGGACCACCGCGCCGACCGTATGGGACGCGAAGATCACCTTTGCCATCGGAATGCCGGACGCGAGGCTCTTCTTGGAGCCGCAGAAAATGATGGTGATCTGGTCGGCGCGGCTGAAGCCAAGCCGCTTGCTGGCGAAGGCCGTGGCGAAGATCGCGAGCGCGAGCAGCACGATGTTGGCGGCGAGCAGCCCGGCGAGCGTCGCGAGGGACATCGAGTGCCAGATGCCTTCGTTGACGGCTTCGCTGAACGCCACGTAGACGACGAGCAGGATCGAGCCCTGGTCGACGAACTTCAGCATGGCGCGATTGCGGTCGATCCATTTGCCGATCGCGGGGCGCAGCAATTGACCGGCGATGAACGGCACGAGCAGTTGCAGCACGATATTGCCGACGGTATGCCAAGGCGAGCCCGTAGCCGCGCCGTGGTTATTGACGACCAGCCCGACGAGCGCCGGCGTGATGAAGATGCCGAGCAGGCTCGACGCCGACGCACTGCAGACGGCGGCGGGCACGTTGCCTTTTGCCATCGACGTGAACGCGATGGACGATTGCACCGTGGAGGGCAGCGTGCACAGAAAGAGAATGCCCAGGTAGAGCTCGGGCGTGACGAGCGGCGTGAGAACGGGCTTGAGCGCGAGGCCGAGCAGCGGGAACATCACGAACGTACTGAGCAGGACGACGAGATGCAGGCGCCAGTGCGTCGCGCCCGACACGATGGCTTCGCGCGAAAGCTTGGCGCCATGCAGGAAGAACAGCAGCCCGATGGCGACGTTGGTCAGCCAGTTGAAGCCGACCGCGATCGTGCCCCGGCAAGGCAGGAGGCTCGCCAGGATGACAGTGCCCACCAGGGCGAGCGTGAAGTTGTCGGGGAGAAATTTGGGACGCGCCATCGGAATCTCGCACTCGAACGTGCTGGGTTGCAAAGCGAGCCTGAGTTCAGGTGCTCTGTGACGAACGTTGACGACTGGTGAACGTCAAGTCAGGAAAACCAGTATTTTCGCCCGACTGCGAGTCAATAGGCAAATCCATCTAAGTGTCGATGAGTGCCGGGCGGGCATGAGGCGGCTGCCGATCGGGCGAACTGTGCGCAAGCTTCGAGCCAGCCCGAACCGCGCTTCTCGTCACACAACTCAGCGTTTCCACTCACCCCAAAAACGGCAAAAAATCCAGTAGTAACATGGTGTTACAACCATTGAGCAGGTCTAACACTTTTTGGCTCGACTCGCGAGGCGCGGCGCCATAAATTGTCCGTAGACCGGTTCAAGGGTGCGCGCGCGTATGGATGCGGTGCACCGCGATGCTCCGACAACGACCGGTCGCTTGCACGTCGACCTGCTTCTTCGGCCGCCGCGCAAGCCGAACGACGTCGGACACCCCGCAGTTCAGTTTCGACATGGCGCTCACAGGCTTACGGAAGACTACTCGATATTTAATCGCCATCGCGATCGGCTCGATTGCGGTGGCGGGATCGTTTGCGCTTGCCGGAACGCCCGACGGCGTGTGGCTCAAGTCGGGCAACGCCGACGAGCGCGCCGTGCTGGACCGCGATCTTGCGCGCAACGGCCCGCCGCAGCGCTACATGCAGGTCGGCGCGAGGGACGGCATGACGCCGATCAGCGCCGAAGTCCGCGGCGTGCCGCGCCCCGAGCAAAATACGCCGATGCGCGCCGCAGGATCGATCCGCGCGGACATTACCCGCTACAACGAAGAACGCGGCATGCCGCGGCCGCCCGGCCGTCCCGGCGACGACCCGCGTTCCGCCGCGACCTCGAACTACCGCAACTGAAGCAACTGAAGCAACTGAAGCAACCCCGCGATACGCGGTGATCGACGCCCGTCGATCGCGTCACGCTGCCGGCGCGCGCCGCGTCGAGAACGAAAAAATATGGGCCCGTCCATCTCTCCCGCTTCGGTGACGTAAGCGCGCCACAGTTGCGCGTTAAAACGTTCATAACGTTTCCCCTCTTTTTTGCGCGCACCGACAATTGCCGCCGGCGCGCGTCATGTCGTTTTCACGGACCGCGTGTGGCATCGAAAACGTCGCGATCGCCCGTGAAGCCTTGCGTCGCGGACACGACGGTGTGCCCGGCCGGTGATCGGCGGCACTCGCCGATGGCACGCGGACGAGCGTGATATCGGCGCGGACTATCCGAACCGCTATACCCGCAATAACCAAAAACATTTTTGACCGGAAAAATGATCCGTAAAGATGGTCCCGCTCCGAACGAGGCGCGAGCCCAGCGCGAACCCAATCCGAACTGAATCATTACGCCGGTCTGATGAGGCAAGCCATGAGTCTTGCCCGCCAACGCTTTAACTTTTGACAAACAACAGGAGAGTTCATGAAGCCAACCGTCAACCGTGCGCTGAAGGCAACGGTCAAGGCCACCGCAGTCGCCGCCCTATTCGGCTTCCTCGCCGCGGGGTCCGCGCAGGCGCAGTCCAGCGTTTCGCTATACGGTCAGGTCGACGAATGGGTGGGCGCAACCAAGTTCCCCGGCAGCGACCGCGCCTGGAACGTGAGCGGCGGCGGCATGTCGACGTCCTACTGGGGCTTCAAGGGCGCTGAAGACCTCGGCAACGGCTACAAGGCGATCTTCACTCTCGAAAGTTTCTTCCGCGCGCAGAACGGCCAGTACGGCCGCTTCACCGGCGACACCTTCTTCGCCCGTAACGCGTATGTTGGCATTCAGGCGCCCTACGGTACGTTCACCGCCGGCCGCCTGACGACGCAACTCTTCGTCTCGACGATTCTCTTCAACCCGTTCGTCGATTCGTACGTCTTCTCGCCGATGGTCTATCACGTGTTCCTCGGCCAGGGCACGTTCCCGACCTACACGACGGACCAGGGCGTCGTCGGCGACTCGGGCTGGAACAACTCGGTTCAGTACACGACGCCCGACTTCAGCGGCCTGTCGGGCAGCGCGATGTACAGCTTCGGCAACCAGGCGGGCGACGGACGCTCGAAAAAGTGGAGCGCGCAGTTCCTGTACTTCCACGGCCCGTTCGCGGCGACCGGCGTCTATCAGTACGTGAACTACAACAACACGCCGGGCGACCTGTCGACGCTCGTCGCGGGCTACAAGAGCCAGAGCGTGGCGCAGGCCGGCGTCTCGTACGACCTCAAGTACGTGAAGTTCTTCGCGCAGTACATGTACACGAAGAACGACATCGAAACCGGCAGCTTCCACGTCAATACGGGGCAGGGCGGCGTGACGGTGCCGCTCGGACCGGGCCTCGTGATGGCGTCGTATGCGTACTCGCGCAGCAATGGCGGTCTCGACCAGACGCACAAGAGCTGGGCGCTCGGCTACGACTACCCGCTCTCGAAGCGCACCGATGTCTACGCCGCGTACCTGAACGACAAGTACACGAGCCTCTCGTCGGGCAACACATATGGCGTCGGCCTGCGCGCGAAGTTCTGAGCGTCGCGATGCATCAAACGAAAACGCCGCGTTCCCTCGGGAACGCGGCGTTTTTTTTGTGTGCGCCGTGATTGCCGGTGGCGGTCAGATCAACCCGAGCCGCGCCCGCGCTTCGTCGTATTCGTGCTTGAGCCGCGCGACCAGTTCCGCGACGCTCGGCACGTCGTTCATCAGCCCGACGCCCTGGCCCGCACCCCAGATGTCCTTCCACGCCTTCGCCTTGCTCGAACCGTCGCCGAAGTTCATTGCGTTCTTGTCCGATTGCGGCAGCGCTTCGGGGTCGAGGCCCGCGTTCACGATGCTCTGGCGAATGTAATTGCCGTGTATGCCGGTGAAGAGGTTGGTGTAGATGATGTCGGCGGCGCTCGAATCGACGATCGCGCTCTTGTAGCCTTCGTGCGCGTGGGCTTCCTGCGTCGCGATGAAGCGCGTGCCCATGTACGCGAGGTCCGCGCCCATTGCCTGCGCGGCGAGGATCGAGCCGCCGTTCGCGATCGAGCCGGACAGCACGAGCGGGCCGTCGAAGATGCGCCGCACTTCGCCGACGAGCGCGAACGGCGACGTCGTGCCCGCATGTCCGCCCGCGCCGGCCGCGACCAGGATCAGTCCGTCGACGCCCGCCTCCAGCGCCTTCTGCGCGTGGCGGATATTGATGACGTCGTGCAGCACGATGCCGCCATAGCTATGCACGGCGTCGATCATCTCCTTGATGGGCGCGCGCAGGCTCGTGATGAAGACCGGCACCTTGTGCTCGACACACACGCGCACGTCCTGTTCGAGCCGCGCATTCGACTGATGAACGATCTGGTTCACCGCGATCGGGCCTATCACGGCATCGGGGTTCGCGGCCTTGTGCTCGGCGAGCGACGCCTGTATCTGCGTGAGCCATTCGCCGAGCAACTCGGCTGGCCGCGCGTTCAACGCGGGAAACGAGCCGACGATGCCCGCCTTGCACTGCGCGAGAACGAGTTCGGGATAGCTGACGATGAACATCGGCGAGGCCACGACGGGCAGCGCGAGATGTTGCAGGACGGCGGGCAATGCCATGATGTGAGTCTCCTGATCGGGCGTGCGATGCCTGGTCGATGAATTCTAGGGGGCGGGCGGCAGGCTTCGCACGAAATAATTTCGAGAAACGAGCGCCCGCTGCGGACGGCATCTGCGGATATTTAGCACGATCGTTCTATTATAGGGGATTCGCTGGCAGCGCGATGTCAGGGTCGACCCCGAGGAACGCCTCGATTTCGCTGAAAGTCCCGCCCAGCAAGCGTCAGGCCGCGCGCGTCCCGCATACAATGGTTCGCACCCGTCACGACGAGATCGCCATCATGCCCTTTACGGACTACCAGCCGTTTCGCGTCGACGCAGCCGGCGTCGATATTTTCGGGATGAAGGGCGGCAGCGGACCGCCGCTGTTGTTGCTGCACGGACATCCGCAGACGCACGAGATCTGGCACAAGTGCGCTTCGGAACTCGCGCAGCATTTCACCGTGATCGCGACCGATCTGCGCGGTTACGGCGCGTCGGCGAAACCGAAGAGCGATGACGGGCACACGCCGTATTCGAAGCGCGCAATGGCCGCCGATCAGGTCGCGGTGATGCGTCACTTCGGCTTCGAGCGCTTTCTCGTCTGCGCGCACGATCGCGGCGCGCGCGTCGCACATCGGATGGCGCTGGACTTTCCCCAAGCCGTCGATCGGCTGATGCTGCTCGACATCGCGCCGACCCTCGCGATGTACGAAGCCACCGACCGCGAATTCGCCACTGCGTATTTCCACTGGTTCTTTCTGATCCAGCCGTCGCCGCTGCCCGAGCTTCTGATTGGCGGCAACACGGACGCGTACATCGAGCGCGTGATGGGCAGCCGCCACGCCGGGCTCAAGCCGTTCGCGCCGCACGCGTTGCAGGCGTATCGCGATGCGCTCGCGTCGCCCGGCGCGGTCTATGCGATGTGCGAGGACTACCGCGCGTCGGCGTCCATCGACCTCGAACACGATCGCGCCGATCTCGAACGCGGTCACAAGATCGCGTGTCCGTTGCGCGTGCTGTGGGGCGCGGAAGGCGTGATCGAACGCTGCTTCGATGCGCTGGAAGAATGGCGTCGCGTCGCGCGCGATGTGAGCGGACGCGCGCTGCCTTGCGGCCATTACATTCCCGAAGAAGAACCTCAGGCGTTACTTGAAGAGATGTTGTCGTTCTTCAAAACAAGCGAGCGGTGAGGCGCATAGGACGCAGGAGAAGTTCGGTTATGTGCCGTACATGTAGCCGTTAAAAGTTTGTAGGGAAAGCACCGATGCAGGCTATTTTGGCGCGCGCTACGATGCAATCGACGCTGATCACGTCTATAAAATTACGCCGCTTGTCGTAGCTGACAAGCGGCTTTCTTTTTGCTATTCCTCAAGCGCTAACGCGCGTGCACCATCCCTTCTTCCACCCGCACCGCGCCATTGCGCGCAAGTTCATCGACGCACCGTTCGAGCAATGCACGCCGCTTGTCCTTTGCCACGAGCATGTCGGCGGCCGAGCGCATCGCACGCGCCGATTCGCACAGGTTCGACAGCGCATCGAACGACATCGAGCGCGTCTCCATCAGCTTGAAGACGATCAGCACCTTCAGCGCGTTCTTCGCATTGCGCGCCGGGTCGGCCACGAGATAGTCGAGCCGCGACGACGCCGTTTCAAGCGCACGCGATACATCGCTGAACGGCGCACCGTGACCCGGGATGACCGCGCGCACATCGAGCCTCGCGATCAGGTCGAGCGCCGCACGCTGCTCGGCGAAACCGCTCTCGCCTTCGAGTTCCGGGAAGATCACGCCGAAGCCGTTCTCCCATAGCGCGTCGGCGCTGATGAGGATGCGTTCCTGCGCGCAATACAACATCAACGAATGCGGATCGTGACCGGGCGCACCGAACACCGACCAGTCGAAGCCGCCGAGCCGCAGCGTGTCGCCCGGCGCGATCGTGCCGGTGAAGTTAAAGCGCTCGCACGACTGACCGGTTGCGCGAAACGTCAGCGCTTCTTCGTCCCAGTGGCGCACGGCTTCGGCTTCGCTCGCGGGAATCAGCGTGCCGCACGGATACGCGGCCTGCAGCAGCGCATTGCCGCCGCAGTGATCTGAATGCAGATGCGTGTTCACGATCAGGTCGAGCCGGCGCGCACCGAGCACCTGCTCGACGAGCGCGCGCGTTTGCGGCGCGTGCGTGGCATAGCCGGTATCGACGATCGCGGCGCGTTCGTCGTCGACGAAAAGCACGTTGTTCGACGACAGCCAGCCGCGTTCGAACACGCGCATCGACGCCGGAAAGGAGATCATGCCGACGGCTCCTTCGGCATCACGACGATCGTCGCGCTTGCCTTCATCACGAGTTCGCCGTGCTGGTTGCGCGCCTCGCCTTCGAGCGTCACGAGGTCGCCCTTGAGGCTCGCTTTCCACTTCGCATCGGTGACGTGCCAGCTCATCGCGAGCACGTCGTTTGCCTTGACCGCGCGCGTTAACTTGATGCCGAACTCCAGGCCGAGCGGCTGCGCGTCCTGCGAGAAGTGCGTGGCGAGCATCGCCATCATGTGCGCGGTCGGCTGCGTGCCGGACGCGATCAGCGAACCGAAGCGGCTCGCCTCCGCGTAAGCCTCGTCGTGATGCAGCGGGTTCAGATCGTTGACGAGCGTCGCGAACGACTTGATCGAATCGGCCGGCAGCGCGAGCGTTGCCGTGAAGCGCTCGCCGATGCTGACGACCCGCGCGCCTTTGCGACGGCTCGCGCCACGCGAGAGCACAGCGCGCTTCTGGGCGGCGTCGAACGCGGTCCAGTTCGCGATTTCGTCGATCGTGCGCCAGCAGCCTTCGCAGAAACCGGTGGCCGGATTCATCCGGCACACGTCGATGCAGGGCGAGGGCGCGTCGTCGGCTGGCGTCGTCATGCAGGCTCGCGCAATGCGACGTCGGCGACGGGAGCGCCGGTGAGCGCGACCAGATCCTGCGGCGTGAGATTGAACACCGCGTGCGGATGGCCGGCCGCGGCCCAGAGGCTGTCGAGCGTGAGGAGGTCTTCGTCGATCAGCGTCACGGGTTCTGTCGCGTGCCCGATCGGACACACGCCGCCGATCGCATAGCCCGTCTTCTCGCGCACGAACTTTGCGTCCGCGCGCGCGAGTTCGCCGACGCGCGCCGCGACCTTCTTTTCGTCGACACGATTTACGCCGCTCGCGATCACGAGCACGGGCGCGTCGTCTTCGCGGCGGCGAAACAGAATCGACTTCGCGATCTGCGCGACCGAGCAGCCGAGCCCGGCCGCCGCTTCCGCCGAGGTCTTGCCGGTTTCCGGCAGCATCACGACGGGCATCGAATGGCCGCGCTCGCGCAACAGGTGTGCGACGCGCCGTGCGGAATCGGGCAGCGCGTCGAGGTTCTGCATGTCGTTCATCTTGTTCTTTCCAAATGATTCAAACGCAAGTTCAAACGCACGCGCCGACGCCGTCGCGTTGCTTCGCGAGGAGCGCCTTGCCCGCGCGCGAAGCGCTCGGCTTGCCGATCGCGCGCGAAATGAAGTCGCCGATCTCGATCAGCTTGCCGAGATCGACGCCCGTCTCGATGCCGAGTCCGTTCATCAGATACACGACGTCCTCGGTCGCGACATTGCCCGTCGCGCCCTTCGCATACGGACAGCCGCCAAGCCCCGCCACCGACGCGTGAAAGATTTCGATGCCTTCCAGCAGCGCCGCGTAGATGTTGGCGACGGCCTGCCCGTAAGTATCATGGAAGTGGCCCGAGAGCCGCTCGCGCGGAAACACTTTCGATGCCGCCGCGAGCACCTCGCGCGTGCGCTTGGCCGTGCCGACGCCGATCGTGTCGGCGATATCGATTTCGTCGCAACCGAGCGCCGCCATGCGCTCGACGACATCGACCACCGACGCCACTGGCACTTCGCCCTGATACGGACAGCCGAGCGCGCAGGAAATACTCGCGCGCAACCGCACGCCCGCGTCCTTCGCGGCCTTGGCGACGGGCTCGAAGCGCGCGATGCTCTCCGCGATGCTGCAATTGATGTTCTTCTGCGAGAACGCCTCGCTCGCTGCGCCGAAGATCACGACCTCATCGGCCCGCGCTTCCAGCGCGCCTTCGAAGCCGCGCATGTTCGGGGTGAGCACCGAGTAGATCGTGCCTTCGCGGCGCGCGATGCCGGCCATGACGGCGGCGCCGTCGGCCATCTGCGGCACCCATTTCGGCGAGACGAACGAGGTTGCCTCCACCTTCTGCAAACCGGCATCGGCTAGCCGGTCGACGAGTTCGATCTTGGTCTCGGTCGAAACGAACTCCTTCTCGTTCTGCAGACCGTCGCGCGGTCCGACTTCGACGATCTTCACCTTGGCGGGAATCATGTGTGTCTCCTCTGTCCAGCTTGTCTGTAGTCAATAGCCGCGTGTCATATCGACGATGCCGCTGATGGATTCGCCGCGCTCCAGCGCGGAAATCTTCCGCGCGATCTGCTCGACGCTTTCTTCGCGAAGCGTTTCAGCGGAGACGTGCGGCGTGATGGTCACACGCGGCGCCTGCCAGAACGGATGATCCTTCGGCAAAGGCTCGGTGTGAAAGACGTCGAGCGTCGCGGCGGCGATCTGGCCGCTGTCGAGCGCGCCGAGCAGGTCGTCATCGACGAGATGCGCGCCGCGCGCCAGGTTCACCAGATACGCGCCGTGCGCGAGCTTCGCGAACAGGCGGCGGTTCAGCATGCCTTCGGTGTCCGGCGTGTGCGGGAGCAGGTTGATGAGGACCTGCACGCCGTCGAGGAAGGCATCGAATTGCGCTTCGCCCGCGTAGGTCGACACGCCTGCTATCTGCTTCGCGCTGCGGCTGAAACCGCGCACCGGCACGCCGAGCGTCGTCAACGCGCGCGCGACTTCCGTGCCCAGCACGCCGAGCCCGAGCACGCCGACGGTAAAGCGCTCGCGCGGATGCGCGCGCAGCTTTTCCCAGCGGCCCTCGCGCTGCAGCGCTTCGTATTCGTCGAGGCGGCGCATATAGCGCAGCACCGCGTGCATCGCGTACTCGACCATCTGCTGTGCCATGCCGGAGTCTTCGAGACGCACGAGTTTCGCGTTCGGCGGCAGCGTGCCGGGTTCCTTGCGCTCGACGTCGAGAATCGCATCGACGCCCGCGCCGAGGTTGAACACCGCCTTCAGGTCCGGCCGGTTCGCGAACAGCTCGCGCGGTGCGCGCCAGACGATCGCGTAGTCGGCGGGCGCGGTGTCGCCGGGCTGCCACTCGCGCAAGTCGGCTTCGGGCAGGGCGCGCGCCAGGTCGTGTAGCCAGAGGGAGGCGTCCGTGCTCCGTTCGTAGAAGATGATCCTTGTCACGTCGCGCTCACTTTGCAAACAGATTGCCGATGTCCCTGAATGCCTTGAACTCCAGCGCGTTGCCACACGGGTCGAGGAAGAACATCGTCGCCTGCTCGCCGACTTCGCCCTTGAAGCGGATATGCGGCTCGATGATGAACTTCGTGCCTACGCCTTTGAGACGCTCGGCCAGCGCGTGCCAGTCGTCCATCGAGAGCACGACGCCGAAGTGGCGCACCGGCACGTCGTCGCCATCGACGGCGTTCTTCGCGGGCGGCCGCACTTCGTCGGGCGCAAGATGCGCGACGAGTTGATGGCCGAAGAAATCGAAGTCGACCCACTCCGGCGAGCTGCGGCCTTCCGCGCAGCCGAGCAGCTCGCCGTAGAACGCGCGCGCGTTCGTCAGGCTCGTGACGGGAAACGCGAGGTGAAACGGTTGCAGCGTGGCGAGGGTTCGCGAACGATCAGACGCGGTGGGTTGATCGGTGGACACACCTGGCAAGTCAGACATACGGCCTCCGTGGGGGTTTGCGTTCATTTTACGGTCTTGGCCGGGACCGCGCGCGATCCCGGATTCGCTTAACTGCTGCGGCGGACGAGGCACCATAAACAAATGACGAAATATTGGTTCGTTCGCAGCGGGCGGCATCTGACAATGCCTCATGGAAAGCGCCGGCCCGATGCCGGCAGCGAGGTCGATATGAAAACATGCAGGTCAGGCTCGCCGACGCGGCTCGTCACCGTGCCCGGCTTGCACGGCAGCGAAGGCGCGCATTGGCAGACGTGGCTGGAGCGGCAGTACGCGCGTTCGGCGCGCGTCGAGCAGGACGACTGGGACGCGCCGCATCTCGACATTTGGGCGAACGCGGTGCGCGCGTTGCTCGCGAACGAGCGCGGGCCGGTCGTGATTGCCGCGCACAGTTTTGGCTGTCTTGCGACGGCGCATGCGTTGTCGATGCGCGAGATTGAAGCGGACGTGGCGGGCGTGCTGTTCGTCGCGCCCGCGAGCCCGGACAAGTTCCGCTTTGCCGGCGCTTTCGAGGCGCGGCGCCTGGACGTGCCGTCCATTCTCGTGGCGAGCGAAACTGATCCGTGGATGCCTTTCGATCGGGCGAAGCAGTTCGCGCACGATGTCGGCAGCGCATTCGTGAATCTCGGCGATGCAGGCCATATCAACACGGCGGCGGGTTTCGGGCCGTGGCCGCGGGCGAAGTATTTCGTCGATACACTGATCCACCTCGGAGCGCCGCATCATGCAGGCGGCGCGCAGGATGCTCGCGCGAGCCCGCTCGAACTGCTTGCTTACGGCTGACCGTGCGCGTTTGGATAGAATCCCATCACGGCCGCTTCGACGCGGCCTTTTTTGTATTCGAAGACATCTTCGACAACCAGGAGAAAACATGGCGGCATCGAAGAAGGCGCTCGTGGCGGCGCTCGGGCTGATGGCGGGGCTCGCGCACGCGGACACGACGCTCCTGAACGTTTCGTACGACGTCACGCGCGAGCTGTACAAGGACATCGACGCGGCTTTCGTCGCGGACTACAAGAAGAAATCGGGCGAGACGATATCGATCCGCCAGTCGCATGGCGCGTCGAGCGCGCAGGCGCTTTCGGTGACGCAGGGTCTGCAGGCCGACGTCGTGACGATGAACCAGCCGAACGACATCGACTTGCTGGCGGAACGCGGACAACTCGTTCCCGCGAACTGGCGCACGCGCTTGCCGAACAACAGCGCGCCGTACACGACGACGATGGTGTTCCTGGTGCGTCAGGGCAATCCGAAGAACATCAAAGACTGGAGCGATCTCGCGCGTCCGGGCGTGCAGGTGGTGATCGCCAATCCAAAGACATCGGGCAACGGGCGCTACACGTATCTCGCCGCGTGGGGCTACAAGAAACAGCAGGGCGCGACCGATGCGCAGGCGCAGGACTTCGAGAAAGCGATCTTCAAGAACGTGCCGGTGCTCGACACGGGCGGCCGAGGCGCGACGACGACCTTCACACAGCGCGGCATCGGCGATGTGCTCGTGACGTTCGAGAACGAAGTGGCGCTGATCGATACGGGCGTCGGCGCGAAGGATTTCGATGCCGTGTATCCGTCGATGAGCCTGCTCGCGGAGCCGCCGGTGACGATCGTCGACAAGGTCGTGGACAAGCGCGGCACGCGCAAGGAGGCGCAGGCGTATCTCGACTATCTGTATTCGCCGGCTGGGCAGGAGATCATCGCGCAGCATCACTTGCGGCCGCGCAACGCCGAGGTGCTGGCGAAACACGCCAGCGAGTTCAAGCCGCTGAAGACGTTCACGGTCGAGCAGATATTCGGCAGTTGGCAGAAGGCGCAGCAGACGCATTTCGCCGATGGCGGGACGTTCGATCAGGTGGTCGTTGATAAGCGCTGAGCGCTTGGTTGGGCGACTTGGTTTAACACTGCCCTGGACAGGGGCAGTGCTAAACGACCACTAAGAAAACAAGTTCCACCGCAGCACTACACGCGCATCGAACAGCGTTCAACACTTACGCGTGACCGCACTTCGTATCGCAGGCTTGCGCTTCTTGAACCTGCTGCGAAGCCTCCGCGCGAATGCCGAGGCGCTCCAGCAACTTGCGGTCCGCTTCGGCTTGGGGATTGCTCGTCGTGAGCAACTGATCGCCGTAGAAGATCGAGTTCGCGCCAGCGGCGAAGCAAAGCGCCTGCAGCGCTTCGTCCATTTGTTCGCGTCCGGCCGAGAGCCGGACCATCGCGCGCGGCATCGTGATGCGCGCCACCGCGATCGTGCGCACGAATTCGAACGGATCGAGCGGCGCGGTGCCGGTGAGCGGCGTGCCTTCGACCTGCACGAGATTGTTGATCGGCACCGATTCCGGATACGGGTCCATGTTCGCAAGCTGGGTGACGAGCCCCGCGCGCTCGCGACGCGATTCGCCCATGCCGACGATCCCGCCGCAACACACGTTGATCCCGACATCGCGCACACGTTCGAGCGTGTCGAGGCGGTCCTGGTAAGTGCGCGTCGAGATGATCTGGCCGTAGAACTCGGGCGACGTGTCGAGGTTGTGGTTGTAGTAGTCGAGTCCCGCTTCGCGCAGGCCTTCTGCCTGATGCGCCTCCAGCATGCCAAGCGTCACGCAGGTTTCCAGGCCCATCGCCTTCACGCCGCGGATCATGTCCTTGATCGGTTCGAGATGACGGTCCTTCGGATTGCGCCACGCCGCGCCCATGCAAAAGCGCGTCGCGCCGTTGGACTTAGCGATCTCGGCGGCCTTCAACACGGCATCGACTTCCATCAGCTTGTCGGCCTTCAGCCCGGTATCGTGATGCACCGACTGCGGACAGTACGCGCAGTCTTCCTCACAGCCGCCCGTCTTGATGGAGAGCAGCGTCGAGAGCTGCACGGTGTTCGGGTCGAAGTGCTCGCGATGCACGGTCTGCGCGCGATAGAGCAGGTCGTTGAACGGCAGTTCGTAAAGCGCCACGACATCCGCGACGCGCCAGCGCTGCAGCGTCTGCGCTTGCGGCGCGGCTTGAGTCTGAGTTTCGTCGGTTCGTGCTTGCGTCATGTGATCAATCCTCTGGATAAAGCGTGAGTCATTGGCCCGCGTCGGTTGCCTGAAGCGTCTGCAACAGCAGGGTCGAATCGATGTGCGTGGCCGCCTGCGCGGCATCGGGCGGCGCGAGATAGGGCACGGTGCCGATGAGCGGCGCGTTGTACTGGCTGTCGAGCCGCAGGCGGATCGCCTCGATGTTCTCGCCGGGATAGAGCATGTCCGGATCGACGCGATTCGCGACCCAGCCCGCGAGCGTGAGACCACGCGCGGCAATCGCCTCGGCGGTGAGCAGCGCGTGGCTGATGCAGCCGAGCCGCATGCCGACCACGAGCACGACCGGCAGGTTCAGCGCGAACGCGAGGTCCGCGGTGTCGTGTACATCGGTGAGCGGCACGCGAAAGCCGCCGACGCCTTCCACCACGACGACATCGGCCTGCGTCATCGCGAGCTTATGGGCATCGACGATACGCGAGATGTCGAGCGAGACGCCCTCGCGCGCGGCCGCGATATGCGGCGCGATGGGTTCCTTCAGCAAATACGGCGTGCGGATGTCGGGCGGCAGCGCGACGTTCGCGGCGGCATCGAGCTGATCGGCGTCTTCGTTATGCCAGACGCCGTCGCGCTCGAAGGCGCCCGCCGCGATCGGCTTCATCGCGGCGGCGCGCAGGCCCTGTTGCGCGAAGCCGTGCAGCAGCGCCGACGACACGAGCGTCTTGCCGATCTCCGTATCGGTGCCGGCGACGAAGAAGGAAACGGGCGCGTTCATGACTGCCGCTCGCTCAACGCGTGAAGCGCATCGCCGAGCAGGGCGAGGTCCCCGTCGCTGTGCGACGCGGACAGCGAGATGCGCAGACGCGACGTGCCCGCGGGCACCGTCGGCGGACGGATCGCGGGCACCCAGAGTCCTTTTGCATCGAGCGCGGCGGCGAGCGCGAGCGTGTCGTCGTTGCCGCCGATCACGAGCGGCTGCACGGCCGTGTGCGAATCGACCGGAAGCCAGCGCGTGCGCCGAAGCATCGCGCGCGTCGTCTCGATCAGCGCGGCGAGATGCTCGCGACGCGCGTCGCCTTCTTCGCTCCCGATGATCCTGATGCTCGCCGACACCGCATGAGCGACGGCCGGCGGCGATGCCGTCGTGAAGATATACGGACGCGCACGCTGCACGAGCCATTCGATCGCGGTCTCGTGCGCGATGACGAACGCGCCCGCGACGCCCGCCGCCTTCCCGAGCGTGCCGACGTAGACGAGATGCGGCGAGCGCAGTGCCGCATGCGCGAGTGCGCCGCGTCCTTGCGGTCCGAGCACGCCGAAGCCGTGCGCGTCGTCGACGACGAGCCACGCGCCATGACGCTCCGCGAGTTCGACGAGACGCGCGAGCGGCGCGATATCGCCGTCCATGCTGAACACGGTATCGGTCACGATCACCTTCGTGGCCGCTTCGCCCGACGAGGCGTCGAGCATGGCGTCGAGCGCGGCCATGTCCGCGTGCGGATAGATCTGCACTTCGGCGCGCGAGAGCCGCACGCCATCGATCAGCGAGGCGTGGTTGAGCGAATCGGAGAAGACGAGCGTGCCGCGACCGCTAAGTGTCGTGAGCACGGCGAGGTTCGCCATGTAGCCGGTGCTGAAATAGAGCGCGCGCGGGTTGTCGACGAAACCCCCGGAGAATGCCGCGAGGTCGTCTTCGAGCTGCGCGTGCGCGCGCGAGTGGCCGCCCAGAAGATGCGAGCCGCCGCTGCCCGCGCCGTAACGCTCTGCACCTTCTGCGAGCGCCGCGCGCAACTTCTCGTGCGCGGCGAGGCCGAGATAGTCGTTGCTCGCGAAGCCGATGATCGCGCGTGCGTCCACCGTCATGTGCGCGGCGCAGGCGCTGTCGGCGGTGCGGCGTCGGCGGCGCAAACCGCGCTGGTCGATGTCGGCGAGGCCTTGCTTCAGCGTATCGAAGAGCGCGTCGGATGTGCTGCTCATGCGGCCTCCGCGAGCGTGGCTTCGAAGGTCGTGCGCGTGCGTTCGGCGAGCAGCATCAGCTCTTCGTCATTGAGGATATACGGCGGCATCAGGTACACGGTCTTGCCGATCGGACGCAACAAAAGCTCCTGTTTCAAGGCATTTTCGAAGAAACGCCGGGAGAAGGTGCGCGCTTGCGCTGCGTCTTCGATGAGCGCGTCGAACGCGAAGATCGTGCCACGCGAGCGCAGGTCGCGCACGTTCGGATGACCGGCCAAAGGCTTCAGCGCAGCGCTCATCGACGACGATTTACGACGGTTTTCGTTGAGCACGTCCGCGCTTTCGAACAGGTCCAGCGTTGCGAGCGCCGCGCGGCATGCGAGCGGGTTGCCCGTGTACGAATGCGAATGCAGGAAGCCGCGCGTGAGGTCGTCGTCGTAGAAGGCGGCGTAGATTTCATCGCGCGTGAGCACGATCGAGAGCGGCAGATAACCGCCGCTGATGCCCTTCGAGAGACACAGAAAATCCGGCCAGACCGACGCCTGTTCGCACGCGAAGAACGTGCCCGTGCGTCCGCAGCCGACCGCGATTTCATCGGCGATCAGATGCACGCCGAACTCGTCGCATAGCGCGCGCAGTCCCGCGAGATACGACGCATCATGCATCGCCATGCCGGCCGCGCACTGCACGAGCGGCTCGACGATCACCGCCGCGAGATGCTGCGCGCGCGCTTCGAATAGCGCGCGCATGTCCGCGAGCGCGACGCGCGCAGCGTCGTCGCCTTTGCGCGAATCGGGCGAGGTGACCACATGCGCGTGACGGATCAGCGGATCGTAAGCGTCCTTGAAAAGCGCAACATCGGTGACGCCGAGCGCGCCGATGGTCTCGCCGTGATAGCTGTTCGCGAGGCACACGAACTCGCGCTTCTGCGTCTCTCCGCGATTGCGCCAATAGTGAAAGCTCATCTTTAGCGCGATCTCGACCGCCGATGCGCCATCGGAGGCGAAGAACGCGTGGCCGAGCGTGTGTTGCGTCAGCGCCGAAAGACGTTCCGCGAGCAGCACGGCCGGCTCGTGGGTGCAGCCCGCGAGCATCGCGTGTTCGAGCGTGTCGAGCTGATCTTTGAGCGCCGCGTTGATCGCCGGATTCGCGTGGCCGAAGAGATTGACCCACCACGAACTGATGCCGTCGAGATAGCGGCGTCCTTCGTGATCGTAGAGCCACGCGCCCTTGCCGCGCGCGACGGCAATCAGCGGCAGGCGCTCATGATGTTTCATCTGGGTGCAGGGATGCCACACGGCGGCGAGCGAACGCGCGACCCAGTCTTGATTGGCTTCAGTGTTCAAGGCAACTCCACGACATGCGCGGCGCGCACGCCTATTACTTCACGCGAGCCACGACGGCTTGCGCTTCTCCAGAAAACTGCGCACGCCTTCGCGTCCTTCGTCGGAGGCGCGAATGCGCGCGATGCGATCGGCGGTATCGGTGATCAGCGTATCGTCGATTGCCCGCTCCGCCAGGTCGACCACCAGTTGCTTGCATTCGCGCACCGCGTTCGGGCTGTTCGCGACGATCGACGCCGCGACCGCGTTGACGGCCGCGTCGAGCTGCTCGGCGGCCACGACCTGGTGCACGAAGCCGATGCGCAGCGCTTCGGCCGCATCGAACCGCTCGGCAGTGACGAAATAACGATGCGCCGCGCGTGCGCCCATCGCGCGGATCACATAGGGCGCGATCGTCGCGGGCATCAGGCCGAGCTTCGCTTCCGACAGGCAGAAGTTCGCGTTGTCGGCGCTGATCGCGATGTCGCACGCGGCGACGAGCCCCATGCCGCCCGCGTAGGCGTCGCCCTGCACGCGCGCGATCACCGGCTTCCTGCACGTGTAGATCGTGTTGAGCATCGTCGCGAGACCGAGCGCGTCGGCGCGGTTCTCGGCGTCCGAGTAACCCGCCATGCGTTGCATCCAGTTCAGGTCCGCGCCCGCGCAGAACGCCGGGCCGTTCGCGGCGAGCACGATGGCGCGCACGCTGGTGTCGTCATCGAGCGCGCGAAACGCGGCGGTCAGTTCGACGATCGTGGCTTCGTCGAAGGCGTTGCGCACGTCGGAGCGGTCGAGCGTCACGCGGGCAACGTGTCCCTCGACGGCGAACCGGAGACGTTGCAGGTTCAGTGCATCGGTCATGGAAATGTCTTCGCAAGGTGGACGACGAGAAACCGATTATCGCTAAATTCGAGATGCATTTCGATTCCGGCCCGCAATGCGGGCCCGCGACGCGGCCGGGCGCGCGCGCGGCGGACACGATACCGCGCGTAACTTCGCGCATCGCGTTGGCTTGTCGGCGCTTTTTGAGCGCGAAGATGCAAAAACGCCGGCGCGTGCGCCGGCGTGAAAAAAATGCGGAGTTCGGTGAAATTCAGCGCGATGCGGTCTGCGTGTCGCCGCTGGAATCGCGCCAGACGACGGCGTCGTCGACTGCGTAGAGCCGGCACGGGTCGCTGCTTTGTTTCTGGCAGCTCGCGAGCGCGACCGACATCGGGTCGTCGCCGCCCTCGGCCCACGACCACGCGCCCGAATTCGAGACCGCGAACGCCCGGCTCGAATACTGGTTCAGGAAGTTGCGGTAGCCGGCGCGGCCGCTTTCGTCGAGGAAAGGAACGGCGGTCACGGCGTCGAGGTTCGCGTAACCGGTGGCTTTGGGCGCATGCGGCTCGAAGACCTGATATTGCACCGAAGTCGGCATGCCGATCTGCGCGAGGAACGCCTTCACGCGCGGCCACCAGACCTGAACGCCGTCGCGGTCGCCGACGAGCCGGTGCGCATCGTTCTTGTAGTTGCCGAAATCGAACATCTGGGCTTTCGCGCCGTGTTCGGTGAACGCTGTATACATCTGGCCGGCGAGTGCGCCCTGCCACACGGAGTCGTTGTTGCCGTAGAGCCAGAGCGACGGGAGACGCACCTTTTCGCCGTAGGCGCCGAATGCCGACGTCAGGTTTTTCTGCCAGCCTTCGCACTCGTCCTGGCGCAGTCCGCCGGAGAAGTTGATCAGGCCGCGCACGCCGGGTGCCGACACGGCGTCGTGCGCGCCATAGGCGATCGCGGTCAGCCCGCCATGCGAGGTGCCGCCGACGACGATATGCGCTTTGTCCACGTAAGGCTGCTGGCTCATGTACGCGACGGTTGCCGCGACGTCGCGCGCCTGCGCGTAGCCGTTCGCTTCGACATTGCAGCCGCTGCCCGCGTAGTTGCCGTCGGATTCGGCGAAACCGCGGCGATTCGGCACCACGACGACGTAGCCATGCCGCACGAATTCGCGTGCGAGCGCGAGCGGGCGGTTACGGGGCTGGTTGTGCGAGTCGCCGGGGAGCTTGCCGTGGTTGAACACGACCATCGGGAACGGGCCGTTGCCGTCCGGCTTGAAGACGGTGGTCTGAAGCGTGATGTCGTCCTCGGGAACGCGGATCACGGTTTCGTTCAGACTGGTGTCGACGACGGGAAGGGTCGGATCGGCGGCGCCGGGCAACTGGCCGAACGCGGGTGCCTGCAGTCCTTCCGACTGGCGCGTGCCGCCGACCGGATCGGCGTGCGCGACGGAGTGCAGCGTTCCGAGCGCGCAAATGAGGCTCAACCCGATCGACCAGACTCTGCTTCCCATCCCTTTGAACTCCAGCGGCCTGAAAGGCATTAAACGGTGCGGCCCAGATTGAAAACGCAAACCCAAGTCACAAACCGACCTCCCTGCTTAACTTTGGAAGCAGTATGACGGCGGGATTCCGGGAGTCATGTCCTGAACAGACACGACATTTGGCATCAAAACGGGCATTCAGGCACTGCATAAGAAATTCGCCTGATGTAGCCGTAGATTAACTGGTCAAAAAGAATGTGAACAATTAGCGAAGACCCTGTAATTACTCGCTTAAATCGAAAGCAGTCGTTAAGGGAATTTCTACCGTGTAATTGTAGGGAACGCTTAATAAGCTTTATTAAGCTTTATTCATTTCGCCGTCGATATAAAGCCAGCGTCCTTCAGCATTGCGCTCGAAACGGCTCGTTTCATGCAGACGGTGCGCGCGTCCGCCGACCTTGTAGCGCGCGACGAATTCGACTTGCGCATGATTCGCGTCGGTCTGTTCATGGCGCCTGATCTGCAGGCCGAGCCAGCGTGTGGCCGGATCGGCGGAGGCGTCGAGGTCGGGCGGACATGTAACGCCCGACCATGTCGCGCGCAGATAGGGCGTGTCGCCGAGAACGTAGGCGGTGTAGCGCGATCGCATCAGCTCCATCGCCGTGGCGGGTGAGGCGCGGCCTTCGACGAACCGTGCGCAGCAGTCGGCGTAAAGCGGCGCGCGCTCGTTCGGCCGGCGCTCGGGCGACGCGCCGCCGCATGGGCATTCGAGCGGCTTCATTGATCGGCGTGCGGCATGTCGAGGTGACGCGGCTGCGTGCGCACGCGTTCGAGCCACGCGCGGATGGCCGGATAGCGCACGAGATCGAGATTCGCTTCGCCCGCCACATGCGTGTAGGCATAGAGCGCGATGTCCGCGACGCTGTAGCACTCGCCGACGAAATACGTGTGCGTCGCGAGGTGCGACTCCATCACGTCGAGTGCGCGGTACGAGCCCGCGATCTTCTCGGGCAGGCGCGGATCGTCAGGCGTCTTGAGGAACTGCAGAATGAAGCGCGCCACCGCGACGTTCGGCTCGTGGCTGTATTGCTCGAAGAACATCCACTGAAGCACCTGCGCGCGCGCGAGGCGGTCGGTCGGCATCAGCGGCGTGCCGTCGGCGAGGTAGCAGAGAATCGCATCCGATTCGGAAAGACACGTGCTGTCGTCGATCTGCAGCACCGGCACCTTGCCGTTCGGATTGAGCGTGCGAAACGCATCGGTGCGCGTCGCGCCGTTCATCATGTCGACTTCATGCCACACATACGGCAAATTCAGTTGTTCGAGCGCGAGCCTCACCTTGTAGCAGTTGCCCGAAGCCGATACACCATGCACCTGATAAGTCACGAGCGGTCCCTCGAAACGTTGATTGTATTGACGCTCACCAGTCGATCTTCGTGCCGTCGTATTGCACGAAGCTGCCGTTGAACTCGTTGCGCATTGCACCCGCCTCGGCGATCACCGCGCGCATGCCGGCCACGCTGTGCGCGACGTCGATCGCCGCCGACGAACCGCCCATCTCCGTGCGCACCCAGCCCGGATGCAGCGCGATGCAAGTGGAGTGCCGCGTTTCCAGCGACGCCACCTTGAGCACCGCGTTCAGCGCCGCCTTGCTCGCGCGATAGAGCCAGCCGGTCGTGCCGCTCGCCGTGCCGATGCTGCCCATCCTGCTCGACAGCACGGCGAGCACGCCGCCCGCCGCATCGACGAGCGGCAGCAGCACGGGAATCAGTTGCATCGGGCCGCGCACGTTGATGCGCATGACGTCGTCGAAGTCTTCCGCGCTGATTGACTGCACGCCTTCCGTGCGCGGGCCGTACACGCCCGAAACGATGACCGCGACATCGAGCGTCTCGCCTTCCAGCTGCCACGCGAGCGCGGCGACCTGCTCGGGCTGCGCGACGTCGAGTGTGAAAGTCTGCGCCCCGAGCGCGTCGAGCGCATGCAGCGACGCCTTGTCGCGCGCGGTGGCGAGCACGCGCCAGCCGTCGCGGCAATAGACACTCGCGAACTCGTGACCGATTCCACGCGACGCACCGACGATCAATACGGTTTTCATTTCGGGTCCTTGTCTGAAAGACTCAGAACAACTCCACGCCCATCGCCGTCGCCTCGCCGCCGCCGATGCACAGGCTCGCGACGCCGCGCTTCAGTCCGCGCTGCCGCAGCGCGCCGATCAGCGTGACGAGAATGCGCGCGCCCGACGCGCCGATCGGATGCCCGAGCGCGCAGGCGCCGCCGTGCACGTTCACCTTGTCGTGCGGCAGGTCGTGTTCGCGCATCGCGGCCATCGTCACGACGGCGAACGCTTCGTTGATCTCGTACAGGTCGACGTCGTTTGCGCGCCAGCCGTTCTTCTCGAAGAGCTTGCGGATCGCGCCGACGGGCGCCGTCGTGAAGAGCGCGGGTTGCTGCGCGAACGTGCTGTGTCCTGCGACGCGCGCAAGCGGCGTCACGCCGAGGCGTTTGGCCGTCGATGCACGCATCATCACGAGCGCCGCGGCGCCATCCGAAATCGACGACGCGTTCGCCGCCGTCACCGTGCCGTCCTTCGCGAACGCGGGTTTGAGCGTCGGGATCTTGTCGATGTCGGCCTTGAACGGCTGCTCGTCGCGGTCGATCACGGTTTCGCCCTTGCGGCCCTTCACCGTGACGGGCGCGATCTCCCACTTGAAGGAGCCGTCGTCGTTTGCCCGCTGCGCGCGTCGCAGCGATTCGATCGCGAACGCGTCCTGCGCTTCGCGCGAAAACGCATACGACGACGCGCATTGCTCCGCGAACGTCCCCATCAGGCGACCTTTTTCATAAGCGTCTTCGAGGCCGTCGAGGAACATGTGATCGAGTACCTGGCCGTGCCCCATGCGCATGCCGGCGCGCGCCTTCGGCAGCAGATACGGCGCATTCGTCATGCTTTCCATGCCGCCCGCGACGGCCGTTTCGACGGAACCCGCGAGCAGCATGTCGTGCGCGAACATCGCGGCGCGCATGCCCGAGCCGCACATCTTGTTGACGGTGGTGCAGCCGGTCGCGAGCGTCAGGCCCGCTCCGAGCGCGGCCTGCCGTGCGGGCGCCTGGCCCTGGCCCGCAGGCAGCACGCAGCCGAACACGACTTCTTCGATCTGTTCGGGCGCGAGCCCCGCGCGCTCGCGTGCGGCCGAGATTGCCGCGGCGCCAAGTTCGGGCGCCGTCAGCGAGGCGAAGTCGCCCTGAAAGGCCGCCATCGGCGTGCGTGCCGCCGAAACGATGACGACCGGATCACGATGTGTCTCACTCATGTTTCAACTCCTTGATGACGCCTGCCACGACGGCAGGAATATCGCCGAGGCGCGCGGCATCGGAGGCGAGCACGTCGTTCTCCGTCGAATGCGCGCCGCCGCGAGCCAGTGCTGCGATACACGATTGATACGCCGGTTCGATCTGGTCCGGCGCGCTGATCATCATGCCCATGTTGCGCATGCGGCCGTCGTGCACGCCGTAGGTCCAGCCGTGCACGGTCAGTTCCTGGCCGCGCGACCACGCATCGTCGACGATGGTCGTGCGGCACACGTTCAACGTCTGCTCGATCGTGTTCAGCTCGACCAACCGGCGATGGCGCGCCGTGCCCATCGGCCATTCGTCGAGCAGTGTCGCATGCTTCTCGCGCACGTCCTCGACGTGGCGCAGCCAGTTGTCCGCGAGACCGACGCGGTGTCCCATGAGCGCCGCGCCCACGCCCGAGCATCCATAGTGACCGACCACCATGATGTGCTTTACCTTCAGCAGGTCGACGGCGAACTGGATCACCGACAGGCAGTTTAGGTCCGAGTGCACGACCACGTTCGCGATGTTTCTGTGCACGAACACTTCGCCCGGCGGCAGGCCGATGATCTGGTTGGCCGGCACGCGCGAATCGGAGCAGCCGATCCACAGATACTCGGGCGCCTGCTGGTGCGCGAGACGCGAGAAGTACTCGGGGTCTTCGGCGAGCACGCGCTTGACCCACGACGCGTTGTTCTCGAACAGATGCGCGAGCGGGTGTTGAGGATTGATGCTGTCGTCAGTCGGGTTCATGTTCGTGTTCGTGTTCATGTTCGTATGCGGGTTTGCCATCGCTCGCTCAGGCGGCGCGCGCTTTCTGGTCCTGCACGAAACGCTCCGGATAGCGGATGCAGAATCGGGCGGACCGTTCATAGGGAAAGAAGTCGGCGAGTTCGCCGCGCAGCAACTGGTCCTTGTTCTTTTGCCACAGCGCGGGATCGAAGAAATCGGCGTGATGGCGCATGAACGCCTCGCGCACGCGCGGATCGCCGAGCAGGAACGTATTGTAGGTTTCCGGGAAGATGTCGTGCGGCCCGACCGTATACCACGGCTCGCCCGACATCTCGTCTTCCTCGTAGCGCGGCGGCGGCACTGTGCGCACGTTGCAGTCGGTGAGGTACTCGATCTCGTCGTAGTCGTAGAACACCACGCGGCCGTGGCGCGTCACGCCGAAGTTTTTATAGAGCATGTCGCCGGGAAAGATGTTGGCCTGCATCAGTTCCTTGATCGCGTTGCCGTATTCCCTGATGCCGTGCTCGATGTCCGCGTCGCTGCCATTTTGCAGATAGAGATTGAGCGGCACCATGCGCCGCTCGATATACAGGTGCTTGAGGACGAGATTGTCGCCCTCGTATTCGATCATCGACGGTGCCTCGTTCTTCAGTTCGCGAATCAGCGTGTCGTCGAGCCGCGCGAGCGGCAGCGCGACGCTCGAATATTCGAGCGTGTCGGCCATGCGCCCGAGCCGGTCGTGGCGCTTGACGAGCTGGTACTTGTCCTTGATCTTCTTGCGCGTCGTTTCCTTCGGCGGCGGGAAGTGGTCCTTGATCATCTTGAACACATACGGAAACGACGGCAGCGTGAACACGATCATCACCATTCCCTTGATGCCCGGCGCGACGACGAAGTGGTCGCTGGAATGCGAGAGATGATGCAGCAGGTCGCGATAGAACAGGTTCTTGCCCTGCTTCTGCAAGCCGACCGACGTGTAGATCTCCGCCTTCGGCTTGCCCGGCATGATCGAGCGCAGGAAGTGCACATAGGCCGACGGCACTTCCATGTCGACGAGAAAGTACGAGTGCGAGAAGCTGAAGATGATCAGCAACTGCTCGCGGGTCAATAGCACGGTGTCGAGCGCGAGGAGGCCCGGCCGCGTGTAGCGTACCGGCAAGGCGAACGGCACGACGCTGTCGCCGTTGATGATGCGGCCCACGATATACGCGGCTTTGTTGCGAAAGAAGAGCGAGGAGAGTGCATGAATCTGGAAGTTCGGCGCGGCCTTGAAGTCGCCGAGCACTTCGGTCATCGACTGCATCGCGCATTGCACGTCGCGCGGCAAATCTTCGAATGGCGGTTCGAGCTGGAAATTGGTGACGATGCGTTCAAGCGTCGCGGCGAGACCGTCCCGCGCCGGGTAGTACGCGCGATACGTCGGCTTTGCCGCGGGTTCGTCGTTCTCGATGTATTCGGTCGAGATGGCCGGGCGCACGAAGATGAAATCGTTGTTGAAGTACGAGCGATGCAGGATCTTGCAGCACACCGAGTTGAAGAACGTCTCCGCGCATTCCGGCTGCCGATGCGACGTGAGCAAGCCGATGTAGTGCAGTTTGATCTGCTGCCAGACTTCGTCGTCAATATTCTCGGCGTCGTATTCGTCTTCCAGCAGCATCACGCATTCGTCCACGCGATCGTCATACGACATGATGCGCTCGCGCGCGAGCTGCTGCATGGCGTGCCAGTCACACGCTTCGAAGAGCGTCTTCGCCTTGATGGCCGCATCGCGAAACACGCGGTAGTGGCGGTCGAACCCTTCGAGCATCGTCTGCGCGACATCGAAGCCGATTTGCGACGAAAGCAGTTTGGGAAAGTGGTTCATGTCGACCTTGCACGTCGTGTCACGCCGCCCTGGATTTGCGCGCGCGCTTTTCAGCGCTCGCTGAAAGCAAGGCACGGCCTTGCTGCTCGTACTGCGCGAGCTCGTCGAGCGTCGCGTTGAGGTCCTCCCGTTGCTGCTCCAGCACTTTGCGATGGGCGGCGATGGTATCCAGAAACGCCTGCAACTGCGCGACGGTGCCGGTCGGCGAATCGTAGAGATCGAGCAGCGTGCGAATTTCCGAGAGCGTGAAACCGAGGCGTTTGCCACGCAGCGTGAGCCGCAGCCGCGTGCGGTCGCGCGGCGCATAGACGCGCCGCAGGCCGCTCGGACCTTCGCGCGTGGGCGCGAGCAGGCCCTGATCTTCGTAGAAACGAATGGCGCGCGGCGTGACGTCGAATTCGCGCGCCAGTTCGGTGATCGTGTAGTGCGTCTGTTGTTTCATCGCGAGCGCGAGTATGAGCGCGATACGAGCGCGGACGTTAATATGTACGTTTACGTTATCGTCAACCTCGGCAAATTGCAACGGCGCCGCAACCCGGAGATCCCTGCGCGAATGAACGCCCTCGAACATCAACTCGACTACGTTTTTGCCGACACGCTGCCCGACGCCGGCGATGTCATGGAAGCCGCGCCCGGCGTGTTCTGGGTGCGCATGCCGCTGCCGTTCGCGCTCGATCACATCAACCT
The DNA here is from genome assembly GCF_001544495.1 of Caballeronia telluris. Taxonomy (GTDB): domain Bacteria; phylum Pseudomonadota; class Gammaproteobacteria; order Burkholderiales; family Burkholderiaceae; genus Caballeronia; species Caballeronia telluris. The sequence goes on from NZ_FCNZ02000003.1 coordinate 96,205, forward strand.
CTGGCTGATCCGCGATGAGATCGACGGCGTGCGTTGCTGGACGGTCGTCGATTGCGGCATCTCGGACGAAACGATCCGCGCGAACTGGGAGCGCGTGTTCGAGTCGCATCTCGACGGCCTGCCGGTGCTTCGCGTGATCGTCACGCATTGCCATCCGGATCATCTCGGTCTTGCGGACTGGATCTGCCGTGGCGGCGACAAGACGCGCTGGAATGCGCGCCTCTGGATTTCTCTCGGCGAATACGCGATGGGCCGCGTGATGGCGGCCGGCGACGGTTCCAACGCGGGCGGCGAGCGCGCGGCGCGGCACTTCGCGCGACACGGCCTCACCGACGAAGCATCGCTCGACGCACTGAAAAAGCGCGATAGCTATTACCCCACGCTCGTGCCTTCGATCCCGCCGCAATTCCGGCGCATGCGCAACGGCGACACGCTCACGATCGGCGGCCGCGCTTGGGAAGTCGTTACGGGCTACGGCCATTCGCCCGAGCACAGCGCGCTCTTTTGCGCGGAGTCGAACGTGCTGATTTCCGGCGACATGGTGCTGCCGCGCATCTCGACGAATGTCTCGGTGTTCGACATCGAACCGGAAGGCAATCCGCTCGCGCTGTATCTGGAGTCGCTCGGCCGCTACGAGACGATGCCCGCCGATGCGCTCGTGCTGCCTTCGCACGGCAAGCCGTTTCGCGGGATGCATACCCGCATCGCGCAGCTACGCGATCATCACAAGGCGCGCCTGGCCGAGGTCCAGGAGGCTTGCGCGACGCAGCCGCACAGCGCCGCCGATATCGTGCCGCTGATGTTCAAGCGCAAGCTCGACATTCATCAGATGACGTTCGCGCTCGGCGAGGCGCTCGCGCACCTGCATCTGCTGTGGCTGCAAGGGGAGTTGAAGCGGGAAGTCGGCGACGATGGCGTGATCCGCTTTTCCCGCGCGTGACCACGCCATTCACCGTTAGTTACTGAACCGAAACGCTCGTGAAGTTCTGCCGCCCGAACGGGCTCACGCTATAGCCGCTCACGTTGGCACGCGTGAGCGCGGCGGCCGTCGGATACGCGAGCGGAATCCACAGCGCCTGATCGTGGATGATCTTTTGCGCGTCGACGTAGGCACGGGTTCGCTTGGCGACATCGGCCGTCGCCTTGCCCTCTGCGATCAGCTTGTCGAGTTGCGGATCGCAGTAGCGCGCGAAGTTGATGCCGGACTTCACCGCGTTGCAGCTAAATAGCGGCGAGAGATAGTTGTCCGGGTCGCCGTTGTCGCCGGCCCAGCCCATGAAGAGCATGTCATGCTGGCCTTGCTTGGCTTCCTTGATCAGCTCGCCCCACTCGATCACCTTCACCTGTGCCTTTACGCCGATCTTCGCGAGATCGGCCTGCAGCAGTTCGGCGCCGGCCTTCGGATTCGGATTCAGCACGCTGCCGTTCGGACGCACCCAGATCGTGGTTTCGAAGCCGTTCGGGAAGCCCGCATCGGCGAGCAGCTTCTTCGCCTTGTCCGCCGAATAGGCATACGGACTGACCGCCTTGTCGTAGCTCCACGTGTTCGGCGGATACGGATTCACAGCGGCGGTCGCGGTGTTTTCGAAGACGGTCTTCAGGTACGTCGTGCGATCGAATGCTTCGTTGAGCGCCTGGCGTACCTTCGGATTGTCGAGCGGTTTCTTCTGCGTATTGAGCGCGACGAACGCCGTCATGAACGCCGGTGTTTCGCTCACTTTCAGCGCCTTGTCCTTCTTCGCGTCGATCACGTCCTGCGGTTTCGGCGAGAGCGCGATCTGGCATTCGCCCGCCTTGATCTTTTGCGCGCGCACCGATGCATCCGGCGTGATCGCATAGATCAGGCGGTCGACTTTCGGCTTCGCGCCCCAGTACGACGGATTGACGTCGTAGCGGATCACCGAGTCTTTCGTATAGCTCTTCAAGACGAACGGGCCGGTGCCGATCGGCTTCGCGTTCAGGTCGGCTTGACGGTTCGCCTTCTGCAACTGATCGGCGTATTCGGCCGAATAGATCGACGCGAAACCCATCGTGAGGATCGGCACGAAAGTCGCGTTGGGCTCGTTCAGTTCGAACTTGACGGTGTGTTCGTCGACCTTGGCGACCGACTTGATCAGCTTCACGAGCCCCATCGACTGCGCGTGCGGAAAGCCGCTCGCGCCCGCGACCTTGTGCCACGGATTGCTGTCGGAGAGCATGCGCTCGAACGTGAACACGACGTCGTCGGCGTCGAGCGTTCGGGTCGGCTTGAAATACTCGGTGCTCTGGAACTGCACGTTCGGTCGCAGATGGAACGTGTAGGTGAGGCCGTCGTCGCTCACGTCCCACTTTTGCGCGAGCGCGGGCGTGACCTTCTTCGCGGCTTCGTCGTAGGAGACGAGCGTGTTGAAGATCACGTCCGCCGACGCGTTGGTCGTGACGAGCGAATTGAACTGCGCGACGTCGAAGCCGTCGGGGCTCGATTCGGTGCAGACGGTAAGCGGCTTCGCCAGGGCGAGCGCCGGCATGGCGACGAGCGCGGCGGCCGCAAGCAGATTGAGGCGCATAAGTGGGCGCATGAGTGGGCGCATGAGTTCTCCCGTGACCTTGAAGGTCGATTGATCGTTACGTTCGTTATCGTTCGACGACGACGCGCGAAACCGGATGCAAGCCGCGCGCCCGCGCCGGTAGATTATCGAACGCGACCTGTGGCGACAACGATCGGATCGCCATATTCATATGCCCGCCGCGAGACGCGCCTTGCCGAATCGTGGCGCGCGGGCTACACTTCAAGCCGTCTTTGGGGAGTAGCCTTCCTTCCGCCTTGGAAGGAGAACGCGTCAACATCCTCGGCTTTTCTGCCGTGGCGCGTTCGACCGCGAGTTCATTCGCTCGGTTTGGCGAGACCATTGATGCATCGTGTCGTTCCTGGTCGGACGGCGTGCGATGCATCATGGTTCGCTGACGTCCGACCGTGGAATCATCGTGTCCCCAGAACTCATAAAACAATCCCCCGCACGCGCCGTCACCCGCGCGAATCTCTTCGTGTACGCCTCGTCGCGAGGTGCCGCATGACGACGCTTTTCATCGAACTCGCGCTGATGCTGGCCGTCATTCTCGTGGCGTCCGAACTCTTCACCAACGCGCTCGAACACCTCGGCGAGCGGCTCGGCATTTCCGAAGGCGTGACCGGTTCGCTGTTCGCCGCCGTCGGCACGGCGCTGCCCGAAACGACCGTGCCGATCATCGCGCTGCTCGGCGGCACCGCGAGCCGGGCGGTCAACGAGGAGATCGGCGTCGGCGCGATTCTCGGCGCGCCGCTCATGCTCGCGACGCTCTCCACCTGCCTGATGACGCTCGCGATCCTGAAGTCGCGCGGCATGCGCGGCGTGATTGCACCGGAGCGCACCGGCTTCACGCGCGATCTCAACTTCTTCCTGTGCGCGTTCGCCATCGCGGCGGGCGCGATGTTCGTGCCGCACCACGCGTGGCAGGTGCGGGCGCTCTTCGCGGCGAGCCTCGTCGGCGTGTACGTGGTGTATGTGATATCGACGTTCAGGGCGTCGGCGGGACTCGTCGAAAGCGGGCACGGCACCGAGGCGCCCGAGCGGCTTTTCGTCTCGCGACTCGGCCTGCCGACTTCGCTTGCGACGATCGTGTTGCAGTTCGCCATCGGCATCGCGCTTCTGGTCGGCGGCGCGAAGGGCTTCATTCACGGCGTGGAAGGCGTGTCCCAAGTGCTGGGGGTATCGGCGTTGCTGCTGTCGCTGATCATCATTCCGATCGCGACCGAACTGCCGGAGAAAGTGAACAGCATCCTCTGGGCGCGCCGCGGCAAGGACACGCTTGCGTTCGGCAACATCACCGGCGCGATGGTGTTCCAGGGCACGCTGCTGCCGGCCATCGGCATCATGCTGACGCCCTGGGAGCCGCGCATCGAAGTGCTCACGGGCGTGCTCATCACGCTCGCCGCCGCGCTCTGGCTGCGCTTCAACGCGCGGCGCAATGGCGTGGTGTTGTGGGCGCTGCTCGGCAACGGCGTGCTGTACGGTGCATATCTCACGCTAACGCTCGGGCGCTGAAAAAGCGGCCGCACAAATAAGAATGCCCGCCGAGGCGGGCATCAAGAGCGAAGCATTGCGCCGTGCTTCGACGCGTCGTTCTTGTTGTTGTTATTCAGGTTATCGGCGCTCGCCGGAAAAACTTTAGAAGCGTGCTGCCTGCTGATAGCGGCTCGCGGCGCTCGCGCGCTCCATCGAGCGCCGATGATTCGCGACGAGCGCTTCCTGCGCGATCGCGGCCGCCTGCGTCACCGCTTCGATGCTCGACTGGATCTTGCGGATCGTCGCGAGCGCGTCGGCGGGCTGATCGGCTTCCAGCGACATCAGGAGCGGCGCACGCGCTTCGGCGAGTTCCGCCGCGCGCGTCCATTCGCATTCGGCCACGGCCGTTTCGATTTCCCCGGTCAAGTCCCAGGCTCGCTGAATCAGTTCGTGCTGGCTCATTGCTCGTCGTCCCCGGTTACTTGTTGCTCGCCATCGCGCCGGCGCTGTTGGTGCCGCCGAAGAGCTGCGTGAGATAGCTCGACTGGTTCGACATCTGCGACATCAGCGTGTTGAGCGCGGTGAACTGCGCGTTGTACGACGTCGTGAGCTGCGCGGTGTAGGCGGTCAGTTGCGTCTGCTGATCGGCGATGCTCTTCAGGTCGGCGTTGAGCGCGCTCGTGCGCGTGTCGATGATGCCGCCCGTTTGCAGGAACGACGTCAGGCTGGTGTTCAACGTCGCGGCGACGCCGGTCGTCGAATTGAAGAGCGAGGCGACCGTGCCGGGATTGCTCGTCAGCGCCGCCTTGAGCGCGTTTTCGTCGGTTTTCAGCGAGCCGTCGGGCTGCAGCGTGATGCCGATCGAGGCGAGGTTGACCTGGCTCGCCCCCACGCCCACGCCCTTGCTGATCGTGCTCGACAGCGTGTTGCGGATCATGTTCATCATCGAGTCGCCGAGCAGCGCGCCGCCTTGGGAGCCCGCGGTCTGCGTCGAATCGAATGCGGTCAGCGACGATGCCGTGCTGATGAAGTTGTTATAGGCCGTGACGAATCCGTCGATGGCGGTCTGTTGCCCGGTCGTGTCCTGCGCGACGGTGAGCGTCTGCGTGGTGCCGACCGCATCGGCGGTCAGCGTCAGCGAAACGCCCGTCAGCACGCCCGTGACCGTGTTGGTCGAACTCGTCGCGGCCGTGCCGGCGATGGTGAAATTGGCGTCCATGCCGGCCGTCGTTTGCGTCCAGTTCGACGAATTGACGGCGGTTTGCGCGGGCGTCGTGACGCCGTTCGAGGTCGTGGCGGCGGTGTAGGTGGTCGCGACGTTGAGATTGCTCAGGCCGTTGTCGGTGGTCGGCGTGACCGACACGTTGATGCCGTTCGTCTGGCCCGTCGACGAGGAGCGCAGCACGAGGTGCGCGCCGTCCGTACCGTTGACGATGGTAGCCGTGACCCCGGGGTTGCCCGTGCCCGAGTTGATCGCGGAAGCGATGCCCGCGAGCGTGTTGTTGGTCGAATCGACGTTGATCGACATGCTCTTGCCGCCGATCGACAGGTTCATCGTGCCCGTGCCGAGCTGCGCCGTGCCGCTGAACGCGCCCGAGGTGATCGACTGCGACGTCGCGATGTTGCTCACCGAAACGGCGTAGCTGCCCGCCACCGCGCCGGTGCTTGCCGTGCCCGTCAGGCCCTTGCCGCTACCGGTCGCCGTGAAGGCGTTGAGCGTCGTGCCGTCGGCGAGCGAGCTGGCGGCGCTTTGCAAGAGCGACAGCACGGATTTCAGCGTGCCGACCGCGGTGAGTTGCGTGTTGTCCTTGGTTTGCTTCGAGGTGAGCGCGTCGGTCTGACCCGCCACCTTGGCATTGACGATCGCGGTAACGAGGGAGTTCACGTCCATCGACGAATTGGTCGAGCCGCTGATGATCGACTGCGCGGCCTGCTGGACTGCACTGTTCGGGTCGACTGTGGACGCCGACGTGGTTGCTACCGTGGACATGTATGACTCCGCTCCTGGCGTCTGCCTGATCGGTTGAGGAATGCCTGCTCAGAAACGACGGTGTGATGCGTAAAACAGAAATGCCGATCGGGAGGCAAGCCTCCCGGTGTACTTCGGCCGGCGCGCGGTACGGCTCGCGCGCCGGTCATGGCCTTGACGATGCTTAGCCGAGGAGCTTCAGGACCTGCTGGGGCATCGAGTTCGCTTGCGCCAGAACCGAGATGCCTGCCTGTTGCAGCACTTGCGCCTTGCTCAGGTTCGCGGTTTCCTGCGCGAAGTTCGCGTCGGTGATCTGCGATTGAGCGGACGACAGGTTAGTGGCCTGCGCGGTCTGCGTGGCGGCTACCGAGCTGAAGCGGTTCTGCACGGCGCCGAGCTGTGCCTGCAATGCGTTGACGGAGTTGAGCGCGTTGTCGACGGCTTCGATCGCGGACGATGCACCGTCGGTGCCGCTGATGTCGATCTCCGACACTTGGGGCGGCTTGCTGTTCGCGTTCAGCGTGGCGAGTTCCGTCGTTTGTGCGGCGGTGGCCGTCGGCACGGCGGACGAGGAGAGCGTGATGCTGCCAGCGGTCGAGAGGCCGCCGAACACGTTGGACGAGTCGAACGACTGGGTCGCCGAGGTCGTGCCGTCGCCGAGAGACTTGTTGTCCTGGTCGGTGAACGTGTAGCCGCCATTGCCGTCGGCGATGACGTTGATCGAGGTGATCGAGGCGCCCGAGGTGGTGTTTGCGCCCGAAGCGTCCAGGGACAGACCGTCGACCGTGCCGACGACCGTGCCCTTCTGCGGGTTGCTGCCGCCGAGCGACAGGGCCGAGACGTTTGCGCCCGTGCCGAGGTCGATCGTGATCGACTGGCCGACGTTCGCGCCGACCTGGAACGTCTTGCTGCCGGCGGTGCCGTCGAGCAGGTTCGTGCCGTTGTACGTCGTTTGCGACGAGATGCGGTTGATTTCGCTGATACGCTGCGTCACTTCCTTTTGCAGCGAGGTCTTGTCGGCCGTCGAGAGCGAGCCGCTCGATGCTTGCACGGCGAGCTGGCGGATACGCTGCAGGTTGTCCGTGATCTGGCTGAGACCGCTCGATGCCGTCTGAACCATCGACACGCCGTCGTTGGCGTTCGACACGCCCTGGTTCAGGCCGTTGATCTGCGAGGTCATGCGCGAAGCGATGGCGAGGCCTGCTGCGTCGTCGGCTGCGCTGTTGATGCGCTTGCCCGACGAAAGGCGCGTGATCGCCGACGACAGGGCGCTCTGCGTGCCATTCAGGTTTTGCTGGGCGACCAGCGAGTTGATGTTGCTGTTAATACCGATCATGTTGGTTCTCCAATGAGGCCGGGCAGGTGTTTCGTCTGTTGACAAAGCCGTTTATGGCGGAAGCGTCCGTCGTTTTGTCTGGCCGCTTGTTTAGGTTTTCGGCCCGCCTTCGGCAAACTTTAGGCGTCTCGTTGCATTTGCCTGCGGAATGTCAAAGAAGCCTTGTGCCGCGTGCGTTCTGGGGGGGCAAACGTTTGTCGCCGCCCACCCGGATCGCACGCCGGACAGCCCGAACCGGACCGCGGCGGACGGCTTTGCCGACGCCTCAGGCGTCGAACGTGGCAGGTGCTTCGCCTGCGCACCAGCGCTGCCACATCTTGCGCACCGCGCGCGAAAAACCCGCGGCCACCGTGTCCGCCGCGAACGACGGCGACTGCATGCAACGCTCCCGCATGCCGTCGCGAATCTCCGCGAGCCCCTGTATATCGGCAGCGCGCGCCAGACCCTTAGCCACGAAGTCGGCGCTGTCCTTCGCGACGAAGTCGTCGAGCCCCGCATGGGAGAGCGCCGAGATGCTGCCGCGGCTCGCGATCAGGTCGCCCGGGACGGTGAGCGTCGGCACGCCCATCCACATCGCTTGCAACGTGGTCACGCCGCCGGCATAGGGGAACGTGTCGAGCGCGATGTCGACGTCGAGGTGATGCGCGAGATACCTTTCCAGTTGCGCGCGATGGCGGAACGCGAGGCGGTTTGCATCGACGCCTTCCTTCGCGAACCAGTCGGTGAGAACCATGTGGCTGTTGTCGCGCGGCATGCCGGCGATCATCAGCCGGGCGTCCGGCAGCGCCCGCAGCAGTTCGGACCAGAGCGCGATGGTGCGCGGACGCAGCTTGTTGAAACGGTTGAAGCTGCCGAACGTGAGGTAGCCGTTAGAGAGCGCGGGAAGCGCGTTGACGGGCGGCGCGGCTTCCGACGGCTGGAAGGCCGCGAACGCAGGCAGATAGGCGATCTTCTCCGTGAACTGGCCGTCGATCTGCTCGCGCGGCACATAGAAGCGATCGGCGATGTAGTAATCCATCGACGTCATGCCGGTCGTGCCGAGATAGCCCATCCACGTCGCCTGGACGGGCGCCGGCTTGCGCGCGAACGTCAGGAGCCGGTTGTAGCCGGTATGGCCGGACAGGTCGATCAGCACGTCGATGCCGTCCGCGCGGATCTTGTCGGCGAGCGCGGCATCCGTGAGGCCGGAAATGTCGTGCCAGCGTTCGACGAGCAGACGCAGCCGGTACGTGACTTCGTCGTTCACCGAGCGGTTGTAGTAGGCGTGCACGGACACGCTCGGATCGTTCGCCAGATGGCGGAACACCGGCTCCATGAAGACGGCGACAGGGTGCTTGTTGAAGTCGCCGGACACGAAACCGACGCGGATGCGGCGGTTCGGATCGGTGTCGTTGCGATGCTTCTTCCAGCTGCGCAGCAGCGGCTTTTCGCATTGCTCGGCGAAGTACAGATGCTGTCGGAAAAGCGCTTTCGGATCGATGTCGTCCTTGTGCGTCAGGCAGAACAGCATGTTCTCGTGCGCGCTCTCGACGTTCGGCTTCAGTTCGATCGCGCGCCGGTGATGCGCCTCGGCTTCGTCGATGAGCCCCTGGTCCAGCAGGATGACGCCGAGCGTGTCGTGAGCCTGCGCCGCGAGCGGATCGATGTCGATCGCGCGGCGGCACGCCGCCTGCGCGTCGTCGAGACGCAGCGTGGAGCGCAGGATCATGGCGAGGATGCGGTGCGCCTCGCCGTAGTTCGGGTCCTGCGCGATCATCGTGCGGCACTCGGCTTCGGCTTCGAAGAACTTGTCGCCAAGACGCAGGGCGTCCGCGAGGATGCGGCGCGCATCGATGAAATCGGGCCGCAGTTCCAGCAGACGGCGCAGCGCGGCGATACCGCGTTTCAGATCCATCAGCTTGACGGAACCGACGCCCACGATCTCCCAGCCGAACGCGAACGCCGGATCGCGTGCGACGAGCGTGCGCGCGAGCGCGACGGCTTCCTCGATGCGTCCCGCGGAATAATGCGCGCGCAGTTGGCTGAGTTCCTGGGGCGTGGGCGACGTGCGGCCATCGGCTGTCGCGACGGCTTCGCGCTCCTGCGTCGCCTCGCGCAGTTCAGCGGCGAGCCGGTCGATCGCCGGGCCGTTCACGCCTTGCGTGCGCGCGAGGTCGAGCACGAGATTCGCCGCGGCGACCTGGCCGCTGCGCGTCAGCACGTCGACATAGTTGGCCCAGTAGATGTGCTGCGTCGGGTCGGTGCCGATGGCGGTTTCGAAGAACGGCACCGATGCCGCGTACTGGCCGCGCTGCGCGGTCAGTATGCCCAGGTTGAAGTTGGCGTCGGCGTGCGCCGGCCGCGCGTCGAGTATCAGGCGGTACAGCGATTCGGCCTCGTCGAGGTGCAAGGTCTGATGCCGCTCGATGGCAGCCTCGAGCACCTGCGCGAGGTCCCGATCGAACTCCTGTTCTTCGGTGAGCGTTCTGCGGGCAGACGGCTCGTTCGATCCGTTAAATTCGTTCGGTGCGTTCATGGTCTCGGCAATACAGGGATGTTGCGGAATTATCGGCGTGCGTCCCGGTAAGCGAAGCGCTGAACTGGACTGGAAAAGCGCCCCTGTTCGTGCGATTCCCCGGGCCGCTGGCCGTCGGCGCGCGCCAGCAGCCGCGGGCATTCGCGCGTATGCTTTTTCGTCCGTCCCCATCGCTACCGGAGCCCTCATGCAAAAACGCACCCTCGGAACCTCGGACCTGCAGGTCGCGCCGCTCGTCTTCGGCGGCAACGTGTTCGGCTGGACCGCCGACGAGCGCACGTCGTTCTCGATCCTCGATGCATTTGTCGACCACGGCCTGAATTTCGTCGATACCGCCGACGTCTACTCCGCCTGGGTCGACGGCCACACGGGCGGAGAGTCGGAGACGATCATCGGCAAGTGGTTCAGGCAAAGCGGCAAGCGCGACAAGATCGTGCTCGCGACCAAGGTCGGCATGTTGAGCACGCGGCCGGGGCTGTCGGCGGCGAACATCGCGGCGGCCGTCGACGAATCGCTGCGGCGCTTGCAAACGGATTACATCGACGTCTATTTTTCGCACCTCGACGACGACAAGACGCCGTTCGACGAGACGCTCGGCGCATATCAGGAGCTCATCGACGCGGGCAAGGTGCGGGTGATCGGCGCGTCGAACTACTCGGGCGCGCGGCTGGAAGAAGCGCTGAAAGTCGCGAAGGACACGGGTTTGCCGGCGTATCAGGTGCTTCAGCCCGAATACAACCTGGTCGACCGCGAAGGCTACGAAACCGATCTCGAACCGGTCGCCGCGAAGCACAAGATCGCCGTCGTCACGTATTTCAGTCTGGCGAGCGGCTTTTTGAGCGGCAAATACCGTTCGAAGGACGATTTGAAGAACGCCGCGCGTGGCTCGCGGGTCGAGAAATATCTGAACGACCGCGGCCTGAAAATCGTCGATGCGCTCGTCGACGTCGCGAAGCGGCACGGCGCGACGCCCGCGACCGTGGCGCTCGCTTGGGTGATCGCGCGGCCGAGCGTGACGGCGCCGATTGCGAGCGCGACGTCGGTCGAGCAGCTCGACAGTCTGGCCGCCGCGACGCGCCTCACGCTTTCCGCCGACGACATCGACATGCTCGATCAGGCGAGCGCACCGGCCCGGTAGCCGAAAAATCCAATCACATCAGAGAGTTGGGATGCTTGGCGATTCGCAAGCTATCTGGTAACATCGCGCCCGAATCGAGATTTTTGCCCGACGGCGCGGTGTTTCTGCGCTGCGCCCGGCGGCCCGAAGTGCGTCATTTCAGAAGTTCTTCTCGAGTGCGCATGCCGCTTCGGCGGACAATCCCAACTCTCTCTTTTCCGGCCTCCGTGGCCGCTTTGCTCGTGTCCGCCGTGTTGGGCGGACGATCGGAGTGCCGGCGCGTGGTACGGGCCGCAAGATCCGTCCTCGCAGTCAGAAATACGTTTAGCGATTTAGGAATTCCATGACCACTATTGTTTTGAAAGAAAACGAGCCGTTCGACGTGGCGATTCGCCGCTTCCGTCGCACGATCGAAAAGAACGGCCTGATCGCAGAACTGCGTGAACGCCAGTCGTATGAGAAGCCGACGACGGCTCGCAAGCGCAAGAAAGCAGCGGCCGTGAGCCGTCTGCGCAAGCGCCTGCGCAGCCAGATGCTGCCCAAGAAGATGCACTAAGCGTCTGTCTTCCCGCCGCGGCCATGACAAGCTGCGGCAAAGCAAAAAGGCGGTACGACCCTCGGGTCGTACCGCCTTTTTGCTTTATCTGAGCTTGTTCGCGATGAAAGTTAGATGAACGCGTGCCGCTTGCCCAGCGCCGTAAGCAGACGAGGCCACTGTTCTACGCTGGCGTCGTCGTGAACCTGTTCCAGCTCGCACAGCAACTCGACGATGCTCGGGTCGTAAGCATTCACGTCCGACGCATACAGCGCGCGCAGCAGTTTGCCGTCCTGCGCGTGCCGATAGTACGAAATGCCAGTACCCTCGATGTCCGGATGATAGACCTCGTCGCTCACGAGCGATCCGATCGCGCACTTGCGGCCATTCGGGCTGCGCAGCCGGCACGAGCCGTTGTCGTCTTCCGACACGGCCCGCTGGTGCAGCAGATGAGCGCACACGCGCTCGTAAATGTCTCTTGTGGTCAACATCACAACACCTGCATCCCTCACGCAGCGGTTTTCAAAAGGTCGGCCGAGAGGCCGAATTGACGCGCGATCGATGCCAGCCGCTCGCGCCATTCCCATTTTCCGAACACGTCGTGCACGTTCTGCAGACAACTGAGCAACTCGACCGTGGTCGGATCGAACACGTTGATGCGCGAGCGCAGCAGCGCCCGCTTGAGTGCCGCCACGCCGACGTCCATATAAGGCGGCACGCCTTCCGGGGTCTTCGCGATGTAGCGGATGGGCACGCCTTCCATCGCGGTCATGTAGTCGCGCGGCTTGATGAAGTTGCCGACCGGGCAGCCACCGCAATAACCGCGATACGCGCCGCCGCCGTGCGGCAGCAGGGCGGCTTGCCCCTGACCGAACAGATGCAGTACGGCGCGGTTGAAAATCTCCTGATGTGTCAGGAAGTTAAGGCTTTTCATGTTCGTTCCCCCTGCGCCCCTGCGCAGCGGCCAATCGTTGAATTTCGAGCAACCCGCACTTTCAGTATCGGACCTCGATGGCGGTCTGACCGAGCGCCCGCGTACATAAACGACGCGATGTATCGAGTCCTGAATCTACTTCCGGCGCTGCGATTTTCCCGGCCCGGGTGCTCCGATTCGGGCGCCCTGTCGTGCTCGCGAAGCGATCGTCCTTGATGAATGACCCTGTCTTGATTCCAGTTATAGCGAATCGGGCCGGTAAAAAGGTGCGTCAACGCACGCGAACGCGCAATTCTGACACGGTGCGAACGATCGTGCAGCGCGTCAAATTTGCAGCGACCCATTGCCGGGCAAGCAATTCCGCGTGCTTCACCGCAAAAAAAGCGGCCTCTATCAGGACTTTCCCTAGTCTCAGAAAAAAATGCCCCTAAATGTTGCGAAAAAGCAAAAGTTTCCGGTTATGAAATGATTAATTGCTGTCGGAAGCGGGCGCTGCCGGCTTGTTCGCCGATTGACGGCGCGTCTTCGCGGCGCCTGCTTGGGTCGCGCTTCGGCAAAGGCAGCTTTTCTCGTGGTCGTTGACCATGCCGGTCGCCTGCATGAACGCGTAGCAGATGGTCGTGCCGACGAATTTGCAGCCGTACTGCTTGAGCGCGCGGCTGAGCGCGTCGGATTCGGGCGTCGATGCGGGCGCGTGGCCGTAGGAATCGCGCGGCGTGTCGATGGGCGCGTCGCCGACGAACGACCACACGAATGCGGCGAATGAACCGTGCTCGGCCTGAATCCGCTTGATCGCCTGTGCGTTGAGGATCGCCGATTCAACCTTCGCGCGATTGCGCACGATGCGCGTATCGCCGACGAGTCGCGCCACGTCCTTTTCCGTGAAAGCAGCGACCTGATCGAGATCGAAGCATTTGAAGAGATCGCGATAACCTTCGCGCTTGTTCAGGATGGTCGACCACGAAAGTCCCGCCTGCGCGCCTTCAAGCACGAGCATTTCGAAGAGATGGCGGTCGTCGCGCGAAGGGACGCCCCATTCGGTGTCGTGGTAGCGGGCCATCGCGTCCGTCGACGCCCAGCCGCAGCGGTGCTGTTCCTTTGCCATCGTCCTTTCCCCGGATTTGTGTCTGCGCCAGCATAGCGGAACGAGCGCCGCCGGCCACCTCGTCCATTCGGCCAATTGGCGGCGCGCGGCCGCCCCGGTAAGCTTCTGGGCATGACTCATTCAGACCTTGCAAACCCCTATCTCCTCGGCGTCGACGGCGGCGGCAGCGGCACCCGTGTCGTCCTCGCGGATGCACACGGAAACGAACTCGCCCGCGCGACGGGCGGTCCATCGGGCCTCGGACTCGGCGTCGAACGCGCCTGGCGCGAAATCGAAGCGGCCTGCGCGCGCGCGTTCGCAGCGGCATCGATTCCCTTCGACTGGCGCGCGTGCGCCCTCGGCTGCGGACTCGCGGGCGTGAACCACGCCGGCTGGCTCGCGCAATTCCACGCGATGGCGCCCTCGGTTCGCGCGCTCGCCGTTGAAAGCGACGCGTACACGACGCTGCTCGGCGCCCACGGCGGCAAGCCGGGCGTGATCGTCGCGCTCGGCACGGGCAGCATTGCGGCGGCGCTGGACGCAGACGGCGCGTGCCGGATCGCGGGCGGCTACGGCTTTCCGAGCGGCGACGAGGCGAGCGGAGCGTGGCTCGGCCTGCGCGCCGTGGTGCATTTGCAGCAGGTGCTCGACGGACGCGCGCCGCCGGACGCCTGGTCCGACGCACTCTTCGCGCTGACCGGCGCGCCGGATCGCGACGGCCTGGTCGTCTGGTGCAGCGGGGCCAATCAGACGGCCTACGCGACGCTCGCGCCGAGCGTCTTCGGGCATCGCGCGCATCCGTCGGCCGCGGCGCTCCTTGCCGACGCCGGGCGCGAAATCGAAAAGCTGGTCGCCGCGCTGGACCCGCACGCCGCGCTCGACGTGGCGCTCTGCGGCGGCCTCGCCGCGCCGTTCGAGCCGTTCGTGCCGGACGGACTGCGCGAGCGCCTGCGCGCGCCGCTCGCCGATTCGGCTACCGGCGCGCTGCAACTCGCCCGACGCGCGGCGGCCCGGGCGGGCGCGTCGCGGGGCACGCCGGCCGCTGCACGCGGTGCAGGCTAGAATGTCAGGCTTCCCGTTCGCGCGTACACCGAAGGCATCCATGTACCCAGTCATCGCCACCGATCTCGACGGCACGCTGCTCAACAGCGACCATCAGGTCGATCCCTTCACGATCGAAACCGTTCGCCGGCTCGAAGCAAGCGGCATTCGCTTCGTGATCGCGACGGGGCGCCACTATCGCGATGTCGCCAGCATTCGCGACCTGCTGGGTATCGAGGCGTACCTGATCACGTCGAACGGCGCGCGCGTGCACGCACCCGACGACACGCGCATCTATTCGCGCGACCTCGATCCGGCGGCGGTTAGGCGTCTGGTGCAGCCGGATCTCGCGGGCGGCGGCGGGCGCGTGATCGTCAACCTGTTCGCCGACGACGCCTGGCTGATCGACCGCCATGCGCCCGAACTGCTGGTCTTCCACCAGGATTCGGGTTTCAAGTACGAAGTCATGGATCTGCGCGAGCACGACGGCGAGGGCGTCGCGAAGGTCCTCTACATCGGCGAACCGAAGGACCTGAAGGAAACGGCCGCGAATCTGGAGCGCGAATTCGGCGACGCGCTTTACGTCACCTACTCGCTGCCGGACTGCCTGGAAGTGATGACGGCGGACGTCTCGAAGGGCCGCGCGTTGCGCTTCGTGCTTGACAAGCTCGATCTCGATCCGGCGAACTGCGTCGCGTTCGGCGACAACATGAACGACATCGACCTGCTCGAAACGGCCGGGCATCCGTTCATGATGAACAACGCGAATCCTGATTTGATCAAGCGTCTGCCGAACGTGCAGCGGATCGGCAACAACTTCGAGGCGGGCGTGGCGCACCATCTTCGCAAGCTCTTCGGCATCGTCGACGAACTGGCTTCGCCGGGGCAAATACCGGACTGAGCGGGCGATGAGCGCTGCCTGCGGATAAAAAAAGGGAGCGCCGCGGCGCTCCCTTTTTGCATCATGCGTTATCCGCGATGATTCGAGCCGCCGCGGTCGTTGTTCCAACCACGGTCGTTGTTCCAGCCGGTGCGGTTCCAGCGACCATTGTCGTGACGGTCGTCGTGCCAGCGCGGCTCGTCATGGTGCCAGCGCGGCGCGCTGTACACCGGCGCCGGACGGACATACACCGGGCGCGGCTGCACGTAGGCGGGGGCATAGACGGGCGCGCCGAGCGAAACACCGATGCTCACGCCGGTATGCGCCTGGGCGACGCCGACGGCGCCAATTGCAAGACCGGTCGCTACGAGAAGATGAGTGACGATGCGCTTCATGTTGTTTCTCCTGGATGGCGACGTCTGTCGCATAAGTCCAATTTAAGCGTCCGCCGTCTTACATGCTTCGACTAGTTGTTACCGTCTGCAAGTGGGGCGTAAGGCTCTGCGCGCACACGGAAATCCGCCGCGCGCGGTCGCAGAGCCTTGCCGGTATTGGCTCGGCGCACCGGATGCCGAGGCGACGGCGCGCGACGCCGCGAATCCGGCGGGCGCTCTTGTAAACGCGCATTACATTTGTCGCCGTCAATTCATATTCCGAAGGCGCTGCGCAACGAAAACGGGCGCCGAAGCGCCCGTTTTCCACTGCGTTGTCGCGGAGAATTCCGCGTGCGTTCAGCGCTTGTCGCGCGCCAGCATCGGATAGACCACGCCCGCGATGACCGCACCGACGATCGGCGCAACCCAGAACAGCCACAACTGGCCGAGTGCCGCGCCGCCGACGAAGAGCGCCGGGCCCGTCGAGCGGGCCGGGTTCACCGACGTGTTGGTGACCGGAATCGAGATCAGGTGAATGAGCGTCAGGCACAGGCCGATCGCGATCGGGGCGAAGCCGGCCGGTGCGCGGCTGTCCGTCGCGCCGAGAATCACGAAGAGGAAGAAGAACGTCATCACGACTTCGCAGACGAGCGCCGCGATCATCGAGTACTGGCCCGGCGAGTGCTCGCCGAAGCCGTTCGTCGCGAAGCCGCTCGCGACCAGATCGAAGCCGGGCGCGCCGTTCGCGATCACCGACAGGACGAACGCGCCGAGAATCGCGCCGATCACCTGCGCGACGATGTACGGCACGAGGTCGCGCGCCGGGAAGCGGCCGGCAACCGTCAGGCCGACGCTCACCGCCGGATTCAGGTGACAGCCGGAGATGTGACCGATGGCGTACGCCATCGTGAGCACGGTGAGACCGAAGGCGAGCGAGACGCCCGCGAGCCCGATGCCCACGTGCGGGAAAGCGGCCGCGAGCACGGCGCTTCCGCAGCCGCCGAGCACAAGCCAGAACGTACCGAACATTTCGGCGCCGAGGCGCTTTGTCAATTGCATGATGCTGCTTATCCTAAAAAGATTGATCCAGCCGCGTAATCGAGATTGCGAGATTGCTAGATAACGAGGCGACGGCCTAACGAATAACGGACTTGATTTACGTCCATTCCGGTCCGAAGTTTAATGTCGGTGGAACGGCCCGTTTGTCAACAATGGTTAACTGGCTTTTAACTCGTCCAATTATTTTCGGGATAAACCCGCGTCGGGCGTCGACCTGTTTAAATTCGGATATCGAGAACTATCGAAAGCGACGAATTGCATCTTTTTGTCGGCCCAGATAGGCTCTCGTCCCAATCCGATTCAATAAAGAGGGAGATCGCATGTCGAAATATCTGGAACTCAAAGCGCAAATATCGAAACTTCAGGCGCAGGCCGAGAGCGTGCGGCAGGAGGAAGTCGAGGCGGTGGTCGCGCAGATTCGACGGCAGATCGTCGAATACGGGCTGACGCCGCAGGATCTCGGGCTGGCCGTCGCCAGGCGCGGCCGGCCGCCGAAAAAAGAACCCGCGCCGCCGATGTATCAGGACCCGAAGTCGGGCGCCACCTGGAATGGCCGCGGCAAACCGCCTAACTGGATTGCCGGAAAGAATCGCGAGCGTTTTCTTATCGTTCGATGAGCGCGCGACGTTTTCGTTATTGCAAAATGCAAAAAAATGCCGCCTCGAAAGGCGGCATTTCTTGGGTCGACTGCACGATGTCTCTTAATGCGAATTCGGATTAAACGAGATACGTCTTATCCTTGCGCATTAAAACCGGACTTTAGCCCACTGCAACCTGACGCAAAATCGGACGCTTTGCGGCCTGAAGCATCGACGCATAGCTGTCGACGTAATTCTGCGCCATGGTTTTCGAACTGAAACGGCGTTCGAATTGCGCGCGGATTTCCGTGCGCGACAACTCGTCGAGACGTTGCAGCGCGCCGACGGCACCCTGGACGTCCTCACAGATATATCCCGTCACGCCGTGGTCGATCACTTCCGGCACCGAGCCGCGATTGAACGCGATCACCGGCGTGCCGCACGCCATCGCCTCGATCATCACGAGGCCGAACGGCTCGTTCCAGTCGATCGGGAACAGCAGCGCCTTCGCGCCCGACAGGAACTCGGGCTTCTGCGCCTCGTTGATCTCGCCGACGAATTCGACGTGCGCCTGCGACAGAAGCGGCTCGATCGTCGACTTGAAGTATTCCTGGTCGGCCTTGTCCACCTTGGCGGCGATCTTCAGCGGCAGACCGCTTTGCGCGGCGATCTTGATGGCGAGATCGGCGCGTTTTTCCGGACAAATGCGGCCGAGGAACGCGAGATATTCAGGCTTCTTGCTGGTCTGCGGCGTCAGCAGGTTCTCCGGCAGGCCGTGGTAGATCGTGTTCAGCCAGGCCGCCTGGGGCAGCGGCACGCGCTGCGAATCGGAGATCGAGATCACCGGCGCCTTCGTGAACGTGTTGAAGATCGGCTGCAGTTCCGGCAGGTCCAGACGGCCGTGCAGGGTCGTGACGAACGGCGTGTCGAGCTGCGAGAACAGCGAAAACGGCATGTAGTCGAGGTGAAAGTGCAGCACGTCGAATTCATGCGCGCGCTGGCGGACCGTCTCTAGCAGCAGCATGTGCGGCGCGATCGCGTCGCGAATCGACGGATCGAGGCGTAGCGCGCGCGGCCACGCCGCTTCGAGTGTTGCCTTGGTTTGCGAGTCGCCGCTCGCGAAAAGCGTCACATCGTGGCCGAGGTCGACGAGGGCGTCGGTGAGGTAGGACACCACGCGCTCGGTGCCGCCGTAGAATTTCGGGGGAACTGCTTCGTGCAACGGTGCAATTTGTGCGATTCGCATATCGTGACTCTCCTGTTCAAAAGGGCACCGCATATTCACGCCCCGGTCGAGCGTTGACGCGCATGCCTGTCGGACGGACAGCGGTTTGCCGCCGTCCGAGATCGGCCCGGAAATCGACCGGGTTATCCCTTACGTTCATTATCAATAACGAGCCCAGTATTTCACGTCATTTTTCAATCGCTTAACCTTGTTACAGGACGACACACCGCCTGTTACGAAGCGTGCAAATCGCGCGAACAACCCCGTCCTTAAAGGCTTAGCGCACAATTGCGACGAATTTCACCGCCGCGAGCGCCGCGACACTTGAGCAGTTTTCGGGCCAAGCCCGTCGCACCGGGGCCCCGCCAGCGGGGCTTGCGCGGCGTTTTCACCGAATTCCTTCAGTTATTCGATACCCTGCCGATAATCCGGCATGCACGAGTTAAACGCAGCGTTTAATTCCGTGTAGGAAATATTCCTACACGGAATTACGCGTCTTGCTGCCGGCAAATCGGAACGTTTGTCCGATACCGCGCCGCCGTAGATTCGCTGAAAATCCGCTGAAGATTAAAGGAGCGGGCGCGATATTCCTTTTGCATGTCAGGAATTCGAGCAAACGTTTCCATATTCGCCAGACCTGGCACGGATTCGACTCGGGGAAAAAATGACGGACAGTAATGTCAGCATGCTTGCGGAAATCCGCGAGCTGAATCTGTCGTACTTGCTGCTCGCGCAACGCCTTCTTCAAGAGGACCGGCCTGCTGCGATGTTTCGCATGGGACTGTCGCAGACGATCGCCGATGTCCTCTCCTCGCTGAATCTGGCGCAGCTCGTGAAAATCGCGGCGGCGAGCCAGCTCCTGTGTCGCTTCCGCTTCGACGACCACACGATCCTCTCCTCGCTCGCCGACAAAGGAAAAAGCGCCGCGCTCGCACAATCGCAGGCGGCCATCCTGATGGCGAACCAGCCGGTCGGCGAGATCGGCTGAGCGGCGCACGAAAGCTCAACAGTTTTTATCGGCAAACGCACGGTCCGGTTTCTTATGGCGACAAAAAGCGTGGTGGCGGAAGTCCGCGAGATCACCCTGGCGATCGAATTGATCGAACTGGGCGCGCGGCTGCAACTGCTCGAAGCGGAGACGAACCTGTCGCGCGACCGGCTCATCCGCCTCTATAAGGAACTGAAGGGCGTCTCGCCGCCGAAAGGCATGCTGCCGTTCTCGACCGAATGGTTCATGACCTGGCAGCCGAACATCCATTCGTCGCTGTTCTACGGCATTTACCGGTTCATCAGCCAGCACGGCGGCTGCGACACGATCCAGTCGATCGTGAAGAGCTACCGGCTCTATCTCGAACACATCGAGCTCCACGGCGACGAAGCGATCCTGAGCCTCACGCGCGCATGGACGCTCGTGCGCTTCTTCGACTCCTGCATGCTGCAGACGAGTACCTGTTCGCGCTGCACCGGGCATTTTGTCGCACATGCGTACGACTTGCGTCAGGGCTATGTCTGCGGACTGTGCCAGCCGCCGTCGCGCGCGGGCAAGACGCGCAAGGCGAGCGCGGCGCGCGCGGCCGAAGCCCAAGCCGAAGCCGGCGCGGCAGGCGAAGCCGAACTGGCGGCGTAGCCGCGAACATCCCCGCGACCATCGCCGCGGCGCCCCGCCGCCGCGTGGCCGGGCCCCCGCGCCGACGCGGGTTGTATCGTTTGCCCGCACCGATTTTCCCTCAAAGTTTTTGCGGTCGATGCCGTAAACCACTTAACGGCGGTCTCTCGCCGAATTGACAAGTGAGGACTCGACTGTGCTGATTTTCGTGGGAACGCTCGTGACATTGTTGTCGGTTTTCGGCGGCTACGCGCTGGAAGGCGGCCACCTTGGCGCGCTCGTGCAACCGGTCGAAATCCTGATGATCGCGGGTGCGGGCGTTGGCGCGTTCATTCTCGGCAACGGCATGAAGACGATCAAGGCCACGCTGAAAGTCATTCCCACGCTGTTCAAGGGCTCGAAGTACAACAAGGACGTGTACATGGAGCTGATGGCGCTCCTCTACGTCCTGCTGGCGAAGGCGCGCAAGGAAGGCACGCTCACGCTCGAATCCGACATCGACAATCCGCACGCGAGCCCGATCTTCAGCCAGTACCCGAAGATCCTCGCGGACGAGCACATCGTCGTGTTCCTGACCGATTACCTGCGGCTGATGGTCGGCGGGAACATGAACGCGTTCGAGATCGAAAGCCTGATGGACGAAGAGATCGAAACGCATCACGTCGAGGGCGAAGGCCCCGCGCAGGCGCTGCACAAGGTCGGCGACGCGATGCCGGCGTTCGGCATCGTCGCGGCGGTGATGGGCGTCGTGCATACGATGGCCTCCGCCGACCAGCCGCCCGCCGTTCTCGGCGAGATGATCGCGCAGGCGCTCGTCGGCACGTTCCTCGGCATTCTCCTTTCGTATGGCCTGATCGGGCCGCTCGCGAGCGTGGCGGAACAGCGCGTCGCGGAGTCGACCAAGATGTTCCAGTGCATCAAGGTGACGATCCTCGCGAGCCTGAACGGCTACGCACCGGCGATTGCGGTCGAGTTCGGCCGCAAGGTGCTCTTCTCCACCGAGCGTCCGTCGTTCTCCGAACTGGAAGAGCACGTGCGCCGCGTGAAGGCGAAGTGACGTGCCGTCATGGCGCGCGACCTCAAGGGCATCGGCATGAGCAACGATAAAGAGCGTCCGATCTTCATCAAGCGCGTCGTGGGCCGCCGCAAGGGGCATCACGGCGGCGCGTGGAAGCTCGCCTACGCGGACTTCATGACCGCGATGATGGCGTTTTTCCTGCTGATGTGGCTGCTGAGTTCAGTGTCGCCCGTGCAGCGGCGCGGCATCGCGGAATATTTCAACATGCCGCTCAAGGCCGCGATTCTCGGCGGGCAGAGCAGCGGCATGGATTCGAGCATCCTGCAGGGCGGCGGGCGCGACATCTCGAGCCCCGAGCCGGGCACGACGCGCATGGGCGACGGCCAGACGTCATGGGCCAAGCGCACGGCGGCCCAGCGCGACGAACAGCTTCTGAAGGACGCGCAAAGCGAACTCGAAAGGCGCGAGCAGATTCGTCTCCACGACCTGCAGGTGAAGCTGATGCAGGCGATCGAGGCGAACCCGACGCTGCGCCAGTTCAGGCAGCAGATCCGCATCGATTCGACGTTGACGGGCTTGCGCATCGAGATCGTCGATACGCAGAAGCGGCCGATGTTCGCGATGTCGAGCGACAACGTGCAGCCGTACATGCGCGACATCCTGCGAGAGATCGGCAAGACCTTAAACGACGTGCCGAACCGCATCGTCGTGCAGGGCCACACCGACGCCGTGCAGTACGCGGGCGGCGAGAAGGGCTACAGCAACTGGGAACTGTCGGCGGATCGCGCGAATGCGTCGCGGCGCGAACTGATCTCGGGCGGCATGGATGAGGCGAAGGTGCTGCGCGTGCTCGGCCTCGCGTCGACGCAGAACCTGAACAAGAAGGACGCGATGGACCCCGAAAACCGCCGCATCAGCATCATCGTGCTCAACCGGAAGTCGGAAGAAGCGATGACGCGCGACGACTCCTCCGCGACCACGCTCTTCGACAACGCCGCGGGCGCAAACGGCAACCCGGCGTCGGGCGCGCGGCCGCTCGTCGACAAGGTCGGTTCCGCGAGGGCGGGCGCAGCGAAGCCCTCGCCGCAGGCCGCGTTCGAGTTGCCGGTCCCGCGGGTTTTGACCGCGCAAAGTACAGCCCCCGCCGCCATGACAGCCGCGGCGCCCGCAACGGCGACGCAGTGACGGCCCCGCAGACAGCAACCCCTCGCCCGGACATCACGAGCAAGAGACTTCCATGATCAAGAACATTCTGGCAATCGACGATTCCGCCGCCATGCGGCAGATCCTCTCGGCCACGCTGACCCTCGCGGGCTACGGCGTGACGGTGGCGTCCGACGGCATCGAAGGGCTCGAAACGGCGCTCGCGGAGCGCTTCGATCTCGTGCTCACCGACCATCACATGCCCGGCAAGAGCGGGCTCGATCTGATCGCCGAACTGCGCGCGAATCACGCGTACAAGGCGACGCCGATCCTCGTGCTGACGACCGAAAGCGGCGAGCCGTTCAAGGACGCGGCGCGCGCATCGGGCGCGACCGGGTGGATCGAAAAGCCGCTTGACCCGGAGCTTTTGACCGAACTCGTCGCGGCGCTGTCGGAAGAAGCGCCCGACGGTTCAAGTCAGGCTCAAGTATCTGAATAAATATCCGAAAGACCGGATACGACAACCGAACGCGCATAGCGACGCCGACTGACAGCATCCCTGCGGTGAATCAAGCATGACTCTCGACATTACTCAGTTCTATCAAACGTTCTTCGACGAAGCCGACGAACTGCTCGCCCAAATGGAGCAGCTCCTGCTCGTGCTCGACATCGCGAACCCAGATCCCGAAGACCTCGCGGCGATCTTCCGCGCGGCGCATTCGATCAAGGGCGGCGCCGCGACGTTCGGCTTTACCGCGCTCACGGAAACGACGCACATCCTCGAATCGCTGCTCGACCGCGCGCGCAACAACGAACTCGTTCTGCGCCGCGACATGATCGACACGTTCCTCGCGACGAAGGACGTGCTCTCGGACCAGCTCGCCGCGTATCGCGCGAGCGCCAAGCCGGATGCGGCCGCGGCGGCCGCGATCTGCGCGAAGCTCGAACGCCTGAAGAACGAGGGCGCGGGCGAGGCAGCACCCGAGGCGGCACCCGCAGCGGCGACAGTTGCGCCGGTGCATGAAGCACCGCTCTACGAAGGCCCGAATGCACCGCCCGCGCACGTGATCGCGCAGACGGAAGCGTTGATCGAAGACGACGGCAACTGGGACGGCGCCTTCGACATCACGAATTCGGAACCGAATGCAGGAACCGCGCAGGACGCGACGCCGGGACACATCGGCGCAACGGGCGAAGCCAGCGCGGAAGCAGGACCCCACCTGAAAATTACGCTACGGGAGGTGGGCGAGAAGGACCAGGCGCTGTTGACCGAGGAGCTCGGGAATCTGGGCGGGATCGTCGCGCAGAAGAAGTCGGGTAGCGACCTCGTGTTGTGGCTCGACTCCGACGTCTCTTCGGACGACATCATCGCCGTGTGCTGTTTTGTGATCGACGAGGCACAGATCATCGTCGGTCGCGGCGATGGCGCTCAGGCGACGCCTGACGACGCGCCGGCCGCGGCGGCCGAAGCCGTGGTCCACACGCAGGGCCAAGAGGCGGCAGCGACAGCGCCCAAGGGAGAAGAAGCGGCACCGGCGGCGGCGCAAGCCGCTGCCGGCAACCGCCCGGCGGAAGCGCCCAAGGCGAGCGCGCCCGCAGCCGACACGGACAAGAAAGCGCGTCCGGCCGCGGCGGCATCGGCGGAAGGCAGCTCGATTCGCGTCGGCGTGGAGAAGGTCGATCAGCTGATCAACCTCGTCGGCGAACTGGTGATCACGCAGGCGATGCTCGCGGAAACCACCAGCACCTTCGACCCGGCATTGCACGATCGTCTCTTCAACGGCATGGGGCAGCTCGAACGCAACGCGCGCGACCTCCAGGAAGCCGTGATGTCGATTCGCATGATGCCGATGGATTATGTATTCAGCCGCTTCCCGCGCCTCGTGCGCGACATCGCCGGCAAGCTCGGCAAGGAAGTGGAACTCGTCACGTTCGGTCAGGCGACCGAACTCGACAAGAGCCTGATCGAACGCATCATCGATCCGCTCACGCACCTCGTGCGCAATTCGCTCGATCACGGCATCGAGACCGTGGACGCGCGACGCGCGGCGGGCAAGTCGTCGACGGGGCAACTGGTGCTGTCGGCGGCGCATCACGGCGGCAACATCGTGATCGAAGTGAGCGACGACGGCGCCGGCCTGCGCCGCGACAAGATTCTTGCGAAGGCGCAAAAGCAGGGCATGCAGGTCAGCGAGTCGATGAGCGACGAAGAAGTGTGGCAGCTCATCTTCATGCCGGGCTTCTCGACGGCCGAGCAGGTGACGGACATTTCCGGACGCGGCGTCGGCATGGACGTGGTGAAGCGCAACATCCAGTCGATGGGCGGTCACGTCGAAATCATGTCGCGCGAGGGCAAGGGAACGACGATCAGGATCGTGCTGCCGCTCACGCTCGCGATTCTCGACGGCATGTCGGTGAAGGTCGGCAATGAGATCTTCATTCTGCCGCTGAACTTCGTGATGGAGTCGCTTCAGCCTGTTGCCGAAGACATCTATACGGTCGCTAACGGCGAGCGCGTCGTGCGTGTGCGCGGCGAGTATCTGCCGCTCGTGGCGCTGCATGGCGTGTTCTCCGTCGAGGGTGCGCGCACCGAGCCGACGCAGGGCATCGTCACGATCATGCAGACGGAGGGACGCCGCTTTGCGATGCTGATCGACGAACTGGTGGGTCAGCAGCAGGTGGTGGTGAAGAACCTCGAAACGAATTATCGCAAGGTGCATGGCATTTCCGCCGCGACGATTCTGGGCGACGGCAGTGTCGCGCTGATTGTCGACGTGGCGGCGCTCAATCGCGAATCGCGTGCGCAGCACGGATCGCATGCTCATTCCTAATTTTGCAAACCCAACCGAATTCGGGGGCTAACGTGGCAGCAGACATTCAATCCAATCATTCCGCAGCGGCATCGCAGCGCCGCGATGCGCAGCACGCCGAGGCCGCAGGCCAGGAGTTTCTCGTCTTCACGCTCGGCGCCGAGGAGTACGGCATCGACATCCTGAAGGTTCAGGAGATTCGCGGTTACGACAGCGTGACGCGCATTGCGAATGCGCCGTCGTTCATCAAGGGCGTGATCAATCTGCGCGGCATCATCGTGCCGATCGTCGATATGCGGATCAAGTTCGCGCTTGGCCGCGTCGAGTATGACAACCAGACGGTCGTGATCATTCTCAATGTTGCGCATCGCGTCGTCGGGATGGTCGTGGATGGGGTGTCCGACGTGCTCACGCTCACCGCCGAGCAGGTCATGCCCGCGCCCGAGTTCGGCGCCACACTCACCACCGAATATCTCACCGGACTCGGTACCGTCGATGGTCGAATGCTCATTCTCATGGACATCGAGAAGCTCATGACCAGCAAGGAAATGGAACTCATCGACATGGTCGGGGTTTGAGGTTTTGCTGGCGCTTGGGGGTGAACACCGTTTGATGCGCTTGTGCCTTCAGGGAACTTGCTTTCACGTCGGTCTATTGGCTCTGCCCCTGTCCGGGGCGGGACTTACTTTCTTTGCTGCTGCAAAGAAAGTAAGCAAAGAAAGCAGCTTTTCTAGGCAGTAGTCTTGAGGCGGTAACGCTCTCGAAGTACTGAGTGGTCATACCGCCTAAGTGTCGCCCTCAAAGAACAAGAGGGGCTTGGTGCGATTAACCACTGTGTTATCGCACAGCAAAGGGATTGGCACAGCAATCATTCATCCGTTTCCGCTTCGCTAACGAAGGGTACATCCGTCGCGCGGTTGAGCTTCGCGGTTGAGCTTCGCGGTTGAGATGGTAGTCCGCTGGTTTTTGTTGTGCCCCTCGTCCGAGCGAAGCGCGGACGGAGCTGAACGGAGTGCATACCACTCCGTATAAATGAAGAAGGTGTCAGTCGTACTGCGCGCCAAGTCGGGTGGATGTTTGAGGGCGACACTTAGGCGGTATGTCCACTCAGTACTTCAAAGGCGTTGCCGCCTTAAGACTGCTGACTAAAAAAGCTGCTTTCTTTGCTTACTTTCTTTGCAGCAGCAAAGAAAGTAAGTCCCGCCCCGGACAGGGGCAGAGCCAATAGACCGACGCGAAAGCAAGTTCCAAAGAAGCGCAAGCGCATCAACCGGTGTCAAAAAAACCAGAAGCAAACGCAGCAAAAAAGAACCCGTACAGATTGAAGGAAAGAGAATCATGTTGAAGAAGTGGTCGATTCGTACGACGCTGACCCTGGTGGGTCTGCTCTTCGTGAGCTTCGCGGCGGTAGTCGGTGCGTTGGCACTGTCGGGCCTGACCTCAGCAAGCACGTCCCTGTCCGCGCTGGCGCAACAGGACATGGTGTCGATCCGCGCGCTCGGCGAGGCCTCGTCGTACCTGCTGCGCTCGCGCGTGACGCTCGATCGCGTGCGCTCGCTCACGGAAGCGGGCAACGCAGACGAAGCCAAAAAGGCACTGGACCGCGGCCAGTTCCTGCTCGACAAGTCGAACGAGAACTGGAAGCTCTACATCGACACGCCGAAGCCCACGCTGCCGCAGGCAGCCCTCGACGCCGTGATCGCGCAACACGACGCGCTGCTGCGTACCGGCGTCGAACCGGAGTTCGCCGCGATCCGCGCCGGCGACATGGCCGCCTATCACGCCATCGCCGATACCAAGATCAGCCCGATGTTCGTGGCATTCGACACAGCCGCGTCCGCCGCCGTCGCGTTGCACCTGAAGCACGCGGAAGAACTGCGCTCGGACGCGACGTCGCACATCGAGATGCTCAGCGCGGCGATCGCCGTCGTGCTCGTGCTGGCCGTGCTCACGCTCTTCGCCACCCGCGTCGCGCTGGGCGGCCTCATCGTGCAGCCGATCAACGCCGCCGTCGATCACTTCGAACGCATCTCGCAAGGCGACCTCACGAAGTCCGTGCACACCGACAAGACCAACGAGATCGGCCGCCTCTTCGCGGGCATCGAACGCATGCGCGTCAATCTCACGCAGATGGTCGGCTCGGTTCATCGCGGCGCGGAATCGATCGACACCGGCGCGCGCGAAATCGCGAGCGGCAACACGGATCTCTCGCAACGCACGGAAGAACAGGCCGCGTCGCTGCAGGAAACCGCGTCGAGCATGGAAGAACTCACCGGCACGGTGAAGCAGAACGCCGAGAACGCGCGCCAGGCAAGCCAGCTCGCGGTGAACGCTTCGGATATCGCGTCGCGCGGCGGGCACGTCGTCGATCAGGTCGTCGACACGATGAACGCGATCGCGTCGAGTTCGAGCAAGGTCGTCGACATCATCGGCGTGATCGAAGGCATCGCGTTCCAGACCAACATCCTGGCACTGAATGCGGCCGTGGAAGCCGCGCGCGCCGGGGAGGAAGGACGCGGGTTCGCGGTCGTCGCGGGCGAAGTGCGCTCGCTCGCGCAGCGCAGCGCGGCGGCGGCGAAGGAGATCAAGGCGCTGATCGGCGATTCGGCAGGCAAGGTCGAGAGCGGCACGGAACTCGTCGCGAAGGCGGGCGAGACGATGGGCGAGATCGTGCAGGCCGTGCGCCGCGTGACCGACATCATGGGCGAAATCAGCGCGGCCTCCGAAGAGCAGTCGGACGGTATCGAGCAGGTCAACCGCGCGGTCACGCAGATGGACAGCGTCACGCAGCAGAACGCCGCGCTCGTCGAGCAGGCAGCCGCGGCGGCGGCCTCGCTCGAAGACCAGACGCGTCAGTTGAAGGACATCGTCGGGCACTGGCAGATCGAGAGCATGACCGCGAAGCCGAGCGCTTCGGTCGCGGCGGCGCGCCTGTCCGGCGCGGCATCGCGCGTCGAACCGGCGCGGCTCAAGGCTGAAAACCGCAACGACGGCACAAAAATCTCGCCGGAGCCTAACGTCGCGCGCAATCGCGCCGTTAATAAAGGTACGGGCACGGGCGCCGCCAGGCAAGACGCGACGAGCGCCCCGGCGGCAGTGTCCGCAGCACCGGCGGTCGCGCCCCGCGCGACAGCGCGAGCGACGGCCACGGCAGACGGCGACTGGGAAACTTTCTGACGCAGCACGCTTAAGGCAGTTCGATACGACCATGCAGGATTTCAGCAACTCGCCGCCCAGCGGGCGATTCATCGAAGCGCGGGCGTCGGGCCTGCTTGGTCGCCGAAGACCTGCATCGCGACGCGATGCGGCTTCAAGTCAGGCATAAGGCAGTGAGACAAGAGGCATCATGATGGCAACGCGCCAAGCACGCATCGACACGACCGAACGTCCGCGGACCTCGGACGTCGAGCGCGATTTCGAATTCACGTCGGCGGATTTCGCCCGCATTCGCGAGCTGATCCACCGCCGCGCGGGCATCTCGCTGTCCGACCACAAGCGCGACATGGCGTACAGCCGGCTCGCGCGGCGCCTGCGCGCCTGCGGCATCGACACGTTCCGGCAATATCTGGACCGCCTCGAAGCGAGCGACGACAACGCCGAATGGGAAGCCTTCGTCAACGCGCTGACCACCAACCTGACGGCGTTCTTCCGCGAGTCGCATCACTTCCCGATTCTCGCGGACTTCGCGAAGCGCCGCCAGCAGCCGTTCTCGG
Source organism: Caballeronia telluris (assembly GCF_001544495.1). Lineage (GTDB taxonomy): Bacteria > Pseudomonadota > Gammaproteobacteria > Burkholderiales > Burkholderiaceae > Caballeronia > Caballeronia telluris. The sequence continues at coordinate 125,164 of NZ_FCNZ02000003.1, forward strand.
TGTGGTGCTCGGCGGCATCGACGGGCGAGGAGCCGTATTCGATCGCCATGACGCTGATCGAAGCGCTCGGCGAACAAGCGGCGCGCCAGTGCACGGTGATCTCCACCGACATCGACAGCCAGGTGCTCGCCAAGGCCGACGCGGGCGTCTACTCGCTCGACCAGGTGAAGCAGCTGAGCCCGGAACGGCTCAAGCGCTTCTTCCTGAAGGGCACGGGCGCGCATGCGGGTCTCGTCAAGGTGCGCCCGGAAGTGCGCGCGCTGGTGAAGTTCGATCGCCTGAATCTGACCGACGTGCACTACAACCTGAAAGGCCCGTTCGACGCGATCTTCTGCCGCAACGTGATGATCTACTTCGACAAGCCGACGCAAGGGCAAGTGCTCTCGCGCTTCGAGCCACTGATGAAGCCGGGCGCGCTGCTGTTCGCCGGCCACTCGGAGAACTTCACCTACGTGACGCAGGCGTTCCGGCTGCGCGGCCAGACGGTGTACGAACTCACGCGCGACGCGAAAGGCGCCGCGGCGAAGCAGGCGCGCGCGCTTGCCGGAGAACCGGCATGAGCGGATTGCCGATCGCGTCGAACCTGTATTTCGACAACCACTTCCAGAAGCCCGGCGTGAAACTGCTGCCGAACGAGTTCTACATGACGAGCGAGGACATGGTCCTCGTGACGGTGCTCGGCTCGTGCGTCGCGGCGTGCATCAACGACCGCACGGCGGGCATCGGCGGAATGAATCACTTCATGCTGCCCGACGACGGCTCGGACGCGTCGCATGCTTCTTCGGATTCGATGCGCTACGGCGCCTACGCGATGGAAGTGCTCATCAACGAACTGATCAAGCGCGGCGGACGCCGTGAGCGCTTCGAGGCGAAGGTGTTCGGCGGCGGCGCGGTGCTCGCGGGCATGACGACCATCAATATCGGCGACCGCAACTCGGAATTCGTGCGGCGCTATCTCGCGCTGGAAAAGATTCGCATCGTCGCCGAGGACTTGCAGGGCGCGCATCCGCGCAAGGTCGCGTTCATGCCGCGCACCGGCCAGGTGATGGTCAAGAAGCTGAAGACGCAGCAGGAAACGAGCGTCGTGGAGCGCGAGCAGGCGCTCGTGCGCACCACGCCGGAACAACGCGCGGAGCGGCTCGCGCGGGCGCGGGCGCGCGTCGAGCTGTTCAATCAGGCGGGCGCCGGCGGTTCGAAGCCGCGCGTGGAGTTGTTCGGCAGCGCCGCGCTTTCTGCAACGGCCGCGCGTCCGGCTACGGCGAAGCCGCGCATCGAACTGTTCGGAGCGACGCAGGCTTCGGGCGTGAACGGTCTCGCTCGCGCGGAGCGCGGCACCCGGACCGCGGAGGAAGCATGACCACCCAGCAAGTACAAAAGATCAAGGTGCTGTGCGTCGACGATTCGGCGCTCGTGCGCAGTCTGATGACCGAAATCATCAACACGCAACCCGACATGCACGTCGTGGCAACGGCGCCCGATCCGCTCGTCGCACGCGAGCTGATCAAGCAGCACAACCCGGACGTCCTGACGCTCGACGTCGAAATGCCGCGCATGGACGGCCTCGATTTCCTCGAAAAGCTGATGCGCCTGCGGCCGATGCCGGTCGTGATGGTGTCGTCGCTGACGGAGCGCGGCAACGAAATCACGCTGCGCGCGCTGGAACTCGGCGCGGTCGATTTCGTGACGAAGCCGAAGGTCGGTATCCGCGACGGCATGCTCGACTACGCCGAAAAGCTCGCCGACAAGATCCGCGCCGCTTCGCGCGCGCGCGTGCGGCAGACGCACCACGTCGCGCAGGCGGCAAGCGGCGGCGCGCCGGCCGCGGGCGCGAAGCCGGCGCCGATGTTCAACAATCCGCTCGTCAGTACGGAAAAGCTGGTCATCGTCGGCGCCTCGACGGGCGGCACCGAAGCGATCCGCGAAGTGCTCGTGCCGCTGCCGCCCGACGCGCCCGCCGTGCTGATCGCGCAGCACATGCCGCCGGGCTTCACGAAGTCGTTCGCGCAGCGCCTGAACGGGCTGTGCCGCATCGCGGTGAAGGAAGCGGAGCACGGCGAACGCGTTTTGCCGGGTCACGCGTACATCGCGCCGGGCCACGCGCACCTCGTGCTCGCCCGAAGCGGCGCGAACTATGTCGCGCATCTCTCGGATGCGCCGCCGGTGAACCGGCACCGGCCGTCGGTCGATGTGCTGTTCCGCTCGGCCGCGCAGCACGCGGGCAAGAACGCGCTCGGCGTGATCCTGACGGGCATGGGCCGCGACGGCGCTCTGGGTCTCCTCGAGATGCAGCAGGCGGGCGCCTACACCTTCGCGCAGGACGAAGCGAGCTGCGTCGTCTTCGGCATGCCGCGCGAGGCGATCGCGACGGGCGGCGTGAGCGAGATTGCACCTTTGCAGGAAATGAGCCGGCGCGTGATGGCGCGGCTCGGATCGATGGGCGAACGCGTGCAGCGCGTCTGAGCGTTCGCGGCACGGATTCGGACTGGACATTGAATCAACGCGCGGTGACGAGCCGCATAGAAAGAACACTGGAGTGACTGAAGATGGACAAGAACATGAAGATCCTCGTCGTGGACGATTTCCCGACGATGCGCCGTATCGTGCGAAACCTGCTGAAGGAACTGGGCTATTCGAACGTCGATGAAGCGGAAGACGGCGCGGCCGGCCTCGCGCGCCTGCGCGGCGGCGGCTTCGACTTCGTCATTTCCGACTGGAACATGCCGAACCTCGACGGTCTCTCGATGCTCCAGCAAATCCGCGCCGACGCCGCGCTGTCGCACCTGCCGGTGCTGATGGTGACGGCGGAGTCGAAGAAGGAGAACATCATCGCGGCGGCGCAGGCCGGTGCGAGTGGTTACGTGGTGAAGCCGTTCACGGCCGCCACGCTCGACGAGAAACTCAGCAAGATTCTCGAGAAGCTGGCGAAAACGGGGAGCTGATCGTGAACGATCTCACTAATCAAAGCGAACTGGCCCAGGTCGCGGAAAGCGATGTCGACCCGTCGAGCGACCGCATCCTCGCGCGCATCGGCCAGCTGACGCGCACGCTGCGCGATTCGATGCGCGAACTCGGACTCGATAAGCAAGTCGAGGCCGCCGCCGAAATGGTGCCCGACGCGCGCGACCGCCTGAAGTACGTCGCGACGATGACCGAGCAGGCCGCCGACCGCGCGCTCAACGCGATCGAACTCGCGAAGCCGATGCAGGAAGCCATGCAGCGCGACGCTCAGGCGCTCGACGCGCGCTGGAGCGAGTGGTACGCCGCGCCGATCGCGAAGACGGAGGCGGGCGAGCTGATCGCCGACACGCGCGGGTTCCTTCAGCGCGTGCCGGAAAACACGCAGGCGACCAACGCGCAACTGCTCGAAATCATGCTCGCGCAGGATTTCCAGGATCTGACCGGCCAGGTGATCAAGAAAATCACCGACGTCGTCTATCAGATCGAGCAGCAGTTGCTCGGCGTGCTGCTCGAAAACATCGCGCCCGAGCGGCGCGAGCAATTCGCGGCGTCGGCGGCGGCGCTCGTGTCCGCGGGCACGAACCCGGATGCGCTGCTCAACGGACCGCAGATCAATCCGGAAGGGCGCACCGATGTGGTGCAGGATCAGTCGCAAGTCGACGATCTGCTCGCCAGCCTGGGCTTTTAAGTCAGGCCGCAGGAATCCTCCGGTATATCCGGCGCGGCGCGCATGAATGGCGCCTCGCATCGGGCGTCGGGCGGCTAATTTCGTCTTCTCGTCGTATTTTTGAGAAGAACCGCCCCGCGTGCGTGCGTTTCCGAACTTCCGGCTCCCTGCTTTCGACTGGCATACTGCGCTTGCCCCGCCCCCTCCGCGATCTGTCGCGGCGCTGCGGGCCGACCTTTGCAACGATCGTTTGAGCCGCTCGACGGCTTTAAACGGTCGGACGTCGAACGCAGGAGGAGTAGTGAAGTCACCGATTCAATTCGACAAAGGCGACGCCGTGCCGGCCCCGGCGCGGCGCACGATTTCGCGTGCCGTGTTGCCTTTGATCGCCAGTCTGGTCGCCGCATTTGCCGCGGCCCCGGCCCACGCCGTACTGGGCGGCGCACCGATGACCACGCCGAACGGCGCCACCGCGGACCGCGCCATCGCCAAGGCGGCGGTCGTGCCGGGCGCATCGTCGGCGAGCGGGACGTCCGCGTCCGCGGCGTCCGGCGCCTCGTATTCCGTCCGCTCGACCACGCTCGCCAACGGCACCGTCGTGAACGAGTACGTGTCGACCGATGGCGCCGTGTTCGGCGTCGCGTGGCACGGCGAGCGCATTCCCGACCTTCCGGGCCTGCTCGGCAGCTATTTCCCGCAGTACCTGCAAGGCCTGAAGGCGCAACGCGCCGAGCGCGGAAGCCGCGGGCCCGTTAGCGTGCAGGATTCGGGGCTTGTCGTTCGTTCGGGCGGCCACATGGGCTCGTTCGCCGGACAGGCGTATCTGCCCGAGAAGCTGCCCGCCGGCGTCAGCGGCAGCGACATTCAGTAACGGACGGGAGAAACTCACATGCGTCCGACGCCCATCAGCAACGATTCACCTTCCCGATTCTTCCAGCGCGCGCTCTGCTGGCTGTCCGTCGCGATGTTCGCGACCGCGCTCGCCGCCTGCGGTGGAGGCAACGACAATTCGAGCAGCAGTTCCGGCGGCAGCGGCTCCGGTGGCGGCTCGTCCGGATCGGGCACCAGCCAGCCGATCGCGGCGAATGGCAGCAACGCGGTCCCGATCACCGTCAACAAGGGGGCGGCGAACTTCGTGAACATCCCGAACGTGTCGGTGACGGTTTGCGCGCCCGGCACGAGCCAGTGCCAGACCATCGACAACATCCAGCTCGACACCGGCTCGTATGGATTGCGCATCGTGAGCGGCGCGGCGTCGCAGGTGCTCGGCAGCCTGCCGGTCGCCACCGCGCAGGCAGGCGGCCAGCTCGCCCAATGCACGCAGTTCGCGGACGGCTACACGTGGGGCACCGTGCGCTCGGCCGACGTGAAGATCGGCGGCGAGACGGCATCGAACATTCCGGTGCAGGTGATCGGCGACCTCGATCCGTCGACCGTGCCATCGAGCAGTTGCGTGAGCGGCAACGACGAGCGCACCACCGGCGACATCGGCGCGAACGGCATTCTCGGCGTGGGCAACGCGACGTACGACTGCGGCGTGAGATGCCTGGACGCGGCGCAAAGCACGTACTACTCGTGCCCGGGCGGCACGAACTGCACGGCGACGGCCACGCCGCTCGCGCAGCAGGTCGTCAACCCGGTCACGCGCTTCGCTACCGACAACAACGGCGTGATCGTGCAGTTGCCGCCGATCGACGACAACGGCGCCGCGTCCGCGAGCGGAACGCTCGTGTTCGGCATCGGCACGCAGAGCAACAACACGCTGACCGGCGTGACCAAGTTCGGCACCGACGGCTTCGGCAACCTGAGCGGCACCTACAAGAACAATTCGGTGACGACGTTCTTCGACACCGGATCGAACGGCACCTTCTTCGCTGACAGTTCGATCACGGCGTGCTCGTCGACGACGTTCTACTGTCCGTCGTCGGTGCAGTCGCTCTCGAACGCGATTCGCGGCATCGACGGCACGACGGCGACCGTGGACTTCAAGGTGATCAACCAGCGAACGCTGACGTCGGGCGGCTCGAAGTTCGCGTTCAGCACGCTGGCCGGCAACTTCGGCGACTCGAGCTTCTTCGACTTCGGGCTGCCGTTCTTCTACGGCCGCCACGTGTACGTCGGCTTCGACCAGCCGAGCAGTTCGCCTTACGTGGCGTTCTGACACGCACGTCGGCGTGAGTTGAAACGACAAGGAAACGACAAGGCCCCGCGAGCATCTCGCGGGGCCTTTTTTCATTCGCGCGCTGCCGGTCCGGTTCGGTCAGTCGTGGCCGCCGCGCGGCTTGCGCGGCGCGCGCTCGAAGACGAGGTCGTAGACCCAGCGCGGCAGCACATGCAGCAGCACGCCCGCGACGCGCATCTGCCACGGAAACGTCGCGTAGCGGACACGGCGCGCGATGGCGTCGGCGGTCTTCGCGGCAAATGCGTCGGCGTCCATCAGGAAGGGCATCGGATAGGGATTGCGCGCGGTCATCTCCGAGCGCACGTAGCCAGGCGCAATCGTGACGACGGCGACGCCCTGTGGCCGCATCTCCACACGCAGCGCTTCCAGATACTTCGCCGCCGCCGACTTCGACGCGCTGTAGGCACCCGAACCCGGCAGGCCGCGCACGCCCGCGACGCTTGCGATGCCGACCAGCGTGCCGCGCCGCGCGGCCGTCATCGCGGCGACGAATGGCTCGAACGTCGCGACCATGCCGTAGTAATTCACGTCCATCACGTCGCGGAACGTCTGCAGGTCGCCGTGGCCCGTCAGTGCGCCGCGGCTGATGCCGGCGTTCGCGATCACGACATCGGCCGGCCCGTGTTCAGCGACGAAGCGAGCGGCGGCGTCGGCGAGCGCGTCGGCGTCGCGGACGTCGGCGCAATAGAGGGAAATGGGGGAATCGGGAAAGCGCGCGGCGAACGCCGCAAGCGATTCGGCGCGGCGGGCGACGAGGCCGAGCGCGGCCCCGCGCCGGACATATTCCTCGGCGAGCGCGAGGCCGATGCCGCTCGACGCGCCGGTGATGAAGACCTTCAGTCGGACTGCGTTCATACCGGCGCGCGGTCCGTCACATCTTCTTCGCGCGAATCTGGCCGATCAGGTAATCGAGCACCTGCGTCGTGCCGGGCAGGCTGTTGGTCTGCGACGGTCCGGTGACGTACTTGCCCTGCACGATGAGGGTCGGCACGCCGTCGATCTTGTAGTCCTGCAGCAGCTTCGTGTCGCGCTGGATCGCGCTCTGCGTCGAGAACGAGTTGTACGCGTCCATGTACTTCTTCTTGTCGACGCCTTGCGTCGCGAGGAAATCGGCCTGAGCCTGCGGCGTCAGCAGATAGTTCTTCTTCACGTGGATTTCGTTGAAGACCGCCGACGTGACCTTTTCCGCGACGCCGAGCGCGACGAGCGCGTGGTACATCTTCGAGTGCGGAATGAACTCGTCGCGAAAGGCGACCGGCACGCGCTTGAATACGACGTCCGGGCCTTGCTTCTTTTCCCATGCTTCGAGATACGGCTCGAACTCGTTGCAGTGCGGGCAGCCGTACCAGAAGAACTCGATGACTTCGACCTTGCCGGCGGCATCGACCGGCTGGGCGCCCGGCAGCACGGTGTAGTCCGTGCCCGCGACCGGCGCGGCCGGCGATGCGTGCGCCGTGTTCATGGCGCCCATCGCGCCGACTGCGATACCGAGGGAGACGAGAAGCGCGCTGAACAGTTTTTTCATGATGACGGGAGAAGGTGCGTGAGAGACGTAAAGGGATCGAACGAGGCGTAAGTGGGACACAGGACGCTTAAGCCACACTTAAGCCACGCTCAAGCGGTGATTCGAGTCCGCGCCTCTGAAGCGATCAAAGGCGCGGCGCGTGACGCTCACTGCTTCGAGAAACGGATCACCGCGGTATCGACGCCGGCATCGGACAGACGCTGACGCACGTTGTTCATGTCCTCGAACTTCGTGAACGGACCGATGCGCACGCGATAGTACGTGACACCGCCCGCATCGCGTTCCGTGACCTTCGATTCGAAGCCCTGGAAGCCGAGCCGCGCGCGCTGCTGCTCGGCGTCGGCCTGGGTCTTGTACGCGCCCACTTGCAGGAAGTAGCCGGTGTTCGCGTCGCCGGGCGCGGGCGGGGCGGCCTTCGCCGTCGAGGCGCCCGACGTGCTCTTGGCACCCGACGCGCTCGCCGTGCTGGTGGCGGTCGGCGCGCTCGCCGGTTTCTTGGTGGCGACGGCGCCCGAGCCCTGCGCGGGCACGCCCGAGCCTTGCGCGGACGGCGCGTTCGGCTTCGGCGCGACGGCAGCGCCATTGCCGGACGGCGGCACTTCGACGATCTGGGGTTCTTCCAGCATGCCCGACGACTGCGTCTGGTTGTTGGTCTGGCCCGGCGCGGTGTTCGGCGGTGAAGGCTGCGCGGCTTGCGGAACGGGTTGTCCGGGCGTCTTGCCTTGCAGCGGGCGGTTCGGGTCGTAGGGCTGGCCGGCGGCGGGCGCGGAGCCCGATTCGGCCGGCGGCGCGACCTTCGCGACGAACGGCGTGGGCGCGCGCGTGATGTAGAGCGCGACGATGACTGCGATCGCCAGACCGACAATCAAGCCCAGCACGATGCCCAGAAAGGTGCCCCCGGTTTGCTTCGACTGCTTCGACGTGCGGCGTGGTTTTGCCATCGTATGAATCACCTGCAAAAAGTCTTCTGATTGGCCGACGATTATAACGGCGGCCCGAAGCGGACCCGCGCACGACATCGCCGCCCGAGCGCGCCGAAAATTCCGAATTGCGCGACGAGCGACGAAGCCGATGCACCGGGGTGTCGTTTAATGCATTTACATCTTGGCGGGAGCGGACACGCCGATCGTCGCCAGGCCGTTCGCGAGCACCTGGCGCGTCGCCGCGAGCAACGCGATGCGCGCATTGCGCGGCGCCTCTTCATCGACGAGAACGCGCTCCGCATTGTAGAACGAGTGGAATTCGCCAGCGAGATCGCGCAGATAGAACGCGACCGCGTGCGGCGCGAGTTCTTCCGCCGCGTGCGCGAGCATGTCCGGATATTCGGCGAGCTTGTTGAGCAAAGCCATCGCGCGTTCGCTGTCGAGCGGCGCGAGGTCCGCGTGCGCCGCCTGCGCGAGCTCGCCGTGGTAGCGCGACTGCCAGTCGGAAAGGATCGTGCTGATGCGCGCGTGGGCGTACTGCACGTAATACACCGGATTTTCGTCGTTCTGCTTCAGCGCGAGGTCGATGTCGAACACGAACTCCGTGTCCGCCTTGCGCGAGATCAGGAAGAAGCGGACCGCGTCGCGGCCGCGCCGGATCGTTTCCTCGTCGAGCTGGTCGGGCGCGGTCTCGCTGCCCGGCGCCATGCCGCCGGACCATTCGATCAGGTCGCGCACGGTCACGTAGCTGCCCGCGCGCTTCGAGATCTTCACTTCCTGGCCGTCGCGCATCACGGTGACCATCTTGTGCAGCACGTAGTCGGGATAGTCCTTCGGAATGCCGATGCCCAGGCCCTGCAAGCCCGCGCGCACCCGCGCGATCGTGCCGTGATGGTCCGAGCCCTGCACGTTGATGACCTTCGTGAAGCCGCGCTCCCACTTCGCGCGGTGATACGCGACGTCCGGCACGAAGTAGGTGTACGTGCCGTCGGACTTGCGCATCACGCGGTCCTTGTCGTCGCCGTCGTCGGTGGTGCGCAGCCAGAGCGCGCCGTCCTGCTCGTAGGTCTTGCCGGCGGCGATCAGCGCGTTCACCGTCGCCTCGACGCGGCCTTCCTTGTACAGCGACGACTCCAGATAGAACTGGTCGAACTTCACGCCGAACGCGGTCAGGTCCATGTCCTGTTCGTGGCGCAGGTAGGCGACCGCGAACACGCGGATCGCGTCCAGATCGTCGACGTCGCCGCGGCCTTTCACCGGCTCGCCGTCCTTCGCCGCGACGGTCGCGCCTGCCAGATAGTCACGCGCGATGTCGGCGATGTACTCGCCGTTGTAGGCCGCTTCCGGCCAGAGCGCGTCGCCGGGTTTCAGGCCGCGCGCGCGCGCCTGCGTCGAGATCGCGAGGTTGTTGATCTGCACGCCGGCGTCGTTGTAGTAGAACTCGCGATGGACCGCGTAGCCCTGCGTTTCGAGCAGATTCGAGAGCGCGTCGCCGAGCGTCGCCTGACGGCCGTGGCCGACGTGCAGCGGCCCGGTCGGATTCGCCGACACGAATTCGACCAAAACGCGCTTGCCTTCCTCGCGCGACGAGCGCCCGTAGGCCGCGCCCTCGGCGAGCACCGCCGGGACCACGGCTTGCTTCGCGGCGGGAGCGAGACGCAGGTTGATAAAGCCCGGACCGGCGACTTCGGCGCTTTCGACGAGGCCCGGCGCGGCCGGACTGGCGAGCACGGCATCGACGATCTGCTGCGCGAGCTGGCGCGGATTGGCGCGCAGCGGCTTGGCGAGTTGCATGGCGACGTTGCTGGCGACGTCGCCATGCGCGGCGACTTTCGGGCGTTCGAGGACGATGGCCGGTTCGACGAACGCGGCTTCGGATGCGCCTTCTCTGGCGAGCGCGACTTGCTTGACCGCGTCGGCGAGGAGCGTTTCGAGGGTGTGTTTGTGTGCGGGCAGCATGCTGAGTGTGATCCAGTGGACCGGGTCCAGTGTGATGTGGCCGGCGCGGGCGCGCTATGTTTCAGCCCGCGCGCCGGCAAAGAGCGCGACCCAACCCGGGCAGGCGGACGTGGATGCGGCGGCTTCGCGCGCTCCGCTCGTTGCAACGATTCCGATTGCCCCGGATGTCGAAACCGGATTTTAGCAGGTGCTAATATGTCGAATCAGGGTCGCTGTCGGGGAAACACTCAGGGAAACAGTCGGGGAAACCCACGCTTCGCGGCGCATGCGTCCGATACACCGCCGACGCGTTTCGCTAACAACCCAAACATAAGGAAAAGGACCTTGCCATGCTGATCACTTTCAAAACCAGTGCTGCGCCCGACGTGATGATGCTCGAAAACCTGGCGGAATATCTGCTCGGCATCATCGGCAAACATTTGAGCGAGCGCGGGGTCATCACTCATGACGAGTTGCCCGCCGCGATCCAGAAGCTGGAAGTCGCCGTGGTCGTCGACAAGAAGGAACGTGCCGAGCACGACGGACATTTTCACGAAGGCGAGGAAGGCCACGAGCCGCATGAAATCCCGATCGGCCTCGCGCAGCGCGCCTATCCGTTTCTCGACATGCTGCGCCTCGCGCAGAAAGCCAACACCGACATTCTGTGGGGCGTCTGACACGCGGCGCCGCGCGCGGCGGATTAAGGAAGCGCTGAATACTGCCCGGCCGTCCGGGCAGCGCGGACAAAAAAACCCGCATCGGCGACGATGCGGGTTTTTTCTTACTGCTTGCTGCGTGCTTCCTGCGTGACGGGGAATCGCAATGCCCGGTGTTCTGCGTTACTGCGTCTGACCGTTGGTATCCGCCGCGGGCGCGCTCGCGCCTTTCTTCGCCTTGGGTTTTTTCGGCTTCTTCTTGTGTTCGGTGATCGGCGGGGAGTACGACGACACGCTGCTCGCCGGCTGCGCGAACGCAGCGGAGCCGGATGTGAACAGGATGGCTGCGGCAACGGCCAAAACGGGCGTCAGCTTCTTCATGCGGCATTCTCCGTGACAAAGATATGCGTGACCGTCGCCATGACGGACATTCGCAACGCCAAGTCTACGGAAATAAAAAAGTTCTGGCCGCGCCGCGCGTTGTTTTTCCGTATCACGCGGCGCGTATGTTCGTAAGGCGTTTAATCGCGCGTTTTCAGAGCAGCGGCGCGAGCGCGCGCTCGGCGTCCGTCTTCGACAGCGCCATGCGTTGCGCGAAACTTTCCACCTGGTCGCCGCCGATCTTGCCGACCGAAAAGTACGTGCTGTCCGGATGCGCCAGATAGAAGCCCGACACGCTCGCGGCCGGCAGCATCGCGAGCGATTCCGTGACGCTCATGCCGATCTCGCCTGCTTGCAGCACCTCGAACATGTCCTTCTTGACGAGGTGATCCGGACAGGCCGGATAACCCGGCGCCGGGCGGATGCCGCGGTATTTCTCCGCGATCAGCGCCGCGTTGTCGAACGTTTCGCCCGCCGCGTAGCCCCACAGTTCGCGGCGCACGCGCGCGTGCAGCGCTTCGGCGAACGCCTCGGCGAAGCGATCGGCCAGCGCCTTCAGCATGATCGCGCTGTAGTCGTCGTGATCGGCTTCGAACTGCTGTTCCTTCTTGTCGACGCCGAGGCCCGCCGTCACCGCGAACAGGCCGATGTAGTCCGCCACGCCCGATTCCTTCGGCGCGATGAAGTCGGCAAGCGAGCGGTTCGCGCGCATCACGCCGTCGACCACCGGCCGCACGCTCTGCTGGCGCAGGTTGCGCCATGTCAGCGCGACCTTCGTGCGCGATTCGTCCGTGTAGATTTCGATGTCGTCGTCGTTCACGGTGTTGGCGGGCAAGAGCGAAATGACGCCGTTCGCCGTCAGCCAGCGGCCCTGGATGATGCGCGAGAGCATCGACTTGCCATCGGAGAACACGCGCCGCGCCGATTCGCCGACGATCTCGTCGTTCAGGATCGCCGGATACGGGCCCGCCAGATCCCAGGTCTGGAAGAACGGCGCCCAGTCGATGTAGTTCGCAAGCTCCGCCAGATCGTAGTTCCTGAAGACGCGCCGGCCGATGAAGGTCGGCTTCTTCGGCGTGTAGCTTGCCCAGTCTATCTTCGTCTTGTTCGCGCGCGCCTCGGCGTAGGTCACCATCGGCTGCGCCTTCCTGTTCGCGTGCTGCGTGCGGATGCGGTCGTAGTCGGTCTTCAGGTCGTCGAGATACTTCGCCGCGCCTTCGTCCGACAAGAGGCTCGACGCCACCGAAACGGAACGCGACGCGTCCGGCACGTAGACCACCGGCCCGTCGTAATGTGGCGCGATCTTGACGGCCGTGTGCACGCGCGAAGTGGTCGCGCCGCCGATCAGAAGCGGCGTCTGCTTGCCGCGGAAGTAGTCGTCGCGCTGCATTTCGGACGCGACGTAGGCCATTTCTTCGAGACTCGGCGTGATGAGCCCTGACAGTCCGATGATGTCCGCGCCTTCTTCCTTCGCCTTCTGGAGGATGGTCGCGCAGGGCACCATCACGCCCATGTTGACCACTTCGAAGTTGTTGCACTGGAGCACCACCGACACGATGTTCTTGCCGATGTCGTGCACGTCGCCCTTCACGGTCGCGATCACGATCTTGCCTTTCGGGCGCACGTCGGCGCCGGCATCGGCCATGCGCTTTTTCTCTTCCTCGATGTACGGAATCAGGTGCGCGACCGCCTGCTTCATCACGCGCGCCGACTTCACGACTTGCGGCAGGAACATCTTGCCCGCGCCGAACAGGTCGCCGACGATGTTCATGCCGTCCATCAGCGGTCCTTCGATCACGTTGATCGGACGGCCGCCCGCTTTTTCGATCTTCGCGCGCACTTCTTCCGTATCGTCGACGATGAAATTCGTGATGCCGTGCACGAGCGCATGCGCGAGGCGCGCCTCGACCGGCTGGTTGCGCCATTCGAGGTTCTCTTCCTTCTTCGCGGCGCCGGTCTTGAACCGGTCGGCGCTTTCGAGCAGGCGGTCGGTGCCGTCCTCGCGACGGTTCAGCACCACGTCCTCGACACGCTCGCGCAGTTCCGCATCGAGATCCTGATAGACGCCCAGCTGCCCGGCGTTGACGATGCCCATGTCCATGCCGGCCTGGATCGCGTGATACAGGAACACGGTGTGGATCGCCTCGCGCACCGGATCGTTGCCGCGAAACGAGAACGACACGTTCGACACGCCGCCGCTCACCTTCGCATACGGCAGGTTCTGCTTGATCCAGCGCGTCGCGTTGATGAAATCGACGGCGTAGTTGTTGTGTTCTTCGATGCCGGTTGCGATCGCGAAGATGTTCGGATCGAAGATGATGTCCTCGGGCGGAAAGCCCACTTCGTTCACGAGGAAGTCATACGAGCGCTTGCAGATTTCGGTCTTGCGCTTGAAGGTGTCGGCCTGGCCCTGTTCGTCGAAGGCCATCACGACGGCCGCCGCGCCATAACGACGAATCAGCGTCGCGTGATGGCGGAACGGCTCTTCGCCTTCCTTGAGCGAGATCGAGTTGACGATCGCCTTGCCCTGCACGCACTTGAGGCCAGCCTCGATCACCTCGAACTTCGACGAGTCGATCATGATCGGCACGCGCGCGATGTCGGGCTCGGACGCGATCAGATTCAGGAAGCGGACCATCGCCGCTTTCGAATCGAGCATCGCTTCGTCCATGTTGATGTCGATGACCTGCGCGCCGTTCTCGACCTGCTGGCGCGCGACGGCGAGTGCCTCGTCGAACTGGCCGTTGAGGATCATGCGCGCGAAGGCCTTCGATCCGGTCACGTTGGTGCGCTCACCGACGTTGATGAAGAGAGAGCCGTCGGTGACGTTGAACGGTTCGAGTCCGGAAAGGCGCATCGTGTGATCGGTCATGGTGTGCTGTGCAGGTTGATTGTCGTTATCGGGCCGCGCGCTGTGCTTCGATCAGGCTGCGTCGCGATAATGCGACGGCCATTGGCGCGGCTTCACATCGGCGAGCGCCTTCGCGATCTCCGCAATATGCTCCGGCGTCGTCCCGCAGCAGCCGCCCGCGAGATTCACGAGCCCCGCCTCGGCGAACTCCTTCAGCAGACTCGACGTCACATCGGGCGTTTCGTCGAAGCCCGTATCGCTCATTGGATTCGGCAGGCCCGCGTTGGGATAGCACGACACATAGGTATCGCAGAGCTTCGCCAGTTCCGCGATGTACGGGCGCATCAGCGCCGCGCCGAGCGCGCAGTTCAGGCCGAACGTCAGGGGCCGCGCGTGACGCAGCGAATTCCAGAACGCCTCGACCGTCTGCCCCGACAGAATCCGTCCGGACGCGTCCGTGACCGTGCCCGAAATCATGATCGGCAGCAGTTCGCCGGTATCTTCGAACAACTGGTCCAGCGCGAAAAGCGCGGCCTTCGCGTTCAGCGTGTCGAAGATCGTCTCGACCAGAAAGAGGTCGCAGCCCGCATCGAGCAGCGCCTTCGCCTGCTCGTAGTAGGCGTCGCGCAACTCGTCGAAGGTCACGTTGCGCGCGCCCGGATCGTTCACGTCGGGCGAGATGCTCGCGGTCTTCGGCGTCGGGCCGATCGCTCCCGCGACGAAGCGCGGCTTGTCCGGCGTCGAATATTTGTCGCACGCCTCACGCGCGACCTTCACCGATTCGCGATTCATCTCGACGGCAAGTTCTTCCATGCCGTAGTCGGCCTGGGCCACGCGCGTCGCGCCGAAGGTATTCGTTTCGACGATATCGGCGCCGGCCGCGAGATATTGATCGTGGATCTCGCGAATGATTTGCGGCTGCGTGATCGACAGCAATTCGTTGTTGCCCTTGATGTCGCGCGCGTAGTCCTTGAAGCGCTCGCCGCGATAGGCTGCCTCGTCGAGCTTGTAGCGCTGGATCATCGTGCCCATCGCGCCGTCGAGGATGAGGATGCGCTGTTGCAACAGCGCGGGCAGCGTCGCGCCGCGCGTGTATTCGCGGCGGGCAGGCGCCCGGGCGGCGGCCGGAGCGGCCGTGGCAGTCGAATTGGCGGTCTCGTTCATGACGGCAAGGCTCGCACCAGGTAAGAAGTTAGCGTGTCATTGTAGCCGGACGGCCGCGCGGCCGCCGCCGCCGCGAGAGGCTCGCGGGCCAAGGCGCACCCATCAGGCAAAAGCCCCGGCGCATTGCGCGCCGGGGCTTCGTGGGGTGTCACCTATGGGGCGATGCGGCTCTGGGCGCCGCACTCTTTGACCGATTGGCCGCGTCAGTGAAGGATCACCGGCTGGTTCATCAGAACGTCGAACTGACCCAGGAATTCGTCGACATCTTCGAGCGACGGTTCTTCTTCGATCAACTTCTGGACATGTTCGCGAAACTTGGCCGCCAGCGCGCCATCGATGAAGATTTCGCGCTGTGTGTTCTTGTCGACGATTTCGTATCCGCCGGCTTTCATCGCCAGATGGTTGTCCTGCGGCGGGAACTCCACAACACAATAGTTAGGGCTGTTGTAGATCATTTGCATGGCGACACTCCTTATTCCTGATTGCTCCTGGCATTCCTGCAGCATACATGGAGCGCTTGGGTTGGAATTCAAGGGGTGGCCTCGACGTGTTGCCAGAAGCCCATCGAGGCTTTCTTTTAGACAGAACTGCGCAAAAATGTTGCAAGGAGGGCGGTAAATTGCGTGGAGCACTCGATCGGGGACAGATGCGCCGCGTCGAGTGTTTCAAAAAGTGCACCCGGCACGGTGTCGGCGATCAGTCTGGAGGCAGCATTCGGCGTGCCCGTATCGTGTTTTCCGGCCACGACGAGTGTGGGCTTCGCCACCGAACGGAGCTTTTCACGTACATCGAAATCGCGGATGGCCTCGGCGGCGCGTGCGAAGCCCTCGGGTGGCGTGCGCAGGATGGTGTCGCGAATCTGTTCCACCACTTCGGGATGCCGCTTGCGGAAATCGGCGGTCAGCCATCGGTCGAGGGTGGCTTCCACGATATTCTCTGTGCCGTTTTCGCGCACGGATGCCGCACGCTGCCCAAAAGTGGGACGCGCGTCCTCGGGCGTGAAGGCGGGCGCGCCGACGACGGTCAGACTATCGACGAGCGACGCATGGTCGACCGCGAACTGCTGCGCGACCATGCCGCCGATCGACAAACCCACGACGTGCGTGCTCGGTGCGCCGAGCTTGTGCAACAGTTCGGCGAGGTCGTCGGCAAGCTGTTCGATGCTGAATGCACCGAGCGATAGCGCCGTCTCGCCGTGGCCGCGCAGGTCGTAACGCAGCACGGTGAAATCGTTGCGGAAATAGCCAGCCTGCTGGTCCCACACGGACAGGTCGCCCGCCAACTGGTGGATGAAGGTCAGCCAGGGGCCGCCGCCTTCGTTGCTCAGCACATAACGCGTGTCGATACCGTTGATCGTCACCTGCATGTTGGCTCCGTAAAAATGCGGTTGCGGATGGCGCCCGTCCGACTTCCTGCTCCGATCGCCGTCAGGGTTTCTCGGACTGTAACGCGGCGGGCGCGGATTCGTCTGACGCATCGGGCGTGCCCGGGCCGCCCGTTTCGACGGCATCGCGCGCCGGTGCGGCGGGCGGTTGCAGCTTGCCGCGCCATAGCAGTTCCATCTGCAGGCCGTTCGGCTCGGTTTGCACGATGCGCGCCGGCAGCCAGCCGAGCGACGGCGCGAGCCACACGTCGATGCGTCGGCGATCGCCCTCGCGGCGCGGCAGCCGCGTGAAATGGCGCGCGCTCATCGCGCCGCCGCGGGCCTGCACGGTTTCATCGCCGACGGTTTCGAACGACCAGACCTCGTTGCTGTCGTTATCCGCGACGCTGAACTGGCGCGTTACGCCCGGCTTGTATTTGTCGGGCGCGCCGCGCACGAGGCTCGCGAGTTGCATAAAGACGCTGAAGCGGTCCTGCGCGCCATCGGCGAGCGGCTGACTCGCCGGCGTGCGCGTGTAGACAAGCTGTTTCGATTCGCGATTGAAAACGGTCACGTCGGCGGCGCGGCGGCCGCGCTGCTCGGAATACTGCTCGGGCGCGATGCCGAAGCCGTCGAGATGACCGTGGCTAGAATAGACGTAGGGGCCGACGAACGGAATCGGGATCGAGACGACCATCTCGTAGCGCTGGCCGTCGTTGATCCAGTGGATCGTGCCGGTCTGGTTCATCACGCCGTTGACGAGCGTGTCGTAGCGCAGCTCGCCCGTTGGCGGGACGTCGAATTTGTCGCCGGAGACGGGGGGCGCCGGTTTCGCGTTTGCAGCCGCGTTTGCAGCCGATGCCTGCGAGGCCGCCGCTGCGCTGCCTGCGCCAGGCGGCGCGGCGGGCTGCGCATTCGCGTCGTCGCGCGCGACGCTCAGTACGGGGGCGGCAGGTTTCGGCTGCGGCGCGGCGGGCGTCGGCGCCGGTTTCGGCGCGGCAGGCGGGGCGGCGGGCGGCGGCGCCTGTTCGACCGGCTTCGGCGTAAGCAGCGCGACCTGCACGGGCACGTCTTCGGCGGGCGGCGGGTTCGACGCGTTGCCATTGCGCCCGACCCAGCGCGCCGCACTCCAGTGCAACGCGACGACCGCGAGCAGCACCAGCGCCCAGCGGCCCCAGCGGCGGGGCGGTCGGGAATCGGGCGGGCGGGGAGCGCCGCTCTGCGGCTCGCCGTCGGCGGGACGCGGGCGACGTAAGGGGAAAAGCGGCATCGGAACGAGCTTCGTGTACGTGGCGAACGCGTGCAGAACGCGATGAAAAGGGCAAACGGTTATGACACGCCCCGCGAAAGCGATGTTCCGCGCTTTCGCATCGCGTGACGTGACCTCGTGTAAGGGGCGCTTGCGCTCAGCGTTCCTCTGCGCAATAACCCAGTTGATAGGACAGTTCCGCCGCGCATGCCCGCAGCGCGGAATCGATTTCTCCGCCCCAGCGCGTATCGAACGCGCCTTCGTGTCCGAGCGCGATCAGCCCCAGCGCGAGATCGCCGTTCGAATCGAAGACGGGCGTGCAGAACGCGTGGATCGTCGGCAGCAGCATGCCTTCGATGCGGGCCGCCCCGTGTTCGCGCACGCCGGCGAGCAGCGGTTCGATGTCCGCCATCGTCTTGCGGGTCGCCGCGAGTTCGCGCTCGAGCAGCGCCTCGGTCTTGCTGCGCGGCAGATACGCGGCGAACAGCAGCCCGGTCGCCGACGAAAGCAGCGGCATCACGTCGCCGAGTTTCAGCGACGCCTTCGCCGGATAGCTCGATTCCATCCAGTGAACGACGGTCGGCCCCTGATTGCCCCACACCGCGATGCCGACGGTCTGATCGAGCCTGTCGCGCAGTTCGGAGAGCGCGATGCGCGCGAGCTTCACGCCATCGACGCGCGCGAGCCGCGCAAGTCCCATCTGCAACGCGAAGCCGCCGAGTTCGTAGCGCCCCGACACCGGGTCCTGCGATGCGAGCCCGAGCCGCTGGAAACTCACGAGATAACGATGCGCCTTCGCCGGGCTCATGCCCGCGCGCTGCGCGAGATCGCGCAACATCATCGCGCGCGGTTCATGGGTCAGGACGTCGAGCAGCCGGAAGCCGACTTCGATCGACTGAATGCCGGAACGCGCCTTTTCCTCGCCGGCTTCGGTGGCGTCGGCGGTGTCGGTGGTGTCGGACGGGTCGTCGGTTTCGTCGGCGGGCTGGGGGAATTTGGAGGACATAGGGATTTGGCGAGCGAGCGGCGTGCCCCGCCCCGGATTCACCATCGTAAAATAGATTTCCCTCATCGTCATCCCACACCAACAAGTCACCTATGAAACTTGCCACGCTGAAGGACGGCACGCGCGACGGTCAACTGATCGTCGTGTCCCGCGACCTGCGCACAGCGGCGATCGCGGATGCGATCGTCGGCACGCTGCAACGCGCGCTCGACGACTGGACCTTCTACGCGCCGCAACTGCTCGATCTCTACGAAGCGCTCAATCAGGGCCGCGCGCGCAACGCGTTCTCGTTCGACGCGAAGTCGTGCATGGCGCCGCTGCCGCGCGCGTTCCAGTGGGCCGACGGCTCCGCTTACGTGAATCACGTCGAACTCGTGCGCCGCGCGCGCGGCGCCGAGATGCCGCCCGAGTTCTGGACCGATCCGCTGATGTACCAGGGCGGCAGCGACGACTTCATCGGCCCGACGGACGACATCGTGTGCGCGTCGGAAGCGTTCGGCATCGACTTCGAGGCGGAAGTCGCCGTCATCACGAGCGACGTGCCGATGACCGCGAAACCCGACGAAGCGCTCAGGCATGTGCGCCTTTTGATGCTCGTCAACGATGTTTCGTTGCGCAACCTAATTCCCGCCGAACTGGCGAAGGGCTTCGGCTTCTTCCAGAGCAAGCCGGCGACGGCGTTCTCGCCGGTCGCCGTGACGCCCGACGAGCTCGGCGACGCGTGGCGCGAAGGCCGCGTGCATCGCCCGATGACCGTGCACTGGAACGGCAAGAAGGTCGGCCAGCCCGATTGCGGCACCGACATGGTGTTCCACTTCGGCCAGCTGATCGCGCATGTGGCGAAAACGCGCAACGTGCGCGCGGGGTCGATCGTCGGCTCAGGCACGATCTCGAACAAGGACGCGAAGCGCGGCTATTGCTGTATCGCGGAGAAGCGGTGCCTCGAAACCATCGAGCACGGCGCGCCGCAGACCGAGTTCATGCAGTTCGGCGACAGCGTGAAGATCGAAATGTTCGACGAAGCGGGCAAGTCGATCTTCGGCGCGATCGACCAGGCGGTCGTGGCCCTGCACGAGTGAGCGTGGCCGCGGGGCGCAACGGGTTTCGCCCGATGCGCCCCGCCTGCCGGGCGCCTTACACTTGCCCGGCGGTTCGGGAATGCACGACAAAAATAACGGAGACTTCGAGATGCAGCGTTGGCGAACAGATTTGAAGCGGTGGATGGTCGGTGTATCGATGGCGATGTCGGCGGGCGCCTTCGCGCAGACGCCGCATGTGAAAATCGGGCTGGTGCTCTCGCTGACGGGCCCGGCCGCGTCGCTCGGCATTCCCGCGCGCGAGACGGCCGCGCTCTTGCCGAAGGAAATGGGCGGGCGTCCTGTCGACTACATCGTGCTCGACGATGCGTCCGACACCACGCAGGCCGTGCAGACCACGAAGAAGCTGATTTCCGAAGACCACGTCGACGCGATCATCGGCTCGTCGATCACGCCGAATTCACTCGCGATGATCGACGTCGTGGCCGAAGGCGAGACGCCGATGATTTCTCTGGCGTCGTCGTCGAAGATCATCGAGCCCGTCGACGCCAAGCGTCACTGGGTCTTCAAGACGCCGCAGACGGACGCGATGATGGCGTCCGCCATCGCCGAGCACGCGAGCAACCACGGCGTGAAGACGATGGCGTACATCGGCCAGGCCGACGCGCTCGGCGAGACCTTCTACGTCGAAGTCGCGAAGTTCGCGCAACTGCACAAGATCGCGATGGTCGCGAACGAGCGCTTCAACCGCACCGATCCGAGCGTAACCGGGCAGATCCTCAAGATTCTCGCGGCGAAGCCGGATGCGGTCGTCGTCGGCGCGGCGGGCACGCCCGCGGCGCTGCCGCCGAAAACGCTCGTGATGCGCGGCTACAAGGGCAAGATCTACCATAACCACGGCACCGGCAACCGCGACTTCCTGCGCGTGTGCGGCGCCGACTGCAACGGCACCTTCCTGCCGACGAGCCCGGTGCTCGTCGCGTCGCAGTTGCCCGACGATCATCCGGCGAAGCGCCTCGCGCTCGCGTACATCAAGCTGTACGAGGCGCAGCACGGGGCGGGCTCGGTGTCGGCGTTCGGCTCCTACGCGTGGGACGCGGGCATGCTGCTCGAACGCGCGATGCCGCTCGCGATGAAGGCAGGCGCGCCCGGCACGCCGGAGTTTCGCCGCGCGCTGCGCGACGCGCTCGAAGGCACGAAGAATTTCGCCGATACCAACGGCCTCGTGAACATGTCGGCGACCGATCACATCGGGCTCGATCAGCGCGCGCGCGTGATGGTCGAGATCAGCGACGGCAAGTGGGTGTATCAGCCGCGTTGACCGCCTCTTTCCAAGGAAGCGCCATGAGCGATGACCTCTCTTTTTACGCGCAGTACACGTCGCTGAAGTTGCGGCGCCATCCGCAGGGCGTGCTCGAAGTCGTGATGAGCGGCGCGGGCACGAACAAGAGCGGCCTCGCCACCGCCGACGCCAACATGCACCGCGAACTCGCGGACATCTGGCGCGACATCGACCGCGATCCGGATACCCGCGTCGCGCTGATCCGCGGCGAGGGCAAAGGCTTCTCGGCGGGCGGCGATCTCGATCTCGTCGAGGCGATGGCCTCCGACTTCGACGTGCGCACGCGCGTCTGGCGCGAGGCGCGCGATCTCGTCTATAACGTGATCAACTGCAGCAAGCCGATCGTCTCTGCGATGCACGGGCCGGCGGTCGGCGCGGGGCTGGTCGCGGGATTGCTCGCCGACATCTCGATCGCCACGAAGACGGCGCGCATCATCGACGGTCATACGCGGCTCGGCGTCGCGGCGGGCGATCACGCGGCGATCGTGTGGCCGCTTTTGTGCGGCATGGCGAAGGCGAAGTATTACCTGCTGCTGTGCGAGCCCGTGAGCGGCGAGGAGGCGGAGCGCATCGGCCTCGTCTCGCTCGCGGTGGACGAGAGCGAACTGATGCCGAAGGCGATCGAAGTGGCGAACCGGCTCGCCGCCGGCTCGCAGACCGCGATCCGCTGGACCAAGTACGCGCTGAACAACTGGCTGCGCTCGGCGGGCCCGACGTTCGACGCATCGCTCGCGCTCGAATTCATGGGCTTTTCCGGGCCCGACGTGCAGGAAGGCATGCGCTCGCTGCGCGAGCGGCGTGCGCCCGATTTCCCCGGCGGCTCGCCGTTCTGAACTTCAACGGGATCATTGCGCGATGCGCGGCGTGACACCTCTCGCGCGCCGCATCGCTTATCGAAGGAGATTCGCATGACCGATACATCCGGCGGCACGCCGCCCTTTGGCGCCTTTTCCGGCATTCCCGGCTTTTCACAGACCGACATGATGGGAAAGATGTGGGAGCTGATGCGTCTGAATCCCTTCACGGCCGCTGCGATGCCGGGCGGCGCGCAGGGCGTCGGGCCGTCGCTCTCGATGATGTCCGACATGCTCGCGCCGCTCTCGAACATCGAAGAACTCGACAAGCGCGTGACCGACATGCGCGCCATCGAGCAATGGCTCAAGCTCAATCTGAACATGCTGCAATCGGCGATTCAGGCGCTCGAAGTGCAGCGCGCCACGCTCGCGACGCTGCGCGCGTTCGGCGCGTATGCGCAGTCTTCGGTGGAGAAGTCGCAGACGCCGGCGCCCGCCGAGCGGCCGAAGGCATCCGGCTGGCCGATGACAGGCGCGACCACGAAGACCGAAGCGCCGAAGCCGGCGCCCGCGCCCGAAGCGTCGAAAGACGAGAAGCCGGAGGGCGAAGGCGCGAGCGAAACGGCGTTCGATCCTTCGGGATGGTGGAACCTGCTGCAGACGCAATTCAATCAGCTTGCGGGCATCGCGATGGCGCAGGCCGCGCAGGCGGCACAAGCCGTGACGCCGGCGGCCGGCAATGCGTCGGCGAGTCCGGCGGCGGCTTCGGCGGCTTCGGCGGCATCGGAGGAGAAGGACGAGAGTCCGGACGCACCGTCCGGCGCGGCCGATGCCGATGCCGATGCCGATGCCGCAGCGAAAAAGGCGCCCGCAAAGAAGGCCGCGCCGCGCAAGAAGTCCGAGTGAAGGGGCGCGCGCGAAGCTGCGGCCCGCTGATTCGTGTACGAGCCAGGGTGAATTGAAGTGTGCGTCTCGCCAGTCACGAACCGCCGAACCAGTTGTATCCCTGATCGACCCAGTAGCCGCCAGGAAACGTATTGGTGACGAAGATCTCCATGACGTGCTTCGGATTCTTGTAGCCGAGCTTGGTCGGCATGCGCAGCTTCATCGGGAATCCGTATTTCGTGGGCAGCGTTTCGCCGTCGTAGGTGAATGTGAGCAGCGTCTGCGGATGCAGCGCGGTCGCCATGTCGATGCTTTCGTAATAGTCGTCGGCGCATTTGAAGCCGATGTATTTCGCGCTCGTGTCGGCGCCGACGCGTTTCAGGAACTCGGAAAACGGCGTGCCGCCCCATCGTCCGATGGCGCTCCATCCTTCCACGCAGATGTGCCGCGTGATCTGCTCCGCGTGCGGCAGCGCGTACAGTTCGGGCAGCGACCATGCGCGCTTGTCCGCCACGAGCCCGCTCACTTTCAGGCGAAAGTCTTCGCCATCGACTTCGGGCGCGTCTTCCACGCCGTAGAACGCGTTGAATGGAAACGGCCGCGTGAGTTCGGCGTGCGTGTAGGTCGGCGCGAGGCGGTTCGGGTCGTAAAGCCACGCCTGCACGCCGTCGTTCAGGCGCGAGACGCGCGAGAGGAAGGTCTCGACCGACTTGTTGTCGGAGATGCTGCAGCCGGTGAGCATCGCGAGGCCGCCGAGCGAAACCAGTTGCTTGCCGAAGAGGCGTCGCGCGGGCATGTCGAGTTCGCGACGCGCGTCGATCAAGAGCGACTCGCGGTCGATACCGGGCGCGATCGTCGTCTCTTTGCGGCGAGGTTTGGGGGATGTCATCTTACGTTCTCCAGCTTTTTAAAGGTGCGAGCCGTCAGCGGCCGCGGATCATCGTGAGGAGCGAGCGCGGCACGAGCGCGACCATCGCCACATGCACGACGATG
The DNA here is from genome assembly GCF_001544495.1 of Caballeronia telluris. GTDB lineage: Bacteria > Pseudomonadota > Gammaproteobacteria > Burkholderiales > Burkholderiaceae > Caballeronia > Caballeronia telluris. The sequence continues at coordinate 149,078 of NZ_FCNZ02000003.1, forward strand.
AACGCCACCAGGAGCGACATCGCGACGAAGTGCACGATGCGCGCGTTGTCGTAACCGCCCATCAAATCGCGCAGATGCGGAAACTGCACCGACTTCCAGATGACGAGACCCGACAGCACGAGCACGATGAGATCGACGATCGCGAAGAGATAGGCGAACTTCTGCACCGCGTTGTAGCGGGCGAGGTCGTCGTGGGCGAGGTGGCCCGTCAGCGCGAGCCGCAGGTCGCGCAAGATCGCGCCCGGCGACACCGGCAGCAGCTTGCGAAACAGGCGGCCGGTGGCGAGGCTCATCGCGAGGTAGAAGAGGCCGTTGAAGAACAGCAGCCACATCGCGGCGAAGTGCCATTGCAGCGCGCCGCCGAGCCAGCCGCCGAGCGTGATGTCCTTGGGAATAGTGAAGTTTTTGAATATCGGCGATGCGTTGTAGATGCGCCAGCCCGAAAGAATCATCAGGATGACGGCGACGGCGTTGAGCCAGTGCGAGATGCGCAGCCAGACCGGGGCAATGACGGCGGCGCGTGCGGGCGAGCCGCCGGGAATGGCTGCGTGCGAGTGTTGTGTGGTCATTTTGATTTCCTTTAAGCTGTGCGTCGTTCTGCGATTTGCCCTGCAGGACGGTTCTTTGAGGATTAGTCGTCACGCGGCGTGGCGTATTACATCGTCGGACAAGTTTTTCGCTGCCGGCGAACCGCGACGTATCAACCCCCGCGACCCGACCCGATTCGGGCCGCCGGCGCGGCATTTTCGAATTCTGTAAGCTGCCTTTCCCATCCATGAGCGAATTCCCGTCGTCCCGGTTTCACCCCGATCTCGCGCGGCTGCGCGAGCGGCTGCTGCGCTTTGCCGTGCTGCAACTGCGCGATCGCACGGAGGCGGAGGACGCCGTTCAGGAAGCGATGCTCGCGTCGATGGCGCGCGTCGGCGAGTTTCGCGGTCAGGCGCAGTTCAGCACGTGGGTGTTCGCGATCCTCAAGAACAAGATAGTCGATACGTTTCGCTTACGAGCGCGTAATCTTTCGACCCCGACTTACGACGAAGAGATACCGGCGGATACGTTCGACGCGCTCTTCGACGAGCACGATCACTGGAAGAAGAACGAACGTCCGTCGGCGTGGGGCGACCCGGAGGCGACGCTCGCGCAGACCCAGTTCTGGACCGTGTTCGAGCTCTGCCTGACGAATCTCCCGCCCGCGACGGCGCGCGTCTTCATGATGCGAGAGTTTCTCGACGTGTCGGTGGACGACGTGTGCGTCGAGCTCGCCATCACGAAGACGAATTGCGGCGTGATCCTGCACCGCGCGAAGATGGCGTTGCGGCTCTGCCTGCAGAATCGATGGTTCGACGAGAAAGGTGCCTGATGCTGACCTGCAAGGAAGCGACGCAATTGATGTCGAACGACATGGACCGCCGCACGTCCCTTCACGAGCGCAACCAGCTTCGTCTGCATCTGATTACATGCAGCGGCTGCCGCAATTACCGGCGCGACCTGCACATGCTGCGGCGCGCGTGCCGGGCGTTCGCCGCGCGTTCCGTCGACGGCGAGTCTTCCGGCGACTGAAGCGTCACGCGTGCATGAGCGTGAACGGGATCACGTCGGTCGCATGCGCGAACGCCGCCGTGCGGTAGCACAGATAAACATCCCACAAGTGAATGGACCGGCAACTGCTGTTCGCGCACGGCGTTCACGCGCTTCAGGTTGCGCGCGAGACGCTAGAAATTAGCGAGCCAGTAGCGCTCGCCGACGGCTTCGAACACTTCGATCGACGCGATCGCATCGAACTGGCCGTGGGTGTCGCGATAGTCCGCGAGGCGCAAGTCGACCCGTCCGGCGAGGCCAGCTCTCGCGATGCGCGTCCGTCTGTGCAAAAGCGCCCGAGCGGCTCGGCGGGCGCATTGCCGTCGCGTTGCAGCGCGAGCGTGCCCGCCGCGTTCCTCGAAGAGCGCGACGAGATCGGATACGTGTTCGCGTTGAACACAAGAAAGCCGGTGTCCACGGCACGCGCGATGCCGTCGAGCGTGATGTCCACGATATTCGCCTGGCCGCCGATGGTTTCGTCGGCCTAGAAGAGCGTCGTTTCGATCGCGGCATCGCTTTGCGCGAGCCGCCACGCGCACGACAGTCCCAAAATTCCGCCTCCGATGACAGCAACTCGCACGGCAACTCCGTGGTTCGAACGGTGCGCGTCGCCCGAGGCCGCCGGCCGCCTGCTTCGGGCCGTGGCCTCTCGACTTACGCAGCGGGCGTCGACGCGGATGCAGGTGGACAAACGACCGATGTTTGTCCATGATGATTTTTAAAAATCGTCTATCATGGGAGCACGGATCTGGCGTTGCGGGCCTTTCGCGATAAGGATTTAAGTGCAGACTGCAACCGTGCAACTTCATCGACTGGAATATTTTGTCCATGACAAACGTACCAGAAATCGACTCGGGACGAGAGCCGACGCACGGCGACAACGCGAATGAGGCGGTCGTGCCGCGCGCGGGCATCGGGATCGGGGCGATCGCGCATGAAATCGGGCTGACGAAGGACACGCTGCGTGTCTGGGAACGGCGTTACGGCTTCCCGCGCCCGATGCGCTCGCCGGGTGGCGAACGCCTCTACCCGCAGGAACAGGTGACGAAGCTGCGGCTCGTCAAGCGGCTGCTCGACGCGGGGCACCGGCCGAGCAAGGTGCTCGTTCAGTCGATCGAGATGCTGCAGCAACTCGCGCAGGACTCGGGCGTCGGCCAGGATGCGCCGGACGTGGAACTCGACCGGCTGGTCCGCATGCTGCGCGACGGCGCCTACGACGACTTCCGCTTCGAACTGCTCAAACGCGCGACTCGCGGAGGCCTCGAACGTTTCGTGCTCGACATCGCGGCGCCGCTGTCGGCGCGGGTCGGCAACGCGTGGGCGGCGGGCACGCTCCAGGTCTATCACGAGCACCTGTTCAGCGAGGCGATGCAGGTGACGCTGCGCACGCTGCTGCGGCCGCTCTCCGACGCGCTGCGCGGGCGCGGCGGCCGGCCGCGCATGCTGCTCACCACGCTCACCGGCGAGAGCCACGGCCTCGGCATCCTGATGGCTGAGGCGATCTTTTCGCTCTGCGAATGCGAATGCATGGGACTCGGAACGCAGACGCCGCTGCACGACATCGTCGATGCCGTGAATGCGCACAAGCTCGATATCGTCGCGCTGTCGTTCACCGCGTCGATGCCGGCCCAGGCTGTGACGAGCGGGCTCGCCGAGTTGCGCAACCTGTTGCCGGCGGAGGTCGGCATTTGGGTCGGCGGCAGCAGTCCCGTGTTGCGCCGCAAGCTGCCGGAAGGCGTGGAGCACGTGCCGGGACTGACGCCGATCGACGAGGCAGTCGCGGCCTGGAGACAGGCCGCCACGCAGGTGGCCATGCTATAGTCGGCGAACATCTTTTTACATTTCCGCGAGCGATCTTCGGGCTCGTCCGGCGACGCCCACGCTACCCGATGGGCGCTCGGAGCCCGCGACGCCACGCGCTCGCATTCGGAGCGGGCGAACGCAAGGCTGTCATGATCGGCGGGCAAGCTGACCGGGCGGCGAAACGTCGCGGCGCATCGAGCATCGCGGGGCGCCGCGGCCGGCTCCATTCATACCCCAGGCACAGGTTTAGCTCCTCACCCAGGTAGACAAAAAACGCAAGGCGCGCCAGCGAAATGCGGCGTCGCTACAACAGGCGAGCACGGGCAAAACGTCGCAGCGGATTGCGGCGGGCGCTTATTGCCGTTTTATCGCGTCTGTGCGCCTGTTTCCCGCGTAAAATTGAAAGCTTGGTTGTTCGGCGCCACGTTGACACGCCGCAAGGCAGAGTTGTCCACGCGCGCCGGGCCGAAAGTAACTACAGACAGAATCTCGCACTAAGCGGCAGATCAGGGGTGGACCTATGAACACCATGCTTTATCCGGAACTTTATAAATCGCTGGAATCGGTTCGTTGGGATATGGAGAAAGATATCCCCTGGGACAAGTTCGATGCATCGCTGCTCACGGACGAGCAGGCGAAGACCATCAAGATGAACGCGATCACCGAATGGTCCGCACTTCCCGCAACCGAAATGTTCCTGCGCGACAACCATCATGACAGCGACTTCTCCGCGTTCATGAGCGTGTGGTTCTTCGAGGAACAAAAGCACTCGCTCGTGCTGATGGAGTATCTGCGCCGCTTCAAGCCGGAGATGGTGCCGACCGAAGAGGAACTGCACGCGGTGCGGTTCGAATTCGATCCGGCGCCGCCGCTCGAAACGCTGATGCTGCACTTCTGCGGCGAAATCCGCCTGAACCACTGGTATCGCCGTGCCGCCGAGTGGCACACCGAACCGGTCATCAAGGCCATCTACGAAACCATTTCCCGCGACGAAGCGCGTCACGGCGGCGCGTACCTGCGCTACATGAAGAAGGCGATGGCGACCGCCGGCGATACAGCGCGCGCGGCATTCGCCAAGATCGGCGTGCTGATGGCGTCGGCGCGGCGCACGGAAAAGCCGCTGCATCCCACGAACCTGCACGTCAATCAGGCGCTCTTTCCGCGCGACACGATCCAGTCGCGCCTGCCCGACCCGGAATGGCTCGAACGCTGGCTCGACGACCAGATCCGCTTCGACGACAGTTGGGAAAAGAAGGTTGTCGAGCGAATCCTGCATAACCTGTCCATCCTGTTCGAGCGCTCGTTCGCGACCGCGCAGGAGCTGAACCGCTATCGCAAGGAAGTGGTGCAGCGTCTGCAGGCGGCGTCGGGTTCGGCGGAGCAGCCGGCCTGAAGGCTCGCGTCGTGCGATCGCGATGAATCGACAGCCCGCCGGGTTCGCCCGGCGGGCTGTTTTGTCTGGGCGGCGACGCGCGTCGCACGAGGACGCGCGCACGACGCGTGGCAAAATCCCTTCCTCACGTTTCAGCGGATCACCGCCATGCCAGCCATTTTCGAACGCAAGATCACCACGCGCGACGCGCTCGCCGCGCTTCGCCCGAGCCTCGCCGGCCCGGTCGTGTTCACCAACGGTGTCTTCGACATCCTGCATCGCGGCCACGTCACCTATCTGGCCGACGCGAAGGCGCTCGGTGCGACACTCGTCGTCGGCGTGAACAGCGATGCCTCCGTGCGCACGCTCGGCAAGGGCGACGATCGCCCGATCAATCGCGAAGACGACCGCATGGCGCTGCTGGCGGCGCTCGAAAGCGTCGACTGGGTGGTGAAGTTCGGGGAATCGACGCCGCTTGAGTTGATCGAAGCGCTGCGCCCGGACGTGCTCGTGAAGGGTGGCGATTACGACATGGACACGCTCGCCGAATCGGCGGCGGTGCGCAGTTGGGGCGGCCGCGCGCTCGCGATCGCGTTCGAGCACGACCGCTCGACGACCGCGCTGCTTAAGAAGGTCCGCGCACAGTAACGGATTGCGCGGCGCGCTTACTTCCCGAGCGGCGTCGACTGCACGGGCGCGGCGGGCGCCGGACCGCCGACGACCGGCAGTTCGCCAGCGTCTTCGGGCCTGAGCGGACGCACTGTCAGCGAGTCCGGCCGCACCTGCTGCAACAGATGATGCGGCTCGCGCCCGCCCGCCGAGGGCAGCGGGCCGAACGCGCCGCGCGCGACGGCGAACATCAGCAGATTGGCGATGATGAGAATGGCGACGAGCCAGCGCAGCATGTCGGATGCTCCGTCAGGAAAGGTTGCGTGCGGCGGCGTCGCGGGCGATCAGCGCGAGTCCGGCCAGCACGAGTGAATCGTGGCGAGTATGCGGCACGTCGAGCGCGCCGGCGATTTCGCTCGCGGCACCGCCGCCGAGCACGAGCCGCACGTCGCTCTGCCAGTCCGCGCGCAGGTCTCGCCACGCGCGCTCGATCAGCCCGGCCTGCGCGAGCAGGCAGCCCGATGACAGCGCTGCGCGCGTGTCGGTCGCGAAGACGCTGCGGGCCTTCAAAGGCTCGTGGTCGAGCGCGCGGCGCGCGGCCGCGGCGTCGAGCGTCGGCAATTGCGCGGTGTGCGTGCCGAGCGAATGCATCATCAGCGACCAGCCCGGCGCGATCAGGCCGCCCGTGAACGTGCCGTCGGCGCGCAGGGCTTCGAGCGTCGTCGCGGTGCCGAAGGTCGCGATCAGCAGATTTTCGCCGGGAAACGCGGCATGTGCGCCGATCAGGCCGCACCAGCGGTCGCTGCCGAGCGACGCCGGTTCCGCATAGCCGTTCGTCACGCCGCACTGGCGCGTCTGTGCACGCACCGTCGTGCGCGCGAGCCCCGGCCAGCGGGCGTCGATCAATGCGTCGATGCGCTTTGCCGCCGGTTCTCCCGCCACATTCGATATCCAGGCGTCGCGCGGCAGCGGCACGGCGGCCCAGTCGGGCTGCGCGTCATGATCGAGCGCGCCGCTCGCGAGCGCGGCGCCCGTCCCGTCGATCATCGACCATTTGATCCGGCTGTTGCCCGCGTCGATCAAAAGCCGCGCGGTTTCATCGGCCATGCCGCTCATGGACGCGATTCCGTGAGCCGCAGGCTGACGTCGCCGGTCGCGGCCGTGCGCAGGCCTTCGGGCGTGTCGATCTGCAACTGGCCCCGATCGTCGACGCCCGCCGCGATGCCGCGCGCCACTTCCACGCCCTGTTCGAGCAGCACGACTTCGCGGCCCGCATACGCGTGCGCCGCGAGCCACGACGGGCGAAACGGCCGGAAGCCTTCGGCGGAAAAGCGCGTGAGCGTGGCGTCGAGCGCGTTCAGGAGCGCGGCGAGCGTGTCGGTGAGATTGGCGTTCGGCCACGCCCGTGACAGCGACGCCGGCGCATTGCCCGGCGCCGGCACGGCGGCGCTGCCCTGGCGGTTGGCTTCGTCGACCTGTGCGGCGAGTTCCGCCGCGCCGTGCAGGTTGATGCCGATGCCGATCACGACCGCCGTCGCCTGCTGCGTGCTCCACGCGGTTTCGATCAGGATGCCGGCGAGCTTGCCGTCGTCGATCAATACGTCGTTCGGCCACTTCAGCGCGAGCCGCGCGGACGCCGAGAGCGGCAGGCGCGACAGCGCGTCGAGCACGCCCGTGCCGACGGCGAGGCTCAGCCCGGCGAGGCCCTCGATCGGGCGCGCGATCACGCACGCGATCGAAAAGAGCAGCGCGTTGCCCGGCGCCGCGACCCACGGACGGCCGCGCCGCCCGCGCCCGGCCGTCTGCGAATACGCGACGCGCACAAGCGGTTCAAGCGCGCTCTGGCCCGCCGACGGATCGCGCGGGCGCTGCTTCACGCGCGCCATCAGGTCGGCGTTGGTGGAGCCGGTTTCATCGACGATCTCGACGGGCCAGTCGCGCACCGGCCGCGCGAGGAGCGTCGCGAGCCGCTCGCGGTCGATGCGCCAGGCGGCGTCGAGCGGAAAAGGCGAGTGTGGAGAGTTCATGATTCGCATTGTAGCCGCGCGCGCCGTCGTCCGAACGCCAGTCGGCGCGGGCACCCGAGGCCGGTGCGGCCGCGTCGATAGGCTCATTTCGAACATAAAGCTTCGTTACAATGTGTGCTCCCTTTCCGCCGAGCGATTCGATCCTTGAACTTCGACACTCCGCCCCGCCTGCGAGTGGAAGCCGGTCAGCAGGGCAAGGTGGTCCGGCTCTCCGGCCAGTGGACGGCGCTCGCGCTCGCGCGCGACCGCGCGAAGAGCGGCGTGACGCGGCGGCTGCGCGCGATTGGCAGGGAGTCGATCCGCAACTGGGACCTGCTCGCGATCGAACGGCTCGATCACGTCGGCGGACAGGCGCTGTGGCGCATCTGGGGGCGGCGCATGCCGGAAACGGTCGCGCTCTCGGACACGCAGCGCGAGATTTTCGAGCGCGTCGCGCTGCTCGATGCCGAACGCGAGGAACCGGAAGCCGTCGACCGCACCGATCCCGTCACGCGCTTCGGCCTTCTGCTGTTCTCGTTCTTCGAGCATCTGTACGGCGGCCTCGCGATGTTCGGCACCTTCGTCATCGACCTGATCGGCCTCGTGCGGCGTCCGAAACGCATCCCGTGGACGGAAATCTCCGCGAATGTCTATAGCGCCGGCACGCAGGCGCTCGCGATCACCGCGCTCGTCGCGTTCCTGATCGGCATCGTGCTGAGTTATCTCTCCGCGCAGCAGTTGCGCGTGTTCGGCGCGAACCAGTACATCGTGAATATTCTCGGGCTCTCGGTGATTCGCGAGCTCGGGCCGGTGCTGTCGGCCATTCTGGTCGCGGGGCGCTCGGGTTCCGCGATCACCGCGCAGATCGGCGTGATGCGCGTGACCGAGGAACTCGACGCGATGCAGGTGATGGGCATCCCGCACGGCCTGCGCCTCGTCTTGCCGCGCGTGATCGCGCTCGGCATCGCGATGCCGCTCCTCGTCATGTGGACCAACATCATCGCGCTGTCGGGCGGCGCGCTCGCGGCGAAGCTCGTGCTGTCCATCGACGTGTCGTTCTTCGTGCGCTCGCTGCCGAGCGTCGTGCCGATCGCGAACTTGTGGATCGGGCTTGGCAAGGGCGTCGTGTTCGGCATGCTGATCGCGCTCGCCGCGTGCCACTTCGGCTTTCGCATCAAACCGAATTCGGAGAGTCTCGGCGAAGGTACGACCACGTCGGTGGTCACCTCGATCACCATCGTGATTCTCGCGGACGCCGTGTTCGCGATCCTTTTCCAGAACGTGGGCCTCTGATGTCGACCACTCTCGCCACTGCCGTGCGCCACCAGCCGCCGCCCGTCATCGCGGAGCCGGTGATCGAGTGCGAGGACGTCACGAAGCGCTACGGGCGCACCGTGATCCACGAGCATCTGAATCTGGAAGTGCGGCGCGGCGAGATCGTCGCGCTCCTCGGCGGCTCGGGCTCGGGCAAGACGACGCTCGTGCGGCAGATCCTCGGCCTTGAATCGCCGACCTCGGGCCGCATCCGCGTGCTCGGCGAGGAATGGGCGAGCATGGACGAAGAAACCGCGCGCATGCTGCGCACGCGTTCCGGGATGATGTTCCAGCAGGGCGCGTTGTTCTCGTCGCTGTCGGTGTACGACAACATCGCGCAGCCGTTTCGCGAACTCGGCAAGATTCCCGAGGATCTGATCCGCGAATTCGTGATGTTGAAGCTGGAGATGGTCGGGCTGTCGTGCAAGCACGCGAGCAAGATGCCGTCGGCGTTGTCGGGCGGGATGGTGAAGCGCGTCGGCATCGCGCGGGCGATCGCGCTCGAACCGGAACTGCTGTTTCTCGACGAACCGACCGCCGGGCTCGACCCGAAGGCGTCCGACGAATTCGTCGACCTGATCGCGACGCTGCATCGCGCGCTCGGGCTGACGGTCATCATGGTCACGCACGATCTGGACACGATGGTCGCGCTCTCGACGCGCGTCGCGGTGCTCGCCGAGCGGCGCGTGCTGGTCGCGGCGCCGGTGGAGGAAGCGGTGGCGGTCGATCATCCGTTCATCCGCGAGTATTTTCTCGGCCGGCGCGGGCGGCGCGCGTTGCAGGCGCTGCCGTCCGAGCGGCGCGCGCGGCTTCCGGCCGTCGCGCTGGAGGAAGCGCCGCTCGGCCTGAAGTGACGCGGCAAGCGCGGGAAAGGCTCATCCAAGAGCGAGTAGGACGAAAAGGAACCTGTCGATGGAAAACAAATCCCATGCGTTCTGGGCTGGCCTCTTCACCATCGTCCTCGTGGCGGCGATCGCGTTCACGGCGTTCTTCTTCAACGTCGACCGCACGGTGCGCGTGCCCTACGACCTGATCGCGCGCACCAACGTGACCGGCCTCTTCACCGATGCCGCCGTGCGTTATCGCGGCCTCGGCGTCGGCAAGGTAGAGTCGATCCGCTTCGACCGCGCGCATCCGGGACAGATCCGAATCCGCATTCAAGTCGACAAGAACGCGCCGATGACGCATTCCACCTACGCGACGCTCGGCTTCCAGGGCGTGACGGGCATCGCGTTCGTGCAGCTCGACGATACGGGCAAGGACACGCGCGACCTGCCTTCGTCGGTGAAGGAAGTGGCCGAGGTGCCGATGCGCCCGGGCATCTTCGACCAGCTCCAGCAGCGCGGCGACGTGATCCTGCGCAAGTTCGAGCGCCTCGCCGACGACGCGGACAAGTTTCTCGCCGACGACGTCCGCGACCAGTTGATCGCGACGACGAAAAGCCTGAAGGGCGCGGCGGACGGCATCGCGACGCTCGCGAGCGAGGTCGGGCCGGCGACGGCGCGCCTGCCGCAGACGCTCAACCGGCTCGACAACGCGCTGGCGTCGACCAACACGCTGATCCAGAGCCTGAACCGGCCGGACGGGCCGTTCGTGTCGAATCTGAACAAGGCGGGGACGGCGGCGGAGCAGGCGGGCGTCGCGCTCGCCGACATGAACGATTCGCTGCGCGAACTGTCTGCGCGAGTCGGCTACGAGACGCTGCCGCGCGTGAATTCCTTCGCCGACGACGTCAGCAGCGCCGCGCGCTCGATCGACCGCGCCGCCGATACGTTCAGCACGAATCCGCGCAGCGTGCTGTTCGGCGCCCCCGCGCAGGCGCCCGGGCCGGGCGAGCCGGGCTTCACGTGGCCGGCGAAAGCGGGCCAGTGAGCGGCCAATGAGCGCGCGCCTGAGCAGCGCTTTGAAAGGCGCGCTGTAAGCCGAATTGAACGGATTAGCCGTCGTCTTAAGGTCAATTCGTCGGTTTGCCTTAAAATTTGGCGCGCTAAAGTTTGACGCCTGACGTTTTCTTGCATCGAATCCGAGGAACTGTGATGCCACCCATGAATTTCGACGCGATGCGGAATCTTCGCTCGCTGCCGCGGCGCTGCGGTTTTCCCCTTGTCCTCGCCGCGTTTGCCGCGGCGGCGTTGTCCGGCTGCGCGTCGGGTCCGCCCGCGGCGGTCTCGAACATCCGCTACGACCTCGGCGCGCCGCCCGCGATGGGCACGCCCGGCAACATGCCGCCGATGAAGGTGGTCGGCGTGGCCGCGCCGCGCGATCTCGATTCCGACGCGTTCGTCTATCGCCTGCAATACGCCGACGCGCAGCGCACCGGCGTCTATTCGAACAGCCACTGGACGATGCCGCCCGCGCAACTGCTGACGCAGCGCCTGCGCTCGGCGCTGTCGGCGCGCGGCCCCGTGCTGACGGGCGCGGACACCGTGCGCGCGCCGCTGCTCGAAGTCGAACTGACCGGCTTCGAGCAAGTGTTCGACGCGCCCAACGAGAGTCACGGGCTCGTGTCGGTGCGCGCGACGCTCTCGCAGCAGGGCCGCGTGATCGGCCAGCGCACGTTCATGGCGCGCGCGCCGTCGAGCACGGGCGACGCCGCGGGCGGCGCGCAGGCGCTCGCCGCCGCCGCCGACGAACTCATCGCGCAGATGACCACCTGGCTCGGCGTGCAGCCGCTCGTCGCTTCGCAATGACGCACGGGCCCCGCGCCGCCGGCCGGCGCGCGCCCCGCACGGGCGGCCGATGACCACAAAGCAGTGGCAGCGCCGCCCGTCGGCCTTCGCGCGACAGGCGCTCGCCGTGTATGCGGCGCTCGTGGTGTACGGGTCGCTGTATCCATTTTCCGGCTGGCGCTCGCTCGGCCTCGGTCCGTTCGCGTTTCTCACCGATCCGCTTCCGCAATACGTGACGGCGTTCGACGTCGTGACGAACGTGCTCGGCTATATGCCGCTCGGCGCGCTCGTCGTGCTCGCGCTGTATCCGCGCTGGCGCGGCGCGGCTGCGGTCGCGGCTGCATTCGCGGGCGGCGCGCTGCTCTCCGGCGCGATGGAATCGATCCAGACGTATTTGCCGACGCGCGTCGCGTCGAATCTCGATCTCGCGGCGAATGCGCTCGGCGCGCTGATCGGCGGCGTGCTGACGGCGCCCGCGACCAGCATGTTGCTCGATCGCGGCGTGTTGCGACGAATCCGTTTTACGTGGTTCGAACGCGACGCCGCCTACGTGCTCGGTCTGTCGGCGCTCTGGCCGTTCGCGACGCTCTTTCCCGCGCCCTACCTGTTCGCGCTCGGCGACCTGCCCCATGTGCTCTGGGACGGCCTCGATCCGTCGATGCAGGACGCGATCCTCGCGTGGACGCCCGCCGCGTGGGACATCGGCGGCTGGCTCGACGACTTCGGCGGCCTCCTGCCCGATGATTCGTGGGAAGCGCTGATCACGTCGTGCAATTTGTTCGCGGCGCTCGTGCTCGCGACGCTCTACGCGCGCGCCCGGGCGCCGCGCATGCGGCTGATGCTCGCGCTGCTCACGGTGACGCTCGGCGCGAAGGCGGGCGCGTCGTTCCTGCAATCGCGCGCGGGTCTCACGTTCGACTGGGCGACCGACGGCGCGCTCGAAGGCATCGCGATCGGCACGCTCGCCGCGATGGTCTCGCTCGCGCTGCCGCGCGCGCTGCGCGCGGCGCTCGCGGGCGCGGCGCTGGTGATCGCGCTCGCGCTCGTGAACGTGCTGCCGGTGAATCCCTACTTCGACATCGTGCTCGCCGACTGGCGGCAGGGGCGCTACCTGCACTTCAACGGCCTGGCGCACTGGCTTGCCTGGGTGTGGCCGTATGCGGCGCTCGGCTGGCTCGCATCGGTGGCCGAGCGCGCGTGGCTGGCGCGGCGGCGGCGCGGCGGCGACCGGGATCGCTCGCTATAATCGACCGACACTCTTTCACGCAGACGCTCATGGATTCCTTCTACAAGTATCACGTCTTCTTCTGCCTGAACCAGCGCGAGCCGGACGCGCCGCGGCCGAGCTGCGCGAACTGCAACGCGCAGGCGATGCAGGAATACGCGAAAAAGCGCGTGAAGAAACTGGGTCTCGCGGGCGACGGCAAGGTCCGTATCAACAAGGCGGGGTGTCTGGACCGTTGCGAACTGGGGCCGGTTCTCGTCGTGTATCCGGAAGGGACGTGGTACACCTACATCGACGAAACCGACATCGACGAGATCGTCGATTCGCATCTCGCGAACGGCAAGATCGTCGAGCGGCTTCTCATCGATCAACCGGCCTGACGCGGCGCCTTCCATGAACGCACACACCGAGAAATTCCTGATCGACGGCCCGGCGGGCAAGATCGAAGTCGCGCTCGACCGCGCCGAAGGCACGCCGCGCGGCATCGCGCTCGTCGCGCATCCGCATCCGCTCTTCGGCGGCACGATGGACAACAAGGTCGCGCAGACGCTCGCGCGCACCTTCGTGCAGCTCGGCTACACGACGTACCGCTCGAACTTTCGCGGCGTCGGGCAGACCGAGGGCGAGCACGACAACGGCATCGGCGAGCGCGACGACCTGCGCGCCGTCATCGACCACATGCGCGCCGACCCGGGGCAGGCCGACGTGCCGCTCGTGCTCGCGGGCTTTTCGTTCGGCACCTTCGTGCTCTCGCACGTGGCGAAAGCGATGCGCGATGCGGGGCAGGCGATCGAGCGGATGGTGTTCGTCGGCACGGCGGCGAGCCGCTGGGACGTCGCCGAGGTGCCGGAGGGCACGCTCGTGATCCACGGCGAAGTGGACGACACCGTGCCGATCCAGTCGGTCTACGACTGGGCGCGGCCGCAGGAACTGCCGGTCGTCGTGATTCCCGGCGGCGAGCATTTCTTCCATCGCAAGCTGCATATCCTGAAGCGCGTGATCGTCGACGCCTGGCGTTAAAGCGCGCGAACTTTCCAAGCCGCCAAACACGGCGCAAGCCTCCCGAAGGCTCTGCGCCGTTTTTTTCTGCGTGCCCGAAAAATACGCACATTCGCGGGACATCAGGCCGTATCCGAAGCAAAAGCGCATCGCGCGACGCGTATAATGGCGCAGACTTTTTGCGCTGAACGCCGAGGCGTTCAGCGTTTCGCTCGAGCACACGGCGCCTTCGTCGCGCCACCGCTTGGCTGCTTGAGAACCGATCGCGCGACCGTCTGTCCAACGAGCGCTTCTTTTCGCTGCGCCCGCGGCATCCGCTGGCGCGCACGTCGAAACGACGCGCTCATCTGGCCCGAACGTCCGCCTGTTCAACCCGCGCTTCGCCCGTCCTCAAATGAAAGCCGACGAAGCGCCGATGCCTTTTCTGCCGACCCGACCCTATGCGCTTTTCCCCTTCCGGCCTGTCCTTTTTCATTCCCGAAGTGTCCCAACGCGTTCTGCATCGCGCCATTGCCGCCGCGATCGTGCTGCCCGCCACGCTTGCCGCCGCCAGCGCCTTCGCGCAGGTGCCGCCGCCCGACGTGACCGCGCGCTCGTGGGTGCTCGTCGATGCCACGAGCAACCAGGTGCTCGCATCCGGCAACCCGGATGAGCGCTCGGAACCCGCGTCGCTCACGAAGCTGATGACCGCGTATCTCGTCTTCGACGCGCTGAAGTCGAAGAAGATCAACCTGGACCAGACCGTGATGCCGAGCGAGGCCGTGCGCCGCGTTCGCACCGACGAGTCGCGCATGTTCATCGAAGCGAACAAGCCGGTGACGGTTCACGATCTCGTCTACGGGATGATCGTGCAGTCGGGCAACGACGCGGCGATCGCGCTCGCGGAACTCGTCGGCGGCAGCGAGCAGAACTTCGTCGGGCTGATGAACGCGGCGGCCAAGCGCATCGGCATGAAGAACACCAATTTCGCCGACGTCAACGGCATGCCCGATCCGCAGCACTACACGACGGCGGGCGATCTGGCCGTGCTCTCGACGCGCCTCATCCGCGACTTCCCCGAGTACTACAAGATCTTCTCGGAGCGCGACTTCACGTACAACAAGATCAAGCAGCCGAACCGCAACCGCCTGCTGTGGCTCGATCCGACCGTCGACGGCCTGAAGACCGGCCACACGAAGGCGGCCGGCTACTGCCTGATCGCGACGTCGAAGCGCCCGCTCAACGGCGTGCCCGACGCGAGCCGGCGCCTCGTCGCCGTGATGATGGGCGAGCCGAAAGAGCACAACCGCGTGCAGGACAGCCTGAAGATGCTGAACTACGGCTACACCGCCTATGACGCGATGCGGCTCTACAAGGCCGATCAGGTGATCGAATCGCCGCGCATCTACAAGGGCGCCGAGAACAACGTGAAGGCGGGCGTCTCGACGGACCAATACATCACCGTGCCGAAGGGCATGGCCGACAAGGTGAAACCGACGGTCACGCACAACGCGCTGATCGTCGCGCCGATCAAGAAGGGCCAGCAGATCGGCACCGTCAAGATGATGGCAGACGGCAAGGAGCTCGCGCAGTTCCCGCTCGTCGCGCTGCAGGACGTGCCGGAGGCGGGTATCGCCGGACGTCTGTGGGATTCGGCGCTGATGTGGTGGGACAAGCGCAAGTCGTAAAGGAGCGTCGCCATGAGTGCTGATCTCGATCCCGTCGTCTATCTGAACGGCGAGTGGGGCCCGTTGTCCGAAGCGCGCATTCCGGTGCTGGATCGCGGCTTCATCTTCGGCGACGGCGTGTATGAAGTCGTGCCGCTCTACGCCACGCCGCAAGGCCGCGCGCCGTTTCGGCTCACGCAGCATCTGGCGCGGCTCGCGCGCAGTCTCGGCAAGATCCGCATCGACAATCCGTTCGACGACGCCGGCTGGCGCGCGCTGATCGCAGAAGCGATCGAAGCGAATCGCGGCGAAGGCGACGCACTCGTGTATATCCACGTGACGCGCGGCGTCGCGAAACGGCGCAGCCACGCGTTTCCGGCCGGCATCACGCCGACCGTCTTCGTGATGGTCAATCCGCTTGCGTTCCCGAGCGACGCAAGCCGTGCCGAAGGCGCGCGCGCCGTCACCGCCGAGGACAAGCGCTGGCTGCATTGCGACATCAAGTCGGTTTCGCTGCTCGGCAACGTGCTGATGGCGCAGTACGCGGCGGAAAACGACGCGCTCGAAACCATCCAGTTGCGCGATGGCCTGCTGACGGAAGGGTCGTCGTCGAACGTGTGGATCGTGAAGGGCGGCAAGCTCTTAGGCGCGCCGCGCGGACCGCGCATTCTCGAAGGCATCCGCTATGCGCTCGTCGAGGAGCTGGCCGCGCAAGCGGGCATCGCGTTCGAGGAACGCGACATCACCGAAGCCGAACTGCGCGCCGCCGACGAAATCATGATCAGCTCCGCGACCAAGGAAGTGATGCCGGTCACCGTGCTGGACGGTGAGCCGGTCGGCGACGGCCGGCCCGGCGCGATCTATGCTGCACTGTATGACGCCTATCAGCGGGCAAAGGCGCGCGAACTCGCGGACTGGACCGCGCGCGCCAAGTGAAGGAGAAAGCCATGACCACCCCCGATACCCCTCAATCCATCGACGACCTGTTCGACTTTCCCTGCGATTTCCCGATCAAGGTAATGGGCAAGACGCATCCGGATTTCCAGGACACGATCGTCACGGTGATCCGCGAGCACGACGGCGAATTCGACGTCACGCGTATCGAAACCCGGCCGTCGTCCGGCGGCAACTACACCGGTCTCACCTGCACGGTGCGCGCGCAAAGCCGCGCCCATCTGGACGACATCTACCGCGCGCTCACCGGCCATCCGATGGTCAAGATAGTGCTTTGAGTGTCGGCTCGGGCGCATCGCACGCGGCCGGCGTGCATTCGTAGGTGCGCCTGAACTGCTCCGCCTCGTCGAAAATCCACGCGCGAAAATCCTGCACCCGCTTCGTCTTCAGAATCGAGGTCGGGCAGACGAAGAAATAGGTCCAGGGGCTCGGTCCGTCGATATTGAATAGCCGCACGAGCCGCCCCGCGATGATCTCGTGCATCGCGAGCGAGCGGCGCACCAGCGCGATCCCCTGGCCGTCGATGGCCGCCTGCAGCAAATTCGACGAATCCTCATACAGAACGCCGCGCTTCGGCTCGGGCAGATCGGTGAGCCCAGCGGCGTCGAACCAGGGGCGCCACAGTTCGTCGTTCGAGCGCAAGAGCGGCATGCCGGCGAGATCGGCGGGCGTGCGCGGCAGCCTGCCGCCGTTGAAGCGCGGCGAACAGGCGGGGAAGAACACTTCGTCGAGCAGCTTCTCCGCGTGCACACCCGAATATTTGCCCTGACCGAAACGAATCGCGACATCGACGTCGTCGCGGCTGAAGTCGGTGAGCGCGTTCGTCGACAGCAGTTCGAGATCGATTTCGGGATGCTTTTCGATGAAGCTGCCGACGCGCGGCGTCACGAAGCGCGCCGAGAACGACGACAGCATCGACACGACGAGCCGCCGGTCGCGATCCCCGGAGCGCAACTTCCGCGTCGCGTCGGCGAGCGCGCCGAGCGCCGCGCGGACTTCGGCGGCGTACTGCCGGCCGCTGTCGGTGAGGCGCACGCGCTTGCCGTCGCGAGCGAACAGCGACACGCTCAGTTCGGCTTCGAGCGCCCGGATTTGATGGCTGACGGCGCCGTGCGTGACGAAGAGTTCGTCGGCGGCGCGCGAAAAGCTTTCGTGGCGCGCGGCGGCTTCGAAGGCGCGCAGCGCGTTGAGGGCGGGAAGCTGGCGAAGGTCCATGACTGATCGAAAGTATGTGGATCGGGCAAATCACCCGCTTCGCTAATTTACCTCACATAGGGGCGAAAATTGCTCGTTTTGCTCCAAGCCTTGCTGCGCCTAGGATTGTAGTCAGCAACGCCAATCCTCACGGAGCAGATCATGCGAGAAATATCCACAAACGTTGTCTTTGAAATTCGTCCCGGCGAAACGGTGCCGATGCGCATCGCGCGCGGCACGCGGCTCACGGTGCAGGGCGCCGCGGTCTGGGCGACACGCAGCAACGATACCGAAGACTACTGGCTCGCCCCCGGCGACAAACTCAAGTTGCGCGAGCGCGAACGGCTCTGGCTTTCCGTCGAAGGCGAACGGCCCGCGCAGGTCGTCTTCACGATCGCGCCGCGCCCCGACCGGCGGGCGATCGGCTGGATCGCGCAGCGTTTCGACCGGATGTTCGATCGCTTCCGCTCGGGCTTGCGGACCGTCTGAGCGAGCGCTGCGCCGATTCACCGGCGGCGGGTGTCACGCGATTTCGGTAAACTACCGGGATCATGTCCGCCACGCCGCTCCTCTCTCCCGTCGATTCGAACCCCGCCGCAGCGACCGTCATCGGTTGCGCCGCGCATCCGGTCACGCTGCACTGGCGCGGCCTCGAACCCTACGCACAAAGCTTTGACGCGATGCGCGCCTTCACCGACGCCCGCACGCCCGACACGCCCGATGAAATCTGGCTCGTCGAGCATCCGCAGGTGTTCACGCTCGGCCTCGCGGGCGATCCCGCGCATCTCCTGATCGCCGACAGCGGCATTCCGCTCGTCAAAGTGGATCGCGGCGGGCAGATCACGTATCACGGGCCGGGGCAGGTCGTCGCGTATCTGCTGCTCGATCTGCGCCGCCGGAAGCTGATGGTGCGCGAACTCGTGCGCCGGATCGAGCAGGGCGTGATCGAAACGCTCGCGGCGTATAATCTGGCGACTGATCGCAAGGCAGGCGCGCCGGGCATCTATATCTCACGACCGTTCGAAAACCAGCTCGCGGATGGCGCCGATGCCGCGCTCCACGGCCTGCACGAAGGCGCGAAGATCGCCGCGCTGGGTCTGAAGATTCGCAACGGCTGCAGCTATCACGGCGTGAGCCTGAACGTGCGGATGGACCTCAAGCCGTTCCTCGCGATCAATCCATGCGGCTATGCGGGACTCGAAACAGTCGACATGGCGACGCTCGGCGTCGCGGCCAGTTGGCACGAAGTGGCCGGGCGTCTCGCAGACCGGCTAACCCACCACATCGACGGCGCCCCCGCCGCCGCTCAACCGCAGAACGGCCTGACCGTCTGAATGGATCGACGAATGACTGACGCAACCGGAAACCTGGCTGGCGAACTCGCCGCTTCTCCGACTCCCGCCGCCTACGACGCCACGGCCAAGCAGAAGGCGCAGGCCAAGACGGCGCGCATTCCGATCAAGATCGTCCCGATCGAAAAGCTGAAGAAGCCCGAGTGGATTCGCGTGAAGGCGGCGACCGGCAGTTCGCGTTTCTACGAGATCAAGCAGATCCTGCGCGAGCACAACCTGCATACCGTGTGTGAAGAAGCGAGTTGCCCGAACATCGGCGAATGCTTCGGCAAGGGCACCGCGACGTTCATGATCATGGGCGACAAGTGTACGCGCCGCTGCCCGTTCTGCGATGTCGGCCACGGCCGTCCCGATCCGCTCGATCCGGAAGAGCCGCTGAATCTCGCGCGCACGATCGGCGCGCTGAAACTGAAGTACGTCGTGATCACGAGCGTCGATCGCGACGACCTGCGCGATGGCGGCGCGGCGCACTTCGTCGAGTGCATCCGGCAGGTGCGCGCGCATTCACCGCAGACGCGCATCGAAATCCTGACGCCGGACTTCCGCGGCCGTCTCGATCGCGCGATCGGCATTCTGACCGCCGCGCCGCCCGACGTGATGAACCACAATCTCGAAACCGTGCCGCGTCTCTACAAGGAAGCGCGGCCGGGCTCGGATTACCACCATTCGCTCAAGCTGCTGAAGGATTTCAAGGCGCTGCATCCGGATGTCGCGACGAAATCGGGGCTGATGGTCGGACTGGGCGAAACCGAAGAGGAAATCCTTCACGTGATGCGCGACCTGCGCGCGCACGACGTCGACATGCTGACGATTGGGCAGTATCTGCAACCGTCGGAGCATCATCTGCCGGTGCGTTCGTATGTGCATCCCGATACGTTCAAGATGTACGAGGAAGAGGCGTACAAGATGGGCTTCACGCACGCGGCCGTCGGCGCGATGGTGCGTTCGAGCTATCACGCGGATCAGCAGGCACACGACGCGGGCGTCGTCTGATTCGGCGTTACGAACCGGCCAGACACAAAACCCACGGTGACGTGGGTTTTTTTTTCGCCTCCGCGCTCTTCGGATTTGCCGACGAAATTCTCCCCGATGCGCTCCGTCCGGCGGTCGAAAAACTCCGGGAAAGCCCGTAGATAAAGGCGCTAAGGGAAAACCCGAGGGTCGTCCGGATCGTCGGACGAGGTCGTTCCGGAATTCTGGAAAGCCGGATCGAAGTCCTTTGGGAGCCACAAAAAAATCTTTTAAATCAAGGTTTTAGACGCTATAAACACTGGCATCGACCTTGCAATAGAGAGGCGTGGCCCGCGAGGCCCCTCATAACAGTAAGGAGACAAATCGATGCACCCCATTCCTTCGAAACGTCCTTGAATCGTCGTCGTAGCGGCCTGGCTGCTGCTCGCGGCGCGTTCATCGTGCGGCTCATCCCGATCCCGCACCGACGCACCTCGCACTCGCGGCTCGCCTCCGGCTCTTGTTTGCCCACTGCCTGATCCCTGTCTGGAACCATCGTGAAGAAACCTTTCTATAAAGTCCTCTACGTGCAAGTGCTGATGGCGATCGCCATCGGCATCGCGCTCGGACACTTCTATCCGACCCTCGCCACCGACATGAAGCCGCTCGGCGACGGATTCATCAAACTCATCAAGATGGTCATCGGCCCGATCATCTTCTGTACCGTCGTGACCGGCATCGCCGGCATGGAGGACATGAAGAAGGTCGGTCGCGTCGGCGGCAAGGCGCTGCTGTACTTCGAAGTCGTCTCGACTTTCGCGCTCCTGATCGGCCTCGCGGCGACGCACATCCTGAAGCCGGGCGCCGGCTTCAACGTCGATCCGGCGACGCTCGACAGCAAGGCGGTCGCCTCGTTCGCCGCGAAGGCGCACGGCCAGTCGACCGTCGACTTCCTGCTGCACATCATCCCGGATACGCTCGTGTCGGCGTTCGCGCAGGGTGAAATCCTGCAGATCCTGCTGATCGCGCTCTTGTTCGGCGCCGTGCTCTCGCACGTCGGCGAGAAGGGCCGCGTGGTGACGAGCTTCATCGAAGGTTTCTCGCACATCCTGTTCGGCATGGTCGGCATCATCACCAAGCTGGCGCCGATCGGCGCGTTCGGCGCGATGGCGTTCACCATCGGCAAGTACGGCATCGGCTCGCTCGTGCCGATGCTGAAGCTGATCGGCACGTTCTATCTCACCTCGATCCTGTTCGTCGTCATCGTGCTCGGCGCGATTGCGAAGATGGTCGGCTTCAACATCCTGCGCTTCGTCGCGTACATCAAGGAAGAGATGCTGATCGTGCTCGGCACGAGCTCGTCGGAAGCCGCGCTGCCGCAACTGATGCTCAAGCTTGAAAAGCTCGGCTGCTCGCGCTCGGTGGTGGGTCTCGTGGTGCCGACCGGCTATTCGTTCAACCTCGACGGCACCAACATCTACATGACGATGGCCGTGCTCTTCATCGCGCAGGCGACCAACACCGATCTCACCTGGACGCAGCAGCTGACGCTCCTCGCGGTGACGATGCTGACCTCGAAGGGCGCGAGCGGCGTGACGGGCGCGGGTTTCATCACGCTCGCCGCGACGCTCGCCGTCGTGCCGACGATCCCGCTCGCGGGCATGGTGCTGATTCTCGGCATCGACCGCTTCATGAGCGAATGCCGCGCGCTGACGAACATCGTCGGCAACGGCGTGGCGACGGTGGTCGTGTCGGCGTGGGAGAAGGAGCTCGACCGCGACAAGCTGCGCAACGCGCTGTCGCACGGCGCGTCGGACGACACCGAAGAAGGCGACGCCATTCCGGTCAAGCACTGACGTCTCAGAGGACCAAACGGCCATGAACGCGGCGAAGCATCCGGCGACCGATGCTTCGCCGCAGCCGTCTCTGTCCGGCGCCTATGCCACAATCGCGGAATCCAGTCATCCGGAATCCGCTCACGTGACGCGCCGCCTGCTTGTGTTCTTCGCGCTTGCCGCCGCGCTCGTGGCGGCTTGCGCGCTGACCTGGAACATCGCGTGGCAGCGCGGCATCGACGAATTGCGGCGCAATGCCGCCGTGCGCGTCGACCGCACGACGAACACGCTCAAGAGCACACTCGAGCGCTACGAATACCTGCCGTATCTGCTGTCGCGCCATCCGTTCGTGCAGGAGGTGCTGACCGATCCGAGCGCGCCGAACATCGAGCGCGCGAACCGCTACCTCGAAGACTTGAACGGCCGCGCCCGCGCGACCGTTACCTACATCATCCGATCCAACGGACTGTGCGTCGCGGCGAGCAACTGGCGCGCGACCGATACGTTCGTCGGCTCGGAATACCAGTTCCGCCCGTACTTCATCGACGCGACCAAGGGCAACACCGGTCGCTTCTTCGGGCTCGGCACCGTGTCGCGCGAGCCGGGCTACTACATCTCGCAGCCGGTCCACCGCGAAGGCTCGCGCGAGATCGTCGGCGTGGCGGTGGTGAAGCTCAATCTCGAATGGCTGCAAAGCGCCGACGCGTCCGAGCCGCTCATCGTCACCGACGATCACGGCGTGATCTTCCTTTCGTCGGTGCCCGCGTGGAAATACCACACGGTGCGGCCGCTGCCGAAGAACATCGAGGCGTCCGTGTTCGCGACGCGCCAGTACGCGCAGCAGACCATCACGCCGCTGCCGATGACGGTCGTGAAGACGCTCGAAGGCGATGCACAGATCGTGCGCGTCGGCGGCGGACTGAACGCGCCGAGTTATCTCGCGACACGCCGTTCGATCGGCGAGCCCGACTGGCAACTGATCACGATGGCGCCGCTCGATCCGGTCGAAAGCGCCGCGCGCACGGCGGCGATCGTGACGGGGCTCGTGTTCGTGTCGCTGTGTCTGCTCGGCTTCTACTGGCGCATGCGGCGCGTGCGCGTGCGCGACATGCTGCGCAGTCGCGAATTGTTGCAGACGGCGTACGCCGAACTGAACCAGCGCGTGGCGGAGCGCACCGCGGATCTGTCCGAAGCCAACGCGCGGCTCACCAAGGAAGTGGGCGAGCGCACGCGCGCCGAGCAGGACCTGCGCGCCGCCCACGACGAACTGGTCCAGGCGAGCAAGCTCGCCGCGCTCGGCCAGATGGCGGCGGGCATCACGCACGAACTGAACCAGCCGCTCGCGGCGCTGCGCAGTTTCTCCGACAACACGCGCGTCCTGATCGAGCGCGGCGACCAGGCGGCAGCGCACGAGAATCTCGAAGCCATCGCTTCGCTGACCGAGCGCATGGGCAAGATCACGAATCAGCTGAAACTCTTCGTCGCGAAGGCGCGGCCGCGCAACGCACGCACCGACGTCGCGCGCGCACTGCGCAACGTGCTCGCGATGCTGCGTCCGCGCATGCAGGACGTCGCGCTCGACGTGGCGCCGGAACTGCGCCGCGAGGATGCGCCCGTGTACGTGCGCTGCGAGGACTTGCGGCTGGAGCAGGTGCTGATCAACCTGATCGGCAATGCGCTCGACGCGGTCGGCGCGTGCGATTCGCCGCGTATTTCGCTTTTCGTCGAAATCGGCGAGGCGAGCGTGGAACTCGTCGTGCGCGATAACGGCCCGGGCATTCCGGACGACGTGCTGCCGCGCCTTTTCGAGCCGTTCTTCACGACCAAGGAGATGGGGCACGGCCTCGGGCTCGGCCTCGCGATTTCGTCGGCGATCGCGCGCGACTACGGCGGCACGCTCGTCGCGCGCAATCTGGCGATGGCGCTGGAAGTCGACGGACCCGAAGGCGGCACCCAGGCCGACGCCGATCGCTCGCACGGTGCAGAATTCGTGTTGACGCTGCGGCGTGCGTAAAACCTTGTAGATACGAGACCGAGCAATGACGACTGGCCTTCAGGTCATCTTTATCGAAGACGACGAACTCGTGCGGCGCGCGAGCGTCCAGAGCCTGCAACTCGCGGGCTTCGAAGTGGCCGGACACGGCAGCGTCGAGGCGGCGGCGCGTTCGATCGACGCGGCGTTTCCCGGCGTGATCGTGAGCGACATCCGCCTGCCGGGCGCGAGCGGCCTCGATCTGCTCGCGCAATGCCGCGAGCGCGCGCCGGAAGTGCCGGTGATCCTCGTCACCGGTCACGGCGACATTTCGATGGCCGTGCAGGCGATGCGCGACGGCGCTTACGATTTCATCGAAAAGCCGTTCGCCTCCGAGCGTCTGATCGAAGCCGTCCGGCGCGCGCTGGAGCGGCGCACGCTCGTGCTCGAAAACCAGGCGCTGCGGCGCGAACTGGCGGGGCAGAACAGCGTCGCGCCGCGCATCATCGGGCGTAGTCCCGCGATCGAGCAGGTGCGGCGGCTGATCGCGAACGTCGCGCCGACGGATGCCTCCGTGCTCATCAACGGCGACACCGGCGCGGGCAAGGAACTGATCGCGCGCAGCCTGCACGATCTCTCGCCGCGACGGGACAAGCCGTTCATCGCGGTAAATTGCGGCGCGCTGCCGGAGCAGATGTTCGAATCCGAGATGTTCGGCTACGAAGCGGGCGCGTTTACCGGCGCGCAGAAGCGGCGGGTCGGGAAGCTGGAACACGCGTCGGGCGGCACGCTTTTTCTCGACGAAATCGAGAGCATGCCGCTTTCGTTGCAGGTGAAGCTCCTGCGCGTGCTGCAGGACGGCGTGCTGGAGCGGCTCGGCTCGAACCAGCCGATCCGCGCGAACTGCCGCGTGGTGGCGGCGGCGAAGGGCGACATGGCGGAACACGTCGCCGATGGCACGTTCCGGCGCGATTTGCTGTATCGGCTGAACGTGGTGACGATCACGCTGCCGCCGCTCGCTGAACGCCGCGAGGACATCGTGCCGCTTTTCGAGCATTTCCTGCTCGACGCCGCCGTGCGCTACGAGCGCCCCGCGCCGCTTCTCACCGACCGTCAGCGTGCCGAGCTGATGCAGCGCGACTGGCCGGGCAACGTGCGCGAACTGCGCAACGCGGCGGACCGGATGGTGCTCGGCGTGATCGACGACACGGCCGTTCCGCTCGACGCCGCGACGCAGTCGCTCAAGGAGCGCACCGAGCAGTTCGAGCGCGCGGTGATCGCGGAGGCGTTGCAGCAGTGCGGCGGCGTGGTGGCGTCGGCGGCCGACCGGCTGCAGCTCGGCAAGGCGACGCTCTACGAGAAGATCAAGCGCTACGGCCTCACGGTGAAGGGCGAGGGCGAGCGTTGAGCATAAAAAAACCCGCCTGCCGTGAATAAGCAAGCGGGTTTTCGTGCGCGAAAATTAAACCGCGTTCAGCGCCTTGTCGAGCAACGCATCGAGTTCGGCGAAAGTCGGCTCGCCGACGTAGCGCTTCAAAATCTTGCCGTTCTTGTCGATGACGAAGGTGGTGGGCGTCAGTTGCACGTTGCCGAACTGCTTGGCGACGCTGCCGTCGTCCATCGCGACCTTGAACGGCAGGTTGCGGGTCTGCGCGTAGTTGGTGACGTACATCGGCGCGTCGTAGCTCATCGCCACCGCGACGAACTCCAGGCCGCGGCCCTTGAAGCGGTTGTACGTGTTGATCATCTCAGGCATTTCCTTCATGCAGGTCTCGCAACTCGTCGCCCAGAAATTGACGAGATAGACCTTGCCCTTCAGATCGGCCGAGGTCGAAATCTTCTGACCCGACAGCAGTGTGAACGTGGCGTCGGGGGCGCGCTGCTGTCCGCCGAACGCGAAGTAGCCCGTGCAGGCGATCACGCCCGCGACGACCGCCATCGCGATGTAGCGCAACGGACTCTTGCCGCGCGAGGGCGTTTGCTGGGTGGCTGGGGACATGGGGAACCTCGTGGAACCTGGATTCGCGCGGACCGCGCTCAAACTGCCCGATATTTTAGCGCCAATCCGGAGCGCAGGCTCGTGCGAGCCGGAAGCCCCGGAATTCAGCAGCGATAATGACGGCTTTTGCGCATTTTTTCGCCATGAATCGAACTTTCGCTTTCGCGTCGGCAGGCCGGTTTGTCCGTCTTGCCGCCCGCCCGCTGCGCGCCGCGCTGTGCGCGTCGCTTGCCGCCGGCGCGCTCCTCGCCTGCACGCCGGCCTACGACTGGCGCACGATCATGAACAACGACGACGGCTATGAAGTCACGCTACCCGCGAAGCCGCGTTCCGACGAGCGCGAAATCCGCATCGCCGGACAGTCGATGAAAATGAAGATGCAGACCGCCGAAGCGGGCGATGCCCTGTTCGCCGTGGGCACCGTCGTGTTGCCGAGCGCCGATCCGGCGTTGCAGCGCGCCGCGCTCGACTTCCTTCAGCACGGCCTCGCCAGCAACGTGAACGTGCCGCCGTCCGCGCGCGCGACGCAGATCGAACTCGCGACAGGCGGCCGGGTGCTCGGCAGCGAGATGGAAGTGAAGGGCATGAGCGGCGAAAAGCGCGAAGCGCATTCGATCCACGCGCGGTTTGTCGCGCGCGGCGTGCATGTCTACCAAGTGGCGATCGTGTCGTCGAAAGAGACGCCGCGGGAGCAGGCCGAACAGTTCTTCACGTCCTTCAAACTTTATTAGAACGTTTACTCCACAACTGTCGATCAATCAGAACGAGCGTGCTCAGACCTTCGACACTGAGTGAAGGTTCCGCAGCAAGTTCCGACGCTAATGCTCAGATTTATCTGAGTTTTTTGCACTATCCACAGCGTCTGTGGATAACTTTGTGGAAAAGAGTGTGCGGTCGCGCTCATAGCGCCAACTGGCGCGGACCCCGTTACTTTGCCTCGAATCGGAGCAATTTAAATAATTCAATAAAATCAATGCTCTGTGGCGATGTGTGATTTTCGCCATTCGATACGACGAAAATGCCCCGAGGAGCGGCGCCGTGTGCATAAGTCAAGTCTTGACAAGCAGGTTTTGCGGTCGCCCATCCGTCACGCGACCGCGAGCGCGCGCCGGTATTGAACCGCCTCGGCGACATGGGCGGCGCCGACGGAGTCCGACGCGTCGAGATCGGCGATGGTTCGTGTCACCTTGAGCACGCGGTAGTACGCCCGCGCCGACCAGCCGAAGCGCTCGCTCGATTCGCGCAGCAACGCCTCGGCGGCCGTATCGAGACGGCAAACCGCGTCGGCTTCGCGGCCGTCCAGTTCGCAATTGGTCTTGCCTTGCCGCCGCAACTGCCGTTCGCGCGCGCCGGAAACACGCTGCGCCACGCTCGCGCTCGACTCCCCGCGCACCGCGCTTCGCGCCGACAGTTCCGAGGGCGTCAGCGCTGGCAACTCGATCTGGATATCGATGCGATCCAGTAGCGGCCCCGAGAGCTTGCGCAGATAACGCGCGGCGATGTCCGGCGAGCAGCGGCATCGGCCGTTCGGATCGCCGCGCCAGCCGCACGGACACGGATTCATCGCGGCGACCAATTGGCACGCGGCCGGGAAGTCCGCCTGCTGCGCGGCGCGCGAGATCGTGATGCGTCCGGCTTCGAGCGGTTCGCGGAGCGTCTCCAGCACTTTCCGGTCGAATTCCGGCAGTTCGTCGAGGAACAGGACGCCCAGGTGCGCCAGCGTGATCTCGCCCGGCTGCGGCGGATTGCGCCCGCCGACGAGCGCCGCCGAGCTCGACGAATGATGCGGCGCGCGGAACGGCCGCCGGCGCCATTGCTCGGGCGTAAAGCCGATCGAACTCGCCGAGAGGATGGCGGCGGAGGTCAGCGCTTCGTCGTCGGTCATCGGCGGCAGAAGGCCGGGCAGGCGCGCCGCGAGCATCGACTTGCCCGCGCCGGGCGGTCCGATCATCAGCAGATGATGGCCGCCCGCCGCGGCGACTTCCAGCGCGCGGCGCGCCGCCGGATGACCGATCACGTCGGCCAGATCGGGCTGCGGCGGCGCTGCGCTGAACTCCGGCAAGGTCGGGGCGCGCACGCGCGTCAGCCGGCCGTCGATGCTTCCCGCGAGATGCGCACAGAGCGACGGCAGATCGGCTGCGCCGAACACGTCGATGCCCGGCACGAGCGCCGCCTCGGACGCGCTCGCGAGCGGCAGATAGATTTCGGGCGGCGGCTCGTCGCTCGCGGCGATCGCATACTGGCGCGCGGCGCCGCAGACCATCGCGAAGGCGCCGCGCATCGGGCGCAGTGCGCCGGTCAGCGACAACTCGCCTGCGAACTCGCGGCGCGTGAGCGACTCAGCCGGAATCTGCCCGCTCGCGGCAAGGATGCCGAGCGCGATCGGCAGGTCGAAGCGGCCGGATTCCTTCGGAAGATCGGCGGGCGCGAGATTGACGGTGATCCTGCGAACGGGGAATTCGAACCCGCAGTTCTGAAGCGCGGCGCGCACGCGCTCGCGACTTTCGCGGACTTCGAGGTCGGGCAGGCCGACGATCGAAAAGGAAGGCAATCCATTGGCGAGGTGGACTTCGACGACCACCTCGGGCGCGCGCCCAGGCGCGGGCGCGCGGCTGCGTACCACGGCAAGCGACATGGATTTCCCCAGATCCCGGCGCCCGATAACCACGCGCCGTTGCATTCGATTAAGTCTTCACTCGCCAGTCCGAGGTCCGCTCAAAGACGGGGCATCAGTCCTGCGACGTCCCGCCGGCCGTTAGCCGCTGTTCGAGTTGCGCGACGCGCGCCTCCAGTTCTTCGAGCCGCGCGCGCGTGCGCACGAGCACCTGTGTCTGGGTATCGAATTCCTCGCGCGTCACGAGATCGAGCTTGGAGAAACCCTGCGAAAGCATCGCCTTCATGTTCCTTTCAAGGTCTTTCGCCGGCGAATTCTTGAATAGCTCGCTCATCTTCTGCTGGAAATCGTTGAATACGTCGTTGGGCTGTTTCATGGTTTTTTCCTCTGATGCACAGTTTCAGTGCATTCGTTCTTAGGTCAGTGCCCCGGCTCGCCGAATGTTCGTTTTTGGTGCGCCACGACAGTGCACCCGTTCGACCCTTCGCCGGACCTGGCTCACCGCCGCCGCGTCCTTTTCTGCCGGACCTTGCGAGCACTCTAGCAACGAACCCGACGCGGCGCCAGCGTGCTTCGGCCGCGTTCGCCATTCGGACGATGCTTTCGCCCGGTCGCGTCAAACATCCCGCCGGGCCCGATGAACACTCGCATGGCACACGAGTTGCATAAGTGGCGCGGGCCTTTCCTGCACGCTCTTTTCGGCGGCTGGCGGACGGGACGATGCGGCGCACAACGATCACAAAGGTCACACAGAGCCGCTCGAAGGCATCGGGATCAGGGCACACCACAGCGAGGGTTACATGAAGCTCATTACCGCAATCATCAAGCCGTTCAAGCTCGACGAAGCGCGCGAAGCGCTGTCGGCGATCGGCGTCTCGGGCATCACCGTGACCGAGGTGAAGGGTTTCGGCCGTCAGAAAGGTCACACCGAGCTCTATCGCGGCGCGGAGTACGTGGTCGATTTTCTGCCGAAAGTGAAGATCGAAGCGGCCGTGTCGGACGACATCGTCGACCAGGCGATCGAGGCAGTGGAACGCGCGGCCCGCACGGGCAAGATCGGCGACGGCAAGATTTTCGTCACCGCCATTGAACAGGTTGTTCGTATTCGGACCGGCGAGACCGGCGCGGACGCTCTCTAAAAAGAATTCGGCGATAAGAGGAAACAGAAGAATGCGCAAATTATTGATGTCCTTGTTGATGGCGGGGTCGCTGATCGGCGCCAGCGTCGGCGCCGCTCTGGCTCAGGACGCGTCCGCACCGGCCGCCGCTTCGGCCCCGGCGTCCGATGCCACGGCAGCAAGCGCACCTGCCAGCGCCAACACGGCGATGGCGTCGTCGGCCGAGGCCGCCGCGGCGTCCGGCGCATCCGAAGCCGCGCCTGCCGCACCGACCGAACCTTTCTCGGTCGATTCCTCGAAGATCAGCTCGGGCGACACCGCCTGGATGCTGACCTCCACCGCACTCGTGCTGTTCATGACGATCCCGGGCCTCGCGCTCTTCTACGCCGGCATGGTCCGCAAGAAGAACGTGCTCGCGACCGTGATGCAGAGCTTCGCGATCTGCTGTCTCGTGACGATCATCTGGACGGTGGTCGGCTACAGCATGGCGTTCACGCCCGGCAGCCCGTTCCTCGGCGGCTTCTCGCGCGTGTTCCTGCACGGCATGAACTACATCAAGGGCGACAAGGCGACGACGCTCACTGTCAGCCATCTCGCCTCGACGATTCCGGAATCGGTCTACTTCGTCTATCAGATGACGTTCGCGATCATCACGCCGGCGCTCATCACCGGCGCGTTCGCCGACCGCATGAAGTTCTCGGCGATGCTCGTGTTCATGGCGCTGTGGTCGCTGATCGTCTACTCGCCGATCGCGCACATGGTCTGGGAACCGACGGGCTGGCTGGCGTCCGCTGGCGTGCTCGACTTCGCCGGCGGCACGGTGGTTCACATCAACGCCGGTGTCGCGGGCCTGGTGTGCTGTTTGGTGCTCGGCAAGCGCGTCGGCTACGGCCGCGAAGTGATGGCGCCGCACAACCTCGTGCTCTCGCTGATCGGCGCCTCGATGTTGTGGGTGGGCTGGTTCGGCTTCAACGCCGGTTCGGCGGTGGCGGCGGACGGCCGTGCCGGCTTCGCCATGCTCACGACGCAGATCGCGACCGCCTTCGCCGCCTTCGGCTGGATGTTCGCGGAGTGGATCACGAAGGGTAAGCCTTCGGTGCTCGGCATCATTTCGGGCGCGGTGGCCGGTCTCGTGGCGATCACGCCGGCTTCGGGCTTCGTCGGCGTGACGGGCGCGATCGTGATCGGCATCGTGGCGGGCGTGGTCTGCTTCTGGTCGGCGACGTGGCTCAAGACGAAGCTGGGCTACGACGACTCGCTCGACGCGTTCGGCGTGCACGGCATCGGCGGTATCGTCGGCGCGCTGTTGACCGGCGTGTTCGCGGTCAAGGACATCGGCGGCTTCGACGGCAGCGTGCTGCTGCAGGCGAAGGGCGTGCTCACGACGGTCGTCTACAGCGGCGTGGTCAGCTTCATCCTGCTGAAGGTCATCGACATGGTCATGGGCCTGCGCGTGACGGAAGAACAGGAACGCGAAGGTCTCGACGTGACGCTGCACGGCGAACACGTCGAATAACGCATCACGCACAACGACGCCCGCGCGCGAGAGGCGCGGGCGGTCGTCGGCAACGAAAGCGCAGTACGGCTCCGAACGAGCGCAGCGACTTTGCCCGCCTCACGGCGGGCATTTTTTTGTTGGTCGAAAATGCGACACGCGTGTGACACGAGCCGGCTATTGCGGCGATAAAAACAATTGAGGGCGCAATCCTGGCTCCAGGGCCGGAAAACCTTGCCAAATGGCGGTTCATCCCCAAGTAGGCAGGGCGATTGCTCTACAATCTTTGCTCTCAAGTCCGCGAGAAATTAATGGTTCCGCATTTAGTCACGGCGTTAAACGGCCCGCTGCTCGATCTTGAGCGGAAGATCCTCGACGCCACGCCGGCCATCGAACGCTGGTTCCGCCTCGAATGGCAGGAACACACGCCGCCCTTCTATTGCTCGGTCGATCTGCGCAATGCGGGGTTCAAGCTCGCCCCCGTCGATACCAATCTGTTTCCGGGCGGTTTCAACAACCTGCCGCAGGAAGTGCTGCCGCTCGCGGTGCAGGCCGCGATGGCGTCGATCGAAAAGATCTGCCCGGACGCGAAGAATCTGCTCGTGATTCCGGAGCGCCATACGCGCAACGCGTTCTACCTCGAAAACGTCGCCCGGCTCGCAACGATCATGCGCCAGGCGGGCCTGCACGTGCGCTTCGGCACGCTCGACGAGACCATCCACGGCCCGGTGACCATCGCGCTCGCGGACGGTCAGAAGATCGTGCTCGAACCGCTCGAGCGCACGCCGCGCCGGCTCGGCCTGAAGAATTTCGATCCCTGCTCGATCCTGCTGAACAACGATCTGTCGGCGGGCATTCCGCCCGTGCTGGAAAACCTGCACGAGCAATATCTGCTGCCGCCGCTGCACGCGGGCTGGGCGGTGCGCCGCAAGTCGACGCACTTCTCCTGCTACGACGACGTCGCGAAGAAGTTCGCGAAACTGGTCGAAATCGATCCGTGGATGATCAATCCGTACTTCGCGCACGTGGAAGGCGTGGACTACGAGGCGCGCACCGGCGAGGAAGCGCTTGCGGACGCGATCGACGGCGTGATCAAGAAGATCGCGAAGAAGTATCGCGAGTACGGCATCAGCGAGAAGCCGTATGTCGTCATCAAGGCCGACGCCGGCACCTACGGCAAGGGCGTGATGACGGTGCACGACGCGTCCGAAGTCGCCGCGCTCACCAAGCGCGAGCGCGCGAAAATGAACGACGCGAAGGACGGCCTGCAAGTTCACGACGTGATCGTGCAGGAAGGCGTCCATACGTTCGAGCGCGTCGAGAACAGTGTCGCGGAACCGGTGGTGTACATGATCGACCGGTATGTCGTCGGCGGCTTTTATCGCGTGCACGATTCGCGCGAGCGCGACCAGAACCTGAACGCGCCCGGCATGCATTTCGTGCCGCTCGGCTTCGAGCACACGGCGCTGCCCGACAGCCACGCCAAACCCGGCGCCGCGCCGCCGAACCGCTTCTACATGTACGGCGTCGTCGCGCGGCTCGGGTTGCTCGCGGCGTCGGTGGAACTCGAGAAGACCGATCCCGAAGCGATCCAGGTCTGAGAACGTCCGCGCACGCGCGCGGCGCATCGATCAACCCAGGCCGCACGGCCACACTGGACCTTTATGGACATTCTTTTTATCGCCGATCCGCTCGATCGCTTCAAGATCTACAAGGACACGACCTACGCGATGATGGCCGAAGCCGCGCGTCGCGGTCACGTGCTCTACGCGTGCGAGCCGCAGCATCTCGCGTGGACGGGCGACGGCGTCGAGGCGCGCGTGCAGCGCATCACGATCGTCGGCGACGAAGCGAACACCGACCGCTCGCCGTGGTACGCGGCCGAGCAGCCGGAACACATGCGGCTCACGCATTTCGACGCCGTCCTGATGCGCAAGGACCCGCCGTTCGACATGGAATACGTCAATTCGACGTGGCTGCTGGAAATGGCGGAGCGCGCGGGCGCCCGCGTGTTCAACAAGCCGCAGTCGATCCGCGATCACTCGGAAAAGCTCGCGATCGCCGAATGGCCGCAGTATGTCGCGCCGACGCTCGTCACGCGCGACGCCGCGCGTCTGCGCGCGTTCCACGCCGAGCACGGCGACGTGATCCTGAAGCCGCTCGACGGCATGGGCGGCATGGGCGTGTTCCGGGTGAAGCCGGACGGCATGAATCTTGGTTCGATCATCGAAATGTTGAGCGAGGACGGCGCGCGCTCGGTAATGGCGCAGAAGTTCATCCCGCAGATCACCGACGGCGACAAGCGCATTCTCCTGATCGGCGGTCAGCCGGTGCCGTATTCGCTGGCACGCATTCCGCAGGGCAGCGAAGTGCGCGGCAATCTGGCGGCGGGCGGCCTCGGGCGCGCGCAGCCGCTTTCCGAGCGCGACCGCGAGATCGCGGAAATGCTCGGCCCGGTGCTGGCGGCGCGCGGACTCTTGCTCGTCGGACTGGACGCCATCGGCGACTATCTGACCGAAGTCAACGTGACGAGCCCGACGTGCTTCCGCGAAATCATGGACCAGACGGGTTTCGACGTCGCCGGCATGTTCATCGACGCGCTGGAGCGCGCGGCGGGCTGAACGGACCAGACTGTTACAATCTGCCGACCGCGGATGGCACGCGGCATCCGAAAATCGGGGCACGATCCTGGCTTTGAAAGCCGATTTAAAGCCTCAATTAAGGATCGTGGCGCAAGCTGCCGTTAGAACGTCGGATAAGCGGGTAGCCGCGCCCCGCGTTGCGGACGAATCGCGGCTAAGCTTGAGGTTTCTGTCATCTGCTCTCGAAACCGACGTCCGGGCCGCCGCTTTTCCCGCCATTTTCGAATTTTGCGGCGCATTTCGATGTTCACCGACGGTTTTCGTCGTTTTGAGGCAGCAATCCTGACATGGCTGGCATTCTGATCATCGCGCACGCACCGTTCGCTTCCGCGCTTCGCGAGTGCGTCGCTCACATTTACGGCGGCTTGCCCGCCCGCATCGGCGTCATCGACGTGAAGCCGGACTGCGATCCCGTGGAAGTCCGCGCGTTCGCGCGCTCGGAAATCGATCGCCTGAGGGAAGACAACGGCGCGATCGTGCTCACCGACGTGTTCGGCGCGACGCCTGCGAATATCGCGCAGAGCCTCGCTGGCGACGAAGTGCGCGTGCTCGCCGGTGTCAACCTGCCGATGCTCGTGCGCGCGGTCTGCTATCGCACGACGCCGCTCGACACGCTCACCGAAAAAATCCTGCAAGGCGGCTCGAAGGGCATCCAGGAACTGGATTGCACGACGCCGCAGAATCCCTGCGCGCTCGCGACGGCGAAGCCGGGCACGGCCGATCCCGCATCGTCGGCGAGCGCCGATCTCGTGACGGCGAAGGCGGTCGCGTCCTGACCGCTTCACTCACGGACGACGCTTCTTCATCCACTCAGCGTTTCGGAGCATCATGCTGCAACAAGAAACAACAATCGTGAACAAGCTGGGGCTTCACGCACGCGCTTCGGCCAAGCTCACGCAACTGGCGGCCAATTATCAAAGCGAAATCTGGATGAGCCGCAACGGCCGCCGGATCAACGCGAAGAGCATCATGGGCGTGATGATGCTGGCGGCGGGCATCGGCGCGACGGTCGTGATCGAAACCGAAGGCCCCGACGAGGCCGACGCGATGCAGGCGATCCTCGCGTTGATCGCCGACAAATTCGGCGAAGGGCAGTAACGGACTGTCGCCTGCAAGACGTATGAACGAAGCCGCGCATCGACGCGGCTTTTTGTTGCCCCTCTTCTTCTGTGCCGTATCGGGCCGCGCGGGGCGATCGAATTTATAATGATCGCGCCAGTCCGGACGCCATCGGGCGGCGAACCGCGGACCATGAGAGACCGCGGACATAACACAACTAGAGGAGGTGCGCGTGTCCTTCACGCTGCATGGAATTCCCGTCTCACGCGGCATCGCCATCGGGCGTGCCTATCTGATCGCGCCTGCCGCCCTCGATGTCGACCATTACCTGATCGAACCGGACCAGATCGGCGCTGAAATCGAACGCTTTCACGTGGCGCAGGAACGCGTGCACGCGGAACTCGACGCCCTGCGCGAAGACCTCGCCGCCGACGCACCCAGCGAAATGGGCGCGTTCATCAACGTTCACTCGATGATCCTGAACGACGCGATGCTCGTGCAGGAAACCATCGACCTCGTGCGCACGCGGCGCTACAACGTCGAATGGGCGCTGACCGAGCAGCTCGAAATCCTGAGCCGCCATTTCGACGACATCGAAGACGAATACCTGCGCGAGCGCAAGGCGGACATCGAGCAGGTCGTCGAGCGCGTGCTGAAGGCGCTGGCGGGTGCGCCGTCGACGGCATCGCTCGTCGCGCACAACGCAGCGAGCAACGGCCACAACGAGATGATCGTCGTCGCGCACGACATCGCGCCGGCCGACATGCTCCAGTTCAAGACGCAGGCGTTCAAGGGCTTCGTGACGGACCTCGGCGGACGCACGTCGCATACCGCGATCGTCGCGCGCAGTCTCGGCATTCCGGCGTCGGTCGGCGTGCAGCAGGCGAGCGTGCTGATCCGGCAGAACGATTTGATCATCGTCGACGGCGACCACGGCATCGTGATCGTCGATCCGGCGCCCATCGTCCTTGAGGAATATTCATACCGCCAAAGCGAAAAAGTGCTGGAGCAGCGAAAGCTCCAGCGCCTGAAGTTCTCGCCGACGCAGACGCTCGACGGCACCAAGATCGAGCTGTGCGCAAACATCGAACTGCCGGACGACGCGCAGACCGCCGTGGAAGCGGGCGCGATGGGCGTCGGCCTCTTTCGCACCGAGTTCCTGTTCATGAATCACAAGGACCGGTTGCCGGAGGAAGAGGAGCAGTTCGAGGCGTACAAGCGCGCGATCGAACTGATGAACGGCCGGCCGGTGACGATCCGCACGATCGACGTCGGCGCCGACAAGCCGCTCGATTCGATGAGCGGCGACGGTTACGAAACCGCGCCGAACCCGGCGCTCGGCCTGCGTGCGATCCGCTGGAGCCTGTCCGAGCCGCAGATGTTCATGACGCAGTTGCGGGCGATCCTGCGTGCGTCGGCGTTCGGCCAGGCGAAAATCCTGATTCCGATGCTCGCGCACGCGCAGGAAATCGACCAGACGCTCGACCTGATCCAGGAAGCGAAGCGTCAGCTCGACGACGCTGGCATCGCCTACGATCCGAACGTGCAGGTCGGCGCGATGATCGAGATTCCGGCGGCGGCGATCGCGGTGCGGCTGTTCCTGAAGCGGCTCGATTTCCTGTCGATCGGCACGAACGATCTGATTCAGTACACGCTCGCGATCGATCGCGCGGATAACGCCGTCGCGCATCTGTACGATCCGCTGCACCCGGCGGTGCTGAATTTGATCGCGTTCACGCTGCGCGAGGCGAAGCGCGCGGGCGTGCCGGTGTCGATCTGCGGGGAAATGGCGGGCGATCCGACCGTGACGCGTCTGTTGCTCGGGCTCGGTCTCACCGAGTTTTCGATGCATCCGAGCCAGTTGCTCGTCGTGAAGCAGGAAATCCTGCGCTCGAACCTGAAGGCGTTCGAGAAGCCCGTCGCGGATGTGCTCGCCGCCTACGAGCCAGCCGAACTCGCGACGGCGCTTGGCGCACTGCAAAAGGTCTAGGCCGTTTCAGCCAGCCGGTGCTCGGCGATCAGCGGATGCACCTGCGAAATCACGTGCTCCGGCGAGATCGCCCACGTGCACTGGAAGCGCTGTGGTTTGTCGGGGCGGCGCGGGCACCAGAGGAAGTCGCGGGCGTCGAACTGGGTCGTCGTGTCGTTAAAGCAGCTATTGCACGCGTGGAAATTGATCACGCGATAGGGCGTGCGGAATTCCGTGTGCGGATGCGAGAAGCCGCTGATCATCACGACCGGCGTCCCGACGGCCCACGCGAGCCACGACAGCCCGCTTCCCAATCCGATGAAAAAGTCCGCGTGCAGCAAGAGGTTCGCGCGTTCCTGAAGCGGTCGATTGCCCGTGAAGTCCTCGCAGCCGTCCGGCATCGTGTTGATGTAGTCGCCGAGACCGTACTCGCGTTCCCGGTCGATGCACAGCACGCGATAACCCAACTGCTTCAAATGCGCGATCACCGTCGGCCAGCCGCGCGGGTTGTTCCAGTACTTGCATTGCGCGGTCGCCTGCGTCGCGATGCAGACGTAGCGCTCGGGAATGCGCCGCGCCGTATCCGCGACGACGACGTTCGGTCGCCACTCGGCGCACGCAACGCCCAGCATGTACGCGATTCCGTCCTGCATGCTGCTCACGCGCGGGTCGGTCGGCTGATGATCGCGGTCGGTGTAGGGCGAGAAGATTCCGAGGTAATAGGTCGCGTAGGCGTCGGCGGCGAGCGCGTCGAGCGCTTCACGCGTGGCGAAACGGATGTGCGCATGGCCCGCTGCGAAGAGCGGCTGAAGATGCTCGGCGAGCAGCATGACCAGCTCGCACTGATGCTGCGCGCGAAAGGCATCGACGATCGGCACCCACGCGAGCGAATCGCCGAGCGCCATCGTCGACGGACGCACGACGACTTTCTTCCCGCGCGCGTCGTAATCGTGCAAGAACACGAGCCGCTCGCCGTCGAGCACCTCGAGCCTGAAGCGCACGAAATACTTGCGGCGGCTCGTCACGACGACATTCGCCTCGACCGGCTCGTCGAACAGCAGGCTGTGCGTATCGAGATCGATCATGCGCACGCGCCAGCCATCGACGGGCACCTGCACGCGGCAACCGTAGTTGAAGTCGTAAAGAATGCCTTCGGCGCCCGCGAGAACCGGGACGCCCGGATTGGCGAATAGGCTTCGGGTAAGGCCGCGCTGCGCGCTCGCGTTGTCTGTGCCGCTCATTGAGACTCCGGTTCGATGGCGCCGGCGTGCAGGCGCCGGCCGCCAGATGGGCGAAAAAATGCAGCGCACACCTTAAGGCGGCGCGCCCATCGTCGAAATTGGAGAACTCTTAAATTTGAGATGACGTCGGCGGACGCTCGGGTTCAGCGGCCGTGCTGCGTGCCGCAGACGGGGCACGCCGGCTGGCGCGCGATGCGCATCGTGTTCCATTCCATGCGCAGCGAGTCGAGCATCATCAGGCGTCCTTCGAGCGTCTCGCCGAAGCCGCCGATCACGCGCAGCGCCTCGGCCGCCTGCATCGCGCCGATGATGCCGACGGTCGGCGCGAACACGCCCATCGTCGAGCACGCGACTTCCTCGAATGCCTGGTCGGGCGGGAACACGCACGCGTAGCAGGGCGATGCGTCGGAGCGGAAGTCGAAGGTGCTGATCTGGCCGTCGAAGCGCAGCGCCGCGCCCGAGACGAGCGGCACCTTGTGCGCGACGCAGGCGGCGTTGATCGCGTGGCGTGTCGCGAAGTTGTCGGTGCAGTCGAGCACGACCGTCATGCGCGGCACGGTTTCGTCGAGCCAGGCGGCGTCGGCGCGTTGCTGGAGCGCGTGAACCTTCACGTCCGGATTGAGCGCCGCGAGCGCATCGCGGCCCGATTCGACCTTCGGCCGTCCAACCGAGCGCGTCACGTGCAGGATTTGGCGCTGCAAGTTGGTGAGATCGACCGTGTCGGCATCGACGAGCGTGATTTCGCCCACCCCCGATGCCGCCAGATACATTGCCGCCGGCGAACCGAGCCCGCCCGCGCCGATCACGAGCGCGTGGGCGTCGAGAAAGCGCTGCTGCGCCTCGATGCCGATCTCGTCGGCGAGGATATGGCGGGAGTAGCGAAGGAGTTGGTCGTCGTTCATCGGGCTGAGCGCAAGACGTTGCATCGACGCGAAAGCGCGCTTTACGTGAGGTATTTTAGATCGCGCGCCGCGTGAGGAAGAAACGCGGGCTTCACGGCGCGGCGCCGCGAAGCCCGATACGGCTTACTTGCTCTCGGCTGTCGGCGCGGACGCCGGCGCGGCACCCGATGCCGGTGACGAGCCAGGCGTAGCCGGCAGCGCCGGCTTCACCGCGACCGGCGCGGAAGCCGAACGCGGCGGCTTGTTCTGCGCCAGCTTTCGCTCGCTGATCGACTTCGATTCGACCACTTGCTTGCCTTCAAGCTTGTTCAGCGCTTGCTGGAGCATGAAGTCGTCGGCGCTGCCGAATTCGACCGGCTTGCGCTCGCGATCCTTGCGGCGCTGTTCCGGCGTCTTCTTGTCGTTCTGCTCTTCGAGAATGCGCAGTTGTTCGAGACGGTCGGCTTCGCGCGCTTCCTGTTCCTTCTTCTCGTTCGGGTCCTGCGTGTTCGCGAGGTGGTTCGAGTAGTCGACTTCGCGCGTCACGAGCGCGTCGTCCGGATCGCCGTCCGCGTATTGATCGACCGGCACGTCGGGGCGCACGCCCTGGTTCTGAATCGACTTGCCGCTCGGCGTGTAGTAGTAGGCCGTTGTCAGTCGCAGCGCGGTTTCGGCGGTCATCGGGCGCACGGTTTGCACCGAGCCCTTGCCGAAGGTTGTCTTGCCGACGATCAGCGCGCGATGGTGATCCTGTAGCGCACCGGCAACGATCTCCGACGCCGACGCCGAATACGCGTTCGTCAGCACGACGATCGGCACCTTCTTGAAGATGGGCGGCACGTCCTTCAGCGGGTCCGCGTCGAACGACGGCAGGCGGTAGTTCTCGTAGGTGTCGCGGAAGGTCTGCTTCGCGTCGGCGATCTGTCCGTTGGTCGACACCACGACCGCGTTGTCCGGCAGGAACGCGCCCGCCACGCCGACCGCGCTTTGCAGCAGACCGCCGCCGTTGTTGCGCAGGTCGATCACGAGACCCTTCAGGTCCGGCTGCTGGCGCGCTAGATCCTGCAGCTTCGCGGCGAGATCGGGAACCGTGCGTTCCTGGAAGCTCGTGATGCGGATATAGCCGTATCCCGGCTCCGGAATCTTCATCTTCACCGACTGCACGCGAATCAGCGCGCGCGTGACGGTGATCGGGAACGTGCGGTCGTCGGTCTTGCGGAAGATGGTGAGCGTCACCTTCGTGCCCGGCTCGCCGCGCATCTGCTTGACGGCCTTGTCGAGCGTCATGCCGCGCACGGGCTTGTCGTTGATGCGCGTGATGAGGTCGCCCGGGCGGATGCCGGCGCGAAACGCGGGCGTGTCCTCGATCGGCGAAATCACCTTGATCAGCCCGTCTTCCGACGAGATTTCGATGCCGAGACCCGCGAAGCGGCCCTTGGTCTGCTCCTGGAGTTCTTCGTAGTCGGTCTTGTCGAGATAGGACGAGTGCGGGTCGAGGCTCGACACCATGCCCTTGATCGCGGCCGTCAGCAGCTTCTTGTCGTCGACCGGTTCGACGTATTCATGCTTGATTTGCCCGAAGACTTCGGCAAACAACCGCAATTGATCGAGCGGGAGCGGCGCGGTGGCGGATTGCTGGGCGGACGCGGAAATTTGCAGGGTTGCGAGCGCGCCGGTAGCGAGGCCCGCGGCGATCAGGCCGATGTTTTTCAGGTTCTTTCGCATAGAGTGTTGCGGTCGGAAGCGGATTAGGCTGGATCGTAGGTGACAGGCCAGTATACATGGTCGTTTCCCGCAACGACTTAAACGCAGCTTAAAGCCCCGGACAAAGGGAGGACGGGGCGGCGGGGCGGATGCGAGCCACGCGGACGATGATTGGACGCACCCCGCGCGATGCCGGATTGGACGACCTGACGGCGAGGCGCGTGCCTGTCACGCAGATGACGGCGTTGCCATGTACGAACGCAGGATGACCAGCGCGACGCCGCGCGCATAAAAAACGGGCCGGGGAATCACCCCGGCCCGCGATGCGCTCAGCCCGCCTTGCCTTGCTTTGCCACGGCGGCTTGCGCGGCGGCGATCGCTTCCTGGTCGCCGAGATAGTAGTGCTTGATCGGCTTCAGGTCGGCGTCCAGTTCATAGACGAGCGGCACGCCGTTCGGAATGTTCAGGCCGACGATGTCGTCGTCCGAGATGTTGTCGAGATACTTGACGAGCGCGCGCATCGAATTGCCGTGCGCCGCGATCAGCACGCGCTTGCCCGACTTGATGGCCGGTGCGATCGACTCGTTCCAGATCGGCAGCACGCGCGCGACCGTGTCCTTCAGGCATTCGGTGAGCGGCAACTGCTCGCGCGGCACCTTCGCGTAACGCGGATCGTTGTACGACGTGCGCTCGTCGTCCGGGGCGAGCGCGGGCGGCGGCGTATCGTAGCTGCGGCGCCAGACGAGCACCTGCTCATCGCCGTATTTCTTGGCGGTTTCGGCCTTGTTCAGCCCGGAGAGCGCGCCGTAGTGACGCTCGTTCAGACGCCATGAATGGACGACGGGCAGATACATTTCGTCCATCTCGTCCTGCACGTGCCAGAGCGTGCGAATCGCGCGCTTCAGCACGGACGTGTAGGCGATGTCGAACGAGAAGCCGGCTTCCTTCAGCAGCACGCCTGCCTGGCGCGCTTCGCGGTTGCCCTGTTCGGTCAGGTCGACATCGACCCAGCCCGTGAACCGGTTTTCCTTGTTCCACGTCGATTCGCCGTGGCGGATGAGCACTAGCTTGTACATGTCTGATAGGTCGGTTAGTTGGGAAGCGGAAAAGCAGGAAGACTTGACGTTCGATCGTGTCAGATTGTGCTCGCAGCCGGTGGCGCGCGCCATCGTCCGAACGGCCGAGGCCATCGCGGCAAACGGTTATTTTATAATGCCCCGATTGTCCCGATTTTTTCTTTCTTCCCTTTCTCCACTTTCGGCGGCCCTTCCGTGAAGTTTTTCACCGATTACACGAACCTCGTACTCATCGCGATCGCCCTCATTTCCGGCGGGTTGCTCCTCTGGCCGGCGATCACCCGTCGTGGACGCGGCGGCGTCTCCGCCGCCGAAGCCACCACGCTGATCAACCGGCGCAACGCGGTCGTCGTCGACCTGCGTCCCGCGGCGGAATACGCGAAGGGGCATCTTCCGGCGGCGCGCAATCTCGAAATGGCCGAGCTCCAAGCAAAGATCGGCCAAATCGCGAAGAATAAGAGCAATCCGGTCATTCTGGTGTGCCAGACCGGACAGCAATCGCAGAAGGCGAGCCGCACCGTGACGGAAGCCGGCTACAGCGAAGTCCATGTTCTGCAGGGCGGTGTCGACGCCTGGCAGAAGGCCGGCATGCCGGTCGTGAAACAAGGAGCAGTCAAGTGAAGAAAGTCGTGATGTACAGCACCCAAGTGTGTCCTTATTGCCAGATGGCCGAACGTCTTTTAAAGTCGCGCGGGGTCGAGCACATCGAAAAAGTGCTGATCGATCGCGAACCCGGCCGGCGTGAGGAAATGATGACGCGTACCGGCCGCCGTACCGTGCCGCAGGTGTATATCGGCGAAACGCACGTGGGCGGCTACGACGATCTTTCCGCGCTCGATCGCAAGGGCGGCCTGACGCCGCTGCTCGAATCGGCCTAAAGCAATTCCGCCGTGGCCCTCGGCCGCGACGGACGGCGCCATCGCAAAAACAACGAAAGCGCGGCGCCGATCATCGAAATAATCAAGGGAATTCACCATGTCTGACGACAACAACCAGCCGTTCTTCAACATCCAGCGCATTTACCTGAAGGACATGTCGCTCGAGCAGCCCAACTCGCCGGGCATCTTTCTCGAACAGGAAATGCCGTCGGTGGAAGTCGAAGTCGACGTGAAGGCCGAGCGCCTCGCGGAAAGCGTCTTCGAAGTGCTGGTCACGGGCACCGTCACCGCGAAAGTCACCGACAAGGTCGCGTTCCTGATCGAAGCGAAGCAGGCGGGCATTTTCGATATCCGCAACATTCCGGCCGACCAGATCGATCCGCTCGTCGGCATCGCCTGCCCGACCATCCTGTTCCCGTACCTGCGCTCGAACATCGCCGACGCGATCACCCGCGCCGGTTTCCCGCCGATCCACCTCGCGGAAATCAATTTCCAGTCGCTCTACGAGCAGCGCATCTCGCAACTCGCGGCGGCTCAGGAAGGCGCGGCGAACGGCGCGACGCACTGAGCAGATTGTTCAACCCGCCGGACCCGGAGCCGAGCATGAAAGTAGCCGTTCTCGGCGCCGGTGCATGGGGCACCGCTCTAGCAGGCCATCTGGCCTCGCGTCACGACGCGGTGCTCTGGGCGCGCGATCGCGCGCTCGTCGAATCCCTTTCCACATCGCACGAAAACGAGCGCTATCTGCGCGGCGTGACGCTGCCGCCGTCGCTGCGCTTTGAAACCGAACTGGCCGCGGCCCTGACGCACGCGTGCGCCGACGATGCGCTCTGTGTCGTCGCGACGCCCGTTGCCGGCCTGCGCGCGCTGTGCCGCTCGATGCGCGACATCGGCATCGTTCCCGCGCACATCGTCTGGCTCTGCAAGGGCTTCGAAGCGGATACGCAATGTCTGCCGAACGAGATCGTCGCATCCGAACTGCCGCAGCACGCGAGCAACGGCACGCTGTCGGGGCCGAGCTTCGCGCGCGAAGTGGGGCAGGGCCTGCCGGTCGCGCTGACGGTCGCGAGCGCGTCGGCCGTGCTCGCCGAGCGCACCGTCGCCGCGTTCCATCACGGTGCGATGCGAATATATACGGGCGACGACGTGATTGGCGTCGAAGTCGGCGGTGCGGTAAAAAACGTCCTGGCGATCGCGACGGGCATCTCCGACGGCCTCGGACTCGGCCTGAACGCCCGCGCCGCGCTCATCACGCGCGGTCTCGCGGAAATGTCGCGGCTCGGCGTCGCGCTCGGCGGCCGCGCCGAAACCTTCACCGGGCTCACGGGCCTCGGCGACCTGATCCTCACCGCAACCGGCGATCTCTCGCGCAATCGCACCGTGGGTATGCAGCTTGCAACTGGACGAACGCTCACCGAAATTCTCGCGGCGCTCGGCCATGTCGCGGAAGGCGTCCGGTGCGCGCGCGCGGTGCTTGCGCTCGCGCAGTCGCGCAATATCGAGATGCCCATCACGCACGCCGTCTGCCGCGTGCTGTTCGAAGACGTCACGCCGCGCGATGCGGTTCACGCGCTGCTCAGCCGGGACGCGAAAGCGGAATAGGCGCGTCCTTCGGGGAGGTCTGCCATGGTCGCCGTCGGTCACTGCACGCTCGAAGCACGACTCGTCGACATCACGACGCTCGACGTCGATGCCATCGTCAATGCGGCGAACAAGTCGCTTTTGGGCGGCGGAGGCGTCGACGGCGCGATTCATCGGGCCGCGGGACGCGACCTCAAGCGCGAATGCGAGACGCTCGGCGGCTGCGAAACCGGCGACGCGAAGATCACCGGCGGCCACGATCTGCCGGCGAGGCACGTGATTCACGCGGTCGGCCCGCGCTGGAGCGGTGGCAAGCGCAACGAGCCGGCGCTGCTCGCGAGCTGCTACAGACGTTCGCTCGAACTCGCCGGCGAGGCGCGCTGCAAGTCGATCGCGTTTCCAGCGATCAGTTGCGGCATCTATCGCTTTCCGGTCGAAGCGGCCGTGCGCATCGCGGTGGATACGGTGATCGGCACGTTGCCGAACGTGCCTGCCATCGAACGCGTGATCTTCGCGTGCTTTCAGCAGCCGATGCTCGATCTCTATACGAAGCAACTCGCAGAAGCGACTCAGGCGCCGCCTTCGAAACCCGCCTGACGCCACGCCTCGAACGTCACCACCGCCACCGTATTCGACAGGTTCAGGCTCCGGTTGCCCGGCCGCATCGGCAGGCGCACGCGCTGTTCGTTCGGGAAGCGGTCGAGCAACGCCTCGGATAAACCGCGCGTTTCGGCGCCGAACACGAACCAGTCGCCCGGCTTGAACGCGTGCTCGAAAAACGGCGACGAGCCGCGCGTCGTGAAGGCGAACATGCGTGCGGCCTCGGGCGATTCCTTCGCGACGAACGCTTCCCAGTTCGCGTGCACGTGCATCTGCGCGTACTCGTGATAATCGAGGCCGGCGCGGCGCATCTTGGCGTCGTCGAGCGGAAAGCCGAGCGGCTCGATCAGATGCAGGCGCGCGCCGGTGTTCGCGCAGAGGCGGATCACGTTGCCGGTATTCGGCGGGATTTCGGGTTCGACCAGAACGACGTTGAACATAGGTAAGTGAGCTGAAGTGCGGGGTTAATCTTTTGGCGTACGCAACGCGACGAAATTGGTCA
Source organism: Caballeronia telluris (assembly GCF_001544495.1). Classification (GTDB taxonomy): domain Bacteria; phylum Pseudomonadota; class Gammaproteobacteria; order Burkholderiales; family Burkholderiaceae; genus Caballeronia; species Caballeronia telluris. The sequence continues at coordinate 193,916 of NZ_FCNZ02000003.1, forward strand.
CGCGACGCGCGCCCGACCGCTTGAGCGTGCGCGCGAGCGCATCGAGCGTCGCGCCGGAGGTCATCACGTCATCGACGATGCCGACGTGCAGTCCGCGCACATCGCCCGTCACGGCGAACGCGCGTTCCACGTTGCGCCGGCGCGTGTCGAGATCGAGCTTCGACTGCGGCGCGGTTTCGATCGTGCGGCACACAAGCCGGGCGTCGGCGCTCACGGCGAGGCGGCGCGCGAGCGGTTTCGCGATCGCCCACGCCTGGTTGTAGCCGCGCGCGATCAGACGTTGGTCCGACAGCGGAACCGGCGCGATCACGTCGGGCGCCGGCAAGCCGCTGTCGTCGAAACACGCATGCAGATGGCGCGCGAACGCTTCACCCGTTCCGAATCGCGCGCGAAACTTTAAATCGAGCGCGAGCGTATCGAGCGGCGCGCGGTAGTCGGCGAGGGCGAGCGTGGCATCGAAGTGCGGCGGCGAATCGAGACAGGTCGCGCAGTGAGACGCGGCGCCCTCAAGTTCTCGACGAGTCGCAGACAACGGCAACGCGCACGTCCGGCATCTCAAACGCGGTTCGTTCCAGTAGGATTCGTCGCATCCTCGACACAGCAGACTATGCGACAAATTGCCACACAAGGCGCATTGGCCGGGCAACGCGACATCGCCGAGCCACGCGATGGCGCGTCGCGCGCGCCCGACGACGTGCCCGACGACGTGCATGAGCGCGACGTGGGCCGGCGACATCGCGCGCTTCTCGATCATCATGCTGACGACTCCCACAAAACAGGCGAACCGCGCCGTCCGGGCCTCGCGGCGCCGCCTTTGCAGGCCGATTCCAGGACGACCGAGTATACTTCGCACTCTTCGCGAGCAGACCGTCATGTCCCCAACTCCCGCCAAATCTGGCCGACCGGCCTATGATCCGCGCCGTCTGCGCGAGATTTTCGATCGCCGCGCCGGCACGTTCGACGACGTCGCGTTCCTGACGCGCGAGATCGCGCAACGCATGCGCGAGCGGCTCGACTACATCGTGGTCGCCCCGACGCGCGCGCTCGACGCCGCCTGCGGCACGGGCGCCGACCTGCCGGGATTGCGCACGCGTTTCCCCGAGGCTTCGGTGCTGGGCGTCGACATTTCATCGGCGATGCTCGTGCGCGCAAACGCCGCCGAAAGCGCCGACGCGCAAGCCGACGCGGGCTGGCGGCGCTTTCTTCCGGCCACGCTCAGCAAGGCGTTCGGCGCGCGCGGCCCGCAACTCGCGCAGGCCGACTTCTCGGCGCTGCCGTTTTCGGCGGGCGCGTTCGAACTCCTCTGGTCCAACCTCGCGCTGCACTGGCATTCGCGCCCCGATCTCGTGTTTCCTGAATGGCAGCGCGTGCTCAAGGTCAACGGCCTCCTGATGTTCAGCACCTTCGGTCCCGACACGCTGCGTGAGCTCACCCGCGCGTATCGCGAGGCGGAAGCGTCGCTCGGCATCGCACTGCAGCCGCACACGATCGATTTCGTCGACATGCACGATCTCGGCGACATGCTGGTGGAAAGCGGCTTCGAGATTCCGGTGATGGATCAGGAGGTGTTGACGATCACGTATCGGTCGCCGGAATCGCTGTTGAACGATGTGCGGCGCTGGGGCGCCTACCCGTTCGAGCGCGCGGCAAACGAGCGCCCGACCGATGCCGAAGCCTTGCGCAGCGCGGTTCACACGGCACTCGAAGCCATCCGGCGGGACGACGGCACGATCCCTCTGACCTTCGAGGTGATCTATGGTCACGCGTGGAAGGCGGTGCCGCGCATGACGGCGGAAGGGCACGGAATCGTGCGTCTGGAAGATATCGGACGCGGCCCGAAGAAGGATCGCTGACGCGGTAAAGAGGGCGTCTGTTATGTCTGAGATTTGCGTCCGAAAAGCGCGTAAAAAGCTGCGTCAAATGGGCGCAGAAGCTTGTGGCGCTTGGCTTTGCGCTGTTCTGCCCCTTGCTTGTGGATGCTTCGTAACGCGCCTATAATGCGTCAGTTTGTCGCCCGGCTGGCAATGATTTTGGTCAACATCCGAGCAGATCGACGGAGGCGGCGATGGAAAGAAGCGCATTGCTGACGGACGCGGAGCCCGTCCTCAAGGAGTGGCTGATGAAGCGTAACTGCTCCGCGTCGCCGCGCCAGTTCGTGGGCTTCTTTGTCTCGCTCGCGCTCTTTTCGCTCGCTATCGCGACCTTGCTGTTATTGAATGGCGCCTGGCTGGTGCTGCCGTTCACGGGGATCGAACTGTTCGTGGTGGGCGTCGCGTTCCTGATTTACGCGCGGCACGCAGTCGACTACGAACGCATCCGGTTGTTTCAGAACCGGCTGTTGATCGAACAGATGAATGCCGAAGAATTGACGCAGTTCGAATTCAATCCGCGCTGGGTGCGGATCGAAACGGGCGCGGCACCGAGAGATCCGCTCAAGATCGTATCGCGCGGACAGTCGGTGCAAATCGGGCTACACCTTGCACAGCATCGTCGCCGGCAGTTCGCCGCGGAATTGCAGGCCTGGATTCGCCGCTGCGCGTGAAAAGCGCGCCGGACGAAAAACGGGCGCAAAAGCAGCGCGTAACGCGCGACCGATGCACACGGGGGTCGAGGGTTTGAATGGAAATTTTGGGTAAGGATGCTATGAAAACAATCAAGCGAGCCCTCTCGGGCGTGCTGGCGGCAGGCGCAATGCTCGCAGCCGGCACGGCCCTGGCGGTCACCGACGCTCCTGGCGGTCCTCGTGTCAACGAGCTCAACTTCCAGCAGCCCGCGACGAAAATCGCCGAGGAGCTCTTTGGCCTCCATACGTTCATGCTGATCATCTGCGGGGTGATCTTCCTCGGTGTGTTCGGCGTGATGTTCTATTCAATGGTCGTGCACCGGAAGTCGCGCGGCCACAAGGCGGCCAACTTCCACGAAAGCACCACCGTCGAAATCATCTGGACGATCGCGCCGTTCGTCATCGTCGTGCTGATGGCACTGCCGGCCACCAAGGCCGTCGTCGCGATGAAGGACACGACCAACGCCGATCTCACCGTGAAGGTCACGGGTTATCAGTGGAAGTGGGCGTACGACTACGTGAAGGGTCCGGGCGAGGGCATCAACTTCTTCTCGACGCTCTCCACGCCGCGCAGCGAGACCAACGGCCAGACGCCGATCTCGAATCTTTATCTGCAGGAAGTCGACAACCCGCTCGTGGTGCCGGTCAACAAGAAGATCCGCATCATCACCACCGCGAACGACGTCGTGCACTCGTGGTACGTGCCGGCGTTCGGCGTGAAGCAGGATGCGATTCCCGGCTTCGTGCGCGACACGTGGTTCAAGGCGGAGAAAGTCGGCACGTTCCGCGGCTTCTGTACCGAACTGTGCGGCAAGGAACATGCGTACATGCCGGTCGTCGTCGAAGTGCTGTCGGACGACGACTACGCGAATTGGGTCGACAACCAGAAGAAGAAGCTGGCCGCCGCCGCGGACGATCCGAACAAAACCTACACGATGGACGAGCTCAAGGCGCGCGGCGAGAAGGTCTACGCGTCGAACTGCGCGGTCTGCCACCAGCCGAACGGCAAGGGCGCAGGCGCATTCCCGGCGCTCGACGGCAGCAAGATCGCCAACGGTCCGATCGCCGAGCACGTGAACATCGTGCTGCACGGCAAGGCCGCGATGCCGCCGTGGGGCACGGCGCTCAGCGACGTCGAGATCGCCTCGGTCGTCACGTTCGAGCGCAATTCGTGGGGCAATCACACCACCGACATCCTTCAGCCGAAGCAGGTCGCGGACGCGCGCAACGGCAATATGCCGGAAGGCGGCAACCATCTCGCGGCAGCGGGCGCGGCGGATGCTGCAGCATCGGCACCGGCAGCACCGGCAGCCGAAGCGTCGGGCGCATCGGCCGCTGAAAGCGCGAGCGCGCCGGCCGCCGAAGCGACGCAGGCCGCAGGCCTGCCCGCGAGCGTCTATTTCGAAACCGGCAAGAGCACGCTCCCGGCCGACGCGGCCGTCGCCGTGCAAGCCGCAGCGGCTTACGCGAAGGCGCATCCTGAGGCGAAGCTGGCGCTGTCGGGCTTCACCGACGCCACCGGTTCCGCCGGCAAGAACGCCGAACTTGCCAAGACGCGCGCGCAAGCCGTGCGCGACGCGCTGAAGGCAGCGGGCGTCGCCGAAGATCGCATCGTCTTGAAGAAGCCGGAAACCATCACGGGCGGTACGGATGCGAAGGAAGCCCGTCGCGTAGAGATCAGTCCGGCTGCTTGACGTGTCGCGCCCGAGCCAGGATGGCGCGGGCGACATCCGTCAAGTGCCGCAGTATTCGCTTTAGGAGATTGTCATGTCTAGCATCGGACACGATGTAGCCGCGGGTCACGACCACGCGCACGATCATGCGCATGAAACGCCTCACGGCTGGCGCCGGTGGCTGTTCGCCACCAACCACAAGGACATCGGTACGTTGTACCTGCTGTTCTCGTTCATCATGTTCCTCTCGGGGGGCGTGATGGCGCTGATGATCCGCGCCGAGCTTTTCGAGCCCGGGCTGCAGATCATGCGCCCCGAGTTCTTCAACCAGTTGACCACCATGCACGGCCTCATCATGGTGTTCGGTGCGATCATGCCGGCGTTCGTCGGCTTCGCGAACTGGATGATCCCGCTGCAGATCGGCGCGTCCGACATGGCGTTTGCGCGGATGAACAACTTCAGCTTCTGGCTGCTGCCGGTCGCGGCCGTGCTGCTGGTCGGTTCGTTCTTCACGCCGGGCGGCGCGACCGCCGCGGGCTGGACGCTCTACGCACCGCTCTCCACGCAGATGGGTCCGGGCATGGACTTCGCGATTTTCGCGGTCCACTTGATGGGCGCGTCGTCGATCATGGGCGGCATCAACATCGTCGTGACGATCCTGAACATGCGCGCGCCTGGCATGACGCTCATGAAGATGCCGATGTTCGCGTGGACGTGGCTCATCACGGCGTACCTGCTGATCGCGGTGATGCCGGTTCTGGCGGGCGCGATCACGATGGTGCTGTTCGACCGCCACTTCGGCACGTCGTTCTTCAACGCGGCGGGCGGCGGCGATCCGGTGATGTACCAGCACATCTTCTGGTTCTTCGGTCACCCCGAGGTGTACATCATGATCTTGCCGGCGTTCGGGATCGTGTCGCAGGTGATTCCGGCGTTCTCGCGCAAGCCGCTCTTCGGCTATAGCTCGATGGTGTACGCAACGGCATCGATCGCGATTCTCTCGTTCATGGTCTGGGCGCACCACATGTTCGCCACCGGCATGCCGGTGACGGGCCAGCTTTTCTTCATGTACGCGACGATGCTGATCGCCGTGCCGACGGGCGTGAAGGTCTTCAACTGGGTCGCGACGATGTGGCGCGGTTCGCTCACGTTCGAAACGCCGATGATCTTCGCGATCGGCTTCCTGTTCGTGTTCACGATGGGCGGCTTCACGGGCCTGATCCTGTCGATGGCGCCGCTCGACATCCAGATGCACGGTACCTACTACGTGGTGGCGCACTTCCACTACGTGCTGGTGGCGGGGTCGCTCTTCGCGCTCTTCTCCGGCTGGTACTACTGGGCGCCGAAGTGGACGGGCTGGATGTACAACGAAACGCGCGGCAAGATCCACTTCTGGGCGTCGATGATCTTCTTCAACATCACGTTCTTCCCGATGCACTTCCTGGGCCTCGCGGGCATGCCGCGTCGCTACGCCGACTACCCGGCGCAGTTCACCGACTTCAATCAGGTCGCGACGATCGGCGCATTCGGTTTCGGTCTCGCGCAGGTGTACTTCCTGTTCGCGGTCGCGCTGCCGGCGTATCGCGGCGGCGGCGAACTCGAGAAGGCCGGCGACAAGCCGTGGGATGGCGCGGAAGGCCTCGAATGGACCGTGCCGAGCCCGGCGCCGTTCCATACGTTCGAAAATCCGCCGACCGTCGAATAAGACGCACGCAATGCGGCGAGGCTCCGGCCGGAGCCTCGCCAGGCAGGTCCTAATGGAACAAGAAGTTCGCAGCATGACCCGGAATCCACAGGAAAGACGATCGCCCGAGCAGATTCGCGCGGGCAACAAGCGGCTCGGCCTGATCCTGCTCGCCATCGTCGCCGTCTTTTTTATGGCAGCCGTCGTCAATCAGTTCCTGCTGTCCAGAGGGTGAGAAACGACGTGTCCAGTCCGCACGAAGTACACACAGACCGCGCGTTCAACCGCTCGATGCTCGTCAAGCTCGTCGTCGTGGCGGGGCTGATGTTCGGTTTCGGATTTGCCCTGGTGCCGATGTATCGCGCGATCTGCTCGATTACCGGCATCAACAACCTCGTGCAGCGCGATGTCGGCGCGCGCGAGGCGAAGAATACGCAGGTCGACGCGAGCCGCACGATTTCGATCGAACTCGACGCCAACGCGCGCGGCCCGCTGCAGTTCAAGCCGGAGCAGAACAGTCTCGACGTGCACCCCGGCGAAGTGATGACGGTGATGTACCAGGTGACCAACGAGCAGGGGCGCACGGTTCAGGCGCAGGCCATTCCGAGCTACGCCCCGAAAGAGGCCACCGAGTACTTCAAGAAGATCGAATGTTTTTGCTTTACGCAGCAGACGCTCGCCGCCAATGAGACGAAGCGCATGCCGGTGGTGTTCGTCGTCGATCCGAAGCTGCCGAAGGATGTGAAGACGATCACGCTGTCATACACGTTCTTCGAACTCACGGCGCCGAAGTCGGTCGCGAAGAGCGGCGGCGGGACTTGAACCCGATGCCGGACGGCAAGGAAAGAACGATGGTCGAAGCAGACAAGCCGGGCAAGCCCGCACAGAAGACGAGCCTCCTGAGGCTCGTGAAAGCGGTGTTCTGGTCGTTTTTCGGCGTGCGCCGCAAGGCCGACCTGGAAAGCGACGCCGCCCAGTTGAACCCGTTGCACCTGATCGCGGCGGGTGTGATCGGCGCGGCGCTGTTCATCGTCGTGCTGCTGCTGGTCGTGCGGGCGGTAGTCGGATAACGAATCGAGGGGCCGGGCCGGCGTGGTGTGGATGATGCGACGCGCCGCCCCGAGTCGAAAGAAAACAAGCAACTGGATCGAAGTGGAGAATCAAAAATGAGCGGTCAAAACGATAGCCCGTACTATTTCGTGCCGCACCCGTCACGGCATCCGATCATGGCGGCCACCGGTCTCCTGGTGGCGCTCGGATCGCTGGCGTCGTGGGTCAACGGTCATACCTGGGCGCCGTTCACGACGCTGCTCGGCGTGCTGTTCGTGCTGTTCGTGCTCTGGCACTGGTTCGGCGACGCCATCTCGGAATCCGAGGGCGGCATGTACGGCAAGCGCGTCGACACGTCGTATCGCTGGAGCATGAGCTGGTTCATCTTCTCCGAAGTCATGTTCTTCGCCGCGTTTTTCGGGGCATTGTTCTACGCGCGCGCGATTGCGATGCACGAGCTGGCGAGCCTCGATTACAAGCTGATCTGGCCGGATTTCACCGCAGTGTGGCCGAATAACGGGCCGGCGGCGCTGGTCGGACATTTCCGCTCGATGACGCCGTGGCCGCTCCCGACCATCAACACCGCGCTCCTGCTGAGTTCCGGCGCAACGCTGACGGTCGCTCACCACGCGCTGCGCGAGGACCATCGCAGGAAGGCGATCATCTGGCTCGGCGCAACGGTGCTGCTCGGTCTGATCTTCCTGTTCTGCCAGGGCTACGAGTATTTCCACGCTTACAACGAACTGAACCTGACGCTCGCATCGGGCGTGTACGGCTCGACCTTCTTCCTGCTGACGGGCTTCCACGGATTTCACGTGTTCCTCGGCGGCACGATGCTGGCGGTGGTCATGGTGCGGCTGATCCGCGGCCACTTCACGGCGGAGCATCATTTCGCGTTCGAAGGCGCCGCATGGTACTGGCACTTCGTCGACGTCGTGTGGCTGGGGCTGTACATCGTCGTGTACTGGCTGTAACGGTTGTCGCAGCACGGACGGCGGCGCGCGACGCGCCGTCCGCAACGTTCAGTCGCACAGCACTGCTTGAGCGCCGCCCTCGACCTTTCCCGGGCGGCGTTTTGCTTTCTGGACTGCGGGAGATTTTCAGCGTGAATGACCGCGCTGATATGTCGCGCCGGCGGCGCCCGGCGCATGCTAAAAACGGTGCCCCGGCGAACCTTCGCGGCGGTTTAGCGTCCGAGCGGAATGCCGGTCGACTGAATCCAGCCCATCCAGTGCGCGAACAGGATGAAAAGGAACAGCGAGATGGACAGCCCGACGCGCATGGCAAGCGACCACACCATCCGCTTGGTTTTGCCCCGGTCCGTCATCATGAAGTACAGCGCCGAGCCGAGGCTGCCGATGATAAGGATGAATGCGATGGCAACGATGATGTGCATGAAACCAGCCAGCGATTGGCATGAGAAGTTGAATCAATCGATTATCGCATCGCATGGATCGTGCCGCGTCGCACGGGACGGATCGCGGGTATGAAGATTCGCTTCTGGCCGGCGTTCTTGATCCTGATCGTCGTCGCGGTGACGGTGAAGCTCGGGTTCTGGCAGCGCGATCGCGCGCATCAGAAGGAAGCGCTCAACGCGCGGATCGTCGCGTTCGAAAACGCGCCCGCAGAGCGCGTCGGCGTGATGCCGATCCCGCTGAAGGACATCGAGTTTCATCGCGTGCTGGCGCGAGGCGAATTTTTGCCGGAGCAGGTCGTTTATCTCGATAATCGGCCTTATAACGACCAGCCGGGTTTTTATGTCGTGATGCCGTTTAAACTCGACGGAGGCGGCTACGTCCTGGTCAATCGCGGCTGGTTGCCGCGTAATCTCGCCGATCGCACGGGCATCGAGCCTTACGAGACGCCGAAAGGCGAGGTCGAGATCGAAGGCATTGCGCGTTCGAATGCGTCGCAGGCGTTCGAACTGGGGCGGGGCGGGTCGGCGGCGCGTCAAAAGATTCGTCAGAATCTCGATATCGCCGCCTACGCCAGCGAGACCGGTCTGCCGCTGCAGCCGTTCGTGATCCAGCAACTGAACAACACCGGCGACAAGCTCGTGCGAGACTGGCCGGCACCGACGCTCGGCGTCGAACGCAACTATGGCTATATGTTGCAGTGGTGGGGCATGGCGGCGGCGGCGATCGGTTTCGGTCTCTACGCCGCGCGTCGCGCCGCGAAAAAGAGCGACTCCGCCGACGAAGCGGACAATCACGCCAGCCACGCCTAAGCTTGAATCCAGTCGGCGCGCGGATTGAACCGGCGCGCTGCGTAATCGAATAGAGGCCCTGTTTTGTCGATGCAAACCCCCCGTCCTTCGCCTTCCGCCATCAACAAGGCGCGCGCCGAGCACCGCGAAGCCACGAAAGGCTCGTGGAACAAGGGCCGCTGGATGCTGCTGCTGCTTGCGTTCGTCTGCGCGGCGCCGGTCATCGCGTCGTATCTGATGTACTACGTGTTCAAACCGGCCGGCGGCACCACGAGCTACGGCGCGCTGATCGAGCCGCAGCGCCCGATTCCCGGCGACCTGATGGTCCGCGACGAAAAGGGCGAGCCGATGCCGCTGACCGCGCTGCGCGGCAAATGGCTGATGGTCACGGTCAACGGCAGCGACTGCGGGGAACCGTGCGCGACGCGGCTCTATTTCATGCGCCAGGTTCGCGCGCTGCAGGCGGCCGAACGCGAGCGCGTCGTGAACGTCTGGCTGCGTACCGACGACAAACCCGTCGACGACAAGATCAAAACCGCCTATCCGCAACCGGATACGCGAATGCTTGTTGCAGATCAGGGCGCCGTCTCGAAATGGCTGCCAATCTCTGACGACTCGCAGCTTACCGACCACATCTTTCTCGTCGATCCGAACGGCAATCTGATGGAGCGTTTCCCGAAAAATCCCGATCCCGCCAAGATCAAGGGCGATCTCGCGAAACTTCTCAAGTGGTCACGGATCGGTTGAGGGTTTAGAAGAATGTTCGTATTGCAACTCGGCTTGATTGGCCTCTGTATCGCGCTGTTGCCGCTCTCGTACGTCTGGGTCAAGGCCGACGACAACAAATTCCGCAAGCTCGTCTGGCTGACGACGTTTCTTACGCTCGATCTGATCATGTTCGGCGGCTTCACGCGCCTGACCGATTCCGGCCTTGGCTGCCCCGATTGGCCGGGTTGCTACGGCACGTCGTCGCCGTTCATCGCGCATGCGCAGATCGCCGCCGCCCATCAGGCGATGCCGAGCGGACCCGTCAGCCTGGTCAAGGCGTGGATCGAAATGCTTCACCGCTATTTCGCGATGGCGATCGGCGTGCTGATCATCGCGCAGGCGGCGATCGCGTGGACGGCGCGTTTCAAGCGCCGGCCGCTGCACGTCTCGCCGTGGTGGCCGACGGGCATTCTGCTGCTGATCTGCGTGCAGGGCGCGTTCGGCGCGTGGACGGTCACGATGAAACTTCAGCCGGTGATCGTCACGCTGCATCTGCTGCTCGGGCTTGCGCTGCTCGGTGCGCTCGGGTGGCTCGCGGCGCGGCAGACGCCGATTCCCGTTCACGAGCCCGAAGCCGCGCGCTGGATGCCGGCGGCGCTTTTCGGGCTGGCGCTGCTGATCGTGCAGATCGCGCTCGGCGGGTGGGTCAGCACCAATTACGCGGTGCTCGCCTGCACCGACTTCCCGCTGTGCAACGGCCAATGGGTCCCGCCGATGAATTTCGAGCACGGTTTTCACCTGTGGCGCGCGCTCGGCATGACCGGCGACGGCGACGTGATTTCGCAGGACGCGCTCGTCGCGATCCACTGGACGCACCGGACATTCGCCGTGGTCGTGGTGCTGTACACGCTGTGGCTCGCGTTCAGGCTGCGTCGTTTCGAATCGCTGCGCACGCCGGCCAACGGCGTGCTGCTGCTGATCGTCGTGCAGTTTCTGACGGGGCTGTCGAACATCGTTTTGCAATGGCCGTTGCCCATCGCCGTGGCGCACAACGGCGGTGCAGCAATCCTGCTGCTGCTGCTCGTTATGCTAAACTTTCGAATCTCTTCCAGCCGTCCCGGCCGCGCCGTGCTTCCCGCGCGCGACGTCGTTTCAGCGTGAATCCAAATCATGGAAAGCACGACAATCACTTCTCCCTCCGGTAGCCGCCTCTCGCAATATCTCGCGCTGACCAAGCCGCGCGTGACGCAGCTGGCGGTGTTCTGCGCGGTCATCGGCATGTTTCTCTCGACGCCCGGCATGGTGCCGTGGACCGTGCTGATCGGCGGCACGGTCGGCATCTGGCTCCTGGCGGGCGCGGCGTTCGCGATCAACTGTCTCGTCGAGCAAAAAGTCGATGCGATGATGCGGCGCACGTCATGGCGTCCGTCGGCGCGCGGCGAGATCACGACCGCGCAGATCCTGCTCTTCTCCGCGGTGCTCGGCGGCGCCGGCATGGCGACGCTCTACACCTTCACCAACCCGCTGACGATGTGGCTCACGGTCGCGACGTTCGTCGGCTACGCGGTCATCTATACGCTGCTGCTCAAGCCGTACACGCCGCAGAACATCGTGATCGGCGGAGCGTCGGGCGCGATGCCGCCGGCGCTGGGCTGGGCGGCCGTGACGGGCGCGGTGCCCGGCGATGCATGGATTCTCGTGCTGATCATCTTCGTGTGGACGCCGCCGCATTTCTGGGCGCTCGCGCTCTATCGCCGCAAGGACTACGAGAACGCCGGCCTGCCGATGCTGCCGAACACGCACGGCGAGCAATACACGCGGTTGCACATCTTCCTCTACACGGTGATTCTGTTCGCTGTCACGATGATGCCGTTCATCTCGGGCATGAGCGGGGTGATCTATCTGGCCTCGGCGGTCGTGCTGGGCGCGGTGTTCCTCGGCTACGCGTGGAAGATTTATCGCGAATATTCGGACGCCCTCGCGCGCAAGACCTTCCGCTATTCGATCGTGTATCTGTCGCTGTTGTTCGGCGCGCTGCTCGTCGATCACTACGTGCGCACGGTGATCGGCGCATGACCATTCCGGCTCGCAGGATCTTCGGGCGCATTGCGCTCGCGCTGGCCGGTGCCGCACTCCTGGCGGCGTGCAACAAGGCGCCGGACTTCAAGAATCTCGACATCACCGGCAATACGCAGTTCGGCAGCACGTTCTCGCTGCCCGACACGTCGGGCAAGACGCGCACGCTCGCTGATTTCAAAGGCAAGGCCGTCGTCCTGTTCTTCGGCTACACGCACTGCCCGGATGTCTGTCCGACGACGCTCGCCGAGCTTTCGCAGGCGCTGCAGCAACTCGGTGACGAGGGCAAGCGCGTGCAGGTGCTGATGGTCACCGTCGATCCCGCGCGCGACACGCCCGAGTTGCTCGGGCAGTATGTATCGGCGTTCAACGCGTCGTACGTCGGGCTGCGTCCCGCGAACGACGCGGCACTCGCGAAGGTCGCGAAGGACTTCCGCGTGTACTACGCCAAGGCGCAGGGCAAGACGCCGGGCGACTACACGATGGACCACACGGCCGCGAGCTACGTCTTCGACCCCGAAGGCAAGCTGCGACTTTTTGCCCGAGATGGACAAGGCGTCCAGCCCTGGGTTCACGATCTGAAACTGCTGCTCGACTGAACGCGCATCGTCCGCCCGGACGATGCGCGTCGACACGCAAGATTGCCGGTCGAATCCGATCGACCGCATTCATCGCCGATTCTGCGGCAAAACTACCTCTTCTGCTTTCAACTGCGCGGTTGTTATCGACGGTTCGTTCCGTCATCCGACCGGGCGCGACCGTCTTATTAAGACATCCTCATGACCGTGATGACGACGCTCGTCACGTTTCTAAGAACATCTTCAGACAAACGCCTGTGGTCAAGGGCGTTTAGACGCATTCGTTATGTTGACCGCGGTCAATTTCCGCATGGGTGCACCTGCATAAAATTCCGCGCTGTAACGCTCTCCGGCGCGTCCCCAACGGCGTCGCGCATCTCTCTTTCGTCTGGAACGAATCAATGAAGATCAGGCAAATGAAATGAATGGAAAACTCTTAAGAGGGATCTTGCTTCCCTTCTCGGTCGCGCTGATCTCGTGTCTCTCCGGATGTAGCAACCTGGATCTGCTGAATCCCAAAGGCAGCGTCGGGGTGGCCGAGAAGGATCTGATTACGACGGCGACCATCGCGATGCTGATCGTCGTGATACCGGTCATCATCATGACGTTGGTGTTCGCGTGGCGTTATCGCGCGTCGAACCGCAATGCCACCTATGCGCCGAAGTGGGCGCACTCGACGGCCATCGAAGTGGTCGTCTGGACCATTCCCACGCTGATCATTCTCTTCCTCGGCATCCTGACGTGGAAGACGACGCACGAACTCGATCCGTACAAGCCGCTCGAGTCGTCGGTGAAACCGATCAACGTCGAAGTCGTTGCGCTCGACTGGAAGTGGCTCTTCATCTACCCGGACCTCGGCATCGCGACGGTCAACCAGCTCGCGTTTCCGGTCGGCACGCCGGTGAACTTCCGCATCACGTCCGACTCGGTGATGAACTCGTTCTTCATCCCGCAGCTCGGCAGTCAGATCTACGCGATGGCGGGCATGCAGACGCGTCTGCATCTGGTCGCCGACCACGCGGGAGACTTCGCGGGCGTATCGGCCAATTACAGCGGTCACGGCTATGCCGACATGAAGTTCCGCGCGCTCGCCAAAACGCCGGCTCAGTTCGACGCGTGGGTCGCGGGCGTGAAGGCCTCCGCCGACCGCCTCGACATGAACGCCTACAACGTCGTGACGCAGCCGAGCACGAACCAGCCGGTCAGGTATTTCTCGACCGTCGATTCGAAGCTCTTTCGCAACATCATCGCAAAGTACAACAACGGTAACGTCCTGGACTTCAAGGATGCTGCCTGCGCAACGCAGGGGTAACGCATGTTCGGAAAACTCACACTGTCGGCGATCCCTTTCGATCAGCCGATCATCATGGGAGCCGCCGCCTTCATGGCGCTCCTGGTACTCGGCGTAGGCGGCGGGCTGACCGTCTACGGCAAGTGGAAATGGCTGTGGACCGAGTGGCTGACGAGCGTCGACCATAAGCGCATCGGCGTGATGTATTGCGTCGTCGCGGTGCTGATGCTGGTGCGCGGCTTCATCGATGCCGTCATGATGCGCGCGCAGCAGGCCATCGCCTATCTCGATCCGGGCTTCCTGCCGCCGCATCACTACGATCAGATCTTCACGGCGCACGGCGTCATCATGATCTTCTTCATGGCGATGGCGCTGATGGTCGGCTTCTTCAATCTCGTGGTGCCGCTGCAGATCGGCGCGCGCGACGTCGCGTTTCCGTTCCTCAATTCGCTGAGCTTCTGGATGACGGCGATCGCCGCGATCCTGATGAACGTCTCGCTCGTGATCGGCGAATTCGCGCAGACCGGATGGCTCGCCTATCCGCCGCTTTCGGAGCTGCAATACAGTCCGGGCGTCGGGGTTGACTACTATATCTGGAGCTTGCAGTTGTCGGGCGTCGGCACGTTGATCACGGCGATCAACTTCTTCGTGACGATCGTGAAGATGCGCGCACCCGGCATGACGCTCATGAAGATGCCGGTGTTCACGTGGACCGCGCTCTGCTCGAACGTGCTCATCATGGCGACGTTCCCGATCCTGACGGTCGCGCTGGCGCTGCTCGGTCTCGACCGCTACATGGGCATGCACTTCTTCACGAACGACCTCGGCGGCAATCCGATGCTCTACCTGAACCTGATCTGGGCGTGGGGGCATCCCGAGGTGTACATCCTCGTGCTGCCGGCGTTCGGCATCTATTCGGAAGTCGTCGCGACGTTCGCCAAGAAGACGCTGTTCGGCTACAAGACGATGGTGTATGCGTCGTGCGTGATCATGATTCTGGCGTTCCTCGTGTGGCTGCATCACTTCTTTACGATGGGCTCGGGCGCGAACGTCAACGCCTTCTTCGGCATTATGACGATGATCATCGCCATTCCGACCGGCGTGAAGATCTTCAACTGGCTGTTCACGATCTATCGCGGCCGGCTGGAGTTCACGTCGCCCATCTTGTGGACGATCGGCTTCATCGTGACGTTCACGATCGGCGGCATGACGGGCGTGATGCTCGCGATTCCGGGCGCCGACTTCCTGCTGCACAACACGCTGTTCCTGGTCGCGCACTTCCACAACACGATCATCGGCGGGGTGGTATTCGGCTACATGGCGGGCGTGACGTACTGGTTCCCGAAAGCGTTCGGATTCAAGCTCAACGAGAAGCTCGGGAAGTGCGCGTTCTGGTGCTGGTTCGTCGGCTATTTCGTCGCGTTCACGCCGCTTTACGTGCTGGGCTTCATGGGCATGATGCGACGCATGAATCACTACGACAATCCCGCCTGGCAGCCGTGGCTGATCGTGGCCGCATGTGGTGCGGGCATCATCGCGGTGGGCGTGGTGTTCCAGGTCGTGCAGGTGATCGTCAGCGTGCGCAACCGCCATCTGCCGGAGTATCGCGACGTCACGGGCGATCCGTGGGGCGGCCGCACGCTCGAATGGGCGACGAGCTCGCCGCCGCCGGTCTATAACTTCGCGAATCTGCCGGTCGTCCACGAACTCGATGCGTTCGCGCACATGAAGGAAACGGGGCACGGCCTCGGACGCGACACCGTCTACCGCGACATTCACATGCCGTCTAACACGAGTGCGGGCTTGTTCATCGCATTGTTTAGTCTCGCGCTCGGTTTCGCAGGCGTCTGGCACATCTGGTGGCTCGCGATCGTGGCGCTGGTCGCGATTGCGGTCACGGTGATCGGCTATAGCTTCCGTCGCAACGACGGCCATTACATCGAGGCTTCGACGGTCCGCACGATCGAGAAGACGCACAGTCCCGCGCTTGCGGCAGTGGAGGTCGTTTAAATGTTGCAGAAAACTCTCGTTCTCGATCCGCACGATTCCGGAGAGGAACACGTTCCGTCGCATTCGGTCTTCGGTTTCTGGCTGTATCTGATGACCGACTGCGTGATCTTCGCGTCACTGTTCGCCACGTTCGGCGTCATGGCGCATCAGTTCGCGGGTGGTCCGAGCGGCAAGGAACTCTTCGACATCCAGGGCGTCGCGCTCGAAACCGTGATGCTGCTCCTGAGCAGCATCACCTTCGGCTTTGCGATGCTCGGCGCGCACCGTCGCAAGAGCGGTACGGTGCTGATGTGGCTCGCGATCACGTTTGTTCTCGGCCTCGGGTTCCTGTGGCTGGAATTCCGCGAGTTCGGACATCTGCTCGACGAGGGCTTCGGCCCCGGCCGCAGCGCGTTTCTGTCGTCGTTCTTCGCGCTGGTCGGTACGCACGGCCTGCACGTGACGCTCGGCCTCGTCTGGATGGTCGTGCTCGCCGCGCAGGTCATCTGCAACCCGGAACTGTCCGAGCGCGAAATTCGCCGGCTCACGTGCCTGAGTCTTTTCTGGCACTTTCTGGATATCGTGTGGATCGGTGTCTTTACCTTCGTCTATCTCGGGAGCGTGATCTAAATGAGCCATGCGCACTCTTCAACGGCGGACCACGGACACGGCACGCTCGGTAGCTATGTCGTCGGCTTCGTGCTTTCGGTGCTGCTCACCGCGGCCGCGTTCGGCCTCGTCATCAAGCGCGTGCTGCCGCCCGATACCGCGCTGCTCGTGCTCGGCGCGCTGGCGTTCGTGCAGATCGTCGTTCATCTGGTGTACTTCCTGCACATGAACACGTCGCGCGCGCAACGCTGGAATCTGATCGCTTTCGGCTATACCGTGCTCGCGGCAGCGTTTCTGATCGTCGGCACGATGTGGGTCATGCACAACGTGTCGATGAACATGATGTCGCGTTAAACGGATAACGCGAACGTTCCGATCAGGAAAAGGCGGCCAGTGGCCGCCTTCGTCGTTTACGCGTCCGCGGGCGACGGCAGGTTCAGGCCGGGCGCGAGCCGTGTCGCCTTGAATTCGATCACTTCGTAGTGCGCGAGCTTTTGTGCCGCGAACGGGTCTTCGGCGAGGATCGAATCGAGCCGGTCGCGATCGATCCCCGATGCCAGGATGATCCCGCCGTCGCGCGGCACCTTCGGACCCGCGGCGATGAAAATGCCCGCAGCGAACTGCCGTTCGAGGAAAAGGCGATGTGCACCGAGTGCATCGTCGATTTCGGCAAGCGCGCCGGTATAACGCAGATTGATGACGTACATGGCGGTCGTTCCGGGTTGGATGATGGACGATTCTAAGCCGGACGGCGCCTTTCACGCCGGCGTCGGCATAACGACATTCCAATTGCATATTTCCGTTTGCACCACGAGTGTGCGAATATCCGCGACCTCAGGCGAAGTACCCGTCACCTTGTATCGAAGCGAGAACACCATGCAGCGCAGACATTTGCTCAAAGCCCTTTCCCTCGTCGCGGTATCGACCGCGTTTTTCACGAGCGCAGGCGCCCATGCCGACGGCAAAGTCGTCAAGGTCGGCACGATCGGCGGTCCCGACGCGCAAATCTGGCAAGTCGTGCAGAAGGTTGCCAAGCGCGACGGTCTCGACGTGAAGATCGTCGAGTTCAACGATTACGTGCAGCCGAACGCCGCCCTCGACGCGGGCGATCTCGATGCCAACAGCTTCCAGCATCAGCCGTATCTCGACAGCCAGATCAAGCAACGCGGCTACAAGCTCGTCAACGCGGGACTGACGTACATTTCCCCGCTCGGCGTCTATTCGAAGAAGCTGAAGTCGCTGAAGGATCTGCCGGAGGGCGCAAGGATCGCGGTGCCGAACGACCCGTCGAACGAAAATCGCGCGCTGCTGCTGTTGCAGTCGCAAGGCGTGATCAAATTGAAGGCCGGCGCGGGCACGAACGGCAGCAACGCCACGCCGCTCGACGTCGCCGGGAATCCGAAGAAGATCAAGCTCGTCGAACTCGATGCCGCGCAGTTGCCGCGCACGCTCGCGGACGTCGACGCCGCCGCGATCAACACGAACTTCGCGCTGGCCGCAGGCCTCCAGCCGGGCAAGGACGCCATCGCGCTCGAAGACGTGCACAGCCCGTATGCGAACCTGATCGCGGTGCGCGCGAAAGACAAGGACCAGCCGTGGGTGAAGAAGCTGGTCGCCGCGTACCAGTCGGAAGACGTGCGTCAGTTCCTGAAGACGGAGTTCAAGGGTTCGATGGTGCCCTCGTTCTGAGTCGATTCAGACGGCAAGATGAATGGCGCCTGACGGGCGCCATTTTTTTATGCGTCGATGGAAGAGAGCGACCGTTGCCAGCCCTCGTTCGCCGCTGCAAATCCACGGCTCACGACGAACCCGCGAAGGTCGGCGTGGGCTTCGTCGAACGAGCAGGAGAGTTGCTCGCAGCCCGCGTCGACCGCGAACCGCGAACAGGCGTCGACGAGACGCGAGCCCAGTCCTTGCCGGCGCGCGCCCGGTTCGACGAACAGCAGTTCGATGCGCGCGAGCCTTTCCGACACACGCATCAGTATCGCGGCGCCGATTCGCGAACCGTGATCCTGCTCGGCGATCCAGCACGCAGACGGCCGCGCGTCCTGGGTCGCGTGAGACGGCGAGTCGAGAAAGCGCGTCACGACCGACGCCGCGCGCGTTTCCATGTCCGGACCGGCATTGTCACGCGAAGCGAGCTGGGCGCAGCGCTCCACGATCCAGCCGAAATCGCCGCGTCGCGGACTGCGCAGGCGCACACGTTCCTGATTGACGGGAGGCGAGAGCAGGCGCTCGATATCCGCCATCGACGACATGAGTTGCGCGCGCTCGCCCTCGGCCAAGCGATCGAGCGTTGCCGACACTTCGACGATGCTGCCCGCGCCGATTTCGTCGAAGGCCGTCCGGCCCGCTTTGGTCAGGATCAGGACGTGTTTGCGTGCGTCGTCGATGCTCGGGAGCCGCACGAGAAGGCCATTGCGTTCGAACCGGGTCAACAGCCTGCTCAAATAGCCGGTGTCGAGCCCCAGGCTGCGCGCGATTTGCGCCGCCGTCTGCGGCGGGTCGTAGACGAGCGCCTGGAGCACCCGCACCTCCGCCATCGAAAAAGCGCTCTGGCGCAGGCACTCCTGCAGCCCTCGCGTGTAGCGCGAATAAAAGTGATTGAAGCGCCGGACTGCCTCGGCGGCGCGGTCGGAATTTACGGTCATCATTCCTCGTTCTCTCAGTGTCTAGTTTTGTGTGTCTTCATTACTTCAGAGTCCGAAGCAACTCCGTCTATTGTGCCGCGTAAAAGCACGCACGCGCACTTTTGTAACAACGAACGAACGGGGCCATTCCATGCAGACCAATCGGAATCGAGTGGACTCTACATGCGGGTAAATCCCGATGCATCGGAGCATGCTATCTGACCTGCGATTTGAAACGTAAGTACTTGAAGTTACACAATAAAAATCCGTTTCGATGCGGCGGTCCGTCAAAATTGACTGGTATTATTTTGGTTATATAATGGGCTCCGACAAGCGCTTCTGACCGGAAAAATCCGATGGACGATCGATGGCGAGAACTGGCTCCCGATGCGCAGAACAGCACGCCGCTCTATCTGCAACTCGCCGCCCGCCTCGCCACCCGGATTCACGCGGGCGCATGGTCGGCGGGCGAGGCGCTGCCGTCGGAGCGAACGTTGTCGGAGAGCGTCGGCGTGTCGCGGATCACCGCGCGCAACGCCATCGCGCTTCTGGTCGAGCAAGGTCTGATTCGTCGGGTGCGCGGCGCGGGCAGCTTCATTACGCCGCGCGTCGAGGACCCGCTGTCGCGGCTCACCGGTTTCACGACGAAGATGGAGCAGCGCGGCTTCACACCCGACTCGGTCTGGCTAGCGCGTGAAGTGCGCACGGCGAGCCGCGACGAAATCGTGCGCCTCGGTTTGCCGCCGGGGGCGGGCGTCGCGAGCTTGCGGCGCTTGCGTCGCGCGGACGGCATCGTGATGGCGGTCGAGCATTCCACGCTGCCCGCGTCGGTCGTGCCGCAGCCGGCGGCGATCGGCGCATCGCTGTACCGGTACCTGGAGGAGCGCGGCATGTCGGTGGTGCGCGCGTTGCAGCACTTTCGCGCGGTCAACGCGGGCGCGGAAATCGCGCGCCTGATGGGCGTGGCGCCGCGCGCGGCGCTGCTCGTGATCACGCGGATCGGTTATTCGGCAGACCAGCGCGCCATCGAACTGACGGACACGTATTGCCGCGACGACTACTACGACTTCGTCGCGGAGCTTCACCGCTAGCAGCACAAATAGCGTCGGCATGACAGACGCGCACTACCCATAAAAACGAGAGGACAAAGACGCCGGACGCACGTTTCGCCTGCTCGCAGCATGGCGCGCCCGGATTTCAGCCTCGAGTCTCAGGCTCAAACGCATCGCGTTTCACAGAGAACTTCATGCTCAAAGGAAACATCCTCACGACCGACGGCTGGATTCACGGCTCGATCCGCTTCGAGAACGGGCGCGTCACGGCGCTCGACGGCGAGCGCGTCGATCCGTCGACCAATGACGCGCCGTACATCCTGCCCGGCTTCATCGACCTGCACGTGCATGGCGGCGGCGGCGCCGACATCATGGAAGGCGGCGACGCGGCGCAGACCGTCGCGCGGCTGCACGCGCAGCACGGCACGACGAGCCTCCTCGCCACGACGATGACCGCCCCGCGCGACGAACTGATGAGCGTCGTGGCCGGACTCGGCGAGCAGGCGAAATACCGCGTGCCGGGCGGCGCGCGCGTGCTCGGCGTGCATCTGGAAGGCCCGTACATCAATCCCGGCAAGCTCGGGGCGCAGCCGGACGCCGCGGCCGTCGCCGTGCGCGACGAAGTCCTGAAATACCTCGCGCTCGCGCCGATCCGCGTCGTCACGATCGCGCCGGAAATCTCAGGGCATCTGGACATCATCAGCGAGATGGCGGCGCGCGGCGTGCGCGTGCAACTCGGCCACTCGCTCGGCACCTACGACGACGCCGTCGCCGCGCTCAAGCACGGCGCGCGCGGCTTCACGCACTTGTTCAACGCGATGTCGCCGCTGCATCACCGCGATCCCGGCATGGTCGGCGCCGCGCTCGCGCATGCCGAATACGCGGAACTGATCCCCGATTTGCTGCACGTTCATCCGGGCGCGATTCGCGCGGCGTTGCGCGCGATTCCGCATCTGTACGTCGTGACCGACAGCACCTCGGCGTCCGGCATGCCCGATGGCGAATATCGCCTCGGCAGCCAGCACGTCACCAAATGCATGGGCGGCGTGCGGCTCGCGGACGGCACGCTCGCCGGCAGCACGCTCACGATGGATCAGGCGCTGCGCAATCTCGTGTCGCTCGGCCTGCCGATGGCGGACGTCTCGAACTGCCTGTCGCGCCATGCCGCCGATTATCTCGGTCTCGAAGACCGCGGCCGCATCGCGCGCGGCGCATGGGCCGATCTCGTCGTCATCGACCGCGAACTCGCGCTGACGGCCACTTATGTCGAAGGAGAATCGATTGTCGAATATGCTTAGTGAGGCGCTCGCCTCGGCCGATGTGGTCGAAGCCCAGCTCGCCGATACCTCGAATATCGAGGCCCTTGCCGTCAAGCTCGCCGAAGCGCCGCGTCATGTCGCGCTGACGGTCGCGCGCGGCAGTTCCGACCACGCCGCGAGCTATTTCGCGAGCCTCACGATGAGCCGCATCGGCGTGCCGGTCGCGTCGCTGCCAATGTCGGTCGCCACCTTGCAGCAGGCGCCGTTGCGCGTCGCCGGGCAACTTGCCGTCGCGTTCTCGCAGTCGGGCAAGAGTCCCGACCTCGTCGGCACGATGCAGGCGCTGCGCGAAGCGGGCGCGTTCACCGTCGCCGCCGTCAACGCACCGGGCTCGCCGCTCGCCGACGCCTGCGAATGGCACCTGCCGCTCCTGGCCGGCGCGGAACTGAGCGTCGCCGCCACGAAAAGCTATATCGCGATGCTGTCGCTTTCCGCGATCGTGATCGCGCACGTGCAGCGCGACGTCGAATTGCTGAACGCGCTGAAGACGCTGCCGGACGCGTTGCGCGCGGCGGGCAAGCTCGACTGGTCGAAGGCCGTCGACGAACTGAAGGGCGTCGATCGCATGATCGTGATCGGGCGCGGTCTCGGGCTCGCGATCGCGCAGGAAGCGGCGCTCAAGCTCAAGGAAACCTCGGGCATCCAGGCGGAAGCGTTTTCGAGCGCGGAAGTGCGTCACGGCCCGATGGAACTGATCGACCAGGACTATCCGCTGCTCGTTTTCGCGCCGCGCGGACCGGAGCAGGCGGGCCTGATCCAGCTTGCATCCGACATGCGCGCGCGCGGCGCACGCGTGCTGCTCGCGGCCCCCGACGACATCGGGCAAGCCGACTTGCCGCTCGCGGTTACTGACCATCCGGCGCTCGATCCGATCGCCGCGATTCTTTCCTTCTATGTGATGGCCGCCGGTCTCGCCGCCGCGCGCGGACGCAATCCCGATGCGCCGCGTCACCTGAACAAAGTCACCGAAACTCACTGAGCGAGCCCCCGATGCGCCGTGCCGAGGAGTCACTGTTGAACCATTCCACCGCTAAACCGTTCGTGTTGCTCGCGCCTTTCACCGGGCCCGTCGTGCCGCTCGCCGATGTCCCCGATCCCGTCTTCGCGGAAGGGATGTTCGGCGACGGCATTGGCATCGATCCGCTCGACGGCGTGCTCGTCTCGCCGTGCGACGGCACGATCACGCATCTCGCGCGCACGCATCACGCCGTCACGCTGCGCACGCCCGAGGGCGCGGAAATCCTGCTGCATATCGGCATCGATACGGTCGAACTGGGCGGCGCGGGCTTCACGCCGAAGATCGCGCAGGGCGCGCAAGTGCGCGCCGGCCAGCCGCTGATCGAATTCGACGCCGACTATGTCGCGCAACACGCGCCGAGCCTCGTCTCGGTGATCGCGGTCGCGAACAGCGACGCGTTCGAGGTCGTCGAGCGCGCCGGGCGCGGCGTGCTGAAAGTGGGAGAGCGCCTGCTCGTGCTGCGCGCGAAAGACGGCGTGAAGGCCGACGCCGCCCGCAGCGACGCCAATTTCACCGACGAAGCCCGCCGCAACGTGACGCTCGCGCACGCGGGCGGCCTGCACGCGCGGCCGGCGGCGCGCGCCCGCGAAGCGGCGCGCGGTTTCGATGCGAAGGTCGAAGTGCGCTACGAAGGCCGCAAGGCGCCGATCGAAAGCGTCGTCGGATTGCTGGGACTCGGCGCGGGCGAGGGCGCGACGGTCGAACTGCTCGGCATCGGCGCGCAGG
Organism: Caballeronia telluris; assembly: GCF_001544495.1. GTDB lineage: Bacteria > Pseudomonadota > Gammaproteobacteria > Burkholderiales > Burkholderiaceae > Caballeronia > Caballeronia telluris. The sequence continues at coordinate 217,088 of NZ_FCNZ02000003.1, forward strand.
CGGCGCAAGCCGTCGAAGCGGTCGCGGCGGAACTGCTGCGCGCCGCGCACGGCGAAGTGGAAGAGACGCCCGCGCGCGCCAAATCGCCCGCGCCGCAGACGCTCGCGCGCGCGCCGGGCCAGCCGCTCGACCCGAATACGCTCGCGGGCGTGTGCGCGGCGCCCGGCATCGCCGTCGGCAAGCTGGTGCGCTGGGACGACCAGGACATCGCGCCGCCCGAGCAGGCGAGTGCCACGTCGGCGGCGGAAAGCCGCGCGCTCGACCGCGCGATCGCCACCGTCGATGCCGAACTCGACGAAACCGTGCGCACCGCGTCGCAACGCGGCGCGGTCGGCGAGGCGGGGATTTTCGCGGTGCATCGCGTGCTGCTGGAAGACCCGACGCTGCTCGACGCCGCACGCGATCTCATCAGCCTCGGCAAGAGCGCGGGTTTCGCGTGGCGCGAAGCGATCCGCGCGCAGATCGTGCTGCTCGGCAGGGTGGAAGATGCGCTGCTCGCCGAGCGCGCCGCCGACCTGCGCGACATCGAAAAGCGCGTCCTGCGCGCGCTCGGCTACACGAACACGGCGGCGCGCGCGCTGCCCGACGAAGCCGTGCTCTCCGCCGACGAATTCACGCCGTCCGATCTCTCGTCGCTCGATCGCACGCGCGTCACCGCGCTCGTGATGGCGCGCGGAGGCGCGACCTCGCACGCGGCGATCATCGCGCGTCAGATCGGCATTCCGGCGCTCGTCGCGGTCGGCGATGCGCTGCACGCGGTGCCCGAAGGCACGCAGGTGGTCGTCGATGCGTCGGCGGGACGGATCGAATACGCGCCGACCGCGCTCGACGTCGAACGCGCGCGCACCGAGCGTCAGCGTCTCGCGGGCGTGCGTGAAGCGAACCGGCGTCTGTCGGGCGAAGCGGTCGCCACCCGCGACGGACGCGCGATCGAAGTCGCCGCCAACATCGCGACGCTCGACGACGCGCAAACCGCCGTCGACAACGGCGCCGACTCGGTCGGCTTGCTGCGCACGGAGCTGCTCTTCATCCACCGCGCGTCGGCGCCGACGAAGGACGAGCACGCACGGAGCTACCAGGGCATCGTCGATGCGCTGAAGGGGCGCACGGCGATCATCCGCACGCTCGATGTCGGCGCGGACAAGGAAGTCGATTACCTGACGTTGCCGCCCGAAACGAACCCGGCGCTCGGCCTGCGCGGCATCCGCCTCGCGCAAGTGCGCCCCGATCTGCTCGACGACCAGTTGCGCGGCCTGCTCGCCGTGCGGCCGTTCGGCGCGGTGCGCATCCTGTTGCCGATGGTCACCGATTCGGGCGAACTCGTGCGTCTCAGAAAGCGCATCGACGAACTCGCGCGCGAAATCGGCCGCACCGAGCCGGTCGAAGTGGGCGTGATGATCGAAGTGCCGTCGGCGGCGCTGCTCGCGGATCAACTGGCGCAACACGCCGATTTCCTCTCGATCGGCACCAACGATCTCACGCAGTACACGCTCGCGATGGACCGCTGCCAGCCGGATCTCGCCGCGCAAGCCGACGGCCTGCATCCGGCCGTGCTGCGTCTCATCAAGGCAGCGACCGACGGCGCCGCGAAGCACGGCAAGTGGGTCGGCGTGTGCGGGGCGCTCGGCGGCGATCCGGTCGCGGTGCCGCTACTCATCGGCCTGGGCGTGACCGAACTCTCGGTCGATCCGGTCTCGGTGCCCGGCATCAAGGCGCGCGTGCGCAATCTCGATTACCCGTTGTGCCGTCAGCGCGCCGAGGATGCCCTCGCGCTCGAATCGGCGCAGGCAGTAAGAGCAGCAAGCCGCGAAATCTGGCCGCTGGACTAACGTCCGTCCGGCGCGGGATTTCGCGTCCCGAAATCAAACCCAGCAACGACAAGACCACTAATTATTGGAGAACCCGATGGACGCCAACCCGTTTGCAAAGATGCAGCGACTAGGTCGCGCGCTGATGCTGCCGATTGCCGTGCTGCCCGTGGCCGGCCTTCTGCTGCGTCTCGGCCAGCCCGATGTTTTCAACATCAAGATGATCGCCGACGCCGGCGACGCCATCTTCACGAACCTGCCGCTCCTGTTCGCCATCGGCGTAGCGGTCGGTTTCGCGAAGGACAATAACGGCACGGCGGGTCTCGCGGGCGCGATCGGTTATCTGATCGAGATCGCGGTGATGAAGGACATCGATCCGAAGCTCAACATGGGCGTGCTCTCGGGGATCGTCGCGGGTTCGGTCGCGGGCTATCTCTACAACCGCTACAAGGACATCAAGCTGCCCGAGTACCTCGCGTTCTTCGGAGGGAAACGCTTCGTGCCGATTGTGACGGGCGTCGCGTGTCTGGTACTCGGCATCGTGTTCGGCTATATCTGGCAGCCGGTGCAGCATGCAATCGACGCCGCTGGCCTCTGGCTGACGACGGCGGGCGCGCTCGGCACCTTCGTGTTCGGCGTGCTGAACCGCATCCTGCTGGTGACGGGCCTGCATCACATCCTCAACTCGCTCGCGTGGTTCGTGTTCGGCACGTTCACGCCGGCTGGCGGCGCGCCGGTGACGGGCGACCTGCACCGCTTCTTCGCAGGCGACCCGACTGCGGGCGGCTTCATGACGGGCTTCTTCCCGGTGATGATGTTCGGCCTGCCGGCCGCGTGTCTCGCGATGTTCCACGAGGCGCCGAAGGATCGCCGCGCGATCGTCGGCGGCCTGCTGTTCTCGATGGCGCTCACCTCGTTCCTGACGGGCGTGACCGAGCCGATCGAATACACGTTCATGTTCCTCGCCCCGATCCTCTACGCGATCCACGCCGTGCTGACGGGCCTCGCGCTCGCGATCTGCTCGGCGCTCGGCATCCATCTGGGCTTCACGTTCTCGGCGGGCGCGATCGACTACGTGCTGAACTACGGTCTCTCGACGCGCGGTTGGATGGCGATTCCGATCGGCATCGTCTACGGTTTGCTGTACTACGGCCTGTTCCGTTTTTTCATCCGCAAGTTCAACATGGCGACGCCGGGCCGCGAACCCGCGACGACCGATGCCGAAACCGCGTCGACGGAAAGCGCGGGCGGCTACGTCTCGCCGACGTCGGCACCCGCAGCGGCTTCGACGCGTGCGGCCCGCTATATCGCGGCGCTCGGCGGCGCGTCGAACCTGACGCTGGTGGATGCGTGCACGACGCGTCTGCGTCTGTCGGTGGCGGATTCGGAAAAGGTGTCGGAAGCGCAGTTGAAGTCGATCGGCGCGCGCGGCGTGTTGAAGCGCGGCGCGACGAACGTGCAGGTGATCATCGGGCCGGAAGCGGACCTGATCGCCGATGAAATCCGCTCGGAACTGGAGCATTCGTCGACGCGCGGCGCGACGCCAGCTTCGTCGGCGCCCGCTGCCGTGGCTGCGGCTCCGGCGACGGCTGGCGCAAGCGAGCAAGGTCCGCTCGATCCGGACCCGGCGCGCTGGCTTGCCGTATTCGGCGGCGCGACCAACGTGTCTTCGCTCGACGCGATTGCGGCGACGCGTCTGCGCGTGGTCGTGCGCGATCCGTCGGCGGTGGATCGCCAGCGGCTCTCGGCGCTCGACGTCGCGTGGGTCTCGGCCGATACGTTCCACATCGTCGTCGGAACGGCCGCCGAGCGCTATGCGCGGCAACTGGCGACGCGTCTGCAAGGCAACGGCGGCGGCGCGGCGCCTTTGCCTGCCTGACGCCCGCACACGTCCACGCATGCGGAAACGGCGCCTTCGGGCGCCGTTTTTTCATCCGCGGCGCGCAACGTCGGGCACGCAAAAAAGCCCGCCGTCTTTCGACGGCGGGCTTTGCGGTACTTCGTCAGTCAGACGTCAAGCGTAGTCGTGCAGAGCCGCCTTCATCTTCTTCATCGCGCTCGCTTCGATCTGGCGAATCCGCTCCGCCGAGACGCCGAACTCGTCGGCCAGTTCATGCAGCGTCTTGCCGCCCGATCCGTCGTCCTGCACGTCGAGCCAGCGCGCCTTGATGATGCGGCGGCTGCGATCGTCGAGCGATTCGAGCGCGTCCGACAAACCGTCGCTTTGCAGCTTGTCGAACTGGCGCGCGGCGATCACGTTGGTCGGCTCGTTGTTCGAGTCGGCGAGATACGCGATCGGCGCAAAGGCTTCCTCGCCATCCTCGACCTGGCCTTCGAGCGCGATGTCGCCGCCCGACAGACGCGTTTCCATCTCCGCGACTTCCTCGCGCTTCACGTTCAGCTCTTTCGCGAGGCCTTCGATCTCGTCCGGCGTGAACGCGGCGAGACCGGTCTTGTGGCTGCGCAGATTGAAGAACAGCTTGCGTTGCGCCTTGGTCGTTGCGACCTTCACCGTGCGCCAGTTGCGCAGGATGTATTCATGGATCTCGGCCTTGATCCAGTGCATCGCATACGACACGAGGCGCACGTTCTGCGCGGGGTCGAAGCGCTTCACTGCCTTCATCAGGCCGATGTTGCCTTCCTGGATCAGGTCTGCGTGCGGCAGGCCGTAGCCCAGGTAATTGCGGGCGATCGACACGACGAGGCGCAGGTGCGACAGCACGAGCTGACGCGCCGCTTCGAGGTTGTCATTCTCGCGGAATTCGGTGGCGTACTGACGTTCCTCCGACGGCGACAGCATCGGAATCCGGTTCACAGCCGAAATATAGGCGTCGATATTGCCGATCTGGCCGGTCAGCATCGACGACTGTGCGTACGTCAGCGCGCCTGCCGATGCGGCCTTGGCAGGCGCCGAGTTCACGACATTCGGAAGGGTCATCGCATTGGTCACGCTCATAAGCTCCTTATCAACAAAAAACCCGTTGCGAAGATTCGCAGCGAGTCACCACGATATTAGCACTCCAGTCCAGTGAGTGCTAAGGGTTAGAGCGTCGACTTGTGTGGGAGTTCCCACAAAAGCTATCAAAAATCAAACTCTGATAGGGCACATATTACAGTAAATTAAACAGTCATTCTTACCGCTGTGCGCTTCAGGGATCTGACGTCATTCGCTCAAATTACCGTGTTTCGGCCGTACAACGAAACTTAATTCAACCTTTCGGTGAAACCAAACACCATTCAAGCACAATTCCGCGATCATCTCTAAAATACGCCGGTGGCCGTCCGAGCGGTCGGTGATCAAGTACCCGTGTCGGGGTGTTCATGCAAAAGAAAAAATGCGCGTGGCTGAATCGCTTCCTGCAATGCGCCGCGCTCGCGGCATCTGCGTGCGCGCCGGCGGGCGCCCACGCTGACCGGTTTGGTGTGCAGATTGCCGGCGGCTATTCCGACCGGCAGATCTGGAAAGCCGATCTGGGTGTCGTCTGGGATCCGGAGTGGCAGTGGTGGGAGATCGGCGGGTATCACTTCACCATGGTCGGCGAGGGGCATGTCTCGTACTGGCACCCGACCCTCGACCAGACGGTCAATCCGGCCATCTGGGAAGTGGGCATCACGCCCATGTTCCGGTTCATCAAGAGCTCGGGCAACTTCCGGCCTTTCATCGAAGCGGGCGTCGGCGTCCGGGTGCTGTCGCACACGCGCATCACGCCGTTTTTCGCGATGGGAACCGCGTTCGAATTCGCCGACGTGGTCGGCATCGGCGCGGTTTTCGGCTCCCGTCAGAACTACCAGGCGGGTTTCCGGTTCCAGCACGTGTCGAACGCCGGTATCAAAGAGCCGAATCCTGGTATAAATTTCAGCCAGCTCTATCTGCAGTACAACTTCTGACGGGGAACGCGTGCATCGGTTCCTTGCCGCAAGGGGAATCGACAGATGCCGGCAAAAACTATCGAGGCGATCCGCGGTCTCGAACGCGACCGCTTCCGGGCGATGGTCGAAGGCGACGGCGAGACGCTCGACGCGCTCCTCGCCGACAACGTCAGCTACGTGCACACGAACGGCAAGCGTGAAACGAAACGCCAGTTCATCGACGCGATCACCGCCGGCCGCCGTCGCTACCGGCAAATCGAGATCCAGTCGCAGGACGTGATGCCGGCCGGGCGCGACACATGTCTCGTGTCGGGGCGCGCGCTGATCGAGATGGAATCGAAGAACGGCGCGCTGCTGTTTCCGATCGCCTACACCGCGGTCCACATCCAGAACTCCGGGCATTGGCAACTGCTCGCGCTGCAGGCGACGCGCGTGGCGCTCGAATAGTCGCAGCGCCACCCAGCCGTCGCATTCCATCGCATTCCGCGTCGCATTCCTTCACATTCCGTTTCGTTAAGCCGCCACCGCTTCGCTCTGCGCTTCCTGCACGCTCGTCCAGCGCGCGCGATTCACCGCGCTCACGATCGCATCGACGACGGCCTGCGCCGCGTTCGCATTCACCGCGACGCCGAAGCGCATCGGCTCGTCGCCCACGCGGCATCCGACGAACACCGCCGTCTCGCCGCTCGCGGTACTGGCCGTCTCGAACGACGACACCTGCGCCGCGACGCCGAGCGCCTCTGCTACGTTTTCCGCATAAGACTCACCGGAAGCGGCGACGGAGGCCGGCGGGATTTTCACGTCGCGTTCGCGAACCCGCAGCGTCGCCGCGCCGACGCGTGAGACCGGGCCGGCCACGTCGAAATATTCGCGCCGGAACAGCGCGCAGACGGCTTCGCCGGACACTTCCTCGCCCGATGCATCGGCGACCGCCTGTACGGCGTGGCTGAACTCGATCTGCACGCGGCGCGGCGGCGTGAAGCCCAGGCCGCGTTCGAGCAGATACGTCGCACCGCCCTTGCCGGACTGGCTGTTCACGCGGATCACGGCGTCGTAGCTGCGGCCGAGATCGGCGGGATCGATCGGCAAATAGGGCACTTCCCACACCGTGCCGGGTTCGCGCTGCGCGAAGCCCTTTCGGATCGCGTCCTGATGCGATCCCGAAAACGCCGTGAACACGAGATCGCCCGCATACGGATGGCGCGGATGCACCGGAATCTGGTTGCAACGCTCGACGACGCGCCGCACGCCGTCGATGTCGGAAAAGTCGAGGCCCGGATCGATGCCTTGCGTGTAGAGATTCATCGCGAGCGTCACGAGATCGACGTTGCCGGTGCGCTCGCCGTTGCCGAAGAGGCACCCTTCGACGCGTTCCGCGCCCGCGAGCATCGCGAGTTCGGCGGCGGCGACGGCCGTGCCACGGTCGTTGTGCGGATGCACCGAGAGGACGATGCTGTCGCGATAGCCGAGGTTCTTGTCCATCCACTCGACCTGGTCCGCGAACACGTTGGGCATCGCGGCTTCGACGGTCGCGGGCAGGTTCACGATCATCTTGTGATCGGGCGTCGGGCACCACATTTGCGCGACGGCGTCGCAGACTTCGCGCGCGAACGAGAGCTCCGTGATGCTGAAGGTCTCCGGCGAATACTGATACGTCCAGTGCGTGCCGGGACGCGCGGCGGCGCATTCCTTGATGATGCGCGTGCCTTCGACGGCCAGCGCCTTCACTTCTTCCTTCGACTGGTTGAAGACGATGCGCCGGAACGACGGCGCAATCGCGTTGTACAAATGCACGATCACCTTCGACGCGCCTTCCACCGCCTCGAACGTGCGCTCGATCAGTTCACGGCGCGACTGCACGAGCACTTCGATGGTCACATCGTCGGGAATGCGCTTGTCGGCGATCAGCTTGCGCACGAAATCGAAATCCGTCTGCGATGCCGACGGAAAGCCCACTTCGATCTCCTTGAAACCCGTCGCCACCAGCATCTCGAAGAATTCGAGCTTTGCCGCGATGCTCATCGGTTCGATCAGCGCCTGGTTGCCGTCGCGCAGGTCGGTGCTCATCCAGACGGGCGCTTTTTCGATGGTGCGTGTCGGCCAGCGGCGGCCGTTCAAACGGACTGGCGGAAACGGACGGTATTTCTCGGAAGGGCTCTGCATCATGATCGTCGACCTCGTTGATCGCGGGTTGCGCAAGTTGCGTAGCGCCTGCGAGAGAGGCCCGTGCCGGCGGCTGGCCGGCCCTTGCCCGATGCACGCCGAGATGCTTTCCCGCGCGCGCGGTCACGTTGCGTCACGGCGACGGTGACGCCTGCGACCAACGTGAACGTGCGCGAAGCAGCGTGCATGTGACCCTCGCGTTTCCGTATCGCGGGATGCGCGAACGAAAAGCTGACGACTACAGGTGGTGAAAAGAAGGAACTACGAGAACTGCTGGGAGGACCGCGCGACAAACAGACAAACGCGCGGCGCTACGCCTGGCGACTTACGCTAGACGTAGCGATAGGGGCCGCGCTAGGCGGCCCGAAATAATTCGGAGGGAGGAGAATTGGGTGAAACGCATGCGGCTACTTTAGCCAGCGGCGGTTGATGTGTCAACCAATCGCGAACGCAACCCAATCGGACGATTCCGCTTCACCCCGGCCGGCGCACCACGTCGGAGATCAGTTCGACCTGCCGCGCGACCGTCGGCGGAATCGGCACTTCGCCGCGCAGCACGGTTTCGATCCAGCGCGCGGTGGTCGCCGCGTCGAGCGAATCGGGCAGCGCGGCGGCCGGCGCATCCGCCGACGAGCGTTCCGCCGACAGCAGCGTCTCCGAATGGCCGTCGTGGAACCAGTCGACCTGAACCTGGCGGCGCGTATCCGCGACCGCCTCGCCTTCGGTACCGCGCGCGAGCAGCGCACCGCCCACGGCGGCGTCGGGATGATCGACGAAGAGGCTCGTCAGGCTGTCGCGATACTCCGGATGCGTGTAGTTCACGAGCCGCAGGCCCGGTTGCGCAAACGGCTGGAGAATCTTCACGAGCGTGTGAGTCGAATTGCGCACGCCCATGATCCGCCGCAGCGCCAAGAGCCGCGCGAGCTTCGGCGCAAGCGAGGCGATCGGCGCGAACGCGAGCCGGCGCGACGCGAGGCTGTCCTCGATTTCATCGTGCGACGCCGCCTGCGCAATGCCCAGCTCCGCGAAGATTTCCGCGCTCGTCACGCGCCCCGGATCGTCGACGACGCCGTGCACCAGCACCGGCACCCCTTCGCGTGCGAGCAGCATCGCGAGCAGCGGGGTCAGGTTCGGCTGCTTGCGTGCGCCGTTGTAGCTTGGGATCGAGACCGGCCGTGCGTGCTCGCGTCCATGCTGGATGTGCAGTAGCTCGAAGGAGCGATGCGCGGCGGCGAGCATCGCGGCGAGTTCGGCGGCCGTTTCGCCCTTCACGCGGTACGCAAGCAGCACCGCGCCGAGTTCGAGTTCGGAGACGCGGTTATCGAGCATCGCTTCGTAGAGCGAGAAGGTGTCGTCGCGGGAGAGCGCGCGGGCGCCGTTCGGCCCGCGTCCGATTTCCTTGATGAAGCGCGCGCAGGGGAAAGGTGGTAGGGCAGGATCGGTCATCGTCGATTAGGGTGCGTGGGCGTCGTGCGTTTCGCTATGGCGGTGTCCACGTTCGGTCCAGGCAAATTTGGGATGCGGAAAGAGTATTGAGTACAGCATTTGTGCGGCGCGTGCAAGTCGCTCAAAAGCGGCGGCAGTCCGCGCGACGCGCCGTTTTCGCCCGCGAGGCCGGCGCGCAGGCGCGTCGCGCGCACGTTAAACTCTTTGTCTTGCCGGCTTCGGGTCGGGCGCCGATCGGGGCGGACCCGCCATGCGCTCCACACGATCGAGGCCGCGATCCAACCAGAACGAGGAGAGCGGGATGAGTTTCGTGTTCACTCCGGCGCCGGCGGTAGCCGTGCCCGTCGCAGGTTCCGACGATCAGTTTCCGGTGCGCCGCATTTATTGCGTCGGCCGCAATTATGAAGCGCACGCGCGCGAAATGGGTCACGACCCGGACCGCGAGCCGCCGTTCTTCTTCGCCAAGCCCGCCGACGCCGTGCTCTACGTCGCGCCGGGCACGACCGGCGAATTCCCGTATCCGTCGCAATCGAAGAACGTGCATTTCGAGATGGAACTGGTCGCGGCGATCGGCAAGCAAGGCCGCGACATTCCCGCCGATCAGGCGCTCGACTACGTGTACGGCTACGCGCTCGGCCTCGACATGACGCGCCGCGACCTGCAGGCCGAAGCGAAGAAGCTCGGCCGTCCGTGGGACACCGCGAAGGGTTTCGACCGCTCGGCGCCGCTTGGGCCGATTCATCCGGTGTCGAAGGTCGGGCATCTGGAAAAAAGCGCGATCTGGCTGTCGGTCAACGGCGAGGAAAAACAGCGCTCGGACATCTCGCAACTGATCTGGCCGGTCGGCGAGACGATTGCGTATCTGTCGACGCTCTTCGAACTCTTCCCCGGCGATCTCATTTTCACCGGCACGCCGGAAGGCGTCGGCGCGATCGTTACGGGCGACCTGATGAAGGGCGGCGTGGACGGCATCGGCGAATTCTCGGTGCGGGTCGTTTAAAGCGCGAAAAAGGGGAGACGACTTGAAGCTCTACAGCTATTTCCGCAGTTCGGCGGCTTACCGGGTGCGCATCGCGCTGAATCTCAAGGGGCTCGATTACGAGTACGCCCCGGTGCATCTGCTGCGTGACGGCGGGCAGCAATTGCAGCCCGACTATCGCGCGCTCAATCCGGACGGCATCGTGCCGACGCTCGTCGACGGCGACGACGTGCTTACGCAATCGCTCGCGATCATCGAATATCTAGAGGAAACGCATCCCGAGCCGGCGCTCCTGCCGCGCGCGCCCGCAGACCGCGCGTTCGTCCGGTCGATCGCGCTCGCGGTCGCGTGCGAAATCCATCCGCTCGACAATCTGCGCGTGCTCAAGTATCTGAAGCACCAGGTGAAGGCGCCCGACGAGGTCAAGGACGCGTGGTACGCGCACTGGGTGGAATCGGGGTTCGAGGCGCTGGAAAAGCGTCTGTCTGCCGACAAGCGCGTGGGCGCGTTCTGTTTCGGCGATACGCCGACCGTCGCCGATCTGTGTCTCGTGCCGCAAGTGTTCAACGCGCGGCGCTTCAAGATCGACCTCGGCCGTTTTCCGACGATCGAACGCATCGCCGATCACGCCGATACGCTCGATGCCTTCCAACGCGCCGCGCCCGCGCAACAACCCGACGCTGAATGACGTTTCCCTATCTATCGAGCTTTTTGTCGGGCGCCGGACTGGGCGCGAGTCTCATCATCGCGATCGGTGCGCAGAACGCCTATGTGTTGCGGCAGGGATTGAAGCGCAAGCACGTCGGGGTGGTCGTCTCGATCTGCGCGGCGATCGACGTGCTCTTGATCGCGCTCGGCATCGGCGGGATGGGCGCGCTGATCGCCCGCGCGCCGTTCCTGCTCGACGTGATCCGCTGGGCCGGCGCGATTTTCGTGTTCCTCTACGGCGCGCGCGCGTTTCTCGCGGCGTGGCGCGGTCCGGGCCATCTCGACGCCACGAACGGCGAAACGCAGACGGCGCTCGGCGCGGCATCGACGGTGCTCGCGCTGTCGCTGCTCAATCCGCACGTCTATCTCGATACCGTCGTGCTGCTCGGCGGCATCGGGGCGCGCTACGGCTGGCCGCGCAACGCGTGGTTCGCGGCGGGCGCGATGTGCGCGTCGATCGTCTGGTTCACGACGCTCGGCTACGGCGCGCGCCTGCTTCAGCCATGGTTCGAGAAGGACGTCGCGTGGCGCGTGCTGGATGTGATCGTCGGCTGCGTGATGTGGTGGATCGCGGCGGCCTTGCTGCTGTCGCACTGAGTTCGCGCTGCTTCATGGCGAAAAAAAGGCGTCCCGCGGGACGCCTTTTCTGCTTTGAATCGACAAAGATCAACCGAGCAACGCGTCGGCGAATTCCTCGGCGCTGAAAGGCTGCAAGTCCTCCACCTTCTCGCCGACGCCGATGAAATACACCGGAATCGGCCGCTGCCGCGCGATCGCAGCGAGGATGCCGCCCTTCGCCGTGCCGTCGAGCTTGGTGACGATCAGCCCGGTCAGGCCGAGCGCGTCGTCGAACGCCTTCACCTGCGCGAGCGCGTTCTGGCCGGTGTTTGCGTCGATCACGAGCAGCACTTCGTGCGGCGCGTCCGGCATCGCCTTCGCGATCACGCGACGCACCTTGCGCAACTCTTCCATCAGATGCAGTTGTGTCGGCAGACGTCCGGCGGTATCGGCCATCATCACGTCGATCTTGCGTGCGCGCGCGGCGCCGACCGCGTCGAAGATCACCGCGGCGGCGTCGCCGCTTTCCTGCGACATCACCGTGACGTTGTTGCGCTCGCCCCAGACGGTGAGCTGTTCGCGCGCGGCGGCGCGGAAGGTGTCGCCGGCGGCCAGCAGCACCGACTGGTCGAAGCGCTGCAAATGCTTCGCCAGCTTGCCGATGCTCGTGGTCTTGCCCGCGCCGTTCACGCCGGTAATCATCATGACGAGCGGCTGCGCGCGGCCGAGCATCAGCGACTTTTCGAGCGGCGCGAGCAGATCGACGAGCAGCGAGCGCAGCGCGTTCTTTACTTGCATCGCGTCGGTGAGACGCTCGGCGCGCACTTTTTCGCGCAGCGCTTCGAGCAGGAATTCGGTGGCGTCGACGCCCGCATCGGACACGAGCAGCGCGGTTTCCAGCTCCTCGTACAGATCCTCGTCGATTTTCGCGCCGACGAAAATGCCGGTCAGGCTCGAACTCGTCTTCGACAAACCGTGCTTCAGGCGCGAGATCCACGATTTCTTCGCGGCGGCGTCGGGCGAGGGCGCCGGGATGACTTCGTCGAGTTCTTCGGCGAGCGGCTCGCGCTGCCATTGCGACGGCGTGCGGCCCTGCCAGTACGGCTTCGGCTCCGCCGGTTGCGGCTCGGCGGGCTTCGGTGCGGCCTGAGGCGCCTCTTCGACGGGCTGCGCGGGCGTGACGGGCGTCGTAGCGTGCTTGAGCGGCGCGGGTTCGTTCACCGGCTCCGAAGCCGGCTCGACCGGCTGAGCCGGCGTGACAGGCGTGCTCGCGTGACGCAACGGCTCTTCGAACGCCTCGGGCGCTTCCTGCTCGCCGGCTTCGTCGGCGGCATTGTCGACGGGCGTTTCGCCCTCGGCCGGCTTCTTGAATCGTTTGAAAAAGCTGAACATGGTCTGCAAGGGTGGGAAGTGCGCACGTTTCTCGAATGACGCCGGGGTTCTCGACATCGAGCAAACCAGAAAGCGAGAAAGCGCGGAAGGCGCGTATTTTATCAGGCGACGCCCAGGGCGGTCGCTCGCCTTTGGTGGCGAGGCGCACGGCTGTGGTAACGTTGCCTTTCATCTTTTCGCATCGCGTTCGGTTTCGAAAGACGCCGCGCTGCCCGGCGCCCGCCTCTCCATTCACTTCACCACCATGTCCCGTTCGTCCATCAACCGATCGCCCGCCTCAGCCGCGCCGCGCCGCCCGCCCGCCAAACCGCGCGAGGCCGCGCCGTCGCGCGGCGGCAAACCGCATTCGATCCGCATCATCGGCGGCGACTGGAAGCGCACGCCGCTGCCCGTGCTCGATCTCGACGGCCTGCGTCCGACGCCGGATCGCGTGCGCGAGACGCTGTTCAACTGGCTCGGCCAGCAACTCGACGGCCAGCGCTGCCTCGATCTCTTCGCCGGCAGCGGCGCGCTCGGCTTCGAAGCGGCGTCGCGCGGCGCCGCGCGGGTGCTGATGGTCGAAAGGAGCGGACGCGCCGTCGCCCAGTTGAAGGCGAACCAGGCGCGGCTCGCGGCGACCAACATCGAGATCGCCGAAGCCGACGCGCTGCGGCTCGCCGCAAACCTGCCGCCGAATTCCTTCGACATCGTGTTCCTCGACCCGCCGTTCGGCGACCAGCCGATGCTCGATCGCGCGCTGGAACTCGCGGCGCCGCTCGTCGCGCCGGGCGGCGCGCTGTACGTCGAATCCGGCGAAGCGCTCGCGCTCTCGGCGACGCCCGCGCTCGGCGGCTGGGCGATCGTCCGCGAGGGCCGCGCAGGCGCGGTCCGCTATCATTTGCTGCGGCGCGAAAATGAGGAATAATGCGCGTTCCAAAAATAGCGCACCGGACGAAATGGCCGGGCGCCCTCCGGTTGCACTTGCCTGAGCGGCCGAGCGGCCCAATGTCTAGATAAGAGGAGAAGGCCCATGGTAGTCGCCGTGTACCCGGGAACGTTCGACCCGCTGACGCGCGGACACGAAGACCTCGTGAGGCGGGCGTCGAGCATATTCGATACGCTCGTCGTCGGCGTCGCCGACAGCCGGGCGAAGAAGCCGTTCTTCAACTTGCAGGAACGCCTCGACATCGCGCACGACGTGCTCGGGCATTATCCGAACGTGCAGGTGATGAGTTTTACCGGGCTGCTCAAGGATTTCGTGCGCAAGAACAATGCGCGCGTGATCGTGCGCGGCCTGCGCGCCGTCTCCGATTTCGAGTACGAGTTTCAGATGGCGGGCATGAACCGTTATCTGCTGCCGGACGTGGAGACGATGTTCATGACGCCGTCGGACCAGTATCAGTTCATCTCGGGCACGATCGTGCGCGAGATCGCGCAACTGGGCGGCGACGTCAGCAAATTCGTGTTTCCATCCGTCGAGAAGCGCCTGATCGACAAGGTCGGTCTGCTGCCGGCGAACGGCGCGGCGCCCTGAGCTTCGACGGGCATCGCGAACCCGGCGGCCCGTTGCAGTTCAAGCCGCCGCGCGGGTGAGTGCCGGGTCAGACCGGCGAGAGAGAGTAGAGCATGTCCCTGATCATTACCGACGAGTGCATCAACTGCGACGTTTGCGAGCCCGAGTGCCCGAACGACGCCATTTCGATGGGCGCGGAAATCTACGTCATCGACCCGAAGAAATGCACCGAATGCGTCGGCCATTTCGACGAGCCGCAATGTCAGCAGGTGTGTCCCGTCGAATGCATTCCGCGCGATCCGGCGCACGTCGAAACGCCCGACCAGTTGATGGCGAAGTATCACGCGCTGATGGCCACCAAGGGCCAGTAAGCGCGTTTCAGGCGATCAGCGGCTTCAGCGCGCCGAGGAGCGCGTCGCATTCGGCATCGGTGCCGATGGAAATGCGCAAGTGCTGGTCGATGCGCGGCAGCCTGAAATGCCGCACGAAGATCTCCTTCTCCCTGAGCGACGCCGCGAGCGTCGCTGCATCGTGCGCGGGATGGCGCGCGAAAACGAAATTCGCCGCCGACGGCACGATGTCGAAGCCAAGCGCCTTCAGTTCGCCCGTCAGTCGCTCGCGGCTCGCGATCACCTTCGCGCAGCTTGCGCGGAAATACGCGTCGTCTTCGTAAGCGGCGATCGCCGCGGCAAGCGCCAGGCGGTCGAGCGGGTACGAGTTGAAGCTGTCCTTCACGCGCATCAGCGCTTCGATCAGCGCGGCGTCGCCGAACGCGAAACCCACGCGCATGCCCGCCAGAGCACGCGACTTCGACACCGTCTGCACGACGAGCAAGTTCGGATGACGGTCGATCAGCTTCACCGCCGATTTCGCGCCGAAATCGACATACGCCTCGTCGATCACGACGGGCGCATCCGGATTCGCCTTCAGCAAGGCCTCGATTTCCGCGAGCGTGAGCGCGCGGCCGGTCGGCGCGTTCGGGTTCGGCAGCAGCACGGGGCCGCCCGGCGCGCGGTAATCGTCGATGTCGATGGCGAATTCGTCGCCGAGGGCAATCGCATCGAAATCGACGCCGTAAAGCTGCGCGTAGACCGGATAAAAGCTGTACGTGATGTCGGGGAAGCGGATTGGCTTGTCGTGCTTCAGGAGCGCCTGGAACACGTGAGCGAGCACTTCATCCGAACCGTTGCCCGCGAACACCTGATCGATGCGCAAGCCGTGGTGCGCCGCCACGGTCGCGCGTAACGCATGCGCGGTCGGATCGGGATATTTGCGCAGCGCATCGCCGGTATCGCCCAGTTCGCGCCGGATCGCCTCGACGACGCGCGGCGACGGCGGATACGGATTTTCGTTCGTGTTCAGTTTGACGGGATGCGCGAGCGCGGGCTGCTCGCCCGGGACATACGGCGTCAGTCGATGAACGATGTCGCTCCAGAAACGGCTCACGTGCGGCTCCAATGACGATCAGGGATTGCGATGCAGGTTCATCACCGCGCGCTCGGTTTCGCCGACGACGACGAACGGCATCACGGCGAGCGCGCGCTCGATCGACTGGTCGATCGGCTCCTGCTCTTCGCGGCGCGGCGGCTTGAGCACGAAATTGGCGACGTCGGGCTTCGCGCCGGCACGCGCGCCTTCAGGGATCAGGTCGCGCGGATGCCCGATACCGATCCGCAGCCGCCAGTATTGCTGCGACGACAGGTGCGCGGTGATGTCCTTCAGGCCGTTGTGGCCGCCGCTGCCGCCGCCGAGCTTCATCTTCACCGTGCCGGGCGGCAGGTCGAGTTCGTCGTGCGCGACGAGAATCTCGTCCGGGAGAACCTTGAAGAACTGCGCGACCGCAACCACCGATTGCCCTGACCGGTTCATGAACGTCTGCGGCTCGAGCAGGTGCACTTCGTGGCCGTTCAGACGGCCTTTGCCATAGTGGCCGTGGAAGCGGCGTTCGTCGCGCAGGCTCGCGCCGGCATCGCGTGCGAACTGGTCGACGAACCAGAAACCTGCGTTATGTCGGGTCGCGGTGTACTCGGCGCCCGGATTGCCGAGGCCGACGATCAGCTTGATCATGTCGAGTCGTGACGGGCGAGGGCGCCCGCGTGAATGGAGCGAAAAAAAACCCGCCGGAGCGCGAGCATCGGCGGGTCACGTCGACCGTTCTACGAACGGTTCGAGAGGATAGACAGCTTCTTGGCGAAAACTTACGCTGCCGGCGTTGCGCCTTCAGTGCCTTCAGCGGCCGTGCCCGACACCACTGCGGCCGGAACCGTCGCCGAAGCGATGACCGGGTTTTCTGCAATGACGTGCGCGACGAGGGTCACGCCCTTCGGCAGCGCGATGTCCTTGGCGTGCATCGAGTGGCCTGCTTCGATCGTCGCCAGATCGATCTCGATGAATTCCGGCAGGTCGCCCGGCAGGCATTCCACTTCGAGTTCGTTGATCACGTGGGTGATCACGGCGCCGGCCAGCTTGACGGCCGGATTCGTTTCCTGATTCATGAAGTGCAGCGGCACCTTGGTGTGCAGCTTCTTCTTCGAATCGACGCGCTGGAAGTCCACGTGCAGAACCATCTGCTTGAACGGGTGGTATTGCACGTCGCGCAGGAGAACCTGTTGCGACTTGCCAGCCACTTCAATGTCGAGAATCGACGAATGGAACACTTCTTTCTTCAGCGCGTGCCAAAGGGCGTTGTGGTCGAGTTCGACCAGTTGCACATCCTTGTCGGCGCCATACACGATGCCCGGGGTCTTGCCCGAGTTACGCAGGCGGCGGCTCGCACCCGTACCTTGCAGACTACGCTCGAAAGCGACTACTTTCATGATTCGACTCCATTTTCTGCCCGCGACCAGGCAGTGAGAACAGGGCTCTTTAGTCGAGCCCCAAAACAACGGCACGGACCTTCGTTCGTTCGTGCCGATTACGCAAAAACGCGAAGCTCGAGCTTCGCGTTTTGCCAATTCTTTTAACTTTCAGCGAACAGCGACATCACCGAGTCGCCGCGCCGGATTCGCGAGAACGTCTCCGCGAGGAGGCCCGAACTCGACAGCAGGCGAATCTTCTTGCATGCGAGCGATTCGGCGGAGAGGGGAATCGTGTCGGTGACGACGAGTTCGTCGAGTTCCGATGCCGCGATTCGCTCGCCCGCGCCACCCGAAAGAACCGGGTGCGTGGCGTACGCAAACACTTGCTTCGCGCCGCGTTGCTTCAAAACCTGCGCTGCCTTGCAGAGCGTGCCGGCGGTGTCGACCATGTCGTCCATGATCACGCACGTGCGGCCTTCCACTTCACCGATGATGTTCATCACTTCAGCGACATTCGCCTTCGGACGGCGCTTGTCGATGATCGCGAGGTCCGTGTTCAGTTGCTTCGCCAGCGCGCGGGCGCGAATCACGCCGCCTACATCTGGCGACACCACCAGCAGGTTCTCGTGATTCTGCTTGCGCAGATCGCCGAGCAGCACGGGCGTTGCATAGATGTTGTCGACGGGGATGTCGAAGAAACCTTGAATCTGGTCGGCGTGGAGATCCATCGTGATGACGCGATCGACGCCGGCGATTTCCAGCATGTTCGCCACGACCTTCGCCGAAATGGCGACCCGCGCCGAACGCGGACGGCGATCCTGACGCGCATAACCGAAATAGGGGATGGCTGCGGTGATCCGGCCAGCGGATGCGCGCTTGAGCGCATCGACCATGATCATGAGTTCCATCAGGTTATCGTTCGTCGGAGCGCAGGTGGACTGCAGGACGAATACGTCCTTGCCACGAACGTTTTCCTGAATCTCGACCATGATTTCGCCGTCGGAGAAACGGCTGACCATCGCTTTGCCGAGGGGAATACCAAGGATCTTGACGACTTCCTGTGCAAGCGCGGGATTCGCGTTGCCAGTAAAAACCATCAGGCCGTCACTGCTCATCGTGCACCTGTTTCGGGCTGGGGGCGAGAGGAAAAGCGCGAGAAATTATGGCAGGGGAGGAAGGACTCGAACCCTCGCATGCCGGAATCAAAATCCGGTGCCTTGACCAACTTGGCGACTCCCCTACACTAACTTTGAGTCTTGCCGGAAGTGTAGGACATACCCGACAAAACAAAACCTTATGACGCGAAGGCGAAGAGAGGATGAGAATCCAGGCTGCCTGTCACGACGCTCTTCCAGCTTGCCGGGAGCTTGGCTTGCGCCAGTTCCGCTTCGGCTTTGCTACGAAAAGCAGCGAACACGCTTGCTCCAGATCCGGTCATTCGCGCCGGCGCTGAATCGGAAAACCACTCGAGCACCTTTGCAACTTCCGCGTACTTTTCTGCGACAACTGCCTGCATGTCATTTCGGCCGAAACTGTCTGGCCAATCTGCGTCAGAACTATGTTGTGCAAGAAAGTCCGTCATTGTGAGGACTTTTGAGTCCCTTGTCAACGCTTTCTCCGAAAATATCTCGGCGGTTGGCACATGGACCGCAGGAGTCACCACCAGGAACCAGCGCTTCGGCAGATCGACCGCTCGCAACGCTTCTCCGACTCCTTCTGCAAATGCATTCTGCCCAAAAACAAAGAACGGCACGTCAGCGCCCAATTGCAGGGCGAGATTTTGCAGTGTCGCGCGCGGAAGGTCAACGCCCCAAAGACGATTCAACGCTAAAAGTGTCGTCGCGGCATCAGAACTGCCTCCGCCGAGACCCGCGCCCATCGGAAGTCGTTTGTCGATTTCGATTTCGACACCGTATTTGCTTCCCGTGTAATCGCGTAACAGCCGCGCCGCGCGCACGACGAGGTCGTCCGATTCCGGGACGCCCGGAACGTCGGTCCGGCGCGTGATCGCGCCATCGTCGCGACGGGTGAAATGCAGCGCGTCGCCCCAGTCGAGCAGCTGGAAAACCGTCTGGAGCGCGTGATAGCCGTCCGGACGACGGCCGGTGATATGCAGGAAGAGGTTGAGCTTCGCGGGCGCGAGGCAGTCGCGCAGCGACTCGTTCGATTGGGACATGCTTGAGCGGAAAAGGCTTACTGGTCGATCACGAGCTTGATGTCGAGCGGCGGATCTTCGCGCGTCAGGTCCACGCGCTTGACGCCTGTCGCGGGCGCGTCGGCGTAGGCCAGATAGTCGATCGTCCAGCCGTCCTGCTTGATTTCCTTCAGCCGGCCGTTGCCGGACGATGCATCCATCGTCGTCTTGGCGCGCGAAGTCGGCGCCGCCGATGGCTGCAGCCAGTAGCGCAATCCTTCGACCGGCAGTGCGAATCCGAGCGTGCTCTGCATCAGTTGCGAAACGTTGTCGGCGTTCACCGGCTGCTTGTTCGGCAGTTCGAGCGTTGCCGAAGCCGGCGACGACGTCACCACTGCCAGCGTCTGCCCGAGCGGATTACGCAGTTGCAACGTGACGGTGTCGCCGGTTTCCTGCCAGTCGAAATTGCCGTAGGCGTTGCGCTGATGACCGTACTCGTCGTTGTACTGAACGGCGAAGCGGCCGTGATACGCGCGGCTCGTCTGCGCCGTGATCGAGGTCGCCGCGTTCGACGTGTTCGGCACGTTTGGCTTGGTCGCGCACCCGGAAAGGACGACGGCCGCCGCAGCCGCGAGCGCGAGCGCGCCGCGTCTGAGCGGCGCGCGGGCGTGGGTGTGGATTGACATCAAAGATCGTTCACCTGGAGTCGTTTGAGCGTTTTGACGAGCGTATCGTTGTCCGGTTCAAGCTTTTGAGCCTGCCGCCACGTCGCGCGCGCCTGGTCCTGCTGGCCCGACTTCCACTGCACCTCGCCGAGATGCGCGCCGATTTCGGCGTTCGGCTGCAGGTCGTACGCTTGTTTGAGGATCTTCGCGGCTTCCGCGGAGTTGCCCTGGCGGAATTTGGCCCAGCCGAGGCTGTCCATGATGAACGCGTCGTTCGGCGCGAGCGAGACGGCCTTTTCGATCAGCTTCACGGCTTCGTCGATGCGCTGGTTGCGATCGACGAGCGAGTAGCCGAGCGCGTTGTACGCCTGCGGATTGTCCGGCTGCGTGCGCATCAGCTTGCGCAGTTGCGCTTCCATCACGTCGTAATGGCCGTTCTTTTCGGCGGCCATCGCGTAGTCGTAAGTGAGATCGGGGTCGTCGGGGAACGCGGCCACGGCCTTCGCCAGATTCGCCTCCGCCTCCGGATAGCGCTTCGCTTCGAACAGCAGCGCGGAATCCGTGCGTGCGAGGAGCGCGATGTCGTGCGGGTCCGAACTCTGCAGATTCGCGAGCAACTGGCGCGCTTCGTCGAGCTTGCCCTGCTTCGCCATCAACTGCGCGCGCGTGATCTGCGCGGGAAGATACTGCTGGCTCGTGCGCGGAATCTTGTCGAGCCACTGGCTCGCGGCGGCATCGTTCTTCTGTTCCAGCGACAACTGCGCGAGATAGATATACGCCTGACCCGGATCGGCGCCGGGCGTGCTTTCGGCGGTCTTCGCGTACTGGTTCAGGTAGTCCTGCGCCTTGTCGAACTGCTTTTTCTGGATGTTGATGAGCGCGAGCGCCATCAGCGGCGTCAGGTCCTTCGGATCGTTCTTGCGCATGATTTCGAACTGCTTCTGCGCGTCGTCCAGTCGATCCGACGACAAATACAACTGCGCGAGCGCAAGCCGCGCATCGTGCGACTTCGGATTTTTCTCGACGTATTTCTCGAACGAAGCGATGCCTTCCTTGCGCTCCTCCGGCCCCATGCGGGCGAGCGTGAGCGCCGCCGGCAGATAGTCGGGCTTCAACTGGAGCGCCTTTTCGAGCGATGCGCGCGCGCCGGGCGCGTCGTCGGCGATCAGTTGCTGGCGGGCGAGCGCCAGTTGCGTTTCCGGGCGTTGCAGGTCGTTCGCCGTCAGATCCTTGAGCACATTCAGCCCGCCGATCCGATTCGGCCCGCGCGACAGCAGCGATTGCAGCGACAGGATCGCATCGCCGCGCTGCGATTCCGGGACTTTCGCCAGTTCGCGCTGAAGCGTGGGCTTGGCGTCGTCGGGCTTGCCGGCGACGATCAACAGCGACGCGCTCAATTGCGCCGCGCGATCCGAATTCGGCGCGAACTGCTGCCACAACTGGACGGCGGTCAGCGCGTCGTTGGGACTCTGCGCCGCGATGGCGATTTCCGTCGCGCGCTGAGCGAAACGCGGATCGTGCGTGTCGCGAGCGAGCGCGAGATACGTCTGATACGCCGGCGCCGGCTGATTGCGCTGCAACGCGACTTCCGCCGCCAGGACCTGGAACACGATCTGGCTCGACAACGCGACGGGCGGCAAATCCTGCGATTCCTTGGCCGTCGGCGGCGCGGTCAGCATGTCGGCGGCGCTGACGGGCTGGTCGTCGGACGACGGAGCGGCGCTCCGATCCGACGGCTGACCTTGCTTTTGCGCCTGAGTCTGCGACGGGTTCTGCGCGCAGGCGGGCATGAATGCGAACACGGCCATCGCCAGAGCCACCGCGCCCGCGACGCGCGAAACCGACGACCCGCTTTCCTCAGCAAGCGCGCCCGTTCGCTTCGGAAACTGCTTATTGACGAACAAGTTCATGGAAATCCGATGGATGTTTCGGTCGATTGTAACGCGCTCGCTACAATACGGGCACAAAGCGGGACCAACGCCCCAAGCAAGCTGCAGACCATCCAAATATGCCAGAGTTGCCGGAAGTAGAAGTCACGCGCCGCGGAATCGAACCCTATGTGGCGGGAAGGCGGATCGAACACGTCGAGATACGCACGAAGGCGCTGCGCTGGCCCGTTCCGGCGCATCTCGCGAAGACGCTCGGCCAGCTCAGGATCGACAAAGTGGAGCGGCGCGGGAAGTATCTCCTGTTCGAAACCGCCGCCGGCTGGCTCATCGTCCATCTCGGCATGACGGGCACGCTGCGCGTGCTGCGCAACGTGCCGCGCCCGCCGGACGCCGCCAAACACGATCACATCGATCTGATTTTCGACGACTTCATCCTGCGTTTTCGCGATCCGCGTCGCTTCGGCGCCGTGCTCTGGCATCCGCGCGAAGCCGGCGACGTGCTCGACCATCCGCTGCTCGCGAGCCTCGGCGTCGAGCCGTTCACGCCCGAATTCTCCGGCGCGCTGCTGTTTCGCAAAACGCGCGGGCGCAAGGTGTCGGTGAAGCAGGCGCTGCTCGCGGGGAACATCGTCGTGGGCGTGGGGAATATTTATGCGTCGGAGAGCCTTTTTCGCGCGGGCATCCGGCCGACGACCGCTGCCGGGCGCATCTCGCTCGTGCGCTACGACCTGCTCGCCGACGCCGTGCGCGTGACGCTCGCCGCCGCGATCGAGAAGGGCGGCAGCACGTTGCGCGATTTCGTCGGCAGCGACGGCGAGTCGGGCTACTTCCAGCTCGATTATTTCGTCTATGATCGCGCGGGTCTGCCGTGTCACGTCTGCGGCACGCCGATCAAACACATCGCCCAGGGACAGCGCTCGACGTACTTCTGTTCGCGCTGCCAACGCTAATTGCTCCGATGCTCGCACTCGCCGATTTCTCCACGCGCCTGATCGCGTGGCAACGCGTTCACGGCCGCCACGACCTGCCGTGGCAAAACACGCGCGATCCGTACTGGATCTGGCTGTCGGAAATCATGCTCCAGCAGACGCAGGTCTCGACGGTGATTCCGTACTACGCGCGTTTTCTCGCGCGCTTCCCCGATGTGAACGCGCTCGCCGCCGCGCCGCTCGACGACGTGATGGCGCTCTGGGCCGGCCTCGGCTACTACTCGCGCGCGCGCAATCTGCATCGGTGCGCGCAGGTGGTGTCGGAGCAATTCGGCGGCGCGTTTCCGCAAACCGTCGACGAACTCGCGGAATTGCCGGGCATCGGCCGCTCGACGGCGGCGGCGATCGCGTCGTTCGCGTTCGGCGCGCGGGCGACGATCCTCGACGGCAACGTGAAGCGCGTGCTCGCGCGCGTCTTCGGCATCGACGGCTTTCCGGGCGAAAAGCGCGTGGAAAACGCGATGTGGACGCTCGCCGAATCGCTGTTGCCGGACGCCGCGCATCCCGACGACGTCACCGCGTACACGCAAGGCCTGATGGACCTCGGCGCGACGCTGTGCGTGCGCGGCAAGCCGGACTGCGCGCGCTGTCCGTTCGCGGCGGATTGCGTGGCGAACGTGAGCGGACGGCAGCGCGAATTGCCGGCGGCGCGTCCGAAAAAGACGCTGCCGACGAAGAAGACCTGGATGCTGGTGCTGAAGGACGGCGATGCCGTGCTGCTGGAAAAACGCCCGCCGACGGGCATCTGGGGCGGCCTCTGGAGCCTGCCCGAAGCCGCCGGCGAAGACGCGCTCGCGGACGTCGCGCATGGCTTTGGCGGCACGGACGAGCTGCATCGGCTTGCGCCGCTCACGCACACGTTCACGCATTTCAAGCTGGAGATCGAGCCGCGTCTCGCGCAAGTGGGCGGCGGCGCGCGCTTTCAGGCGGCGAACGGCGAAACCGTCTGGGCGCCGCTTGCCGAGATCGACGCGTTCGGCTTGCCCGCGCCGGTGAGGAAACTGCTCGACGCGCTGCAAGGATCGCTGATCTAAAGCAGCTGATGATGCTGCATGTAGTGATGCACGACGTCGATGCGCGCCGCCGCGTCCTCCAGTTCCATCATTTTCTGCCGCGCGCGCATCGGAATCGGCAGGATTTCGGAGAGCCGATTCGAGACCCACGTCGGGTCGTCGAAGAGGAAGGGCTCGGCGAAGGGAAGATTCTGCGGATCGCGTTCCTTGATCGTCTCGATAATGCGTTCCAGCACTTCCGCGCACGCACCGAACTTCGCGAGCGCCTCGACTCCCTGAAGCGGCGCATCCTCGCCGATCAACTCCGCCATGCCGACGATCAGATTGCTCGGCTCGACGCGATGCGCAAGCAGCCGGAACCGCTGCGTGCCGCGCGCCTGAACGAGCAGCAGGCCGAACGTGTCGACATCGCATTCGTTGATCTCGGCCAGACAGCCGACGCTTTCCGGCACGGAAGGATCGCCCGGCGACGCGATCTCGTTGCCGCTTTTCAGGAGACACACGCCGAACGGCGTCTTCTCGCGCAGACATTCGCGCGCCATATCGAGATAGCGCGCCTCGAAGATCTTGAGCGGCAGGAGGCCGCCCGGAAACAGGACGGTGTGAAGCGGGAACAGCGGCAAGTCGGCGAGAACGGGATTGGAAGACATCGCGCGCCTCCAGGTTTGATCGCCGCGACGGCGATCAGGTTGGCGTGTGCGCCGCGTTGCCATCGACCGCGATGGGCGCGTCGCGATGCCGCACGATTACTTTCGCCTTGTCGTTAAAGCGCGCGGCGAGCGCCTGGGCGATGAACACCGAGCGATGCTGGCCGCCCGTGCAGCCGATAGCGACGGTGAGATAACTGCGGTTGTCGTCGCGAAACTGCGGCAGCCATTTCGCAATGAACGTGCCGACGTCGTCGATCATCTGATGCACCATCGGCTGCGCCGACAAATATTCGATGACCGGCTGGTCGAGGCCCGTTAGCGGTCGCAACTCGCGGTCGTAGTACGGGTTCGGCAGCGTGCGGACGTCGAAGACGAAATCGGCGTCGAGCGGCACGCCGCGCTTGAATCCGAACGATTCGAACATCAGCGTGAGGCCTGCCGATTCCTGCTCGATGAAACTCTTCACCCACGCGCGCAGCACGTTCGCGCGCAGATTGCTCGTGTCGATCTGATGCCCGAACTCCGCGAGACCGGAGACGAGTTCGCGCTCGCGCTCGATGGCTTCGGCGAGCGACTTCAGCAGGCCGACGTCGGCGTCGTGCGCGGGCGAGCCCGAGAGCGGATGACGGCGGCGGGTTTCGGAAAAGCGTTGAATGAGCGACTGCGTGCTCGCGTTCAGGAACAGCACGCGCAGATCGTAGGCGACCGAAAGATCGCGGATGATCGCGGGGACATCGTCGAGCGAGACGCTCGAGCGCGCGTCGATGGCGACGGCGAGATGCGTCTGCCCGACGCTTGCGAGGTAGCGGGCGAGCTCGGGCAGAAAGCGCGGCGGCAGGTTGTCGACGCAATAGTAGCCGCCGTCTTCCAGAGCGTTCAGCGCGACGGACTTGCCGGAACCGGAAATGCCGGTGATCAGAATGATACGCATGGAGTTCGACTCGTTCGCTTTATCTTAGCACCTGCGATGGTGCGCGGATTTGTCGCAGGAACCGCGCGCCGCGTGCTTTCGCGGGGCGCTCGCGCGGTCAGATCAGTTTGCCCGGAAACTGGCTGTCGGGGTCCTGCATGGCAAGCCGCTGACGGTCCATGAAGTCGCGAAGCGTGTCGATGCCGCGCAGTTGCAGGATCGTGTTGCGCACCGCCGCTTCGACCAGCACGGCGAGATTTCGGCCGGCCGCGACCTGAATCGTGACCTTGCTGATCGGCAGGCCGAGCACGTCGACGGTCTGGCTTTCCAGCGGCAGGCGCTGGAATTCGCCGTCCGGCCGGCGCACGAGTTGCACGATCAGCTTGAGCTTCATTTTTCGC
Organism: Caballeronia telluris; assembly: GCF_001544495.1. GTDB lineage: Bacteria > Pseudomonadota > Gammaproteobacteria > Burkholderiales > Burkholderiaceae > Caballeronia > Caballeronia telluris. Next base: position 242,953 of record NZ_FCNZ02000003.1, read on the forward strand.
CGCACCGCGGTTTCACCGAAGATCGTCTTGATGTCGAGCAGGCCCAGGCCGCGCACTTCGAGCAGATTCTGCAACAGCGGCGGGCAGCGCCCTTCGACGAAATCCGGGCCGAGGCGCACGAAATCGACGGCGTCGTCCGCCACCAGCCCGTGGCCGCGGCTGATCAGCTCTAGGCCGAGTTCGCTCTTGCCGAGGCCGGAGTCGCCGGTGAGCAGCACGCCCATCCCGAGGATGTCGAGGAACACGCCGTGCAGCGTCGCGCGCGGCGCAAGAATGCGCGACATATAAAGCCGCAAACTGTCGATGACCGCGGCCGCCGACATGCGCGTGGTGAAAAGCGGCGTCGAGGAACGGGTGCAGCGCAAAACCAGTTCCGGCGGCGCGCCGACTTCGCCCGCCACCACGAGAAACGGCGGCTCGAGCGCGATCAGCTCGGCCATGTTGCGCGAGCGGTCTTCGTCGGATTGGCGCTGGTAGTAATTGATCTCGGCGTCGCCGAGCACCTGGATACGATTCGGGTGAATCAGGTTCAAGTGGCCGACGAGATCGGCGCTCGATGTGGCGTTCGCGACCGTCTCGCTCGAAAAGCCGCGTTCCCAGCCTTCGTGACCCGTCAGCCAGCTGAGTTTCAGCGCGGCCGCGTTGTCGTCGAAAATGCTCTGGGCGTTGATGCTGGACGTATCCATGAGTCCGGAACTCCGTTGGAAGCCGGGAGCGGGCTTCTGTTCCGGGGCTCGGCACCCGAGCCCATCGCAGTCCGCTCCATTGAACCGATTGTGCCCCAGAAGCCCGACCCGCGCGAGCCGGCCCGCGGCCGCCCGGTCAGGCCGTGCGTGCCGCCGAAGCTGGATTTACGGCTGCCACTGCGTGAGCACCTGATACAGCGCTTCACGATTCTCTTCCTTGTTGAGGCGTTCACGCGCTTGCGTGTCGGAGAGTAGTTGTGCGATCTCCGACAGAATTTCAAGATGCTGCTGCGTGGCCTGCTCGGGAACGAGCAGGAAAATGAGCAGCGACACCGGCTGGCCGTCCGGCGATTCGAATGCGATCGGTTCGGCCAGGCGCACGAAGGCGGCGATCGGCTGCTTCAGACCTTTGATGCGCCCGTGCGGGATCGCGACGCCTTCGCCGAGACCGGTCGAACCGAGGCGCTCGCGTGCGAAAAGATTGTCGGTGACGGTGCTGCGGGCGACGCCGTTCTGGTTCTCGAAAATCAGCCCGGCTTGCTCGAATACGCGTTTCTTGCTAGTGACGGTCAGTCCGAGAACGACGTTTTCGAGGGGAAGAAATTTGGCTAAACGATTCATGTTGGCAGGCTGATGCGTGGCCTGAATTCTCCTCATCGTGGCGACTGATCGAAAGCGCTCACGGCGATGTTTGGAAGGAACAGCGCTCGCTGGCGCGGTCCGATAGTGGAATTCGATAATAACCGGTTCATTATATGACAGCGCAATCAGTGATGGTGCAGCGCGCCATCGACTTCGGGCACCTTTTGCAACGGTCAATTCGCCCGGAAATCAACGACTTGAACCTGGCGTGCAACAAAAAAGCCGCCTGGGTTCAGGCGGCTCGTGCCAGGTTGCACCCTTCCTTTGCTCAATCACGAAATTCGAATAATCCCTCGAATTGTTGCGCGAAGCATCAGGCGACTCGGTCGGCCGGCGAAATCACGGCGACGGGGCTTCGAGTTCCTGCGGTTCCGCACGATACTTTGCGGCCTCGTGCGCGTGGCCTTGAATCTTGTCCTTGTGCTTGATGACCTGGCGATCCAGCTTGTCCACCATGAGGTCGATCGCCGCGTACATATCAGCGTCACAACTCTCGATGAAAATGTCCTTGCCCTTCAGGTGCAGGTTGATTTCCACCTTTTGCCGCTTGTCCTTTTCCCTATGATTGTCGACCGAGAGGACCACATTGCCGTCGATCACTTGATCGAAATGACGGAGCACCCTGTCGAGTTTGGTGATCACGTACTCGCGCAACGCAGGCGTCAATTCGAGGTGGTGTCCACTGATCTTCAGATTCATAGTTGCTCTCCAAGCTAGTGGCCGTGGATCGCGGCAGCGCGGCTAATACCGGTCGGCCCTGCTGCCCGTTTGCTACGCCGTCCGGGCGTGCGTGAAAAACGGGACGCATCGGCCGGCTCGTTCGCGCTTACCGCGATGCGGCCGGTAAAGGCCCGCCGCGAAATGCAACGGGCTACAGAGACGTGTCACAGAGACTTGCGCAGATTCACCGCGGGGATTTTCAGAGCTTCGCGATATTTCGCGACAGTGCGCCGCGCGACCACGAATCCCTGTTCCGCCAGCAGTTCGGCGATGCGGCTGTCTGAAAGAGGAGATTTGGGGTCTTCCGCTCCTATCAGTTGCTTGATGAGGGCCCGGATCGCCGTGGACGATGCCGCGCCTCCTGTGTCGGTCGAAACGTGCGATCCAAAGAAGTACTTAAATTCAAGCGTCCCAAATGGGGTGAGCATGTACTTGCCGGTCGTCACACGCGAAACCGTCGACTCGTGTAAACCCAGCGTATCAGCAATTTCCCTCAAAACCAAGGGCCGCATGGCAATTTCGCCATGTGCGAAAAAGTTCTTTTGACGTTCAACAATTGCCTGCGCGACACGCAGAATCGTCTCAAACCTCTGCTGAATATTCTTGATGAGCCAGCGCGCTTCCTGAAGCTGCTGACGCAGTGATCCGCTGCCCGGATCGCCCCGGTTGTTACGCAGAATGTTCGCGTAGAGATGGTTGATTCGCAGGCGCGGAACGATTTCCGGATTCAATTCGGCCGTCCAGCCGCCCGTGGTCTTGCGCACCAGGATGTCGGGCACGACGTAATCCGCTTCGCTCTTGCCGTACGCCGCGCCCGGAAACGGCTCGAGCGACCGGATGAGCGCGTGCGCGTCGCGCAGGGCGTCGTCGCTGGCCTTGAGTTGCTTGCGCAGACGCGTGAAGTCGCGCGCGGCAAGCAGTTCGAGATGATGCGTGACGATTTCCAGCGCGAGCGTACGCGTCGCCGACGAATCGAGCCGCAGCAACTGCAGCTTCAGGCATTCCGAAGCCGAGCGCCCGCCGACGCCCGGCGGATCGAAGCTTTGCAGCAGCGCGAGCGCGGCGCTGAGTTCGTCGACATCGACTTCGAGTTCGTCGGGCAAATCCGCCTGCACTTCCTCCAGCGACGACGTCAGATAACCGTCTTCGTCCAGCGACTCGATCAGGAACGTGATCAGCGCGCGGTCGCGCTGGTTCGCCTGCGTCATGCGCAACTGCGCGGTCAGATGATCGCGCAGCGTGGTGGTGGATTCGTGGATTTGCAGCGGCGGGAGATCGTCGTCGTCGGAACCGGTGTTCGAGCGGCCGTAGTCTTCCAGATTCCACGAATTCGAATCCGCGCCGAGGCCGTTGTATTCGTCGACGCCCTGCGGCTCGCCGCTTTCCGATCGTTCGGACGTGGACGTGCTGCTCGTCGAGCCGTTGTTCATCAGCGGCTCAGGCGGCGCGCTCGACGTGTTCGCCGACGTGATTAGCGAGCCGTCGGCCGCGACGCGCAGCGGACTGGCGATCCAGTCGTCCTCGTTTTCGAGCAGCGGATTCTGCGCGACCGCCATCGCGACCTCTTGTTGCAGTTCGAGCGTCGACAACTGTAACAGCCGGATGGACTGCTGCAGTTGCGGGGTCAGCGCAAGATGCTGCGATAGGCGGAGTTGGAGGCTGGCTTTCATGGCAAAGTTTTAATCATTGTAGAGAGTTTGCCACGCGCGCGAAACCTCGCGGGATTTCGCAAAAACAGCCGTGCCGCCTCGCGGGCGGCACGTAAGATTTGCAACGTCGCGATGCCGCGGTGCAGTAAGCCGCGGCCGTGCACCGGTCACATGCGGAAGTGCTCGCCGAGATACACGCGGCGCACGCTTTCGTTCTCGATGATCTCGCTCGGCGCGCCGGCGGCGAGCACGCTGCCGTCGCTGATGATGTAGGCGTGGTCGCAGATGCCGAGCGTTTCGCGCACGTTGTGATCCGTGATGAGCACGCCGATGTTGCGCTGCTTCAGGAACTTGACGATCTTCTGGATTTCCAGCACGGCGATCGGATCGACGCCCGCGAACGGCTCGTCGAGCAGGATGAAGGCCGGATTGGTCGCGAGCGCGCGGGCGATTTCGACGCGTCGCCGCTCACCGCCGGAGAGCGACAGCGCCGGATTGTCACGCAGATGGGCGATCTGGAGTTCGTCGAGGAGCGCTTCGGCGCGCTGCGTGATGGCGTCCTTCGTGAGCCGCTTGCCGGCCTCGGTGAATTGCAGTTCGAGCACGGCGCGAATGTTCTGCTCGACGGTCAGCTTGCGGAAAACCGAGGCTTCCTGCGGCAGATACGACAGCCCGAGTTTCGCGCGCTGGTGAATCGGCAGGAGGCTGATCGAGGTGCCGTCGAGCGCGATTTCGCCCTCGTCGAGCGGCACGAGGCCGACGATCATGTAGAACGACGTCGTCTTGCCCGCGCCATTCGGGCCGAGCAGTCCGACGACTTCGCCGCTCTTCACGTCGAGCGACACGTCCTTCACGACCGTGCGCGAGCCGTAGCGCTTTTTCAGATTGCGGACGGCGAGCGAACTCGATTCACCGGCCGGCTTGCGATGGGGCATGGCGGGCGCGTTCACTGCTGCGGCGTTCCCTGAATGGTGGTGGAAGGAGCGAGCGTGGCGGGCGAGCCGTTGAGCGGCGCGGCGTTGCCGTTGCGCGGCGAGAGCATCGCGCGCACGCGGCCGGTCGGGTTGCCCGGGCCGGCGACGTCGGAGCCCGCCTTCGCGGTGTAGAAGTCCTTCTGGCCGTCGTAGGTGATCACGCTGCCGTGGACTTCGTCCTGAATTTTCGTCAGGCCGACCAGCCGGCGCACGACCGCACGCGTCGTGAGCGTGGTCAGGTCCTGCTTGCCGTCGTAGTCGATACGCACGGCATTGCCTTCGATGTATTCGTCGAGACCATCGCGCTTCTGGCGGAAGTACGACAGGTTGTTGCCGGTCGAGGTGCCGGTCGCGTACTGGTAGCCCTGCGGGTCTTGCGTCACTTCGACACGGTCGGCCTTGATCACGATCGTGCCTTTGGTGGCGACGACGTGCCCGATGAAGATGTTCTTCTGTTTCAGGTCGTCGTAGGACATGTTGTCCGCTTCGATGTTGAGCGGCTTGTCGCGGTCGGCGCGTTCCGCGTGGGCTGCCGGGGCAAAGCCCGCGATCGGCAGCGCGACGAGTGCGGCCGCGAGCCCGAGCTGCGCGGCGCGGCGCGCGCGACGCGAAAGCGCCTCGCGCGGACAGCCGGAATCGGGACGAGGGAACGTTTCGTTCATGCAGTCACACTTGGGATGGGATTGCCGGGATTACTTGGAGGAGCCGCCGTTGATATCGGACGAGGCGATCATGCCGCGCACGTTACCAAAGAGCTTCATTTCCCGGGTCACGTTGTTGTAGTTCATGCCGTTGGCCGTCATCACGGACGGACCGCGCTGAAGTTTAACCGGCTTTTTCGTTTCGATGACATCGTCATTGACGAAGATACGGAAATGCTGGGAATCGGCCTGCATCTGCGGATCGCCGTAGCCGGCCACGCGCAGGATGCGCGCGTTGTCGTAGAGATCGACGATCGAGACGTCGCCGTTCACCGTGCCGCGCTCGGCCGTCGCGGTCACTTGCGGCTTCTCCGGCTGGAACATGCGCAACGCGGGCAGCGTGAGATCGCTGTTCTCGTCGTCCTCGTAATGCACCATCGACTTCGCGGTGAGGCGATATTGCGTCGTGCCGGTCGTGTCGAGTTCGGAGACGGAGAAGTTGTCGGCGAAATAGTCCGCAGTGTGGCGCTTCGGCTGCTCGGGCGCCGGACCCGACTGCGGCAGCGTCGCCTGCAAGAGCCAGTACGTGATGCCCGCGAGCGCGGCCACCGCGACGAGCGGAAGGAGCGAAGTGAGTCGGCCTGGGCGCTGCATCGCGTCAGGCTCCCATCGCGTCGGCGAGCAGTTCGTCGTAACGATGCTGCGCGCGCGCGATCGCGTCGCACACTTCGCGCACCGCGCCGTGGCCGCCGCGCGCTTCGGCGACCCAGTGCACGCGCTGGATCACTTCCGGATGCGCGTTGGCCGGCGCAGCCGCGAAGCCGCACAAGCGCATGACCGCGAGATCGGGCCAGTCGTCGCCCATGTAGCCGCATTCGGACGCGGCGATGCCGGTCTTTTGCAGCAGCTCGGCGAGCGCGACGGTCTTGTCGTCGACGCCCTGATAGAGATGCGTGATCGAGAGTTCGCGCACCCGCGCCGCGACGATGCCCGACTGGCGTCCGGTGATGATCGCCGTCTGCACGCCGATTCTTTCCAGCATCTTCACGCCGTAGCCGTCGAGCGAATTGAACGACTTCATCGCGTCGCCGTCGGCGTTGAAGAAGAGGCTGCCGTCGGTGAAAACGCCGTCGACGTCGAAAATCATCAGCTTGATGCGGCTCGCGCGCTCGGCCGCCGTGCCCGTGGCGGGCGGCGCTGCGCTGGCGGCGGAAGGCTTCTGCGCCATCAAATCACCTTCTTGGAGAAGAGGTCGTGCATGTTCAGGGCGCCGATCAGCGTCGCGTTTTCATCGACGACCAGCATCTGATTGATGCGGTGGCGCTCCATCAGTTCCACGGCCTCGACCGCGAGATGGTCCGGTGCGATCGTGCGCGGGCTGCGCGTCATGACGTCGACGAGCGACAGCGCGCGGAAATCGCCGTCGCGTTGCAGCACGCGGCGCAGGTCGCCGTCGGTGAAAATGCCTTCGACGTGGCCTTTTGCGTTCACGACGGCCGTCATGCCCATGCGCTTGTCGGTGATCTGGAAGAGCGCGTCGGCGACGGTCGCATCGAGCGGCACTTGCGGCACGTCGTCGCCCACGCGCATCACGTCGCGCACGTAGGTGAGCAGGCGCCGGCCGAGCGCGCCGCCGGGATGCGAGCGCGCGAAGTCGTCGGGGCCGAAGCCGCGCGCATCGAGCACCGCGACCGCGAGCGCGTCGCCGAGCGCGAGCGCCGCGGTGGTGCTGGCGGTGGGCGCGAGATTCAGCGGGCAGGCTTCCTTTTCGACGCGTGCGTTCAGGTGCACGTCGGCGAGTTGCGCGAGGCTCGATTCGGGACGGCCCGTGATCGCGATCAGCTTGGCGCCGAGGCGCTTGATGAGCGGCAGGATCGCGACGAGTTCTTCGGTTTCGCCGGAGTTGGACATCGCGATGAAGATGTCGTCGGAGGTGACCATGCCGAGGTCGCCGTGGCTCGCTTCGGCGGGATGCACGAAGAACGCGGGCGTGCCCGTGCTGGCGAGCGTCGCGGCGAACTTGCGCGCCACATGCCCCGACTTGCCGATACCCGACACGACCACGCGGCCGCGGCAGCCGAGCAGCAGTTCGACGGCGCCGGTGAAGTTGTGGTCGAGAAGATCTGCGAGCCCGCGGACGGCGTCGGCTTCGATGTCGAGTACGGTGCGAGCCAGCGCGAGTGCCCGGTCGCCATTGATTTTCGCTATCATTCGCGGAGTATAACAAAGGCGTTTCTTCGCCGCGCCGGACACCCAGCGGCTCGCCGCCGCTCATCCGCCCCCCGAAAGGCCTGCCGCAAAAGGCCATCCCCGAGAACCGAGCGCGTGCCGCGCGAGCGGTTCCGCCGACAGACGAGGACGCTAGACGGATGACATCGCCGCTTGAAATGACGCTGTTGCTGCTGCTGTGTTCGGTGGCGGGAGTCGTCGTGTTCCGGTTTCTGAACCTGCCGCCGATGCTCGGCTATCTCGCGGTCGGCATCGTCGTCGGGCCGAATGCGCTGCGTATCGTGCCGGACAGCGGCGGCGCGCAGCATCTCGCCGAATTCGGCGTCGTGTTCCTGATGTTTTCCATCGGGCTGGAATTCTCGCTATCGAAGTTGCGCGCGATGCGCCGGATCGTGTTCGGACTTGGCGCGTGCCAGGTCGCGGGAACGATCGCGCTCGCGCTCTTCTTCGGCTGGATCGCGAGCTTCTGGATGAACATGTCGTGGCAGGCGAGCTTCGCGCTCGGCGGCGCGCTTTCCATGTCGTCGACGGCGATCGTCAGCAAGCTGCTCGCCGAGCGGCTCGAACTCGAAGCGGAGCACGGCCGCAACATCTTCGGCGTGCTGCTGTTCCAGGACCTGGTGGTCGTGCCGCTGCTCATCATCATCGCGGCGTTCGGCAACGGCCAGTCGTCGCAACTCGCGATGTGGCTCGGCATCGCGGCGGTGAAGATCGTCGTCGCGCTGACGGTGCTGCTCTTCATCGGCCAGAAGTTCATGACGCGCTGGTTCGATCTCGTCGCGCGGCGGCGCTCGCAAGAGCTCTTCATGCTGAACCTCCTGCTGGTGACGCTCGGCGCGGCGTTCATCACCGACAAGTTCGGGCTATCGCTCGCGCTCGGCGCTTTCATCGCGGGCATGCTGATCGCCGAGACGCCGTACCGGCATCAGGTGGAAGAAGACATCAAGCCGTTTCGCGACGTGCTGCTCGGCCTCTTCTTCGTGACGACCGGCATGCTGCTCAACCCGCGCGTGATCTGGGAGCATCCGCTGCTCGTGCTCGCGTTCCTGATCGTGCCGATTCTGCTGAAAGCCGTGATGATCACGGGGCTCGCGCGGCTCTTCGGCGCGCGGCCGGGTGTCGCGATGCGCACGGGTCTCTATCTGGCGCAGGCGGGCGAATTCGGCTTCGTGCTGCTGAACCTCATTCTGGACGCGCATCTCGTCGAGCCGGTGCTGTTGCAGGCGATTCTCTCCGCGATGCTGCTTTCGATGCTCGCCGCGCCGTTCATCATCCAGAACGCGGACCGGATCGTGCTCAGGTTGTCGTCGACTGAATGGATGCTGCAGTCGTTGCAGATGACCAAGATCGCGACGCAGAGCCTCAAGCAAAGCGGCCACGTGATCATCTGCGGCTACGGCCGCGCCGGGCAGAATCTCGCGCGGATGCTGGAGCACGAAGGCTTGTCGTACGTCGCGCTCGATCTTGACCCGGATCGCGTCGCGGCGGCCGCGGCGGCGGGCGAATCGGTCGTATTCGGCGATGCGGGGCGGCGCGAATCGCTGCTCGCCGCGGGCCTGCACCGCGCGGCGACGGTCGCGATCACCTATGCGAACACGCCTTCCGCGATGCGCGTACTGCACAACATCCACGAGCTTCAGCCGACGCTGCCCGTGATCGTGCGCACGGTCGACGACGCCGATCTGGAAAAGCTGATCGCGGCGGGCGCGACGGAAGTGATTCCGGAGATCGTCGAGGGCAGCCTGATGCTCGCGTCGCATACGCTCGTGCTGATGGGCGTGCCGATGCGGCGCGTCGTGCGGCGCGTCGAGGAAATGCGCGACGAGCGCTACAGCTTGCTGCGCGGCTATTTCCGCGGCGCCGACGACCTCGACGACGACGATGGTCACGAGCAGGTGCGGCTACAATCGGTGCCGATCGACGAGAACTCGGACGCGGTCGGCCAGACGCTCGAAACGCTCGGGCTGGTTGGCGACGGCATCGAAGTGACCGCGATCCGGCGTCACGGCATTCGCGGCGTCGAGCCGGACCCCGAAACCAAGCTGCGCGCGAAGGACATCGTCGTGTTGCGCGGCCTGCCCGAAGAACTGGCGCAGGCCGAGGAGCGGCTGTCGCGCCATCGCCGAGCCGCCTGATTCTGCACGCTCGAATGCCGAGCGCCATGTTCCCCGGAGACACCATGTCGAGTATCCCATCGACCGCCCCGCGCGAGGCCGCGCAATTCATCAAGGACCGCGTGCGCACGATCGACGACTGGCCGCAGCCGGGCGTGCAGTTCCGCGACATCACGCCGGTGTTGCAGGACCGCCGCGCCCTACGCACGCTGATCGACCTGTTCGTGCAGCGCTATATCGACGCGAAGCTCGACGCCATTGCGGGGCTCGACGCGCGCGGTTTCATTATCGGGCCGATTCTCGCGTATGAACTGAGCCTCGGCTTCGTGCCGATCAGAAAGAAAGGCAAGTTGCCATATAGGACGCTCGCCGAGTCGTACGAACTGGAATACGCGAGCGCGACCGTCGAAATTCACGAGGACGCCGTGAAGCCGGGCGATCGCGTGGTGATCGTCGACGATCTCGTCGCGACCGGCGGCACGATGATGGCGGGCACGCGCTTGCTCAAGCGCCTGGGCGCGACGGTCGTGGAAGCCGCGGCGATCATCGATCTGCCGGATCTCGGCGGCTCGGCGCTCTTGCGCGAGGGCGGCGTGCCGCTCTACACCGTGTGCGAGTTCGCGGGGCACTGACGCGATGCCGAATTTCCTGCTCTTTCTCGCCGCGTCGGTCGCGATCACGGTCGCGCCCGGTCCCGACAATCTCCAGGTGCTCGCGCGCGGCATCTCGCAGGGACGCGCGGCCGGGCTCGTCGCGGCGCTCGGATTTGCCGCCGGCATCAGTTTCCACACGACGCTCGCCGCGCTCGGCGTCGCCGCGTTGCTGCGCTCGTCGCCGGTCGCGTTCGAAGCGGTGAAGCTCGCGGGCGCCGCCTATCTCGTGTGGATCGGCATCAAGGCGCTGACGAGCCGCGGACTCGCCACCGCGCACGAGCGTCCCGCGCAGGCGCTGTCGACCGTGTTCCGGCAAAGCGTGATCGGCAATATGCTGAATCCGAAGGTGACGCTCTTTTTCATCGTCTTCCTGCCGCAGTTCGTCAATCCGCACGGCGGCCAGAGCGTGATGCTCCAGATGTTCGAACTCGGCGCGTTGTTCATGCTGCAGACGGTCGTCGTGTTTTCGGTGTTCGGCATCTGCGCCGGGATGATCGGCGCGTGGCTCAAGCGCAGGCCGCGCGTCGGCGTGTGGCTCGACCGGCTGGCGGGCGCGACGTTCATCGCGCTCGGAATTCGCGTCGCGCTGAAGGACTGAGCGGCGCGTCGCCGGACGGCCTCGCACGCTACAATTACCGGCTTTTCGCCGCCTGGCGCCGCCGGAGTTTCCATGTCCCTGCCTTCGATCGCCGCCGCCCGCCGCTTCGATCCCGCCGCGCATCAGCCGTTTCTCATCGGCGACGAGCGCGTCGGCTGGGTGCGTCGCGGCGATGTCGATTTGCTCGCGCGATGGCCGGACGTCTTCGAAATCGACGTTGCGTGCGTTCGGCTCTCGCCCTCGTTCGATACTGTCGACGCGCGCAGCGCCGCGCTCGGCGCGGTGATCGGCATGCTCGCCGCGGAAGGCCGCATCCCGGGCTGGCGCGACGAAACCTACGCGATCCGCAACCACTTCGACGCCGCGCCGCTCGCGTTCATCGAACGCGCGGCGTCGCGCTTCTTTGGGACGATGACCTACGCGGTGCATCTGAACGGCATCGTAGAATATGACGATAGCGCGCCGCAGTTGTGGATCGCGCGTCGCAGCAAGTCCAAGGCGACCGATCCCGGCATGCTCGACAACGTGGTGGCGGGCGGCATCGGCTGGGGAATGGGAATCGAGGCGACGCTCGCGAAGGAATGCTGGGAAGAAGCCGGCATGACGCCCGAACTGGCGGCGCGCGCGACGCGCGGCGGCACGTTCCACGTTTTGCAGACGCTGCCGGAAGGCACGCAGGCGGAGCAAATTTTCGTCTTCGACGTCACGCTGCCTGCCGATTTCGCGCCGCGCAACCAGGATGGCGAAGTCGGCGAACACCGGCTTGCGCGCATCGACGAAGTGGCGCGGTGGATCGAAGAGGGCGCGCTCACCGTCGACGCAAGTCTCGCGACGCTCGATTGCCTGCTGCGGCGCCGCTGGATCGACGAAGAAGCCTGCGAAGGCATCGCGGCGATCTACGCCTCGCCCGAGTTCTAAATATCACGCCAGGAGTAACCGGTTCATGTCGACCGAACATAGTTTCATTTTGAAGTTGTCGTGCCCGGACCGGCCCGGCATCGTGCATGCGGTGTCCGGGTTTCTGTTCAACCTCGGCAGCAATATCCTCGATTCGGCCCAGTTCGGCGACAGCCACACCGGCGAATTCTTCATGCGCGTGCATTTCCAGCAGGTCGGCGGCGATCCGGGGCTGGAGGCGTTGCGCAAGTCGTTCACTGAACTCGCCGACGAGTTCGGCATGCGCTGGGAATTGCACGATGCGTCGGTGAAGCCGCGCGTGGTGATCATGGTGTCGAAGATCGGGCATTGCCTGAACGACCTGCTGTTTCGCTATCGCACCGGCCAGTTGCAGATCGAGATTCCGGCGATCGTCTCGAATCACAAGGATTTTTATCAGCTCGCCGCGAGCTACGACATTCCGTTCCATCATCTGCCGCTGACGTCGTCGACGCCGCAAGCGAAGACCGCGCAGGAAGCGCGCGTGTTGGAAATCGTCGAGCAGCATGACGTGGATCTCGTCGTGCTCGCGCGCTATATGCAGATTCTGTCGCCGCAGATGTGCGAGAAGCTCGCGGGCCACGCGATCAATATCCACCACTCGTTTTTGCCGAGCTTCAAGGGCGCGAAGCCGTATTACCAGGCGTTCGACCGTGGCGTGAAGCTGATCGGCGCGACCGCGCATTACGTGACGACGGACCTCGACGAAGGTCCGATCATCGAGCAGGAAGTGGAGCGCGTCGATCACAGCATGACGCCGGATCAACTGACGGCGATCGGCCGCGACGTCGAATGCGTGACGCTCGCGCGCGCGGTGAAATGGCATGTCGAGCACCGCATCGTGCTGAACGGCAGCAAGACGGTGGTGTTCCGCTGAATTTTCGCCGCCGCAATGAAAATGGCCGCCTTCGGAGGGCGGCCATTTTTTTCGCGCGACGCTTCTTGAAGCTCAAACCAGCCGCAGATAAATTAGTTCGCGCTTGATATACGCGTAGAAGATCGGCGCGGCGATCACGCCGGGCAAGCCGAACGCCGCTTCCATCGCGAGCATCGCGAGCAGCAGTTCCCAGGCGCGCGCCTCGATCTGTCCGCCGATGATCCGCGCGTTCAGGAAGTATTCGAGCTTGTGGATCAGGATCAGGAACGCGAGCGACGCGACCGCCGTCCCGAACGACACGGAAAGCGAAATCGCGACGATGATCGTGTTCGAGATCAGATTGCCGATCACCGGCAAGAGCCCGACGATGAACGTGACCAGGACGAGCGTCTTCGAGAGCGGCAGGCGTTCGTGAAAGATCGGCAGCGCGATCAGCAAATACATCGCGGTGAACACGGCGTTGATCGCCGAAATCTTGATCTGCGCGAAGACGATGCGGCGAAAGGCGTCGGAAAAGCGCGAGACGCGGGTGACGAGCGCGGTGGAAAGCGGCAGCCGGTGCGAGGTTTTCGGCGCGCCCACCGCGATGATCGCGCCGATGATCATGCCGATCAGGATATGCCCGAAGCCGCGCGCCATTTCCTTGCCGCCCTGCTGCAATTGCTCGGCGTGCTGGTGCATCAGCTGAGTGGCCTTGTCCTTCATCTGCTCGGAATCGACGGGCAGATAGTTGCCGACCCATTCCGGCACGCGAAGGCGTGCGTGCGACGTGATCGTCAGTAACTGGTCGAGCAGCTTTTGCAGGCTCGGGACGTCGTGCTCGAAATGCTCGATGGTGGCGACCGTCGCGCCCGTCAGCCCGCCGATGATCACGGCGGAGAGCAGCACCACCGCAACGAGCCGCGCGCGCCCGCTCGTCATCCGCTTTTCGATGAACGGCGCGATCATGTGCACGAGCTGGTAGACGAGCATCCCCGCAAGCAGGCCGCCGAGCAGCTTCAGTTGCAGCACGAGGTACATGGCAAGAAACGCCACGAGATAGCTGCCGATTTCCACCGCCGACAGCTTCGGCAAGCTCATGTCGCTCGTCAGTCTGACCGGCCGGGCGGGCAGGTCCCGGACGCGCCGCTCGTCGGGCGCTTCGTTGCGCTTTGCCATGACCGCTTTCCATCTCCTGACGCCAACAGCGTTTGTCTATACCGCAATCCGAGGGATACGGCTCGTTTTCATCGCGCGTTCATGCAGACGGCGGCCGCTATGTGCCGCTGCGCCTGATGCTGGAAGCAGCCCACCTCAAGCCGCCGATTTCGCCCGTTGCAACAGCGGTGCCAGATATCGGCCGGTAAAACTGGCCTTCGACTTCGCGACCTGCTCCGGCGTCCCCTGGGCGATGATCTGCCCGCCGCCGGCTCCGCCTTCCGGACCGAGGTCGATGACCCAGTCGGCGGTTTTGATCACGTCGAGATTATGCTCGATGATGACGACAGTATTGCCCTGATCGCGCAGACGGTGAATCACTTCGAGCAACAGCGCGATATCGTGGAAGTGCAGGCCGGTGGTCGGTTCGTCGAGGATATAGAGTGTCCGACCGGTGTCGCGCTTGCTCAGTTCCAGCGAGAGCTTGACGCGCTGCGCTTCGCCGCCCGACAGCGTGGTCGCCGATTGGCCGAGGCGAATATAGCCGAGCCCGACGTCGAGCAGCGTCTTCAGCTTGCGCGCGACCACCGGCACCGGCCGGAAGAACTCGTGCGCCGACTCGACCGTCAAGTCGAGCACTTCGCTGATGTTCTTGCCCTTGTACTGGATGTCGAGCGTCTCGCGGTTGTAGCGCTTGCCGTGGCAGACGTCGCAGGGCACGTACACGTCGGGCAGGAAGTGCATTTCCACCTTCAGCACGCCGTCGCCCTGGCACGCCTCGCAGCGCCCGCCCTTGACGTTGAACGAGAAGCGGCCGGGATCGTAGCCGCGCTCCTTCGCCGCCGGCACGCCGGCGAACAGTTCGCGGATCGGCGTGAAAAGACCGGTGTAAGTGGCCGGGTTCGAGCGCGGCGTGCGGCCGATCGGCGATTGATCGACGGCGATCACCTTGTCGAAATGCTCCAGCCCTTCGATCGATTCGTAGGGCGCCGGCTCCGTCGCCGAGCCGTACAGGTGTTGCGCGACCGCGTGATAGAGCGTGTCGTTGATGAGCGTCGACTTGCCCGAGCCGGACACGCCCGTGACGCAGGTCAACAGGCCGACCGGCAGGTCGAGCGAGACGTTCTTGAGATTGTTGCCGTACGCCTCGACGATGCGCAGTCGCCGCTCGTCGGGCGCGGTGCGCTCGGCGGGATAGCCGATTCCGCGCTTGCCGGAGAGATACTGGCCGGTGACCGAGTTCGGGTCGTTCTGGACCTGCGCCGGCGTGCCTTGCGCCACGATCACGCCGCCGTGCTCGCCCGCGCCCGGACCCATGTCGACGACGTAATCGGCCATGCGGATCATGTCCTCGTCGTGCTCGACGACGATCACCGAATTGCCGATGTCGCGCAGATGCTTGAGCGTGCCGATCAGCCGGTCGTTGTCGCGCTGATGCAGGCCGATCGACGGCTCGTCGAGCACGTACATGACGCCGGTGAGCCCCGAGCCGATTTGCGACGCGAGCCGGATGCGCTGCGCCTCGCCGCCGGAAAGCGTTTCGGCGCTGCGTTCGAGCGACAGGTAATCCAGCCCGACGTTATTCAAAAACGACAGCCGCGCGACGATTTCCTTCACGACCTTGTCGGCGATTTCGCGCTTCGCGCCTTCGAGCGTGAGCGTCTGGAAATAGCCGAGCGTGTCGCGCAACGGCCAGCCGCTCACTTCGAAGATGCCGCGAGCTTGGTCGCCTGCGCCGACCTTCACGTGACGCGCTTCGCGACGCAGCCGTGTGCCTTCGCAGGCCGGGCACGGCTGGTTGTTCTGGTATTTGGCGAGTTCCTCGCGCACGGCGGTCGAATCGGTTTCACGATAACGCCGCTCCAGATTCGGGATGATCCCTTCGAACGCGTGCTCGCGCACCGAGGTCCGGCCGCGCTCGTTGATGTACGAGAACGGGATGAGCGTCTTGCCCGAGCCGAACAGCAGGATTTTGCGAACTTTCTCGGGCAGATCCTCGACCGCCTGCTCGATGTCGAATTCGTAGAATGCCGCGAGACTTTGCAGCATCTGGAAATAGAACTGATTGCGCCGGTCCCAGCCCTTCACGGCGCCGGCCGCGAGCGACAGCGACGGATGCGCGACCACCCGCTTCGGGTCGAAGAAGGTGATCTGGCCGAGTCCGTCGCACTCCGGACACGCGCCCATCGGATTGTTGAACGAGAAGAGGCGCGGCTCCAGTTCCTGCAGCGAATACGAACAAACGGGGCATGCGAATTTCGAGCTGAAGAGCTTCTCGCGGTCGGTGTCCATTTCGAGCGCGATCGCGCGGCCGTCGGCGAGGCGCAGCGCCGTTTCGAACGATTCCGCGAGCCGCTGCTTCATGTCGGGACGCACTTTCAGCCGGTCGATGACGACGTCGATCGTGTGCTTGTCGTTCTTCTTCAGCTTCGGCAGCGAGTCGACTTCGTAGATTTTCGCGACGCCTTCGTTCGCCGTGCCGCCGCCGGAGCGAATGCGAAAGCGGATGAAACCCTGCGCCTGCATTTCCTCGAACAGTTCGACGTGCTCGCCCTTGCGGTCCGCGACCACGGGCGCGAGGATCATCAGCCTGGTTTCCTCGGGCAGCGCGAGCGCGGCGTCGACCATTTGCGAGACGCTTTGCGCTTCGAGCGGAATGTGGTGATCCGGGCAATACGGCGTGCCGACGCGCGCATACAAAAGGCGTAAATAGTCGTGGATTTCCGTGACGGTGCCGACCGTCGAACGCGGATTGTGCGACGTGGCCTTCTGCTCGATCGAAATGGCGGGCGAAAGGCCCTCGATCAGATCGACGTCGGGCTTTTCCATTAATTGCAGGAATTGCCGGGCGTAAGCGGACAGACTTTCGACATAGCGACGCTGGCCCTCGGCGTAGAGCGTATCGAACGCGAGCGACGACTTGCCCGACCCGGACAGGCCCGTAATCACGATCAGCTTGTGACGCGGCAGGTCGAGACTGACGTTTTTGAGGTTGTGGGTGCGAGCCCCACGAATACGGATTTCTTCCATGAACCGGGCGGAAAGTGAGGGGGCTAAACCTGCTACTATAACGACTTTTCAAGGGCGCCGTACCCGCGCCCGAGAGCGCCAGTCAAGCGCCGGAAGGGCCGCTCGCGGGGCATCCGCGAAGATCCGGCCGGCCGCCGGTGCGCCAGTGCAGTGCGTCCCATATTGTGCCGTTTCGACCGGGAACAAGGCGGCCGCGCCCGGGTTTCATCGAGCTTCTGCGCTTCGGGCCAACGCGTTTCCCTTACATTTCCCGCTTCTGATGTCCAATCCGTCTGCCACGTCTTCACGTCTGAGCGCGCCCGAATTGCGCGCGACCGTGTCGCTCGCCGCGATCTTCGCGCTGCGGATGCTCGGCCTCTTCATGATCATGCCGGTGTTTTCGATCTACGCGAAAACCATCCCCGGCGGCGACAACGCGGTTCTCGTCGGTCTCGCGCTCGGCGCGTACGGCGTCACGCAGTCGATGCTCTATATTTTCTACGGCTGGGTCTCGGACAAGTTCGGCCGCAAGCCGGTCATCGTGTTCGGCCTCGTCGTGTTCGCGATCGGCAGTTTCGTCGCGGCCGTCGGCCATTCGATGACGTGGATCATCGCCGGGCGCGTGATCCAGGGCATGGGCGCGGTGTCGTCGGCGGTGATCGCGTTCATCGCCGATCTCACGTCGGAGGAAAACCGCACCAAGGCAATGGCGATGGTCGGCGCCAGCATCGGCGTGTCGTTCGCGGTGGCGATCGTGGGCGCGCCGATCGTCTTCCATTGGGTCGGCATGAGCGGGCTCTTCACGGTGATCGGCGTGCTGTCGATTCTCGCGGTGGGCGTCGTGCTGTGGATCGTGCCCGATCCGCCGACGCATCCGGTCCACGTGAAGGCGCCGTTCGCCGAAGTGCTGCACAACGTCGAACTGCTGCGCCTCAACTTCGGCGTGCTCGTGCTGCACGCCACGCAGACGGCGCTTTTTCTCGTCGTGCCGCGCATTCTGGAAGCGGGCGGCCTGCCGGTCGCGTCGCACTGGAAGATTTACCTGCCGGTGATGGGACTCGCGTTCGTGATGATGGTGCCCGCGATCATCGCCGCCGAGAAACGTGGAAAAATGAAGAGCGTCATGCTGAGCGCGATCGCGCTTATCCTGATCGGCCAGTTGTTATTGGGCGCCGCTCCTCATACGCTATGGTCGGTGGCCGCGATTCTGTTCGTGTACTTTCTCGGCTTCAACGTGCTGGAGGCGTCGCAGCCGTCGCTCGTATCGAAGCTCGCGCCCGGCACGCGCAAGGGCGCGGCGGCGGGCGTCTACAACACGACTCAGTCGATCGGGCTCGCGCTCGGCGGCGTGATCGGCGGCTGGCTGCTGAAGGTGGACGGGCAAAGCGCGGTCTTCTACGCGTGTTCTGCGCTGGTGCTCGCGTGGCTCGTGGTGGCGGCGAACATGAAGGCGCCGCCGCGCAAGGTCCAGCGCACGGTTTAATCGCAGTCACAGTCAATCGGATTCAAGCCGGCGCGGCGACGAGAAAGCGGAACTTCGGAGCAGCGAAGTCTTTTGCGCATCGTGCGGCGCGGCCGGCGGCAAAGTATCGAATCAACAGGAGAAATCATGGCATCCGTCAACAAGGTCATTCTCGTCGGCAATCTGGGCGCCGACCCGGAAACCCGCTACCTGCCGAGCGGCGACGCCGTAGCCAACATTCGTCTCGCGACGACCGACCGCTACAAGGACAAGTCGTCCGGCGAAATGAAGGAACTCACGGAGTGGCATCGCGTGTCGTTCTTCGGGCGTCTCGCGGAAATCGTGAACGAGTATCTGAAGAAGGGTTCGTCGGTGTATATCGAGGGCCGCATCCGCACGCGCAAATGGACGGATCAGGCGGGGCAGGAACGCTATTCGACCGAAATCGTCGCTGATCAAATGCAGATGCTCGGCGGCCGCGGCGGTTCGGGCGCCGGAGACGACAGCGGATACAGCCGCAGCGCGCCCGCGGAACGCAGCGGCGGTGGCGGCGGTGGTCGCGCGCCCGCGGCCGGCCGTCCGGCAAGTGGCGGCGGCGGATCGAGCCGCCCGAGCGCGCCGGCCGGCGGCGGCTTCGACGAGATGGACGACGACATCCCGTTCTAGCCCGGAACAACTACAGGAACGTAAATGACTCAAGCCCCGCCATTGATTGGTGGGGCTTTTTTCATTGTTGCGTTTTTCGTATGGCGAATACTCTACTTCCTAGAGTGTTCACCATCGAAAAGTGTAAACAGTGACCATGCGCATCCAGCGGCCGAGCACACGAAGCGCGTTCACCGCGTTGAACGACTGCGAGCCGCCGCACACCTGCATGACCGCGAGCGTGCGTCCCTGGGTCGGGCGGATGCCGGCCGACTCCAGCGGGAGCCAGTCGACCTGGTTCTTGAACACAGAGGTGAGCGTGCCGTGACGCTCCGGGCTGCACCACACCTTCCTTCAGGCCACTCGGACAGCTTGCAGTTCGACCACCTTCGGGTGATCGGCCGGCGCGCTGTCGACCATCGGCAAGCCGTGAGGGTCGAACACTCGCGTCTCGGCGCCGAAGGCTTGCAGCAGGCGCTCGGCCTCGAGCGTCAGAAAGCGGCTAAACGACGTTGGACGCAGCGAGCCATACAACAACAAGATCCGGGTGCGTGCGCAGAGGCCGACGGAGGCTGCAGCTTCTCGCTGTCGGGAATGTCTACGTGAGCAGCGTTCAAATTCGGGAGATTCGAATAAATGACTGTGAAGGGCGGTCAGGCGGCTTCGTACCAGCGTTGCGAGCGATTGACGACCCTCACCACCAGCAGCATGACTGGGACCTCGATGAGCACGCCGACAACCGTGGCGAGTGCCGCACCCGAATGAAAACCGAACAGGCTGATGGCCGTGGCGACAGCCAGCTCGAAGAAGTTGCTCGCGCCGATCAGACTCGATGGGCCCGCGACGCAATGCGCCACACCAAGGCGGCGGTTGAGCAGGTAAGCGAGGCCTGAGTTAAAAAACACCTGAATCAGGATCGGCACAGCAAGCATCGCGATGACGAGCGGCTCTCGCACGATCGCTTCGCCCTGAAAACCAAACAGCAGCACGAGCGTCGCGAGCAGTGCGGAAATCGACCACGGACCCAGACGGGTGACTGCGTGTTTGAAGTAGGCTTCGCTGCGGGCGAGCAGATGCTTGCGCAGCCATTGGGCGAGCAGTACCGGAATGACGATGTACAAGCCCACCGAGACGATCAATGTGCCCCACGGCACCGTGATCGAAGACAGCCCGAGCAGCAGCGCCACGAGCGGCGCGAATGCAACGACCATGATCGCGTCATTGAGCGCGACTTGCGAGAGGGTGAAATACGGGTCGCCCTTGCACAGTTGCGACCACACGAAAACCATCGCGGTGCACGGCGCCGCAGCCAGAAGTATCAGTCCAGCGATGTAGCTGTCGAGCTGATCAGCGGGCAGCCATGCGGCAAATACATGTCGTACGAAGATCCAGCCAAGCAACGCCATCGAGAACGGCTTGACGAGCCAGTTCACCAGCAAGGTCACGCCGATGCCGCGCCAATGGCTACCCACCTGCGAGAGCGCAGAGAAGTCGATCTTTACCAGCATCGGAATGATCATCACCCAGATCAGCACGCCTACCGGGAGGTTGACCTGTGAGACTTCCATGCCGCCAATCGCGTGAAAAAGTCCGGGAAAGACCTGTCCGAGGGCGATGCCCGCAACGATGCACAGCGCCACCCAGACCGTCAGGTATCGCTCGAAGAAGCCGATCGCCGGCGAGGCGTTATTGCGCGTGGTGTCCGTCGTGCTCATTTGATTCCTCGACGGGTTGCTGGCCGATCGCGCGCATCTCTTGCTGAATGGCGTTGCGATCGAGTACGTGCAGCGGGAGGTTCACGAACTGGCTGACGCGCGTCATGATCTGCCGATAGACCTTGTTGAAGACTTTGCGCTTCTCCTCGTCGGTGCCCACACATGTAGCCGGATCCTCAAATCCCCAATGCGCGGTAATGGGCTTACCCGGCCAGATCGGGCAGGCTTCGCCGGCGGCCTGATCGCACACGGTGATGACAAAATCCATATGCGGTGCGTCGGGCGCCGCGAACTCGTCCCAGCTCTTGCTGCGCAGCTTCGACGTGTCATAGCCGAGCGCCGCACAGCGCTCGATGGCGAATGGGTTGACAGTGCCGCCAGGGTGACTGCCGGCACTGTACGCCTGGAACTTGCCCTTGCCGAGTACGTTGAAAAGCGCTTCGGCCATAATGCTGCGTGCGCTGTTGCCAGTGCATAAGATCAGGATGGAATACGCCTTGGTGCTCACGAGCGCCTCTGCAAGGTGGCGATGGTTTCGGTGGGGGAGCAACACGCTGCGGCCTCGGCCTCTGCCGAGCGGTCGCGCGACGCTCCATAGACGGGCGCGGATTCGAGCGTATGGAAGGTCTCCCAAGCAACGCCTTGAGGATCGACCGTCCACGCCTTCTCCGAACGGGCGTAGCAGCAGGTCGTATCCTCCTGAACCTGGACGGGGAGACGCGCCGAGGCGAATCGCGCGTTCATCTCAGCGAGTTCGTCGGCGTTCTCGACCTGAATGCCAATGTGATCAACCCCAAGCGGGGCGCCGCGCTGCGAGATGGCGAAATTGACGGCGGGATCCGTCAGCTCCCATTTGCAGTAGTCGGACTTGCTCACCGTCGGCTCAACATTCCCGAACAACGCACTGTAGAAGCGCGCGCTCTCGTTGAGGTCCTGAACCGACACGTGAATATGGATGCGCTTCATGCTGAATCTCCGCAGCAGTTCGACGGATTGCTGGCGTCGCACGGCGCGCCCGCGCAACAGTTCTCCGTCAGAAAGCCAATCAGGCTGTTCATGGTCCCGAAGTTGGCCGAGTAGAAAACATAGCGACCTTCCTGGCGCGCGGTGACGAGCTCCGCGTGCGAAAGATCCTTGAGGTGAAAAGACAGACTCGATGGCGCCAGTCCAACTTGCTGTGCGATCTCGCCGGCGGCCATGCCATCGGGGCCAGCAACGACCAGCGTTCGAAAGACCGCGAGGCGCGATTCATGAGCGAGCGCACCAAGCGCGCGTACAACGAGGTTCGAGTCCATGTTTGCAAGTTGCGTAATGTCCATGTTCGCAACGATAGTCCATTACATTCGATAATTCAAGAAATGTCGAAATTAACGATCTGAGTCCGGCGCGCGCGCGGGCGCTCTCGAATCGAGGGTGTGCACACCTGGCTTGGCCTTCCTCTCGTGGGAAGGTCGATACTGAATGCATCACGCAGGTCTGAAGGCCCGCCCGCCGGACTGCTTCAATCTCGGGAGTGGCGATGAGGTGCTCACTGCACGGCGATGTGTTCGCCGCATTCAAGAGAGCGTGCGAGGAGCAGGAGTTCGAACTGGCCAAGCATTTGTTGCGAGCGCTCGAGGCAATTGCGCGGCAGCAGGCAAACAGTGACCAGCTCGATGCCGCCTATGCACTGCTGACCACGCCATGCGGCCGACCGCTGCGCGTTCACGCCTCTAGGAAGAAAGCTGGGTCGAATTGATCACGATTCGCAGAAAAGGTACCCGCAGGTGGGACCTGCAATCACTTCAACCTCCCGCGCAGACTGCGCATCGACGATCAGTTCAGGGGCGATGCCCTCGGCCGTTGGGTGCCAAATCCTTACAATTGCTCGTCTCGAAACCGACGGCACGCCTGTCCGCAAGCCGTCTGCCGTCGATGTTGACCGAAAGTCGCAACAGAACCGTTCTAAATCGCTACGCATTCTCGAAAAGCACGTGACGTGATCGTCACGGGCTTTTTTTAACTCTCTTTTTGACAAATTCCTATGTGGTCTTAATCGTTGTATTCGAGTCGGAGAAAGGGATTTGTCATCCTTCTTGAAACCACGCGCGCGTTCGTACGCGCCTAAAAAATTGACGAGTCTGTGACAGTTGATATCGATTTTGTCGGATATCCGGCTGAATTTTCAAGCGCGGGCATCGAATAGTCCTTTGCTTATAGGGTGGTCGGCGATGACCTCCTAAATTGGCGTCTCTCTGGACGGACCTCACACGTATGACGGTGGGGAAATAGGACAAATCGTATGGATCACGAAATTACCGGCGTCTACTCTGGCGAAAATCAGCGGCAGGGCGTTTCTTTGCATATGCGTGCTCCTGAGTGGCCTGAAATGAGTCCAACCAGCGCATTTTTTAGGCCATTGATGAAAACGCAATTAATTAAACACACTGTCCTTTGGATTAAAGCTCGGATTGGCGAAAAACAAAATAAGAAACTGAGAGGGCCGCTTTGAAGTTACGTGTTGTGTTGGCGGATGATCATCCGTTCGTGTTACTCGGAATTCGTGCGACGTTCAACACCGACGAGAGCCTGAATATCGTGGGTGAGGCCGTGAACGCCACGGCATTGATTTCGTTACTCAGCACCACGCCTTGTGATGTGCTCGTGACCGATTTCGCCATGCCGGAGCAAGGTCCGCAGCCGGAGGACGGCCTGCGTCTGATTCGCCGCGTGTGCCGGGATTGGCCCGCCATTCGTATCGTCGTGCTCACGAGCATGAGCAATGTCGCGATCCTGCGTTCGATCCTGAACGCCGGCGCGCTCAGCCTGCTCAACAAAGTCGAGTCGATGGACGAACTGGCCGCCGCTGTCCGCTTTGCGGGCGTCGGGCGACGGTATCTGAGTACGTCCATCGTTGCGGCTCTGGCGGTCGCGGGTGCGGAAACAGACGCGCTCGCGGAAGGGCCGCGGCTTTCGCCGCGAGAGCTGGAGGTCGTCCGGATGTTCGCGAGCGGAATGTCGATCACCGAGATCGCCCGGGAACTCGATCGCGATGTTCGCACGATCAGCCGCCAGAAACGTGATGCGATGAGCAAGCTCGGCGTGCGCAACGATCCTGGCTTGTTTGCGTTCGCGCGTGCCCACGGCTTGACCTGAAGTTATGAAAATTCTTAGCAGTTTTGGGACGTGTCTTCCGTTCGAGGATGCGTCGATGTCTGATGCTTACGCGCGTTATATCCCGCGGCGTCCAAGCTTCATTGTGTTCTGGGCGACGAAGGTAATCCAGAAAACACCCGGAATGAGGAGCGGGTAAATGCATGCGTTCAATAATAGAATCCGACTCGCGGTAGCAGACGACCATCCGCTCGTCATCCTCGCCATCGAGAAATTGATTGCCAACATTCCGAACATCGAGATCGTGTGTCGGGCAAAGGATGCAACCGAGCTAGTAGAAGCGCTCGCGACTGTCGAGTGCGACGTCGTGATCATGGATTTCTTCATGCCCGGCGGAAAGTACGGCGACGGCCTCGCCCTCATCAAGCACCTCACGAGCCGTCATCCTCAGGCGGCGAAAGTCGTTCTGTCGATGATGACCGACGCCGATCTGATCGGGCAGGCGCTCGAAGCAGGCGCGAATGCGGTCGTCAGCAAGCAGGACCGGCTCGAGCTGATTTACGTTGCCATCGTCACCATACTGGCGCAGGAGGACTACCTCGGGCCGTCCGTGCGCGCGCTGCTCGCTGACGCGAACGTGGCGAATCGCGTGGATCTGATCCGCAAAAAGCTGACGCGCCGGGAACTCGATGTGATCGCGCGCTACGCAAAGGGTGGAAACGTGACGGAAATCGCGAGAGAACTCGGGCGCAGCGTGAAAACGATCAGCGCGCAAAAATGCGCGGCCATGCGCAAGCTCGATCTGTCGACGGACGCGGAGCTTTACCGATTCGCCTTTGACAGCGGACTCGTGCAACTGCGCCGGACGTAGGTTCGCATGAACCCGCGTTCCGCGCGGGCAATCATGGATTCATGCGGCGAGCTGGACGGAGACAAGAGGCGGTCCAGATAGAAGCTCGTCGTTTCGATGCACCGACAACAACAAAAACAATGGATAAGAAAATCCGAGTCATTGTTGCCGACGATCATCCGGTGGTCCTGGATGGAATTTGTGCGTATCTGCGACAAGACCGGCGGGTCGAGGTCGTGGCGACCGCCAGGGACGCGGCGGGGCTCGCCACGCTTGTTTCAGACGTCCCGTGCGACTTTGTGTTTTCGGACATCGGCATGCGGGGCGTGAACGGCGAGAGCAACTCGATCGCGTTCCTCAAGCGATTGGTCCGGCAGGTGCCCCGTCCCCATATCGTCGCAGTCACCATGATCGCGCATGCGCAGATGCTGGCAGGGTTGCTCAACCTGGGCGTGGAAGGCGTCGTCGACAAGCGCGACACACTGCCTTCGTTGAGCGAGGCAATCACGGCGATCAGCGGCGGGCGGCGATTCGCGTCGGCGCACGCAAGCGAGTTGCTGGCCGCCGAGCCGGCGTGGGCGCCCGCCCGTGCCGGCACCTTGAGCGCGCGCGAGTGGGAAGTCTTTCGACTATACGCGAGCGGCATGCGCATGGCAGAGATCGCGCGCCAGTTCGGACGTAGTAACAAAACGATCGCCACGCAACGACGCAGCGCCGTGCGCAAGTTGGGTCTAGAAAACGAGTTCGAGTTGATCGCCTATTTGCAGCAGATCGGACTCGCCTGAATGCTGCATTCGGATGCCCCATATCAATGATAAGACCTTATTCGGATCAATCTGATGTTGCGGATCGTGATGTCTCGTCAAACTCTTGGTTTCACTATCTTGATGCCTGCGCGGACGCATTTCGCTTCCGATGCTGGATCGCTTGTGGCCGATGACCCCGACGAATAACCTGATTGGAAGACTGACAGCAGAATGTGCGGGAACCTTCTGGCTCGTTTTCATGGGTTGCGGCTCCGGCGTGCTCGCCTCCGGCTATTTCGCCTCTTACCCGGGACTCTTGGGACAACCCTTGATGTTCGGGTTCGCTTTCATTACGGCTTCCTATGTACTCGGTCCTGTCTCGGGCGCCCATTTCAATCCCGCTGTGACAGTCGGGTTCGCGGCGGCCAATCGCTTTCCGGTCAGCGACCTCGTGCCCTATATTCTCGCGCAGGTCGTCGGCGCGATCGCGGGTGCCGGTTTGCTCTACCTCTTGATGCGCGCAAGACCGGGCTTTGAGTTCTATCAGTCGGGTCTTGGCGCGAACGGATTCGACAGTCACTCGCCGGGAAGCTTCACGCTACAGGCCGCATTTATCGTCGAAGCGGCAATGAGCTTTGTGTTCGTGACGATGAACCTGGTGCTCGCCGGAAGACGTGCCTCTAGCATGTGCAGTCCGTTTGCCATCGGGCTGGCGCTGATCATGATCTACGCCTTTACGATGCCCGTCACCGGCGGATCAATCAATCCGGCGCGCTCGACGGGACCCGCACTCATCACAGGCGGCTGGGCGCTAGACGAACTGTGGCTGTTCTGGGCGGCGCCGCTTACGGGCGGCGTGCTCGCCGGCCTGTGCTACCCGGTCTTCCATCGCGAATTGGCAAGCGTCGAAGCACGCGGCCGCGCGCATGAGGTCAACGACGTGCCGCTGCACTAGCGCTTCGAGTTGATAAGCGCCATGTCGACACTCCGGTCTTTTCTCTCCGCTTCGAGCGTGGCGCGCTGTTGGGCGCGACTCGTGCTCGTCGCGATGTTGTTCCCCGCAACGCTGTTCGCGCATGTCGATCCGACACAGGCGATCAGCGCCAGCCGGTCGCTCAAGGACTACACGGTCCTCAACGTCGGCGTCCTGTCGGCGGGTGCCGATTCGTCCGTCACGATGCGCGATGGTCAGCCCGCCGGCACGAGCATCGACGTGCTTCGCGAACTCACCGGCCCCAACGTCCGTTTCGACGCACGCAGCTATGCGACGATGGCCGACCTGATCCAGGCAGCGTGTGCGGGCGAGATCGATGTGATCGCGAACGTCTCGCGTGCGGCCGACCACGATGACTGCCTGACCTTCACCGTCCCGTATTCCTACAGTCAGTCCGTGATGATCGGACGCACCGCCGACTTCGCCAAGATGACGCAAGGCGGAATGCGACAGCCTGTCGTCGCCGTGGAAGAGGGCTATGCACTCGAGCGGCTGATTCGCGAGCGCATGCCCAATGCGAAGTTCCGGACCTTTCGCGATGAACGTCAGGCATTGCAGGCAGTCGTCCGGAACGGCGCCGATCTGTATTTCGGAATCGCGCCGGGCGCGGCCCGTCTCCTCGATTCACCGGAATTCGCGTCCCTCGGCCTCGTGCAGACTGAAAGCGGCGAGCTCAATGAGTCGCGCTTTGCTGTTCCATCTAAACACGTCTCGCTGCGCAACGACCTCAACGAACGCCTTCTCGCGTTGGATGCCGACCGGCTGCATTCCATCCACCCGGTTTCATCGGAACGACAGGATCGCGGCAGGCTTTCGGGCAAGCCTCTGGTTCTGAGCGCCGCCGAGCGACACTATCTGTCCTCGTTGCCTGCGGTCAGCGTGGGGTTCGATGCCGACTGGGCGCCCTTCAGCTACGTCGATTCGAACGGACACGCGAGCGGAATCGGCGCGGCATATCTCGCGTACCTTTCGAAGACGCTCGGCGTGACGTTCGATCGACGCGCCTACGCGGATTCGGCCGCTGTCGCACGTGCGCTCGCGCGCGGCGACGTCGACATGATCTTTACCGCCGAGCGCGTCCGGGACTCGGCGTCCGGTAACGTCCTGACCGATCCGCGCGACCAATATCCACTCGTCATTGTGGGGCGGCATGGTCAGGCCGTCGTGAAGAGCCTCGACGATCTGCCGTTGCCGCGCATTGCAGTGAGCAAACGCCTCGCGGCGGACGGCGAACTGCGAGGTCTTGCTCCGCACGCCGAGTTCGTCGTCGTGCCGAAACTGAACGACGCGCTCGAGCGCGTGGCGAATGGCGAGGCCGATGCCGCAGTCGGAGACCTGGCGTCTATCGACGTGGCGCTGTCGTCGCAATACGGCGAGACGCTCAAGATCGTGGGTCCGACGGGCACGTTCGAGCACATCGGCTTCGCTGTGCGGCCGCAGTCGTCGCAACTGGCGACGCTCATCGACCGCGCTCTGGACGCCATGCCGGAGGCCGAAAGGCAGAAAATCAATGTCGCTCGGCAGGCCGCGCTCGGCGACCCGCAAAGCGGATGGAGCGTCAATGCGCTGCGGCTCTTGCCTGCGCTCATCGCGGTCGCGGTCGTGCTGCTCGTCACGCTGCGCGCCTTCGTTCTCCTGCAGCGCGAAATGACCCGGCGCGTCGAGATGGAAGAGCGCCTCGCCACGCAATTGAGCTTCCAGCGCACGATGATGGAAGTCGTGCCGTATCCGCTCGTCGCGAAGGATTTGCAGAACCGCTATATCGCCGTCAATCGCGCTTTCGAGGAAGCGCTCGGCGTGCGACGCGAAGAGATCATCGGCCGCACGTCGGTCGAATGCATGCCCTGGGGCGCGAACCAAAGCAAGCAGATGCACGAACTCGCGGCACTGAGCATCGCGACCGATAAGCGCCAGCAAGTCGAACTGGAATTTCGCGATCGCCACGGTCAGGCGCGTCACGGGCTCTTCTGGACCAGCACGTTCACGTCCGCGGATGGTGCGATGGCGGGTATCGTCGGCACGATGGTCGATATCACCGACATTCGCGACGCGGAAATGCGCGCGCGAGAAAACGAGCGGCGGCTGCACGATGTCACGCGCTCGCTGCCGGCCGTCGTTTTCCAGTTGCGCCGCGCGCCCGACGGCACCTACAACTTCCCCTACATCGGCGGCGATACGCGGCCGCTGTTCGGCGTCGATCTGTCGAGGCCCGACGAGAACCAACTGGGCTGTCTGTCGCAGATTCATCACGAAGATGAGGGCACGCTTCGCGAGGTCATCGAGCGCTCGGCTTTCACGCTCGAACCGGTGCACGCGGAATTCCGCTCGAACGGCGATCGCGGCGAGCGCGGCGAGCGTTGGGTGCGCGCGGTTCTCGCAGCACGCCGTGAAGACGACGGCGCCGTCGTCTGGAGCGGATACTGGGTCGATGCGAGCGTCGAGCGTGCGCGAGCCGACGAACTCGCGCGCGCCCGCGATACGGCCGAAGCAGCGTCGCGGGCGAAGGACGACTTCCTCGCGATGATGAGCCACGAAATCCGCACACCGATGAATGGCGTGCTGGGGCTTGTCGAAGTGATCGAGAACACGCCGCTCAATCCCGACCAGGCGCAGATGCTCGGCATGATCCAGGATTCCGCAAGCGCGCTTTTGCAAATCCTGGACGACCTGCTGGACTATTCGAAGATCGAAGCGGGGCGACTCAGCATCGAGTCGATGCCGATCGACCTGCGCGAACTGGTCGACAACGCCGTGGGACTGCTCGCAGGCCGCGCCCACGAGAAGGGATTGCGCGTGCGTTGCGACGTCGCGCCGGACGTCGCGGCGAGTGTCCGGGGCGACAGCGTGCGCTTGCGTCAGGTGCTGTTCAATCTCATGAGCAACGCCATCAAGTTCACGATGAAAGGCGAAGTCGCGTTGTCCGTGCGGATGGCCGAGGATCGCCATGACGAGCAGGTGCTCGAACTGTGCGTGGAAGATAGCGGCATCGGCATCTCGCCCGACGCGCAGGCGAGCCTCTTCGAGCCATTCGTGCAGGCCGAGACCTCGACGACGCGGCGTTTCGGCGGCACGGGTCTCGGGCTGACGATCTGCCACAAGCTCGTGGAACTGATGGGCGGCACGCTCCATCTCGAGAGCGAAGTCGGCGTCGGCACGCGCATGACCGTGCGGCTCGCGATGCCGGTGGAAACGCCGCACTACCAAATCGACGGCTTGCGCGGCAAGCAGGCGCTCATCGCGATCGACGACGCGCGGGTGGCGCGAGCGCTCGTCGACTACGCGCAGGCGCTCGGACTCGTGATGCGCATCATGTCCCGAAACGATCCCGTGCTCCAGCGCCCGGAGACGTTCGACGGCGTCGAACTCGTGTTCCTGAGCGATGCGCATAAGGAACCGCTGCCCGTGAAGTCTCGCGTCATCCACGTGACGGAAAAGCCGAAGCCGACCGGCTACCGCATCCTCGACAACGACATCCGCGTGAGCGTGAACCCCATCTCGTGGCGCGGACTGGGTGCGGCGTGCGTGGCTGCGATGACCGGCTTGCCGCAGATCGTCTCGCATGCGACCGGCGGCGCCGAAGCGCCCATGGAAGCGCCCGACCGCGAGAAGGCGTTGAAGAGCGGCAGGCTCGTGCTCGTCGCCGAGGATCATCCGGTGAACCAGGAGCTGATCCGGCATCAGTTGTCGCTTCTCGGATTTGCGTGCGACGTCGTGCACGATGGCGTGGAGGCGCTGATCGCACTGAAGAATACGCGCTATGGCTTCCTGATCACCGACTGCCATATGCCGAACATGACGGGCTACGAACTGGCGCGGCGAGTCCGGGCATCGGAACTCGGCATGGAGAAGCGGCTGCCGATTCTCGGCATCACCGCGAGCACGGCGCCGGAAGAACTCACGATGTGCCGTGAGGCGGGCATGGACGACTGTCTCGTCAAGCCGACCCGGCTCGCTACGTTGCGCGATCATCTGAACCGGTGGCGTGCTCCGGAGGGGCCGGAGGCCGTCGTCCAGGCGATCGAGACGCGCGCGCCGGTGGCAAGCCTCTTGTATGAGTCGAGCGAGGATCTCGATCTGACGTATATGACCCAGCTTTGGGGAAGCGAATCGACGGTGAAGGCGCTGCTTCATTCGTTCGTCTCGTCGTTTCGGGACGACCTCGCGGCGCTCAGGCCGCTGCTGGACGATGGCTCGATCGAGCGACTGCGCGAGTGGCACCATCGTGTGCTTGGCGCAGCGAGCGTCCTGCAGTATCGGCCGCTGCTCGAGGCGCTGGAGGTATTCAGGCGCGACTTGTGCAACAAGGCGCCGGCGCGTCGTCGCGAGGACGGCATTGCGCTGATCGCACGCTGCGAGATCCTTCTCGAGCGCCTTGACGCGCGTTGCAGTGCTTTGGCGTAGAAGCGCGAATGGGAATAGCTGGCGAATGAACGCGGCCAAACGGCCGCGTTTTCATATTCGTTTGCGTGGAGGCGAGGGTCAGCAGACGACCGGCGGCGGCTGCATCTGCGCCGCCGTGTCGCTGCGAAAGTAGGCGAGCGCGAAGTCGACGAACGAGCGCGTCTTCGCCGACACATGCCGCCTTCCCGGATAAACCAGCGAGACTTCCTTGTCCGCGTCCTTCACCGAGAACCCGGGCAAAAGACGCACGAGCGCGCCGCTTTCGATGTCGCTCGCGACATGGCTTTCCGGCAACACGGCGACGCCCATTCCCACTATCGCTGCCTGACGCAGCATCTGCGAATTGTTGACCGTATAGGCCGGATCGAGCGAGACCTCTTCGTCGTCGCCCGAGGACGAGATGAACGTCCACATCGCGCCGTGAATGTCGGGCGATGGCGCGAGAAACGTGTGCGTCGCGAGACAGGAAGGGCGCGTCGGCGTGCCGTGCCGCTCGAGATAGGCCGGCGCGGCGACGACCGCCGGCGTCACCTTGAAGAGCGGGCGGTTGATGAGCGTGCCGCTATTGATGAGCCGCGGCACGACGATGCCGACGTCGAACCCCTCGTCGACCAGATCCACCGGGCGATGCAGCAAGGTGAGACGCAGCTTCACGTTTGGATAGCGCTCGCGATAGGCGCCGAGCAGCGGCGTCAGACCCAGCAGCGAAAACGAAGCCGAAGCGACCAGCCGGAGCGTGCCTGAAGGATCGGTCGAACTGCTCGAAATGGCGGCCTCGATCTCCTCGAGCTGGTCGATCACCGCCTTGCAGGAGAGCGCGTAGGTGCGTCCCGCTTCGGTCAGCGAGACGCTGCGCGTGGTGCGGTTCAGAAGGCGCGTGTTGAGGTGCGCTTCGAGCAACGCGACGTAGCGCGTGATGACCGCGTTGGACAATTCGAAGCTCGCGGCGGCGCGCCCGAACGAGCCCGACTCGGCGACTTTCAGAAAGACGCGGATGGCTTGCAAGTGATTCATGGTCGTGCCTGCTAGGACGTACGATGGAGCGCCATCGGAGGGGTGCCGCGTTGGGGTTTGGAAGGGCATCGGTAGGCGCTGTATCGATGCGCGCGCGATGGTAGGTGGGAGCTGCGTGTGTGTGAATACGACTATTCCGAAGTCGTCGGCGTGTCGCAGACAAACCACTGTGGCATGCACGCAACTCGAATCAATAATTCGGAATGCAGAAGTTATTTAAAGATAGACGCAAGTCTATGGGAAGTCAGGGTTTCCACGTATCAAAATTGCATTATTTGATTTATTCGAAAGGATTTTTGTGCGTCCTTTGGTAGTGGTAGGAATTGCCTGCGCCATAAACTTTGGTCTGCCGAATAACGGTGTCCGGGAAGCAACCGGAGGCGCGGTGCTCAGTGGTTTGCCAGGCGAATCGCCGTGCGAAGCAACGCCGCGTTGAGCAACCAAATCGAGTCGCGAGACTCATTCAAAGGATCACACATGAAAAAGACTCTGATTGTGGCGGCCGTATCCGCTTCGTTCGCCACTGCCGCGAGTGCGCAGAGCAGCGTGACGCTGTACGGCCTCATCGATGCAGGTTTTGCTTACACGAACAACGTGGCAAACACGGGCGCTGGCCCGGATCAACAGGTGTCGAAGTTCGGCATGACGAGCGGCAACCTGCAAGGCAGCCGTTGGGGCCTGCGCGGTCAGGAAGACCTGGGTGGTGGCCTGAAAGCCGTCTTCACGTTGGAAAACGGATTTAACATCACGAATGGCACGGCTTCCCAAGGTGGCCGTCAGTTCGGCCGTCAGGCGTACGTCGGCCTGTCGAGCGCAACTGCAGGTACCGTGACGCTCGGTCGCCAGTACGACTCCGTCGTCGACTATCTGGGCCCGATCACGTCGAACGGCAGCTGGGGCGGCACGTATTTCTCGCATCCGTTCGATAACGACAACACGAACAACTCGTTCCGTGTGAACAACGCGATCAAGTATCAGAGCGTGAATTACGGCGGCTTCACGTTCGGCGGCGTGTACGGCTTCTCGAACGACGCAGGCGGCTTCGCCAACAACCGCGCTTACAGCGCCGGCATGCAGTATGCCAACGGCCCGTTCAAGATCGCGGCAGCTTACCTGCAAACGCAAGGTGCAGGCGCTGCGGCAGCCGATGGCACGATCGTTGGCGCGATCGCTGATCCGGTGCTCGCGTCGGACAGCCGCCGCACGCGTACGTACGGCGTGGGTGCAAACTACTCGGTCGGCGCGCTGGTGTTCGGCGGCGTGTGGACGCAGACTCGCCTCGACGAGTCGGCGTTGTTCGGCAACGGCAGCTTCAACAACTTTGAGTTGAACGCCCGCTACAACGTCACGCCGGCACTTGCACTGGGCGGCGCCTACACGTACACCCGCGCAAGGTTCGACGGAGTGAACGACGACCATCGGTACGCTTACCATCAGTTCGGTTTGCAAGCCGACTACCTGCTGTCGAAGCGCACTGACATCTACGCAGAAGGCGTCGTGCAGACCACGCGCTCGGGCGTTCAGGCGCAAATCGCCGGCACCGATCCTTCGTCGAGCAACCACCAGGTCGTGGTGTCGGCTGGTATCCGTCACCGCTTCTAAAGCGGTTTGATCTGTAAGCAGTAGCAGAAATGCAAAAGGGCGCCGCAAGGCGCCCTTTTGCATTGCGGCCGTCGACAATGCGCGATGCCGCGGCAATCGGCCGATGCAGCCCCAAATGCTCTACCATGCAGACGAAGGCCGCGTGCTTCACCCTCAGGCGGCCCATTCGCCGTCAGGAGAAGAAGCATGAAACAAGGATTCAGACCGTATTTCGGCTTGGCGATCGCGCTGATGTTTTCACTGTCGACATCCACGGCTGTGCTTGCCGAGACGGTACCGCTGAAGGCGAATCTGCAACCGTCGGCCGAAGTGCCGCCGCGCGTGAGCAAGGGACATGGCATCGTCGACGCACAATTCGATACCACCACCAAGACGCTGACGTGGACTGCCAGCTACGACGAGCTCTCCGGCCCGGTCACGATGGCGCATTTTCACGGCCCCGCGCCCGTTGGGCAGAACGCCAAGCCGCAAGTGACGGTCGACAAGAGCGCGCTCGCGAGTCCGATGAAGGGGCAGGCCACGCTCACCGACCAGCAAATCACGGATCTGATGGCCGGCCAGTGGTACTTCAACATCCACACAGCCGAGAATCCATCGGGCGAAATTCGCGGACAGGTCGTCCCGGCAAACTGACGCGGCATCGATGCCGACACACGAGCAACACGACGCGGAGCGTTCCGAATGAGCTGGCAAAGTGCGCTGGCGTGCTGGATCGTGCGTCGCCGATTGCGGCCGGAGACGGCGAAGCCGGTGATCGACGTTGCGCGCGCGCGCGCGTACGCGGCGCGGCGCGTCTGGGCGCCGAAAGTCCCGGCCGGCTGGCGCCTGACGGAACACTATGCCGCCCGCGACCTCCCGCTGCGGGGCGAGTGGCTGACGCCGGACACCGTCGCCGCGAAGCAAGCCACCATCTTGTATCTGCACGGCGGCGGCTATTATTTCTGTTCGCCGCGCAGCCATCGGTCGGTGGTCTTCCCGCTTGCCACGCTCGCACGCGCGCGCGCTTTTTCCCTCGACTATCGGCTCGCGCCGGAACACCGCTTCCCGTGCGCGCTCGACGACGCCGTCGCCGCCTACCGCCGTCTGCTTGCCGACGGCATTCCGGCCCGGTCGATCGCGATTGCCGGCGATTCGGCCGGCGGCGGTCTTGCGCTCGCGATGCTCCACGCGTTGCGCGACGCGTCCGACCCGCTGCCCGCCTGCGCGGTGCTGTTTTCGCCCTGGACGGACCTCGCCTCGACGGGCGCATCCATCGTGACCAACGACGGTCGCGATCCGATGTTCCACGGCGCGGCCCTCGCACGCGCGGCGAAGCTCTATCTGGGCGATGCCGATCCGAAAAATCCCGGCGCGTCGCCGCTATACGGCCGTTTCGACGATCTTCCGCCGCTCCTGATCCAGGCCGGCGACACCGAAGTCCTGCTCGACGATTCCGTGCGCGTCGCGGAAAAAGCGCGCGCGGCGGGCGTGATCGTCGATCTCGAAATCTGGAGGAACGTGCCGCACTGCTTTCAGCTTTGCGCGCCCTTCATGCCCGAAGCGAACCGGGCGCTCGCCCGCGCGGCGGCGTTCATCCGCGAAACCACGAGCGGCAAGGCGCCTCACCGGCTGCCTGAAACGTCGATCGTCTGATACGCGCGCTCGACGGCCAGTTGGCCGTACTGCCGCTCGAGCCTGCGCACGGCGAAGTGGCCGTGCGCCATCTGCTGGAAGTGGTCGATGAAGACGGTGTTCACCATCGCGCCGAGCACCGCGCCGATCGCCGGAATCGACTTGGCCGCGACCTGTTCGCTGACCTGTACCGAAAAGCGCGACGCGATCGTGTGCAGGAACTTGATGAGCGCCGTCGATCCGTGGCTGCTCAAACCCTTCGCGGCGATCTCGTTCGTCGCGCGCGACACCGACTGCGCCAGCGCGCCGCGCACGATGAAATAGCCGATGTCGGCGTTGTCGTCGCTTTTGGCCGGGCCGCCCATGCCGAGCACCATCATGCATTGCAGTTGCGTGTCGATGCGATGGATGTCCTCGCCCTCGCTGCGCGCGATATCGCAGATGGAACGAAACATCAGCGTCGTCGTGACCGGCAGCTCGACCGGCAGCGCGAAAAGTCCGAACGCGCCGCCCGCGGCGCCGGTCGTCGCGACGGCCAGCTTGTGCATCAGGTTGTGCGGCTTGTCGGGCGGCGGCGCCATCAGCGAATCGTGCGGCCCGGTTTTGCCGAGCGTGCGCAGCGCGAGTTGCAGGCATTTGCGAAGCGCGACCTGCGTGGCTTCGTCGATTTTCTCCTGCGCGACGCCGGGCATTTTCGCCATCAGTTTTTCGATCGGCGCGCCGACGACGCTCGCGAGCTTCATCGTCAGCGACGGGCTTTCGAGCGCGTCCTTTGCGCGGCGAAGCGACTCGAGATCATCGGCGGAAAGGGGCGTGGTGGCGATCGGCGTGGGTTCCATTTTTGGCTTCTTGAAATAGTAAAAGAGTGAATCGGGAACGGTTAGAGCGCATTCACATGCTAAGATTCGATTTCCGTTGACTAGTCAATCATTGCGGTATCAAAAATGGCCGTTCATACAGCCGCGCAACATTCCAGTTCCCAGGTTCTTCCGTTTCGCGAATCGCTGATGGCGATGCTCGGCATCTCGTTCGTGACGATGCTCGTCGCGCTCGACCAGACCGTCGTCGGCACCGCGCTTCCGACGATCGTCGCCGAACTCAAGGGCTTCGACCTGTACGCGTGGGTCGCCACGTCCTATCTGCTCACGTCCGTCATCACGGTACCGATTTTCGGCCGGCTTGGCGATTACTACGGGCGCAAACCGTTCGTGATCGCGTCGATCGCTGTGTTCACCGTGGCGTCGGTGCTGTGCGGGCTCGCGAACAGCATGATGTTCCTCGT
The DNA here is from genome assembly GCF_001544495.1 of Caballeronia telluris. Lineage (GTDB taxonomy): Bacteria > Pseudomonadota > Gammaproteobacteria > Burkholderiales > Burkholderiaceae > Caballeronia > Caballeronia telluris. The sequence continues at coordinate 279,233 of NZ_FCNZ02000003.1, forward strand.
GCTCGCGCGCGGCTTGCAGGGCATCGGCGGCGGGATGCTGGTCGGCACCGCGTTCGCGTGCATCGCGGATCTTTTCCCCGACAACGTCGTGCGTCTGCGCTGGCAGGTGCTGATGAGTTCGGCGTTCGGCATCGCGAACGCGGTCGGGCCGTCGCTCGGCGGTTTCCTGACCGAATACTACGGCTGGCGCTCGGTGTTCTACGTGAATCTGCCGGTCGGCGCGGTGTCGCTGTTTTTCGTCTGGCGATACCTGCCGCATTTGCGACACGTCGCGCACGAAGGGAAGATGCGGCTCGACTGGCCGGGCGCCGCGCTGATCGCCGTCGCGCTCGGCTCGCTGCAAATGTTCGTCGAAACCGTGCCGAAACACGGCCTGACGCTCGAGACGGCCGCGCTGATCGCGGTGAGCGTCGCGAGCGCGATCGCGCTGTGGATGTGGGAGAAGCGCTGCGCCTACGCGATTCTTCCGATCGACATGTTTCGCAACAAGAGCCTCGCCGCGCTTTTCACACTCGGCATTCTTGGCGGCTTCACGATGTTTTCGCTGCTGTTCTACGCGCCGCTCCTGTTCCAGGGCGGCTTCGGAATGTCGCCGAAGGACGCCGGGCTGATGATTACGCCGCTCGTCGTGTTCATCACGATCGGCAGTATCGCGAACGGGCGCATCGTGACGCGTGTGAAGAATCCGAACGCGATGCTCTACGTCGGCTTCGGGCTTCTGGTGATCGCGTGCCTCGGCACGGTGATCGCAACGCGCGCGATGCCGCGTCCGATCCTGATGACGTTCATGCTGATCGGCGGTCTCGGCCTCGGCTTCGTGATGCCGAACCTGACCGTCTTCGCGCAGCAGACGGCGGGCCGCCAGCATCTCGGCATCGCCACGGCGCTTTTGCAATCGCTGCGGATGATCGGCGGGATGATCGGCACGGCGCTGACCGGGACGCTCGTCACGCACCTCTACGCGAGCGGCGTGCAGCTTGCGCTGGAAAAGGATCACGCGACGCACTGGCTCGCCGAACTCGCCGATCCGCAGATCCTCATCAATCGCGACGCTCAGGACACGCTCCTCGCGCAGCTCAGTGCCGCCGGGCACAACGGCGCGCTGCTGCTCGAGGCGGCGCGCGAGGCGCTCGTCGCCGCGATTCACATCGGGCTTGCGCTCGCGGCGGTCGTCGCGGTGATTTCGCTGTGGCAGTCGCGCCGCGTGCCGCCGGTGCGCCTGAAGGGGCCCGTCGAACCGACGGTCGCCGCCGAATGAACTTGCTGGAACGTACAGCCGGAAGACAGAGCATGGAAGAACAGGACCGTATCGCCGTCGTTCAGCAGTTCGGACGCACTTACCGCGCGTTCATGTCGGCGTTCGAATCGCAGGTCGGCCAGCCGATGCCGCGCTGGCGCATCCTGCGCGCGCTGCACGAGCACGCGGGCGTGCTGTCGCAGAAGAAGCTGGTGGAGCAGTTGCGCGTCGATCCGGGCGCGCTCACGCGCCAGTTGAAGGCGCTGGAGGCGCTCGGCTGGATTACGCGCAGCGTCGACGCGCGCGACAACCGCGTTTCCAACGTCGTGTTGACCGACGACGGCCGCGCTGCCGTCGATGCCGGCCTGCCGCGCAGGAACGCGTTCCTGCACGACACGATGGCGTCGCTGCCCGACGACGCCATCGCCGCGTTGTCCGATGCGCTGCGCATGCTGGAGCAGCGCATCCAGACGGTGACGGCGTCGAACGCCGCCAGCGACGACGTCTAGAAAAACGTCTCGATCACTTCGGTCACGCGGAACTTCTGATCGACGACCAGCACCTGGCGCCACTTGTCGAACGTCAGGCACGGGTGCGAGATGTCGAACGCGATCATGTCGCCGACCTTTACGTCGTCGCCCGGCTTGATGCGCAGATACGCGTGCTGATCCATCAGGCCGAAGATTTCCCAGCCGTCGCCGGGGGTGACGTCGCGCGGCGCGTCGTTGCCCGGCCGATAGTGCCGCGCCGGCTCCGGCATGCCGGCATCGAACGCGGAATCGCGCTTGCCGAGACCGATGATCGCGCGATCCGGCTCCGGAATCGACTGCACGTAGGCCCATAGTTGCAGCGCCGGCTTCAATCCCTGCCCCATTTTCTTCGCGATCGGATTGCGTGCAAAAATCTCGTTCTGCGCTTTCTTGTAGATGCCGACGTCGTGCGTCAGATAGCAGCCGGGGCGCAGCACGACTTCGATCACGTCGCTGTTCGCCTTCGCGAATTCATCGGCGACGACGTCGTACCACGCCGATCCCGCGCCCGACAAAATGGCCGGTTTGCGTGTGATCTTGCCTTCCGATACGAGCGCGCGCGTGATCGCCACCGCGTCCTGGAGGAATTCGCGCACCTTCGACTCATCCTGCAGCACGCCTTCGTACAGTTCCACGCCGGCGAGGCGAATCATGTCCGGCCAGCGCGCGATGGCGGCCAGCACGGCTTCTCGCTGGGCTTGATCGCGCACGCCGGTGCGTCCGCCCGGCACGCCGAGTTCGATCAGCACGTTCAACGGCTTCTTCACGCTGCTGAAGAATTCGCCCAGTTGATCGACGCCGTCCGCCGAATCGACCAGACAGAAGAACTCGAAATTCGGATCGGTCAGCAGCTCGGCGATCATGCCCATGTTGCGCTTTCCGACGAGCTGGTTCGCGAGCAGCACGCGATGCACGCCGCCGCGATACGCCGCGCGCACCTGATGAGCGGTCGCGAGCGTGATGCCCCACGCTCCCGTTTCGAGCTGGCGACGGAACAGTTGCGGCGCCATCGTCGTCTTGCCGTGCGGTGCGAGCTTCACGCCGTATTCCGCGACGAACGCCTGCATCCACTTCAGGTTGTGTTCGATGCGGTCCGCGTACAGCACGGCGGCCGGCAGGCTCACGTCTTCTTCGAGCAGATTCCAGTCGAGACGTCCCGCATCGCCGAGATTGATGCCCGTGCCCGGCACCATGCCGAGACCCTTGCCGAACGGGTCGATTGTCGCGTTCTGATAGTTTGTAACTTTCATGTGCTGCTACTCCATCGTCCGTTTAAATAGAGTTCTGTCGATACTTAACTGGCGCCAAGGTTGACGTCCACATGGTACCGAAAGTACGATGCGGGATAAATTGTTATTTAGTACCAAGACGGTTCCTTTTCTGGTTTTTGCCTGGATGAATGCTTCCTCTGAAACGCTTGGCTTCGACATCGTCGCCCGGATCGCCGAGCGCGCGCCCGAACTGCGTTCGGCGGAGCGCAAGGTGGCGGCGCTGATCCTCGACGATCTCACCGGCGCGTCGCGCGCTAGCATCGGCGCGCTCGCAGAAAAGGCCGAGGTGAGCATCGCGACGGTGACGCGTTTCGCGAAGGCGGTCGGCTGCGACGACGTGCGCGAGCTGAAACTGCGGCTCGCGCAGGCGGCGGCGGTCGGCCAGCGTTTCCTGAAGCGCGAGCCCGACGACTTGCCCGATTCGCTCGCGACGCGCATCTTCGAGGAAGTGCAGACGACGCTCGCGCACAACCAGGGCGCGCTGCGCGGCGCACCGATCGAAGCCGCCGCCGACGCGCTCGGCGAAGCCGCGATGATCTACGTGTTCGGCATGGGCGGCGGCTCGACCGCGCTTTCCGACGAGATGCGCTTTCGGCTCGTGCGGCTCGGTCGTCCGGTCGCGTCGTATCAGGATGGTTTGCTGCAGCGCATGGTGGCCGCGACGTTGTCGAAGGAGCACGTCGTCGTGGCGTTGTCGGTGACGGGACAGACGCCGGAGATGGTCGAAAGCTGCCGGCTCGCGCGTGAATACGGCGCGCGCGTGATCGCGCTGACCGCGCCGGCTTCGCCGCTCGCGCAGCTCGCCGACTGGCTGATCCCGATCATCGCGATCGAAACGGATTTCATCTACAAGCCGTCGTCGTCGCGTTACGCGATGATGATGGCGCTCGACCTGCTCGTTACCGAACTGGCCGTCAAGCAGGCGAGCCACAGCCGCGAATTGCTGCGCCGCATGAAACACGCGCTCGATGCGCATCGCGGCGGCGGCGAGCGCCAACCTCTGGGAGACTGACATGGAATCGCAGTTGGAGACGGCCAAGGCCGACACGCTCATCGTCGGCGCGCGCGTGATCGACGGCACGGGCGCGCCCGCGTCGGAACGCGACGTCGCATTGCGCGATGGCCGCATCGTCGCGATCACGGCGCCGGGCGGCCTCGCGGGCTGGAGTGCGGATCAAGTCGTGGAAGCGGCGGGGCGTGTGCTCGCGCCGGGTTTCATCGACGTCCACACGCACGACGACACCCACGTGATCCGCTCGCCGCAGATGCTGCCGAAGCTCACGCAGGGCGTGACGACGGTGATCGTCGGCAATTGCGGGATCAGCGTATCGCCGGTGACGTTGAACGGCGATCCGCCCGACCCGATGAACCTGCTCGGCGACGCGGGCGCGTTCCTCTATCCGACGTTCGCGTCGTATGTGGACGCGGTCAACGAGGCGCGGCCGGCGGTGAACGTCGGCGCGCTGATCGGGCATACGGCGCTGCGCAACAATCACATGGACCGGCTCGACCGGGCGGCCACGCCGGCGGAAATCGAGGCGATGCAGGCGCAGCTCGAAGAAGCGCTCGATAACGGCGCGCTCGGACTGAGCAGCGGGCTCGCGTACGGTTCGGCGTTCAGCGCGCCGCCCGAAGAGGTGAAGGCGCTGGCCGAGCCGCTCGGCCGTGCGGGCGCGCTCTACACGACGCACATGCGCACCGAATTCGACGCGATTCTCGACGCGATGAGCGAGGCGTATCAGGTCGGCCGCCACGCGCGCGTGCCGGTCGTGATTTCGCATCTGAAGTGCGCGGGGCCGTCGAACTGGGGACGCAGCGTCGAGGTGCTGAAGTCGCTCGACACGACCCGCGACGGTCAGCCGGTCGGCTGCGACTGCTATCCGTACAACCGCAGTTCGTCGACGCTGGATCTGAAGCAGGTCACGGGCGACATCGACATCACGATCACCTGGTCCGAGCCGCATCCCGAGATGGCGGGCAAGCTCATCAAGGACATCGCCGCCGAGTGGGGCGTGAGCCAGCAGGAAGCGGGCAAGCGGCTGCAACCGGCGGGCGCGGTGTATCACAACATGTCGGAGGACGACGTGCGGCGCATCCTCTCGCATCCCGCGACGATGGTCGGCTCCGACGGCCTGCCGAACGATCCGCTGCCGCATCCGCGTCTGTGGGGCGCGTTTCCGCGCGTACTCGGCCATTACGCGCGCGATACGGCGCTGATTTCGCTGGAGGAAGCGGTGCGCAAGATGACGAGCCTTTCGGCGCGGCGGTTCGGGCTCGTGGAGCGCGGCGAACTGAAGGTCGGCTTCCACGCCGATCTAGTGATGTTCGACGCCGAAAAGGTCCGCGACGCCGCGACTTTCGCGGAACCGCAGCAGCCGGCGGACGGCATCGATGCGGTCTGGGTGAACGGGGTTCTGTCGTACAGCGAGCGGGCGGTGACGGGCGACCGTGCGGGGCAATTCGTGGCGCGTGGTTCAGCTTCGAAGCTGGACGAACGCGGCGCTTTTTAAGTTCAAAGGGAGTCGAAGATGAAGCGATATGGCGTGGAAGGCGGTAAGGGACAGGGCGGCGCGCATATGCCGTTCGCGCGGGCTGTCGAGGCGAACGGTTGGTTGTTCGTCTCCGGACAGACGCCGATGGAAAATGGCGAGGTGATCAACGGCGGCATCGTCGAGCAGTCGCACAAGTGCATTCAGAACGTGTTTGCGATCCTGAAGGAAGCGGGGTACGGCGCGGAGCATGTCGTGCGATGCGGCGTGTGGCTCGACGATCCGCGGGATTTCGCTTCGTTCAACAAGGTGTTCAAGGAATATTTCGGCGAGAATCCGCCAGCGCGCGCTTGCGTCGTGTCGTCGATGGTGATCGATTGCAAGGTCGAGGTGGATTGCGTGGCGTATAAGGCGCCCTGACGCCGATATGCAACGAAAGGCCGCATGGAAGGCGGCCTTTTTCAATGATTATTGCCGCGCGAGCCGCGCGTTATCCGGCATCGGCAGATTGAAATTGGTGCGGAAAGGATTGATGTCGAGCCCGCCGCGCCGCGTATATCGCGCATAAACGGCGAGCCGTTCCGGCCGGCATTCGCGCATGATGTCCACGAAAATGCGCTCGACGCATTGCTCATGAAACCCGGTATGTTCGCGAAACGACACGATATACCGCAGCAATCCCGCGTGATCGATCTGCCCGCCGTAATAGCGGATCTGCACGCTGCCCCAGTCCGGCTGCCCCGTCACCGGGCAATTCGATTTCAGCAGGTTCGAAAACAGCGTCTCGTCGACGGGCGCTTCGTCGTGGACCGCCGTCAATAACGAAGGGTCCGGCGAATACACATCGGTGTCGAGATCGAGCCGGTCGAGCGACAAGCCGTCGAATTCTTCCATCGCGAGCTTGCCGAAATCGCCGGGAGCGGCGAGCTGCACGGAAACCGTCGCGCCGCAAATCGCCGACACGTCGCGCTTGATCGCCGCCTTCACGTCGTCGATGGAATCGAACGCCGTCTGCGCGAACGATCCGAGATAGAGCTTGAAAGACTTCGACTCGACGATATTCGGCGAATCCGCCGGCACGAAGAACGTCGCGACGGCGATCTGCGGCTTGCCGCGCCGGTTCAGCCACGACAGTTCATACGCGTTCCAGATGTCCGTGCCGAAGAACGGCAGCCGCGCGCCGATGCCGATGGCATCGCGCGCGCTCTTGCGTTCGATCGGGAACAGCAGCATCGGATCGTACTGTTCGGTGTAGACGACGGCCTTGCCGAGCGGAGATTGGTCGGGTGTCATGATGCGTTCGATATGCCACTCAAAACGTGCCCGGTCGCGGTGACGACGCGGGCCGATTCGCAATGGCGCATTTGATCGTCGAAGAAAAAGTCGGGTTCGAACTCGCGCAAAAATGCGCCCTTGTCGAGTCCGCCGAGGAACATCGCTTCGTCGATTTCGATGTTCCAGGCCATCAGGGTCCGGATCGCGCGCTCGTGCGCGGGAGCGGAACGCGCGGTGACGAGCGCGGTGCGGATGCGCATCGGCGCGGCGTCGTCGGCGATTTTCTGCAGCTTGTGAAGCGCCGCCAGAAGCGGCTTCAGCGGCCCGCCGGCGAGCGGCGAGTCCTTCTTCGTCGTCTCGTGGCCGACGAACGCGCGCAAACCGTCCGACTGGAACACGCGCTCCGCTTCGTCGGAGAACAGCACGGCGTCGCCGTCGAACGCGATGCGGATTTCGTCAGGATACTGGCTCGCGGCGCGCGCCGTCTCGGGCAGCACGCGTGCGGCGGGAAAACCGGCGTCGAGCGCGGCGCGCACGTCGTCCGGATTCGCCGACAAAAACAGCGACGCGCCGAGCGGCCTCAGATAGCCGAACGGCGCACGACCGCGCGTGAACACGCCGCGCTCGATCGCGAGCCCGTGTTCCTTGCAGGAACTGAACGCGCGCAGGCCGCTGATCGGATCGCTGCGCGACAAGATCACCACTTCGACGTGCTGCGCGCCGACGTTCATCGCGAGCAGCTTGCGGATCAGCGCAAACGCGACGCCCGGTTTTGCCGGCACGTTCAGCCGCGAGCGCTGCAACGCTTCGTACTCGGCGAGATCGCCGGCTTCGTAGACTTCGTTCTCTTCCTCGAAGTCGAAGAGCGCACGCGATGAAATCGCGACGACGAGCTTGTCTTCGAGCGTGAACGTCATCGCGTTACGCCAGGAACAGCTTGTAGACCGGGTTCGCGCCTTCGTCCCAGTACGGATAGCCGAGCGTCGCGAGAAAGCGCTCGAACGCGGCGTTTTCCGCCGACGGCACCTGAATGCCGACCAGGATCGAACTGTAATCCGCGCCCTGGTTCCGGTAGTGGAAGAGGCTGATGTTCCAGTTCGGCGCCATCGACGACAGGAATTTCATCAGCGCGCCCGGCCGCTCGGGAAATTCGAAGCGCAACAGGCGTTCGTCGCGGGCGAGCGGCGAATGGCCGCCGACCATGTAGCGGATGTGTTGCTTCGACAACTCGTCGTGCGAGAGATCGACGGTCGCGAAACCGTGCTCGACGAACGCGTTCATCATCTGCGCCGATTCGCTGCGCGTCTTGATCTGCACGCCGACGAAGATATGCGCGGCGTTCGCATCGGCGATCCGGTAGTTGAACTCGGTCACGCTGCGCGTGCCAACGAGTTCGCAGAAGCGCCGGAAACTGCCGCGCTCCTCGGGAATCGTCACGGCGAACACGGCCTCGCGCGCTTCACCGACTTCGGCGCGTTCCGCGACGAAGCGCATCCGGTCGAAATTCATGTTCGCGCCGGACGTCACGGCGACGAGCGTTTTCCCTTCGACGCCCTCGCGTTCCACATACAGCTTCGCGCCCGCGACCGCGAGCGATCCGGCCGGCTCGAGCACGCTGCGGGTGTCCTGGAAGACGTCCTTGATCGCGGCGCAGAGCGCGTCGGTGTCCACGGTGATGACTTCGTCGAGCAGTTCGCGGCAGAGCCGGAACGTTTCCTCGCCGACGAGTTTTACCGCCGTGCCGTCCGAAAACAGGCCGACTTCGGACAGCGTGACGCGCTCGCCCGCCTTGATCGATTGCGCCATCGCGCACGAATCGTCGGTCTGCACGCCGATCACCTTGATCTCCGGCCGCACCGCCTTGACGTAAGCCGCGACGCCGGCAGCCAGCCCGCCGCCGCCGATCGGCACGAAGATCGCGTGGATCGGCCCCTGATGCTGGCGCAGGATTTCCATCGCGACAGTGCCCTGACCGGCGATCACGTCGGGATCGTCGAACGGATGGACGAAGGTCAAGCCGCGTTCTTCCTGGAGTTTCAGCGCGTGCGCATAGGCGTCGCTATACGATTCGCCCGCCAGCACCACTTCGACCGTCGGGCCGCCGTGCGCGCGCACCGCGTCGATCTTGACTTGCGGCGTGGTCGTCGGAATGGCGATCACCGCGCGGCAGCCGAGCCGCGCCGCCGAAAACGCGACGCCCTGCGCGTGATTCCCCGCCGACGCCGTGATCACGCCGCGCGCGAGCACATCGGCGGGAAGCTGCGCCATCTTGTTGTACGCGCCGCGAATCTTGAACGAGAACACCGGCTGGTTGTCCTCGCGCTTGAGGAAAACCGGGTTCGAAAGCCGCACCGACAGATTGCGCGCGGGTTCGAGTTCGCTTTCCCGCGCGACGTCGTAGACGCGGGCGGTCAAAACTTTCTTCAGGTAATCGGGGTGTGCCATGCCGGGTGAGTCGCGCATTGCGACTGCGCGCCATTTTTGAGAGCGAAAACATCAATGATAGCGCCAACCTCTTCCGGATCGGCCGGGAACGGCTTTCACCGACCGGTCGGTCGCCAATAGCATCGGCGCAAAACGTCGGAAATCCGGCGAAAACGCGCTGGCAAATGCCCCTTCGGCGCGCTAGCCGCCGCGAACGGCGATATTCGCGATGGGTTAGAATTGTCTTTTCGAATCAGGATCGGAAGATGCAACGGCAGCCTCGGATCGAATCGTTTACGCATGCCCCGCGCGAGTGCCATCCCGCGGCCGAGCGGCATGCGCGTCACGCGCGATCGTGGCGCTGATTCCGGGCACCTCGAAGGCGTCAAACAGTTGATGAGCCGCTTAACAATCGAATGACCGGCCGCCTTCCCAAAATCAAGTCTTCCTCGAAAATTTGCGCCCCCACGCGCATCGTCGGGCATTGCGCTTCTCTTGGCGCATGTGCCGGCCTACCGAACCGCCGAATATGAACGCACCCCAAGCCTTCGACCCGAAGGGCGCCGCCGCCGCTGTCGCGCTGGACGCCGAACCGCGCCTGCGCGAAATTCCCTATAACTACACGTCGTTTTCCGATCGCGAAATCGTCATGCGGCTCCTCGGCGACGAAGCCTGGGCCGCGCTCGACGTGTTGCGCCTCGAACGCCGCACCGGCCGCTCGGCGCGCATGCTGTACGAAGTGCTCGGCGACATCTGGGTCGTGCGCCGCAATCCGTATCTGCAGGACGACCTGCTCGATAACCCGAAGCGCCGTGCGCTGCTCGTCGAGGCGCTGAACCATCGGCTGCATGAAATCGAGAAGCGTCGCCGGGACGATCTCTCCGAAAACAGCGACACCGCCGGCCACGACCGCGCCGCGCGCGTCGAAACGCTGGTGTCGGCCGCGCGCCGCGCCGTCGACGACTTCGCCGACGAGTTCGGCCGCATGGCGGAGCTGCGCCGGAAAGCGTCGAAGGTGCTCGGCAAATGCACGCAGAAGGACAACATCAAGTTCGACGGCCTCTCGCGCGTCTCGCACGTCACCGATGCGACCGACTGGCGCGTCGAATATCCGTTCGTCGTCTTGACGCCGGATACGGAAGAAGAGATCGCGGGGCTCATCAAGGCGTGCTTCGAGCTCGGACTGACCGTGATTCCGCGCGGCGGCGGCACCGGCTACACCGGCGGCGCGATTCCGCTCACGCCGTTCTCGGCGGTCATCAACACGGAAAAGCTCGAACAGCTCGGGCCGGTCGAGATGACGGATTTGCCCGGCGTCGATCGCCGCGTCGCGACGATTTTTTCCGGCGCGGGCGTCGTCACGCGGCGCGTGACCGAAGCGGCGGAGCAGGCGGGCTTCGTGTTCGCCGTCGATCCGACTTCGCTCGATGCGTCCTGCGTCGGCGGCAATGTCGCGATGAATGCGGGCGGCAAGAAGGCCGTGCTGTGGGGCACGGCGCTCGACAACCTCGCCTGGTGGCGCATGGTCGATCCGGAAGGCAACTGGCTCGAAGTCACGCGGCTCGACCATAACCTCGGCAAGATCCACGACATCGAAGTGGCGCGCTTCAGGCTCGACTGGTTCGACGGCACGCGCGCGCCGGGCGAAAAGCGGATCCGCACCGAAGCGCTCGACATCGCGGGGCGCACGTTCCGCAAGGAAGGGCTCGGCAAGGACGTGACCGACAAGTTCCTGTCCGGCCTGCCGGGCGTGCAGAAGGAAGGCTGCGACGGCCTCATCACGTCCGCGCGCTGGATTCTGCACAAGATGCCGGCGCACACGCGCACCGTCTGCCTCGAATTCTTCGGCCAGGCGCGCGACGCGATTCCGAGCATCGTCGAGATCAAGGATTATCTGTTCGAAACGTCGAAGCAGGGCGGCGCGGTCCTCGCCGGCCTCGAACATCTCGACGAGCGCTATCTGCGCGCGGTCGGCTACGCGACCAAGAGCAAGCGCAACGCGTTTCCGAAGATGGTGCTGATCGGCGACATCGTCGGCGACGATGCCGATGCGGTCGCGAGCGCGACCTCCGAAGTCGTGCGCATGGCGAACGGCAAGAGCGGCGAAGGTTTCGTCGCGGTGAATGCGGAGGCGAGGAAGCGCTTCTGGCTCGACCGCTCGCGCACGGCCGCGATCGCGAAGCACACGAACGCGTTCAAGATCAACGAAGACGTCGTGATTCCGCTCAACCGCATGGGCGAATACACGGACGGCATCGAGCGCATCAACATCGAGCTGTCGATCAAGAACAAGCTGCAACTCGTCGACGCGCTCGACGCGTTTTTCCGCACCGGCAAGCTGCCGCTCGGCAAAAGTGACGACGCGAACGAAATCCCGAGCGCCGAACTGCTCGAAGATCGCGTGCAACAGGCGCTCGATTTGCTCAAGCGCGTGAAGGCGCGCTGGACGTTCGTCGGCGAAAAACTCGACATGCCGCTGCGCGAGGCGCAGCACTATATGGTCGGGCTCGGCTACGAGGCGCTCGCGGAAAAGCTCGCGGACCGCGTCGATGCGCAAGGGGGCGCGACTGTGTTCAACGTCGCGCAGGACCGCACGGTGCGCGTCTCGTGGAAGCAGGAAATCCGCGCCGAACTGCGGCAGATCTTCAACGGCGGCGAATTCAAGCCGATCCTCGACGAAGCGCAGAACATCCACAAGCAGGTGCTGCGCGGCCGCGTGTTCGTCGCGCTGCACATGCACGCGGGCGACGGCAACGTCCACACGAACATCCCGGTCAACTCCGACAACTACGAGATGCTGCAGGACGCGCATCACGCGGTCGCGCGCATCATGAAACTCGCGCGCTCCCTCGACGGCGTGATTTCCGGCGAGCACGGCATCGGCATCACGAAGCTGGAATTCCTGACGGAAGACGAAATCGGCGAATTCCGCGCGTACAAGCAGCGCGTCGATCCGAACGGACGCTTCAACGCGGGCAAGCTGCTCGCGGGCGCCGATCTGCGCAATGCGTACACGCCGAGCTTCGGTCTGATGGGCTACGAATCGCTCATCATGCAGCAGAGCGACATCGGCGCGATCTCGGATTCGATCAAGGACTGCCTGCGCTGCGGCAAGTGCAAGCCGGTCTGCGCGACGCACGTGCCGCGCGCGAACCTGCTCTACAGCCCGCGCAACAAGATTCTCGCGACCTCGCTTCTGGTCGAGGCGTTCCTGTACGAAGAGCAGACGCGCCGCGGCGTGTCGATCAAGCATTGGGACGATTTCAACGACGTCGCCGATCACTGCACCGTCTGTCACAAATGCGTGACGCCGTGCCCGGTGAAGATCGACTTCGGCGATGTCACGATGAACATGCGCAACCTCCTGCGCAAGATGGGCAAGAAGAAGTTCAATGCGGGCAACGCGGCCGGCATGTTCTTCCTGAACGCGACCAACCCGCAGACGATCAACCTCGCGCGCACCGCGATGATGGGCGTCGGCTACAAGGCGCAGCGCCTCGGCAACGACATGCTGAAGAAGTTCACGAAGAAGCAGACGGCGAAACCGCCCGCGACGGTCGGCAAGCCGCCGGTGGTCACGCAGGTGATCCACTTCATGAACAAGAAGATGCCCGGCAATCTGCCGAAGAAGACGGCGCGCGCGCTGCTCGACATCGAAGACAACAAGATCGTGCCGATCATCCGCAATCCGAAGACGACCACCGTCGATACGGAAGCGGTGTTCTATTTCCCCGGCTGCGGCTCGGAGCGCCTGTTCTCGCAGGTCGGCCTCGCGACGCAGGCGATGCTCTGGGAAGCGGGCGTGCAGACCGTGCTGCCGCCGGGTTATCTCTGCTGCGGCTATCCGCAGCGCGGCTCGGGCCAGTACGACAAGGCCGAGAAGATCGTGACGGACAATCGCGTGCTGTTCCATCGCGTCGCGAACACGCTGAACTATCTCGACATCAAGACGGTCGTCGTATCGTGCGGCACCTGCTACGACCAGCTCGCGGGCTACGAATTCGAGAAGATCTTCCCGGGCTGCCGGATCATCGACATCCACGAATTCCTGCTCGAAAAGAACATTCGGCTGGAAGGCGTGAAGGGCACGCGCTACATGTATCACGACCCGTGCCACTCGCCGATCAAGACGATGGACCCGGTCAAGCTCGTGAACGAACTGATGGGCTCGAAGAACGACGGCTACAAGATCGAGAAGAACGATCGCTGCTGCGGCGAATCGGGCACGCTCGCGGTCACGCGTCCGGACATTTCGACACAGGTTCGTTTCCGCAAGGAAGAGGAGATTCGGAAGGGCGCGGCGAAGTTGCGCGATATTCCGCTCGTCGCCGAGGCGGGCGCGAACGCGATCAACCCAGCGAACGCGTCGGCCGGTTCGGCGGGTGCTGCGCCCGGTTCGGTGCTGAAGGCCGGCGACGGCCCGCAATCGAGCGGAACCGACGTCAAGATCCTGACGAGCTGCCCGTCCTGCCTGCAAGGTCTCTCGCGCTTTAACGAGGACGCGGACATCGAGGCGGATTACATCGTCGTCGAAATCGCGCGCAAGGTGCTCGGCGAGAACTGGATGGCCGATTACGTCGAGCGCGCGAACGATGGCGGTATCGAGCGCGTGCTGGTGTAATAGCGAAATCGAGGATTGTTTCGCTAGAGGTTGACGATGGACTGTGTGTTTTGCCGTGAAGACGGCGGCGAGGTTTTATGGTCGGACGACACGCTGCGTGTCGTCCTCGCCGACGAGCCCGACTGGCCGGGCCTTATCCGCGTGATCTGGAATTCGCACGTCGCCGAGATGTCCGATCTCTCCGATCAGGCGCGCCTGCGGGTCATGACGGCCGTGAACGGCGTCGAGCGCGCGATGCGGCGCGTTCTGTCGCCCGCGAAGGTGAATCTGGCGAGCCTCGGCAACCAGGTTCCGCACGTTCACTGGCACGTCATTCCGCGCCGCTCGAACGATTCACGTTTTCCGCTGCCGATTTGGGCACCGCGCCAGCGCTCGGTGCCCGAGGCGCAACTGTCGAAATGGCGCGCGCAAGCCACGCTCTTGCGCGAGGCAGTGCGCATCGAACTGGACCACGCGTTCGGCCAGAACTGAACCCCAACCATCAAGGCTCATCATGAGCGGACTTACCCGAGAGACGCCGATCCCGAGCGGCGTCGTCGTCCATTCCAAATCGCGCGCGCTCGAACTTCAGTACGCGAACGGTGAGAACTATCGCGTTCCTTTCGAACTGCTGCGCGTGTATTCGCCTTCGGCGGAAGTGCAGGGACACGGCCCCGGCCAGGAAACGCTGCAGACGGGCAAGCGCGACGTCACGGTGATCAGCGTCGAGCCGGTCGGCCATTACGCACTGCAACTGAGCTTTTCCGACGGTCATAACACCGGAATTTATTCCTGGGACATCCTGTACGACCTGGCCGCGCGCCAGGATGAACTCTGGCGCGCGTATTTCGCCAAACTGGAAGCGGCAGGCGTCGATCGCGATGCGCCGATGACGGCGGCGAAGGCGTCGGGCGGCCACTGTCACTGACACCGGTCATCGGAACAGCGCGGCGTTTTGCCGCATCAGCCGGCGCTCCGGGCGCGGGCATACAACGAATAACAGGCGAGGACGAGCGCGATGAGCAAGACCCACTTCGGTTTCGAAACGGTCGACGAACAGGAAAAAGCAAAAAAGGTGGCGGGCGTTTTTCACTCCGTCGCAAGCAACTACGACCTGATGAACGACCTGATGTCGGGCGGGCTGCATCGCGTGTGGAAGTTCTTCACGATCGGCCAGGCGAAAGTTCGCCCGGGCTACAAGGTGCTCGACCTCGCAGGCGGGACGGGCGATCTGGCGATGGCGTTCGCCAAGCAGGCGGGGCCGTCGGGCGAGGTGTGGCACACGGACATCAACGAATCGATGCTGCGCGTCGGGCGCGATCGGCTGCTCAACAAGGGCGTCATCACCCCCGCGCTGCTCTGCGACGCGGAGAAAATTCCGTTCCCGAACAATTATTTCGATGTGGTGACGGTCGCGTTTGGTCTTCGTAATATGACGCACAAAGAGGGTGCACTGGCCGAGATGCGACGGGTTTTGAAGCCGGGCGGGCGTCTGCTCGTATTAGAGTTTTCCAAGGTATGGCACCCGCTGAAAAAAGCCTACGATGTCTATAGCTTCAAGGTTTTGCCTTGGCTTGGCGACAAATTCGCGAAAGATGCCGATAGTTACCGCTATTTAGCGGAATCTATCCGCATGCATCCCGACCAGAAAACTTTAAAGACGATGATGGAACAAGCGGGCCTGGATCGAGTCGAATATTACAATTTGTCAGGTGGCGTGGTAGCGTTACACGTCGGGACCAAATTCTAGTGTTCCACTCTTTCTTAAAGGATTCGAAATGTCCGATTCGCGCTCACCCCAGTCTCGGGGTTTCCTGAAGACGCTTTTCAGGAAAGCCGGGCTTCTGGCGCTGGCTGGCGTAATCATGGCCGGCGCCATCATCACCGACGATGCGGAAGCTGCGCGCATGGGCGGCGGCCGCAGCATGGGCCGTCAGTCCGCCACGGCCACGCAGCAGCATCAGGCGACGCCGCCTTCCCAGTCGATGCAGCAGGGCCAGGCTGCACAGGCCCAGCGCGCGCCCGCAGCCGCGCCGGGTGCCGCTGCCGCGCAGCCGGCGCGCAACCGCTGGCTCGGTCCGATCGCCGGTCTGGCCGCGGGTCTTGGTATCGCCGCGTTGCTGTCGCACTTCGGGCTCGGCGAAGCGTTCGCCGGCGCGATGGCGAACATGATCATCATCGCGTTGATCGTGATGGCCGCCGTCATGCTGTTCCGCTTCATCATGCGAAAGCGCGCCGCGGGCAACACGCCTGCGTACGCCAATGCGGGCGCAGGCGCGGGTTCCTCGCCGTTCGGCGGCTCCGCGCGCACGACGCTGAACCAGGAGCCGGGCTACAGCGCGCCGTCGTCGGGCGGCTATATCCCGCAAAGCGCGGCGAGCACGACGGACGTCGCGCCGGCCGTCACCGTTCCGGCGGGCTTCGACACCGACGCCTTCATGCGCAACGCGAAGGTCTACTTCGTGCGCCTGCAGGACGCCTGGGACCGCGGCAACGTGAACGACATCCGCGAATTCACGACGCCCGAGATGTTCGCCGAAGTGAAGCTCGACATCGACGCGCGTAACGGCAAGCCGAATCGCACGGACGTCGTGCAGTTGAACGGCGACCTGCTCGGCGTCGAGGATCGCGGCTCGGAGTATCTGGCGAGCGTGCGTTTCCACGGGCTGATCCGCGAGTCGGAAGGTGCGTCGGCGGAGCCGTTCGTCGAGATCTGGAACCTGTCGAAGCAGAAGGCGGGCAACGAAGGCTGGCTGCTGGCCGGCATCCAGCAAGTCAACTGACGACGTTTCCGGTGCATCGGCTGGATGGCCGATGCGCGGAATGCGCGTCCGGCGGCCAGCCGGTTGCGAAGGTACGAAGGTAGAATAGGAACCCGCGCGAGCTACCGCTTGCGCGGGTTTTTTCATCTCATAGCCGATGACGAACGCAGACGAATCCGCCCGTTTTCCCGCAAGTCCCGCCGTCAAGACCGCATCGAAAGCGTTCGCGGCCGCTGTCAATCATCTGCTCGCCCGTGAGTCGTGGGCTCGTGAGCGCTTCAAGCCCTACGCCGGCAAGACCGCCCGGCTCGCCTCGCCGCCTTTCGCGCTGTCGCTCGTGGTGCAGCCGGACGGGCTGATCGCCGGTATCGACGAAACGCAGGCGCCGCTCTTCGACGTCACCATCTCGGTGCCGCCCGACGCGCTGCCGGCCTTCGTGCAGGGCGGCCAGGCGGCCGTGATGAAGCACGTCAGGATCGAAGGCGATGCGGAATTCGCGACGACCATCGCGAAGCTCGCCGAGCATTTGCGCTGGGAGCCGGAAGAGGACCTCGCGCGCGTGATCGGCGATGCGCCCGCGTACCGCATCGGCGCGGTCGTGCGCACGGTTCACGAGCAGGCGCTTCGGACCGGTCGCAACGTGCTGGATACGGTCGCCGAATACCTGCTCGATGAAAAGCCGCAGCTCGTGCGCCGCAGCGCGCTCGACACGTTCAACGCCGACCTGTCGCGCGCCCGCGATGCGCTGGCGCGCGTCGAAAAGCGCATCGAGCGGCTCGAGCGCGCGCAATCCGCAGCCGAAGCCCGCGGCGCTTCCGCGCCCGGCGCCGCCGCACTTCCGCGCGGCACGCGCAACTAAAGAGCCAATAAAGGGCTAACGGGCTGACCATGCGTTTTCTGCGTTTCCTCAAGATTTTCTTCACGATTGTCCGCTTCGGTCTGGACGAACTGGTGATGAGCGGCATCGACGATCGTCGCGTGCGCTTTCTCATGCGCATCACCACGTTCGGCCGCAAGTTCGACGTCCAGCGCGGCATTCGTCTGCGGCTCGCGCTGGAAAGCCTCGGGCCGATTTTCGTGAAGTTCGGCCAGGTGCTCTCGACGCGCCGCGACCTGCTGCCGGTCGATATCGCCGATGAACTCGCGAAGCTTCAGGATCAGGTGCCGCCATTCGATTCGGCGGTGGCGATCTCGATCATCGAGAAATCGCTCGGTAATCCGATCGACGTGCTCTTCGACGACTTCGAACGCGTGCCAATTGCGAGCGCGTCGATTGCGCAGGTGCACTTCGCGAAGATTCGCACGGGCGTGCACGCCGGCAAGGACGTCGCGGTGAAGGTGCTGCGCCCGGGCATGCTCCCGGTGATCGATTCCGACCTCGCGCTCTTGCGCGACATCGCGATCTGGGCGGAGCGTCTCTGGGCCGACGGACGGCGCCTGAAGCCGCGCGAGGTGGTCGCGGAATTCGACAAATACCTGCACGACGAACTCGATCTGATGCGCGAGGCCGCGAACGGCAGCCAGTTGCGCCGCAATTTCGCGGGGCTCGATCTGTTGCTCGTGCCCGAGATGTACTGGGACTATTCCGCGCCCACCGTGCTCGTGATGGAGCGGATGATCGGCGTGCCGATCAGCCAGGTACAGACGCTGCGCGCGGCGGGCGTCGACATTCCGAAGCTCGCGCGCGAAGGCGTCGAGATTTTCTTCACGCAAGTTTTCCGAGACGGCTTTTTCCACGCCGACATGCACCCCGGCAACATTCAGGTGAGCCTCGACCCCGCGCATTTCGGGCGTTATATCGCGCTCGATTTCGGGATCGTCGGCGCGCTGTCGGACTTCGATAAGAATTATCTGGCGCAGAATTTTCTCGCGTTCTTCAAGCGCGACTATCACCGGGTCGCGACGCTGCATCTGGAGTCGGGCTGGGTGCCGTCCAATACGCGCGTCGAGGAACTGGAAAGCGCGATTCGCGCGGTCTGCGAACCGTATTTCGATCGGGCGCTGAAGGATATTTCGCTCGGTCAGGTGCTGTTGCGCCTCTTTTCGACGTCGCGGCGCTTTAACGTCGAAATCCAGCCGCAACTCGTGCTGCTGCAAAAGACGATGCTCAACGTGGAAGGGCTCGGCCGCTCGCTCGATCCTGAACTCGACCTGTGGAAGACCGCGAAACCGTATCTCGAACGCTGGATGAACGAGCAGATCGGCTGGCGCGGCTGGTATGAGCGGCTGCAAATGGAAGCGCCGCAGTGGAGCAAGACGCTGCCGCAACTGCCGCGGCTGATCCATCATCTGCTCGCGGAGCGCCACGAATTGCCGGGCGTCGCCGGCAACGACGAACTGATGCGCACGATTCTCGTCGAGCAGAAGCGGACGAACCGGCTCCTCCAGGCGCTCCTGATCTTCGGGCTAGCGGTGGGCGCGGGCGCGGTCCTCGCGCAGTTCTGGCTGAGCTACGCTTACGGAGGCTGACCCATGAGCGATCCTGCCGCACCGTCGTTCGAGTCGCGCGATCCCAATTCGCCCGAATTCTGGGACGAACGCTTCGACCAGCACTACACGCCGTGGGACCAGGCGGGCGTGCCTCACGCGTTCCGGGCGTTCGTCACCGGGCGCGCGCGCTGCAATGTTCTGATTCCCGGTTGCGGCAGTGCCTACGAGGCATCGCTGCTCGCGGAGGCGGGCTGGCCGGTCCGCGCGATCGATTTCTCGCCGAGCGCGGTCGCGGCGGCGCGGGTCCAGCTCAAGGACCACGCGGAGGTCGTCGAACAAGCGGATTTCTTCGCGTACCAGCCGCCGTTTCCCGTCGACTGGGTCTACGAGCGCGCGTTTTTTTGCGCGCTGCCGCCCGAGCGCTGGCCCGACTACGCCGCGCGCATGGCCGCGCTGCTGCGGCCGGGGGCGCTGCTCGCCGGCTTTTTCTTTCTCGGCACGACGCCGAAAGGCCCGCCGTTCGGCATCGAACGCGACGCGCTCGATGCTTGGCTGACCCCGCACTTCGAGCTCGTCGAGGACCACGAAGTGACGGACTCCATTGCCGTGTTCGCCGGGCGCGAGCGCTGGCTGACGTGGCGCCGGCGCGCCTGACTTCGACCGCTCGGCGGTTTTCTCCGCGCTTTTCGCCCCGCGTCGAGCTTGAATTACGGTCGATCGGACCGCATTTAAGAATCCCCCCGCACGCCCCGGCGCCCTGAAAATCGCGGGTCGAAAATGGTTTGCGGCTATAATTCAAGGCTTTGCAAGCGCCGACAGATTAATGTAGGAACAGTGCCATGCCGATCTACGCGTACCGCTGCGAGTCCTGCGGCTTCGGAAAAGACATCCTCCGTAAGCTGAGCGACGCGCCGCTCACCCAATGTCCCGAATGCGGGAAAGACACCTTTGCCAAGCAGGTGACTGCTGCCGGCTTCCAGCTGAAGGGCTCCGGCTGGTATGTCACGGATTTCCGCGGCGGCAACAACGGCGGCAAATCCGCCCCGGCGGCGACGGAGAATGCCGGCGCCGAGGCTCCGAAGTCCGACAGCGCCACCGCCGATTCCGGCTCGAAACCGGCCGCCGCCGCGAGCGCTCCGACGGAGTCGTCCTCGTCGGGCAGCGCTCCTGCCGCCTCGACGGGCACGTCCGCATCGTCCGGCGCCGCGTAAGGCGCAGGGCCGTCGCCGATCTGTCCACACTCACGCAAGAAGACGACCGCCCACCGCTTTCGAATCCACCGGGGCGGCAAACCTGCCAAACCGTGCCTCATCGCGGGGCGGCCTTCCGGCTGTGTCAATGACGACCAAAAAGACTACGTTGAAATCCGTGTTCCTCACCGGCCTGCTCGTGCTGGTGCCGCTCGCCATCACCTTGTGGGTGCTGGGGCTCGTGATCGGGACCATGGACCAGACGCTTCTGCTTTTGCCACTGGCATGGCAGCCGGAGCGGCTCTTCGGCTTCCATTTGCCGGGCCTGGGCGCCGTGCTGACGCTCGCGTTCATTTTCATCGTCGGTCTGCTGACGCAGAATTTCATCGGACAGAAGCTCGTCGGATGGTGGGACGTGGTCGTGCGCCATATTCCCGTGGTCGGCCCGCTCTATACCAGCGTCAAGCAGGTGTCGGACACGCTCCTCTCCAGCAGCGGCAACGCGTTTCGCAAGGCGCTCCTGATCGAGTATCCGCGCAAGGGTTCGTACACCATCGGCTTCCTGACCGGCATTCCCGGCGGCGACGTCGTGAACCATCTGAAGGAAGAGCACGTCAGCGTCTACGTGCCGACAACGCCGAATCCCACTTCCGGCTTCTTCCTGATGGTGCCGAAAAGCGAAGTGATCGAGCTCGACATGACCGTCGATGCCGCTCTGAAGTACATCGTCTCGATGGGTGTGGTGGCGCCGAACGCGCCACCCGCGCCGGTGGCCCCCGCGCGCCGCCCCACCGAGCCGCCGCTGTAATGCCGGCACGCGCCGCGAAACGCCATCATGTTCGCGCGCGCGCCGTTGATTAATGAAACAACGAAAGACACAACATCATGTCGATGCGATCTGAATACTGCGGTCTGGTGACCGAAGCCCTCCTGGGCCAAACCGTCTCGCTGTGCGGCTGGGTACACCGCCGCCGCGATCACGGCGGCGTTATCTTCATCGACCTGCGCGATCGCGAAGGCCTCGTCCAGGTCGTTTGCGATCCGGATCGCGCCGACATGTTCAAGGTCGCCGAGGGCGTGCGCAACGAATTTTGCGTGCAGGTGAAGGGCGTCGTGCGCAGCCGTCCGGAAGGCACGGCGAACGCCGGCCTCACGAGCGGCAAGATCGAAGTGCTGTGCCACGAACTGACCGTGCTGAACGCGTCGGTCACGCCGCCGTTCCAGCTCGACGACGACAACCTCTCGGAAACCACGCGCCTCACGCATCGCGTGCTCGACCTGCGCCGCCCGCAGATGCAGCAGAACCTGCGTCTGCGCTATCGCGTCGCGATGGAAGTGCGCAAGTATCTCGACGCGCAAGGCTTCATCGACATCGAAACGCCGATGCTCACCAAGAGCACGCCGGAAGGCGCGCGCGATTATCTGGTGCCCTCGCGTGTGAACGCCGGCCAGTTCTTCGCGCTGCCGCAGTCGCCGCAGCTGTTCAAGCAGCTCTTGATGGTCGCGAACTTCGATCGCTACTACCAGATCGTCAAGTGCTTCCGCGACGAAGACCTGCGCGCCGACCGTCAGCCGGAATTCACGCAGATCGACTGCGAAACGTCGTTCCTGAACGAGCAGGAAATCCGCGATCTGTTCGAAGCGATGATCCGTCACGTGTTCAAGGAAACGATGAACGTGTCGCTCGCCGAGAAATTCCCGGTGATGCTCTATTCGGAAGCGATGCGCCGCTTCGGTTCGGACAAGCCGGACCTGCGCGTGAAGCTCGAATTCGCCGATCTGACCGACGCCGTGCGCGACGTCGACTTCAAGGTGTTCAGCATGCCGGCGAACTCGAAGGACGGCCGCGTGGCGGCGCTGCGCGTGCCGAAGGGCGGCGAACTCTCGCGCGGCGACATCGACGGCTACACGGAATTCGTGCGCATCTACGGCGCGAAGGGCCTCGCGTGGATCAAGGTCAACGACGTGACGAAGGGCCGTGACGGCCTGCAAAGCCCGATCGTGAAGAACCTGCACGACGCCGCGATCGCCGCGATCATGGAGCGCACCGGCGCGCAGAACGGCGACATCGTGTTCTTCGCCGCCGACCGCGCGAAGGTCGTGAACGACAGTCTGGGCGCGCTGCGTCTGAAGATCGGTCATTCGGAATTCGGCAAGGCGAACGGCCTGCTGGAAACCGGCTGGAAGCCGCTGTGGGTGATCGACTTCCCGATGTTCGAGTACGACGAGGAAGAAAACCGCTACGTGGCCGCGCACCATCCGTTCACGAGCCCGAAGGACGAGCACCTCGAATATCTGGAAACCGATCCGGGCCGCTGTCTCGCGAAGGCGTACGACATGGTGCTGAACGGCTGGGAAATCGGCGGCGGTTCGGTGCGTATCCATCAGGAAGACGTGCAGAGCAAGGTGTTCCGCGCGCTGAAGATCAACGCCGAGGAAGCGCGCCTGAAGTTCGGCTTCCTGCTCGACGCCCTGCAATACGGCGCGCCGCCGCACGGCGGGATCGCGTTCGGTCTGGACCGCATCGTCACGATGATGGCCGGCGCCGATTCGATCCGCGACGTGATCGCGTTCCCGAAGACGCAGCGCGCGCAGTGTCTGCTCACGCAGGCGCCGAGCGAAGTCGACGAGCGTCAGTTGCGCGAGCTGCATATCCGCTTGCGTCAGCCGGAGCCGAAGGTTCAGTAAGGTCTCGTGTCACACCCATGAAAAAGGCGCCGATGGCGCCTTTTTCATTTTTTGAGTTACAGTCGTTGGCCGTATCGCAAAATATGCGCGCGCCGTCAACATGCTCAACAACAAGCCGCCGAAAATCCCCGAATCCGTTCTCGTCGTGATCCATACGCCGGAACTCGACGTCCTCATCATCGAACGCGCCGATCACAAGGGCTTCTGGCAATCGGTGACGGGCTCGAAGGACCGCATCGACGAGCCGTTCGCCGAAACGGCCGCGCGCGAAGTGGCCGAAGAAACCGGCATCGTGATCGGCAGCGAACTCGTGCCCGAGCGGTGCCTCGTCGACTGGCATCACGAAATCCAGTACGACATCTATCCGCAATGGCGGCATCGCTACGCCGAGGGCGTGACGCGCAACACTGAGCATCAGTTCAGCCTGCTCGTGCCGCATTGCCTCGAAATCACGCTCGCGCCGCGCGAGCACACGTCTCACCTGTGGCTGCCGTTTCGCGAGGCGGCCGATCGTTGCTTCTCGTGGTCGAATCGCGAGGCGATTTTGCAGTTGCCCGAGCGCCTCGCGGCGCACAGCCGATGATGGGATTCGGCCCGAGGCGCCGGTTCACGCGCCTGAGGGCGGCGCTCTTCTCTGGCCGCCGGCCGCCGCGGCTCTGCTTTACGGTCGGCAACGAGGTGCGGCTGTTGAAAAGCGGCGTCGAATTTTTTCCGGCGCTGCTCGAACGCATCGACAGCGCTCAACGCGACGTCGCGCTCGAAACCTACATCTTCGCCAACGACGACACCGGCCGCGCCGTCTCCGAAGCCCTCGTCCGGGCGGCCAAGCGCGGTGTGCGCGTGCGTGTGATCACGGATGGCATCGGCACCGCGAAGAACCTGCCGATGTTCACGGCATGGGACGAGGCGAACGTCGAGCATCGCATTTACAACCCGCATCTGTTCGGGCCGCTCGGTTTTTCGCGCACGCATCGAAAGCTCGCCGTCATCGACGAAACGCATGCGTTTTGCGGCGGCATCAATATCGTCGACGATTTCGACCAGGACGGCGTGCGCCTCGAATCGCCGCGCTGGGATTTCGCGCTGGAAACCAAGGGCCCGGTCGTCGCCGACGTGCGCGAAGCCTTCGACCTGCAATGGCAGCGCATCCGGCTCGGCGTCAAGCCGAGCCAGCCGCGTCAGCCGGGCTGCGATCCGCAATCCGGCGAAAACGGTCAGCCGACCGTCGCGCGCGGCGCGGCGCGGCGGGCCGCGCGCGCGAAGCGTCGTGCGCGGCTCGGCGAGATTCACGCGGTCGACCAGCCGTGCGTCGCCTTCGTCGCGCGCGACAACCTGCTGAACCGGCGCGCGATCGAAAAGGCCTACCTGCGCGCGATCGCGCGTGCCGAGCACGAAGTGCTGCTCGCCAATCCCTACTTCATGCCGGGACGCAAGCTGCGTCGGGCGCTCGTGCACGCGTCGCGGCGTGGCGTGCGCGTGAATCTGGTGATCGGCCGAAAGGAATTCGTCGCGCTCGATTACGCCACTCCCTTCCTCTACGACAACCTCCTCAAGCACGGCGTGCGGATTGCTGAATACGAGAAAACGATGCTGCACGGCAAGGTCGCGGTCGTCGATTCCGCGTGGGGAACGGTCGGCTCGTCGAACCTCGACGCGCTTAGTCTTGTGCTCAACAACGAGGCGAACATGGTGCTCGTCCATCACGAAGAGATCGCCGAGCTGCGCGACAAGATCCTCGCGGCCTTCGACGAAGGCCGCCGCATCGACGAAAAACGCTATGCCGCGCGGCCGATCGGCGAACGCATCTTGAGCTGGCTCGCCTATAACACCTATCGAATGATGATGAAGCTGCTCACAATCGGCCAATACGACTGATTCCCACGAATTGGGAACCCGGGCACGCACTAACAGGCAGGCGGTGATTTAAAAGGGACAATGAGCGCGCACAAGATTTACGCTGATTCCTATTGACCATCACTCGGCGGTTAGACATGGGTTTCTAAAAAATTGCTTGTTTCACGAACGGCCGACTACAATAATAGTACGGCCGTTCGATTTTTAATCGGTCACATAAGAACGGTAGAGACATCATGCGAAAAGGCGAACAGACACGAGTCGCGATTCTCGATGCAGCACTGGACCTCGCGAGCCGCGACGGGCTCGAAGGGCTGACCATCGGTCTGCTCGCCGAGCGAATGCAGATGAGCAAGAGCGGGGTGTTCGCGCATTTCGGCTCGCGCGAGGATCTGCAGGTGGAAGTGGTGCGCGAATACCACCGCCGTTTCGAGGACGAAGTGTTTTTCCCGAGTCTGCGTGAAGGGCGCGGCCTGCCGCGTCTGAGATCGATGATGAATCGCTGGATGGAGCGACGCATCCAGGAAGTGACCACGGGCTGCATTTACATCAGCGGCGCGGTCGAGTACGACGACCGCGCGGCGAGCGCAGTGCGCGAGCAACTCGTCCATAGCGTGACGATGTGGCGCGAGGCGCTCGTGCGTGCGATTCAGCAGGCGAAAGACGAAGGGCACCTGAAGCCGGAGACCGATCCGGCGCTGATGCTCTTCGAACTGTACAGCTTCACGCTCGGACTGCATCACGACGCGCGCTTCCTGCACCTGCCGGACGCCGTGCAACTGACGCGGGACGCGCTGGAAAAAACGATCGTTTCGTATCAAAGCAAGAGCGAACACAAAACCGAAAGCAACAGCGAAAGCAACAGCCGTTAGCGAAGTCGATCGAGCGGAATTCGGCGGCGGCGCCCGGCACCAAGATTGAACATCTGGAGAAACTCATGGGACAGTACGCCGCACCGCTGCGCGATATGCAGTTCGTATTGCACGAAGTGCTTAATGTCGAAGCCGAACTCAAGAACATGCCGAAGCATGCCGACCTCGACGCCGACACCATCAATCAGGTGCTCGAAGAAGCCGGCAAGTTCTGCTCCGAAGTCATTTTTCCGCTCAACCAGAGCGGCGACCGCGAAGGCTGCACCTACGAAGGCGATGGCGTCGTGCGCACGCCGGCGGGCTTCAAGGAGGCATATCGACAGTACGTCGAGGCGGGCTGGCCCGCGCTCGGTTGCGATCCCGAATTCGGCGGCCAGGGCCTGCCCGCGTTCGTGAACAACGCGATGTACGAGATGCTGAATTCCGCGAATCAGGCGTGGACGATGTATCCCGGCCTTTCGCACGGGGCCTACGAGTGCCTGCACGCGCACGGCACGCCCGGGCAGAAGACGGTCTATCTGCCGAAACTCGTCTCCGGCGTCTGGACCGGCACGATGTGCCTGACCGAACCGCATTGCGGAACGGACCTCGGCATGCTGCGCACGAAGGCCGAGCCGAACAGCGACGGCTCCTACTCGATCAGCGGCACGAAGATCTTCATCTCCAGCGGCGAACACGATCTCGCCGACAACATCGTTCACCTCGTGCTCGCGCGCCTGTCCGGCGCGCCGATCGGCACCAAGGGCATCTCGCTTTTCATCGTGCCGAAGTTCGTCCCGACCGATGCGGGCGAGCCCGGTGAGCGCAATGGCGTGAAGTGCGGCTCGATCGAGCACAAGATGGGCATCCACGGCAACTCGACCTGCGTCATCAATCTCGACAACGCGAAGGGCTGGCTCGTCGGCGAGGCGAACAAGGGGCTCAACGCCATGTTCGTGATGATGAACGCGGCGCGTCTGGGCGTCGGGATGCAGGGGCTTGGGCTCACGGAAGTCGCGTATCAGAACTCGCTCGTCTACGCGAAGGAGCGCCTGCAGATGCGCTCGCTGACTGGCCCGAAGGCGCCGGAGAAAGCCGCCGATCCGATCATCGTGCATCCGGACGTGCGCCGCATGCTGCTCACGCAAAAGGCATACGCCGAAGCGGGCCGGGCGTTCACGTACTGGGCGGCGCTCAACATCGACAAGGAGCTATCGCACGCGGATGAATCCGTGCGCCGCGATTCCGCCGACTTCGTCGCGCTGCTGACGCCGGTCATCAAGGCCTTCCTGACCGACAACGCGTTCGAAGGCACGAACATGGGGATGCAGATCTACGGCGGCCACGGCTTTATCAGCGAGTGGGGCATGGAGCAGTACGTGCGCGACGCGCGCATCAACATGATCTACGAAGGCACGAACTCGATTCAGGCGCTCGATCTGCTCGGCCGCAAGATTCTCGGCGACATGGGCGCGAAGCTGAAGAAGTTCGGCCAGCTCGTCACGGCGTTCGTCGAAGAGGAAGGCGTGAAGCCGGAGATGCAGGAGTTCGTCAACCCGCTCGCGGACATCGGCGACAAGGTGCAGAAGCTGACGATGGAAATCGGCATGAAGGCGATGCAGAACCCCGACGAAGTCGGCGCTGCTTCCGTGCCGTATCTGCGCACGGTCGGGCATCTGGTCTTCTCGTACTTCTGGGCGCGCATGGCGCGCGTCGCGCTCGACAAAGAAGCCGAAGGCGACCCGTTCTACACGGCGAAGCTCGCGACCGCGCGGTTCTACTTCGCGAAGCTGCTGCCCGAAACGGCATCGACGATCCGCGCCGCGCGCGCCGGGTCGAAGACGCTGATGGACTACGACGAGGCGTTGTTCTAAACGCCTTTCGCGAGCGCGCCGCGGCTTTAAGCGTTGCGGCGCGCCGGTCTCTCAAGCCGCTTCTGACGAAGCGCATCGAATGAATACTCCCGGAGATAAAACGTGAGCAATCTGAATATCGCCAAGGTGGCCGTGCTCGGCGCCGGCGTGATGGGCGCGCAGATCGCCGCGCACCTCGTGAACGCGCGGGTGCCGGTCCTGCTGTTCGACCTGCCCGCGAAGGAAGGCGCGAAAAGCGGCATCGCGATCAAGGCAATCGAAAACCTGAAGAAGTTGTCGCCCGCGCCGTTCGGCGTGAAGGAAGACGCGCAGTACATCGAGCCCGCGAACTACGACGACGACATCGAGAAGCTGAAGGAATGCGATCTCGTGATCGAAGCGATCGCCGAGCGCATGGACTGGAAGCACGATCTGTACAAGAAGGTGTCGCCGTATATTGGCGAGCGCGCGATCTTCGCGACCAACACGTCGGGGCTGTCGATCAACGAACTGTCGAACGGCTTCTCCGACGAACTGAAGGCACGCTTCTGCGGCGTGCACTTCTTCAATCCGCCGCGCTACATGCATCTGGTCGAACTGATTCCGACCGCATCGACGCGTCCCGAGATTCTCGATCAACTGGAAACGTTCCTGACGAGCGTCGTCGGCAAGGGCGTCGTGCGCGCGAAGGACACGCCGAATTTCATCGCGAACCGCGTCGGCATCTTCTCGATTCTCGCGGTGATCGCGGAAGCGCAGAAGTTCGGCCTGCGTTTCGACGAAGTCGACGATCTCACGGGCGCGCGTCTCGGTCGCGCGAAGTCGGCGACGTTCCGCACGGCGGACGTGGTCGGCCTCGACACGATGGCGCACGTCATCAAGACGATGCAGGACAATCTCGCCGACGATCCGTTCTTCCCGGTCTACGAAACGCCTGCCGTGCTCGCCGGACTGGTGAAGCAGGGCGCGCTCGGACAAAAGACCGGCGCGGGCTTCTACAAGAAGGAAGGCAAGACGATCAAGGTGCTCGATCCGAAGTCGGGCGGCTACGTCGATGGCGGCGCGACAGCCGACGAACTCATCGGCCGCATCCTGAAGCGTCCCGCGCCTGAGCGCCTGAAGCTCTTGCGCGAATCCGAGCACCCACAGGCGCAGTTCCTCTGGGCGATCTTCCGCGACGTGTTCCACTACATCGGCGTGCATCTGGAATCGATCGCCGATAACGCGCGCGACGTCGATCTCGCGATCCGCTGGGGCTTCGGCTGGAACGAAGGTCCGTTCGAAGGCTGGCAGTCGGCCGGCTGGCAGCAGATCGCGATGTGGGTGCAGGAAGACATCGACGCGGGCAAGGCGCTGTCGAACGCGCCGCTGCCGTCGTGGGTCTTCGACGGTCCGGTCGCGGAGAAGGGCGGCGTGCATACGACGGAAGGCTCGTGGTCACCCGAGGCGTGCAAGTTCGTGCCGCGCTCGAATCTGCCGGTCTACGGCAAGCAGGTGTTCCGCGCGCCGCTCGCGGGCGAAACGGG
The DNA here is from genome assembly GCF_001544495.1 of Caballeronia telluris. Taxonomy (GTDB): domain Bacteria; phylum Pseudomonadota; class Gammaproteobacteria; order Burkholderiales; family Burkholderiaceae; genus Caballeronia; species Caballeronia telluris. The sequence goes on from NZ_FCNZ02000003.1 coordinate 308,213, forward strand.
CGCCGATCCGAAAACCTACGGCAAGACGCTCTTCGAAACCGAAGCCGTGCGCGCGTGGGTCGATGATCGTGCAGGTGAGGACGACGTCGTGATCGTGTCGTTCAAGAGCAAGATGAACACGATCGGACCGTCGGTGATCGACGGCATCACGCAGGCGATCGAACTCGCCGAGAAGGACTACAAGGGCGTGGTGATCTGGCAGCCGACATCGCTCAAGCTCGGCAACCCGGGCGGCGCGTTCTCGGCGGGCGCGAATCTCGAAGAAGCGATGCCCGCGTTCATGATGGGCGGCGCGAAAGGCATCGAACCGTTCGTCAAGAAGTTCCAGCAGGGCATGCTGCGCGTGAAGTACGCGAGCGTGCCGGTCGTGGCGGCGGTGTCGGGCATCGCGCTCGGCGGCGGCTGCGAACTCGTGCTGCATTCGGCCAAGCGCGTTGCGCACATCGAAAGCTATATCGGGCTCGTGGAAGTGGGCGTCGGTCTCGTGCCGGCGGGCGGCGGGCTGAAAGAAGCCGCGTTGCGCGCGGCGGAAGCGGCCAGCGCCGTCAACGCGACCAGCGATCTTTTGAAATTCCTCCAGAAGCCGTTCGAGAACGCGGCGATGGCGAAGGTCTCGACTTCCGCACTCGATGCCCGCGCGATGGGCTATCTGAAGCCGTCGGACACGATCGTCTTCAACGTGCACGAACTGCTCGACATCGCGAAGAAGGAAGCGCGCGCGCTGAGCGCATCGGGCTATCGTCCGCCGCTGCGCGCGAAGCAGATCCCGGTCGCGGGCCGCTCGGCCATCTCGACGATCAAGGCGTCGCTCGTCAACATGCGCGATGGCCGCTTCATCAGCGAGCACGATTTCCTGATCGCGAGCCGCATCGCGGAAGCCGTGTGCGGCGGCGATGTCGAAGCGGGCAGTCTCGTCGACGAAGAGTGGCTCCTGAGACTCGAACGTCAGGCGTTCGTCGACTTGCTCGGCACGCCAAAGACGCAGGAACGGATCATGGGCATGTTGCAGACCGGCAAGCCGGTTCGCAACTGAGCGCGCACATACTGGAGTCGGATATGACCAAACAACTGCAGGACGCATACATCGTCGCCGCGAGCCGCACGCCGATCGGCCGTGCGCCGCGCGGCGTCTTCAAGAACACGCGCCCGGACGAACTGCTCGTTCACGCGATCCGCTCGGCCGTGGCGCAGGTGCCGGGGCTGGATACGTCGCTGATCGAAGACGCGATCATCGGTTGCGCGATTCCCGAAGCGGAGCAGGGCCTGAACGTGGCGCGCATGGGTGCGCTGCTCGCGGGCCTGCCGAACACGGTCGGCGGCGTGACGGTGAACCGCTTCTGCGCATCGGGCGTGACCGCGCTCGCGATGGCGGCGGACCGGATTCGCGTCGGCGAATCGGACGTGATGATCGCGGGCGGCTGCGAATCCATGAGCATGGTGCCGATGATGGGCAACAAGCCGTCGCTGTCGCCGCACATCTTCGATCGCGACGAGAACGTCGGCATCGCCTATGGCATGGGCCTGACCGCGGAGAAGGTCGCCGAGCGCTGGAAGATCAGCCGCGAGGCGCAGGACGCGTTCGCGGTCGAGTCGCATCGCAAGGCGCTGGCCGCGCAACAGTCGGGCGAATTCAACGATGAAATCGCCGCGTTCATGCTCAACGAGCGCTTCCCCGACCTCGCGACCGGCGAGGTCCGTGTGAACGCGCGCGAGATCCGGCTCGACGAAGGCCCGCGCGCCGACACGTCGATGGAAGGTCTCGCGAAACTGCGCACGGTGTTCGCGAACAAGGGTTCGGTGACGGCGGGCAACAGCTCGCAGACGTCCGACGGTGCGGGCGCGCTGATCGTCGTGTCGGAGAAAATCTTGAAGCAGTTCAACCTCACGCCGCTTGCGCGCTTCGTGAGCTTCGCCGTGCGCGGCGTGCCGCCGGAGATCATGGGCATTGGTCCGAAGGAAGCGATTCCGGCCGCGTTGAAGGCCGCCGGTCTCAGGCAGGACGACATCGACTGGATCGAACTGAACGAGGCGTTCGCGGCCCAGGCACTCGCCGTCACGCAGGACCTCGGGCTCGATCCGTCGAAGATCAATCCGCTCGGCGGCGCGATCGCGCTCGGCCATCCGCTCGGCGCGACGGGCGCGATTCGCGCGGCGACGGTCGTGCACGGCCTGCGCCGCCGCAATCTGAAGTACGGCATGGTGACGATGTGCGTCGGCACCGGCATGGGTGCGGCGGGCATCATCGAGCGTTTGTAACGCTTGCCGTCGACATGACTTGAATGGCGGTTCGTGAGCAGGCGCTCGCGAACCGCCTTTTACATAGGGGACAAAGATGGACATTCTGATCCAGCGTGACGGCGGCGTCTTGACCATCGCGCTCAACCGGCCGGACAAGAAGAACGCGCTCACGGCCGCGATGTACCAGGAACTGGCCGACACCTTCTTCGAAGCGGAGAAGGACGCGAGCGTGCGCGTCGTGCTGCTTCGCGGCAACGGCGGCGCGTTCTGCGCGGGCAACGATCTCGAAGACTTCATGAAGGCGCCGAACACCGACCACGATGCGCCCGTGCTCCAGTTCCTGCGCCGCATCAGCAGCGCGCCGAAGCCCGTGGTGGCGGCGGTGACGGGCGTGGCGGTCGGCGTCGGCACGACGATGCTGCTGCACTGCGACCTCGTCTATGCAGCCTCGACGGCCAGATTCTCGATGCCGTTCGTGCAACTCGGGCTCTGTCCGGAAGCGGCGTCGAGCCTGTTGCTGCCACGCGTCGCGGGCTATCAGCGCGCGGCGGAAAAGCTGCTGCTCGGCGAAGCGTTCGATGCACAGGAAGCCGTCGGCATGGGCTTCGTGAATCGCGTGCTGGACGCCGCCGAAGTCGATGCATTCGCGTTGGCGCAGGCACATAAGCTGGCGTCGCTGCCCGCTTCGTCGCTGCGCCTCTCGAAGTCGCTGATGAAAAGCGCGGATGCCGCCGCCGTCGCGCATCGCATCGACGAGGAAGCCGGGCACTTCGGCACGATGCTGAAGGCGCCGGAAGCGCGCGAGGCGTTCCAGGCGTTCTTCGACAAGCGCAAGCCGGACTTCAGCCGCTTCGACTAGCCGGGTCGCGCGTTACTCCACGTCGTATTCGACGAAGCTCTTCTCCCGCGCGAAGCTCACGAGCCGCAGGTTGGCCTCTTTCGCGATGGCGATGGCGAGCGACGTCGGCGCGGATATCGTGACGACCATCGGCACGCCGACGCGCGCCGATTTGCGCACGAGCTCATAGCTCGCGCGGCTCGACAGGAACACGAAGCCTTGCGTCGTGTCCTCGCGGTTCAGGATCAGATGACCGATCAGCTTATCGAGCGCGTTGTGCCGGCCGACGTCCTCGAACGCGTAGCGCACCGCGCCGTTCGCGTCGCACCATGCGGCCGCGTGCAGGCCGCCGGTCAGCTTCGTCAACTGCTGATGCGCGGGCAGTTCGCGCGCGGCGCGGGCGATCGCGTCGTCGGCCACGCGCGCGAGAAAGCCCGTGTCCGGCACGCGTTCGGGCTGCAGGTCGAGCAACTCGATGCTTTCGATGCCGCATACGCCGCAGCCGGTTCTGCCGGCGAGCGCGCGCCGCTTGTCCTTCAGCGCGACGAACGCCTGCTGCACCACTTGCAGATGCACTTCCGCATGTGGCAAGACGGCGTCTTCGCTATCGCGGAAGAACACCTCGATGTCGTGGATGTCGCTGCCGCGCTCGACGATCCCTTCGGTGATCGAGAAGCCGACCGCGAATGCTTCGAGGTCGCGCGGCGTGCACATCATCACCGCGTGCGAAATGCCGTTGTAGACGAGCGCGACGGGCCATTCCTGCCCGACGTTGTCCGAGGCGATCGTCGTGTCGCCGATGCGATGGCGGCGCACCTGGCGCTCGATGTATCCGGGCTGGTCGTCCGTGTCGAGTTCGTTCACTTTGCTGTTTTCCCTGGAGCGGGCCCGCGCTCACGGCACGGGCATAACGTTTGCTGCCGAATCGACGAAGGAGCGTGCGCGACCCCATGCAGGGGCGCCGCAACTGTGGGTATATTTGTCGTCCGAGGCCCTACAATAACTTAAGCCGGCGAAGCATGCCGATGCTCGCCATCACGCCAACGAGGCAACTGTCATGGGACTTTACGACGCCGCGCGTCTGTTCGAATTCGAAGTCGAGTCGTCCGAAAATCTGCGCTTCATTCCCCTTGCCGTGCGTTTCAACCTGGATCGCTTTGGTCTGCGGATAACGCTCGATCAGTGGCAGATGCTCCCTCACGACGACCGCGTGCTGCTCGCGCGCTTCCCGGTCGAAGTCGACAGCGAGATCGAGCCGAACTTCGATCGCGCGGTCGAAGAGATGTTGCGCACGCATGCGAACGCCGAACCCGAGAAGTTCACGCCCGACGCCGAGCCGGTCTGGGCCCACGCCGACGCCGTGCCGGAGACCGTGATCCGGCAGAGCAGTCTCGCGGGGGTGAGCGCGCCGAGCCTGTCGCGCTGGGGCGCGCTCGACCCGTTCCAGCGTTATGCGCTCGCCAAGCTCGCGCGCCGCACGGGCGAGTTGAATCATGACTTCCTGCCCGCCATGCGCGAGTTCGGGCTCGCGGAGTGACGCCAAAGCGCGGTCATCGCTGACCATCTGAAGCGCTGCATTTAAGCGCTTCAGGGATTTTTTTTGGCCGCTGCCCTAAACCCGGCGGCGCGGCTGCCGTTATCCAGAGATCGCGGCGTGGACGACAGGTCCGCGCGCCGGTTTCGTGCGCTGTTTCGATGGCGCTCGCGAAACCGCCTCCGCGCGCTTTCACGGATGACGCCCGTAGCCCATGATCCCATTCTTTTCCAGGCGCTTGCTGGTCAATGTCGCCGTCGTGCTGCTCGCGCTCGGCGCGAATGCGTTCGTCGCTTACCGGCAGATCAGCGGTCAGAGCGAAGCCGACGCGCGCACGCTCCGCTCGATGAGCGTGATGCGCGACCTGGACGCCTATCGCAGCACACTCGGCGAAAATCTGACCGCGCTCAGCCGCTTCGAGGCGACCGGCACGCTCGAATCGGCCGCCGTGCGCGAAGCGCGTACCGCGCATATCGACGCGCTCGAAAGCAGCCTGCGCGCCCAGTTCGCCATCGAGCCGGGCATGGACGGCGCGTTCGACGCGCTCGCGCGCGCAGCCGCCGTCATGAAGCGCGACTCGCATTCCGCTTTCGAGCGGGCGATGAAGGCAAGACCCGGCGCGTTGCGCGACTGGGTCGATGCGCTTTTCGCGCAGATCGCGGAAGACCAGCGGGCCGTCGACGAAGAACTCGCCGCGCTGCGTGCCCGTGAGGACATCGCGCTGACCTCGGCGCTCGATGTCTCGACCGAGGCATCCGGCCACGCGATGCTGCTTCTGATCGTCACGATGCTCGCGGGCAGCGGCGTGCTGATCTACACCTTCGCGAGCCACGAGCACTCGGCGCGCGGCAAGTTGCGCATCGCCCGCGCGATGCAGCGCAGCAACGAGCGCTTTCGCGGGCTCTTCGACTCGCATCCGGTGCCGATGTGGATCGTCGACAGCGAGACGATGCGCTTCGTCGCCGTGAACCCGGCGGCGCTCCAGCATTACGGCTACACCGAACCCGAGTTCATGAACCTGACGCTCCCCGACCTGCATTGCGCGGAAGACTTCGCCCTGTTCGCGGCGCGGCTCGCGCGAAGCGCGAACGACGAGGCGCCGGGGCAGCGCTCGGCGGGCGTATGGCGGCACCGCCACAGGGACGGTTCGTCGATCAGCGCGGACGTCTCGTATCACGCGCTCGTCTATTCGGGACGGCCGGGCCTCTTCATGCTCGCGAACGACGTGACCGACCGCATCAACGCCGAAGCCGAGGCGCGGCGTTCGAACGAGATGCTCGAAGCCGTGATCGACAACATTCCGCAGCGCGTGTTCTGGAAGGATCGGGAGTCGCGTTATCTCGGCTGCAACAACGCGTTCGCGCGCGACGCCGGCCTCGCCTACAACGAGCAGGTGATCGGCAAGACCGACGACGAACTGCCGTGGGGCGCCTTCGCCCACGTGCTGCGCGCCGACGACGAAGAGGTGATCACGACGAGCGTGCCGAAGATGCACTTCGAACAGGACATCATGGTCGGCGACACGCTGCGCACCGTGGTGGCGAGCAAGCTGCCGCTCACCGACGGCGAAGGGCAGATCATCGGCGTGCTCGGTTCGTATCACGACGTGACGAAGAGAAAGCGCTCGGAACTCGCGTTGCGTCTGCAAAGCCGCGCGCTCGACGCGAGCGTCAATGCCATTCTGATCACCGGTCCGGCGAACGGCGGCAACGTGATCGAGTATGCGAATCCGGCGTTCAAGCGCATCACGGGCTACGATCCGGCCGAGGTGATCGGCCGCGATTGCCGCTTCCTGCACGGCGAAGATCCCGAGCAGGAAGGGCTCGATACGATTCGCCGCGGGCTTGCGGTCAATCGCGAAGTGAGCGCGGTGCTGCGCAACTACCGCAAGGACGGCGCGCTGTTCTGGAACCAGCTGTTCGTCGCGCCCGTGCCGGACGTGAACGGCCATACGACGCATCACATCGGCGTCATCCACGACGTCACCGACCTGATCCGCTATCAGGAACAACTCGAATATCAGGCGAACTACGACACGCTCACACGCCTGCCGAACCGCAACCTGCTGCGCGAGCGCCTCCAGCAGGCGATCGACCACGCGCGCCGGCACGACACGAAGCTGTCGGTCGTGTTCATCGACCTCGACGGCTTCAAGAACGTCAACGACAGTCTCGGTCACAGCGTCGGCGACCGGCTGCTCGCGGTGGTCGGGGAACGTCTCGCGCGTTGCGCGCGGGCGGGCGATACGGTGGCGCGTCACGGCGGCGACGAGTTCGTGATCGTGCTGCCCGGTTTCGCCGACGAAACGGCGCTGATCGCCTGGATGGAGCGCGTGCGCGCGGCGATCTCGGAGCCGGTGTGGCTCGACGGTACGGAGCTGTATGTCGGCTGCAGCATGGGCGCGAGCCTCTTCCCGCAGGACGGCGACGACGCCGAAACGGTGCTGAAGAAAGCCGACCTGGCGATGTACCGCGCGAAGGACATGGGCCGCAACACCTTCCAGTTCTATCTGCCGGAGATGAACGCGAGCGTCGGAGCGCGGATGAACGTCGAGCGGCGGCTGCGGCGCGCGCTGCGCGATGGCGAGTTCATCCTGCATTACCAGCCGCAGGTCGACATGACGACGGGCGGCATCGTCGGGATCGAGGCGCTCGTGCGCTGGATGGACCCCGAGCACGGGCTCGTGTCGCCGGCGTCGTTCATCCCGGTGGCGGAGGAGAGCGGGCTCATCGGGCCGCTCTCGGAGTGGGTGCTGCGCGAGGCATGCCGGCAGAACAAGGCGTGGCAGGATGCCGGATTGCCTGCTGCGAGAGTCTCGGTGAACCTTTCGGCGCGGCAGTTCCAGCAACGCGATATCGCGCGGCTCGTGACGTCCGTGCTGGAGGAAACCGGGCTCGAGCCGAAGTACCTGGAGCTCGAACTCACCGAGAGCACGATCATGCGCAACGCCGAGGAGGCGATCACGATGCTGGCGGAATTGTCGGCGCTCGGCATCGGCATCGCGATCGACGACTTCGGCACCGGCTATTCGAGCCTCGCGTATCTGAAACGCTTCCCGGTGCACCGGCTCAAGATCGACCGCTCGTTCGTGGCCGACATCGGCACATGCGGCGACGACGAAACGATCACCTCGGCGATCATCGCGCTCGCGCATTCGCTGGAATTGCAGGTGATCGCGGAGGGCGTCGAGACGTCCGCGCAGCACGAATTCCTGCGCGCACGCGACTGCGACGAGATGCAGGGTTACTACTTTTCGCGCCCGATGCCGCGCGACGACATTCCCGGGCTGTTGCAGCACGGGATCACGCTGAACTGAGCGCGGCGGTCGTCAGTCGATGGCGGGCAGCGCGCGCGGACGGCGGTCGCGATCGGTGGCGACATAGGTGAGCATCGCCTCCGTCACCTTCACGACCTCGCCGTTCAGGCGCATGCGCTGCGCATACACCTCGACCGACACCGTGACCGACGTGTTGCCCGTCTTCACGACGTCGGCGTAGAAGCTCAGCAGATCGCCGACGAACACCGGCTGCTTGAAGATGAACGAGTTCACCGCGATGGTCGCGACGCGCCCGTTCGCGCGACGGCTGGCGGGAATCGATCCGGCGATGTCGACCTGCGCCATGATCCAGCCCCCGAACACGTCGCCGTGGACGTTCGAATCGGAGGGCTGCGGCATCACGCGCAGCGCGACCGGCTTGTCTGGAAGTTGCATTGGGTCGGTCATCGGTGGAGTCCGGTAAGGGCGCTTCGGTCAGCGTGAGCGGTAGATGCCGCCATCTGCGACAATGAACGCATGAAACGATGCCGCGACGGCCGCGCGACGAAGGTCGCAATGGCCGCGCGGTTCATCGGATTGTACGGGAAAGCATGCGTCCTCGACGTGCTCCCGCCCCGCGATACCGCGATACAGCGCTGCCCGCGCACCGGTCACGACCGGCGCGCCGCGTGCCCATGCCGATCCAGAATTCATGCGCCGCTCATCCAGTTCGTCCAGTTCCTCCCACACCGAGCCGGCGCCGCTCCAGAAAGGCCCGCGCAACGACTGGCAGACCATCCGCTCGCTGCTGCCGTATCTTGCGACCTATAAGTGGCGGGTCGCGTTCGCGCTCACCTGCCTGATCGGCGCGAAGGTCGCGAATCTGGGCGTGCCGATCGTGATGAAGAAGATCGTCGATGGCCTCGCCTCCGTGCAGCATCTCACCGCGCTCGGCCGCGCGAACGATTCGCCCGGCATCGTGCTGATCGGCGGCATCGGGTTGCTCGTCGTGGCATATGCGGTCGTGCGGCTTTCCACGTCGCTCTTCACCGAGCTGCGCGAGATCCTCTTCGCGAAGGTGACCGAGAGCGCCGTGCGCACGCTCGCGCTGCGCGTGTTCCGCCATCTGCATTCACTGTCGCTGCGCTTTCACCTCGAGCGGCAGACGGGCGGCATGTCGCGCGACATCGAGCGCGGCACGCGCGGCATCCAGCAACTCGTGTCGTATTCGCTCTACAGCATCCTGCCGACGCTCGTCGAAGTCGGCCTCGTGCTCGGCTTCTTCGCGACGAAGTACGAGGCGTACTACGCGATCGTCACGTTCATTGCGCTCGTCGTGTATATCGTGTTCACGGTGAAGGTGACCGAGTGGCGCACGCACTTCCGGCGCACGATGAACGATCTCGATTCGAAGGCGAACTCGCGCGCGATCGATTCGCTGCTGAACTACGAGACGGTCAAATACTTCGGCAATGAGCAATGGGAAGCCGAGCGTTACGACGAAAACCTGAAGCGTTACCGGACGGCCGCGATCAAGTCGCAACGTTCGCTCTCGATGCTGAATTTCGGGCAGCAGTCGATCATCGGCACGGGGCTCGTGTTCATTCTCTGGCGCGCGACCCAGGGCGTGATGGCGGGACGCCTCACGCTCGGCGATCTCGTGCTGATCAACACGTTCATGCTGCAGCTCTACATTCCGCTGAATTTCCTCGGCGTGGTATATCGCGAGTTGAAGCAGAGTCTCACCGACATGGACCGCATGTTCACACTGCTCGCGGCTGGCCGTGAAGTGCCCGACGCGCCCGGTGCGGAGGCGCTCGTCGTCGGCGGCGCGGGGGTGCGCTTCGAGAACGTCAGCTTCGGCTACGAAGCCGCGCGGCCGATCCTGCACGGCGTCGATTTCACGATTCCCGCGGGCACGACGACCGCGGTGGTCGGTCACAGCGGCTCGGGCAAGTCGACGCTCGGGCGGCTCCTCTTTCGCTTCTACGACCTCGACCGCGCGCACGGCGGGCGCATCCTGATCGACAGCCAGGACATTCGCGACGTCACGCAGGACTCGCTGCGCGCGGCGATCGGCATCGTGCCACAGGACACGGTGCTCTTCAACGATTCGATCTACTACAACATCGCCTACGGGCGTCCGTCGGCGACGCGCGACGAAGTGATCGCGGCGGCGCGCGCGGCGCATATCCACGATTTCATCGAAAGCCTGCCGGCCGGGTACGACACGCCGGTCGGCGAGCGCGGGCTGAAGCTCTCGGGCGGCGAGAAGCAGCGCGTCGCGATCGCGCGCACGCTGCTCAAGAACCCGCCGCTTTTGATCTTCGACGAAGCGACGTCCGCGCTCGATTCGAAATCCGAACGCGCGATCCAGCATGAACTCGATTCGATCGCGCGCGAGCGCACGACGCTCATCATCGCGCACCGGCTGTCGACGGTCGTGCACGCGCAGCAGATCATCGTGATGGATCATGGGCGGATCGTCGAGCGCGGAACGCATGCCGATCTCTTGCTCGCCGGAGGCCTCTTCGCGCAGATGTGGGCGCTGCAGCAGCAGCGGGCGGAAGAGCCGCGCGCCGACCGGGATGCGGTCGATCAGCAAGGTACAGCACACGGCATCGCGCAGGACACCGCGCGGGCATGAAAAAGCGCCGGTGCCTCGCGGCACCGGCGCTGTGTGTTGCGCGAAGCGAGCGTTATTCCGTCGCGTGCGCGGTCGAGATCGCCACGCCGCCCGGCGCGCTGCCGACGGCCATCGCCGGCGCCGCCCAGCGCAGCCATTGCGAGCGCAGCGCGAGCAGGAGGCCGAACGCGCAGGTCGCGAGCACGCCGAAGGTCGCGAAGCCCATCTGATAGCTGCCGGTGCTTTCCTTGGCGATCGCCATGATCACCGGCAGATAAAAGCCGCCGATCCCGCCCGCGGCGCCGACGATCCCCGACAGCAGTCCGGTCTTGCCCTTCCAGCGCTGCGGCACGAGCTGGAAGGTCGAACCGTTGCCGAGGCCGAACGCGATGTAGAGGCAGATCAGCAGCACGATCCCGCCGGCGACGGGCGGCATCCAGATCGCGAAGGTGAAGTCGGCGGCGGCGATCACGACGAGCAGCACGAGGAGCGCGCGCACGCCCGTCACGCGATCCGCGACGTAGCCGCCGAACGGCCGCACGATCGCGCCGAGAAACGCCAGCAGCGCCATGAAGAGGCCGGCTTCGATCTTCGGCATCTGATAGAGCGTGGTGAGGAGCAGCGTCACGTACGACGACATCCCGACGAAACCGCCGAACGTGATGCTGTAGATCAGCATGACGACCCAGGTGTCGCGTTCGCCGAGCACCGCGCGATAGCGCTTCGGCAGCACCGCGATGGCGAGCAGCGCGCCGATCACCGGCAACATCAGCACGCCGGTGCGTCCCGTGCCGAACACGCCGCCGTGCACGGCCAGCACGAGCACGATCAGCCCGACGAGCGTCACCGCGAAACCCGTCAGCGCGCGCAGCGTGCTGCCGGTCTTTTCGCCCGCATCCGCCGCCCACGCGTAGAGCGCCACGGCCGTGATCGCGAGCAGCGGCAAAGCGGCTGCCGTCGATGCCTTCCAGCCGAACGCTTCGGCGAGATGCGGGAACAGGAAGCCGTCGAGCACCGCGCCGATGTTGCCCGCCGCGGCCAGCCCGAGCACGAGGCCCTGGACTTTCGGCGCGTAGGTACTGCCCGCCATCGGCAGCGCCACAGCGAAGCTCGCGCCGCCCATGCCGAGGAACACGCCGAGCACGAGCATCAGCGAATAGGACGGCACGCCCGGCAGGAGCGGCAGGACGATCGTCGGAATGGAGGAGAGCACGACGCCCATCAGCGCGACGCGCCGTCCGTCCGTCGACTGGTACAGGTTGCCGAGCGTCACGCGAAGGATGGCGGCAGCCAGCACCGGCACCGCGACGAGAAAGCCCTGTTGCGCGGCCGTCATCGCGATGTCCTTGCTGATGAACGGCGCGAGCGGGCCGTACAGCACCCAGACGGTGAAGCCGGTATCGAAGTACAGGAAGCAGGCGAGGAGCGAGCGCCAGTTGCCGGTTTTCAGCGATGTCGTCAGGTTCTTCATCAAGGGTCCTCGAGTGGGGCGGCGCGATTCGTCTGTCGTCGTTTGTTCTCGCGCGCGGGCGGTCCCGGAAATTGCAAGCCTCATGCCAATGGCGTGCATCTTTTCGACGGATCGCCGGAAGCGAATGTTGGCGCGGGTTCCAGCGCGGCTCCAGTGGCATGGCGTCGCGCATCCAGGCGCACCGTCGACGCTGCGCCGCGGCACCGCCCGGGTGCGCGCTGCGTGAGAATGGTGCGATGACGCATCGCCGGGCGGCGCGCGGCGCGGCGATGCGCCGCTAAAATGCGGGCTTCGCCGCCGGCCGCGCGGATGAGGGAAAGGACCCAGCATGGAACTCAAATGGCTCGAAGACTTCGTCTCGCTCGCGGAGACGCGCAGCTTCAGCCGCTCGGCGGAACTGCGCCATATCACGCAGCCGGCGTTTTCGCGGCGCATCCAGGCGCTCGAAGCGTGGCTCGGTACGGAACTCATCGACCGCTCGGTGTATCCGACCCGCCTCACGCAAGCAGGCCAGGTCTTCTATGAGCAGGCGCTCGCGATGCTCTCGCAGTTCCATGAAGCGCGCACGCTCCTGCGCGGCCAGGGCGGCGCGCCCGCCGCGACGATCGAATTCGCCGTGCCGCACACGCTCTCGCTCACCTATTTCCCCCGCTGGCTGCAACGCATCGAAGCGCGGCTCGGACGCATTCACACGCGACTGCGCGCGCTGAACGTGCACGATGCGGTCCTGTCGCTCGTCGAAGGCGGCTGCGATCTCGTGATGGGCTATCACCATCCGAGCCATCCGGTCGCGCTCGATCCCGCGCGCTACGACATGCTCACGCTCGGCACCGAGCCGATCAGTCCGTTCTCGGCGGTCGGCAAGGGCGGCCGGGCGCGCTACACGCTGCCCGCGAGCGCCGAAGCGCCGGCGCCGTATTTGTCGTACACGCCCAATGCCTATCTCGGCCGCATGACCGAGGTGATCATCGCGACCGCGCCGACGCGCCCGCATCTCGACAAGGTGTATGAAACGGACATGGCCGAGGGCCTCAAGGCGATGGCGCTCGCAGGGCACGGCATCGCGTTCCTGCCGCACAGCGCCGTCGAGGATGCGGTCGAGGAAGGGCGCCTGATCCGGCTCGACCGGGGAACGCGCGGCGTGCCCGCCGGTCAGTTCACGCTGACGATGGAAATCCGCCTCTACCGCGACAAGCTCGCTTCGCAAGGCGACGATCCGCGCCAGGCGCTTATACGCAGCCTGTGGGATGCGGTAGGCGAGGAAGTGCTGAAGGCATCGCCGGAAAACCAGGCAGGATAAGCTTCTCCGACGTTATGCGCGAAATGCATAATCGGATAAGGAAACGGCATTGGATTTCGAAACGGTGTTTTTCGACAATGTGCGCATTGCCCAAAACGCTGGAGCGTAAATGTCATCTCCGAAGCACGACCTGCCGTCACCCGCCGCACAACATGCCATTCCGTCGTACCTTCAGGCCGACGATCTCGGCCCGTGGGGTAACTATCTGAAGCAGGTCGACCGCGTCGCACCGTATCTCGGCTCCCTCTCGCGCTGGATCGAAACGCTCAAGCGTCCGAAGCGCATTCTCATCGTCGATTGCCCGATCGAACTCGATAACGGCACCGTCGCCCATTTCGAGGGCTATCGCGTGCAGCACAACATGTCGCGCGGTCCCGGCAAGGGCGGCGTGCGTTACCACCAGGACGTGACGCTCTCCGAAGTGATGGCGCTGTCCGCGTGGATGTCGGTGAAGAACGCGGCCGTGAACGTGCCGTACGGCGGTGCGAAGGGCGGTATCCGCGTCGATCCGCGCACGCTCTCGCGCGGCGAACTCGAACGCCTGACGCGCCGTTATACCAGCGAAATCGGCATCATCATCGGACCGAACACCGACATTCCGGCGCCCGACGTGAACACGAACGAGCAGATCATGGCTTGGATGATGGACACGTACTCGATGAACCAGGGAAACACGGCCACCGGCGTCGTGACCGGCAAACCGATCTCGCTCGGCGGTTCGCTCGGCCGCAAGGAAGCGACCGGACGCGGCGTGTTCGTGGTCGGCACGGAAGCGGCGCGGCGCATCGGCTTCGATATCGAAGGCGCGCGCATCGCGGTGCAGGGTTTCGGCAACGTCGGCGGCATCGCGGCGCGGCTTTTCCAGGAAGCCGGCGCGCACGTGATCGCGGTGCAGGACCACACGGGCACGCTGCATAACTCGCAGGGCATCGACACGGTCGCGCTGCTCGATCACGTGGCGAAGCACGGCGGCGTGGGCGGTTTCACCGGCGCGGACCCGGTTTCCGCCGACGAGTTCTGGACGATCGAAAGCGACATCCTGATCCCGGCCGCGCTCGAAGGGCAGATCACCGAGAAGAACGCGTCAAAGATCAGGACGAAGATCGTCGTGGAAGGCGCGAACGGCCCGACGACCACCGCCGCGGACGACATCCTCCACGACAAGGGCATCCTCGTGATCCCGGACGTGGTGGCGAACGCGGGCGGCGTGACGGTCTCGTACTTCGAATGGGTGCAGGATTTCTCGAGCTTCTTCTGGACCGAGGACGAAATCAACCAGCGACTCGAACGCGTGATGCGCGAAGCGTTCGCCGCGGTGTGGCAAGTGTCGAGCGAACACAAGGTGTCTGTGCGCACGGCCGCGTTCATCGTCGCCTGTACGCGGATCTTGATGGCGCGCGAGATGCGCGGTCTTTATCCGTGATTGATTGCGCGCAGTTCGCGCGCACTGTTACGCCTTTGTGCGCGGCGTGCGCGGGCGCGCAAGGCGTTGTTCGCGCCCTTTAAAAAAGCAGGCGGCATCCCGCGCGGGATGCCGCCTGCTTTTGCATGGAAACTACAGTTAGAATGCGCGTCGCAGGGCGTGTGGCGCGGTGGATTCAAATTTTGAGACGTGTGGTTAACAATCATTCTTTCAGAATAATTACCCTGCTAAACTTGCCCCGTTTTCGCCACAGGAGATCGAACAAATGAAGATTAAAAAAGTTGCGCTCACGCTCGCCGCACTGGGTTTTCTCGCCACGGGCGCTTACGCTCAGGATGCCGGCACGCTGAAAAAGATCAAGGACACCGGGGTGATTTCGCTGGGTCACCGCGAATCGTCGATTCCGTTTTCGTACTATGACGACAAGCAGAACGTCGTCGGTTACTCGCATGAATTCGCGCTGAAGGTGGTCGACGCCGTCAAGAAGAAGCTCGGCATGTCCGACCTGAAGGTGAAGCTCACGCCGATCACGTCGCAGAACCGCATTCCGCTCGTGCAGAACGGCACGGTCGACATCGAGTGCGGCTCGACCACGAATAACGCCGAGCGTCAGCAGCAGGTTTCGTTTTCGAACACGATCTTCGTGATCGGCACGCGCCTCATGACCAAGAAGGATTCGGGCGTGAAGGACTGGGCCGACCTGAAGGGCAAGACCGTCGTGACGACCGCGGGCACCACGTCCGAGCGCCTGCTTCGCAAGATGAACCAGGACAAGAGCATGGGCATGAACATCATCAGCGCGAAGGATCACGGCGAGTCGTTCCTGACGCTGTCGACCGGCCGCGCCGTGGCGTTCATGATGGACGACGCGCTGCTCGCAGGCGAGCGCGCGAAGTCGAACACGCCGAACGACTTCGTGATCGTCGGTGCGCCGCAGTCGCATGAAGCGTACGGCTGCATGATCCGCAAGAACGATCCGGAGTTCAAGAAGGTCGTCGACGATGCGATCGCGCAGGTCGAAACCTCGGGCGACGGCGACAAGATCTACAAGAAGTGGTTCGAAAGCCCGATTCCGCCGAAGGGCCTGAATCTCAACTTCCCGGAAAGCGACGACATCAAGGCTCTCTTCAAGAGCCCGAATGACAAGGCAATCGACTAACCTCTCCGGGTATCGGGTGAACGGAACGGAAGGAGCGTCGCGCTTCTTCCGTTTTCTTTTGGAGTGAGTCCATGTCTTATCACTGGAACTGGGGCATCCTGCTGAGTCCGGTATCGACCGGGGAGCCCACTACCTACCTCGGCTGGCTGATTTCCGGCTTCTGGGTGACCGTCACGGTGTCGCTCGCCGCGTGGGTGATCGCGCTCGTGATCGGTTCGCTGTTCGGCATCCTGCGCACGGTCCCGAATCGCTTTCTTGCGGGCATCGGCACGGTCTACGTGGCGATCTTCCGCAATATTCCGCTGATCGTGCAGTTCTTCATCTGGTATCTCGTGATTCCGGAGCTGCTGCCGCCGTCCATCGGAAACTGGTTCAAGCAACTGCCGCCAACCGCGCAGTTCTTTTCGTCGTCGATCATCTGTCTCGGGCTCTTCACCGGCGCGCGCGTGTGCGAACAGGTGCGCTCGGGCATCAACGCGCTGCCTCGCGGCCAGCGCGCCGCCGGCCTCGCCGTGGGGCTCACGCAATGGCAGACGTATCGCTATGTGCTGATGCCCGTCGCGTACCGCATCATCGTGCCGCCGCTCACGTCGGAATTCCTCAACGTGTTCAAGAACTCGGCGGTCGCGTCGACCATCGGTCTGCTCGATTTGTCGGCGCAGGCGCGCCAGCTCGTCGACTACACGGCGCAGACGTATGAGTCGTTCATCGCGGTGACGCTCGCCTACATGCTGATCAACCTGATCGTCATGCTCTTGATGCGCTGGGTCGAAGCAAAGACCCGGTTGCCCGGCTACATCGGAGGCAAGTGATGCATCATTTCAACTGGAGTGGCGTCATCGGCTCGCTGCCGACCCTCTGGACCGGCGCGATCATCACGCTGCAGATCACGGTGCTCGCCATCGTCGTGGGCATCGTCTGGGGCACGGTGCTCGCGCTGATGCGGCTCTCGGGCGTCAAGCCGCTCGAATGGTTCGCGAACATCTACGTCACGCTGTTTCGCTCGATCCCGCTCGTGATGGTGCTGCTGTGGTTCTTTTTGATCGTGCCGCAGTTCCTGCAGAATGTGCTCGGGCTCTCGGCCGACATCGACATCCGGCTCGCCTCCGCGATGGTCGCGTTCTCGCTCTTCGAGGCCGCTTATTATTCGGAGATCATCCGCGCGGGCATTCAGTCGGTCTCGCGCGGGCAGGTGAACGCGGCGTTCGCGCTCGGCATGACCTACGCGCAGGCGATGAAGCTCGTCGTGCTGCCGCAGGCGTTCCGCGCGATGGTGCCGCTCTTGCTTACACAGGCCATCGTGCTCTTTCAGGACACGTCGCTCGTCTACGTGATCAGCCTCGCGGATTTCTTCCGCACCGCGACGAACGTGGGCGACCGTGACGGCACGACCGTCGAGATGGTCCTCTTCGCCGGGGCATGCTATTTCGTGGTCTGCGTGCTGGCATCGGCCCTAGTCAAAAGTCTTCAGAAAAAGGTCGCAAGATGATCTCTTTGAAAAATGTTTCCAAGTGGTACGGCCCGTTCCAGGTGCTGACCGACTGCACGACCGAAGTGAAAAAGGGCGAAGTGGTCGTCGTGTGCGGCCCGTCGGGCTCGGGCAAGTCGACGCTCATCAAGACCGTGAACGGCCTTGAGCCGTTCCAGAAGGGCGAGATCACGATCAACGGCCAGTCCGTCGGCGACAAGAAGACGAATCTGTCGAAGCTGCGCTCGAAGGTCGGCATGGTGTTCCAGCACTTCGAACTGTTCCCGCATCTGTCGATCGTGCAGAACCTGACGCTCGCGCAAATCAAGGTGCTCGGCCGCTCGAACGACGAAGCGATGGCGAAGGGGTTGAAGCTTCTGGATCGCGTCGGACTGCGCGCTCACGCCGAGAAATATCCGGGCCAGTTGTCGGGCGGTCAGCAGCAGCGCGTGGCGATTGCGCGCGCGCTGTCGATGGACCCGATCGCGATGCTCTTCGACGAACCCACCTCCGCGCTCGACCCGGAGATGATCAACGAAGTGCTCGACGTGATGGTCGAACTGGCGCAGGAAGGCATGACGATGATGTGCGTCACGCACGAAATGGGCTTCGCCAAGAAGGTCGCGCATCGCGTGGTCTTCATGGACAAGGGGCTCATCGTGGAAGACGACAAGAAGGAAGAGTTCTTCGCGAACCCGAAGTCGGATCGCGCGAAGGATTTTCTCGCGAAGATCCTTCACTGAGCTTCGTTTCGCTCGCTGCAATGAAAAAACGGCCCCTTGCAAAAGAGGCCGTTTTCTCGTGAGCGTTACTTCGTATTGTCCTGAACGGTGGCGTCGGGCGCGTTCGTCTTCACCGACTCGATGCCGTTGTCGCGCGCCGACGCGCTGCTGTAGCTTTCGCTCACGCCGATCACTTCGTGATTGCCGGCCTTGAGCGTGAACATCGGTTCGCCTTTGGTGTTGTCCTTGCGTTGATAGCGCTCGTCGAGCGGCGCGTTCTTGCGCACGGATTCGATCCCATGCTCCGCCGACGCGCGCGTCACGTACGTCTCGCTTCGCAGGATCGGCTCGCCGTTACCGGCGCGCAGGTTGAAATAGAACTGCCCGTTGCTCGCTTTGTCGATCACGAATTTTCCTGACATGGCGCTTCCTTTCGCGGTGGATGAAGCTTGAGTCGGAGGGTTCGACGCACCAGTCGATGCTATTCGATGCCGAGCGCCGTCTCGACGGCGGCGTTCGTCTCGATCTTCAACGCCGATTCCACGCAGACCTTGCAAAGCGGCTCGGCGGCCTTCGTCGCCACCTCTTCCGGCACGGGAATATTCACGGTTTTTTGCAGCGCGCCTTTCTGGAACATCGCGAGATCGCCGGGGGCGAAGCGAGTCCAGATTTCGTTGTCGGTGAGCGGCGACGTCGCGATCACCGCGACGCGGTCTTCCGGCGTCGTGTACTTCGCGAAGTCGATCGACATGTCGGCGTCGATCAGATGAGCGGTCGAGAATGGCCAACTGCGCACCAGATAATAGAGATGTGTCGAGCAATGCGAAAAGAGCGCCTGACCGTTCGACATCAGGAAATTGAACACGCCGTATTGCGTGATCTCGCGCGTGAGCGTGGCGAGCGCGTCGAAGAGTTCGTCGAGCGGCGGCTGCGAACCGGGGAACGCCTCGCGCAAGCCTTGCAGCAACGCGCAAAACGCGAGTTCGCTGTCGGTCGTGCCGACCGGCTGATAGACGCCCCCTAACTGCGGCGCGTGGCCTTTCAGGTCGCCGTTGTGCGCAAAGATCCAGTGTCGGCCCCACAACTCGCGCAGGAACGGATGGCAGTTTTCGAGCAGGATGTGCCCTTGCGTCGCCTTGCGGATATGCGCGATCGTGTTCTTCGACTTGATCGGATAGCGCTTGACCATCTCCGCGAGCGGCGAGCTGGCCGACGATTGATGGTCGATGAACAGCCGGCATGCCTTGTCTTCGAAGAAGGCGATGCCCCAGCCGTCGGCGTGATGATCGGTGACGCCGCCGCGCGCCGCGAAACCCGTGAACGAAAACGTCACGTCGGTCGGCTCCGCGCAGTTCATTCCAAGAAGTTGGCACATGTTGCTGGGGCTGCAGGCTGGGTGTCGGAGCGAATTGTTACAATGCTGTCTCGCAAGCATATCACCGAGCCCACGCCCGAAAATATCGATCGTCCGGCTGCCCGCGGGCATCGTTGTTGATTTTCCACGGCGATTTTTCCCGATATCGCTTCAGTGCCGCTTCAGTGCCGCTCCCGTGACGCTTCCATCACGCGCCGCGCCGCTTTCGATGTGCGCCAAAGGCTCGTGTCCCGCAAATCCGATCGTCTTCGCTGTCAAACCGCCATGTCCGCTCAACACGCCGCTTCCGAATCGCAGTCTCCCGCCACGCTCACCATCGCGCGCCCCGACGACTGGCATCTGCACGTGCGCGACGGCGCGATGCTCGCCGCCGTGCTGCCGCACACCGCGCGCCAGTTCGGCCGCGCGATCATCATGCCGAACCTGCGCCCGCCGGTGACGACGACGGAGATGGCCGCCGCGTATCGCGAGCGGATTCTGGCCGCGCTGCCGAAGGACGGCCCCGGCGCGCGCTTCGAGCCGCTGATGACGCTCTATCTCACCGATAACACGCCGCCCGACGAAATCCGTCGCGCGCGCGAAAGCGGCTTCGTTCACGGCGTGAAGCTGTATCCGGCGGGCGCGACGACCAACTCGGACGCCGGCGTGACCGACCTGGCGAAATGCGCGAAGACGCTCGAAGCGATGCAGGAAGCCGGCATGCCGCTTCTCGTGCACGGCGAAGTGACCGACCCGGCGATCGACTTGTTCGATCGCGAGAAGGTGTTCATCGACCGCGTGATGACGCCGTTGCGCCGCGATTTTCCGGCGTTGAAGGTCGTTTTCGAGCACATCACGACGAAAGACGCCGCCGAATACGTGCGCGACGCGAGCGGCCCGGAAGGCACCCTCGGCGCGACGATCACCTCGCATCACCTGCTGTACAACCGCAACGCGATTTTCCTCGGCGGGATTCGTCCGCACTATTACTGCCTGCCGGTGTTGAAGCGCGAGACGCATCGCGTGGCGCTCGTCGAGGCGGCGATCTCGGGTAATCCGCGCTTTTTCCTCGGCACCGACAGCGCGCCGCATCCGAAGGGCTTGAAGGAGCACGCGTGCGGCTGCGCGGGTTGCTACACGGCGCTGCATGCGCTGGAGCTGTACACCGAAGCCTTCGATCAGGCCGGCGCGCTCGACAAGCTGGAAGGTTTCGCGAGCTTCTACGGCCCCGATTTCTACCGTCTGCCGCGCAGCACCGAGACGGTGACGCTGCGTCGCGAATCGTGGACGCTGCCGGCCCAGTTCGCCGCCGGCGACACGGAAGTCGTTCCGCTGCGCGGCGGCGAGTCGATCGGCTGGCGGCAGATTTAAGCGCTTTTGGATTGTTCGGGCATGCTGGAAACCGCCGCAGATCCACACACGGCGTTCGCGCGCGTCGACTGGAGCCAGCCGTGGCTCGCGGCGCTCGCCGAGCGGGGCGCGCGCTGGCAGGAAGCGGCGCTCGCCGACTACGCCACCTATCTGAGCGCGCTCAACGTCGACGCCCGGCGCGCCGCGCTGTCGACCGGCCGCGGCAACGCGCTGTCGTTCATCGCACAGGACGACCTGCCGCCGGGCGCGTCCTACGAAGGACACATCGCCGCGACCGGTTGCGTCCCGACGCGCCACAATCTGCACGATTTCTTCAACGCGTCGATGTGGTTCCAGTATCCGCGGATCAAGGCGGCGTTGAATGCGCTGCAAGCCGGGCAGATCGACGCGCTCGGCATCGGACCGACGCGCGGCGGGTTGCGCGACGCGCTCACGCTCTTCGACGAAAACGCGGTGCTTTTTGCGTCGTGCGATCCACGGGTGTCCGAGGCGCTGCGCGAGTTCGACTGGCAGTCGCTCTTCGTGAGCCGCCGCGACGCGTGGGGCGAACGCTGCGAGGCGCGCATTTTCGGTCACGCGCTGCTGGAAAAGCTGGTCGCGCCGTACAAGGCGTGCACGGGACACGCGTGGATCGTGGAAGTCCCGCCCGCCTATTTCTCCGCCGACGATGCGCAACGTCGCGCGCTGCTCGACGAGCGCATCGCGGGCATGCTGCTCGCCGCGCCGCCGACGAGCCGCGATTTCGCGCCGCTGCCCGTTCTGGGCGTGCCGGGCTGGTGGCCGGAGAACGAATCGACGGCGTTCTACGACGATGTCTCAGTGTTTCGCTCCGGCCGTCGCCATCGCTGAACCGCGCGTTGGCGACGGGTCGGCTTCCAGCGCCCATGTTAAAATTTGCGCAGCAAAGCAGGCCAGGCAGTCGCGGCTTTTCCGGTTTCGGCCGGGAAGGGCGAGGAAAGTCCGGACTCCACAGGGCAGGGTGATGGCTAACGGCCATCCGTGGCGACACGCGGAACAGGGCAACAGAAAGCAAACCGCCGATGGCCCGATGCAAATCGGGATCAGGTAAGGGTGAAACGGTGCGGTAAGAGCGCACCGCGGCTGTCGCGAGACAGACCGGCACGGTAACCTCCACCCGGAGCAATTCCAAGTAGGCAGGCGCGCATCTTCGGGATGCAGGACGGGGCCCCCGTTTCGTCTGCGGGTAGGAAGCTTGAACGCGTCAGCAATGGCGCGTCTAGAGGAATGACTGCCACGCGCAGCGCGTCTTCGGATGCGCTGCATGCACAGAATCCGGCTTATCGGCCTGCTTTGCCTTCGCTTAAAGTCAAAAAGCCGGCGTCAGTGATGACGCCGGCTTTTTGCATCCTGGCCTGCTTCGCCGCGATCAGGCCGCGACGATGTCGAACGAATGGGTCAGCTCGGCCGTCTTCGCGAGCATGATCGACGCCGAGCAGTATTTGTCGTGCGACAGGTTGATCGCCCGCTCGACGGTCGCCGGGTTGAGGTTCTTGCCCGTCACGGTGAAGTGGAAGTGGATCTTCGTGAAGACTTTCGGGTCTTCGCTGGCGCGCTCGGCCTTGAGCGTGACCGAGCATCCGGCGACTTCCTGACGGCTCTTCTTCAGGATCATGACGACGTCGTAGGCCGTGCAGCCGCCCGTGCCGAGCAGCACCATTTCCATCGGACGCGGGGCGAGATTGCGGCCGCCGCCGTCGGGTGCGCCGTCCATCGTGACGAGGTGGCCGCTGCCGGTTTCGGCCGCGAACGCCATACCGTCCTGTCCCATCCAGCTTACTTTGCATTCCATGCTCAGGCTCCAGCGCAACTCAAGACGTTGTTGTACAAAACTACATTGTAGCGGGTCGGTCGTTTCCAGCACGCCGCCGATAAGCGCATATACGGGTTGACGGCGCGGTTATCAACCGTGCGGTATGAGCAACGTTGGGCGGTTCGCGAGACTGAGCAGGTCCTCTAATGCGTCGATTCGATTGGACAAGCGGCTTAGAGTGAATCTAGCTGATTGTTTTTAAAAGAAAAACAATCGCCGCAAGCATGCCTCTGAGATTTCGAATTATGAAATCAATTCTCACCATGCAAATTTTCTTGCGTTGCAGAAACTGCCTGCCTATACTCGGCTCATTGGTTGTCGAAGTTGGACATCTCTACCGCGTCTCCTCCACCTCCTCCTTTGGTGGATTAAGCTCGAGCCTCAGTTGCCCGGGCTTTTTTTCGCCTTTTCCCCTCGCGCGCGCGGTCCATTCGAGCAAGTTTTGACTCGATACCAGAAAACCCCTTATAATTCAAAGTTCTCTTCGCACCATGCCCGCGGAGGGAGCTCAGGGAGAGCCTGCACGCGCCTCGATGCGCAACATTCATACAAGCGGGACATCAAGGGCACAGTTATTTTTTTGGATCGATCATGAAGACGTTTTCCGCAAAAGCCCATGAGGTGACGCGTGAATGGTACGTGATTGACGCGACGGATAAGATTCTCGGCCGTGTCGCCAGCGAAGTGGCACGCCGTCTTCGCGGCAAGCACAAACCCGAGTTCACCCCGCACGTCGACACTGGTGATTTCATCATCATCATCAACGCCGGCAAGCTGAAGGTCACGGGCAACAAGACCACGGACAAGAAGTACTATCGTCACTCGGGCTACCCGGGCGGCATCTACGAAACGACGTTTGGCAAGATGCAAGAACGCTTCCCGGGCCGCGCGCTCGAGAAGGCCGTGAAGGGCATGCTGCCGAAGGGTCCGCTCGGCTACGCGATGATCAAGAAGCTGAAGGTCTACGCCGACGCAACGCATCCGCATACGGCTCAACAGCCTAAAGCGCTCGAGATCTAAGGGGAGCCCACATGATCGGTAACTGGAACTACGGTACGGGCCGCCGCAAGAGCGCCGTCGCTCGTGTCTTCATCAAGGCAGGCAAGGGCGACATCGTTGTCAACGGCAAGCCCATCGCTGACTACTTCTCGCGCGAAACGTCGCTGATGATCGTGCGTCAGCCGCTGGAACTCACGAACCACGCTGTCACGTTCGACATCAAGGTCAACGTGTCGGGCGGCGGCGAAACGGGTCAGGCCGGTGCGGTTCGCCACGGCATCACCCGCGCGCTGATGGACTACGACGCAACGCTGAAGCCGCAACTGTCGAACGCTGGCTTCGTCACGCGTGATGCGCGTGAAGTGGAACGTAAGAAGGTCGGTTTCCACAAGGCACGCCGCAGGAAGCAATTCTCGAAGCGTTAAGCCGTATCCGCGCGTTTCGCTTTGCTGGTCGAAAGCGGAACTGCTGCGAAAAGCCGCCGGCGTCATGCGCCTGGCGGCTTTTTCATTGGAGCGGGCGATTCGCGACTGTGCTTATAGCCCATTGATTACATGGACTTCCAGCACAATATTGAGATCGGCCCTACAATGACGGATAGAAGCTTTTTTGGAGAGTTCGAATGAACGCTGTCACCGACACCCCCACGACCGAAATGCCGTTGCCGTTCGTCTTCACCGACGCGGCCGCCGACAAGGTCAAGCAACTGATCGACGAAGAAGGCAATCCGGACCTGAAACTGCGCGTGTTCGTGCAGGGCGGCGGCTGTTCGGGCTTCCAGTATGGTTTCACGTTCGACGAAGCCGTCAACGAAGACGATACCGTGATGGACAAGAGCGGCGTGCAACTCCTGGTCGATTCAATGAGCTACCAGTATCTGGTCGGCGCCGAAATCGACTATAAGGACGACCTCAACGGCGCGCAGTTCGTGATCAAGAACCCGAACGCGACGACGACTTGCGGCTGCGGCTCGTCCTTTTCGGTGTGATGGTTTCGCGTCGAAGGCCGTAAAGAAAACGGAGCCTGCGGGCTCCGTTTTTTATTGCGCCGATCAAACCGACGCCCCGCTCAATGCGGATAGATCGCGCCGAGCACGCGATCGCCGGCCGCGCCCGTCACGGCCGCGAGATTACCGGGCTCGCGAGCCACGCATCGCATCGCGAGCCACGCGAAAGCGAGGGCTTCGACCTGCTGCGGCGGCACGCCGAGCGCTTCGGTCGTCATCACCGGCACGCCCGGCACGCCGATTTCTTCCAGCGCCTGCTGGATCGCGTTCATCAGCACGGAATTGCGTGCGCCGCCGCCGCAGACGTAGACCGCGCGCGTGTCGGGCGCATGCCGCTGAATCTCGCGAGCGATGCTTACCGCTGTCAGCGCGACGAGCGTCGCCTGCACGTCGGCGGGTGCGACGGCCGCGAACGCCGCCAGCTTCGCATCGAGCCAAACCGGATTGAACAGATCGCGCCCGGTGCTCTTGGGCGGCAATTGTCCAAAGAACGGTTCGTCGAGCAACGCGTTCAGAAGCGGCCGGTTCACCTCGCCCTGCGCCGCGAAATGACCGCCTTCATCGTAGGGCTTTTGAAGGTGCCTGTGCGCCCATTCGTCGAGCAGCGCGTTCGCCGGTCCGCAATCGAACCCACGCACCGAGCCATCCGCCGACAGGATCGTGATGTTGCTGATGCCGCCCAGATTGCAGACGACGCGCGTCTCGCCCTTCGCGCCGAACACCGTCGCGTGGAACGCCGGCACGAGCGGCGCGCCCTGGCCGCCCGCGGCGACATCGCGGCGCCGAAAATCGGCGATCACGTCGATGTTCGTCATTTCGGCGAGCAGCGCGGGATTGTTGATCTGCGTGGTGTAGCCCTTGTCCGGCCGATGCCGCACCGTTTGTCCGTGTACGCCGATCGCGCGCACTTTCGTCGCCGAGCAGTTGCTCATGCTCTGCAGTTCGTGGCAACAGACGGCGTAGCGCGTCGCGAGCGCGTTGGCACAGAGCGCGGCGCGTTCGAGTTCGTTCTCGCCGGGCGCCTGTAGCGCGAAGAGCGCGTCGCGCAGGCCTTGCGAGAAGCTCACGTGCGCTTCGCCCAGTACGACCGGAGGCTTGCCGGTCACGAACTGGACGGCCACGCCGTCGACGCCGTCCATGCTCGTGCCGGACATCAGACCGAAATAGACGCCGTCCGCCTTGCCCGCTTCGATTGCCTCGGGTTTTCGTCCCACGCTCGTCTCCTGTCTGGTCCCATGCACATAGTTGCGGCCGATGCCGGTTTCGTCGATCAAGCGCGATTATCCGCGCATCGGGGCGAATCGTTAAGGTGCGTCGGAATCGGCCGAGTGCCGCGACACGCGCGTGCCGCGGGCAAAAACGGGGCGAAGCGTGGCGTCATCGCGTAAAATCCTTTGCCTGAACAAGCAGTTGCATCCGCATTGCGCAATTGCCTTGCAGCATCATCTGTCAGCGCCGGCCAATCGGCTTTCATGCCGAATCGCCCGGCCAGGCCGCGAGACGGCCTTCGAACCACTTTCATTTCAAAAGTCGCGAGCATGACCACTGACTCCACCGCATCCTCCGCGCCCGCGGCGCAAGCTTTCCCCATCACCGCCGAAGTCCGCGCCGCGCTCGCGATCGCCAAACGCGGTTGCGACGAACTGCTGATCGAAGACGAATTCGCGCAGAAGCTCGCGAGGAGCGCCGCGACGGCCAAGCCGTTGCGCATCAAGCTCGGCCTCGATCCGACCGCGCCGGACATCCACATCGGCCACACGGTCGTGCTGAACAAGATGCGGCAGTTGCAGGACCTCGGGCACACGGTGATCTTCCTGATCGGCGATTTCACTTCGCTGATCGGCGATCCGTCGGGCCGCAATGCGACGCGTCCGCCGCTCACGCGCGAGCAGATCGAAGCGAACGCGAAGACGTATTTCGATCAGGCGTCGCTCGTGCTTGATCGTGAGAAGACCGAGATCCGCTACAACAGCGAATG
Organism: Caballeronia telluris; assembly: GCF_001544495.1. Lineage (GTDB taxonomy): Bacteria > Pseudomonadota > Gammaproteobacteria > Burkholderiales > Burkholderiaceae > Caballeronia > Caballeronia telluris. The sequence continues at coordinate 334,787 of NZ_FCNZ02000003.1, forward strand.
GTCGATGCCGCTCGGCGCCGACGGCATGATCAAGCTCGCGTCGCGCTACACGGTCGCGCGCATTCTGGAACGCGAGGATTTCACCCGGCGCTTTCAGGGCGGCGTGCCGATTTCGATCCACGAATTCCTGTATCCGCTGATGCAAGGCTACGACTCGGTCGCGCTGAACGCCGACCTCGAACTCGGCGGCACGGACCAGAAATTCAACCTGCTGGTCGGTCGTGAATTGCAGAAGCAGTACGGCCAGGAACAGCAGTGCATCCTGACGATGCCGTTGCTCGAAGGGCTCGATGGCGTCGAAAAGATGTCGAAGTCGAAGAACAATTACATCGGCATCAGCGAAAAACCCGCCGACATGTTCGGCAAGCTGATGAGCATCTCCGACACGTTGATGTGGCGTTACTTCGAGCTGCTGTCGTTTCGCAGCATCGAAGAAATCGCGCGCTTCAGGAAGGAAGCGGAAGAAGGGCGCAATCCGCGCGATTTCAAGGTGATGCTCGGCCAGGAAATCGTCGCGCGTTTCCATTCGGCAGCCGATGCAGAACTCGCGCTCGACGACTTCAACCGTCGCGCGAAGGGCGGCGTGCCGGACGACATTCCGGCGGTGACGCTCGCGGGCGCGCCGGTCGCGATCGGCCAGTTGCTGAAGCAAGCGGGGCTCGTGCCGTCGACGAGCGAGGCGCTGCGCAACATCGAGCAGGGCGGCGTGAAGATCGACGGCGCCACGGTCTCCGACAAGGGTCTGAAGATCGAAGCGGGCGAGTTCGTCGTGCAGGTCGGCAAGCGCCGTTTCGCACGCGTCACGCTGACGGCGTAAGCGGTGATCGCGCTCATCCAGCGGGTTCGGCGCGCGGAAGTGCGCGTCGGCGAGCGCGTGACCGGCGCGATCGACGCGGGCCTGCTCGCGCTCGTGTGCGCCGAGCGCGGCGATACCGAAGCGGTCGCCGACAAACTGCTCGCGAAGATGCTCGCGTATCGCGTATTCAGCGACGCGGCGGGCAAGATGAATTTGTCGGTGCAGAACGTCAATGGCGGCGTGTTGCTCGTCTCACAGTTTACGCTCGCCGCCGATACGTCGAGCGGCCTGCGTCCGAGCTTCACGCCCGCGGCGCCGCCCGACGAAGGTAAGCGGCTCTTCGACTACTACGTGTCGCGGGCGCGCGCGAGCCATCCGGTCGTGGAGACGGGCGAATTCGGCGCCGACATGCAGGTGTCGCTCGTGAACGACGGACCGGTCACGTTCTGGCTGCAAGTTCGCCCGTGACCGGGCATCGATAACTCAATCCAGGCGCTCATGACCACGCAAATCCTCTTCATCCGGCACGGCGAAACCGACTGGAACAGCATCAAGCGCATTCAGGGCCACATCGACATCCCGCTCAACGCGCACGGTTTCATGCAAGCCGGGCAACTCGCGGCGCGCGTGGTGCGCGATGTGAAGGCGGGAGCGCGGCTGGATGCGGTCTATTCGAGCGATCTGCAGCGCGCGCAGCAGACGGCGCATCCTTTCGCCGACGCGCTCGGCTTGCCGATGCAACTCAGCGCAGGATTGCGCGAGCGCTGGTACGGCGCGTTCCAAGGCCACGACAGCGACGAGATCAGCCAGAAGTTTCCCGACGAATACGTCGAATGGCAGACGCGCGATCCCGGCTTTGCGCCGCCAGGCGGCGAGTCGCAGCGCGCCTTTTATCATCGCGTGCTGCATGCGGTCGAACCGATCGTGGCGGCGCATCCGGACGGGCGCGTCGCGTGCGTCGCGCATGGTGGCGTGCTCGATTGCATCTACCGGTTCGCGATGGGCGTGTCGCTCCAGGAGCCGCGCAAGTGGCCGCTGCTCAATTGCAGCATGAATATCGTCGATTTCGACAAAGGCGCGGCGTCGGTCGTGGCGTGGGGCGACATCGCGCATCTTTCGACCGACACCAGCGACGACGGCCTCAGGAAAACGGCTTAAGCGTTCGCGTCCCAGAGGTCTCGAATCGGGCCGGCATCGGGCGCGGCGAGACCAAAGTGGCGGTAGGTCAGCAACGTGGCGACGCGTCCGCGCGGCGTGCGTTGCAGGAAGCCCTGCTGTATCAGATACGGTTCGAGCACGTCCTCGATGGTGTCGCGCTCCTCGCCGATCGCCGCCGCAAGATTGTCGACGCCCACCGGTCCGCCGTCGAACTTGTGCAGGATCGCTTCCAGCAGCTTCCTGTCCATCAGGTCGAAGCCGACCGGATCGACGTCGAGCATTTTCAGTGCGGCGTCCGCCACAGGCGCGGTGATGTTGCCGTCCGCCTTCACTTCGGCGAAGTCGCGCACCCGGCGCAACAGCCGGTTCGCGATCCGCGGCGTGCCGCGCGAACGCTTCGCGATTTCCAGCGCGCCTTCGGGCACGATCTCCGCCTTCAAAAGCGACGCCGAACGCATGACGATGCGCGCCAGTTCGCTCGCGTTATAAAACTCGAGCCGCGACACGATGCCGAAGCGGTCGCGCAGCGGATTGGTCAGCATGCCGGCGCGCGTCGTGGCGCCGACCAGCGTGAACGGCTGAAGATCGAGCTTGACGCTGCGCGCGGCCGGCCCTTCGCCGATCATGATGTCGATCTGATAATCCTCCAGCGCCGGATACAGGATTTCCTCGACGACCGGCGACAGCCGGTGAATCTCGTCGATGAACAGCACGTCGTTTGCTTCGAGATTGGTCAGCAGCGCCGCGAGGTCGCCGGCGCGTTCCAACACCGGACCCGACGTCTGCCGCAAGTTCACGCCCATCTCGCGCGCGATGATGTGCGCGAGCGTCGTCTTGCCGAGGCCCGGCGGGCCGAACAGGAGCACGTGGTCGAGCGCTTCGGAACGGCGCTTCGCCGCCTCGATGAAGATTTCGAGCTGGCCGCGCACCTTTTCCTGACCGACGTATTCGTCGAGCTGGCGCGGACGCAGCGCGCGCTCGAACGCTTCCTCGTTCGGCGAGACGGGCGTGGCCGAAATGATGCGTTCGGCGGCGAGTTTGTCGGTTTCGATCATGCTTCGATTGTACAGCGTGCCCGTTGCGCGGAAAGCTGGCCGAACGGGCTAGTGTCGCGGCGCGCGCGGCCGTGCGAAGCTGTGCGTTCCTAGCTCTTCGACAGCGCCTTCAACGCGAGCTTGATGCCTTCCGACACGCCCGTGCCGGCTGGAACGTTCTTGACCGCCGCGAGCGCTTCCTTCTCGGAGTAACCCAATGCCAGCAATGCGTTCAGAATGTCGCCCGCGTGATCCGACGCCGATACCGCGCCCGCCGCCGCGCCCAGTTCGGCGCCGAGCTTGCCTTTGAGTTCGAGCAAGAGCCGCTCGGCCGTCTTCTTGCCGATGCCCGGCGTGCGCGTGAGGCGCGCGGCGTCTTGCAGCGTCACCGCCTGCGCGAGTTCCTGCACGCTCATGCCAGAAAGCACGGCGAGCGCCATGCGCGCGCCGATGCCGCTGATCTTGAGCAACTCGCGAAACGTGTTGCGCTCCTCTTGCGTGCCGAAGCCGTAGAGCAGATGCGCGTCCTCGCGCACGATCAGTTGCGTGAGCAGCGCAACCTTTTCGCCGGTATGCGGCAGGTTGTAGAACGTGCTCATCGGCACGGCGAGTTCGTAGCCGACGCCGTTGCAGTCGACGATGAGGTGCGGCGGGTTTTTTTCCAGCAGAACGCCGGCGATGCGACCGATCATGGTGAGAGATTCGAAGTGGAGTTATCCGACGAGACGGCCGCGCCGCACGCGCAAGCCTTTCTTCGCGAGCGACGGCGCGATGCCGCCGAGCGTCGCGAGCGCGCCGCCGCCATGCGCGTGACAGATCGCCATGCCGAGTGCGTCGGCGGCGTCGGTGCTGGGAACGCCCGAGAGGCTCAAAAGGCGCACGACCATCTGCTGCATCTGTTCCTTCGTCGCGCGCCCGTAGCCGACGACCGCCTGCTTCAGTTGCAGCGCGGTGTATTCGGCGACCGGCACGCCGCTCGCGACCAGCCCGCAGATCGCGGCGCCGCGCGCCTGGCCGAGCAGCAGCGTGGATTGCGGATTGACGTTGACGAAGACTTTTTCGATCGCCGACTGGTCGGGATTGTGTTGCCTGACGAGCGTCGAAACGCCTTCGAAGATCGTGTTCAGACGCGACGGCAGGTCGGCATCGGCGGTCTTGATGATGCCGCTCGTCACGTAGGTCAGCGTGTGGCCGGTTTGATCGATGACGCCGAAGCCGGTGACGCGCAGGCCCGGGTCTATGCCGAGGATTCGCATGGGCTCGCTGGTGTTCGGTTGTCACGCACGGCGGTTCTCTTTTTGGAGTCGGACACGAACGTATTGTCGGCGTCGCGCGCGATTGCGGCAACGCCGGCGACCGTCGCGCGGCGGCGCACCAGCAGGCGCCACGCGTCGGTCATGCGTGGCTTAGTGCCGGAAGTGGCGCGTGCCGGTCAGGATCATCGCGACGTTGTGCTCGTCGGCGGCGGCGACCACTTCGTCGTCGCGCATCGAGCCGCCCGGCTGAATCACGCAGGTCGCGCCCGCGTTCACCACCACGTCGAGGCCGTCGCGGAACGGGAAGAACGCGTCCGACGCGACCGCCGAGCCCGTCAGCGTGAGACCGGCGTTCTGCGCCTTGATGCTCGCGATGCGCGCCGAATCCACGCGGCTCATCTGACCCGCGCCGACGCCGAGCGTCATGCCGTTGCCGCAGAACACGATCGCGTTCGACTTCACGTACTTCGCCACGCGCCAGGCGAACATCAGGTCGTCCATTTCCCTGGGCGTCGGGTGGCGCTTCGTCACAACGCGCAATTCATGCGGCTGCACGTTCTTCGAATCGAGCGACTGCACGAGCAGCCCGCCGCCGACGCGCTTCAGGTCGAACGCGTTGTGGCCGTCGCCCGTCGCGATCTGCAAGAGACGCACGTTCTGTTTTGCGGCGAACACGGCCTTCGCGGCAGCGCTGAACGAAGGCGCGATCAGCACTTCGACGAACTGCTTCGCCACGGCCTGCGCCGTCGCTTCGTCCACTTCGCGATTGAACGCGATGATGCCGCCGAACGCGGAAGTCGGATCGGTCTGGAACGCCTTCGAATACGCTTCGTGCGCGCTCGCGCCGACTGCCACGCCGCACGGATTCGCGTGCTTGATGATCACGCACGCGGGCGCGTCGAAGGTCTTCACGCATTCCCACGCGGCATCGGAATCGGCGATGTTGTTGTACGACAGTTCCTTGCCCTGCAACTGCGTGTAGTTCGCGAGCGCGCCCGCCGGCGCGCTGAGGTCGCGATAGAACGCCGCGCTCTGATGCGGGTTCTCGCCGTAGCGCAGGTCCTGCACCTTCTCGAACGCGAGATTGAACGTCGACGGATACGTGTTGCGGTCCGCGTGACGCAGCTCTTCGGTCAGGCTCGTCAGATAGTTCGTGATCGCGCCGTCGTATTGCGCGGTGTGCGCGAATACCTTCGTCGCGAGCTTGAAGTTGGTCGCGTAGCCGACCGCGTTGCCGTTCGCGCGCATTTCGTCGAGCACCGTGGCGTAGTCGGCGGGATCGACCACGACCGTCACGTCGCGATGATTCTTCGCCGCCGAACGCAGCATCGTCGGGCCGCCGATGTCGATGTTCTCGATCGCGTCTTCCAGCGAGCATTCCGCCTTCGATACCGTCTGCACGAACGGATACAGGTTCACGACGAGCAGGTCGATCGTCGGAATGTCGTGCGCCTCCAACGCGGCCATGTGTTCGGGCAAGTCGCGCCGCGCCAGGATGCCGCCGTGCACCTTCGGATGCAGCGTCTTCACGCGGCCGTCGAGCATTTCCGGGAAGCCGGTGTAGTCGGCGACTTCGGTCACGGGCAGACCCGAGTCGGCGAGCAGTTTCGCCGTGCCGCCGGTCGACAGGATCTTGACGCCGAGATCCGACAGCGATTTCGCAAAATCGACGATGCCGGATTTATCGGAGACGGAGATGAGCGCTTGCTTGATCATGATGAAGGCTGAAACCGAAGTAGGCGAAGTGGAAATGCGGGGCGGACCGTCGCGACGGCCCCGGAGGATCAAATCAGTCCGTGCTGTTGCAGCTTCTTGCGCAGCGTATTGCGGTTGATGCCGAGATATTCGGCCGCGAGCGACTGATTGCCGCCCGCCTGCTCGAGCACCACTTCGAGCAGCGGTTTTTCGACGCACGAAATCACCATGTCGTAGACGTCGTGCGGATTCGAGCCGTCCAGGTCCTGGAAATAGTTGTCCAGGCTCTGGCGGACGCATTGTTCGATGTTGTTTCTGCTCATGCGGCTAGTCGGTCTGTGTTGTTTTGCCCGTCGCACGATGCTTCGTCGGCGCCTGCTTCCGGGTCGGCTCTGTCGTCCACGTAGACGAGCCGGTCGGACAATGCCTTCTGGGCGTCGAAAAATTCGTTGACGGCGAGCAGTTGTTCTCGTGTGGTGTCCAGCGTGTTCATGCGATGCCGGAACGTGCTGGCGCCAGAAAGGCCGCGAGTGTACCAGCCGATGTGTTTGCGCGCAGTCCGTACGCCCGTGAATTCCCCATAGAAGGCGTAGTGATCTTCGAGGTGCTCGTTCATCACCTGCTGGATCTCGTCGATGCGCGGCGGCAGCAGGCATTCGCCCGTCAAAAGAAAATGCTCGATCTCGCGAAACAGCCACGGACGGCCCTGCGCCGCGCGGCCGATCATGATGGCGTCGGCGCCGGTGGCGGCGAGCACGTCGCGCGCCTTTTCGGGCGTGCCGATGTCGCCGTTCGCAACCACCGGAATCGCAACCGCTGCTTTCACGGCCGCGATGGTCTCGTACTCCGCTTCGCCCTTATACAGATCGGCGCGGGTGCGGCCGTGCACGGTCAGCATCGAGATGCCGGCGTTTTCCGCGATCCGCGCGATGGTGAGCGCGTTCTTGTTGTCGCGATCCCAGCCGGTGCGGATTTTCAGCGTGACGGGCACGGCATCCGGCCCGATGCCGACCGCCTGCACCACCGCCTCGACGATCCGCGCGACGAGCGGCTCGTTCTGAAGCAGCGCCGAGCCGGCCGCGACGTTGCAGACCTTCTTCGCGGGACAGCCCATGTTGATGTCGATGATCTGCGCGCCGTTCGCGACGTTGTGACGCGCGGCAACGGCGAGCATCTGCGGGTCGGCGCCCGCGATCTGCACGGAGATCGGCTCGACTTCGCCCGCGTGGTTCGCGCGGCGCATCGTCTTTTCGCTTTTCCACAACTGCGCGTTCGACGCGACCATCTCCGACACCGCGTAGCCCGCGCCCATGCGCTTGCACAACTGCCGGAACGGGCGGTCGGTGACGCCCGCCATCGGGGCGACGAAGAGATTGTTGCGAAGGACGTGTGGACCGATGCTGGGCATGAACGCGAGCCGCGCCCGCCTGACACGGCGGACGCAATGATGCTGTAGGAAAACGCGTATTTTAGCGCGAACGGCTTGCTGAATTTAAGTGCAATCGACTGCAAGTCGTTAAATCTTCTATGAAAGTCGGGGCCTTCGTTGAGGATAAGTGGCGCTCGCGGGCCCGGATGGCCGGGCCCGCGACGTGCGCGCGCGACTTAGCGCCGCTGTCCGAACATCATCTGGCGCGCGAGTGCGGTCTTCACCGGCGGCACGAATTCCAGCGCGGTGAGCGCGAGGCCGCGCAGCGCGGCGAGCGGCGGGAAGTCGACCGTGAAAAGGCGCGCGAGCGTGTCGGTGGCGCCGATCGTCAGGCGCCGGTCGAGTGTGCGCGCCTTCGCGAAGTGCGCGAGCGCGAGCGCCGTCGCGCCGTAGGAGGAAAGCGCGTTACACAGTGCGTGCGCGTCGCGCAGACCGAGGTTCAGACCCTGTCCCGCGACCGGGTGCAGCGTCTGCGCCGCGTTGCCGATCGCGACCGTGCGCCGGTCCACCAGCGCGTGCAGCGCGTTCAGGCCGAGCGGGAAGGCGGCGCGGCCCGCGATGCGCGTGAAGCGCCCCATGCGTTCGCCGAACGCGGCGCCGAGTTCCGCGAGAAACGCTTCGTCGGGCAGCGCAGCGCGGCGCGCGGCCTCGTCCGGCGTGCAGCACCAGACGAGCGAGTAGTCCGCGTGACGCGCGCCGCCGCTTGGCAGCAACGCGATCGGGCCTTCGGGCGTGAAGCGTTCCCACGCGACATTCGGCTGCGGCGCCGACACGCTCACCGCGCCGACGATCGCCGTCTGGCCGTAGTCGCGCGCGTGTTCGCGCGTGTCCTGATACAGCCCGCCTTCCGCATTCACCAGCACGCGCGCGCGGATCGTGCGTTCGCCGCTCGCGGTTCGGACCGGCAGCGTGACGCCTTCGTGATCCTGGATCGGCGCGAGCGCGGTCGTTTCGGTGAGCCAGTGCACGCCGGTCGCGCGCACGCCGTTCGCGAGCGCGCCGACGAGCGACCCGTAGCGCACCACGTAGCCGAGTTCGGGCAGTTCGTGCTCGTCGTGCTCGATGAGCGTGCGCCCGAAGTGGCCGCGCTGCGAGACGTGGATGCGGCGGATCGGCGTTGCGTCGGCGGGAAAGCCGAGCGGTTCGAGCATCGTGCGGCTGCCGTGCGACAGCGCGAGCGATCGCGGATCGCCCGACGCCGCCTCGGGCGTGCGCGCGTCGACGAGCGCGACCGACAGCCGCGAGGTCGCGCTGCGCCTCGCGAGCCAGCCTGCGAGCGCGAGTCCGACCGGTCCCGCGCCGACGATCGCGATGTCGTAATCGTAGTGGGCGATGTCGCTCATGTGCGCCTCATCAGTGCTTCGATTTCATCGGCGGCGACGGGCACTTCGCGCGTCAGCAGCTCGCAGCCGTTTTCCGTGACGATGGCGTCGTCCTCGATGCGGATGCCGATGTTCCAGTAACGTTCCGGCACGCCCTCGGCCGCGCGCACGTAAAGGCCCGGCTCGATGGTCAGCGCCATGCCCGGCTTGAGCATGCGCCACGGCCGCGCGCCTGCTTCGTCGAGCGGGCCGTCGTGATCGCGGTAGTTGCCGGCGTCGTGCACGTCCATGCCGATCCAGTGGCCCGTGCGGTGCATGTAAAAAGGCGCGTAGGCGCGCTGGGCGATCACGTCGTCGACGGTGGGCAATTGCGTCTTGTCGACGATGCCCGTGTCGAGCAATCCCTGCGACAGCACGCGCAACGCGGCCTGATGCGGCGCGTCGAAGCTCACGCCCGCGCGCGTCGCGTCGATCGCGGCGGCCTGCGCCGCGAGCACGATGTCGTAAAGCTCGCGCTGCGCGGACGTAAAGCGACCGGAAGCGGGAAAGGTGCGCGTGATGTCGGACGCGTAGCCGTCGAGCTCGCAGGCGGCGTCGATCAGGATCAGGTCGCCTTCCTGCACGACCGTGTTACCCGCTGGATAGTGCAGCACGCAGGCGTTCGCCCCCGCCGCGACGATCGATCCGTAAGCCGGCGCCTGCGCGCCATGCCGGCGGAACGTGTAGAGCAGTTCGGCTTCGATTTCGTATTCGCGCATGCCGGGACGGCAGGCCCGCATGGCGCGACGGTGCGCTTCGGCGGAAATCGATGCCGCGCGCCGCATGATCGCGACTTCGTGCGCGTCCTTGACGAGGCGCATTTCGTCGAGGAGCGGCAGCAGGTCGTGCGCGAACGACGGCGCGCGCACGCCGATGCGGCTTTGCGCGCGCACGGCGGCGAGCCAGCCGCGCACTTTCTCGTCGAGCGACGCAGAGGCGCCGAGCGCATAGTGCAGCGCGGGCGACTCCGCGATGAGGCGCGGCATGTGTTCGTCGAGCGAATCGGCGGGGAACGCGGCGTCCAAGCCGAACGCTTCGCGCGCGGCTTCCGGGCCGAAGCGAAAGCCTTCCCAGGTCTCGCGCTCGACGTTCTTTTCGCGGCAGAAGAGGATCGATGAAGGCTCGCCGTCCTTGGCGCCTGCGTCGAGCACGAGCGTCGCTTCGGGCTCGGCGAAGCCCGTCAGGTAGTAGAAATAGCTGTCGTGGCGGAACGGATAGTCGGTGTCGCGGTTGCGCATGACTTCCGGCGCGGTCGGCACGATGGCGACGCCGCCGCCCGCGGCCGCGAGCGCTGCAAGAACGCGGGCGCGGCGGGCGCGGTAGACGTCGATGGCGGATTCGGTCTGAGAGTTCATGAAGCGATTGTAGCGCCCGCCTGAATCGTTCGCGGGCGCCGCCGCCTCATTCCTCGCGAGGCGCGTCCGGAGTCGCCGGACGATTGCGCACGCTGCCCGCGATCAGGTCGAAGCGGAACAGGCGGCATTCGAGCGCGCCGTTGAAAAGCGGCGTTTTCGTCGATTCGCGCAGGCGCATGAGACCCGGGAGCTTGCGGTCCGAGGTCAGCACGTAGGCGCGCCAGCCCGGAAAGCGCTGCTTCAACGCGTTGCCGAAGGAAATGAAGAACTCCGTGTCGGCGGGATCGGGCTGGGCGCGGGTGAAGGCGTCGTCGTCTTCGTCGTCGCGTTCGCGCCGGCCTCGGCCAGTGTCGCGGATCTCGCCGCGCGGGCCGCGCCCGCGTACCTCGATGCGCTCGCCGTAAGGCGGATTCGCGACGAGGATGCCGGGCGCGTCCGACGGCGGCGTCATGTTGCGTGCGTCGATCTGCTTGAGCGGAAAGTCGGGCAGACCGGCGCGGTCGAGATTCGCGCGCGCCTTGTCGAGCATGTCGCCGGAGATGTCGCTGCCGAAGATCTGCAAGTCGGCACGCGAACTGCGCGCGGCGCGCTTTGCGTCGACGGCGGCGACCTTCAGCTTCTGCCACGCGTTGACGTCGTATTGCTTGAGCTTCTCGAAGCCGAAGCGCCGCTCGACGCCCGGCGCGATGTTCAGCGCCACTTGCGCGGCCTCAGCGAGGAAGGTGCCGCTGCCGCACATCGGATCGTAGAGCGGCGTGCCGGGCGTCCAGCCGGTCAGGCGCAGGATGCCCGCGGCGAGATTTTCACGTAAAGGCGCCGCGCCCTTGTCGAGCCGCCAGCCGCGCTTGAAGAGCGGGTCGCCGGAGGTGTCGAGATAGAGCGTGCATTCGTTGATCGTCAGGAACGCGAAGACGCGCACGTCGGGCTGCGCGGTATCGATGCTCGGACGCGAGCCGCTCAGTTCGCGCAGACGGTCGCAGACGGCGTCCTTCACGCGCAGCGTCGCGAATTCGAGGCTGCGCAGCGGCGACTTGATCGCGGTGATGTCGACGCGCATCGTCTGGTTCGGCGTGAACCATTGTTCCCATTGCTGCTGATACGCGAGTTCGTAGATGTCGTTTTCGCTGCGATACGGGCCGTGCGCGATCTTCAGGAGCACGCGGCTCGCGATGCGCGAATGCAGGTTCGCCGCCATGCCCGCGGCCCAGCCGCCACGAAAGTGCACGCCGCCAGGGACTTGCGCGCCCGCCTTGAATGGCGCGCCCGAGAGATGGCGCTGACCGATTTCGGCGAGTTCGGCCGCGAGAGGCGCTTCGAGGCCGCGCGGGCAGGGGACAAACCAGTCGAAAAGGGGAGGGGCCATGGTGCGGTGCTGAGGTGAGGTCTATGAAGGCGACATTGTACGCGGGGGCGCGTCGTGCAGCCTCGTTGCGCCGAGCCTGAAGGGAGTGTCTGAATTTTTGTGTGCGAGGCAGATAAAAACCTGCCGTGGCAGGTCATCAATTGCATTTTACAAATGATTCCTGGTGAAACGATCCTCGTAGAGGATCGCGAACTGGTTCATCGCAGCTTTCCAGTCATGCGCCGCGCGGCTCCAGTCGGCAGTGATATTGCGCAAGGCCAGCCACAGCAGTTTGGTCGCGGCCTCGTCCGTCGGGAAGTGAC
>NZ_FCNZ02000004.1 GCF_001544495.1 Caballeronia telluris
AGCTCGGCGATGAAGGCATCCTCGTCATCGATGCGTACGGCGCGTTCGAAACGATGAGCGTCTTCAGCGGTGATTTCGGGGAACTCCATGGCGGGCATTGGCTTGGACATGGTTCGGCCTCATGCGAGACACAATACCAAAACAATGATCGCTTTTGTCGTGTTTGTCAACTTTGTCGCCTTTGCCTCAGCTTCACGCTCACGCGGCGAACGGTTGCAGTTCTTGGGCTTGAAGACGGTGATGTTTGAAGGCGACTGGTAAAATTTGGCGACTGATTTCAGGCATGCACCGTGGGACTCGAACAGCTCGTTGCGCTTAAGGCGCAGCTGAACCAGGGCGCGAAGCGCAAAAGGCCGCATCGCGCCTGACGTCAGCGCCAGTAGGCGCCGGAAGGGAATCAAGCAGCCACCGAAGGCTCCGCGAACGTCTGCTGACGCAGCCGCGCGCGCAGTCACCATGCTGCAACGACATTTCCTGCACGCCTTTGCGCACAGTCCCGCACCAAAGGTTCCTCTCAAGGTTGGGATTGTCAAGGACGTGCTTGCCCATGCGGCGTCGCTTGGACTAAGCGACCGAGACGCTCGTAACGGCGTCAAGCTCTGGTGTCGGGGCCAACGCTATTGGACCTGTCTCGTCGAAGGCAATGTGCGCGTGGATCTTACCGGCGCAATCACTGGCGTTGTCACCGCTGTCGAAGCGGAGTACGGCACAAGTCAGGAGAAGGCTCGGCTCGCGCGCAGACGGGAGCAAATTGCAAACAAGCATCGTGCTTGACCCGTTGACCGGAAAAAACATACGCAATTCCGGATCGCATTTGACATAAACCTAATTATCGAAGTTCGTGATGTAGTAGCTTTATAGAAATGTCGTGTTCTGGCCAAATAGAAATGTCGTGTCTTGGCCTCGGTATGCTTGCCGGTTCTCTGCGGGACTATGGAGCCGGCCATGCATGCAGCCGCACTGGTGACATTGAACATGCGCGAACTCGACCGTCTGAAGGACATCCAGGCAATTGTCGACATGGGCCTCAAGCCTGGTCGCACGGCCGAACGCTTGGGCGTGACCGTACGTCAGGTTGAGCGCCTGGTGATCCGCGATCAGGAATCCGGTGCGGCGGGACTGGCCTCGCGCAGACGTGGCCGTTGCGGCAACCGGAAGCTGGACGAAGGACTGGCTCAGCAGGCGCTGGCGATCATTCGTGAACGCTACGCCGATTTTGGGCCGACGCTGGCCTGCGAGAAGCTTTGGGAATGCCACGGCATCGGGATGGCCAAGGAAACGGTCAGACGGCTGATGACGGACGCGGGTCTGTGGAGACCACGCCGGCAGCGCCCGCCGAAGATCTACCAGCCGCGGGCGCGTCGTGCGTGTCTGGGCGAACTGATCCAGATCGATGGCAGCGATCACCGCTGGTTCGAGGAACGGGCGCCGGTCTGCACGCTGTTGGTGTACGTCGACGATGCGACCAGCCGGCTGATGCATCTGCACTTCACGGCGAGCGAATCGACCTTCAGCTATTTCGAGGCAACGCGGGCGTACATCGAATGCCACGGCAAGCCTGGCGCGTTCTACAGCGACAAGGCGAGCGTGTTTCGCAGTGCCAAGGCCCATGAAACGGGAAGCAGCGTGACGCATTTCGGCCGGGCGATGTTCGAGCTGAACATCGACACGTTCTGCGCGAACAGCAGCTCAGCGAAGGGTCGCTTCGAGCGCGCCCACCTGACGCTGCAGGACCGGCTGTGAAGGAATTGCGACTGCGCGGAATCAGCACGATCGTCGAAGCCAATGCGTATGCGCTCTCCTTCATGGCCGCCTACAACGCACGCTTCGCGAAGCCGCCGAAGAGCGATTTCGACGCGCACCGGCCGCTGCGGGGTGACGAGAATCTCGACCTGCTGATGACGTGGCGCGAGACGCGACGTGTGACGAAATCGCTGACCATTCAGTACGACCGCGTGATGTACCTGCTGGATGACACGCCGGAGAACCGCAAACTGATCCACCACTACATCGACGTGTGGGAGTACCCGGACGGGCGCATCGAGATCCGCGCAGATGGCCGGGTGCTACCGTACAGGCAGTACGACCGGCGGGCCGAGATCGACCAGGGCGCGGTCGTTGAACATAAACGCCTGAGTCACGCGCTGCAGGTCGCGCAGGCGATTCAGGCGCAACGCGACAACCGGCGCATCTCCGGCTCCCCCGCGCGCACCAATCAGGGACAACCGGTTCGGGCAACGGAACGCGCGCAGGGCACGAAGAAGCAGCGTGAATTTACCCAGGACGACATCAAGGCGTGATCACGGAATTGGCACAACGAAGGCAGCCGAACCCAACACGCAAGCCTGGCCGTCGGTCTGGAGAGTTGTAATGTCCGCTTTTAGCTAAGTTCAAATTTCCGGTTCTGCCCCTGAGGCGCATGCTGATGGCAAGCGTCTTCAAGCGGCTCATCATGAACAAGCGCGGTTTATGAACCAAGACGCACTGCTTCGTCTTTGCTTCTGAGACTGGCTTTTCCAGACTCCATGTCCGGAGTCGTCGCAAGGCCCAGTCAATTTCCATCAATTGCCGGAAGGGAGTAAACATGACCTGGGATCACCTCGCGAAGCAAAAGGAAAACGCCCTGATCGCGATCAACCGGCCGCGCCTTATCGGCCCCTCAAGGTGATGCCGCACGATCCGGCGCGCGATCCTGGAAGTATCCGCGAGATTGGCGGCTGGTTCGGCACGGAAATCTTTCTGATGGGCAAAAGCCCGGAACAGATGGAAACGTTGCTCGGCTTCTGCGTGGGTTATCTGACACATGGCGTGGACGTGTTCGAGTTCGCGAGAGCGATAAACGCCGACGACATAGATCTGCTCGGCGCTTATACGTATCTGCCGGGCGGCAAGGAGTGGAATCAGGTCGACTTGAAGTGGCCGCCCGGTCTCGGCGCGCCACAGTGGAAACTCAAGCGACGTGTGCCATGCCGCTTTATCAGGACCGTGCCACGCGGCACGCCGTTTGTTTGAGCAAACTCGACAGGAACCAGCCATGCTCATTCGCAACGCAAGCTCGTGGTTCCCGCCGAGTCGATCCGGTAACGACACATGTCGACACGTCGCTTCAGCGTGATATCACGCCTCTCTTCATTGGCGTACACGCACTGAACCGTTACCGAGCGGCCTTCGTCATACACGTATCCGAGCTTCCAGTATCCATGCCGGTCATCGCCATGATCGGCCATCAGGGACACCAGTTCCTCGGGCTTGCCATCGAAGACCTGAACATAGAGCTCACGTGTACCGGGAAGCCGCGGGCAGACAATGACCTTCGCAGCGGCGACCGTGCTGAGACAAAAGAAACAGCACGCTGCGGCGGCCGCGAGCAAGTTAATCGCGCGGCTCCACCACATAGTAGTTGTTTCCGTTATTGCTTCCGGACGCGTTATGCCAGCGCAAGACGCGAGGACCAATGGGTTTGGGTGGCGTGGTGCGAATGTACTGGTCCCACACAGTGATGCCCTGAGGGCTCTGGCTGACATAGATCGCCGCGTGCCCCAGGTAATTCCCGTCTTCGTCGAAGGTGGCGATGACCGTACCTTCGCCAATATCGCGGTTATTCTTGACCGCCTCCCCTTTCTTCCATCGATCCTTATTGGGCAGCAGCGGGCACACCGCCTTGACATACGACACGCATTGTCCGCAATAAGCCGGCCCGTTCCTAACATTGAGAGGAGGCGGCGTCGAATACGGCTCGTGTCGCCACGTAGGCGCGCAGACCCAACGCTCTTTTGGCGCCGAGGACGATTGCTTGTAGTTGCTGCTGACATAGCTCATGTCATCACCTTCTTTCGATCGTGTGAAACGATGACGCCGCTTTTCACAGGCATGTCTAAAGCACTTCAATTCTGCAAGATCTTCGAGCCTTTCATCACGATATCGCTGCTCGCCTTGATATTGATCTTGCCACTGCCGTCGACCGTGATGTCTTTTCCCTTGATGTGGATGGTCCCGTCCTTCTTCATGCTGAGGCTGGCATCGCCCGTGACGAGGGTAATGGATTCCGTCGCGTTGATCGTGAGGTTCTTGCCGACACTAAGCGCATCGTCTTCGCCGACCGACGTCGTTCGCCCTTTTCCCACCGTGCTCGACTGTGCGCCCTGGATCGACTCGCCCGCATCTTTCGCGACGCTGACCGTCTGCCCGCCACCTACGTTGAGCGTCTGATCACCGCCCACGCTCGTCGACTGATTTCCACCAACGCTAACGGTCTGATCGGACCCGACGCTCACCGTCTGGCTGGCCCCGATGGTTTCCCTGTGATACGCCCCGACCGTCACCAGTTGATAGGCGCCGACGGTCACAGCCTGGAACGCGCCGATGGTCACTTCCTGCGCGGCGCCCACCGTGATGGTCTCGTTGATGCCGACGCTGTGCGTCCGTTGCAACATGACGGTGGCTGTCTCGCTCGCATGAACGGTCTTCGTCCGGTTCGCGCCGATCGTGATGCGCTCGTCGACGCCGACCGTCTCGGTCCGGTTCATCACGATGTCGATCTTCTCGTTGTTGCCCACCGTTTCCGTGCGGTCATGCTTCACGTGATTGGTTTCATCGTTGTCGATGGTCTTCTTTCGATCGTGCCCGACCCAATGCGTCTCGTCCTTTTCGACCTCGATGTCCTGATTCCTTTCCGCATGCAGCAGCACCTGCTCGGCGCCCTTCTTGTCCTCGAAGCGGAACTCGTTGCAGTTCGCACCGCTGCCGCCCTTGCTCGATCGGCTCTTGATGCCGGTCTGCGTCATGTTGGCCGGCAGATCGTAGGGAGGCATCTGCTCGGCGTTGTAGACGCGGCCCGTAATGATCGGCCGGTCCGGATCGCCTTCCAGAAAATCGACGATCACTTCCTGTCCCATGCGCGGAATCGCAATCGCGCCCCAGCCCTTGCCCGCCCACGGCTGCGATACGCGGATCCAGCAGGAACTGTTCTCGTCGCGCTTGCCTTGCCGGTCCCAGAAGAACTGCACCTTCACGCGCCCGTATTGATCGGTGTAGATCTCATCGCCGCCCGGCCCCACGACCAATGCCGTCTGCGGACCCTGCACGAACGGCTTGCGCGCGGTGCGGGCCGGCGCGAACGGCTGCTTTGCATCGATCGCGGAAAACCAGCACTCGCAGCGATTGGTCTGCGCGCCGTCGAAGGCTTCGTAGTCGGCGAGGTCGATTTCATAGTGCGTGCGCGTGACGAGATACTGCACGTTCTGATCCGCGCGCGGATGCCGCGCCAGCTTGAGCAGCGTGCCCGCGCGCACGCTCTTGCCGTTGCTGCGCGCATCCGCCTGATGCCAGTTGATATCCGGATCGTCGGGGACGCTGCCTTCTATGCGCAGTTCGTCCGCTCTGGACTTCGCGCGGCTCTCGCCGTGATCGGCCTCCACATAGCCGCCCGGATAATCGAAATTCTCTAGCCCTGAGAACGCATCGAAACCCGGCATGTGCTTGACCGCCTGCTTTTGCAGCGGCCGCGACGGGTGCTTGAAATCGTAGTCGGTCAGCAGCCAGTTGCGCGTTTCGATCACATGGTTCACGCGCCACTCGCTCACATATTCGACATCGGGCGCGGCGGCCATCGTCGCGCCATAGGGTAGCGATTCGCAGCCCGCGACGCTCTCGTGCGCGGCGAGCGTGTCGGTCAGGATCAGCGATTCCTTGCCGTCCTTGTCCTGGAACCAGTAGTAAATGCCTTCATCTTCGAGCAGCCGGCTCACGAAGTTGAAGTCGGACTCGCGATACTGCACGCAGTACTCGCGCGGCGGATGTGCGCGCGCGTTCGCCTTCCATTTGATTTCGCCGAATTCGAGGCCCTTATAGACCGGATCGGCGAACACGGCCTTCACGATCTCTTCCACCGTCTTGTTCTGGAAGATGCGGCAGTTGCTACGCCGGGCGAGCAGCCATAGCCACGGTCGCACCGCGGCCTCGTAGACATGAAGACGTCCGCGCATCCCGGTTTGCCGGAAACCCACCACGTACCCGCCGAAAACGCGCGGTTTGGCCTTCGGCACGCCGAGCGAGACGCTCACGCGCTTGCCGAGTATCCGGCCGATGTCGAGGTCCGCGCGTTTCGAGACGAACGTCAGTTCGTAACGCGGCATGCGCCCGAGTTCGGCGCTCGCGCGCAGGCTAAGAAAGCGCAACTCGTCGGACAACGGCGTATCGACGGTGACGAGCGGTTGCGCGGTATCGGCATCGTTGCTAGCCATCGACGCACCGTCCTGCCGAATCGGCGTGAGGGTCAGCGGGTTTCAGTGCTGCGCACGTCCCAGCCGAACTTGACGGCGCCGCCCAGCGCGCCCTTATCGTCCTGTGGCTTGTACTCGAACTCGATATCCGCATACATCATGCTGACCGTTTCCCGTACTTCGCCGCCCGTGCCGCCGCCGACCGCGATGTTCGTCACGGTCACCTGCTTCATCGTGACCGTCAGGAATTCCTTCTGCCCTTCGCCCGCCTTGCTCGCGGTGAGCTTCGCGCTTGCGAGATGCTTGCCGCTCGCGCAGCTCTTTGCGAGCGTCGGCGAAGCCTTGTCGTAGAAGTGCATGAACGTGAACATCCCGGGATGCGCCTTGCCCACGCCGCTGCCGCCGCCGACCGTCGGGCTGCTGGCGTTGGTCACGTCCCAGTCCCAGGTCTGCACTTCGATCTGCCCTTCCGCACCCTTGTGCTTCGATTCGCCGTCGATTCCGTCGATCTTCAAATAGCAATCGGTCGTAGACATGAGGTCCTCCGTCGTCATCGTGTATTCGTGGTGCATGCGTCGCGCACGCGGTCCGCATGGAATCACTCGGTAAACGAATGCGGGCGCCGGTTTTTTGAAGTTAAAAATCGCGCGGTGTCTGCCGTCTTGTCATCAGCACCCTGCTTACCGGATCAGGACGATGCCAGGCTCCGATGTACGCGATCAGCGCTTCGAAAGCATCCTCACGCTGGACAGCCTGCGCCAGTTCGATCAGCTCGCGCTCACGGAAGCGGACGACATGTTCCTGCAAGTCGTCCCGAAGCGCAGCAACACGCCGGTCAAGGGCGAAGCCGACAAGCGCGGCGACTGGGACACGCCCATGCAGATCCACGGCTGGCGCTGGGCGCAAGGCTACGATGCCGCGCCGCATGCCGCCGCACTCAACGCGAGCGACATGCGCGTGACGGCGCTCGGCGTGATCAAGACGGTGGATTCGGCGTCGCCTGTGCTTGCGAAACTTTGTGCGCAAGCCGAATTGCTCACGCTCGCGCAGATCAAGTGCTTCAAGTCGGCCGGCACCGCGCATGGCACGCAGATCGAGTTCCTTTCGATGAAGCTGGAACAGGCGTACATCCGCAATTACCAGATCTACACGAGCGCGCGGCTCGCGCGGCCATGCGAGATTTTCGAGCTGTCGGCGCAACAGATCACGATGACGTGCGCCCCGCAGACCGCGACCGGAAGCCGCGGTGCGGAAGTGACCTTTGCGCTCGACGTGTCCGCGCGTCGCGTGAGTTGACGCGGGTCCAGCCGGACCGCGATGAACCGGGAAAACCGTGCCGATGAACGAGCCCAAAGCAGCAGAACGCCTTCAGCCGTCGCTGCTCGACCGCCTGATCGACCACGATCCCGCGACCCGCGCCGATCCTCCCGGCGAGCGCTTCATGACGCATCGCGGCTTGCGCTCGGCCGTGCTGCGCGACGTGTCGTGGCTTTTCAACACGACCAATCTCGGCGATGCGATCGCCGAAGAGCGCTATCCGCACGCGTTCGCGTCGGTGCTGAATTACGGCCTGCCGTGTCTGTCCGGGCGCTTCGCATCGACGATCGACGCCGTCTTGCTCGAACAGGCGATCCGCCATGCAATCGAACGCTTCGAGCCGCGCATCGATCCGGCGACGCTCGAAATCGAACCGGTGCTCGACCGCTCGGTGCTCGACATGCATAACCAGATCGCGCTCGTGATCCGCGGCATGCTCTGGGCGCAGCCGGTGCCGCTCGAATTCGCGCTGCGCACGCAGATCGATCTCGAAGAAGGCGGCATCACGGTCATGGAACTGGCGCGCTGACGCCCGGGCATACTCATGGACCCGCGTCTCCTTCGTCACTACAACACCGAGCTTGCGCATCTGCGGGAGATGGGCGCGGAGTTCGCGCAGCAGTTCCCGAAGATCGCCGCGCGGCTCGGGATGAGCGGCATCGACGTGGCCGATCCGTATGTCGAACGCTTGCTCGAAGGCACCGCGTTTCTCGCCGCGCGAGTCCAGTTGAAGCTCGAAGAAGAGTTTCCGCGCTTCACGCAGCAGTTGACGCACGTCGTCTTGCCGCAGGCCGCCTGTCCGACGCCCGCGATGCTGATCGCGCGTCTGGCGCCCGATCTCGCGAGTCCCAATCTCGCGGAAGGCTTCACGGTGCCGCGCCATACAGCGCTTTTCGCGAGCCGCGCGCCGGGGCAGACGACGTCCTGTGAGTTCCGCACCAGCGCGGACCTCAGGCTTTGGCCGATCGAGCTGACCGAGGCGCGTTATCTGGCGCAAGTGCAGGATTTGCCGCTCGCCGCGATGCCCGCGACCCAGGCGCTCGCGCCTCGCGTCAAGGGCGCGCTGCGCATCCGCCTTGCGACGCCCGAAGGTCTGTCGTTCGACGCGCTGCGTCTTGATGCGTTGAGCCTTTACTTCGCTGGCGGCGACGAAACCGCGTACCGGCTCTTCGAACTGGTCGTGGGCGACACGCTTGCCGTCGTCGTATCGACGCCCGAGCGCCCCAGCCGCGCCCTGGCCGCCCTGCCCGGCGATGCCGTGACGCCGGCCGGTTTCACCGATCAAGAAGCGCTTCTGCCCGTCACGCCGAACGCGTTTCAGGGCTATCGCGTGCTGCACGAATATTTCGCGCTGCCCGAACGCTTTCGCTTTGCGCGTATCGACGGGCTCGCGAACGTCCTGCCGTCGTTCCCGGCGCGCGAAATCGAACTGACGCTGCTCTTTGCGTCGGGCGCGGCGTCGCTCGAGCGCATCGTCACGAAGGAGCACGTGCTGCTCGACTGCGTGCCTGCGATCAATCTCTTTCCTAAGCAGGCCGACCGCGCGCTGGTGACGGAAGCGAACGCGCGCTTCCATGTGATCCCCGACCGCACGCATCCGCTCGACTTCGAAGTGCACTCGGTCACCGCCGTGTCGGGCTATGGCGCGCACGACGATACGGAGCAGACCTTCTTGCCGTTCTATGCGGATTTTCTCGCGGACCGCCCGGGCGACGCCGCCTACTACACCCTCGAACGCGAGCCGCGCATCGTGCCCGCCGGACGGCGCAAGAGCGGCGCGCGCACGGAATACGTCGGCAGCGAGACGTATGTGTCGATCGTCGATCCGAATGCCGCGCCGTATCGCGGGACGCTGCGTCAACTGGCGTTCGCCACGCTGTGCACCAATCGCGACCTGCCGCTCATGATGCAGCGAAGCGGTGGGCAGAGCGATTTCTCGCTCGACATCGCCGCGCCCGTGTGCGCCGTGAAATGCGTGAGCGGCCCGTCGCGTCCGGCGCCGGTGAGCCTCGATGCGGGGCAAGGCTGGCGCCTGATCGACCAGTTGTCGCTGCACTATCTGTCGCTCGGCAACGGCCCGCGCGAGGCCGCAGCGGCGTTGCGCGCCCTCTTGATGCTGCATGTTCCGCCCGCCGATCAGGCTGGCCGCGCCCAGGTCGGCGGCGTCGTATCCGTCGAGGCGAAACCGGTCGTGCGCCGCCTGCCGATGCCGGGACCGATCGCGTTCGGGCGCGGCCTCTCGATCCATGTCCTCGTCGACGATCTCGCTTTTCAGGGCGGCAGCGCGTGGCTGTTCGGCTGCGTGCTCGACCGCTTCTTCTCGCGTTACGTGTCGATCAATTCGTTCGTGCAGACGGTCCTCGCGACGAACGCACGCGGCGACATCCTGCGCCTGCCTCCGCGATGCGGCACGAGAGCCCTCTTCTGAGCGCGGCCACGGCCGACGAAAGCCGCGAAACGCCGCCGCGGGAGGAGACACTGCGCGCGTTGCTCGACCTGTTCGACGCCGTCGCCGCCGCGCCGCATCGTCACGATTTCTATCGACTGATGCGGCATATCGAGGCACTTACGCCGCAGTTGCCGCGACTTGGCTGCGGCGCGCGGCCCGCCGACGAACCGTTGCGTCTCGCGCAGGACGTTTCGCTCGCCTTCGCGCCCGCGCCGCTCGCGGCGCTGACCCGCAAGGACGCCGACCCGGCACCGCGACTCGAACAGCGCTTTTTCGGCTACCTCGGCCCGAACGGGCCGCTGCCGTTGCATCTGACCGATTTCGCCCGCGAGCGCGCGCTGCATCATGGCGACCTGACGTTCGCGCGTCTGCTCGATATGCTGCTGCATCGCTTCCTGCTGCTGTTTTATCGCGCGTGGGCGCAGGGGCGCCCGGTCAACGGACTGGATCGACCCGGGAACGACCGCTTCGCGTTCTATGCGGGCGCGCTGATCGGTCTCGCCGATCCAGCCAGCCGCCATCGCGATGCCGTGTCGACGCACGCGAAGCTGCATTTCGCCGGCGTCATGAACATGCAGACGCGCCCCGCCGAGATCCTCGAAGCGATGACGTCCGCGATGCTGCGCGTGCCCGTGCGCGTCGAGCCGTATCGCGGTCACTGGATGACGCTCCAGCGCGACGAACGCACCGCATTGCGCTCGCGCATGGCGGACCCGGCCGGTCTCGCGCAACTCGGCCGAGGTGCCGTGCTGGGCCAAGCCGTGTGGGACCGCCAGCATGCGTTTCGTCTGGTGATCGGGCCGCTGACGCTCGTGCAGTACGAGTCGCTCTTGCCGGGCGGCGCGGCGCTGCCGACGCTCGTCGCGCTGGTTCGCCAGCACCTGAACGGCGAACTGACGTGGGACGCGCAACTCGTGCTCGTCGCGAGCGAGGTGCCTGCCGCGCAGCCGGGCCGCTATGGGCGTCTGGGTTATTCGGCGTGGCTGGGTCTCGCCGACCGTCAAGCCGATTGCGCCGATCTCGCCCTCGACGCCGATACGCATCTCGCCTGACAGGCATCGAAAGCAAGCGGGTTGAAAAATAGACGCCGCAGCGCCGTCTTATCGGATGAGGACGCGCCTTCGGACACCACGCGCCCATGAAAGAAGGGAGTCGGACGATGGCGGAAATCAGTCGCGTGGCGCTGTTCGGCAAGCTCGACAGGCTCGGCTACAAGACCGTCGAAAGCGCGACGGTCTATTGCAGGATGCGCGGCAATCCCTATGTCGAGCTCGCGCACTGGCTCATGCAGATTCTCGAAACGCCGCGCTCCGACTTGCAGCGCATCGTCGCGCATTACGGCGTGGACGCCGCCGCGCTCGCTCGCGAGATGACCGCGGCGCTCGATCGCCTGCCGCGCGGCGCGACGTCGATCTCCGACATCTCCGAGCACGTCACCGATGCGATCGAACGCGGCTGGGTCTACGGCACGCTGATGTTCGGCGCAACGAAGGTGCGCACCGGCCACCTGCTGGTCGGCATCCTCAAGACGCAGCGCCTGCGCAGCGTGCTCTTCGGCATCTCGCGACAATTCGAGCGCATCAGGCCGGAAGACCTCTCGGACAATTTCGCGCGCATCGTCGCGGATTCCATCGAGGAAGAGGAAGCCGAACCGCAGACGTTGACGAACACGAACGCGAGCGACGCGCAACCTGCCCCGGCCAGCATGGGCAAGCAGGAAGCGCTGCGCAAGTACGCCACCGACCTCACCGAGAAAGCGCGCAACGGCAAGCTCGATCCCGTCACCGGCCGCGACGAGGAGATTCGTCAGCTCGTCGACATCCTGATGCGCAGGCGGCAGAACAATCCGCTGCTCACCGGCGAGGCGGGCGTCGGCAAGACGGCGGTCGTCGAAGGCTTCGCGCAGCGGCTCGTGCGCGGCGACGTGCCGCCGCCCTTGCGCGAAGTCGCGCTGCTGTCGCTCGATCTCGGGCTCTTGCAGGCGGGCGCGAGCATGAAAGGCGAGTTCGAGCAACGCTTGCGTCAGGTCGTCGAGGACGTACAGGCGAGTCCGAAGCCGGTGATCCTCTTCATCGACGAGGTGCATACGCTCGTCGGCGCGGGCGGCGCGGCGGGCACCGGCGACGCGGCCAATCTGCTCAAGCCGGCGCTCGCGCGCGGCGATCTGCGCACCATCGGCGCGACGACCTGGGCCGAGTACAAGAAGCACATCGAAAAGGACCCGGCGCTCACGCGGCGCTTCCAGGTCGTGCAGGTCCACGAGCCGGACGAAGCGAAAGCCGTGCGCATGCTGCGCGGCGTGGCGGCGGTGCTCGAAGGGCATCATCGCGTGCAACTGCTCGACGAGGCCATCGAGGCGGCCGTGCGGCTGTCGCATCGCTACATTCCCGCGCGGCAGTTGCCCGACAAGGCGGTGTCGTTGCTCGATACCGCGTGCGCGCGCGTGGCCGTCAGCCAGCACGCGACGCCGCCGCAAGTGGACGACTGCCGCCGCCGCATCGAGGCGCTTGAAGTCGAAGCGCAGATCGTCGCGCGCGAGGCGAATGTCGGCGTCGACGTGGGGACGCGCGCGACGGATGTCGAAGCGTCGCTCGCGCGCGAACGCGCCACGCTCGGGGAACTCGAAGCGCGCTGGAACGAAGAGAAAGGCGTCGTCGACGAACTGCTGTCGCTGCGCGCGTCGTTGCGCGAACAAGGCGAAGCCGTGGATGCCAACCCCGTCGATGATGCCTCGCAGCCTTCGCCGGAAACGTCGCGCGGCGCCCTGCTCGCCCGCCTCGCCAAACTGAAGGCGCGTCTCGCCGACCTCCAGGGCGACGCCCCGCTCATCCTGCCGAGCGTCGATGCGGGTGTGGTCGCCAGCGTGGTCGCGGACTGGACCGGCATTCCGGTCGGCCGCATGCTGAAGAACGAACTCGCGGCCGTGCTCAATCTCGCCGATGCGCTCGACAAGCGCGTGATCGGCCAGCGCCACGCGCTCGACATGATCGCGAAGCGCATCCAGACATCACGCGCGCGGCTCGACAATCCCAACAAGCCGATCGGCGTGTTCCTGCTCGCGGGCACATCCGGCGTCGGCAAGACCGAAACCGCGCTCGCGCTCGCGGAAACGCTCTATGGCGGCGAGCAGAACGTCATCACCATCAACATGAGCGAGTTCCAGGAAGCGCATACCGTCTCCACGCTCAAGGGCGCGCCGCCCGGTTACGTGGGCTATGGCGAAGGCGGCATTCTCACCGAAGCCGTGCGCCGCCGCCCTTACAGTGTCGTGCTGCTCGACGAGGTGGAGAAAGCGCATCCGGACGTGCACGAGATCTTCTTCCAGGTCTTCGACAAGGGCTGGATGGAAGACGGCGAAGGCCGCTATATCGACTTCAAGAACACGATCATCCTGCTCACCTCGAACGTCGGCTCGGAGCTCATCATGTCGATGTGCCGCGATCCGGCCAACGCGCCCGCGCCGGAAGACCTCGCGCGCGCGCTGCGCAAGCCCCTGCTCGACGTGTTTCCCGCCGCGCTGCTCGGGCGGCTCGTCACGGTGCCCTACTATCCGCTCTCCGACGCGATGATGGCCGACATCGTCCGCCTTCAGCTGGAGCGCATCCGGCGCCGGGTCGCGGACAATCACGGCATCCCGTTCGATTACGACGACGACGCCGTGCGCCTCATCGTTTCGCGCTGCACGGAGGCCGAATCGGGCGGGCGCGTGATCGACGCGCTCCTGACCAACACCGTGCTGCCACGCATTTCCACGGAGTATCTGACGCGGCTCACCGAAGGCGGCGCGCTCGCGCGCATACGCCTGTCGGCGAGCGCGAACGACTTCGTGTATTCGTTCGACTGAGGGACGCCCAGCGGAGCCGACGGCGATGCTCACACTCACGGTGACACGTCACAATGGAGAGCCGCAGCGTCAGCCGCTGTCGGCGACTTTCGACGCCGAAGGCGGCACGATCGGGCGCGCGGTGACGAACCGGCTCGTGCTCGACGACGCCGAGCGCACCGTTTCGCGCCTGCACGTGCAGATCGTGTGGCGCGAGGGGCGCTTCCGGCTGATCGACCGGGGCAGCAATCCGGCGCTCGTCAACGGCGCGCCGCTCGACCCCGGCCAGGAAGTGCCGCTCGCGCACGGAGACGAGGTGCAGATCGGCGGTTATCAGCTCCGCGCGGAGGTTTCGAGCGAGGAAGAAACCGTCTGGGAGAATCCGGCTTCGAACGACACGCCGAACGACGATCCCTTCGCAGGCCTGTTCGACGCCGCGCCCGACGCGCCGCGTGCACCGGCGTCGCGAGACACCGCAAGCGACTTCGACGATCTGCTCGCCCCGCCGTCGGCCCGCGTGGCGCCAAAACCCGTGGCGCCCGCCGAGGACTTCGACTTCGGCCTCGACGATCCGGCATCGAAACGCTCGATCGACGAACTGTTCGACCTGACGCCGGGCGCCTCGCCGCTCATCGAGCCGCTTATCGCTCCCGTTACTCAGCCCAACACCGCGCACGACGCCGACCCCTTCGCGAGCCTGACCGGTGGCGCGCGTCCGGTTCAGTCGCCCGCCACGCGATCCGATGCGGGTTCGGAACTGCACAGCGCGTTCACGCCGCCGAAGCCGCGCGCAGCGCCGGCGCCCGTCACACCCGCGCCGCGCGCACCGGCCGCACTGCCCGCGAACGACCGCGCGCTCCTCGACGCGTTCCTGCGCGGCCTGTCCGCGCCCGGCGTGCGACTCGACGCGCTGACGCCCGAACTCATGCAGCTCGTCGGCGAACTGCTGCGCGAAACGACGCGCGGCACGCTCGAACTGCTCACCGCCCGCGCCGCGCTCAAGCACGAGATGCGCACGGGCGCGACGATGATCGCCGCCGCCGACAACAATCCGCTCAAGTTTTCTCCGAACGTCGAAGCCGCGCTCGCGCATCTGCTCAATCCGCCGATGCGCGGCTTCATGCCGCCCGCCGCCGCGCTCGACGATGCCTACGCCGATCTGCGCGCGCATCAGGTCGGCGTCGTCGCGGGCATGCGCGCGGCGCTCGACGGCGTATTCGAGCGCTTCGAGCCGGAGCGCATCGAGGCGCGGCTGTCCGGGCGCTCGATGCTCGACGGCCTCTTGCCCGGACTGAACCGGCGCGCACGCTGCTGGGATCTCTTCATGGAGACGTACGGCCAGCTTTCGCGCGAGGCCGCCGAGGACTTTCACACGCTGTTCGGCAAGGCTTTCGTCGCCGCCTACGAGGCGCAGATCGAGGAACTGAAACGCAGCGGCCGACATTGACGCGCGGG
This sequence comes from Caballeronia telluris, assembly GCF_001544495.1. Lineage (GTDB taxonomy): Bacteria > Pseudomonadota > Gammaproteobacteria > Burkholderiales > Burkholderiaceae > Caballeronia > Caballeronia telluris. The sequence goes on from NZ_FCNZ02000004.1 coordinate 15,266, forward strand.
TTCGAGAGAGACGACATGCAACTGCAAACCGCAAACGTGAGTGACAGAGGCGGCCGCGCGCGCAACGAGGACGCCTACGCGCAATGGCGGCACGCGGCGCTGTTTGCGAGCGTCGTCGCGGATGGCGCGGGCGGACACGGCGGCGGCGATGCGGCGTCGCGCATCGTCGTCGACACCGTGCTGGAAGAACTGACGCGCGTCGCGGCGGCAGGCGTTGCGCTTACCGGCACAGCGCTCTTGCGCGTGCTCTTGCGCGCGAACGATGCCATCGTAGATGTGCAGGAACACGAGCGCGATCTCGCGCAGATGCGTTCGACGGCCGCTGTGCTCGGCATCGACGAGGCGACGGGGCTCGCCGCGTGGGCGCATTGCGGCGATACGCGTCTCTATTGCTTCCGGCGCGGCGCGACGGTCGTGCAGACGCAGGATCACAGTCTCGTGCAGAGCATGATCGACGCGAACCTGCTCGACACGCGCGACGCGCGCAGCCATCCCCGGCGCAACGTGCTCTTCTCGGCGCTCGGCACCGCCGACGAGCTGTCGATCGCGGCGTCGGACGAGCCGTTCCCGATCGCCGACGGCGACGCCTTCCTGCTTTGCACCGACGGCTTCTGGGAATATCTCGACGAGTCCGTGATGATCGACGCCATCGGGCAGGCGCAAACGCCCGTGGCGTGGCTCGATCTGATGGTGGCGCATCTGCGCGAGGCCGCGCGGCCCGGTCACGACAACTTCACGGCGAGCGCCGTGTGGATCGGCGATGCATCGCAGACGACGGTGCTGAAGATGCCCGCGACCTGAACCGGTCGCGGGCTCGTGCGTCAGCGGCGCTCAGGCCGCCTGCTTGGCCGACGGCAGCCGCGAGACCAGCCGCAACGACACGGTCAGCCCTTCGAGCTGGTAGTGCGGACGCAGATAGAACGTCGACGTGTAGTAGCCCGGCGCGCCCGCCACTTCCTGCACCTTCACTTCGGCGGCCGCGAGCGGCTTTTGCGACTTCGTGTGCTCGGACGAATTGGCGGGATCGCCGTCCACGTATTGCGTGATCCACTTGTTGAGCCACGTCTCCATGTCCGAGCGCTCCTTGAACGTGCCGATCTTGTCGCGCACGATGCACTTCAGGTAATGCGCGAAGCGGTTGCATGCGAACAGATACGGCAGGCGCGCGGCGAGCGCCGCATTGGCGGTGGCATCCGGATCTTCGTACTCGAAGGGCTTTTGCAACGACTGCGCGCCGATGAACGCCGCGAAATCCGAGTTCTTGCGATGAATGAGCGGCATGAAACCGTTCTTCGCCAGTTCCGCCTCGCGCCGGTCCGAGATGGCGATCTCGGTCGGGCACTTCATGTCGATGCCGCCGTCGTCGGTCGGAAAACTGTGCACGGGCAGGCCTTCGACCGCGCCGCCCGACTCCACGCCGCGGATGCGCGAACACCAGTTGTAGAGCTTGAACGAACGGTTGATGTTCACCGCCATCGCATACGCGGAATTGGCCCACGTGTACTTGGTGTGATCGGCGGAACCGGTGTCTTCCTCGAAGTCGAATTCGTCGACGGGCTCGGTGCGTGCGCCATAAGGCACGCGCGCGAGAAAACGCGGCATCGCGAGTCCGATATAGCGCGCATCTTCCGACGTGCGCAGCGAGCGCCAGCTTGCATACTCCGGCGTGCCGAAGATCTTCGTGAGATCGCGCGGATTGGCGAGTTCCTGCCACGAGTCCATCTGCAGGAGGCTCGGGTCGGCCGCAGCGATGAACGGCGCGTGCGCGGACGCCGCGATCTTCGATATTTCGCCGAGCAGTTCGACATCGGGCGGCGTCTGATTGAAATAGAAGTCGCCGATGAGCGTGCCGAACGGCTCGCCGCCGAGCTGGCCGTATTCGTGTTCGTAGATCTGCTTGAAGAGCGGACTCTGATCCCATGCGACGCCCTTGAAGCGCTTTAGCGTCTTGCCGAGATCCTTCTTCGAGATGTTCATCACGCGAATCTTCAGCATCTCATCGGTTTCGGTATTGTTGATGAGATAGTGCAGCCCGCGCCACGAGCCCTCCAGCTTCTGGAAATCCGGGTGATGCATGACCTCGTTCACTTGCTCGGTCAGCTTCGCGTCGATCTCGGCGATCATCGCCTGAATCGAGCGGATCGCATCGCCGGAGATGATCTTGGTCTGCGAGAGCGCCTGTTGCGCGAGCGTTTGCACCGCCGTCTGCACGGCGGTTTTGGCCTCGTCGCTCTTCGGCCGGAACTCCTTGTTCAGGAGCGCGGCGAGATCGTTGCCTTCGAGCGTCGCGCCCTGCAGTTCGGGCTTCGATTCGGACGATTGAGGGATGTCGGACATGGTCGTTTCCTTTCAGGCGATGTCACGCGCGCGGGCTGTCCCGGCGTGTCGCGGCGTTCACTGAGCGGCCGGCGCGGCGCTGTCGGACGGCGGATGCGTGACCGTGGCGAGCGTCTTGAGCAGCGCGGGATCGTCGAGCACCCGGGCGATCAGTTCTTCCGCGCCGGTCTTGCCGTCCATGAAGATGACGAGATTGGCGAGCTGCGTACGTGCTTCGAGCAGCTTCGAAAGCGCATCGACCTTGCGCGCGACGGCGGCCGGCGAGAAGTCGTCCATGTTCTCGAACGTGATGTCGACGGCGAGATTGCCCTCGCCCGTCAGCTTGTTCTGAACCTGGAACGCGACGCGCGGATGCATCGCCTTCATGCGGCTGTCGAAGTTGTCGATGTCGACTTCCTGGAACTTGCGCTGGTCGACGGGCGGCAGCGCCTCGGCGGGCTTGCCGGAGAGATCGGCGAGCACGCCCATCACGAACGGAAGCTGGACCTTCTTCTCGCTGCCGTACGTTTCGACGTCGTATTCGATCTGCACGCGCGGCGCGCGGTTGCGGCCGATGAATTTCTGACTGCTGGTTGCCATGACGCCTCCTTCGCGTGAGCGCGGGCTACGCTCTGAAGACGATTGACGCGTGCGGGAATTGAAAAGCCTTAAGTCGTTGCATGCAGAAGGCGCTGCTGACGCCATGCGGGCGCGGCGCAATTGAACAGCGCCGTGCCGGGGCGAAGCAGGCACAGGTGGCGCGCGGCGGCCATGCGCGGGCGCTGGTAGCCGTCCTTCAATACGTCGATGCAGTGCGCTTTCGATGGCGGTGCGCCCGCCAGATAGCGTGTGCCGCTTTGGAAGCGCGGCGCGTTCGTCTGCAACCATGCGGCGATTTTGTCGGCGTCGGGCCATGGGGCGCCGTCGTCTTCGTCCATGGCGACGTTAGGGTCGCTTGGGTCGTCGGTCGGGCCGGCGGGCGGGTGCTCCGGCGGCTTGCGGTCGAGGTCGAGCCAGGCGAGATCGGCGCCCGTGATGAAGCTGAAGCTTTCGCCGGCGAGGCGGGCGTAGCGGTCGTCGGACATGAGGCCGATCAGCCAGGGCACGTAGCGAGGGTCGCCTCCGTAGCCGACTGCGCGGATCAGGATGCGTTTGCTTTTTCGTTGCGTGGCGATGACTTCGAGCAAGCGTGGGACGTCGGCCGATGGCAGCGACATCGCGGCGAGCGCGGCGGCGTCGGGGCGTGACGGAGCGAGCTCTGTCAGCACGTTCAGCGATGCGCCTCGGTCGCCGAGCAGCAGCCCGGATTGCGCGGCGTGGAAGCGGCATGCGTCGTCTTTGTCGTTCAGGCTGTCGATGCAGGACGCGAGCAAGTCCACGCGGCCGATCTCACCCGCGCATTGCAGCGCGCGAGCGCGGACGTCGTCGTTCTCCGAGGTGATGGCCGTGTCGAGAAAGCGTTTTGGGTCCACGCGATGCAGCGCGCAGGCTGCGAGGCCGGCGAGTTGCGCGGCGGGTTCGTCGCGGGCGAGCAGCATGCCGACCGTTTCGCCGAGGCGGCTCGCGGACACCCAGCCGAACGCCGAATGCAGGCCGCGACGGGCGTCGGGAAGCGCTTGCGCCAGTGCGATGAGTCGCAGGAGGCCTGGGTCCGAACGCGCTTCGATGCAGCCGATGGCGGCGGTGAAGAGCTCGCCCCTGCCGGGGCGATCGAGTGCCTGCATGCTGAGTTGCGCGCCGACGCGGCCGGCTACGGCGATGCCGTCGAGATGCGCGGCAATGCGTTCGTCGAGGCGGGCGAGGTGCTTGAGTTTGACGTGCGGGGCGCGGACGAGGTAGCTGCGCGTGTTGCGCAGGCAAGCGGCGTCTTCGAGGTGTTGGTGGAGGATGGAATAGACGGGATGACAGTCCACGATGCGAACTCAACACGTGCCACTCTGATTGATCTCTTCGTCACGCATGGTTCATTCCAAATTGTCCGGATGGCGAACGTAGTGCCAGTCAGTGCCGTCAAAATACGCGAGATGATCGGTACCGAATGACCAGAGCACCTCGCCATTAGAATGGAGCCTGTGGAAGGTCAGCTTTGGCTCGTTGTCGGGAAGAACTTCCATGGGCTCGAGGCTGGCACCCTTCAGCGTCCAAATTCCCTTCATGGCACTCACATACAACTCCTCCCGGAAAAACTCGACATCGTAAAAATTGGACAAGATGCTTCCGGGAGATAGTACATTCCAACCGTCCTGATTACCTTTCATAAGCACACCGCGAAATCCGCAGATATAGACTTCTGTGCTGCTGACGCACCGGACACCGGTCAAATGCACATTGGTAGGCGAGGAAAGCGCCCGCCATTGTGCACCATCGAAATGCCACATCGCCCCGCCTGTTCCAACCGCGTACAGATCGTCCGGACCGTTGCCGTCAATGTCAAGCAGATCGACGGACATCGCGTCTGGTTTCGGAATCAGAAGTCCAACATCATGGTGATTCCACGCGTTGTCTTTCCGCTTGTACACCTGCCCTCCATAACCACAAATATAGAAGTCACCTGAAATGCACTTCACCCTGTTCAGGTTGCCGTACCGCCGTGTGTCAGGAATCTTAAAATCTGAACGGCCGGAACTTGGCAAGGTCTCAATGACAGAGCCATCTAGACCAAGCCACAAGCCTTGCCCGGCGTCACTATCGAACGTTGCCGAATGCACGGAATCTTTCACATCCGCGCGTAACCAGCGCCCATGAGTCAGACAGTAAAGGCGCGAGAAATACTGGTCGGCGATCGCATTCAATTTCGCGGCAACCAGTACGACTTCCTTTGAGACGACGTAGCCATCGGTGAAGAATATCGATCCGTCTTTGACTTGCGCGGGATCATTCATTGGCCCACCTCGCGATTTGGTCTTGCAACCGTTTCAAACATCGTCCACGAATTCGTATTGTTTGCTGACACGGACCACTTTGATCCGTGAGTCGTGGTAAACCGCAATCTGCTTTTCTATGCAGTCTACCGGACACTGCGTTTCCTTCGAAACGGACTGAGCAGCAACGGTTTTAGCACTTGGATAATCCCACGGCTGGCTCTGTTCGAGGTGTAGCGTTCGTCCCTGCTTGTATGCGTTATGGAAGAGTCCGTGCGAGCCCACCATGCCGTCGCCATCCCGCTTGCCAGGACTTCCCCCTTCAGCGCATACACATGGAGCGTCCTCGTGCTTATATCCCTCATTTCCCTTTAGCGGCCGCTTCCCAGCACTTCCTTCCTCGCACATTTCCTGTTTGGGAATTGCGTGGTGCCCGGTCGTCCCATGATTGGGGCAGCAGCACGATTTGTCCGAACGCTTTGGAACCATGACACATTGGCGCTGAGGGACTGCGCAGCATGAATCGGAAGTGTCGGTGGGCGAACTGCAGTGATCTTTCATGGCGGTAACTGCGCTGTGACATGCGCCGTTTGGGGCTATCGCTTCACCCGCGATGAAAGGCCACGGCGCCGACTCGTTCGAGTTCGGACACGCGTGATTGCCGGTGGTCTGATCGAGATTCCGGACGGCATTTTCTCCTTCAATTTGTACATCCATCGACCACGCCGTGAAATACACCTTCCCCTGTATGCTGCTGTTGACGAATCCCTTCTTCGGAGCACAACCCGCTTCATCTCCCGTACTCTTCTTGAAATAACTTTTGTTCTTGAGCATGATCTCCTGTCCAGAGATCAAGACGGACTTCGACCCGTCAGTGGTGTCAGACGACATTCCGGTGTTTGGATAGGGAAGCGGTACGCCCGGCGGCGTCGCGGGCGTTTGCGGCGGAGTGAAGCAAACATCGGGAAACGCACAGATCGTTTTTCCCGTTGACTCCTTGCACGAAATCTCCATGCCATTGGCATATACCTGATTGCTCACGTAGCCGCCTCGAATTTCAGTAGCATTGCTGCACGCCCGCCCGCGTCATTCGCAGCATGAAGAAGAAACAGGCGGCCGCGCGTGTACCGCTTCCCGCATGCGGCATGTACGGATGTCACGAGCGCCAAGCCCGTCGCCGCGCCCACTTCCCCGATGCACTCAGCGGGATTCCAGAGATCGAACTCGTCCTTGTGGATTCGCAGAAGCCGCGCAACGACGAGCGCCGCCTCCTTGAAATAATATTGCTCGCCCGAGATGTCCGACACGCGCAGGTCCAGCTGATGCATTTCGCAACCGCCAGCCGCGAGGGCAGCCTGGACCGCTCGGGTCAGACCATCACCTCGAAGCGGTTCGGACTTCCCAATGGTGCACGCTTCCGTTCCAAAGCCTATCCCGATACATGAGAGGTCCCCGCTTTTTTCCGAAGCGCTGACGAGAAGGGCAGCGCCGGCCTCGCCGGGCATGAACCCATTCGAATTGTGTCGGGAAAACAGGCGGTCTTGGATTTCATAGGTTGAAAGGGTCGACCAGGCAAGGAGGCTATCAACCCCTGCAATCAGCGCGTGCGCACACGCGCGCGTTTCGATCAGCCTCTGAGCCACCGACAGCGCGGTCATCCCCGCCACTCTTCCCTGCGCGATGACCGCCGAATCGGAGTTGAATCGGGTGGCGAGTTCAGTCTGTATCTCGTCGAGCAAGTAGTCATCCAGCCCCTCCAACCTCCCGGGCCTTTCTTTTTCCGCCACACACAACAATAACGGGATCGTCTTCCACTCACTTTTCTCTACGCCCTCGAGACACTCCTCAATCGCCATCGCCGCCATCTTCGCCAACTTAGTCCGCCCCCGCCAGGGCTTCTCGAGCTGCACTTGATGCGCCATTATCCAATCGCCTCCGGAGTCGATGAACCGTGTCTCGGTCGGGTTACTGAGCTTCGCCCGAATAGCTGCACACGATGCTGGAGCCGACAAACCTACGCTCGTTACGAGGCCCGTACTCAGGATCGCAATGGACCGATCGTTCATGGCGTGGTCTCGCTGCGCTCCATCGGCACCATGATGACCGGCATCGGAAACGGAACGGCGCCTTTCTGCTGCCACCACTCCCTCCCCTTCCTCCCAACCAGCACCCGCGCTATCTCGAACATATTTTTCTTCAACGGCCGTCTCACCCGCCAACTCATCGTGAACCTCTCCAGCTCTGGCTCGAACACGATCGTATCCACGCGCGCCCGATAATCCTCCGGCTCCCCACGCTTCGGCAAGACGAGCACCGGCGCCTCAAAATCCGGCAACACGAAACTGCGCTTGCCATCCGGCGTCAGATTCACCAACCTCACCTCCACTCCACCGACCGGCATAGCAAGTTGCTGATCCTCGGGCGCTGCCGAGTAATACCGTTCATCGAAATCCGGCGGCAGAAACGGAAAGTGTTTCTCCAGCCACTCATCGTCATAAGTGCCCGCATACCCGAGCCGCGGCGTCCACCCTCGACCGACCACGCCGAACGACATCGGCCGATACACCTCGTCCGGACGCATCACCGGCCGATTCAGCTCTTCCGTATTGGGCAACAACCGCCCATCCACCCAATCTCGCCGCAGATGCCGCCTGAACCCCCGCCCGACCGGATTCGCCATGAACGCCGCATGCTGCATCGGATCGTCGTGTTCCTGATCGACGCCTCCGAACGCGACATCGTAGGTAATCGGTTTCGACACGAACGGCACCGGCGCGCTGACGTCGATGCGCGTCGCGCCCGCCTGCCAGACGCGGTCGCCGATCACCGCGAATTGCTTGGTCATGTTGCCCACACGCAAGCCGACCGGCACACGCGTCGCGGGCCGCCCGCCGGGCGCGTGCGCGCTGCCCGACAGCAGCACGTCGCAGCGCGGCTTATGCGGCGCGTAGTCCACTTCGTAATACGGCGCGGAGTAGCCCGGCTGCCCGGTGAACGTGTCGGCCATGACGAGCGGCAGTTGTTCTTCCGCGAGCCTCACCGCTTCGCCCGGCGCGGGCAGGCGAAACGTGCCCTTGACGACGACGATGAGCGATTCGCGTCCGCTCGGCTCCGTGCCCATCGTGTAGCCGGCGACCATGCGGGTGGCGTTGATCAGTTCCATGAGTCGGCCACGTTCAGTTGAGCTGCACCGAACCGCCCTTGATGCGGTTCACGCCCGACGATCGGCTCGACACATACGTGCCGCGTATCAGCACCTTGCCCGCCTTCGTCAGCGTGATGCTCGCCTGCCCGCAACGCAGCACGATCTCGTCCTTCGCCGTGACGACGAGCCGCTGTCCGTCCGCATCCGCTTCGACTTGCGCGGGCGCTTCGTCGAGCGGCCAGGTTTCATCGGCCTGCAGGCAGCCGACGATGATCGGCCGCATCGGATCGCCCGCTTCGAACGTCAGCAGCACTTCACGGCCGATATGCGCGCCACGCAGGTCGGGAATCGTGCGCGCGACGAGCGCGGCGTCGCCGGGCTGTCCGGCATACACGACGAGCGGCCGCGCGCCCTCTCCGCTGAATCCGATCAACGCACCGATGCGCACGCCGTCGATGACCGGTATCGACGCTGGCTGCATGAAGTCTCGTCCGCTCATCACGCTCTCCCAAGCCTCACGCTCAAGAGACGAACGAAGCCGCGTCAGTTTCAAAGCATCACGGCTCCCGCTTTCCGGCGATCAAATGAATTTGCGCGAGACTGTCGGGCGCGAGGTCCTGCATCACGGCGAGAAAATCCTTGCCCATCAGCCCGCGCGCGCGACGAATGAGCAGCGGCGCGGGATTTGTCGGCTCGGTGCGTTCGAGAAATGCGCACACCGCATCCAGCAAGGCGATCGCGTCCTCGCGCGTCGCAAGCGCGCCGAGGCGCGCGGGCGCGCGATGCTCCACTTGAGCCTCTTCTTCCGGCACCGAAGCGGCGGCCGCGACTGGCGCCACCGCGCTGAACTGCACGGCGACGTACCGCGCCGTCGCCATCATTGCGTTCAGCAAAGGCGCATGCTCGGCGCCGAGCTTTTCCGTCATGCAGTCCGACAGGGCCTGCACGGCGCGCGGCAGATCGAGGCCTTCGGCGAGCGCGTCGGGATCGTGGGCGAGCGCATCGGCGAGCATGCCCGCCACGCGCGGCAGGGTCGCGGCGCTCGAACCGTCCGGCGGCGCGATCTTGCCTTGGGCGACCAGGAGGTCACGGACCGTGAGCCGCTCGCCATGCACGCGGCACACCTCGCATTCGCGCAGATCGTGCAGCAGGGTTTCGGCTTCCGCGAAAGGCGTATAGGCGTCGGCAAGCGGCGCGAGCGCGTTGACGCGCAGCGCGGGGTCGTTGCCATCGTCGTGATCGAGCGGCGGATAAAGGTGCTCCCAATAACGCTCGAAAAGGCCTGTCAACACGCGCACTCCCGCATGAAAACCCGCAAGACCGTGCACGTGCGACGCCGCGCGCGTATAAGCCACGGCGATACGCAGATCCTTCGATCGCGACAGCAGCGCCTCGGCTTGCTCCATGACGTCGGCCCAGGGCGGCGGCTCGGTGAGCGTGTCGAACTGGCGCTCGGGCATGCCGCGCGCGAGTGACTCGAATTCGAGAAACGCCGCATCGTATTCCAGATCGATGCCGGCGGGCGGCATCGTCTGAGTCGGCGCGAGCAGCGGTTCAACGTCGATCATCGCGACTCCGTTCAGAATTCACCGCAGCCATGCTGACCGTTGACGACCAGACAGTTGTTCAGATTCGGCCGCGAGCGCACGCGCTTCCATTCGGCGGCGAGCGTGTCGGCCGCGCCTTCGGCCTCCTGCAGTGCGAGGATCGGCTGGTTGGTGCCCACGCAGATGTTGACGCCGCCCAGATTGCTTTCGTAGACGAAGCTGTCTTCCTGCGCCGTGAAGAGCGGCTGCAGGCCGGAACGGTTGAAGACACCGCCGTTCGCGAGCGGGTCCTGCACCGTGAGCGTTCCCGGGGTGACGACCACGTTGTAGCCCGTCGGCGACGAAAACGTGCCGCTGATCGGATACGTCCCGCCGGGCGACTCCGTCGTCGCGGGCGATCCAAGCGGCCCCGCAGCCAGAGAATTGCCCTGTTGATCGCCTCTCAGGAGCCCGCTGACCGTGAAACCGAACGGGCCGTTCGCGCTGCCCCGGCTGCGGGTCTGACCGCCGATCGTAACGGCCAGCGTCGGCCGCTCGGCGTACACGAAGTGGTTGCTGTTGCCGGGCACGACCGCGAGCGACCGCAGGCCGTTCCAGCTGCAAATGCCACCGTAGACGCAGCCGTAGAAGTTGGGCAGCGCGCCGCCGGGATCGATGCCGCCGCGGTTCTCCTGCTGATCGCGACTCCGGACCCACACGCGCCATCCGTTGCCCGCGCTCAGCGTGCCGCCCGCCGCGTTATCGAGGACGACGTTCTGCATGACGAGGTCGATGCTGCCGCCCGCGCTCAGGTGCGTCGGCGAACCCATGGAGCCGAGCGACACGCGGCCGTTCTCGGAAATCGCCGCGAGGTTGCCCGTCACGGTCGATTGCGTGCCGTCGATCGTCGCGGCCCTGCCGGTTGCCCCGTCGAAGCCCTGCGCGGAAACCGGCCCGATTGTGAAACCGTGGGACTCTTTGAAACTCACGTCGTGTGCGCCCGCGAGGGCGAGCGTGTTCACGTCGTTGCCGGCGTCGGTAAGCGTGAAATCGCCGCCTCCGGCGAGCAGCAGCGACTGCGCCTGGATACCGCCCGGATCGGTCACGATGCCGCTCGAAGCGAGCGCGAGCGTCTTGCCGGGCAGGGAGATGCCCGACGGCAGGTCGATGCCCTGACTGCCCGCGCCGGTGTTCTGGAGCGTCAGGCCGGTCGCGACGGCGGGACGTTGCGCGCAGGCCGAGCCGCCCTCGCACGGGCCCCGGACCGAGATGTGCCCCGTTTGCGTCGATGAGCCGAGCACGAGTGTCTGGAGGGTGGTCGAGAAGGTCTGGTAGGTCGCGGCGTCGATGGACAGGCCCTGCGTCGCGTTTGTGCCGAACAGCGTGATGGGCACGGCGTTTTGCGCGGTGACGTCGAAGGTCGACGGGTCGACGGATGCCGGCGAGATGAAGAGCGATCCGCCCTGCGCGTCGATCGACTGCGCGGCGCTGCGGCCGATCAGGCTCGTGGCGGCGCCGTTGTTGGACGAACGCATCGTGACGAGTCCTTGCGGGCCGGTGCTGATCGAGAACGGTCCGGCGACCAGCCCCGAGTTGGCTGGCAGCGGCACGGCGCCGTAGGCAATGCCCGCGTCGGCGGTGGTCGTCGAGCCGGCGAGTGAAACGGTGCCGCCCGGCGCGCTCGCGTTGATCGAGCCGCTGAGCAGCAGCAGGCCGTAGGTAGGCGATGGCGTGCCCGTGCCGGTGTCGGTGATTGCGCCGCGTAGGTCGATCGGGCCGCCCGTGGTGGTGATCGACGAACCGTCGAGAAGCGCCACGCCGACTGCGCCGGCGCCGCTGCCCGTACCGTAGACGCGGATCGCGCCACTGGTGGTCGTAAGTTGCGAGGGGCCCGGCTGCAGGGCCGCGGCGGTCTGCGAGTTGCGAACGAGAACGCCGCTACCCGGCGTCGATGTCGGTACGTGGGCGCGTCCTGCGAGTTCGATGCCGCCACCGCCGGCGAGGAGTCGTGCGTCGTCGATATCGACGCCCGCGGTCTGCGGCACGCCCGCGTTGTACGCCGGCGCGACGCCGTGAATCGTGATCGAGCCATCCGTCGTTTGCGCGGACGTCGCGCGCGCGTCGATGTCGGCGTCGGCCACCGTGACCGATGAGCCGCCGTATCCGCTCGCCGTGGCGCCGGTGCCGAGCGTCACGTTGCCTCCGTTGGTCGAAAGCCCGATGCGCACGCCCGGACTCTCGCCCCGGTAGCCGTGAATGGCGATGCGATTGCCCGCATCGGCCTTGATATCGAGCGGACCGCCGGGCGCCGAGATGTTGCCAGCGAAGATCACGGTATCCGCCGCGTTCAGCGTGAGCGTCGACCTGCCGGGCGAGGTCTTGACGAGGGGATCGGCCACGGTAATCACACCCGTGCCAGGCGTCCCGGTTCCGGCGAGCGCGGTCACGCTCGTATTCCCGGCGGGCGTCACGATGCCGCCGGAGCCGATCTGCGTCACGGTTTGCGTGGCGTTGTCGAAGGAAGCGAACGTAACCGGCGTGGCTGCCGACTGCGGCGAGCTGCGGAAAGTGCCGGCGATGCTGAAATTTCCGGTCCCGACGACGGTCGCATTGCCGCTGTTGACGAGCGCGAGCGTGGAAAACACGTTGGCCCCGTTGGTCAGCTCGAAGGGACCGAGGCCCGTCAGCGTCACGATTCCTGCGGTAATGCCTTGCGCGCCCTGCGTCACCGGTCCGGCGGATGCGAACGTCAGCTTGCCGGGCGTGTAGGCGCCGCCCCGCGACGCCTGCACGGAAAGGCGGTTGAGCAATGCGATGCCCTTGCTGCCCGTGCCCTGGTTTTCGAGCGTGAGGTTGTTGTAGATCACCTGCGCCGGCGAAGGACATCCCCGGTAGTTGCACGCGTTCACGGCAATCTGCCCGGTATGGCTCGTCGATCCGATCACGACCGTATCGATGCTCGACGAAACCGCGCCGAGGATCGACGGCCCCACTGTGAACCCGCCGTTCAGGCCCCACACATTGATCGTCTGGGCGTCGTCATTGACGATCGCGAAGTCGGGACCGACCTTGCCCGGCACGAACACGATCGTGCCCGAAGGCGCAGAGAAGAACGCGTTGCTATCGGAGAACACGGTGCTTTCGCCACCGGCGTTATCCGCGCGCACGATGATCGTGCCGGTCGAGCCGGCCGAAACCGTCGTGTCGGAGAAGAGGATGGCGTTGGCGTCGGCCGGCGTCGATCCGGTGAGCGACACCGTCTGTCCAGGCGCGCTCGCCTGGACGTTCACTGCGTCGAGCGCCAGTCCGTACCCGTAGAAACTGGCGTTGGCGTTCTCGCCGCCACGGATGTCGACGGAGCCGGCCGCCGAGCTGACCAGGCCCCGGACGGGCGCTTGACCGTCGCCGTTTCCCGGCGTGCCGGCCAGCGCCACGCCGCTATCCACGTTGCCGATGCCGAAAATCCGTACGTTGCCGTTCGCGTGAATGCCGAGATTCTGACTCGCGTTCATGCCCGTGACAACGACGCCTCCGGCGGGAGCCACTCCAGGCGGCGCCACGCCGAAGATCGACAGGTTGCCCGTCGTCGCGCCGACATCCGACGACTGGATAACGACGCCGCCAAAATGATCCACGGTGCTGGTGTCCCTGGGCTGCCCTGCTGCACTCGTGCCGTCGATGGTGACGTCGCCGCCGCTCGACGTGAGCCTCGACGTCGCAACATAGACACCCGCGCCGCCAATGGTCGACCGGGCGCCGCCCGCCGTCGCGCCCCTTCCGGTGATGTCCAGCGCGCCAGCCGAGGTGATCGTCGCGTTGGAGATGACCACGCCGTCGCCGACGCCGGAGACCGTCGTCGTCGTCGTCGCCGCTCCCGCCACCGCGCCGGTGCCGTCGATGCTCATCGCGCCGCCCGTGATGATCCGGGAGCCCGCGATGGCGACGCCGTCGCCTTGAACCGAAAGCTGCGCGGCCGTGCTGCCGGCGGCCGTGCCCCGAATGGTGACGGCGCCGCTCGTCGAGTTGATCGACGAGTTGTTGGACATTTGCACGCCATCGCCCGAGAGCGCGCCCGGCCCGAGACCGGCCGTCGTCGTCGGGTCGCCGGTCGCGCCGAATCCGGTGACGCTGACCGCGCCGCTCGTCGTCCTGAGAGCCGTGTTCGTGATCGACACGCCCGAGCCGAACGCGTCGACATAGTCATAGTTCGACGCCTCGGGCGAAAAATAGCGGGTGCCGCCGTGCCCCTCGATCGTGATCGCACCGGAGCCGGACGTCATTGTCGAATTGGACAGACTCACGCCCGTGTCGAACGGCGACGACCCGCGGATCGTGATGCTGCCGCCCGTGCCAGTGCCGGTTCTGCCGACCGTGGTGTCGATGGCCGCGTAGGTGAGTTCCACGCTTGCCGCGTTGCCCGGCGACGCCGCCCCGTTGATCACGAGATTGCCGCCGTTCGTCGCGATGCCCGGATGCGTCGGCACGCCGCCGACGACCATGCCGTTCACCGTGACGGAAGCGGACGGATTCCTGCCCTCCACGTTGGCATTGAGATTGACGTCGAGCCTGCCGGTATCGGCCAGTCCCTGCGCCACGCCGATCTGCGGCGTCGTAAAGACCAGAGCCGCGCCGGTCGACGCATAGGTGTCGATGTGAATCGAGCCCGCGGCGTTCAGCGTGAGTGCGGCGTTCCTGTCGCCGCCCTTCGTGATGTTGGTCAGCACCTTGATCGTACCGAGGTCCGTTCCGCTCGCCCCTGTGTTCACCGTCACCGAGACGCCCTGGTTGAGCTGGCCGGTGATCTGCCCGACGCCAAGCCGCGACGCAGATCCCGTGGGAGAGACGGGGCTGAAGGTCCAGCCCGTGGTATCCGATGACGTCGCGAAGTCGAGCGCCGAACTGTCGGCGACGATATCGACATCGTGCGGATCCAGCACCCACGTCCCCCCCACCCCATGCAGCGCCGACGCGTCGATCTCCGCGCCCGCCACATCCAGGAACCGCGCCGACGTCTCGATCAACCCGCCGTTGCCGCTTTGTGCACCGCCTTTCGCGGTCAGCATCCCGTAGACGCGCGCCGCGTTGGTTCCGTAGATGACGACATTCCCGCCATTGCCGGTGACGAGCGCATCCGCCCTCACCTGCGCGCCCGGCCCCATCCACACTGCGTCCGCGTTATGGATGTCGGCCTCCTTGCCCGCCGCGCCGCCGCCCACGCGCACGCGTCCGCCGCCCGCAGCGCCGCTCGCGTCGATGCGCGCGCCGTCGTGCACCGCGACCTGATAGCCCGTGACGTCGATGTTGCCGCCCTTGAGCCCCACGCCGCCCGTCGCATCGACGCTGCCCGCCACTTCCGTCACGCCCGCCGCGCCGCCGTCGAGCACGATGCGCCCGTTGCGCTCCGCGACGCTCTGCGCGCGCACCGTGCCCGTCTGGTTCAGCACGGTGGCGGCGAGCGCGTCGGCGGTCTGCACCGACATCAGCACCTGCCCGCCGTCCGCCGCCAGCACGCCGGAGTTGCGCGCGAGCGCCTGCGCCGCCGCGCCGTTGACCTTCAGCATGGTGAGGCCGTCGCCGGCGAAGTCGAGCGTAATATCGCTGCCCGCGCCCATCGCGACGGTGCCGAGCTTCGCGCTCACCGTGCCGCTGTTGTCCACCTGCGCGCCGAGCAGCGCGACCGTGCCGTGCTCGCCGGCCGTGATCGTGCCTTGATTGACGACCTGCCCGCCCGCCTGCGGCGACGCGCTCGCGAAGCGATATTTGCCCGCAAGAAAATCGCGGTCCGAAATCCCGAGCGTCGACGCGACGAGCGATCCCACGTTGACCGACGCGCCGCGCGCAAACAGCACGCCCGCCGGATTGACGAGAAACACCTGTCCGTTGGCGTTCATCCGTCCTGCGATCGTGCTGGCCTGACTGCCCACCACGCGATTCAGCAACACGGCCTGCGCCGAAGGTTGCGCGATGTTCACCGTCTCGTTGGCCCCGATCGAAAACGAGTTCCAGTTGACGATGCCCTTCGGCGTGCCTTGCGTGATCGCCATCGTGTTCGGAGCGGGCGTGCCGATGGTCACGTTGCCGCTCGCGACCTGCCCGCCGAGCGGCAGTGCGAGTGCGGGCGGTGCGACGAAGAGCGCGATCACCGGCAACAGCGACGGAACGATCGCCACGCCCGCATGCCGCGCCGCGCGCCGGGCGAGCCGCCTGATCGCACGCTCCCATGCCCGGCGATGCTTGCGGGTCCGAAGGCAGGTGATGTCGCTCATGTCGAACTCCTGTTTGAACGTTTTCCTGTCGCTAGAACGACTTCGACACCTGCACGTACACGCGCGGCAACTTGTCGTCGCCGGTGGTGTCGGCGCGGGTCGTGCGCCAGGCCATGCTCGCATCCACGGTGAGGCCGTAGGGCCCGTTCCAGAACAGCCCGAGCCCGGGTCCGCTGCGCGTCACGGTGTTGGCGCCCTGTTCGGGAATCGAGCGCGCGTTGTAGCGCCCGACGCCGATATCGAAGAACGCGGACAGCGTGAGCGTCGGGATGACTGCGTAGCGGAACGCGGCCGTCGCGATCAGCCCTTCGTCGACGACCGACTCGGAAGGCGAATAGGCGCGCACCGCGCGCGGGCCGCCGAGCGTGATGCGCGACGAGCTGTCGAGGTTCTGGTTGGCCCATTGCCCCGACACGCCGACGAACATGCTGACCTTCTGCGTGATCGCGTTGAGACGGTTCGCCTGCATCGTCACGCGCACGCTGTTGCCTTGCGTGTTGCGCCCGAACGGACTCTGGTCGATCTGCTCGGCGAGCGACGAATCGATCTTCAGATGCGCGAACGCAAGCTGGATGTCCGCGCTGTTGAAGCCGCCGCCGAGCAAGCTGTCGCGGCTCTCGTAAGACAGCCCGACGCTCGCGACAACGAGCTTCTGCGGATTGTCGAAGTTGACGCTGTCGATCTTGTCGGTCAGCGCGCGGTATTCGAGCGCGCCGCGCAAGAGCAGGTTCTGGCTGCGCGAGCGGATGAGCGGATGCGAAACCGAGGCGGTCACGACATCGGCATCGCCGTGCGCATTGAGCGAGGAGAAATCCTGCCCGAGGTAGTAGTACAGATGCGAATACGCCACGCCCACGCGCGTGCCGTTCGCGTCGACCGGTGCGTCGTAGCCGATGCGCCCGTACAGCGTGTCGGCGCGCTCGGCGGCGAGCAGGTTCACGTCGAGGTTGTCGCCGATGCCGAACGGCGACGCGAGCCGTCCCACCGCACCCAGCCGCCAGCGCCCGGCGGCGGCCGCGCCGTAGTTGTCGGTGGCGAGGGCGAAATCCCAGCGGCGCGAGGGCTCGACGGTCACGCTCAGATCGACGGTGCCCGGCGTGCTGCCCAGTTCCAGCGCCGAGGTCACGCGAATGCCGGGCAGATCCGAGAGCAGCAGCATCGTGCGTTCGAGTTCGCCCTGCTTGAGCGGCTTGCCGGGCTCGATCGCGGCGAGCCGCGCGCGCACGAGCGATTCCTTGATCGGCGCGCCGGGGACGATGGTCAGCCGCACCGCGCCGATCTTGCCTTCCAGCACGGTGAAGGCGACATCGCCATTGGTCACGTCCTGCGGCGGAATCACGACCTGCGCGAGCGGATAACCGCGATCGCGATACGCTTGCGCGATGAGCGCGCCCATCGCGTTGAGATCGTCGATCGACACTTCCTGACCGATCTTGCCGGAGACGAGCGGGAGCAGCATGTCGGACGGCAAGGTCTCGTTGCCCGTAAGACGAATGCTCTTCAACGTGAACTTGCGGCCTTCGGGCACGGCTGCCGGCGCCGCGGGTCGCGCCGGCAGCACGGCCGCGCCGCCGGGCGGCGGCGCGGCAGGTGTCGGGCGCTGTTGTTCGTTGAGCAGCGTGCCGGCGCTCGGAATCTGCTGCGTGCCCGGCATCGGCACTTGCTGCGCCCACGCCGTCAGCGCGCCCGCGCACGCGATGCCCGCTCCGGCAAGACCGGCCGCGCGCGCGAAACGTCGTCCACGATGGGGGCGCGCGCGCGCACCGGTACGTTCGCCGGGGCGCGATGCGATGAGTTCGGTTTTCATGGCGTCGTTCACTGCAGCATCCTCATCGGGCCGGCGCACAGCGTCGCGCCGGGACGGCGCCGGGCACGAGGGTCCGGCGTTCAGTGGGCGACCGAGAGCCGCCAGTTGCCCATCAGGTCGAACGGCGCCCAGTAGAACGGATGGGCGTACCTGCTGTCGGCCAGCACGGCGAGCTGCGCCTCGCGCATGGCGTCGATCGCCTCTTCGCCCTTGGTGAGCGAGCCGTAGAACGTGCGCATGGTGAGCGAGGTCGAATCGTCGGCGACAGGCCACATCGACACGAGCAACGCCGACGCGCCCGCATAGAAGAACGCGCGCGTGAAGCCCATGATCTCGTCGCCGCGCTCGATGCGCCCGAGCGCCGTCTCGCACGCGGAGAGCGTGACGAGCGCCACCGAATCGAACTTGAGGTTGTAGATGTCCTGCGCGAGCATCGGGTCCGGGCCGTCGGCCGGCTGCTTCGCGGGCGCGAGCAGCACGCGCGAATGCAGCGGATCGACCGTGTCCGCCTGTGCGTGCGTCGCGACGTGGACGATGCGGCCCGCCGGTGCGTTGTCGCTGAAGGTCTTGCGCGTGACGTCGCTCTGCACGAAGGCCTCGTGCTGCGCGAACAGCGGTCCGATCGCGCGCACTTCGGCCTCGGCGCCCGGCAAGTCGAATTCCGGCGCGATGCGCGGATTGCCGAACGCGACGAGACTGCTCGCGATGCGCTGCTGGCGTCGCACGAGCTGCACGGCGACGCTCGCCGAAGGCGCGAGCGCGAGCGCATGCCGCTGGATCAGAAAGCCCTGCGGATTGCGAAGCGCCTGAAACGGCATGTAGTGCAGCGCGCCATTCGGCACGATGATGAGCCGCTCGCCGGGACGCACGCCGAGCGGCTGGATGAGCAGCGCGTCGAGCTTCGTTCCGTAGGTGAGCGCTTGCGGACGCCCGCGGATGATCGCGTTGCGAAAATCGCCGACGGCCAGCGTCATCTCCTTGCGTGCGATCGGCAGCGTGAAGCCCTGGATGCCGTCCGGGCGCACGACCCACGCGATCATCTTGTCGGGAAGACCGTGATATTCGACGATCGCCTCGCCTTGCCTGAGCGTGCCGCGCACGTCGTCGAGCGAGAGCGTGCGGCCGTTCAGTTGAGCCTCGTCGACGTTGGCCGCGAGCCGGTTGCGCACGACATCGAGCAGCGCGCGGCTGCGGCTTCGCTCGGAGAGCGTCCACGCGAGCGGATAGTCGCCATCCTCGACGACGAGCGAAATCGTCTCCTCGAAGACCGTCTGCGTATCGGAGAAGAGTCCGGTCTTGAACTCGTCGCTGCGAAAGCGCGCGCGGATCTTCTCGGAGTCGTCGAGTGCGGCGAGCCACGCGTCGCGGGCCTGCTGGCGCTTGCCGAGCGCGAGATACGCGCGGCCCATGCCTTCGTGCGCCCACAGACTGTCGTAGCTCGCGTCGGCGCCGCCCGCGCTCGCGCTGGCGGCGAACGCGTCGAGCGCCTCCTGTGGCTTGTGTTCGGCCAGCAGCAAATTGCCTTCGATGCGCTTCCTGAGCGGCGCCAGCAAGCTTTCCTTGACGCCGCTCGTCTGTTCGAAGGTGGCGCGCGCGCCCGCGGCGTCGCCGGATGCGATCTGCGCATTGGTGATCGACAGGAGCACCATCGGGCGATAACGCGCGGAAGCGCTTTCCAGCGCCACCCGGTATTGCGCGAGCGCCGCCGCCGGATCGCCGCGCCGGGCCGCGATGTCGCCCAGCACCTTGTACGCGGGCGCCAGCACCTGCTCGGGATTCTTCGCGCCGGCGGCGATGGCTTCTTTCGCGTAGCGTTCGGCGTCGTCCAGATCGCCGGCGTAGCTGTAGGCGATCGCCAGATCGCGGCGCGAGAGTGCGGCGAGGTTGGCGTTGTCCGTCTGCCGCGCGACGACGAGCGCGCGCGACGCCGCTTCGATGCTGTCGCGGAAATCGCCGCGCTCGGCGGCCGCCACCGACATGCTGCAGTACGCGTAGCCGTCGAGCTTGACCTGATCGCGCGCGAGCAAAAGACGCCCTTCCTGCGACAGCGTGGCGATCGTTTCGGCATCGCGCACGCGGGCTTCGGCATCGCGCGCGACGGGCGTGAGCGCCGCGTCCGGCGGCGTGGGCGCGGTCTGGGCGATTTTCGCGGTCTGGGCGGTTTTCGCGCCCTGCGTGCTTTTCTTTTGCGCGCCTTGCGCATGGACGCCAGGCGCGGCGAGCGCGAGCGCCGCAAACAGCAGGAACGCGAGGCCGAGCCGCCTTGCCGCGCTGCCGTCAAGTGCGCAAGCGCCGGCCGCCACACGGACCGACGCGATCTGCCCGATCGGTTTCACGAATGCGCTCCTCGAAGACCGTAGCCGCGCACCGGCGCGAGCGGCGCGCTGCCGCCGCGGTGCCACTGCTAGACGAAACATCGCGCCGGATTTGAAAAGCGTCCCGGGATCATTCGTTTGCTGCTGTGTTGGGAGAGACACAGATCAATCATGCAAACCATCGGTTCGATCGCAAGCCGCGCGCGTTCTGCGCGTCTCGCGCGCAGCGCGGCGCGGGTCGTCTGCGTGTGCGCGCTCGTCGTCGCGGCGTGCAAATCGGCACCGCCGCCTCCGCCGCCGCCGACGGTCGTGCGCATCACCGTGAGCGCGCTCGACCAGGCCAATCCCGATCAGCGGGGCCGGCCCTCGCCCGTCGTCGTGCGCGTGTACGAACTGAAGACGACCGCCGCCTTCGATAGCGCCGACTTCTTCACGCTCTACGCAAAGGACCAGGCGACGCTAGGCGGCGATCTCAACGCAAAGAACGAATTCCTGCTCAAGCCCGGCGACAGCCGGAGCGTCGAGGCGACCGTGCAGCCGGGCACGACATTCGTCGCGGTCGTGGCCGCGTATCGCGACATCGAACGCTCTCGCTGGCGCGCAACCGTGCCGGTGCCGCCGAACCAGACGACCGTGCTCGACGTGCGCATCGACGCGGCCGATGTCTCGATCGCCGCACACCGCGCGAGCGCGCCGGCATCGAAGGCCGCCAAGTAAGCGCGCGCGCGCCGGCGAGTTCCAAATTCGTATCGCTCGTTCGTTTTTGAGGGAGCGTCGGGGTCGCTGACCCGCCGGACGCCGACGGCACGGCCGGCGCCGGCACAGCGCGCGCGGCGCCGTGTCGAACCCCCAGAGAGCGGATACGAGCCACCATGACCTGGCACCAACGCATGATCTGGTCCGAGGGGCTGTTCCTCGAACCGCAGCATTTCCAGCAACACGACCGCTTCATCGAGCATCTCGTGAGCGCGCACGCGCGCGCGACCGAAGCGTGGCCGTGGGGATGCGCCGCCGTCATGCTCGACGAGATCGCGCTCGGGCTCGGCAAGATCGCGCTCGCGTCCGCGTTCGGCGTGCTGCCCGACGGCACCGCGTTCTCGTTTCCCGACGACGCGCCAGCGCCGCCGCCGCTCGACGTTCCCGCCGGCACGCGCGACGAAGTCGTGCTGCTCGCCCTGCCGCTCGCGCGCGCGGGCGCGAAGGAGTTCGATGCCGACGGCGCGGGCGATCGCATCGATGGCGCGAGCGGCCTGCGCTATCGCACGACCGACACTTCGGTCGTCGATGTCACGACGAGCACCGACCGCGTTGCGCAGATTCGCGTCGGCGCGCCGAACCTGCGGCTCATGCTCGCGCGCGACGCCACCGACGCGTTCGCGACCATCGGCATTGCGCGCGTGCTCGAACGGCGCGCGGACAATCGCGTGCTGCTCGACACGAGCTACATCCCGCCGATGCTCCACGCGCTCGCAGATAAACGCCTGCTCGGCCACGCGCAGGAACTCGCGGGACTGCTGCATCAGCATGCGGACCGGATCGCGAGTCATCTCGCCAGTCCGGGACGCGGCGGCGTCGCGGAGATCGCCGATTTTCTGCTGTTGCAAACGCTCAACCGGTTCGAGCCGCAGTTCGCGCATCTGCTGAACGTGCCGTTGCTGCATCCCGAACGCCTGTACCAGACGACGCTCGCGCTCGCCGGCGATCTCGCCGCGTTCGACGAGCGCCGCCGCGTGCTCGCGTATCCGCCGTATCGTCACGACGATCTCGCCACTTCCTTCGAGCCGCTCATGCGCGACGTGCGGCAACTGCTCGCGCAGGTGCGCGAGCCGGACGCGGTCGCCATCGAATTGCAAAGCCGCAAGCCCGGCGTGCGCGTCGCGATGATCAACGACCTCGAACTCGTGCGCACGGCGGGTTTCGTGCTCGCCGCCAACGCGCAGATGCCCGGCGAAACGCTGCGCACGCGCTTCCCGACGCAGGTAAAGGTCGCCCCCGCCGAAAAACTGCGCGATCTCGTGAATCTCGCGCTGCCGGGGATCGGTCTGCGGGCGATGCCGATGGCGCCACGGCAGATTCCGTTTCACGCGGGCTTTTCGTATTTCGAGCTGGATCGCGGGGGCGAGCTCTGGAAGGAACTGGAGCAGACCGGCAACCTCGCGATGTACATCGCCGGTGAATTCCCCGCGCTCGAACTGGAGTTCTGGGCCATCCGTCATTGAGGTCATTGAGGTCATTGAGGTCATTGGGATCAGGAAGTGCCATGACGAACGACGACGATCCTTTCGCCGGATTCGAATCCGACCAGACCATGATCAAGCCCAATCCCGGCGCGCGCCGCCGCGCCGGGAGCAGCGGCGGCACGGACGGGCCGTTCGCGCCGGGCGCCGCGCCCGGCGCCGAACAGCGTGCGTTCGACGCCGCATTCACACGAGGCGGCGCGCTCAATCCCCTCGTGGCGGCGTGCGCGCCGCTCTTGCAACTCGCACCCCGCATCCGCGCGATGAGCGCCTGCGCCGACCCCGCCGCCCTGCGCGATTCGCTCGCGGCGGGCGTGCGCCGCCTGGAGTCGGAGGCGCGCGCGAGCGGTGTCGCGGCCGAGCAGGTGACGGCGGCACGCTACATCGTCTGTACGATGCTCGACGAAGCCGCTTCCGGCACGCCGTGGGGCGCGGGCGTTTGGGCGCGGCAAAGTCTGCTCGTGACATTCCACAACGAGGCGTGGGGCGGCGAAAAAGTGTTTCAACTGCTCGCGAGGCTCGCGCAGAAGCCCGCGCAGCATCTGCATTTGCTGGAACTGGCGAGCATGGTGCTCGCGCTCGGCTTCGAAGGCCGCTATCGCGTGGCGGCGCAAGGCAGGCAGACGCTCGACGCGATCCGCGCGCGGCTCTACGACCTGATCCGCAAGGAGCGCGGCGAGCCGGAGCGCGCGCTGTCGCCGCACTGGCAAGGCGTGCACGCCGCGCGGCGGCGCACGACCGACGTGCTGCCGGTCTGGGTCGTCGGCGCATTCGCGCTGCTGTTCATCGCGATGGCCTATCTCGCGATGAGCTTCCAGCTCGGCCGGCTGTCCGATCCCGCGTTTGACACGCTCGCCTCGATTCGCGCGGGGGCGCAGCGGCCGCTCGTCGTGACGCAGGCGGCCAAGCCGCGTCTCGCCGAATTCCTCGCGCCGGAGATCCGCGACGGCCTGGTCGCCGTCGACGACCGCGTGGACCGCTCGGTCGTCACGCTGCACGGCGACAACGTCTTCCGGCCCGGCAGCGCGGAAGTCGCGGCGCCGGTCAGGCCGCTCATCGAGCGCATCGCGGCGGCCCTCAACGCGGTGCCCGGCAACGTGCTCGTCACGGGTCACACGGACGACCGGCCGATCCGCTCGGGGCGTTTTCCGTCGAACTGGGAACTCTCGAAGGAGCGCGCCGCGAACGTGCGCGACCTGCTCGCGGCGACCGTCCCGGCCGCGCGCCTGAAGGCCGAGGGCAAGGGCGACGCCGACCCCGTCGCGCCCAACGATTCGCCCGCCGGCCGCGCGCGCAACCGGCGCGTCGAGGTGACGCTGTTCGCGAAGCCCGGGTCCTAGGGCCGCCCGCGCCATGAAGAAGCTCTTGTCGATCCTCTTTCATCCGGTCCTGCTGCTGATCGTCGGACTGGTGCTCATGGCGGGCGCGATCTGGATCGCCGGGCCGCTCGTGTCGTTCGCGCGCAGCTATCCGCTCGAATCGCGCACGGCGCGATACATGGCGATCGGCTGCGTCGCGCTCGTCGTCATCCTGCGGCGGATCTGGGTGGCGTGGCGCGCGCGCCGCACGCAGGCGGCGCTGTCGGCGGGACTGGCCGCCCATCGCGAGGCGCCGCGCGCCGCCGCCGCGCCGAGCCCGGGCGACACCGAAGTCGCGACCCTTTCGAAGCGTTTCGACGAAGCGCTCGCCGTGCTGCGCGAGGCGCGCATCACCGCGTCCGGCAAGAAGCCGGGCTGGCGCGACTGGGTCACGCTCTCGGGCAGGCAGTATCTCTATCAACTGCCGTGGTACATGTTCATCGGCGCGCCGGGCGCGGGCAAGACCACGGCGCTGATTCACTCGGGCCTGCGCTTTCCGCTCGCGGAACGCTTCGGCACCGACAAGATCCGCGGCGTCGGCGGCACGCGCAACTGCGACTGGTGGTTCACCGACGACGCCGTGCTGATCGACACCGCCGGCCGCTACACGACCCACGAAAGCGACCGCGACGCCGACCAGGCCGCGTGGCAGGGCTTTCTCGCGCTCCTGAAGAAGACGCGTCCGCGCCAGCCGATCAACGGCGTGCTGATGACGCTCGCCGTGCCCGACCTGATCGCCGCGATGCCCGCCAGCGTCGAGGAGATGGCCTCGACGCTGCGCGCGCGCATGCGCGAACTGATGCAGGCGTTCGGCACGCGCTTTCCGGTCTACGTGCTCGTCACGAAGACGGACCTGCTCGCGGGATTCACGGAGTTCTTCGCGGACATGTCGAAGGAAGAGCGTGGGCAGGTCTTCGGCTTCACGTTTCCCTACGACCCGAAGCGTCCGCTCACGGAAAGCGAATTCGGCGCGCGCGTCGATGCCGAACTGGATGCGCTCGAAGCACGGCTCGTCGCGCGTCTGCCGGAACGGCTGAATGCCGAAACCGGACTTGCGCAGCGCGCGGCGATCGTCGGCTTTCCGCAGCAGTTCGCGGCGCTGAAACCCGCACTCGCCGAGGCGTTGCGCGCGACCTTCGTGCAGTCGAAGCACGACGACATCCCGCTCGTGCGCGGCGTCTATTTCACGAGCGGCACGCAGGAAGGCACGCCGATCGACCGCGTGATGGGTTCACTCGCGCGTGCGTTCGGCGTCGAGCGGGGCGTGCAGCCGCCGCGTCCTGCGAGCGGGCGCAGCTATTTCATCGAGCGGCTCCTGACGCAGATCGTGTTCGCCGAACAGGGCCTCGCCGGATCGAATCTCAGATGGTCGCGCCGGCGGCATCTGTGGCGGCTCTCGGCGTACGCGGCGATCGCGGCCGTCACCGCCTGCGTGCTCGCGCTCTGGGGCACGAGCTATCTGCGCAACCGCACCTACGTGGCGAGCGTCGATCAGGCGGCGCAGACGGCGAAACAGGCCGTGGCCGGCACCTCGGCGGCCGGCACGAGTCTCGTCGCGTTGCTGCCGCTCTTGTCGGCGGTGCGCCAGCTCGCGTCGACCCGCCAGGTCGATGCCGCGCGTCCGCCGCTTTCGATGCAATGGGGGCTGTGGCAAGGCGCCAAGCTCGACGCCGCCGCCAGCGACGCCTACGAGCGATTGCTGACCGACCTGTTCCTGCCGAAGCTCGCCGCGCGTATCGAAGAGCAGGCGCGCAGCGCGAACCCCGCGAACCCGGGCTACGCGTACGAAGCGCTCAAGGCGTATCTGATGCTCAACCAGCCGGAGCATCAGGACCCCGACGCGCTCAAGACCTGGATCGTGACCGACTGGGACCGGTCGCTGCCGCGCGAAGTCGGCAACGAGCAGCGCGCCGCGCTTGCCGGTCATCTCGACGCGCTCCTCGCGCGCGGCGTCGTGCATCCTAATTTGCCGTTCGACGAACGCCTCGTCGCGCATCTGCGCACGATGCTCGCCGCCAGCACGCTCGCGCAGCGCGTCTACGGGCGCGTGAAGCAGCAAGGCGTCGGCGCGAACTATCCGGAGTTCACCGTGGCGCATGCGGGTGGGCCGAACGCGTCGCTCGTGTTCGTGCGCGCGAGCGGCATGCCGCTCACGCGCGGCGTGCCGGGGCTCTATTCGTTCGACGGCTATCACAAGGCGTTCCTGAGCGCCGTCGATCAGGTTGCGGTGCAACTCGCCGCCGAGGAACCGTGGGTGCTCGGCATCCGCGACCAGAGCGGCCTGCCGCGCGGCGATCCGGCCGCGACCCAGCGCCTGACCGAAGACGTCCGGCTGCTCTACCTTCAGGACTACGCGCGTATCTGGAACGACTTCCTGAACGACATCCGCATCGTTCACGCGGACAGCCTCGCCCAGTCGGCGCAGATCGCGCGCATCCTGTCCGCGCCCGATTCGCCGCTCGCCATGCTCGCGAAGGCCGCGTCGCGCGAAACCACGCTCGCCACCCGGCCGGAGAACGAAACGACCGTCGTCGACAAAGCCAACGACAAGATCAGCGCCGCGCGCGAGCAGTTGCTGAAGATCATCGGCGGGCCCGATCCCACGCAGATCGCGCCGGTGGCGCCGGGCACGCGGCTGGAGAGTATCGTCGACGACCGTTTCGCGGGATTGCGCGCGCTCGTCACGAGTCCGGGCGCGGGCCAGCCCGCGCCGATCACGCAGACGCTTGCGCTCATCAACGATGTCTACGCGAATCTGAGCGCCACCGACGAGGCGTTGCAGCAGAAGACCGCGCCGCCGCCGTCGGACGCGCCCGCGAAACTGCGCTCGCAGGCGGCGCGTCTGCCCGAGCCGATCCGCACCGCGCTGCTCGATCTCGGCAGCCAGGGCGCGGCGCAGACGCAGCAGGCGCGGCGCGTGAACCTGTCGGCGGACCTGAAGGAGTCGATCGCCTCGTTTTGCGACCGCGCGCTCAAGGGGCGCTACCCGTTCAACCCGAACTCCGCGCGCGACGTGCTGCCCGAGGACTTCGGCGCGCTCTTCGCGCCGGGCGGCAAGTTCGACGATTTCTTCCAGAAGAACCTCGCGCCAGACGTCGACGTCTCCGCGAAACCCTGGGCCTTCCGGAAATCCGATTCGTCCGCCACGCAGATCAGCCCCGCCGGGCTCGCGCAGTTCGAGCGGGCGGCGACGATTCGCAGCGTGTTCTTCCGCGCGGGCGGCAAGACGCCCGCGCTCGCCCTGCAATTCAAGCCGCTCGAAATGGACCCGACCATCCTCTCGTTCACGCTCGACGTCGACGGCCAGGTGCTCACCTACGCGCACGGCCCGCAGATCGCGACGGCGATCCAGTGGCCCGGCACGCGCGGCTCCGGCCGCGTGAGCGTGCAACTCTCGCCGCCGCCCGGCAGCGGCGCGAGCGATCTCGTCTTCGAAGGCCCGTGGGCGCTCTTTCGCATGTTCGACCGGCTCGACATCCAGCCGACAGACCAGCCCGAGCGCTTCATCGCGACCTTCGACGTCGAAGGGCGCAAGGCGCGCTTCGAAGTGACGGCGAACAGCGTCGAGAATCCGTTCCGGCTTGCGGACCTGCGCGCATTCTCGTGCCCGGAGCGGCTATGAGCGACGCGCTCGACACGACCCTCGCCGACGATGGCGAGACGATCGCCGGCTGGTACGGCAAGCTGCCGTCGCTCGGCGACTTCGCGGCGCGGCGGCTGTCCGACGCGTTCGTCGCGCCGTGGGACGCGTGGCTCGCCGCGCGCGTCGCCGAGACGCAGCTCGCGCTCGGCGCCGACTGGCTCCCGCTCTATCTCACGTGTCCGGTGTGGCGTTTCTTCGCGATGCCCGGTGCGATCGCGCCGACGCTCGCCGGATGCTGGACGGGCGTCGTGATGGCGTCCGTGGACCGGGTCGGGCGGCATTTTCCGCTCACGATCGCCGCGTCGATGCCGTGCGCGCCCGCGACGGGCGGCGAGATCGCCGCGCTCTGGCAATGGCTTTCCGCGATCGAAGGCGTGGCGCTCGCCGCGCTCGACTTCGATCACGGCATCGAGCGCCTCGACGCGCAACTCGCCGCCCTGCCGGTGCCGCTGCCCGTGCCGGCCTCTCACGGCGCGCGGGCTGCCGTGCTCCAGGAGCCGTGGGTCGTGCAGTCGCCCGCGACGCTCGCGAGCGCGCTCGCGCGGACTTTCGCGCCGGTCTGGCAGACCGAGGTCGTCGGCATGAGCATGTGGACCTCCGCGCAGGCCGCGCCCGACGCCGCGCACGATCCAGAGGACCCGTCGCCGCGGCCGTTCACGATCTGGCCTGTGTACGGCTTGCCGGACACCGCGCTTTTCACCACCTTGCTGCGGGACTGCGGATCATGAACGCGGCCGGCGAGCTACCGGGCAAAAACGGCGAAGGCGGCGACAGCGGCAAGGCCGAAAGCAACGCCGAAAACAGCGCCGAAACCGACAAGACGGTCATCGTGACCGGCGCGCGAGTCACGCCTGCCAGCCGGTCCGGCGCACCGGGCGACGTCGCGTCGCACAACATCCTGCCGCCCGGCACGCGACTCGGCGAATTCGAGATCGTGGGGCTGATCGGCGAAGGCGGCTTCGGCATCGTCTATCTGGCCTTCGACACCTCGCTCGACCGGCACGTCGCGCTCAAGGAATACATGCCCTCGGCGCTCGCCTCGCGCGTGGGCGGCACGCAGGTGCGGGTCAAGTCCGAGCGCTACGAGAACATGTTCCGCGCCGGGCTGAAGAGCTTCATCAACGACGAGGCGCGGCTGCTCGCGCGCTTCGACCACCAGTCGCTCGTGAAGGTGTATCGCTTCTGGGAAGCGAACGGCACCGCCTACATGGTGATGCCGTACTACAAGGGCGTGACGCTCAAGGATGCCCTCAAGGCGATGAAAAAGCCGCCCGACGAAGCCTGGCTGCGCGCGCTTCTCACGCCGCTCGTCGATGCGCTCGCCGTGCTGCACGCGTCGGACTGCTTTCACCGCGACATCGCGCCCGACAACATCATCCTGCTCGACGACAGCCATCGGCCCGTGCTGCTCGATTTCGGCGCGGCGCGGCGCGTGATCGGCGACATGACGCAGGCGCTCACCGTGATCCTCAAGCCGGGCTATGCACCGATCGAGCAGTACGCCGAAGTGCCCTCGCTCAGGCAAGGACCGTGGACCGATCATTACGCGCTCGCCGCGCTCGTGTATTTCGCGATCACCGGGAACACGCCGCCGCCTGCGGTCGGCCGGATGGTGAGCGACAGCTATCAGCCGCTCGCGAAGCTCGCGGCGGGCCGGTATTCGGAGCGCTTCCTGAAGGCGATCGATCACGCGCTCGCGGTGGCACCGGCGAGCCGGCCGCAAACCGACCGGCAGTTCGCCGCCGAACTCGGCATCACGCTCGATGACGCGCCCGCGCAGCGCGCGGCGGGCGGCGGGAAGGACAAGACGGCGCGGCGGCTGCGCGTCGGCTGGGTACTCGGCGCGGGGTGCGTGCTGACGGCGGCGGCACTCGCCTTTCTCGTGCCGACGTTCCTCTCGCATCGGTCGCCGGCGCCACAGATCGGACGCGCAGCCGACGGCGGCGTGACGCTGGCCCCCACAATCGTCGCGCCGTCCGCGTCCGCGCCGGCGGGCACGGCTGCGTTGCCGGCGTCACCCGCGCTGGCGCAACTCGCGCCGAAGCCCGCCGACGTGCCGCGCCAATCGCCGCCGCCCGCCGCGCTGCCGCCCTTCTCGCCAGCCGACGAATTCACGCGCATCGTCTCGCTCGCGGACCCGTCGATCGCGGTCAAGGTGGACGTGCCCGTCGCGCGCGCCGTCGTCGACCGGGACCGGCTGCGCTTCTCGATCCTCAGCAATCGCGATGGCTATGTGTACGTGTTCGTCGTCGATCCGGCGAATCAGTACCTGCAACTCTTTCCGAACGAGCTCGACCGCGACAACCGCATCAGCCAGAAGAAGCGCCTCACGCTGCCGCGTCCCGCCTGGCCGATGCAGGCGGGCGAGCCGGTCGGCGCGAATCATTTCGTGGCGGTCGTATCGCTCGCGCCGCGCGATTTTTCCGCGCTCGGCATGACGCACGATGCGGTGTTCGCGAGCCTCTCGCCCGAGGCTCAGGCGGCGGCGAGCGCAGAGCGGACGCTCACCGCATCCCCGTTCGCGGGCGTGCCGGCGTGCGGCGCCGAGGCGCCTTCGTGCCCCGTCGCCTATGGCGCGGCGACCTTCAAAATCGAGGTCGTCCGTTCGTCTAAATAGCGAATGGTCATTCGGCCGAAGACGCGCAGGGCATGGCCCGATGGCGAATGACGGACGGTTCTGCGGCAGGGCGAGGACACCATGGCATCACGAACGAGCGGCGCCGCCGCGCAGTCGGGCAGGACGCCTGGCGTATCCGTTGCAGCCTCCCCCACGGTCGCACCGTGCCCTTCGGATTTGAAGATGCGCGCCACAGCGGCGCTCTTCGCGCTCGCGGCGGCCGCGCTTGCCGGCTGCGCGAGCACGCCGCCCCCGACCGTCCAGAGCGCGCCAACGACGGCCAACGCGCCGTCCGTCGAGGCGCCCGACGACGCCCGCATCGTCAGCGCGACGGGTGCGGATGCGGGCATCGCCAATCCCCTGCCCGCGAGTCCGGCGGCGTCGCTTGCCGGCACCGCGGCGCCTTTCGCCACGAAGAACGCGCTCTACACGCCCGTGCCCTTCGCGAGCGTGCCGGGCTGGGCGACCGACAACGTCGTCGAATCCTGGGAAGCGTTCCGGCGCGGTTGCGCGGTGCTCGGCGGCAAGCCCGGATGGGCGGCGCCGTGCGCGGCATCGCGCGGCATCGACACGAACGACAGCGCTTTGGTACGCCGCTTTTTCGAAGACAACTTCACGGTCTACCAGATCCGCAATGTCGACAAGTCGACGCGCGGCGTGCTGACCGGCTATTACGAACCGATCCTCAAGGGCAGTCGTGAACGCCGCGCGCCGTATGTGTATCCGGTCTATGGCGTGCCGAACGACATGCTGTTTCTCGATTCGCGCCGTCTTCCGCCCAACGCGCGCGGCACGCCGGTTCCGGCGCGCGTCGAAGGCCGCAACGTGATCCCGCTTACGACCGTGCCGATGAGCGGCAAGACCTACACGCTCAGGCTCGGCGACAGCACGCCCGACATCCGCGACAAGAAACTGCGGCTGCGCCGCAACGGCAGCGAGATCGTGCCGTACTACGCGCGCGCGGAGATCGAGCGCGGGCGGCTCAATGCGCCGGTACTCGCCTATGTGGAAGACCCTGCGATGCTCTATTCTATGCAGTTGCAGGGCGCCGGAAAGATACGCCTGCCTGATGGCTCCATCTTGCGGCTCGCCTATGCGGAACAGAACGGCCTGGCTTTCAATCCGCCCGTCGCCAGCGCGGGAAGCAAGGGCCGCAAGATCCTGGTGCGGGGCGTCGAGATCGACCTGGAAGAAGGCACCGTGAGCACCCAGAGCACGCAAGACACCGCCAGCGGCCCCGCGCCCGACGATGCACCGCAGTCGTCGCTCTTGCGCGGCGCGCAGGATACCGGCGAGCCCGATGCCGCTTCGGCCATCGAGAGCGGCAACGCGGACTCCCCGCCCGACTCGACGCTCCTGCGCGGCTTCAATCTCGCCAAGGGCGCGGGGCCCGCCGTGCATCCGGCACGCGTGAGCAACCCGTCGCCGGCGGCAACCGCGAGCACCGCCGCCCGCCCGTCCGCGTTCGTGAGCGCCCCGCCGATCGCCTATACGTTCGCAAGCTCGGACCCCAGCTACGTGTTCTTCCGCACGATCCCCGATTCGCCGACGGGTCCCATCGGCGCGCTGGGCGTGCCGCTTTCCGCGGGGCGTTCCGCCGCCATCGATCCGCGCACGACGCCGCTCGGCGCGCCGGTCTTCATCAACGCGAACGAGGGCGCTTCCGGCGCTTCGTCCGTCACGCGCCTCCTGATGGCGCAGGATGCGGGCGGCGCGATTCGCGGCGCCGTGCGCGCCGACTACTTCTTCGGCACGGGGCCGCAGGCCCAGCAACAGGCGAGCCGGATGAAGCAGCCCACGCAGATGTGGGTCCTGCTGCCGAAGGGACTCAGGATTTCCGCGAAGGAAACGGCCGTGCGCGTGCGAGGCGGCCCTTCGCTGCCGAGCGCCGATTGCGTCGTGAGCGACCCGGACCTGTGCGTCGACGACACCCCATGACCCCATCGGGCGCCAGTCTCAATCTGAGGAGAGAGCATGAGGTTCCTCGTCGCCGACGACCACGAACTGATCCGTCAGGCCGTCAAGTCGCTGTTGCGCAAGATCGATCCCGAAGCGCAGTTCGACGAGGCCGACAACTGGGACACGCTCGCCGCCGCCGCGCGTCCCGAAGCGAATCACGATCTCGCGATCGTCGACCTGCACATGTCGGGCATGGCAAGCGCGTCCTCGCTGACGGCGCTGCTCAAGGCCAATCCCGCGTTGCCGCTCGTCGTGCTGTCGGCGGAGGAATCGGTCGACGAGATGCGCGCGGTGCTGGCCGCGGGCGCGCTCGGCTTCGTGCCCAAGCGCGAGCCGGCCAACGTGATGCTCAAGGCCATCGAACTGGTGCTCTCGGGCGGCGCCTACGTGCCGATCGAAGCGCTGAGCCTGATCGGCGCTGCCCCGCCGAACCCGGCGCGTTCCACCGCCGCCGAGCGCGCGCGCCCGCTGACGAGCCTGCCGGCGGCGTCGCTCGCACCGCATCATCTTCATCTGATGGAGAACCTGTCGCCGCGCCAGCGCCAGATCATGCGGCTCGTGCATAGCGGCTGCACCAACAAGATGATCGCGCGCGAGCTGCAAGTGGCCGAAGGCACGGTCAAGGTGCACCTGTCCGTGATCTTTCGCGCGCTCGGCGTCCACAACCGGTCGTCGGCGATTGCGATCATCAACGGCTGGCTGCAAGGCGGGCGGCCGCTGTGAACGCGCCCAACGTGCTCATTTGCCTGCCGACCCATCACGACGACGTGCACATCAACTTCGCCTTCTCGCTGATGGAAACCGCGCGCGCGCTGACCGATGCGAACTGCGGTTTCCAGACCATGCACGTCGGCTCGTCGCATATCATTCGGGCGCGCAACTTCTTCGCGAGCTATTTCGTCGCGCATCCCGAGTTTTCGCATCTGCTCTTTCTCGACACCGACATGCAGTTTCCACCGCAGGCCGTCATGAAACTGCTCGCGGCGAACAAATGCGTCGCGGGCGTCGCGTATCCGTACCGGCGTCTCGATCTGGATCAGCGCATCGACGAATCCGACCACGGACTCTCGATGCGCGAGTGGCTCGAAAAGCATGCCGATTACACGGTGCGGCTGCGAACCTCGGAAGACGGTCGGGCGCACGTGGTGGACGGTTTCGTCGAAGCGGAGCATGTGGGCACCGGCATCTTTCTCGCGCGGCGCGATGCGTTCGACGTCGCGAAACCGTTCACGCAACGTTATGAGCCGCCCGAGCAATACCGCGAAGCGCTGCCCGCAGGCGAGTTCTATGGCTTTTTCGACACCATCGAAGAGCAAGGCCACTATCTTTCCGAAGACCTCTCCTTTTGCCGGCGCGTGCGGCTCGGCGGCGCTGCCGTCTGGGCGCTCGTGGACCAGACCGTGGTGCATTACGGCGCGTCCGAAGTCGCGGGGCAGTATCTGCGCGCCTTGCGTCTGCGCGGCAACATCGCCTGACGCGACGACCGCCGCCGCGTGCGGTTCAGGCGGCTTCGTCCTGTCCGTGAGGCTGAAGCAGTGAGTCGAGCGTGCGGCGCAGGCGCGCCGGCGTCACCGGCTTGCGCAGCACCGGCACGCCCTCCGCCGCGAGCGCCATCAGTTCGGGCGATAGCATGTCGCCGGTGATCATCACGCTCGCGAAGCCGTTATGTCCGCGCCGCCGCAACGCTTCGCGCACTTCCTTCAGTGCCTCGACGCCCGTCTGGTGACGGTCGATCTGGTAGTCGCACAGCACGGCATCGGGAACGAAGCCCTCTGAAATCGCCCGCACTGCGGCGAGTTCGTCGCGGCAACCGCGCACGATGCAACCCCAGCGCGCGAGCAAGGTGCCGAGCGCGTCGAGATTGCCGGGATCGTCGTCGATGCACAGCACGTGGCGGCCTTCGATGAACGCGCTCATCGCGAGCGGCGCGGCGAAGCTCGCCGTGACGAGGCCCGCGTCGCCCAATCCGAGCGGCACGCGCATGGTGGTGCCGCGCCCGAGATCCGAGCGCAGCGACGCTTCTGCGCCCAGTAACCGGGTGAGACGCCGCACCGTCGCAAGACCGAGACCATGACCTTGACGCACGGCGTTGTGCGGCATCGGGACCTGGTAGAAGTCTTCGAACACCAGTTCGTGTTCGTGCGCGGCGATGCCGATACCCGAATCGCGAACCTCGATGCGCGAGCGCGCAAGATCGCTGCCGTGCCGCACGCCGATCCAGATCGAGCCGCGCTCGGTGTAACGCACCGCGTTCGACACGAGGTTGGCAAGCACGCGTTCGAGCAGCACGGGATCGGTAAACGCGACGCAAGCCGTCGGCGCGACGCGCAACGCCAGCCCTTTCGCGGCGGCGCTCGGCCGGAACTGCCTTTCGATGCGCGTCAGCAGTTCCGAGACGCGGAAATGCTGCGGCATCACTTGCGTCACGCCGCTTTCAATCCGCGCCAGGTCGAGCACCTGATTGAAAAGCTGATTCAATGCATCGACGTTCGAGATAATGTGTTGCGCGGTTTCATCGCGCTCCTGCGTGCTTGCGCCGTGATCGGCCAGCGCGTGAGCGAGCAGTCCGATCGCATGAAGCGGCTGACGCAGATCGTGACTCGCGGTCGCGAAGAAACGCGTCTTCGCCAGGCTCGCTTCCTCGATCACGGCCTTCTGGCGCGCGATGGTTTCGGCGAGCCGCTGTTGATCGACGCGGGCCTCGACGATGCCGCGAAAGAAGCCGCGATATTGGGTCGCGAAGCCGTAGATCGCGACCATGAACACCGCGAGCACCACGCCCAGCGCGAACCCGCCGTCGACCGGCTGCACCAGATATAAAGCCGTCGCGGGCAGGAGCAGCATCGGCACCGCGCTGCACAGGTTGAGCAGGTTCATGCCGTTGGAGGCATACGCGAGCGCGGCCAGCGCGACGAGCAGCACGATATGCGCGGCAGCAAGCTCGGCGGATTCGCTCTGGAACACGAACCAGATCGACAGACCCGGCGCGGCATGAAGTACCGCGTTTCTCAGCGCATGCAGACCGATCCATTGACGCGCGCTGAAAAGCAGCGGCCGCCGGCGGCGCCACGCCCATAGACCCATGGCGAAACAATTCGCAATCCCATAGAAAACCACGCAAAGGGTTACGAGCCAGCCCGCTTGCGGCCGTGTCAGACAGACAGCGCCGAGGAGCGCCAGAGCACACCCGTGGGCGAAAAACGATGCGGGGTCCGCCGCATAGAGCGCGCTGGCGAGATCGTCCGAGACCTCGCATGGCTCAAGATCGCCTTGCATTCTGTCATCCCCTTTATGCGTTGGATATTTCGGGTGACGTCAGGAATTCGGCGGACGGGTTGAACGAGGCGACGGCATGGCCGTGGCGCAATTCGGCTGGTCCCCTGCTTGACAGGTTTACCCGAAAGTTTAGACGACGGATATCACTAATTCCATATTGGTCGTTCGGTCAGAGAAAACCATACTCATCACGTTGCCACCGCTTTGGGGGGATTGACACATGGAGACCTTGACGGTGGACGCCGCCTCGCAGACAGGCGCGCCCTCGAATCTCACCGACCTTTGGCGTCGTCGCACGCATCTGTCGCACGACGAAATGGTGTCGATCTATAACCTCGTGAAGGGCGCATTGCGCAGCTATCATCCGCCCGAGTTGCAATCGCTACGCGAAGACAAGGAAGAACTGATCGCGCAGTTCATCTATTCGAAGGTGTTGCGCCTCGAACCGGGACACGGCGAATCGCATGCGAGCGAGCAAAGCGCGCCATCGACCGGCTACGCAGTATGTACGTATTTCAGGCGCTTTTTGATCGACTGCCTGCGTAGCGCGAGCTATCAGCGAGACGTGTCGATGGAGCTGGACGGCATCGGCCAACAAGTGGACGAGCGCGCCCATGTCGTGGACGATCCGGTCGAATCCGTGCTGCTGCAATACGGACTCGACGAAGCGCGCGTGCGGCGACTTGCGCGCGGCTTCATCGGCGGACTGGACAAATACGAGCAACTGGTTCTGGCGGGCACGCTCGGCTGGTGCTCGGGCGGCAAGGGCGGGCTGTTCGGACTCGCCGCGCAGCACCAGATCCCTTCGTATCACTATCGCGCGATGAAGCTCGGCGTCACGCTCAAGAAATCCGCGCGAAGCGAAGATTTCGCAAGCACCAAGATCGGACGCTGGATCGTGAGCACGCTCGGCATCGAAATCAGCCTAGACAATCAGACCGCCATCCTGCTCATCCTGAACCTGCTTGCAGTCGAATCGAGCCAGAGCATGTCCTGACGCCGCGTCGTTCGGTGCAAGCGCTTATGCCAGGGCCGCGCGCAGATAGTCGGCGGCCCTGCGCGATTGCATCTCCAGCAGCCCATCGCGCGCAAGCCGCTCGCGTTCCGCAGACGATTCAACGAGCTGCGCGGCGCGTTCGGGCAATGCATCGTAGTCGGCAAAGGCGATCGCGTGCGCTAGCGGCGCTTCTTCCGCAGGGTCGGCGCAGCGCTCGCTCAGGACCGCGCAACCGTTCGCCAGCAGATACGAAAGGCGCACCATTTCAAGCACGCCGCCTTCGCGGCCGTGTACGTTGAGCACCAGCTTGCTCCGGGCGAGAAGCAGATCCCGCGCACGTCCGTAGACCCCGAATGCCGCGACGACATTCACGCCGGCGGCGCGCATCCTGTCGATGATGCGCTGACGTCGCGGACAAAGCGCGCCAACGAACAGCACGTCGATATCGCGCGTCGCCGCGAACCGGATGCGTGTCAACTCCGGCACGTAACCGATGGGCAGCACGCGCGCCACATGCACGCCGAGTCCGGCAAACGCGCGCGCGTTCGCTTCGCTGTAATCCCATACGACATGGCCGCGCAGGATGTGAAGCAGTTCAGGCGTGATCCACGACGATCCGGTGTAGACCTGCTCGAGGTTGTAGAGAAT
This sequence comes from Caballeronia telluris, assembly GCF_001544495.1. Taxonomy (GTDB): domain Bacteria; phylum Pseudomonadota; class Gammaproteobacteria; order Burkholderiales; family Burkholderiaceae; genus Caballeronia; species Caballeronia telluris. Next base: position 52,237 of record NZ_FCNZ02000004.1, read on the forward strand.
CGCGTCGGGCGCGAGCAGCAGCCCGTAATGAGGCAGCAGGTTCGATCCGAGCACGATGTGCCGCCGCGAACCGAGCCGTCCCTCGCGCGTCATCACACTGTCGAGGCCCAACGCCAGCAGCGCGTGATGAAGCGTCTCGGCCACTTCATGAAATGCGGCGGAATGTGGATAGCCGGGCGGAGAGACCACGGTGACGGCGAAGTTCATGGGCTCGGTGCACGGAAGTTGGCGAACGGCTAGTGCGCTTCGGCGAGAATCTGGCGTATCGCCTGCTCGAACGCCTCGACCGGTTGTCCGCCGCTCACGAGATGGCGCTGGTTGAAGATGATTGCAGGAACCGACTGGATTCCCATCGCCTGAATCTGGCTCTCCCGCTCGCGAACTTCGTCGGCATAGGCGCCGCTTTCGAGCACGGCTTGCGCTTGGGCTGCATCGAGCCCCACCGAGCGCGCGGTCTCGACGAGGACTTCGCGATTGCTCGGATCTTTGCCTTCGCCGTGATAGGCGCGCAGCAACGCCAGCTTGAGCGGCACTTGTTTGCCTTCGATGCCCGCCCAGTGCAACAGGCGATGCGCGTCGAACGTGTTGTAGACATGCGTGCGCGGACCGAACTCGAAGCCGACGCTCGCGCCGCGTGCGCGAATCGCGTGCTGCGTTTCGGCGATCTGTTCCGGCGTGCGTCCGTACTTCCTGCCGAGATACTCGGCGATGGCTTCGCCTTCCGGAGGCATCTGCGGATTCAGTTCGAACGGATGCACGACGATCTCGGCATCGACCACATCGGACAGGCGTGACAACGCCAACTGGAGCGACGACAGCCCGATGGCACACCACGGACAGGCGATGTCGGAGATAAAGTCGATATGAAGCGCTTGAGTCATGAAAGTCCTGCAAGAAGGGAAAGTCGGTCAGGCCGGCGCGCTCAACGCCACGGCGCCATCGCCTGGAACACGCCGTCGCGCCTGACCAGCGCATGAAACAGCGCCGCCGCCAGATGCACGACGATCAGCGCGAAGAAACACAGCGCGAGGAAGCGGTGCGCATTCCACAGCAGCGTATGCAGTTCGTTGCTGTGCGGCAGCAGCGAAGGCAATCGCACGCCGAACACCACCACCGGATAATCCGCCGCCGACAGCATGCCGTACCCCAGCAACGGCAGCGCGATCATCAGCGCATAGAACGCGAGATGCGACAGATAGGCCGCCAGCTTCATCGGCGCGGGCATGTCGGCGGGCAGCGGCGGCGCGCCGCGCATGAGCCGCACGACCACGCGAATCAGCGCGAGTACGAGTATCGCGACGCCCAGCGGCTTGTGAATGGACACGAGCTTCAGATAGTCGGGCTTGACCGTGGACACCATGCCCACGCCGATAAAAAGCATCGACAGGATGCAGACCGCCATGATCCAGTGCAACGCACGTTGAAGCGGCGAGAACCGCGTGTGGATCGGGGTCATCACTTGGCTCCTTGCGCCGCGGTGCGTGGATAGTCCTTGTCCTCGGCGGTCCGGCGATTGAACGAAACCGAGTAGGCGGCTGAACGCGCGGCGGGAAACGGGTCGTCGGAGACGCGCATGCCCGGCGGCAGGATGGTCGGATCGAAGTTGAGATCGCGGCACGGGCCGTCGGGCTCGGCTTCGATGGCTTTCACCACCAGCATGCCCGCCTCCACGGAGCGCCGATCGTCGCCCCACGCCTTGCTCGGATCGGCGGTCGGATCGCCCGGATTCGCGATCGTGACGACCATCGACCAGCGCTGCGGCGCGCTGCCGACACGCTGCGTGATGTCCGCACCGAGAAAGTCGGCGCCGCGCTTCTTCAAATCGTCAGCCGACACATTCTCAGGCGTGGCCGCGGGCACGAACGACCAGCGCACGGTCTCGTCCTTGCCGTCGGCGTTGGTGAAGACGAAGCTGTTCAGGCTGTTGTAGCGCTCCTCGGCATAAGAAGCTGTCCACGGCGCGCTGCCCGCCCATTTGCCGAATGCACCGATCTCCGGATGAGCGGCGGCGAAGGTCTTCATCGCGTTCGGATCGTCCTTGTGCGCGAGCGCGCGTTGCAACTCGAAGAACGCCTGCGGCGTGGCAACGGGAAAGACGGGCGCATCGATCATCGCCGAGCGCCACTCGCTGCCGTCCGGCATGACGATGCGCAGGCTCAGGCCGCGCACTCGCGCCATCGCGTCCGACGCCTTCGCGTCCGGCGTGGCGAGGTTGAAACGCCCCGTGACCGGATAAGTGCCGGCCGCGAACATGCGCGCTTTGGACAATTGCGCGGCCGCGCCGTTGGATTCGAACTCGCCGGTAAAGCAGATGCCCTTCGCGTGATTCCGGCGAAAACCCAGCGCCGGGCCGCCGGGCGGCGCCAGGCTGTCGACGATCTTCGCGGGCGTGAGTCGACCCGGCGAAAGCCAGCCTGCCGTGTACGCGAAGGCCGCGACCAGCGCGGCCGCGACCACGGCGATGACGATCAGGGAACGGACATGCGATGCGGGGGAATCGGGTCTGCCGGCCATCGGGCACTCTCAGTCGACGATTTTGCTGAGGGCTAATCTATCAGCACGGCGCGAATCGTGCAGCGACGCGGGGAGCCGCGACACCCCGCGCCGCATTCAGCCCGAGTGTCCCGTCGAGGCCGGGGTCGAAGTGGCTGCGGCTGCCCTCGCCGCTTCTTCGTGCGTCGAGCCTTTCGCGGGCCGGCCCGCCCAATAACCCGCGAGCATCGATCCCGAAAGGTTGTGCCACACGGAAAACAGCGCGCCGGGCAACGCGGCGATCGGCGTGAAATAGAGCTTGCCGAGCGTCGCGGCGAGCCCCGAGTTCTGCATGCCGACTTCGATCGCCAGCGTGCGGCACACGGCTTCGTCGAAACCGAGCAGACGGCCGCCCCAGTAGCCGCCGAGCAAACCAATACCGTTATGCAGCACGACCCCGAACGCAACGACGAGCCCGACCGAAGCGATGCTCTTCTGCGTCCCGCCGACCACCGCGGCGATGATCAGCAGGATCGACACCATCGACACGATCGGCAGCAGCCACTCGATCCGGCGCACGAAGCGGCCGAACAGATGGTTAATGACGAGCCCCAGCACGATCGGCAGCGCGACGATCTGCAGGATGCTCATCAGCATGCCGTGCACGTCGACGGTGATCGAGGCATCGACGTAAAGGCGCGTGAGGAGCGGCGTCGCGAACACGCCGACCAGCGTCGACAAGGCGCTGATCGTGACCGACAGCGCCACATCGCCGCGCGCCAGATAGATCATGACGTTCGACGCCGTGCCGCTCGCGACGCTGCCGACCAGCACCATGCCCGCCGTCAGATCGGGCGGCATGTGCAGCGCCTTCGCGATCACCCACGCGGCGAGCGGCATCACGAGGTAATGCAGCACGATGCCCGCGATGACCGGCGCAGGACGCGTGAAAACGCGCCGGAAATCGGCCACGGACAGCGTCACGCCCATCGAGAGCATGATGATCGTGAGGAGCGTCGTCACGTGCGGCGCGATGCCGGTCACGGACGAAGGCGAGAAGTAGGCGGCCGTGGAAACCAGCACGGCCCAAAGCGGGAAGAGACGAGTGAGTTGGGTGATGCGGGCAAGCATGAAAGCAATCCTCGAGTGTCGTGGCGTATCGTGATCAAGACCGGAGCTTGCCTTCGTGAGGCGGATGCCCGTTGCCGGCGCCCGTCGCACGGGTCACGCGCGACACGGCCGGAAAGCGGGCGGGCGCAGCATTTTACCGGTCGCGCCGACGCATTTCGGGAATTGCTTAATTCGCGCGATCAGGCGGGCGCGCTCAGGCCGCTTCCGCGCCGCGCTCGGCCGCCTGCGCCTGCATCTGTGCCAGATGACGCAACAGCTTCGTCACCATCCACACGACCGTGAAGGCGAGGATCACGAAGAAGCCCGCAAGCGGCGCCAGTATCTGCACCGATACGAAGCCCGCGAGGCCCATCATCAGCGACGAGACGAGCAGCAACGCGCATCCGAGAATCGCGCTCGTCAGCCCCGCGATGTGCGGAAAGAGCGAATTGCCCTTCGCCATCAGCGTGGGATACATCGCACCCGCGCAAAAGCCCATCACGAGCACGGGCGCCGCGAGCGTCCAGACGCGCAGGCCGACCGTCAGCGCAAGCACGAGCATCACGATGGACGCGCCCGCCATCACGCGCGAGCAGATCAGCAGACGCGCTTCCGCGCTCGGCAAACGCTTGCCCTGCATGCGATTGGACAGTCCGCCGAGGAAGTACATCAGCCCGATGCCGAGCGCGAGGTAGCCAAAATAAGTCGGCGGCTTGTGCAGCGTGTTCTGCACCATGAACGGCCCGATGATGTTGAACACCAGCAAGATGCTGTAGCACAGGCCCTGCGCGAGAAAGCAGCTTTGAAACACCGGGCTCGACAGCACCTTGCCGGCGTTGGCGATCAGCGTGCGCGGTTCGAGACGCACGGCGCGCGGCAAGGTTTCGCGATAGCGCCAGACGAGCGCCCACATCACGAGCGAATAGACCAGCAGGAAGACGAGGCATGCCTGCCAGCCGAACCACGTCTGCAAATGCGCGCCGATCACGGGCGCGACGATCGGCGCGAGTCCCCAGGCAATCGACATGTAGGTGAACGCGTGCAGGAGCGCAAGCCCCTTGAACGAATCGGTGATGATCGCCTTCGCAAGCAGGTTCGTCGCCGCGATGCCGAAGCCCTGCAAACCGCGCGCGATCAGAAACGTCTCCAGGTTCGGCGCCGCGAGCGACAGCAGACAGCCGATCGTGAAGATCACCAGCCCGAATGCCAGCACGGGTTTTCTGCCGTAGGCGTCGGCGATGGGCCCGAAGACAAGCTGGCCGAGCGCATAGGCGGCCATGTAGCCCGATACGCTCGACTGGATCGCCTGGGGCGAAGTGTCGAAGAAACGGGCCATCGCGGGAAGCGCGGGCACGTAGATGTCGATGGCGAGTTGCCCGGCGGAGGCGAACAGGCACACCACAAACAGCAGGAAACGCTGCGAATTGGCGGTGCGCGCCGGCATGGGCGGGCGCAGGGGAATATCGTGGTTCATGACAGGTCGAGGGGACGCATTACCGCGACGCAGCGCATCTGCGGCGTCTTCGGCGCGTATTGTGCCTGTCGACGGGCACGCCCGCTTGAGCGCACGCGTTTCCACACTTTCGATCAGCATGCGTTTTCCGTTATCGCCGGAGAAAATCCCGTAAAACGCACGATGGTAAGAAAACACGTATAAATGTATACCCGAAGCGAAAGCGATTATCTCGACATATTGCTTTTCGAACATCGTTTGACGCTATGCAGCTAACTGAATATGCTTCGCCTTTCGCCGAAGCACGTCTCTTATGATTACAAATCCGGAATCGTCCGCTCTAGATATATCGGCGCTCGAAATCCCCGTGCCACCGCGTGATTTCGGCGCGACGCGCCGAATGTTGATGGCCGCACTGGTTGCATCCATTGTCACACCCCTGCTTTTTCTGGTGACTTACGGTTATTTCGGTTATCAGACGCGCGTCGCCGATTCGTCGGAGGTAATCGATCGCCTCGCACGGGTCGCCGAAGAGCAAGCGGTAAAGATTCTGGACGTCGATCAGGAAATGTCGTTGCGCGTCATGTCCATGCTCGGAACGGACGGCGACGCGCAAATTCGCGCGCGCCAACAGCAGCTTCACCACTTTTTGCAGGAAACGGCGCAGCGCCTGCCGCCGGTTGCGTCGATCGCCCTGTTCGGCAAAAAAGGCGATTTGCTCGTCAGCAGCGGCACCTATCCGGTCGGGATTCTGTCGATCGGCGATCACGCCGAGTTTCGCCCCGCGCAAGTTCCCGATGCCGCCGCGATCGAGGTTTCACTGCCGGAGCGCGCGCCGGCCACGAGTGTCGACGTGTTCAATACGAGCACGCCACGCTACGACGCGAATGGCCGCTTTCTCGGCGTCATCTATATTTCGCTGCGCCGGGATGCCTTTCTCTCTTTCTATGAACAACTCACGTCGCACGACCGCGCGCTGACGCTCGGATTGTTCAGGAAGGACGGCGCGATTCTCGCCCGCTCGCCGCCGCCCAAGGCCCGCCGCGCACCGACGAACAATCAGCCGCTCGTCGACGCCATTCGCGTCAGCAACCGCGACGGCCGAATCAGGATCAATTCGACGCTCGATGGCGTCGAAAAGCTCCTGGTCTATCGGAAAGTCGGCGCTTACCCGCTCTACGTGACGGCCGGCATTCCGGTCTCGGCCGTCACTTATCGCTGGATCAAGCAAGACGGGCTCATTGCCGTCGCTACCTTGCTTCCCTGCTGCGGTATCTGGCTTCTCGTGCTCTTCAGCTTGCGCCGCCTCAAAGCGGAGCGAATCGCGTGGGAAAGATGGCGGGCCGAGTTCGGAATGCGATTATCGGCGGAGGCGACCGGCCGGCAAATGAAGCGAATGAGCGCGCTCGGCAATCTCGTGGCGAACGTCGCGCACGACTTCAATAATCTGCTCATGGTCGTCAAGGCCAATATGGAACTCGCGCGGCGCAAAGGCTTCAACGGACTGGAAAAGGAAGTGATGGCCGTCGAACGCGCGTCCGCCGGAGCGGAAGTGCTGGCTCGCAGGCTCTTGAGCGTCGCTCGCAAGCAGCCGTTGCGACAGGAGGAAATCAACCTGCAGCGCTGGTTCGAAGACGACGCCGCGCTGATCCGCACCTCGCTCGGCGACCGTGTCAGCCTGAGCATCTCGTCGTTCGCGGACATCTGGCCCGTCCACGTCGATGCCAGCGAGTTGCAGTCGGCCTTGATCAACCTCGCGGTCAACGCCAAGGATGCGATGCCCGATGGCGGCGAGTTCATCATTCGCGGGGAAAATATCGAGGTGGCGCACGCGTCGGGCGGCCTCAAGGCGGCTGAATACGTGGTCATAGCCTGCACGGATACCGGCGTCGGCATGACGCGTTCCGTCGCGCAGCGCGCTTTCGAGCCGCTCTTCACGACGAAGACCGCGAGCGCCGGGACGGGGCTCGGTCTCGCACAGGTCATCGCGATGTGCGAGCAGGCGGGCGGCACGGCGCGGATCGAAAGCGTCGTCGGCGAAGGCACGACGATTCGCCTCTATCTTCCAAGACGGGCCGCACAGACGGAGACCGGAACGCGCGTCATGCCCCCGTCGCAGGCTCCGGCGAAGGCGTCGGGAAAAGGCTCGATCCTGCTTGTCGAGGACAACGAGGAAGTCGCAGCCGGGCTCGCGGCCGTGCTGGAAGTGTTCGGCTGGCGAGCGCAGCATGAACTGACCGGCGATGCCGCGCTCAGGCTGCTGGACGACGGAAAGACCTTCGACCTCATTCTCTCGGACATCCAGATGCCGGGCGTGAACAATGGCATCGACGTCGCGGAAAAAGTCCGGCGCCGGTGGCCCCGGCAAGCCGTTGCCCTGATGACGGGCTACGCGGATGAACTGGAAAGAGCGAAGCACGCGGGCGTCGCGATCCTGTCCAAGCCGTTCAATATCGACGATCTGCAGGCGCTGCTGCAAAGCGTACACGTCGCGGCGTCGCCCGTGGCCGGGTCGGGCAAGGCCTGACGCTCACGGCGATCCCGGCTAAAACCGGAAGCTCAATCGACGGGCGGCGCCCGATCCACCTCTTCCGGTCCGCGCAGCATGTCCAGAAACGCGCGCACCTTCGCGCTCAACAAGCGGCGCGAACTGTAGAGCGCCCAGACCTCGACGGGCGGCCCCGCATCCCTTCCCAATACGCGCGTCCCGACGCCGACGCACTCGATGCCACGAGCATGTGCGCCATCTGGAGCGAAGTGCTGAAGCGGCCGATCCGCTACGCGGGCAATGATCTCGACGCGCTCGAAGACGGCCTGAAGCACGCCGCGCCCGCCTGGCTCGCCTACGACATGCGACTCATGATGCGCCGCTACCAGCAGGACGGCGCAGTGGCGAAGGCGGCGGACGTCGAACGGCTCGCGGCATTGCTCGGCCGGCCGTTGCGCTCGTATCGCGAGTTCGCGACGTCGATGGCGGCCGAGTGGGCGGATCAGCCGGCGTCGTGACGGCGACGGCAGTTGCAGCAGGCGCATCGTTCGGGGAACGGGCGGCGGCATCGCACGGCGCCCGACAGCAGGCGCGGGCGTCGTTCATCGAATGCCGGCGCCGCGCGCTCGTATGAGCGCCACACATGCCTCCCATGCAGAGATTTCGTTGGTGACGGTATTTTGACGCGCCTACAGTGCATTCACGCGCATCAGTGAACGTTCCTTCGATCACCACGGGAGACCGCCATGCAGCACATCAAGAAAAGCAGAAGGCAGGCCATCAAGGCAATCGGTACGGCGCTCGCGGCCTCTGCCCTCCCGATGCCCTTCGTCAATCTGAGGGCGCAGGAACAGAACTTCTCCGGCAAGACGCTGCGCCTCTTGACGTGGTCCGACGATACGGGCGCCGCCGCGCTGCGCAATATCGCGGGGACCTTCTCCGCCAAGACCGGCGCCAAGGTGATCGCCGACCGCGCCGACGGTACGTCCGGCATGGTCGCCAAGCTGAAGGCGGCGGGTGACCGTCCGACCTACGACGTCATCACGCTGGCGGGCGTGGGCGCCGCGGGCCTCGCGGATGCGGGCCTCCTCGTCAAGCCCGATCTCGACAAGCTGCCGAACCTCAAGGAAGTCGCGCCGCAGTACCGCACGGGCGCCAACGGCTTCGGCGTGGGTTATCTGCTGTGGTCCGACGGGCTCATCTACAACACGTCGACCGTCAAGACGCCGCCGTCGTCCTACGAAGCGCTGTGGGATCCGAAATACGCGGGGCGCCTGTTCCTGCCGCCGCCCGAGTGGGCCGAAGCGGTCGACCTCGCGATCATCGCCGCGAAACTGGCGGGCGGCTCGCAGCAGAACATCGAGCCCGGCTTCAAGAAGCTGATGCAGCTAAAAGACCACGTGATGACGCTGGGCGAAAACCCGAACCAGGTGGCCGACCTGTTCCGGACCAACTCGCTCGATATCGGCGGCATCTATTCGCCCGCGTTCTTCCCGGCCCAGATTCGCAAGCCCGAGTACAAGATGGGCGTGACCTACGGGATGAAGGAAGGCTTCGCCACGCAGTTGATGTTCACGGTGATCCCGAAGTCGCATCCCGGCGACAGCGACCTGATCCATGCCTTCATCAATCATTCGCTCGATGCCGGCGTGCAGGGCCGCATGGCCGCCGACGTGCTGAACGGTCCGGTCAATTCGAAAGCCGTGATTCCGGCCGAAAGCCGCGCGTTCGTGCCGAGCGCACAGCAGATCGCCGAGAAGGCCGTGCTGCACGACGACAAGGCGCTCGCCGCTGTACAACCCGCCTGGATCAAGCGCTACACCGAGATCTTCTCGGCATGACCACGATGCGCACGCGCTTTTCGCGGCGCCCTTCCGGCACGTTCGACGAACTCGCGTCCGCGCCGCCGGGCGCGGCGCTGGCGAAGGCGCGTCCGTGGCTGTTGCTCGCACCGATCCTGCTGTTCCTGCTGATCCTCGCCGCGGCCGCGCTCGTCGTGCTGCGCATGAGCTTCGGCACGCCGGGCGCCGAATGGCGCGGCTTTACGCTGCACAACTACGTCGAACTGGGCGATGGCTATTTCCTGAAGTCGCTCTGGCTGACGCTGCGGCTCGCGTTCCAGAGCATGATCTGCGCCGTGTTGCTGGCGATTCCCGTCGCGCTTGCGATGGCGCGCACCGAATCGCGTGTCGCGCGGCGGCTGTTGCTGGCAGGCGTGCTGTTGCCGCTGCTCGTCAATCTGCTGCTGCAGGGCTATGGGTGGCTCATCATCCTCGGGCCGGCCGGCCTGCTCAATCACGGGCTGCTTGCGAGCGGCCTCGTCGAGCGGCCGGTCATGTGGCTGTATCGCGAGCATGGCGTGCTGCTCGGCCTGATCCAGACGGCCTTCCCGCTCGCGGTGCTGCCGTTGTCGAGCGCGATGCGCGCCGTCTCGCGTTCGTATGAGGAAGCCGCCGCGACGCTCGGCGCGAGCCGCTGGCAAATCCTGCGCGACGTGATGCTTCCGCTCGCGATGCCGGGTCTCGTCTCGGGTGCGTTGCTCGTGTTCGCGTACAACGCGAGCGCCTTTGCCGTCCCGCTGCTGCTCGGCGGACGCCGCGTGCCGATGCTCGCGGTACTCGTCCACGATCAGGTCGCGCCGCTCTTGAACTGGCCTGCCGCATCGGCATCGGGCATCGTGCTGATGGCCGCGACGCTCGCCGTGATGGCGATTTCACAGCGTCTGGTACGCCGCACGCGCCGTATCGAGGAGCCGTCCGCATGAGTACGCCCGCCCCCCTGCTGCGCCCGCGCGCGTGGCGCCTGCCCGCGTCCATGCCCGGCCAGCTCGGCAAGCCCACGGCACTGCTCGCCGCGATCGTCCTGTTGCTCGCCGCGCTGCCGATCCTGACGATGATCACGATGTCATTCAGCGCCGCGGGCACGCTCGAATTCCCGCCGCCGAGCTACAGCCTGCAATGGTATCGGGCGGCCTGGCACACCTTCATCGCGCCCGATGCGAACGGTGCGCTCTCGATGGGCGATGCGCTCGCGAACAGCATGATCGTCGCGGTCTCGACGATGCTCATCGCCACGCTCGTCTCGGTGCCTGCCGCTTACGCGCTTTCCCGTTACCGGTTCCGGGGCAAGTCGGCGGTCGAGCAACTGGTCGCGCTGCCGCTCGTCTATCCGCTCGTGATGCTCGGGCTGTCGCTGCTGCTGGTGTTCAACGTGCTGCCGGTCGAACTCGGCCTCGTTCGTTTGATCATCGCGCACGTGATCCTGGCGTTGCCGTTCACCGTGAAGAACTGCGCGGCGTCGGTGGCCTCGATCGGCCCGGAATTCGAGGAAGCGGCCTGCGTGATGGGTGCAAGCCCGGGGCGCGCGCTCATCGACGTGGTGCTGCCGCTGATGCGTCCAGGCATTCTCGCGGGCATGCTGTTCGCGTTCATCGTGTCGTTCAACGAGTTCACCGTGACGTTCTTCCTGTACGGCATCGACACGATGACCTTGCCGGTCTGGCTCTATAGCCGCACGGTTTCGTCGCTGGACCCGACCGTGTTTTCCTTCGCGGTCTTCATCGTCGTCATCGACTTCGCGCTGATCTGGATGCTCGAAAAGCTCGTCGGCGATGCGGGCGTGGCGCTCTGACTTCGCATCCGCATTCGTATTTCCAGGGGCATTCGATGACTCATCTGACCTTGCAGGCCGTCACCAAGCGTTTCAATGCGGCATACGCCGTCGATCACGTCGACCTGAGCGTCCCCGACGGCAAGCTCGTCTCGTTCCTGGGCCCGTCCGGCTGCGGCAAGACCACGCTGCTGCGCATGATCGCCGGGCTTGAGACGCCGACGTCGGGCAGCGTGACGTTCGCGGGCCGCGACATCACGCACGTGCCGGCCAACCGCCGCGACTTCGGCATGGTGTTCCAGTCGCTCGCGCTCTTTCCGCATATGACCGTGGCCGAGAACATCGCCTATCCGCTGCGGCTGCGCAAGACCGACAAGGCCGCGCGCACGCGCCGCATCGCCGAGTTGCTCGAACTGATCCAGTTGCCGCACATGGCGAACCGGCCGGTGACGCAACTGTCCGGCGGGCAACGTCAGCGCGTTGCGATTGCACGCGCGATCGCGTCGTCGCCGAAACTGCTGCTGCTCGACGAACCGCTGTCCGCGCTCGACGCCAAGCTGCGCGAAGCGATGCAGGTCGAGATCCGCCTGCTGCAACAACGTCTCGGCATCACGACGATCATGGTCACGCACGATCAGCGCGAAGCCATGACGATGGCCGACGAGATCGTCGTGATGGAGAAGGGCCGCATTGCGCAGGTGGGCAAGCCGCTCGACATCTATCGTGAACCCGTCAGCGAGTTCGTTGCGGACTTCATCGGCCTCGGCAATATCCTGCCCGTGACCTACGACGGAAGGGACAGCGTGAGCCTGCCGGGCGGCCAGCAGATCGTCGTCACGCGGCCGGCACGCGCGCCCGATGCGAGCACGGACATCCGGCTGCTGATCCGTCCCGAGGACGTCTGCGTAAAGCCTGTTTCGATGGGCGCCGGCCCGAACCGGCTGAGCGGCACGGTAACGTTCATACGCGATGTGGGGGCATCGGTCGAAGCGACCATCGACTGCGCGGGCTTTACGCTGACTGTCGCGACCACATCGCGCGAGACGCCGGGGCTCGTGCCCGGCATGGCGGTCCTCGCGGAATTGCCCGCCCAGGCGTGCAAGCTCGTGGCGGCGCGTCAGGCACATTGAAGTCTGGTTCGTTAGCGGTACGCCCACGCACGCGACGGCGGATCACACCCAGGTATGAGTGCGTCATGCGATCGGCTGGCGCATCGAGTCGTTCGTAGAATGGTCCGCGCGCCTCGTCTCTTCTAAGCTGACTCCATCGCCCCGTCACTTCGATGAGGCGCAAGGAGCGCACATCATGAACGTCATACGAGCGATACGGTCCCGATCGGGTTTGGCAGCGGTCGCCGCTTGCCTCGCAATGACCGCATGGTGCGGCGCAAGCGCGCCGGGCTATCGGCACGCACTCGACGACGTGGGCCGCGACGCCCAGTTGCCGCTGGAACGCATCGCCGTATCCGGCACCGACCGCGCCAAGCCTGAATCGGCCGCGCACGTCGTAACGGCGGTGAGGCTTCTATCTATCGATCCGACATGCGAAGTACTGCAAAACAAAATCCGCTGCATGATTCATGCAGCGGATTTTTTTATCGCACGAGCAGATCAAAGCGTGGGTGCTTCTTCGAGCACGGAGCGAAGGATCATCGCGTCGCTATTGATCGGCATCGGGCGGCACGCACGCGGCCTGTAGATCGCATCGCCCGGGCGGATCGGGCGCCCGCTCATCGCGCACACGCCCGCCACGTGCGCACGGCTCGTGCGCCAGAGCTGATCGCCATAGCAGCAATGCCTCGGGTCGCGCCACTCGATCGTCGCGGTCGAGCGCGATGGACGGTCGATCAGGCGGACCTGCACGCCCTCCAGCCGTGTCGCGACCTGCGGCCGGCAAGCCGGCTGCCGTCCTTCGCTCGCCGCAGCGCGCCTGCTGCCGGCACCGCTGGCACTCGACAGGAGCGAGAGCAAGCCGATGGTCTGCATCCACGGATCAATGAAATTCGCGTTCGGCTGCATCTTCGCACTCCTTGTACTCGGTCAGAAATCCGGTTGGTCTTCGAGTCATCAGCGCTTCGAAGCGAGCGCCGCATGACTCGAAGTTATCGCGCCGCCACGCGCCCGACCAGCCGTACATAGGGTTGCGCTTTGTATCCGATGGTTGGGTCGTCTCATATCAAGGTTTAAGAGCGCCGTGCGACGGACGCGCGCTCGCAAGGCTCATGCATGCGCATGAGCCTGCAGTCATCGTGGGATATTCAGTTGCGCTGCGTGCGCGCTGGCGTCGTGGCGCCTTCCGGCATCTTCACGCCGAGCGCTTCGGCCTTCAGCACGAAGTCGGCAAGCGAGCGAGCACCCATCTTCTTCATCGCCTGTCCGCGATGAATCTTCACGGTGATCTCGCTCAGGTTCAGCTCGGCGGCGATCTGCTTGTTCATCAGGCCGGAAGCCACGTAAGCCATCACCTCGCGTTCACGCGGCGTGAGCGACTCGTAGCAACGGCGCAAGTCGGCGACGGAGCGGCTGGCCGCGCGCCGTTGTTCGTCGCTCGCGAGCGCATGCTCAACGGCATCGAGCATGTCCTGGTCGCGAAAGGGCTTTGCGAGAAAATCCTTCGCACCCGCCTTCATGGCCTTGACGGTCATCGCGATGTCGCCGTGCGCGGTCATGAAGACGATCGGCAGGCCGAGCTCGCTCGCGGCAATCTGTTCCTGCACCGCAAGCCCGCTCTGCCCCTTGAGGCGAACGTCGAGAATCAGGCAGCTCGGCACATCGGGCATGTCGAACGCGAGGAACTCGTGCGCGGACGCGAAGGTCTCGACGCTCAGTCCCACCGAGCGCAACAGCATGCGGACCGCGTCGCGCATCGACTCGTCGTCGTCCACCACGTAGACGATCGCGTTGCTGATCTTGTCACTGCTCATCACATGTCTCCCCGACCGGCAGCACGAACTGCAGCCGCGCGCCGCCTTCTTCCGGCGATTCGGCCCAGATCCGTCCGCCATGCGCCTCGACGATCGACCGGCAGATCGACAGCCCCATGCCCATGCCTTCGGCCTTCGTCGTAAAGAACGCATCGAAGAGCCGGCTCGCGTTGTCTTCCCGGATGCCCATGCCCGAGTCCTGCACGATCACCTGCGCGTGCCGGGCATCGAAGCGGCGCGTCGCGATAGAGAGCCTGCGCGGACCGTTCACCTCGGACATCGCCTGCGCGCCATTCATCAGCAGATTGATGAGGACCTGCTGCAACTGCACGCGGTCGCAGCACACCACAGGCGTCGGCGTCGCGAGATCGACCTGCACCTCGACGCGATGACGCTCCAGTTCGCGCCGCACCAGTTCGACCGATTCGCCGACGATCTCGTCCAGATCGAGCGTCGCGGGCAGACTGTCATGCTTCTTCGCCATCGCCCGGATGCGCCGGATCACATCGCTCGCGCGCTTGGCGTCGCGGATCATCTGCGCAATGGATTGCTGCGCTTCGGCCAGTTCCGGGCTCGGGCGGTTGAGCCAGCGCAGCGCGGCGTCGCCGCACGTCACGATCGCGGCGATCGGCTGCGTGACCTCGTGCGCAATCGACGCCGCCAGTTCGCCGAGCATTGTGATACGCGTCACGTGCGCGAGTTCGGCGGTCGATCGCGCGAGCGCTTCTTGCGCGCGCTTGGTCTCGGTGACGTCCATCAGCGCGCCGACATACTCGATGCCCTCCGCCGCCGGCACCGCGAGATGCGCGACGTAGTGCACATACTTGACGCTGCCATCGGGCATCGCGAGGCGGTGTTCGACATCGACGTGCATCGCGCCGCCGATCGACTGCCGGTACGCGCCCTGCACGATCGCGAGGTCGTCGGGATGGGTGCGCGCAAGGATCAGTTCCATCGACGGCACGACGTC
Source organism: Caballeronia telluris (assembly GCF_001544495.1). GTDB lineage: Bacteria > Pseudomonadota > Gammaproteobacteria > Burkholderiales > Burkholderiaceae > Caballeronia > Caballeronia telluris. The sequence goes on from NZ_FCNZ02000004.1 coordinate 67,262, forward strand.
GCGCGCGTAGTCGAAGATCCGGTAGGCTTCGTCGGACCACCACATGTCGCCGTCGGGCAGGCGCATCGCGATGCTGCCGGTGCGGCTCAGGCGCTGCGCGTCGAGCAGAAACGCCTCGCTGCGTTCGAGTGCCTGCTCCGCCTGCTTGCGTTCCTCGATGTCGGTGTTCACGCCGTACCAGCGGCAAATCGCTCCCGTGCTGTCGCGCAACGGCTCGGCGCCGATATGCATCCAGCGATAGACGCCGTCGCTGCCACGGATGCGCGAGACGTTCTCGAACGACGCGCCCGTGTCGATGGCCGTGCGCCAGTCCTGCTGCATCTTCGTCAGATCGGACGGATGGACGATCGTCGGCCACACGTCGGTATTGCCTTCGCCGAGTGTCACGCCCATGTCGTTCCAGCGCCGGTTGATGAACGTGAGCCGCCCGTCGCTCGATGAACTCCACACCATGCCCGGGATCGCGTCGATCGTGTTGCGAAGCTCTTCGCGCTGACGCTGCAATTCGGCTTCCATCCGCTTGCGCGCGGTGATGTCGTTGCTCGTCGCGAGCACGGCGCGCGGCGTGCCCTTCTCGTCGCGCCACAGCGCCAGGCGGCTCGAAATAACGACCGCGCTGCCGTCGTGCCGCACGCGCTCGAGTTCGCCGTCCCAGCGGCCCGAGCGCAGCAGTTCCTGGCGGATCTGCGCGAACGGCACGGGAAAGGCGGTCTGCGTCAGACGGTGGATCGGCTGCCCCATCGCTTCCTGCGCGCTCCAGCCGTAGAGCGCTTCGGCGCCGCGATTCCAGAACGTGACGCGCTCGTTCATGTCATACGCGACGATCGCGTCGTGGGCCAGGTCGAGCAGTTCGAGTTGCTCGTGCAGCGTGGTCGTCGCGGTGAGATTCCTCAGTGTGAGCACCGAAGTCGTGGCGATCGCGAGCAGGCTCACCACGCAACGCGCGACCGCCGCGTTCGAATAGTTCACGTCGTGCGACAGCACGAAACCCGCGAGTGTGAGCGCGACGCAGCCCCAGGCGGTCGCCACCGTCGAGGGGCGGTTGCCGGTCGATGCCACGAGCAGCACCACGACGACATAAAGGACGGCGATCGCGATGTCGAGCGGCGTCAGCGCATCGATCAGGAAGACGGCGAGTGCGATCACCGAGGCGAGCGTCAGGGCGACGCGCGCGTCGCGGCGCACGGTGCGGGGCGCGCTGCTGAGGGTATCCATCGGGCTCACGTCAGCCGCGCGACATGCGGACGACGACACGAAGCGGAAAGAGCGGCACGGACATGGACGTTCGATAGGGTTCGTTGGCGAATACCGGCGATCTGCGTGCCGTGACGGAGGTCGCGGTACGGCTTCAGCGTCCGGCGGCTTTGAGTCTGAACGTCATCCTGCGCGAGTGCGTCGGGCCAAGGCACGCAACTGATTCTAATCCTCCGAAAATCCGAGCCTCACGCGGTCCATGCATTCCGATACGGCCGCACCGTCGACCGGTTTGCTGAGAAAACACATCGCGCCGCCGTCCAGCGCCTGTCTGCGCGCGGCCTCGGATGCAAACGCCGTGATGAAGATGACCGGCAGCGCCAGCCCCAGTTCGCGCAAGCGCTGCTGCAACTGCAGGCCCGTCATGCCCGGCATCTGCACATCGGTGATCAAGCAGTCCATGTCGTCGATCTGTCCCGATTCGAGAAACGATTCAGCAGACGCATAAAGACTCACCTCCCAGCCGAGCGAACGCAGCAGGCTGGACGTGGCGACGCGAACCGATTCGTCGTCGTCGATGACTGAAACTCGTGAACGGGGCTGCACTCGCTTGTCCTCGACCGTGCGTGAAATGGGGGCGGGCATCGTGGACTGGCTCACCGCTTGGATGAACCCATGTTACGGATAACGGGCGCGGCCGGAAATCATATGTAGGTATAGGAGACGGCGCCCTCGGAGAACGGCGCCGTGCATCAGAACGGCCAGCGCGTCGGGCTACTTCGTCAGATGCGGCCGCAGCAGCGAAAGGTCCGCCGCGCTGAGCCGGTCGCTCGCCGTCTGCACCTGATGCCAGTACGGGTAGAGCAGCGGCGGCGCGCTCACCTTGTCGAGCCGTTCGCGCTGCTCGGCGGAGAGCGTCAGGTCGGCCACGCCGAGGTTGTCGCGCAACTGCGCCTCGTTGCGCCCGCCGATCACGACCGACGCCACCGCCGGACGCCCGAGGGTCCAGGCAAGCGCGACCTGAGCCGCCGACACATTCAGTTCGCCCGCGATCTCCACGAGCACGTCGACGATCGACCACAGGCGATCCTCGTCGCGGATCGGCGGCTCGGTCCAGCCCGCGAGTTGCCGTGTGCCTTCGGGCGTCGTGTCGCGCCGGTGCTTGCCCGACAGCAATCCGCCCGCGAGCGGGCTCCAGACGAGAATGCTCAAGCCCTGATCGAGCGAGATCGGGACGAGTTCGTATTCGGCCTCGCGCGCTTCGAGCGTGTAGTGGATCTGCTGGCTCACGAAGCGCGGCAGGCGGTCGCACTCGCTCACATGGAGCGCCTTCATCAGGTGCCAGCCGGCATAATTCGAGCAGCCGACATAGCGGATCTTGCCCTGCCGCACGAGCAGGTCGAGCGCGTCGAGCGTCTCTTCGAGCGGCGTCAGGCCGTCCCATTCGTGCACCTGATACAGGTCGATGACATCGGTCTTCAGGCGCCGCAGGCTCGCCTCGCAGGCCGCTATCAGATGATGACGCGACAGTCCGCGATCGTTCGGGCCATCGCCCATCGGAAAGCGCGCCTTGGTGGCGATCAGCACGCCGCCCTTACGCTTGCCGCCGAGCGCCTCGCCCACGATCTCCTCCGACGCGCCGCCCGAATAGACATCCGCCGTATCGATCAGGTTGACGCCTGAGTCGGTGCACATGTCGATCTGGCGACGCGCATCGTCGAGGCCGACGTTGCCGACACTTGCAAACTTGCCCTTGCCGCCCATCGTCATCGTGCCCAGCGTGATGGTCGATACCTTGAGGCCCGAGCGGCCCAGTTGACGATATTCCATTGCGAAAGCGCCCCGTAAGAGTGAGTGAAATGCGGGGACTGCGCGGCTGTCCCCGCCAGGCATGCAGCCGACAGATTACGCTCAAGTGCCGATCGACGTGCCGTAGCCAAACCTCTGCATTGCGCGCCGCGATGCGGGCAGCAATCGCGAAAGACCTGCACGCGACCGGATCGAGCCCTCCCAATCGCTCGATGAACAGGGACGGCGGCTGACGCAGGCGGTGGCGTTTTTCAAGCTGACGACGGCGTAACTTCGCTTCTGCGGCGGCGCGCGCCACCGCTTCAGCCCCATCCTTCGAGCCGCAACGTCGACCTGACGAGCCGCTGTTCCTCCTGCTCGATCTCCGTAAAACTCTCACGCACGCTCTTGATGTGCTGGCTTGCGGCCCGGCGCGCCTGCTCGGGCAGCTTGCCCGTCACCGCGTTGAAGAGCCGTGCGTGCTGCCGGTCGATCACCCGCTTCTGCGCCTCGCGGTGATACAGATTGTTCACCGACGCGAACACCGAGCTCAGCATCAGATCGTTCAGTGTCGCGAGCGTGTGCACGAGCACCGGATTGTGCGACGCCTCGCAGATCGCGAGATGGAACGCATGATCGAGCCGCGCGTGGGTCGACGCATCGGTTTCCTGGGGATGCGCGGCCACCATTTCGTCGTAGCGGCGGGTAATCAGAATGTAGTCGGCGGGCGTGCCGCGCAGCGCCGCCAGCCGCGCCGATTCGGCTTCGAGCATCTCGCGCACTTCGAGCAGATCGTAGAGCGTGCGCGGTTGCGATCCGAGCAGATGCATCATCGGCGTCTGGGCCGGCTCGGCCGTCAGCTTGGCGATGAAGGAGCCCTTGCCCTGCGATGTCTCGATCAGTCCGCGCGCGCGTAGGATCTTGAGGCCTTCGCGAAGCGCGGTCCGCGATACGCCCAGCTTTTCCGTCAGGCGCCGCTCGGAAGGCAGCGTCTGCCCCTGCTTCAGCACGCCATCGACGATCAGTTTCTCGATGCGCTCGGCGACCACGTCCGCGAGTTGCCGTTTCCCTGCCTGTCCTGTCTCTTCCATGACGTCCACCGCTGGTATTACCACTGTTCGATCGTAGCACGGAGGCGAACCGTCGTTCGCGCAAAAGCCCTATGCGCCCGAGGTTCCTTCGGTTTTCACCGAATAACCGTACTGAAAAAAACTGGTATTACCACTTAAAAACGATTCGACAGCGCCATTTCGTCCCGGAACAATTCAAAACACACGCGGCATCCGACGCTCACAAGAAGCCGCGGCCCCACCGGAGACAACGCATGACCTACGCCTACGACGAGCAGCTCGACGGCCCGCTTCGCGATCACGACAAAGCCGCGATTGTGCGCGATCTGCAGTCGCTGCTGCCCGACCTTCAGCTTCTGCATACGAACGAAGACCTGCGTCCTTTCGAATGCGACGGCCTGTCCGCCTATCGCATCACGCCGATGCTCGTCGCGCTGCCCGGCAGCGTCGAAGAAGTTCAGGCGCTGATGAAGTACGCGCATGCGCACGGCGTGCCCATCGTCGCGCGCGGTGCGGGCACCGGGCTTTCGGGCGGCGCGCTGCCGCTCGAAAAAGGCATCCTGCTCGTGATGGCGCGCTTCAACCGCATCCTCGCAGTCGATGCCGAAGCCTGCATCGCGCGCGTACAGCCGGGCGTGCGCAACCTCGCGATCTCGCAGGCGGCCGCGCCTCACGGCCTTTACTACGCGCCCGATCCGTCGTCGCAGATCGCGTGTTCGATCGGCGGCAACGTCGCGGAAAACGCGGGCGGCGTGCATTGCCTCAAGTACGGGCTGACCGTCCACAACATCCTGAAGGTCGAGATCGTGACCATTGACGGCGAGCGGCTCACGCTCGGCTCGGAGGCGCTCGATTCGCCCGGCTTCGACCTGCTCGCGCTCATCACCGGCTCCGAAGGAATGCTCGGCATCGTGGTCGAAGTCACGGTGAAGCTGCTGACCCGGCCGCAGAGCGCGAAGGTGCTGCTCGCAAGCTTCGACGACATCGAAAAGGCCGGCGATGCGGTCGCGCAGATCATCGGCGCGGGCGTGATTCCCGGCGGCCTCGAAATGATGGACAACCTCGCGATTCGCGCCGCCGAGGATTTCATTCACGCGGGCTACCCGGTCGATGCCGAAGCGCTCCTGTTATGCGAGGTCGATGGCGCCGAATCCGACGTGCAGGAAGATTGCGAGCGCGTCGAGTCGCTCCTGCGCGCCGCGGGCGCGACCGATATCCGGCTCGCGGCGAACGAAGCCGAACGCCAGCGCTTCTGGGCGGGCCGCAAGAATGCGTTTCCGGCCGTGGGCCGGATCTCGCCCGACTACTACTGCATGGACGGCACGATTCCGCGCCGCGAACTGTCGCGCGTGCTGCGCGGCATCGCCGAGTTGTCGGCGCAATACGGGCTGCGGGTCGCGAACGTGTTCCATGCCGGCGACGGCAACATGCATCCGCTGATCCTCTTCGACGCCAACGCGCCCGGCGAGATGGAACGCGCCGAAACGATCGGCGCACGCATCCTCGAACTGTGCGTCGAGGTCGGCGGCAGCATCACGGGCGAGCACGGTGTCGGCCGCGAGAAGATCAACCAGATGTGCGCGCAGTTCAACGGCGACGAGCTGACGTTCTTCCATGCAGTGAAGGCCGCCTTCGATCCCGACGGCCTGCTCAATCCCGGCAAGAACGTGCCGACGCTGCATCGCTGCGCCGAGTTCGGCTCGATGCACGTGCATCACGGCGCCCTGCCCTTTCCCGAACTGGAGCGCTTCTGATGCGACGCGACCCTCTCTCCATCGACGACAGCGCGCGCCTCGTCGAACAGGTTCGATCCGCGCTCGCCGACAAGCAACCGCTCTCGATTCGCGGCGGCGACAGCAAGGCGTTCCTCGGCCGCCCCGTCGACGCTCAGGCCATCGACACGCGCTCGCATCGCGGGATCGTGAGCTACGACCCGAGCGAACTCGTGATCACCGCACGCGCCGGCACGCCGCTCGCCGAGATCGACGCGATCCTCGACGAAGCCGGCCAGATGCTGCCGTGCGAGCCGCCGACCTTCGGCGGTGCCGCCACCGTCGGCGGCGCGGTCGCGAGTGGCCTGTCGGGTCCGCGCCGCCCGTGGGCGGGTTCGGTGCGCGACTTCATCCTCGGCTGCCGGATCATCACGGGCGAGGCGAAGCATCTGCGCTTCGGCGGACAGGTCATGAAGAACGTGGCGGGCTACGACGTCTCGCGTCTCATCGGCGGCAGCTTCGGTTGCCTCGGGCTCATCACGGAAGTCTCGCTGAAGGTGCTGCCGAAGCCGCGTGAAGCGCGATGCCTCACGCTTGCGATGGAAGCGAGCGAAGCGATGCGCGAACTGTCGGCATGGCGCAAGGCGTCGCTGCCCGTGAGCGGCGCATGTCATCTCGACGGCACGCTGCATGTGCGTCTCGAAGGCGGAACCGGTTCGGTGCGCGCGGCGCTCGACCGCATCGGCGGCGAGCATCTGGACCCGGCGTTCTGGACCTCGCTGCGCGAACAGCGCCTTGCCTTCTTCGACGATCCGCGCCCGCTCTGGCGTCTGTCGCTGCCTAACGACACGCCGCTCGTCGCCTTGCCGGGCGACGCGCTGCTCGACTGGGGCGGCGCGCAACGATGGTTGAAGAGCGACGCACCCGCGGCCACGATCCGCCAGATCGCGAGCGCGGCCGGCGGCCATGCGACCTGCTTCACGCAAGCGCCGGGCATCGAACCGTTTCATCCGCTTGCCGCGCCGCTGATGCGCTTTCACCGGCAGTTGAAGCAACGCCTCGATCCGCACGGCGTCTTCAATCCCGGACGCATGTACTCCGATTACTAAGCGATCACGATCATGCAAACGAATCTCAGCGACGAAGCAAAAGCACTCCCGCGCGCCAAGGAAGCCGAAGACATCCTGCGCTCATGCGTGCACTGCGGCTTTTGCAACGCGACGTGCCCGACGTATCAACTGCTCGGCAACGAACTCGACGGCCCTCGCGGACGCATCTATCTGATCAAGCAGATGCTCGAAGGCGAGCCGGTCACCGAGAAGACCCAGTTGCATCTCGACCGCTGCCTCACCTGCCGCAACTGCGAGACGACGTGTCCGTCGGGCGTGACCTATCACGCGCTCCTCGACATCGGCCGCCAGATGCTTGAGCGCCGGGTCGAGCGGCCCGTCGCGCAACGCGCATTGCGCGCGAGCCTGCGCCACGTGATCCCGCGTGCGACGACCTTCGGTGCGCTGCTGAAGGCCGGGCGCATGATGCGGCCCGTGCTTCCCGCCGCGCTCGGCGCGAAGATTCCCGAGCGCGCGCCGCTCGCCGGCGCGCGTCCCGCTGCGCGTCATGCACGCCGCATGCTGATGCTCGAAGGCTGCGCACAGCGCTCGCTGTCGCCGAACACGAATGCAGCCGCCGCGCGCGTGCTGGACCGGCTCGGCATCAGCATCGAGGCGGCACCGGAAGCCGGCTGCTGCGGCGCGACGGACTATCACCTGAACGCGCAGGAAGCGGGACTGGCTCGCGCGCGCCGCAACATCGATGCATGGTGGCCGAAGATAGAAGCCGGCGCCGAGGCGATCATCCAGACCGCGAGCGGCTGCGGGGCGTTCGTCAAGGAATACGGCCACCTGCTGCGCGACGATCCGCTTTACGCAGACAAGGCCCGTCGCATCAGCGAGATCGCGCGCGACCTGGGCGAAGTCCTCGCGGATGCGCCGCTCGGCGAGTTGCAGATCCGCGCCGGCCAGCGCGTTGCGTTCCATTGTCCGTGCACGCTGCAGCATGCACAGAAGCTCGGCGGTTCGGTGGAAGGCGTGCTCGGCCGACTGGGTTTCGACCTTGCGCCGGTTCCCGACGCGCATTTGTGCTGCGGCTCGGCGGGCACCTATTCGTTCACGCAGCCCGAACTCGCCCGCAAGCTGCGCGACAACAAGCTCGATGCGCTCGAAAGCGGCCAGCCCGATGTGATCGCCACGGCCAACATCGGCTGCCAGACCCATCTCGGCGCGGGCGGGCGTACACCGGTGCGTCACTGGATCGAGATCGTCGACGAAGCGATCGCCTGAACGGCGCACAACGAAACACCAGCGGCGCACGCCCTTCTCTAGCAGGCGTTCAACGAAGCCTTCCCAATTTGCCGCACGGCGCACGCCGTGCGCTGCGGCATTCCTTTATGCATCGAAAAGAGAGACTGGAGACATGGAGATCATCGCCAAACCCCACGACGCCGCGCTCGACCGCGCCACGGTCGAATCACGCGCCTATGCCAAAGCCACCGTCCGGCTCCTGCCGTTCCTGTTCCTGTGTTATGTCGCGGCGTACCTCGACCGCGTGAACGTCGGCTTCGCCAAGCTGCAGATGCTCAACGACCTCGCGTTCAGCGAGACCGTGTACGGCCTCGGCGCAGGCATCTTCTTCATCGGCTACTTTCTGTTCGAAGTACCGAGCAACATCATCATGCATCGCGTGGGCGCGCGGGTCTGGATCGCGCGGATCATGATCACGTGGGCGGTGATCTCGGCGGCGTCGCTGTTCGTGAAGACGCCGACCGCGTTCTACGTCATGCGCTTCCTGCTCGGCGTCGCGGAGGCGGGTTTCTTCCCGGGCATCGTGCTGTACCTGACCTACTGGTTTCCGGCCAAACGGCGCGGCCGCATGAACGCGCTCTTCATGATCGGCATTCCGATCGCAGGCGTAGTGGGCGGCCCGGTGTCCGGGTGGATCATGAACGCATTCCAGGGCGTGGGCGGCTGGTCGAACTGGCAATGGCTCTTCCTGCTCGAAGCGATTCCCTCCGCGGTGCTCGGCGTCGTGACGCTCTGCTATCTGCCGAACGGCATCCGCGCGGCAAGCTGGCTCTCCGATGAAGAAAAGGACGTGCTGGCAGCAAACATCGAGCGCGACAACACGGGCAAGACGCACGGAACGCTAGCGGGCGTGTTTGCCGATGCACGCATCTGGAAGATGGCCGCCATCTACTTCTGCTGCATGATGGGCCTCTACGGCATCAGCTTCTACCTGCCGACGCTCGTCAAGGCGACCGGCGTGAAGAACGCGCTCGACGTGGGCCTTCTGACCGCCATCCCTTATCTATGCGCGGTCGCGAGCATGTTCTTCGTGGCGCGCAGCGCGGACCGCACCGGCGAGCGGCGCTGGCACTTCGCGGTGCCGGCCGTGCTCGCGGGCGCCGGTCTTTTCGCCAGCACGCAGTTGACCGGCAACATCCCGCTCGCGATGGTCGCGCTGACAGTCGGCACGGCCGGCATGCTCGCGACGATGCCCGTCTTCTGGACCTACCCGAGCGCGATTCTCGCGGGAGGCTCGGCGGCCGCGGCCATCGGCATGATCAATTCGATCGGCAACCTGGCCGGATTCGTCAGCGCGTCGATCATCGGCTGGATGAAGGACGTGACGCACAGCACGAACGCGGGAATCTATTGCGTCGCGGGCGCGCTGGTCTTCGGCGCGGTGCTGGCCCTGCTCCAGCCGCGTAAGCTGGTGAACAGGGCGGACTGAACGACCGGGCTGCATGGCACGCCGCCCATGCGGCCCGGTCCACGATGACCAACCGTCACGCGCGCCATTACGACAAGGCCGTCGCGAACGCATCGGGCAGCGACGCGCGCCGCGTCAGCGTGGATGCACCCGGATCGTGGCTGCCGCCGCTCACGTAGCGTTCGAGCTGCTCGATGGCGAACTGCTGTTCATCGATCAGGTTCTTCACCAGGTCGCCGATCGACACCATGCCGACCAGTTGCCCGCCGTCGATCACCGGCAGATGGCGGATGCGATACTGGTTCATCAGCGTCATACACTCGTCGGCGGTCTGTCGCGGCCGCACATAACGCAGCGCGCGCGACATGATCTCGGATACGTATGTGCTCTTCGAGGACCGCTCCTTCAGCACGACTTTCCTCGCATAATCGCGCTCGGTCACGATGCCGCGCACTGCCGAACCTTCCGTGACGATCAACGCGCCAATGCCATGCCGGGACATCAACGCGATGGCGTCGTACACGCTCGCGCCGACGTCGATCGTATGAACCGACGCATCGGTTTTGGCGTTCAGCAGTTGCATAACAGTTGCCATTGCACAGCTCCGTATCGATGACCCGCCGCCGGGCACATGCCGGCAGTCGGGATGCAGCAAACCAGCCTCAATCGCTCGCTTCGGCTCAGGGTAGATCCTCAGCCAAAATCGAACAATTCCCCAAGCAGCGATTTCTTCTTCCTTTGCGTGTGACGCCGGTCGTGGTGACCGTTGTATCCCTCGTCGCGCGTGCCCCAGTCCGCACGCCGTTCGCGTTCGTTGTAATCGCCGCGCTCGGGCGGAGCATGCCGGCGGCCGTCGGCCACCGCATGTTCTTCGATGCGCACCAGCAGTTTGTCGAGCTCACCGCGATCCAGCCAGATGCCGCGGCACGTCGCGCAATAGTCGATCTCGACGCCGTCGCGCTCGCTCATCAGCAAATCGGGTGTCTTGCAGACAGGACACTTCATATCCGTGGTTCCTTTCATATGGCCTACGATATGCATCAATGTAGCGAAGAAGCGCGTGATATAAAACTCGTATTTTCTGTTGGTTTCATTCGAGAAAACCGAATGGTTCGTGTCCACACGGAGGGGCGTCGTGAACTTCAAACATCTGTATTACTTCTGGGTATCGGCGCGGGCCGGGAGTCTCGCGCGCGCGGGTGCGCAACTGCACATCACGCCGCAGACGTTGAGCGGGCAGATCAAGTTGCTGGAAGAAGCGCTCGACAAGAAGCTCTTCAGAAAGAGCGGACGCAACCTCGAAGTCACGGACGCGGGCCGTCTCGCGCTCGACTACGCCGACGAAATCTTCTCGCTCGGCGCCGAACTCGAAAGCGCGGTGAAGCGCGATCAGGCGCTTGCGCAAACGCAGCTACGCGTTGGACTGGCGGACTCCGTGCCGAAAGCGGTCGCCTATCGTCTGCTCGAACCGGCGCTCAATCGCTCGGATTCGCTGCGGCTGATTTGCCATGAGGGCAACCTGCATGCGCTGCTCGGGCAACTGGCCGTGCATCGTCTCGACATGATCATCGCCGATGCGCCGATTCCGCCGGGCGTGAACGTCAAGGCGTTCAATCATCTGCTCGGCCGCTCGACGCTCAGTTGCTTCGCACCGAAATCGCTTGCCAAACGTGCGGAGCGCGATTTCCCGGCGTCGCTGGAAGGCATGCCGGTGCTCTTGCCCGGCACCGAGTCTGCCGTGCGCCGCAAGCTGGATCACTGGCTGAAGGCACAGGGCGTGTCGCCGCGCATCGTCGGCGAATTCGACGACAGCGCGCTTGCCATCGCGTTCGGACGCGAGGGGCGCGGCGTGCTGTTCGCGCCGACCGTGCTCGCGGCGCAACTCAGGCGCGAGCATCTGCTCACCGCGGTCGGACATATCGACACGATCGTCGAGGAGTTCTTCTCCATCTCGATCGAGCGGCGCATCAGTCATCCGGCGATCGCGTCCATTCTCAGCGCGGCGCGCAGCGAACTCTTCGGCACGTGAGCAACGACGCAAGCTGCCAGTAAAGTCATTGCGTAGCTAACTTGTTTTGCCGAATACGTGCGGCTTGGATCAATCAAAAGAATCCCTAAAGACCACCGCACGTTCTTTAACGGTTAGAGATAGGAACACGCTAAATCCGCCTTTCAGAATTGCAATGCGGTTTATTTAACCGGCAGCTTAGGGCGTCTATTCGTGCTTATCCGACACGTCTTATCGACTTCACTAAGAATTACCGAGCGACAATGTCTTGACGGTAAGACTTATACCCAGCAAGCCGTGCGGTATTTATTTTTTGTTTTTTCCGGGAATTTCGGGCCTATTCGATCGACTAGGCCCGCGTGATCGAGGTCATACATTCCATATCGGTCCATAAAAAGCAAAACCCGGGAATGATCTTAAACGACACAAGAACAATTTCCTTAACGTTCACGTTGTTACGTGACGTTACAGGTTCAGGCATATAGCTCCGACTATACTTTTTTCGCCTGACAAACCCTTGACCATTTACCTATGTCTAAACGAAACCCTTATCCACACGAGCAACAATTCCCCGATATCGATGCCGAGGCCCACGCTCGCTTGCCGCGTCGGAAATTTCTTTCACTCATGGCGGCCGGCGCCGGTAGTGTTGCGCTATCGACGTACGGAGAAGCGGCGAGTGCAGCAACGAGCGTCGATGCGACAGCAAAAGCGGCCACCGGCCAGAAGCTGTTCTATGGCATGAACGGCCATATCGCCTGGAACGAAGGCATCTACAGCACGCTGTCAGCCGCCGTGCAGCTCGCGCAGTTAAGGGATCTGGGATGCACGATGTACCGTGCGGACACGGCAAGCGACGGCATGTCGGAAACGCTCGCGCGCCTGCTGACCGGCGTATTCAAGGCAGGCGGCGTATCGATTCTTCCCGTGCTCAATGCGCAGTCCGCCGGATGGGACTACACGAGTTCCGAGTCCACCGCCTATTCGCTTGGCTACAAGCTGGGCGTCGATTGCACAAGACCGCTCAAGGGCCTCGTCAACTACATCGAATGCGGCAACGAACTCGATGTGCAACTCAAGATGCACGGTGACGGCAGCAGTTCCGCCGACTGGAACCCCGCGTGCTGGGGCTCGTTCCGTGGCGTGATTCGCGGCATGATCGACGGCGTGAAGGCAGTCGATCCGTCGATTCAAGTCGGCGTCAACGTCGGCATTCCGATGGCCTATCGCGCGCTCCAGATGCTCTGGAACGGCATTTCGCCGAACGGCACGGAAAACGGCGCGGGCGGTGCGAGCGCCTTGCGCTGGGACTTCACGACCTATCACTGGTACAAGAGTTCATACGACATTCAACGCGCCGGCAGAACCGCTTCGATCGACGTGCTTCAGATCCTCAAGGATTCCTTCGGCGTGCCGATCTGGTTGACCGAATGGGGCTGGTCCGGTTCGAAGGACTCGCCGGAATCGGCGGCCGAGTACGTGACGAGCGCACTCACGCAGTACAAGTCGATCAAGGACAAGTACGACATCCAGTGCATCATGATGTACTGCATCATTGACGACAAATACGGCCTGATCCGCCCGGACGGCGTCTCGCGCAATCCCGCCTATTCCGCGTTCAAGCGATTCGTCGAAGCGAATCCAGTCTGAGCATCGCGAGGCGTGAAGCGTCGGCGAGCGTCGCCGGCGCTTCACGTCCGGCCAATGTGTCACGACTCGCTGACACTCTGTTCCGCGCGACGCGTCGCGAGTGGCCATCGTGCGCGCTGCCTGCGTCATTGGCATTGTCCTTGCATCGCTTGCCCTTTCGATCAGCGGGTCATCGAAGCCGCACGTGAAGGACACAGGAGCCATCCATGAGTAACGATCTGACATTCCGCGCTGGCGAAGCCACCGTCTTTGCCGCGCCCGGACAGGCGACCGACGCCATGCCGGAGATCCTGATCGGCCGCGTCGACGGTCCGGTCGGTCACGCTTTCGCCAACATGATGGCGCAGAGCAAGGGACACACGGCGATGTTCGCGATCCGCGCCTGCAATCAGATGGTGCGCCCCGCGACGATGATCGTCCCGAAGGTCACGCTTAAGGACATGGCGACGATCGAACTGTTCGGCGGCGTGGTGCAGTCGGCGACGGCGGACGCCGTGGTCGATTGCCTGATCGAGGGCATCCTGCCGAAGGATCAGGCGAACGACCTGTGCATCATCAGCCTCGTGTGGATCGACCCGCTTTGCGTGACGGACCCGAATCTCGACAAGAAGGACATGTACAGCACGAACTACGAGGCGACCAAGCTCGCGATCCAGCGCGCGATGAACAACGAGCCGAGCGTCGATACACTGATCGCAAACCGCCATAGCATCAAACACGACATGGACGACTGGAGTTAAGCGAGCGCGCGCCACGATTGCGCTGGTGTTGATACCATATCCATCCTGCCGGACCGCCGGTCCGTGAACAGGCTGCATCGCGTATCGACACATGACCCAATCCACCGACTATCACCCGCCCACCGACGAAGCCGAACTGCTGCTGAAATGGATCCGCCGCGCGCGCGAGTCGCAGGCGAGCCATTACGACATGGCCGACCGCCTGCACCGGCGCGGCCGCTGGCTCGGCATTGCGGTCATCGCAATTACTTCGCTCATCGGCACGTCGGCGTTTTTGTCGCTGGTCGCGACGGCGGTGTCGTCGTTGCTGCGGGCGGCCGTCGGGCTGACGAGCGTCGTGGCGGCCGTGCTCGCCGCGCTCCAGACCTTCCTGCGCTATGAGGAACGCGCCGAGCAGCATCGCGCGGCGGGCGCCCGTTATGGCGCGGTGCGTCGCAAGCTGGAAGCGATCCATGCCGGCGACGCCGATGCCCGCGACGGCCACTATCTGAGCTCGATCCGCGAGGAACTGGACCGGCTTGCCGAGGATGTGCCGAACGTGCCGACCGCGTATTTCCAGCGTTCGTGCGCGAACTTGCCGAGCGTCGCGCAATAGCATCGCGGCAAATCCGGACATGAGCGCCCCGACCCGCCGCATCGCGCATCTCGACATGGACGCGTTCTTCGCGTCCGTCGAATTGCTGCGCTATCCCGAGTTGCGCGGCGAGGCCGTCGTCGTCGGCGGCGGCCACCGCGCCACGCCGACCGTCGATGAAAACGGCACGCGCCATTTCGTGCGGCTGCGCGAGTACGCGGGCCGCGGCGTCGTGACGACCTCGACCTACGAGGCCCGCAAGCTCGGCGTCTTCTCCGCGATGGGCATGATGAAGGCAGCGCAACTCGCGCCCGACGCGTTCCTCTTGCCGAGCAACTTCGATTCGTACCGCCATTACTCGGAGCTGTTCAAGGACGCGGTGGCGAGCGTCGCGCCGCGCATCGAGAACCGCGGCATCGACGAAATCTACATTGATCTCACCGACGTGCCCGGCGAGACGCGCACGCTCGCGCAGCGCATCAAGCGCGTGGTCGCCGATGCAACGGGGCTCACGTGCTCCATCGCCGTCGCGCCGAACAAGCTGCTCGCGAAGATCGGCTCGGAACTCGACAAGCCGGACGGGCTGACCCTCCTCACGATGGACGACCTCGAACCGCGCATCTGGCCGCTTGCCGCGAAGAAGGTGAACGGCATCGGCCCGAAGGCAAACGAGAGGCTCGCGGCACTCGGCATCCACACGGTCGGCGACATCGCCGCCGCCGATCCCGCGTTCCTTCAGGAGCACTTCGGTCTGAGCTACGCGAGCTGGCTCACGCGCATCGCGGCGGGCATCGACGAGCGCGAGATCGAGACCGAGTCGGTGCCGCGCTCGAAGTCGCGCGAGACGACCTTCTCGCGCGACCTGCATCCGCGCCGCGACCGCGCAGAACTCTCGGAACGCTTCACCGCGCTCTGCATGCGGCTCGCCGAAGACCTCGAACGGCGCAATCTCACGTCCGCGTGCATCAGCATCAAGGTGCGGTTCAGCGACTTCCACACGGTCACGCGCGACCACACGCTGGAGCGCGGCGTGACCGACGGCGCATCGATCCGGCGCGCAGCCACCGAATGCCTGAAGCGCGTCACGCTCGATCGCAGCATCCGGCTGCTCGGCGTGAAGGCGAGCGCGCTATCGCAGCAGAGTGCCGATGGCGGCGCGCCGAAGTGGGTGCAGGCGGAAATGAAGTTCGACGCATCCGCCGATCTCGGCTAACGCTGGCCGTCTTTGCATGCTCGGTCTCGCATAAGAGATCGTCTATGCTGTGCCAAAGTTTGTCTAACTATCCCGGCGAGTCACCGGACGCTAAGCTCGGCAATGCGGCGCGCAACGACTGGCGTGTCGCGACGCGCGCGGACGCAGGCCGTCCGCGCACACGACCAGAAAGCGACGACAGCCGGACCATGCCCCGGCTGCGATAGGCGACCCTCATGAACACCACCCTTGTTTATTCCCACGCTGCCTGTCTCGAACACCGGCCCGGCCCGAATCATCCGGAGTCGCCGGAACGGTTGAAGGCCGTGCTCGGCGCGCTGCGCTCGCCGGCGTTTTCGTCGCTGCAATGGCGCGAAGCGCCGATGGGCACGCTCGACCAGCTCGCGTTGATTCACGAGCGCGACTTCATCGACGACATCGCGGACATCGCGCCGAAGCAAGGCTACGTGCCGCTCGACGGCGGCGATACCGTCATGTCGCCGGGCTCGTGGGAAGCCGTGATGCGCTGCGTCGGCGCGGCGTGCGCGGGCGTCGATGCCGTGATGAACGACGAGGCGCGCAACGTGTTCTGCGCAACGCGCCCGTGCGGCCATCACGCCGAACCGGCGCGCGCGATGGGCTTCTGCATCTTCAATCAGGCGGCGATCGCGGCCGCCTATGCGCACGACGTGCACGGGCTGGAGCGCGTCGCGGTCGTCGATTTCGACGTCCATCATGGCAACGGCACGCAGGCCGCGTTCTTCAGCCGGCCCCAGTTGCTCTATGCGTCGAGCCATCAGTCGCCGCTCTATCCGGGCACGGGCGCCGCGTCCGAAACGGGCGTCGACCACAACATCGTCAATGTGCCTTTGCCGCTCGGCTGCGATTCAGACCTGTTCCGCACCCGCATCGGCGCTGAAATGCTGCCGGCGATTCGCGAATTCGCGCCGCAGCTCATCGTCGTTTCGGCCGGCTTCGATGCCCATCGCCTGGACCCGCTCGCGGGCCTGCGCCTCGAAGACGACGACTTCCACTGGATCACGCGCGAGCTGATGAGCATCGCCGATGCGACATCGGAAGGACGCATCGTGTCGATCCTCGAAGGCGGCTACAGCCTCGAAGGACTCGCCAGCGGCACGGCGGCGCATGTCCGCGCGCTGATGGGTCTCGACGCCGCCGCCTGACGAAACACCTCTGTGTTTGAAGGGTGGAACGGCCTCGTTCCACCTTATCCCTTCGCGCCCTCCGCCCGTCGTCGATTCATGTGATCTTTTTGAATCGGCTCTCACTCGCGCTACCATTCAGTCCCGCCTCATCGCCGTGTCATAACCTGATGTCATGGGCGCTCCAACAATTCGGGCGTTGTCGCGGCGAATTTGACTCACTATATTTTTTGCTGAAGGCGCATCATCGAAGGGCCGAGGCTCCGGTGCGCGCCTTCCCTGCGCCGCCGCTCTCGCATCCGGCGACGCGGCGCGACGAACATCGCATTACATCGACGATCTCTTTCGCATAACCGTCTCGAGGACAAAGTCGTGATCAAAAAGCTAACGTTGCGCCCGCTTGCCGCTCTCCTGATTCTGAGCGCCGCGAGCCTCGCGCCCGCCTTTGCCGCCGGGAAGATTACCTTCGTCTCGCAGGGCGGCACGTATCAGGAAGCGCAGACCAAGGCCATCCTCGACCCCGCCGCCAAGCAGCTCGGCATCACCATCAACCAGGAAAGCATTCCCGACGCGTGGCCGCAGATCAAGGCGCAGGCGGCGACCGGCAAGCCGATCTGGGACGTGGTCGACACGCCGACCTCGAACTGTCTGCGCGGCGGCCGGGAAGGCCTGCTCGAAAAGCTCGACTTCTCGAAGATCCCGAATGCGGCCGCGATGCCCGAGAAGTACCGCACGCCCTACTCGGTGGCTTACGAGTTCTATTCGACGGTCATCGGCTACAACAAGAAGACGCTGAAGAAGGTGCCGAAGAGCTGGGCCGACTTCTGGAACGTGAAGGACTTCCCCGGCACGCGCGCGTTGCGCAACGACCCGATGACGGTGCTCGAAGCCGCGCTGCTCGCCGATGGCGTGCCGCGCGACAAGCTGTACCCGCTCGACGTCGACCGCGCGTTCAAGAAGCTGCAGCAGATCAAGCCGGACGTGACGGTGTGGTGGACGTCGGGCGGGCAGTCGGCGCAACTGCTGCACGACGGCGAGGTCGACATGACGATGATCTGGAACGGCCGCGCGAGCGCCGTGCGCAAGGACAATCCCGACGTCGACTTCACGTTCAACGACGGCATCCTGCAGAACACGCAGTTGTGCGTGCTGAAGAACGCGCCGAATCTCCCGGAGGCGATCAAGTTCGTCGACGCGGCCATGTCGCCTGAATTGCAGGCGAACCTGCCGCTCTATATCGACTACGGCCCGGGCAATCCGGCGGCGTTCAAGACCGGCAAGATCGACGCGAAGCGCGCGAGCGAACTGCCGAGCTCGCCCGATAACGCGGCGAAGCAGGCGCTGATGTCGGAAGAGTGGTGGGCGTCGGATGCCGGTGTACAGGCGAAGGCGCGCTGGCTCAAGTTCATGCAGTAACGCTCGCCGTGCGGCTCGTGACGCGCCGGCGCATTCCTCGAACGTGATCGACTATCTGATTCTCGGCGGTGGCTCGGCGGGCTGCGTGCTCGCCGCGCGCCTGTCCGAAGACGCCGGCAAGACCGTGTGCCTCGTCGAAGCCGGCCGCAACATCTCGCAGGCCGACATGCCCGCGGCCATTCGCAGCCGCTATCCCGGCCGCGCGTATCTCGACACCGCCAACATCTGGCAGCGGCTCACCGCGCGCATGAGCGCGACGGCCGCGATGCGCCGCTACGAGCAGGCGCGCGTGCTCGGCGGCGGCTCGGCGATCAACGCGCTGATGGCGAACCGCGGCGCCCCCGCCGACTACGACGAATGGCACGCGCTCGGCGCGCACGGCTGGAACTGGACCGCGTGCCTGCCGTACTTCCGCAAGCTCGAAACCGATTGCGATTTCGGCGGCGAACTGCATGGCACGAGCGGCCCGCTGCGCGTGCAGCGCGCAAGCTGGGCGCGCGTCTCGCCGTTCGTGCGCGCGGTGCTCGGCACGCTCGACGCGCGCGGCCACCGACGTCGCGACGACCAGAACGGCGCGTGGGAAGACGGCACGTTCATCGGCGCGATCGGCGTGAGCGAAACGGGCGAGCGCATTCCAACCTCCGTCTGCTATCTCGACGACACCGTGCGCGCCCGGACCAATCTCACGATCGTGACGGACACGGCTGTCGAGCGCGTCGTGTTCGATGGCAAGCGCGCGGTCGGCGCGCTCCTCGCGAATCGCGAGGAATGGCGTGCGGCGAACGTGATCGTCTGCGCGGGCGCGATCCATAGCCCGGCGCTCCTGATGCGAAGCGGCATCGGCCCGGCCGCCGACCTCGCCGCGCTCGGCATCGACGTCATTGCGGATCGCGGCGGCGTCGGCGGCAACCTGATGGAGCATCCGTCGATTGCGGTCTCCGCATTCCTGCCGCGCGCGGCCCGCACGCCCTTTCCCGACGAGCATCACGAACAGGCCGTCGTGCGCTTTTCATCGGGCCTGCCCGGCACCGTCCCCGGCGACATGCACGGTGCGATTCTTTCGCGCTCGGGCTGGCATTCGGTCGGCCACCGGCTGGGGACGATCTTCTTCTGGGTGAACAAGTCGTACTCGCGCGGGCGCGTGAAGCTCACGTCGGCGAATCCGCTGGACGAGCCCGCCGTCGACTTCGACATGCTCTCCGATCCGCGCGATCTGGAGCGCCTGAAGCTCGCGCTGCGCTTCGGCGCAGAGACGCTCGCCGATCCGCTGATGGCGCGGCATCGCGCAACGGTGTTGCCGACGAGCTATTCGCCGCGCGTCGCGAGCGTGGCCGTGCCGGGCATGTGGAACGCGTTCCAGCGCGGCATGCTTGCTGCGTTGCTGGATATCGCGGGACCGCTGCGGGCGTGGCTCGTGAGGCGCGTGGTGACGCAGGGTGTGACGCTGGATCGACTGCTCGCCGACGATGAGGAACTGACGCGCTTCGTCACGCGTTCGGTGGGCGGCACGTGGCATGCGTCGGGAACTTGCCGCATGGGCGCGGCGGACGATCCGCTCGCGGTTTGCGACGCGCGCGGCGCAGTGCTTGGCGTCGATGGGCTCTACGTGTGCGACGCGTCGCTGATGCCGTCGATTCCGTGCGCGAACACGAATGTGCCGACCATCATGATCGCGGAGCGCATCGCCGATATGTTGCGGGGACGTGCGTGATGCGATGCTTCGGGTATCCGCGCATCACGACGGCGTGACCGCGTCCAACACGAGCCCGGTCCCGCCAAGCGCGTCGCGCAACTTCAACCCGGGATACGCACGATCGACGATCGCCATGTCGGAGCGCGTCTCCTCGATGATCCAGTCGCGCAGATCGGCGACGACTGGCCGCAGCGGCCGATTCTCCGGCCAGACGAGGCAGCACCGCCGGTTCGTCACGACGACTTCCTGTTCCGCCGGCAGCAACGCGCCTTGCGAAAGCCAGTGCGACACCACGTTGAGCCATCCCAGCGCGATGCCCTGACCCAGCAGCGCGGCCTGCACGACGATCGCGTAGTCGTTGAAACTCAGCATGCCCGCCGCGCGCCGTCCGTGCGCGGCGAAGCTGGCGAAGCGCTCGTGCCAGCCGCGCTCGCCGTCGTCCATCACGATCACCGTATCGCCCTGCTCGCGGCCCGCCGCGGTCGCCGACGTCTCGTGATAGCGCGGGTTGCAGACCGGCAGCAGCGTTTCCGGCATCACGAGCACGCTGTTGTCGCCGATTTCGTCCTCGCGCATGAAGCGCATGCCGAGATCCACGTCGACGAGCGGCCCGCCGATGCGCCCCGAAATCAGTTGAAACCGCAGATCGACCGACGGAAACGCCTGGTTCAGCCGGCTCATGCGCGGCATCAGCCAGTGCGTGGTGAACGCGGTGGACACCGAGAGCGTGACCGATTCCACGCCCGTCGCCCGCGCCTCGATTTCGCGGATCGCGCTTTCTATCCCGTTGAAGCCTTCGGAAATCTTCCGGTAGAGAATCCTGCCGTTCTCGGTCAGTTCGATGCCGCCGCGCACGCGCTCGAACAAACGCACGCCCAGATGGTCTTCCATCCGTGACAGCATACGGCTCACGGCAGGCTGGCTGACATACAGTTCCTGTGCCGCGCGCGTGAAGTTCCCGCAGCGCGCAGCGGCCTCGAAGACGAAGAGCGCATTGGCGCTCGGCAGTTTTTTGCGAAGGTTCGGCATGACCTGATGTTATGCCTGATCCAACAATTTGGGAATTGCCGCCAAAAAAGACGCGGCCTATATTTTCTTCAACGCAGGCTTCTCAGCGAGACAAAAACGCAATGGACGCACGAGCGAAAACAGGTGTTTCGATCCGATCGGCAGCGAAGCGTTACGGCCCGGTCGTGGCCCTCGACGACGTTTCGCTCGACATCGCCCCCGGCGAATTCGTGTCGCTGCTCGGGCCCTCGGGATCGGGCAAGACCACGCTGCTCGGCATCCTCGGCGGCTTCGTGCAGCCGAGTTCCGGCGCGGTCTGGGTCGGCGAGCGCGACATTACATTTGCGCCGCCGCACAAACGCGACATCGGCATCGTGTTTCAGAACTATGCGCTGTTCCCACACATGAGCGTCGGCGAGAACGTCGCGTTTCCGCTGCGCGCCCGGCGCCAGCCGAAATCGACGTGGGCCAAGAAGGTCGCCGATGCGCTCGCGATGGTCGAACTCGCGGGCTACGAGAACCGCGGCATCGGCCAGCTTTCCGGCGGCCAGCGTCAGCGCGTGGCGCTCGCCCGCGCGATGGTCTTCGAGCCGCAACTGATCCTGATGGACGAACCGCTTTCCGCGCTCGACAAGCAGTTGCGCGAGACCATGCAGATCGAATTGCGCAGGCTGCACCGCAAGCTCGGCGCGACGATCGTCTATGTGACGCACGACCAGCGCGAGGCGCTCACGATGAGCGACCGCGTCGCCGTGCTGAAGAACGGCCGGCTCGTGCAGATCGACACGCCCGAGCGGCTTTACGACCGTCCGTGCGATGCGTTCGTCGCGAGCTTCATCGGCGAGGCGACGCTGCTTGACGTGACGCGCGCCGGCGACGATGCCGTGCGTCTCGGCGATACCGTTTTGCGTACCGCGCATCCGCTGCCGCGCGGCGAGAAGCTGCTGCTCGCGGTGCAGACGGAAAAGCTCGTGATCGACAGCGGCGATGCGATGAACGGCGTGAACCGTCTCTCATGCCGCGTGACCGAGGTGCTGTATCAGGGCGAAAGCTTGCGCGTGTTCGCCGTGCTCGCCGACGGCACGCCGATCAGTCTCAGGCAGCCGGGCAGCCACGAAGCGCGCCGGCGCATTCCGGAACCCGGTGCGCAGATGAGCGTCGTGCTCGATCCGCAGGACACGATCGTCGTGCCTGCCTGAAACCTTTTCCGCATTTTTAGCCGCCCGCGCTTCGGGCATTCCTTTCCCGATTCATAGCAAACTGCACAAGGATGATTTCATGAAGCTCACCGATTTCAAGGTCCTGACGTTCGACGTCGTCGGCACGCTGATCGACTTCGAGCGCGGCGTGCTCGCCTCCGTGCGCCGTCTCGGCGGCGCGGCGGCGAAGGACCTGACCGACGACCAGATCTTCGAGCCGTACATGCGCGGCCGCGCCACGTATCCCGGCCGTTCGAGCCACGAGATGGCGAACGTCTACTTGTCGCTCGCAAAGGAACTCGGTCTGCCCGACGATCCGCAATCGGCCGCCGCCTTCCAGCGCGACGTGCTCGAATGGCCCGCGTTCGCGGATTCGGTCGCCGCGTTGAAGCGCCTGCGCAAGCACTATCGCCTGGTCGCGATGACGAATGCGGACCGCGTGGCGTTGTCGGCGTATGCGCACACGCTCGGCGACCCGTTCGACGACACCGTGTGTTGCGACGAAACGGGCGTCGCCAAGCCCGATCCGCAATTCTTCGCGTACAACCGCGGCCGTCAGGCGGCGTTCGGCTACAAGTTCGGCGAGATCCTGCACACGGCGCAGAGCCAGTACCACGACATCGGCATCGCGACGCAGCTCGGTTATTCGACCTGCTGGATCCAGCGCCGTCAGAACCAGAAGGGCTTCGGCGCGACGCCGGTCCCCGAGGCCGTCACGACGCCGAGCTTCACGTTCGCGACGCTCGCGGCGCTCGCGGATGCGGTCGAAGCCGAAGCGCGTCAGGCCGCCTGATCCCATGCTCGCGCCGACTCCGAAACGACCGCTCCCGGACACGCTCTGGCGCGCGCTCGCCTCCGATGCGCCGTTCAGCGCGGGCGCTACGCTTGCGCGCGACCTCGATGTCGAGGTCGCGATCATCGGCGCGGGCTATTCGGGGCTCTCCGCCGCCTATGCGCTGCAAAAGCGCGGCGTCGAGTGCGTCGTGCTCGATGCGAACCCGGTCGGCTGGGGCGCGAGCGGGAGGAATGGCGGCGTGGTGTCGTCGAAATTCAGGCTGTCGTTTCCCACGATCCACACGCTGCACGGCCTCGATACCGCGAAGCGCATGCACCGGCTCGCGCACGAGGGCGTGCGGGTGGTCGAATCGTTCGTCGACGAATTCGGGATCGGCCGCGCGCGCTTCGAACATACGGGCAGCCTGCGCTGCGCGCATACGGAACGCGCGCTTGCGGCGATCTGCGCCGAGGCCGACTGGGTGCGCACGACGCTCAACGATACGTCGATGACCGTGCAATCGCGCGCCGAAGTCGAGCGCGAGACGGGTTCGAAGGGCTTCGTCGGCGGCGTGCTGAGCGCGGATGCCGGCACGATCCTGCCGCTCGAATACGTGCGCGGGCTCGCGCGCGGCATGACGGCCCGCGGCGTGCCGATCTGCGAATCGACGCCGGTGCTGAAGATGCATCGCGCGTCGGGCGATGCGCGGGTCACGCTCGTCACGCCGGGCGGCACGGTGCGCGCGAAGCAGGTGATCGTCGCGACCAACGCCTACTCCGACCTCACTTCGGCGACCGCGCCTTATCAGCGTGAACTCGTGCCGTTTCGCAGCGCGATGATCGCGACCGAGCGCCTTCCCGCCGATCTCGACGCGCGCCTGATGGTCGAGCGCCGCAGTTACACCGAGACGCGGCGCATGATGAAGTGGTTCCGCAAGGTGGACGGGCGCATGCTGTTCGGCGGACGCGACGCGTTCGGCAAGGAAGGACAGATGACCGGCTTCGATGCGCTGCAGCGCGCGATGGTGTCGCTCTTTCCCGATCTCGCGGAGGTGCGGATCGACTATCGCTGGTCGGGTTATGTCGGCATGACGTTCAATTCGCTGCCGCATGTTGGACGCAGCGACGATGCCACGACCTTTTGTCTGGGGTATAACGGCGCGGGTGTCGCGATGGCGAGCCTGCTCGGCCAGCATGCCGCCGCGCTCGCGCTCGGCGAGACACCCGAGCTTTCCCTGCTCGGTGCGCCGGGGCTCAGGCCGGTGCCGTTTCATTCGCTGCGCGCGCCGGGTGTGAGGCTCGTCGCCGCGTGGTATCAGATTCTCGACGCCATAGGTGCGTGACCCATGCTATCAGGTGCATCATGACGACTGCCAAGCGGATATTCGAAGGACCCACACTGATGCAGGCCACCGAGTCCGATCCCGGGCTGCGCTACCAGCGCCGCGAGGACCGCACGATGCTTCTCCTGATGACGCCCGCGCTCCTCGTGATCGTCGTGCTGCTGCTCGTGCCGCTCGCGTGGCTGTCGTGGCAGTCGATCTATCACGACGGCTTCACGCTCGAAAACTATCGGCGCATGTTCACGGGCGCCTATCTCGACACGTTCCTGCTGACCTTCAAGCTGAGCATCATCGTGACGGTCATCACGCTGCTGCTCGGCTATCCGGTCGCGTACTTCGCGGCCTCGCTGTCACCGAAGCTGAGCGCACTCGTGCTCGGCATGGTGATCCTGCCGTTCTGGACGAGCGTCCTCGTGCGCACCTACGCGTGGCTCGTGCTGCTGCAACGCACCGGCATGATCAACAAGTCGCTTCTGGCGATGGGCCTGATCGACCGGCCCGTGCAGCTTGCCTACAACCAGTTCGGCACGATCATCGCGATGGTGCACATCCTGTTGCCGTTCATGGTCCTGCCGCTCTATTCGGCGATGCAAAAAATCCCTTCGAATCTTTCGCTGGCGGGCGCGAGCCTCGGCGGCTCGCCGCTGCACGTGTTCATGCGCGTGTTCCTGCCGCTCTCGATGAGCGGCGTGTTCGCGGGCGTCACGCTCGTGTTCGTGCTGTGCCTAGGCTTCTACATCACGCCCGAACTGATGGGCGGCGGCAAGTCGATCATGGTGTCGATGGTGGTGAGCCGCAACGTCGAGATCTACAACAGCTGGGGCGCGGCGAGCGCAGTGAGCGTCGTCCTTCTGATCTGCGTATTCGCGATCTTCTATGCCGCGAGCCGCGTCGTGCCGCTCGAAAAGACCCTGGGGGCGAAATGAAGCGCTTCTCGTTCGGACGCATCATGCTCGGCGCGACGGTCGCGCTGATTCTCCTCTTCCTGATGGTGCCGGTGCTGATCGTCGTGCCGCTGTCGTTCTCCGACACGCGCTTCATGACCTTCCCGCCGCCCGCGTATTCGCTGCGCTGGTATCACTCGTTCTTCGACAACCCCGCGTGGATCGACGCCGCGCGCACGACGCTCACCGCTTCCGTGTGCGCCGCGCTGATCGCGACCCCGCTCGGGGTCGCCGCCGCCTACGCGATCCAGAACGGCACGCACTGGATCATGCGCTATCTGCGCACGCTCCTGATGCTGCCGCTGATGGTGCCCATCATCATCGTCGCGGTGGGCGTGTTCTTCGTGTATTCGCAGGCGGGCTACGTGAATACGCTCGGCGGGCTGATTCTCGCCGATACCATGCTCGGCCTGCCGTATGTGCTGATTTCGGTCGGCGCGGACCTGCGTACCTTCGACCGCACGCAGGAGATGGTGGCGCGCAGCCTCGGCATGAACCGCTTTCGCAGCTTCATGACCGTCACGCTGCCGCAGATCAAGGCGAGCGTGATTTCCGGCGCGGTGTTCGTGTTCATCCAGGCGCTGGATGAGACGGTCGTCGCGCTGTTCGTCTCGGGCGGATCGAACCAGACGCTCACGCGCCGCATGTTCGTGACGCTGCGCGACGAAATCGATCCGACCATCGCCGCGATCAGCACGATGCTGACCGCGCTGACGCTATGCCTCGTGATGATCGTCGTCGTGAGCCGGCGTTCTTCTTCGGCGGCGCGCGCCTGAACCTTTCTGAGTGACACCCTTGCGCATGAACCATGCACTGAAGTTCTATATCGACGGCGAGTGGGTCGAGCCGTCCGGCCCGGCGCGCCTGCCCGTCATCGATCCCTGTACGGAAGAAGCCTTTGCCGAAGTGGCGATGGGCACGCCCGCCGACGTCGATCGCGCGGTGACGGCGGCACGGCGCGCGTTCGCATCGTTCTCGCAGACGACACCCGCTGAACGCCTGGCGCTGATCCGCCGCATCCTCGACGCCTTCATGGCGCGCCACGACGAACTGGGCGACACGATCTCGCGCGAGATCGGCGCGCCGCGTGCGCTCGCGCATGCATGGCAGGCGGGCATCGGGCGGCGTCATCTGGAAGAACTGATCCGCACGTGCGAGACGTTCCAGTGGCAGCGCAAAAAGGGCACGACGCTCGTCAATCACGAGCCGGTCGGGGTCGTCGCGCTGATCACGCCGTGGAACTGGCCGATCAACCAGATCGTCTGCAAGGCCGCGCCCGCGATCGCGGCGGGCTGCACGATGGTGCTGAAACCGAGCGAAGTGTCGCCGCTGAACGCCGTGCTGTTCGCGGAGATACTCGACGCGGCGGGCGTGCCGCCCGGTGTCTTCAATCTCGTGAACGGCGACGGACCGACCGTGGGCGCCGCGCTCGCGGCGCATCCGGAGGTCGACATGGTGTCGTTCACCGGGTCGACGCGCGCAGGCGTCGAGATCGCGAAACTCGCGGCGCCGACCGTCAAGCGCGTGCATCAGGAACTGGGCGGCAAGTCGGCGAACATCCTGCTCGACGACGTCGATTTCGAAGCGGCCGTGACTGCGGGCGTCAATGCGTGCTTCGGCAACAGCGGGCAGTCGTGCAATGCGCCCACGCGCATGCTCGTGTCCGAGGCGCGTCACGAAGAAGCGGTGGCGATTGCGCGTCGCGCGGCCGAGGCGCATCGCGTCGGTCCGGCCGACGATGAGCGCACGACGATGGGGCCGGTCGTCAGCGCGCTTCAGTTCGAGCGCGTGGAGCGGCTGATCGCGATCGGCATCGACGAAGGGGCGCAGGTCGTGGCGGGCGGACCCGGGCGTCCGGCGGGTCTCGAGCGCGGCTATTACGTGCGGCCGACGGTGTTCGCCGGCGTGCGTCCTTCGATGACCATCGCGCGCGAGGAAATCTTCGGGCCGGTGCTCGCGATCATGCCGTATCGCGACGAGGACGATGCCGTCGCGATCGCCAACGATACGCCGTTCGGGCTTGCGGCCTATGTGCAGTCCGGGAATCTGACGCGCGCGCGCGGTGTGGCGCTCAGGTTGCGCGCGGGCAGCGTCTATCTGAACTATCCGTCGTGGGATGCGGGTGCGCCGTTCGGCGGGTACAAGCAGTCGGGCAATGGCCGCGAGTACGGCGAATGGGGTCTGGAGGCGTTCCTGGAAGTGAAGGGAATCGTGGGGTATGGAGCGTAACCGGGGCGTGCTGAAACCTGCGCTTCCATAACAGCAACCACGCTCGTCCGATCTCCCTACCGCCCCGCGCTCTGCAAGAACGAACTCGGCGTCATTCCGCAAAACCGCTTGAAGTGCCTGGCGAAATGGCTCTGGTCGAAGAAGCCGACCTCGGCCGCAACGACCGACCCCGGCACGCCGGCGAGCAAGAGCGCTTGCGCACGCCGGATCCGCACGCCGCACAGATACCGATACGGCGACAAACCCACCTGCTGCCGGAACACGGTCGCAAACCGCGAAACCGAAAGCGCCGACAACTCGGCGAGTTGCGCAAGCCGCACGGGCTCGTCGAAATGCGCTTCGATGAAAGCGAGCGCTTCGTCGAGCGGAGCCGCCGTCCTGGTAGACATCATGTCGAAAGCACCGGTGTAGACGGTGCGAGGGCAAACCGCCGGATGGAAAACGAATCGAGCGGGATCGGCGTCGCGCCGGTATCGACGAGTTCGGCCAGCGTCTCGCCCACGCCCGGCCCGATCTGAAAGCCCGAACC
The DNA here is from genome assembly GCF_001544495.1 of Caballeronia telluris. GTDB lineage: Bacteria > Pseudomonadota > Gammaproteobacteria > Burkholderiales > Burkholderiaceae > Caballeronia > Caballeronia telluris. The sequence continues at coordinate 95,256 of NZ_FCNZ02000004.1, forward strand.
GCTGAACCCGAATGCATAGAAGAGACCATCGACCTTCGAACTCGGCCCGATCACCGGCTCCGAGTCCGGCAGATAACTCTCGACGCCGCTCCACACCCGAATCACGTTGAGCGGCGCCATCGCGGGCACGAGGCGGCGCAATTGCGCGAGCTGGCCCACCGTGTTGTGCGGCAGCACCGACGCACGGCACGTGGCGGCATCGGCGGGACCGGGCGGGCCGCCGCCCACGATGATGTTGCCGCGCGGAATCTGCCGGAAATAGATGCTCTCCGCCTTCACCGACGTGTACACGCCCATCGAAGACCGGAACACGTAAGGGACCGGCTCGGTCACCGCCATCTGCGGCCCGCGCGCGACGAGCGGCACCGGCTCGCCGAATTGCTGCGTAAGCGCGCTCGCCCACGCGCCCGCGCAGATCACGAGCTGCGCCGCGCGATAGACGTCGCCCGCCGCGCTCTCGACGCGAAAGCCGCCGCCCTCGCGCTCCACGCGCACGATCTCCGTGTTCTCGACGATGCGCGCGCCGAGCCGCGCGGCCGCGCGCGCGAAGGCGGGCGCGGCGAGGCGCGGGTTCGCGTGGCCGTCGAACGGCGAGATCGACGCGGCGAGCACCTCGCGTCCGAGAAACGGAAAGCGCTCGAACATCGCCGCGCCATGCAGCACGTCGAGGTCGAGGCCATAGGCGCGCGCATCGGCCGCGTAACGGTCGAAGTATTCGGCGTCGTGCGCGTGATAGCAGACGCGCGTATGGCTCGACGCAAGGAACTCGACGTCCTCGTTGAGCAGTTCCTTCGAGCGCCGCCACGTGTCGAGCGCGCGATTCGCCATCGCGAGTTGCGGCAGCGCGCGTCCTTGCCGGCGAATGCCGCCGAAGTTGACGCCGCTGGCCTGCTGACCCGTGAGGCCGCGTTCGAGCAGGATCACGGAACGCTTGCGGCGCCTCAGGAAGAACGCCGTCGACGTTCCCATGATGCCGCCGCCGATCACGATCACGTCCGCTTCTGCGCTCATTGCGCGCTCTCCTCTTCGATGTCCGCTTCCAATGCCACGGGCAGTGGCTTGACGGGGGCCTGTCCGCGCAAGCGACCTACCGAGGACAAGGGCACGCGCGCTTCCGCTGCGATCACTTCGGCGCCAGCGTGAGCGCAGAAACGCCCCTGGCAACGTCCCATGCCGACGCGCGAAAACGCCTTCGCGCGATTCGCTTCCGCCGCGCCGGTCTCGCGCACGACGCGCCTCAGTTCTCCGGCCGTGATCGCTTCGCAGCGGCACACGATGGTGTCGTCGGGCAGACTCGCGGCGAAACGCGCAGGCCACGGAAACGCGGCGCGCAAGCCGGCGGCGAAGCGCGTGAAGCGCGCGAGATCGGCGCGCAAGGGCGCGAGGCTCGCGGTCCGGATGCCGAGGTCGGCGAGCGACGCCAGCGCCGCGAGACGGCCCGAGCGTTCGGCTGCATCGGCGCCGCGCACGCGTGCGCCGTCGCCTGCGAGATAGACGCCCTTCACGCTGCTGCGGCCGTCTTCGTCGATATGGGCGAGCCATTGCTGCGCGGCCTCGTCGAAGCGGAATTCGCAGCCGGCGAGATCGGCGAGTTGCGTCTCGGGACGCAGGTGATAGCCGAGCGCAACGGCGTCGCACGCGATGTCCAGCTTCGCACCGTTCGCGCGTGCCACCTGCACGCCCGCCACGCCATGTTCCGTCGTTCCGTCGATACGCACCGGCGTCACACCGCGATGGATCGGCACGCGCGCGCGCTTCAACACGCCAATGAGCGCGACGCCCTTTTTCAACGCGGCGGGAATCGCGAGCAATTGCGGCAATGCGCGGAAGCGCTGCATCGCGGTGGACGTATCGAGCACCGCTGCGACCGTCGCGCCCGCTTTCACGTACTGCGCCGCGACGAGGTAGAGCAACGGGCCGCTGCCCATCATCACGACGCGCGCACCGATCGCGCAGCCCTGCGACTTCAGCGCGACCTGCGCGCCGCCGAGGCTATAGGTGCCCGCGAAGTGCCAGCCGGGCACGGGCATCAGGCGGTCGGTCGCGCCGCTGCAGACGATCAGCGCGTCGAAGGCGAGTTCGCTGTACTGCGTGCCTGTAACGAGATGCACGTGCTTCGCGTCGATGTTCCAGACGAGCGTCTCCGGCCGATAGTCGATGCGGTCCTTGAGCGCGTCGAAGTCGCGATGCAATGCCGCAGCGCGCCCGGCTTCCGTGCCATAGAGCGTGTCGTACGAACGCGAAAAGCCGTCCGGTTGCCGTCGATAGATCTGCCCGCCGTCGCGCCGTCCTTCGTCGATCACGACCGGCACGAGCCCCGCCTCCACGAGCGCCTGAGCCGCGCGCACCCCCGCCGGCCCCGCCCCGATCACGACTACCCGCGCGGCCATACGCCCTCCCCGGCGGCAAGCCGCGTCACGATCGACATGCCGGGCGCGGCCGGCGTCGTGCAGGCGCGCACGCGGCGGCCGTCGGCCAGCCACACCCAGCAGTCCTGGCACGCGCCCATCAGGCAGAAACCGGCGCGGCGGCCGTCGCCGAATTCGGAGTCGCGCAAGGTGTCCTGCGCCGTGAGGAGCGCGACCATCAGCGTGTCGCCCTCGGCGGCCTGCGCCATGACGCCGTCGATCTGGATCGCGAACGTCTCGCGGCCCTGTTCCGCGACCCGCACGAAGCGTCCGCTCATACCGCCACCGGATCGGCGGTCTGCATGCGGTTCAGGTCCGCAGCCGAGTGATGGCACAGGATCTCCGCGCCCGAAGGCAGCTTTTTCATCAATGGCGGCGTGACGTTGCACTTGCCGTCGATGCGCACCGGACAGCGCGCGCGGAAACTGCACAGTTCGCCCAGACCGCTGCTTGCGCCCATCGGCGGCAGCACGGCGCTTGCGATCTCGCGGCGCGCGTCGAGCCATCCCGGCTGAAGCGCGGGCACCGAATCGACGAGCAGCCCCGTGTACGGGTGATACGGCGGCGCGGCGAGCACGTCGCGCTGGCCCGCTTCCACGCGCTGGCCCGCATAGAGCACGATGACTTCGTCGCAGATCGCGCGCACCGTCGAGATGTCGTGACTGATGAACATGTACGACACGCCCAGTTCGCGGCGCAGCTCGGCGAGCAGTTCGAGGATCGCGGCGCCGACGACCGTATCGAGCGCCGACGTCACCTCGTCGCAGAGGATGAGCGCCGGATCGGCGGCGAGCGCGCGGGCGAGATTCACACGTTGTTTCTGTCCGCCCGACAGGCCGCCCGGCTGGCGCTTCGCAATCGACGCGGGCAGCTTCACCAGATCGAGCAGTTCGAGCATGCGCTTGTGCGCGGCGTTGCCCCGCAGGCCGTGATAGAAGTTCATCGGCCGCGCGAGGATATCGGCGATCGTGCGGCTCGGGTTCAGCGCGGTATCGGCGTTCTGGAACACGATCTGGATGCGCCGGTACTGGTCGAGCGTGCGTTTGGACAACTGCGCGGGCAGCGGCTTGCCGTCGAGCAGCACCTCGCCGCGCGCGCGATCGACGAGACCCGCGACCACGCGCGCGAGCGTCGTCTTGCCCGAGCCCGATTCGCCGATCACGCCGAGCGTGCTGCCGCGCACGATCTTCAGGCTGACGTCGTCGAGCACGCGCACGGCGGGCACACCCTTGCTGTCGATGCGCCCATAGCCCGCGCTCAGCCCGCGGATTTCGAGCAGCGGCGGCACCGTGTCCTTCGATACAGCTATCGCTTCCGGCTCGGGACGACGCGTCGCCGCGAGCAGCTGGCGCGTGTAGGCATCGACGGGGGCATCGAGCACTTGCGCGGTCGTGCCGTTCTCGCGCACCGTGCCGCCGTTCAGCACGACGATGCGGTCCGCCATCTGCGCGACCACCGCGAGATCGTGCGACACGTACACCGCCGTCGTGCCGAGTTCGCGGATCACCTTCTTGAACGCCGCGAGCACTTCGATCTGCGTGGTGACATCGAGCGCCGTCGTCGGTTCGTCGAACACGACGACGGCCGGATCGGTGATCAGCGCCATCGCCGCCATCAACCGCTGCAACTGGCCGCCGGACACCTGATGCGGATAGCGCGCGCCGATCGTCTCGGGCGCCGGCAGCGCGAGCGCGCGAAAGAGCGCGATGGCCTTCTCGCGGGCGGCGGCGGGCGTCATCAGCTTGTGCAGGAGCGCGGGCTCGGTCACCTGATCCATGATCGTGCGCGCGGGGTTGAAGCCCGCCGACGCGCTCTGCGCCACATACGCGACGATGCGCGCACGCAGCGCGCGCCGGCCGCGCTCGTCGAGCGAGAGCACGTCGAGGTCGCCGATGCGCACCGAGCCGCCCGAGATCGCGCATCCGGGGCGCGCATGACCGAGCAGCGACAGCGCGATGGTCGTCTTGCCCGAACCCGATTCGCCGATCAGCGCGAGTACCTCGCCTTTCTTCACCGAGAAATCGACGCCCTTCACGATCTCGACGACCGCATCCGGCGACACGCCGCCGGTCACGCGCAGGCCCTTCACTTCGATCATGCTCATCATGCGGCTCCCCCGCGCCCGCTCTTGCGGCGCAGATTGTCGATCAAGAGATTCACGCCGATGGTCAGCGTCGCGATCGCCACGGCCGGCATCAGCACGGCGGGCGCGCCTTCCGAGAGACCGCCGATGTTCTCGCGCACGAGCGAGCCCCAGTCGGCGTTCGGCGGTTGCACGCCGAGGCCGAGGAACGAGAGTCCGCTCAGGAGCAGCACGATGAACACGAAGCGCAGGCCGAAGTCCGCGAGCATCGGATGGATCATGTTCGGCAACACCTCGACGCGCGCGATGTAGAACAGCCCTTCGCCGCGCGCCCGCGCGACCTGCACGTATTCGAGCGTCATCAGATTGACCGCGAGCGAGCGCGAGATGCGGAACGCGCCGGGGATATAGGCGAGCGCGGCCACCATCGTGAGCATCGGAATCGACGAGCCGAACGCGGCGATCACGACGAGCGCGAGCACCTTGCTCGGAATCGAGATCAGCGCGTCGAAGAGACGGCTCAAGATCTCGTCGACCCAGCGGCCCGACACGGCCGCGATCAGCCCGAAAAAGATGCCGATGCAGCTCGCGAGCACCGCCGCCGCGAGCGCGAGCCCGACCGTGTAGCGCGTGCCGTAGAGAATGCGGCTCAGCATGTCGCGGCCCAGATAATCGGTGCCGAGCGGATAGGCGGCGCTATACGTGCCGAAGATTTCCGTCGACGTGAGCACGCCGCCCTTGTACGGCGCGACGAGCGGCCCGATGAACGCGACGACGAGCCAGAACACGACGATCACGAGGCCGATGAGGCCGAGCACGGAAAAGCGGCGCGTGAGGCGGCGCAGCATGCCGGGCCGCACGGCGACGGCCTCGGGCAGCGGCTCCTGCAATGCGGGCGCGGCCACCTCGGCTTCGTTCTCCGAGACCGCATAGAGAACGGTGGTGGCGTGGGGCGTGGTGGCGGGTCGGATCATCGTTGACGCAGCCTCGGGTTGGATACGATTTGACACAGGTCGGCAATCAGCACGAGCGCCAGATACGCGACGCAGAACACCATCACGCAGCCCTGCACGAGCGGCATGTCGCGGTTGGTAACGGCATCGACCATCAGGCTCGCGAGGCCCGGATAGTTGAAGATCGACTCCACGATCACGACGCCGCCGAACAGATACGACAGCGAGAGCGCAACCGCGTTGGCGATCGGACCGATGGTGTTCGGCAGCACATGGCGCAACACGATGCGCATCGGCGAGGCGCCCTTGAGCAGCGCCATCTCCACATACGACGCGTTCAGCTGGTCGAGCACGGCGGCGCGCGTCATGCGCGCCATTTGCGCGACGATCACGCAGCAGAGCGTCATCACGGGCATCGCGTAGATGCGAAGGAGCGCGCCGAACGACGACACCTCCGACAGATACGACAACGCCGGCAGCCAGCGCAGCTTCACCGCGAAGATCAGCACCGCGACCGTCGCGATCAGGAACTCGGGCACGGCGACCGTCGAGAGCGTGAGCACGTTGAGCGCGCGGTCGAGGAGCGAGCCGCGGAACATCGCCGATGAGATGCCGATCAGGAGCGCGATCGGCACGGAGACGAGCGCGGTCAGTCCGGCGAGCACGAGCGAATTCGGCAGGCGCGTGGCGATCAGTTCGCTGACCGGCAGGTTGTTCGAGAGCGACGTGCCGAAGTTGCCGCTCACGATATGAACGAGCCACTGGAAGTAGCGTTGCAATGCCGGCTGGTCGAGCCCGAACTGATGCCGCAGCGCAGCCACCGCTTCAGGTGTGGCCGCCTGGCCGAGCGCCTGCTGCGCGGCATCGCCGGGAAGCAGCCCGGTGATCGCGAACACGACCGCCGACACCAGCAGCAGCGTGAGCAGCGCGAGTCCGAGGCGCGCGGCGATGAGTCGTTGCGCGTGTGCTTTCATCGGTATCGCCTCCTGGGTTGGGGACGCACGCCGCATGCGTGCGGCGTGCTTCCTGGCGCGTCGGGCGTCAGGCTTCGAGCCAGACGTTCTCCGCGAATGCGAAGCCCATCAGACCCGCGAGCGGCACCGAGCCGAGGCCCTTGAGCTTGGTCGTATGCGCGTCGATCGAGCTCTGGAAGAGCGGAATGCCGACGCCGCCCGTCTGGTTCACGAGCACCTGCATGTCGCCGTAGATCTTCTTGCGCTTCGCGTCGTCGGGTTCGCCGCGCGCGGCGACGAGCATCTGGTCGAACTGCGGGCTCTTCCAGTTCGCCTCGTTCCAGGGTGCGTCGGACTTGAAGAACTGCGTGAAGATCACGTCCGCGCTCGGACGGCCGTTCACCGAGCCGAAGCCGAGCGGATGCTTCATCCAGTGATTCGACCAGTAGCCGTCGGCGGGCACGCGCGTCACCTGCAGGTTGAGGCCCGCCTGCGGCGCGACCTGTTGCAGCAACATCGCCATTTCGATGGACCCGTCCGCCGCCGGCGACGCCACGATCTGCACCGGCGCGCTGCCGAGCTTGGCCTTCTGGAAGTGGAACTTGGCCTTGTCGGGATCGAAGCCGCGTTGCGGCAGGCCCGCCATGTAGTACTTGTTGGTCGGATCGATCGGCTGGTCGTTGCCGATCGCGCCGTAACCGCGGAACACCGCGCGACGGATCTGCTCGCGGTCCATCAGGTACATCATGCCGCGGCGGAAATCCTCGGTGCCGGTGATGCCGCCTTCGTCGCGCACGATGAGGTCGGTGTAGGTGCCCGTCTTCGTTTCGAGGATCGTGTAGCCGCTCGTGCCCTTGATGCGTTCGGTCGAGCGCGGGCTCACCGCGTTGATGAGCTGCACGTCGCCGGAAAGGAGCGCGTTCACGCGCGCGGGTTCGTCGCCGATGCCGATCAGTTCGATCTCGTCCAGATGCGGCATGCCCGGCTTCCAGTACTTCTCGTTTCGCACGCCGACCGTGCGCACGCCCGGCGCGAACTCCTTGACCTTGAACGGGCCCGTGCCGATGGCCGTCTTGAAGTCCTTGGTGCCGTCCTTGACGATGAGGAAGTGCGAGGTCGCGAGAATCACCGGCAGGTCGGCGTTCGCGCCTTCGAGCGTGATCGTCACTTCGTTCGGGCCGGTCGCCTTCACGTCCTTCACCTGATCGGCGAGCGTCTTCGCCTTCGAGGCGGTCGCCGGGTCCTTGTGGCGCATGATCGAATAGACCACGTCCGCGGGCGTGAGCGACTTGCCGTCGTGGAACTGCACGCCGCTGCGAAGCTTCACGACCCACACGGTCGCATCCTTCGTTTCGAGCGACTCGGCAAGCGCCATCCGCGCGCCGAGATGCGAATCGAGTTCGGTCAGGCCGTTGTAGAACATGTTCGCGCGCACGTAGTCGGTGCCGAGCGCGCCCTTGGCCGGATCGAGCGTGTCGGCGGCGGAAGCGGACTGCGTCGCGACGCGGATGCGGCCGCCCTGCTTCGGCTTCGCGTCCTGGGCGAGCGCGGCGCCGCTCGCGGCGAGAAGGCCCGCGCCCGTCATCGACATTAGACCGCCCGCGGCCAGCGCGCGCAGGACGTCGCGGCGCGAGGCCCCGCGGCGAGTCAGCTCTTCGAGACGGATGCCGGCGTTGGCGACAGCGTCCAGCGATTTGTCGTGGGTCATGGAAACTTCTCCGCGTGAGGATGACGTGGGGTGCGCAGTTCTGAGTCTGCGATCGGGTCTTTGGGTCAGTCAGTCAATAGAAAACGTCTTTGATGCGGTAGTACGTGCCGACGAGCGGCAGAAACCAGGGCTTGCCGGTATGTCCGGGAATCGCGGGCCAGTCGAACTCGCGCCACGGATTCGCTTGCGCGTTGCCGCCGATCACCTCGGCCATCATCTGGCCCATGTGCGTTGCCATCTGCGTGCCGTGGCCGCTGTAGCCCATCGAGAAATAGAGGCCGTCGTGCTGGCCCGCGCGCGGCAGACGGTCCGCCGTGATGTCGACGAGACCACCCCAGCAGTAGTCGATGCGCGCACTCGCGAGACTCGGGAACATCTGCGCGAGATTCGCTTGCAGAATGCGGCCGCTCTTCTCGTCGGAAGGACGCTCGGACGCGGTGAAGCGCGCGCGTCCGCCGAAGAGGAGCCGCGCATCCGGCGTCACGCGAAAATAGTTGTGCATCAAACGACTTGTCGTGTACGAACGGCGCTTCGGCAACAGGCGCGCGAGTTCGGCCGGCGGCAGCGGCTCGGTCACGACGATGAACGACCCCACGGGCGCAAGCCTTCTGCGATACCAGCCGAACGGACCATGTCGCGACGGGCCGGTGGCGATCAGCACCTGCTGCGCGCGCAGTTCGCCGCGCGAGGAAGCGATGCGATAGGCGCCGCCGTCCTTCTCGATCGACGTGACTTCGGCATGTTCGAAGAGCCGCGCACCGTAGCGTGCGGCGGCGTTGGCGAGGCCCATGCCGAACCGGCCCATGTGCATCTGCCCGCCGTGCTTGTGCAACAGGCCGCCGTAGAAACGGTCGGAGCCGACTTCGCTCGTGATGCGCTCGCGTCCGATCAGTTCGATGTCGGGATCGACTTCGCGCCGGATCAACTCGGCGGTCTTCTCCAGATGTTCGAAGTGATGCGGCTTCGAGGCGAGCTTGAGCTTGCCCGAGGCCACGTAGTCGCAATCGATCGCTTCTTCGCGGATCAGCCGCTCCACAGTTTCCACCGCCGCCGCATACGCGCGATAACAGCCGCGCGCACGCTCGGCACCGAGTTGCGCGTAAAGCGCCGCATAGTCCTGCGCGACGCCCGTGTTGCACTGCCCGCCGTTACGGCCCGACGCGCCGCCCGCAAGACGCCCCGCATCGAGCACGACGACCGACGCGCCGCGCTTCGCGAGGGCGAGCGCCGCCGACAGGCCGGTGAAGCCGCCGCCGATCACGGCGACATCGTCATGGCCTTCGACCGGCCCCTCGCTCGCGAACGAACACGTGGGCGCGGTGTCGAGCCAATAGGAATCGAGCTTCATCGGGTGTCCTCGGGCCGCGGGCGTCTTACAGTCCGAGCAGCGTCGCGACGCCGCCGATGTCGTCGACTTCGTGGTACTCGTAGTACGGCGTCGACGGCTCGTGACCGCGCTTGACGAACGCCTTGTGCTTGATGCCCATGTCGTGCGCGGTCATGAGGTCGTAGCGCAGGCTAGACGACACGTGCAGCACGTCCTCCGGGTTGCAGTCGAGCTGATCGAACATGTACTCGAAGCCCTGCATGCGCGGCTTGTACGACTGCGCCTGCTGCGCGGTGAAGACCTTGTGAAACGGCGCGCCGAGCTTGTCGACGTTGCTCTGGATCTGGTCATCCGACGCATTCGAAAGGATCACGAGCTTGTACTTCTTGGCGAGCCGCGACAGGCCTTCCGGGACATCCGGATGCGGGCCCCAGGTCGGCACGGCGGTGTAGTACTTCTCGGCTTCGGCTTCGTTGAATGCCACGCCCATGCGCTCGCACGCGCGGCGCACCGCGTTCACGATCACGTCGCGATACGGCTTCCATGCGCCGAGCACTTCGTCGCGCCGATAGCCCGAGAAGAACGCGACGAACTTTTCCATATCCGCGCCCTGCAGGCGGTCCGCGTACAACTCGCGCGTCATGTCGGCCATGCGGAACTTCGTGAGCGTGCCGTAGCAGTCGAACGTGATGTACTTCGGCTCGAAATCGATCATGATGATGGTCCTATCGTTGGTGTGAACTCGTGGCGAGTCCAGTGGCGAAAACAGGGAAGCTCGTTCCTGTTGAAGATTTAAACAGCGCAAAAACCGCGGGTGTCGCTGATTCGTGGCGCTCAAAAACACAACCGCTGCGTTTTGGGGGGCCTTCACAGCAGAGTCTGCGGTGCAGGCGATCAGTGCATGAGGCGCTTAAGACCGTAGGTCGATCAACACGCTCTTGAAGCGCAGATTCGCCTCGTAGGCCTGCCGTCCGAGATCCTTGCCGATGCCCGAACGCTTGTAGCCGCCCGTCGGGATCATGAAGTCGCTGGTGCGCCCGTACCGGTTCACCCACACCGTGCCCGCCTCGATGCCGCGCACGAGCCGCAGCGCCCGCCCGATGTCCGCGCTATGGACGCCCGCCGCAAGCCCGTAGTCGGGATGCTGCGCGAGGGCGAGCGCTTCCTCTTCGGTATCGAAGGTCTGGACCGTCAGGACCGGGCCGAACACTTCCTCGCGCACCGCTTCCGATTGCGCCGTCACGTTCGAGAGAATCGTCGGCGAATAGAAGGCGCCGGGCGCTCCGCCGTCGGCGCGCGCGCCGCCGCACTGGAGATGCGCGCCGCTCGCGACCGTCCGTTTCACGATGGCCTCGATGCGCGCGGCCTGCGGCTCGGAGATGATCGGCGGCAGCGTCGTGCCGCGCGTCCAGGTCGTGCCCGGCTTGAGTTCGGCGAAGATGTGGCGAATGCGCGCCGTGAGATCGTCGGCGACCGAGCGTTCGACGATCAACCGCGAGCCCGCGTTGCAAACCTGCCCCGCATTGCCCGCGATCGCGCCCGCGATGCGGCGCGCGACATCGTCGAGGCGCGGCGCATCGGCGAAAACGAGTTGCGGGCTCTTGCCGCCGAGTTCCAGCGTGACCGGCTTGGTGCCGGTCTCGGCGCACGCGGCCATGATCGCCGCCCCTGTTCTCGTCGAGCCGGTGAACGTAACCTTGCCGATGCGCGGATGCCGCACGAGCGCGTCGCCGGTCGTGCGGCCGTCGCCCTGCACGACGTTGAAGATGCCCTTCGGCACGCCCGCTTCGACCGCGAGTTCGGCAAGGCGAAGGACCGAGAACGGCGTCATCTCCGAAGGCTTCAGCACGACCGCGTTGCCTGCCGCGAGCGCGGGCGCGATCTTCCACGACGCCATCACGAGCGGGAAATTCCACGGCGCGATGGCACCGATCACGCCATACGGCTCCGCGATCGTCATGCCGAGATGATCGTGATCCGTCGCGATCACTTCGCCGCCGAGCTTGTCGGCGAACTCCGCGTAGAAGCGGATGCCTTCGGCCGTATAGGGGACGTCCCAGGCGAACGCATCGCCAACCGGGCGCGTCGAGCCAAGCGCTTCGAGCGGCGCGAGCGTCGCGGCGTCGGCGGCGACGAGATCGGCGAAGCGCCGCAGGATGCGCGCGCGTTCGCGCGGCGCCATGCGTGCCCAGCCGCTCGTTCGATACGCGGCAAAGGCGTTGTCCACGGCGCGGTCGATCATGGCGGCGTCGGCGACCGGCACCGACGCGTAGACGACGCCATCCGAAGGCCGCGCAACGTCGATGCGCGCCGCATCGTCGTCTACATACTCGCCGCCGATGAAATGTCCGCCGCGCACGACGATGCTGGCCGGATCGAAACTGTCCATTGCGTGGGTCCTTGACTCGTGCCTTGTGATGCCTCAAATCGTAGGCCTGCTGGGTCGGCATATGTCGCTGACAAAAAAGACGATTCAGCACAACGCGCTCGTTGTGGAGCGGCCGACTTCCTGTTTTGCGTCGAATCGCATCGAGCACGGCGAACGCCGATGCGATAGAAAGATCGTCCTAGTCAACGCTGCACTGCAATGCGAGAGTGACGGCGTGAGTCTTTAGACAAAGGAGGCCGGCGTGTCCGACCTGAGAGAGAAGGAAGCGCAATCCGAAGCGCCCGCGTACAGACCGTTCACCGCCGACGACATCGGCGCCGCGCATGCGCTCACGAGCGAACTGAACTGGCCGCATCGCGCGGACGACTGGCGCTTCGTCGCCGAAGCGGGCAAGGGATTCGTCGCCGAGGATGCGAGCGGCGTGGTCGGCACGGCGTTCTGCTGGAAATACGGACGCGATACGGCGTCGCTCGGCATGGTGATCGTGTCGCCTTCGCGGCAGGGTAGCGGCATCGGACGGCGGCTGATGGAACTGCTGCTCGACGAACTCGGCGAGCGCACGACCATCCTGCACGCGACGCCCGCGGGCAAGCCGCTCTACGAGAAGCTCGGCTTTCGCGAGATCGGCACGATCCATCAGCATCAGGGCGCCGCGTTCCAGCCGCCGCTGGTTTCGCTGCCGCCCGGCGAACGGCTGCGCCCGATCGGCGCGAACGATGCGCCGCGCCTCGTCGAACTGGCCTCGCGTGCGAGCGGACTGGATCGCAGCGCGTTGCTGCCCGCGCTGCTCGACGCGGCGAGTGGCATCGCGCTCGACCGTGACGGCGAACTGCTCGGCTTCGCGCTCTTCCGCCGCTTCGGTCGCGGCTATGCGATCGGACCGGTGGTCGCGCCCGACTCGGCCGATTCGAGCCGCGCGAAGGCGCTCATCAGCCACTGGCTGGCGCTCAACGCGGGCGTGTTCGTGCGCATCGACACGCCCGGCGACAGCGGTCTTTCGGAATGGCTGGAGGGCCTTGGCCTTGCGCGCGTCGACACGGTCGTGAAGATGGCGAAGAACGGCGTGCTGGCGGTGGATCGTGAAGTCAGACAATTCGGCATCATCAATCAGGCGATCTGTTGAACCATGACGTTTCTCTATAAAGCCGATCCCGCGCGCGGCGAACAATGGGCGCGGCTCTTTGCGCAGAAGGCGCCGGAACTCGCGTTTCGCGTGTGGCCGGACGTGGGCGATCCTGCGACCGTCCGCTATCTCGCCGCGTGGATGCCGCCCGACGATCCGACGCGCACGCTGCCGAATCTCCAGGTGATCTTTTCGGTGGGTGCGGGCATCGATCAGTTCGACCTGTCGGGGGTGCCGGCGCATGTGCCGGTGGTGCGGATGATCGAGCCGGGCATCGTCGAGGGAATGGTCGAGTATGTGACGCAGGCGGTGCTCACGATCCACCGCGATCTCTTCGACTACGCCGGGTTTCAGCAGAAGCGCGAGTGGCGCGAGATGCCGGTGCGTGCGGCGGCGTCAAGGCGTATCGGCGTGCTCGGGCTGGGCGTGCTGGGGACGGCCGTCCTCGAGCGGCTGCGTCTGTTCGGGTTTCCTTGCGCGGGATGGAGCCGTTCGGAGCGGGTGATCGACGGGGTCGATTGTCACGCGGGCATCGATTCGCTCGATGCGTTTCTCGGGCGCACGGACGTGTTGATTTGTCTTTTGCCGCTGACGGACGCTACGCGCGGCATGTTGAATGCGCGGGTTTTTTCTGCCTTGCCGCAGGGCGCTTCTGTCATCAACGTCGGGCGCGGGGCCCATCTGGATCAGGAGGATCTACTGGCGGCGCTCGTGAGCGGGCAGCTCGATAGCGCGATTCTCGATGTGACCGAGCCGGAGCCTTTGCCCGCTGATCATCCTTTGTGGACGCATCCGCGCGTGCGCATCACGCCGCATATCGCCAGTGCTACCCGGCCCGAGAGTGCCGTCGATGTCGTGATCGAGAATATTCGATTGCATCGGGCGGGGTTGCGGATGATCGGACAGGTTGATCGGGCGCGTGGGTATTGAAGGGGGTGGTTTTTTGCGGTTGCGCGGGGATATCGTTGGACGTATCTGCGCTTCTATGGGACTTGCTTTCGCGTCGGTCTTTTTGCTCTGCCCCTGTCCGGGGCAGTGCTCATAGACCGACGCGAAAGCAAGTTCCACAAAAGCAGAAGCGTCCAAAGCCCCCAAACCACCCAACCCCAGCACAAAATGCTGTAGAGCAAGAAAAAACGCATCGTCCAAACGGTTTAGCGATTTTTTTACCACCAAGTGCGACCGAAACAACCCCGTACCATGGAATGGTAAAAACCTACCCCGTCCGAGGACCGTCCATGTCGACCCAATCGCTCATCGAAGCCGACCGCAAGCACCTGATCCACCCGGTAGTCAGCTACCGCGCCCACGAAGCCCGCGGTGTCACCGTGCTCGAATCGGCCCACGGCGTGTTCCTGCGCGACATCGACGGCAACGAACTGCTCGACGCTTTCTCCGGGCTCTGGTGCGTCAATACGGGCTACGGTCACGAGAGCATCGTCAAAGCCGCCACCGAACAAATGACGCGGCTCCCCTACGCCACCAGCTATTTCCACTTCGGCTCGGAACCCGCCATCGAACTGGCCGCAAAGCTCATCGACAAGACTCCCGCTTCGCTGCAACACGTCTACTTCACACTCGGCGGTTCCGATGCCGTCGATTCAGCCCTGCGTTTCATCACGCACTATTTCAACGCGACCGGCCGCCCGTCGAAGAAGCACATCATCGCGCTCGAACGCGGCTATCACGGGTCGTCGTCGGTCGGTGCCGGACTCACCGCGCTGCCCGCGTTCCACCGCAACTTCGACCTGCCGCTGCCGCATCAGCATCACATCGCGTCGCCCTATGCATACCGCAACGCATTCGCCGACGACAACGCGCTCATCGCCGCCTCCGTCGCCGCGCTCGAAGCCAAGGTGGCCGCGCTCGGCGCGGACAACGTCGCGGCCTTCTTCTGCGAGCCGATCCAGGGCTCGGGCGGCGTGATCGTGCCGCCCGCCGGCTGGCTGAAGGCGATGCGCGAGGCCTGCCGCAGGCTCGACATGCTCTTCGTCGCCGACGAAGTCATCACGGGCTTCGGCCGCACCGGTCCGCTCTTCGCGTGTGAAGGCGAAGGCGTCGAGCCGGACCTGATGACGGTCGCCAAAGGTCTCACCGCCGGCTACGCGCCGATGGGCGCCGTGCTGATGTCCGACGCGATCTACCAGGGCATCGCCGATGGCGGCGATCCGGCCGCCGCTATCGGTCACGGACACACGTATTCGGCGCATCCGGTCAGCGCGGCGATCGGTCTCGAAGTCATGCGCGTCTATCACGAGGGCGGCCTGCTCGCGAACGGCCAGGCACGCGCGCCGCGCTTTGCTCGCGGGCTCGATGCGCTGACCGCTCATCCGCTCGTCGGCGATTCACGTCATCGCGGGCTGCTCGGCGCGCTCGAACTCGTCGCGGACAAGGAGAGCAAGGCGAGCTTCGATCCGTCGCTCAAGCTCGCGGAGCGCATCGCGACCGCCGCCTATCAGAACCGGCTCGTGTTCCGCGCCTTCAACGACAACATCCTCGGCTTCGCGCCCGCGCTCTGCTATACGGAAAGCGAGTTCGACATGCTGTTCGAACGCCTCGAAAAGACGCTCGACGACGTGCTCGCGCAAGCCGACGTGCGCGCAGCGCTCAATGCGGCGGGCAAGGCGCCCGCACGCGCGGCTGCGTGAGAAATATCGCATGATAAGATCGGCGGACGTTTCTCCAAAGATGCCCTGCGATCCGACCAATGAGCAACGACAGCAAGCTTGACCGTATCGACCTGCGGATCCTTTCGCAATTGCAGAAGAAAGGCCGCATCACCAACGTCGAGCTTGCCGATGCGGTCGGTCTGTCGCCGAGCCCGTGCCTCATCCGCGTGAAGCGTCTGGAGAAGGCGGGCTATATCGTCGGCTACGGTGCGCAGATCGCGCTCGAAAAGCTCGGCGACGTGCAGATCGTTTTCACTGAAGTGACGCTCGCCGATCATCGCCGCGAAGACTTCATCAAGTTCGTCAACGCGATCAAGGATATCGACGAGATCGTCGAGTGCCATCTCGCGAGCGGCGGCTACGATTACCTGCTCAAGTTCGTGACGCGCAGCGTGAGCCACTATCAGAGCATCATCGAAGGGCTGCTCGAACGCGACATCGGCATCGAAAAGTACTTCAGTTACGTGATCATCAAGTCGCCGTTCGTGAAATCGCACTATCCGCTCGAAACACTCTTCTCGCAGCCTCATCCCTGAAGAGGATGGCGTGCCCGCCTCAGCCGGGCCAGCGCGCGAACTCCTCGCTCAGAAAATCCACGCACACCCTCACCTTCGCCGACGTCGCGAGCCGCTCCGGATAAACGGCCCACACGTTGGCGCTCTGCGTCGCCTCCGGCAGCACGTGCACGAGCGTGCCGTTTGCGAGCAACGGGCGCACGTCCCACATCGAACGCAGCACGATGCCGCGTCCCTCCACCGCCCATTGCACCGCCACTTCGCCGTGATTGGTCGAGAGCGGTCCCGTCACGCGGATCGAGGTGATTTCGCCGCGCACGGAAAGCCGCCAGACGCCGAACGGATGATCGCGTTCCTTGATCGCCAGGCACGGGTGCGCCGCGAGATCGGCAAGCGCGCGCGGCGCGCCGTGCCGCTCCAGGTACGCGGGCGATGCGCACAATACGCGGTGATTCGACGCGAGGCGCTTCGCGATCAGATGCGGCGCGATGTCGTCGCCGATGCGCACGTCGAGATCGAAGCCCTCGCCCGCCACATCGACGATACGGTCGAACAGTTCGAGCCGCACGTTCAGTTGCGGATAACGCTCGGTCAGGCGCGAGAGCGCCGGCGCGACGACATGCCGCCCGAAGCCGAAGCTGCTCGACACGGAAAGCGTGCCGCGCGGAAGGCGCCGGGTAGTCGAAACGTCCTCGACGAGGTGATCGACGTCGTCCAGAATCTTCTCGGCCCACGCGTAGACGCGCTCGCCCGCCTCGGTGATCGCGACGCGGCGCGTCGAACGATGCAGAAGGCGCGTGCCGAGATCGGCTTCGAGCACGCTCACGCGCTTGCTGACATACGCCGCCGATACCGCGAGCGCGTCCGCCGCCGCGCTGAAGCTGGCCTTGCGGGCGACGAGGCAGAACACGCGCAGGTCGTCGAGGTTCGGCGTGGGGTTCGGCGCTTTCTTCACGATTCGTGCATAGTGGCTTAACCAAAAGCCGAATTTTATGACGATCCAGCAGGAATAAACTAATCGTTATCGACATTTCGATCAGGAGACCCGCATGACCCGCAAAACGTATCGCATCGCCGTCATTCCCGGAGACGGCATTGGCCGTGAAGTCATGCCCGAAGGGCTGCGCGCGCTCGACGCGGTCAGCAAGCGCTTCGGCATCGCGCTGGAATACCGGCACATCGAGTGGGCGAGCTGCGACTACTACGCGAAGCACGGCCAGATGATGCCCGACGACTGGAAGGCGCAGCTCGCAGACGCCGACGCGATCCTGTTCGGCGCGGTCGGCTGGCCCGACACGGTGCCCGATCACATCTCGCTGTGGGGGTCGCTCCTCAAGTTCCGCCGCGAATTCGACCAGTACATCAACCTGCGCCCCGCGCGTCTCTTCGATGGCGTGCCTTCGCCGCTCGCGGGCCGCAAGGCGGGCGACATCGACATGATGATCGTGCGCGAGAACACCGAGGGCGAATATTCGTCGGTGGGCGGCACGATGTTCGAAGGCACGGATCGCGAGTTCGTGACGCAGCAGTCGATCTTCACGCGCAAGGGCTCCGAGCGCGTGCTGAAATTCGCATTCGATCTCGCCGAGCGTCGCAAGAAGAAGATCACGGTCGCGACGAAGAGCAACGGCATCTCGATCAGCATGCCGTGGTGGGATGCGCGTGCCGCCGAAGTCGCCGCGCTCCATCCGGACGTCAAGTGGGACAAGCAGCACATCGACATTCTCTGCGCGCGCTTCGTGCTGAATCCGGACCGCTTCGACGTCGTGGTCGCGACCAATCTCTTCGGCGACATTCTTTCGGACCTCGGTCCCGCCTGCACGGGCACGATCGGCATCGCGCCTTCCGGCAACCTCAATCCGGACCGCACGTTCCCGTCGCTCTTCGAGCCGGTGCACGGTTCGGCGCCCGACATCTCCGGCAAGAACATCGCCAATCCGATCGCGATGATCTGGTCGGCGGGCATGATGCTCGACTTCCTCGGCAACGGCGAAGGCCCGGAGCACGAAGCGCACGATGCGATCCTCGCCGCGATCGAAGCGGTGCTGAAAGAAGGCCCGCATACCGGCGACCTCGGCGGCCGCGCCAGCACGACGGAAGTCGGCAAGGCCATCGCCGAACGGCTCGCGTGATCAAAGGAGCATGGCGATGACAACCCGATTCGAACTGAAGGACCTGATCCGCGCGGACAATTTCATTGACGGCAAATGGGTCGCGGCCGCCAGCGGCAAGCGCTTCGGCGTGACGAACCCGGCGACGGGCGAAGTGATCGCCGATGTCGCCGACAGCGGTGAAGCCGACGCCCGCGCCGCCACCGACGCCGCCGCGCGTGCTTTCCCCGCATGGCGCGACGCGCTGCCGAAGGACCGCGCGGCCGTGCTGCACCGCTGGCACGCGCTGATGCTGGAGAACGCCGACGCGCTCGGCCGGCTGATCTCGCTCGAACAAGGCAAGCCGTTCGCGGAAGGACGCGGCGAGGTGCTGTACGGCGCATCGTATGTCGCGTGGTTCGCCGACGAAGCGACGCGCATCTACGGCGACATCATCCCGCAGCAGCAGCGCGGCAAGCGGATGAGCGCGATCAAGGAGCCGATCGGTATCGTCGCGGCGATCACGCCTTGGAATTTTCCGCTTGCGATGATCGCGCGCAAGATCGCACCGGCGCTCGCGGCGGGCTGCACGGTGGTCGGCAAGCCGGCCGAGGACACGCCGCTCACCGCGCTCGCGCTCGTGCTGCTCGCGCATGAAGCGGGCGTGCCGCCGGGCGTGCTGAACCTGATCTCGGCATCGCGCGAGAACGCGGTGCCCGCGGTGGCGGACTGGCTGCACGACGGCCGCGTGCGCAAGATCACGTTCACCGGTTCGACGCCGGTCGGCAAGTATCTCGCGCGCGAATCGGCCGAGACGCTCAAGAAGCTTTCGCTGGAACTCGGCGGCAATGCGCCGTTCATCGTCTTCGACGACGCCGATCTCGACGCCGCCGTCGCGGGCCTGCTCGCCTCGAAGTTCCGCAACGGCGGGCAGACCTGCGTCTGTCCGAATCGCGTGTACGTGCAGTCGGGCGTGTACGAGAAGTTCGCGGACCTGCTCGCGACGCGCGTCGCGGCGCTCAAAGTCGCGCCCGCCACCGATCCGGACGCGCAGATCGGCCCGATGATCAACGCCCGCGCGATCGACAAGATCGCGCGCCACGTCGACGACGCCGTGCAGAAAGGCGCACGCGTGGTCGCGGGCGGCAAGCGGCTGAGCGCGCTCGGACCGAACTACTATGCGCCGACTGTCCTCGCCGACGCAACGAGCGACATGCAACTGAGCTGCGAGGAAACCTTCGGCCCCGTGGTGCCGCTCTTTCGCTTCGACGACGAAGAAGAAGCGCTTCGCGCGGCCAACGACACGCCGTTCGGCCTCGCCTCGTACTTCTACAGCAACGACCTGCGCCGCATCGACCGGGTCGCTCGCCGACTCGAAGCGGGCATCGTCGGCATCAACGAAGGCGCGCTCGCAAGCGAGGCCGCGCCCTTCGGCGGCGTGAAGGAATCGGGCTACGGCCGCGAAGGCTCGAAGTACGGCCTCGACGATTACCTGTCGATCAAGTATCTCTGCCAGGGCGGACTTGAATGAGCAACCCGGCCTATCCGATCGAGATCGCGTTTCCGGACATCGCCGCTCACGAAGCGAGCGACTCCGGCATCGCGTATGTGCACACGTTCGACTCGGGCGAGCCCGGTCCGCACGTGATGATCAATGCGCTCACGCATGGCAACGAAGTGTGCGGCGCGATCGTCGTCGATGCGTTGTTGCGCGCGAAGCTGCGCCCGCGCCGCGGACGGCTCACGCTTTCGTTCGCGAACGTGGCGGCGTATGGACGCTTCGATGCATCGAAGCCCGATGCCGCGCGCTTCGTCGATCAGGACTTCAACCGCGTATGGACCGCGAAGACGCTCGACGACACCTCGCGCGGGTCGAGCGAACTCGAACGCGCGCGCGCGATGCGTCCGGTGATCGATACGGTCGACCTGCTGCTCGACCTGCATTCGATGCACGAAAAGAGCGCGCCGCTGATCGTCGCGGGACCGCTCGCAAAGGGCATCGAACTCGCGGCGAAGCTCGGTACGCCCGCGACGGTCATCTGCGACGAGGGCCATCCGGAAGGCCGACGCATGCGCGATTACGAAGGGTTCGGCGATCCGTCGAGTCCGAAGAACGCGCTCCTCATCGAATGCGGGCAGCACTGGGAAGCGAGCGCCGTCGATGTCGCGCGCGATGTCACCGCGCGCTTTCTCGCGCTCTCGGGCGTGGTCGACGCGAGCGATCTGGCGCAAGACTGGTTCGCGCCGCTGCCCGATGAAATGCGCGTGGTGCGCGTGACGGAGCCGGTCGTCGCGAAGAGCATGGACTTCCGGTTCGCGGGCGATTACACCGGCCTCGAAGTCTTCGACAAGGCGGGCAGCGTGATCGGCTGGTCGGACGGTGCTCCCGTCACGACGCCCTACGACGACTGCATGCTCGTGATGCCGTCGGTGAGGCAACTGCGCCCGGGCGTGACGGTCGTGCGGCTCGGCAGGATCGAACAGCGCATCGCTACTCCACGCTGATCCACTCATCATCATCTCCAGACGAGCGACATGAAAGTACAGCAGATCAGGCAGAGCATCGCATTGCAGGGACTCGAAGACTGGGGCACGGCCGGGCTTCCCGGCACGCCGGAGATCAGGGTATCGGGCGCGCAGCGTGTGATACCGGGCAATGAAGCCATCGACACGGGCGTGTTCGAATGCACGCCGGGCACCTATCGGCGCGCGGTGAAACAGGCGGAAGTGATGCACATGCTCGCCGGCCGCGGCCGCTTCACGCCCGACGGCGAACCGACGATCCACTTCAATGGCGGCGATACGCTGTTCTTCGAAGCGAATACGGAAGGCCTGTGGGAAGTCGAGGAAACGATGCGCAAGATCTATGTGATTCTCTGAAGGACGCAGGCAGGATGCGCCTGCGTCCACGCCGTGCGGCGGGATCAGAACTGCAGCGTGGCGCTCGCGACTGCCGTGCGCGTCGCCGACGGCACCACGTAGTAGCCCCACGCGGTCGTCCAGTAACGGCGGTTGAACAGATTGTTGATGCCCGCGCGCAGGATCACGTCCTTGCCGGCGATCCGCGTGTCGTAGCGGCCGCTCAGGTCGTAGGTGACATACGCCGGCACGAACTGCGTGTTCGCGGCATCGACCGCCATGTCGCTGACGTACTTCCCGCCGAACGCCACCGTGAGCGAGCGCAGATACGACGGGTTGTATTCGACGCGGCCCGTCGCCGTGAAGCGCGGCGCGCCATAGACGCGCTTGCCCTCGATCGTCGGATCGTCGACGTCGGTCGCCTTCGAATTCAGCCACATCACGCCGCCGAGCAGACGCCAGTCGCTCGCGATCTGCACCCAGCCGCTCGCATCGAGGCCGGTGTACTGCTTGTTGCCGCTCTGCACGAAGACGTTCGCCGAGTTCGAGTATTCATAGCCCTGATCGACGCGGAACAACGCGAGATTCGCGCCCCACTTCTGACGATCGGTCTTGAAGCCCACTTCATACTGCTTGCTTTTCAGCGGCCCGAACGTGTCCGGAAAGTTGGCGTTGGTATTCGACGCCGATCCGCCCTGCTGCAACGACTCGACATAGCTCGCGTAAAGCGTCGAATACGGATCGGTCTTGAACATCAGGGCGATGGTCGGCGTGACCGGGTCCGCGTCGTATTGCGCGGTCGTCGCGCCGCTCGGATCGTAGGTGTGCTGGCGGAACTGCGTGTAGCGCAGGCCGAGCAGCGCCGAGAAGCGCGAGTTGAACTGCACCGTGTCGCTCGCGTAGACGGCGGTTTGCGTCGTCAGCGACTGGCGATACATGTTCCCGCCGATGTGCACGGCCGAATTCGTGAGCAGCGTGCTGCCGTAGAGGTTGCCTTCGCCGAGCGGATAGCCGACGTTCCAGCCTTCGCTGTCGTCGTACTCGCTCACCTGCGACTGATAGCCGGCGCCGACCACGACATC
Source organism: Caballeronia telluris (assembly GCF_001544495.1). Lineage (GTDB taxonomy): Bacteria > Pseudomonadota > Gammaproteobacteria > Burkholderiales > Burkholderiaceae > Caballeronia > Caballeronia telluris. The sequence continues at coordinate 117,415 of NZ_FCNZ02000004.1, forward strand.
GTGCTTCACGCTGCCCGTGTAGAAGTTGCCCTGCACCATCGCATCGACGTTCTGGTAGAAGTAGCGCGTCAATGCCGCGTAGAGCGTGTTGGTGTAGTTGCCGGCGGCGTCGGAGACGAACAGCAGGCTGTCCGAGTTGTAGCGGTTCTCCTTCGCGAAGCGGTACTTCACGCTCGCATGCCAGTTCTGCGACAGGCGATAGTCGACACCCGCGCCGAACGAGGCCATCTCCGTTTCGTACCAGTTCTGCGGCTGCGTGAGCTGGTGCGTGACCGTGCTGGCATCGGGGATTCCGAGGCCCGAGCCGAACAGAAGGCCGAACAGCGTGCCGTTCGTCTTGCGCTTCTGATAGAACGCGTCGATGCTCGCGGTCAGCTCCGGCGTGATGCGAAAGTCGAATGCCGCCGAGGCCACCTGGCGCCGCACGTGACCATTGGCCTCGGCCGTGTTGCCTTCCTCGTTCACGAGATTCACGCGGTAGCCGAAGCGCTTGTCGGCGCCGAGCCGCCCGCCCACGTCGATCTTCTCGCTGAACACGCCTGCCGACTGGTAGCCGATCGAAATGCTGCGGTACGGGTCGTCGGTCGGACGCTTGAGCACGTAGTTGACGATCCCGCCCGGCGCGCCGAAGCCGTACATGAAGCCGGACAGGCCCTTGAGCAATTGCACCTGTTCGAAGGGTTCGAGCGAAAGATCGGTGTCCCACGACGGGAAGCTCTGCCCGTCGACCTTGATGCCGTTGAGCGTGTCGATCGGCATGCCGCGCACGCTGAACATCGAGTTTTCCGCGATTGCGTTGGTGCTCGAAACCGACACCGCCGGGTCGTACTTGAAGAGATCGTTGGCGGTCGTCGCAAACATGTCCTCGCCCTCTTCGCTCGTGACGACGTGCGTCGAGAACGGCGTATCGACCTGCTTGCGCGAACCGAGTGCGCCGGCGCTGACCGTGTCGGTCTGCGTCGCGGCATCGGCGCGCGAAGCGGTGACGCTCACGGCCGGCAGCGTCGTCGAATCGGCGGCGGTCTGCGCCCAACCCGTCGACGACAAGGTGCAGAGCGAAATGCCCACGCTCGCCATGAGCGCGGCACTGAGAAACGAAGGGCGGCTCGCGGTGCGCAAGAACACCGGACGACAGTCGACGGTAGAAATCTGCATATTGTGTTTGAGTTGGACGTAGTCGGGCGCCGCGCAGCCTGGGAGTAGCTGGGCGTCGTCGCTCGAAGCGTGGAATTGACCTAAGCGGATTGATGAATGGCGAGCGCCATCTTAAATGCCAATGATTCGCATTTACAACTCATTTTTGCATTTGTCTTCTTTTGGTCACAACGCAAATAGCGCGGCCGCGCGCTTTCTCCCACGCGATGACCCGACTTAGCGCACGGCCTGCGTCGCTGCTTCACCGCGACTGCCTGCGCGGCGCCCGCCGATCATTTCCGCGAGCCAGTTCACGACCAGCGCGGTGTACGCGCGCTGGCTGCCTTCGTCCGAAAGGCCGTGATCAGCGCCGTCGATCACGCGGTACGTCAGCGAATGCGCCTTCAGAAACGCCTGCAGGTAACTGGCGATCACGGTATGCGGCACGATTTCGTCGCGCTCGGATTCGACCAGCAGCACGTCGCCACGAAAATCCGCAGCGGCGCGCAGCGCGCGGTTCTCGTCCGAGCCCACGATGCGCCGCCGATACGCCACCAGATCGTGCTCCTTGTGCAGCGCGCGCTTCGGGATGTCCCAGCCTTCGTCGAGATAGAGCGCGGGCACGCGCAGGCCGAGCCAGCGCACCGGCCGGATCGACGTGAGAATCGATGCCAGATACCCGCCGTAACTGCTGCCCACCACGGCGATCGAACTGCGGTCGATCAGCGGATGCGCGGCGAGCCTGTCATAGGCGGCGAGGACGTCGGCGAGGTTGGTCGCGCGCGTGACGGTTTCCTGCTCGTGCTGCGTGCGGGCGTGGCCGGTCAGATCGAAGGTGAGACACACGCAGCCGAGCGCCGCCGCCTGACGCGCGCGCTCCATGTATTGCTCCTGATTGCCGCCCCAGCCGTGGACGAAAAGGATGCCCGGGATCGTCGTCTGCGGCGCGACGAAGGTGGCGTCGAGATAGCCGCGCTCGATAGGAATCTCGATCTGGTATTTATCCGCCGTCATGGCTTTGCGCTCCTCTTTGCGGCCATTTCCGCCGGCCTCGTCGGGCGACTTACCGCGCTCGTTCGCCGTCGACCGTGCAGTACTTCGTGATCTCGCCCGCTTGCGGATCGATGCCGTGGTAGTACACGCATGCATCGGCCGGAACCGCCGCGTTCGCGCCGTAGACTTCGGTCGTCGAGGCTCGCACGATTCGTACCGCCGGGTCGTCGCGAAATGCCCTGAGCGCGCCGATCTCCGCGCCGCTCGCGCCGCCGATCCGCCACGACTGTTCCAGCACGCCGCAATATGCCTGCCCGTGCGCGTCGGTGCCGTGGCCGACGTCGTAATTGCGCCGCGATGCGAAGAACCCGTCGAATGTTTCGGACACGGCTTCGTCGAACGCGCGCGATTGTTCGATCGCCTTGCGCGCTTCGGCCGGCATGTCGATGCGTGTGAGCGCGTCGAAATCGCCGCGCACCACGACCAGACCCGAGCCGCCATACACCTGATGGCCGTGATTATTGGTGGTCGGCCGCTGCACGCCGTAATAGCTCGCTTCCAGATCGCCGAGCCGCAACCGCCCGACGCTCAGCGTCTCGATGTCCGGCAAGTCGCGCTCCAGCACGACGCCTTCCGCGCGCAACACCGCGTCGCCGATATCGTCGAGCTGGGCGTCGAGCGCCGCGCGGTCCGCGACGACCGCCTGGCCCGCTCCGCCGATTCCCGACGGCCGCTTGAGCCGCACCGCGCCGTCACGCCACAAGCGCGACGCCGCCGCGTGCGCATCGTCGCGCGTGAACGCCGCGAAGCCCGGCAGCACGATCGCGCTCACGCGCTCGCCGAAGGCGGGCACCCAGCCTGCGGGCGCCTCGCGCGCTCCGGGCGGCAGACCGTGGACGACCACTTTCGTCGCGACGAACGGAAACGGTACGACGCCGCCGTAAAGGTCCCGCTCGCTCGCGAGGTTCAGGCGCCGCGCGTCGCGGCTGTCGAGCGTGTCATCCGGAATCATGTAGCGGTTTGCCGGATACTGCCGCGCCGGATCGAACACGCCTGCGAACGACGCGCCCATCAGCGCCGCGATTTGCCGCGCGAGTTCGAGCTGGGTCTCGATCTCATGCTGTCCGCGGGCCGCCTTGCGCCCCTCGCTGTACACGATCACGACCGGTCCTTCGTCTGACGGCAGCGCGTTCATGTTGGCACTCCCGGCGCTCGACGCCGAATGGAAATGTCCGCCGAACGGGTGCAGCCGGCGGGATCAAACACCGACCGCCTCAGCAAGTCACGTACCGCTCGTCATCCGACTGAAAGCACACGGTTGTGCGAAAGCAAACTTTCTCGCGACACGCGCGGCCGAAACGCGGATCTAGCGCGATCCCGAAGCGCGCCGGGTCGGCGGCGGCGTCTGCACAACGGGCGCAGCCGCTTCGAGGATGTCCGCTCGCACGCGATTGCGCGGCGGATAGATGCGCTCGCAGTTGATCGTCTGCTTGGTTTTCTTCGCCGCCGCACCTTCGGTCACGAGTTGCCGGTCCCAGCCTTCCGTATAGACGGCGCCCCACGGACCGAGGTCGAGAATGGTCGTGTACCAGTCGATGGAAAGCGGCAGCATTGGCAGGCCGAACAGATCGCAGACGACGTTGTGTCCGGCAAAACGCCCCATCGGCCGGCTGTGCTGGCACGACATCACCGATGCCCGCACGCCATCGACCAGAAGTCGCGCGCAGTCGCCGGCGGCGAACGCGTCGAGCACGCCTTCGACGCGCAGGAACGAATCGACGGGAACGCGGCCCAGCGCGTCGAGCGTCACGGGAAACTGCGCCGCGAGCGGGCTCGCGCGCATGCCGCCGCACCACGCGACCGTGGACGCCTCGATGCGCGTGCCGTCGGTCAACTCGACGCTCTCGCCGTCGAGCGCCTTCAATGACACGCCCGACAGCAGTTCGACGCCGAGCGTCGTCAGCGCTCGCTCGATGACGCGCTGCGCGCCGCCCATCGCCTGCGCGATTTTGGCGGTGCGGTCCGCGAGCACGACGCGGATTGCGTGCCGGTCGGCCTCGGGCACGATGCTTTGCAGGCGCGAGGGCAACTCGGCGGCAAGTTCGACGCCCGTCAGTCCCGCACCGACCACGACGGCCGCATAGCGCCCCGGCGACGCACCGCGCGCACCGAGCGAGTGCAGATGATCCTGAAGCCGGCACGCGCCCGCGTAGGAATCGACGTCGAACGCGTATTGCGCGAGGCCGGGAATATCGGGATGAACCAGCCTGCTGCCCGCGGCGAGCACGACGCGGTCATACGGAATCTGCTGCGCGGGCTTCGAGTCATCGAGGACGTCCGGTAGCACCGAAACGCACTGATTCGCCACGTCGATTGTCGACACCGTTCCTTCGATCAGACGCACGCCGATCGGGTCGAGAACATCGGTCAGCGGGACGAGTGTCGCCGCGAGATCGGACTCGTAGTTGCGCACGCGGATGCTGTGAAAAGGCGCGCCGTTGACGACCGCTACCTCGACCTCGTCCGCTGTAACCGACAGTTCGTCGAGCTTGCGAGCCGCGCCAATGGCGCCCCACAGCCCGGCGAAACCCGCCCCGATCACCACGATTCGCTTCATGAGCCTCTCCCGTCAGGCGATGCGCAGCAACGGAGAACCGGCCGCCCGGCGCGGCCGGACGCTGCACGTAGCCTACTCGCCGCGCCGGCCGATGAAAAGGCGCGCCTAACGCAACGTCCCGAAGAACGCGCGCACTTCCGAGGCGAGCAAGTCCGGCTGTTCGAGCGCCGCGAAGTGGCCGCCTTTGGGCATGACGCTCCAGCGGCGCAGATCGGTGAACACGCGCTCGGCGGCCGAGCGCGGCGGCCTCAGGATTTCGCACGGAAATTCGGCATAGCCCGTCGGCACGCCGATGGTATCGCCCGGTGGCAGCGTCACGGCACCGTGCGTGCGTCCGTAGTACGGCCAGAACGACGCATTGATCGATCCGGTGAACCAGTAGAGCGCGATGTCGGCGAGCATCTTGTCGCGGCTGATCGCCCGCTCGACGTAGCCGCCGCAGTCCGACCACGCCCTGAATTTCTCGACGACCCACGCAGCAAGCCCCGCCGGCGAATCCGTGAGCCCGAACGCGAGCGATTGCGGCCGCGTTCCCTGAATCGACGAATACGCGCTTCCGTCGAAGGTCCAGTGGGCGAGCTGGTCGAGATAGCGCTTCTCCTCGGCGGTGGGGTCCGCATACGCCGCCGGATTGCGGCTCGCCGCCGACAGGTAATTGAGGTGCACGCCGATCATCGCATCCGGATGCACGTAACCGAGCCGGCTCGCGATGGCCGAGCCCCAGTCGCCGCCCTGCGCGCCGAAGCGCTCGTAGCCGAGGACGTCGTGCATCAGGTCGAACAGGCACTCGGTCATCGCGGGGATGTCGAAACGCGGCTGGTTCGGACGAAACGACAGGCCGTAACCCGGCAGCGACGGCACGACCAGCGTGAACGCATCGCGCGGATCGCCGCCGAAACGGGCGGGATCGGTGAGACGCGGGATGAGCTCGATGAACTCGAACACCGAACCCGGCCAGCCATGCAGCAGCATGAGCGGCATCGGCGCGGGACCGTTGCCCGGCACGTGCAGGTAATGCACGTCGATGCCGTGCAGGGCCACCTTGTATTGCGGGAATGCGTTGAGCGCCGCTTCCTGCGCGCGCCAGTCGAAACCCTCCCGCCAGTAATCGACGAGATCCGCGAGATAGGCGACGTCGGTGCCCGCCTGCCACGGCTCGCCGGGCGCCTGATCGGGGAAGCGCGTGCGGGCGAGACGCGCGCGCAGGTCGTCGATGTCTTCCTCGGGGACATGGAGGGAAAACGGAACCGGCTTCTCTTTCATGGTGTGATCCGCCTTGTCGATCGCGTGCCGGCCCGATGCCAGCCGTCAAGCAAGCACGTTACCAGCAGGCGCGCTCGCTGACGAACGATGAAAACTCACAGCAGTTGTGAGTAAAACTCGCTTGACATGCAACCGGATGGTTGCATAATCGGGTTCATGGACGACGACGCGGTATTTCGTGCTCTGGCGGATGCGAACCGCCGGCTTCTGCTCGACAGGCTGCACGCGAAAAATGGTCAGACGCTCGGCGAACTGTGCGTGGGGCTCGACATCACGCGCCAGGCGGTCGCGAAGCACCTCGCCATTCTCGAAGACGCGAACCTCGTCTCATGGAAGCGCCGCGGCCGCGAGAAGCTGCATTTCATCAATCCGGTTCCTATCAACGAGATCGCGGAACGCTGGATCGGCAAGTTCGAGCAACCGCGGCTCGCCGCCCTGTCCGATCTCAAGAAGTCCCTTGAAGGAGACGAGCATGACTGACGCAGGTTCCACTCAATTCGTTTATGTCACCTTCATCCGCACCACGCCCGAGCGGCTCTGGTCCGCGCTGACGAGCACCGAATTCACGAAGCAGTACTGGTTCGGCATGCATCAGGAAACCGACTGGAAAGCAGGCTCGCCGTGGCGGCTGATGTTCCCGGACGGACGCGTCGCCGATTCCGGCGAAGTGGTCGAGAGCGATCCGCCCCGGCGCCTCGTGCTCAAATGGCGCAACGAGTTCAGGGAAGAACTGAAAGAGGAAGGCTATTCGCATTGCCGCTTCGAGATCGAACCGGTCGAGCGCGCCACCAAGCTGACCGTCACGCATTCGATCGCCCGGAAGGAGTCGAAGTTCATCGGCGCGGTGTCGGGCGGATGGCCGCGTATCCTGTCCAACCTCAAGTCCCTGCTCGAAACGGGCGAACTCGTTTTTTCCCCCACCCCATCCACCTGACCGGGAGGAAACCGCATGAGCATCGACGTGCGTGTCAATCAAGCAACCCGCTATCCGTCGCAAGGCCTTCCGCCAACGCGCGACCAGATCGTGCGGCATCTGCGGCATGCAAGCGCCGTCGCCGAGCGCGCAACGCTGATGGGTCATCATCCGTTCGGCGCGATCCTGGTCGGCCCCGATCAGGATCGCGTGCTGATGGAGCAAGGCAACGTCGATACGGTCAATCACGCCGAGTCGGTGCTGGCGCGCGTCGCGGCGCTGAACTTCACGCCCGAGTATCTGTGGGGCTGCACGCTGTACACGACGGTCGAGCCGTGCTGCATGTGCGCGGGCACGGCGTACTGGGCGAATATCGGCCGCGTGGTGTTCGGCATGACCGAGGAACGGCTGCTCGAAGCCACCGGCGATCATTCCGAAAATCCGACGATGAGCGTGGCATCGCGCTACGTCTACGACCATTGCCAGAAGGCCGTGGATCTGATCGGCCCGGTGGCGGAGGTCGAAGAGGAAGTGCTGCGCGTGCAGCGCGCGTTCTGGTCGAAACGCTGACGCGCTAGATCAGCTTGCCGGGGTTCAGGATGCCGTTCGGGTCGAGCGCGCGTTTGATCGCGGTCATCGCCGCGATCTCCTCGGGCGAACGCGAGAGCGGCAGGAACTCGCGCTTGAGCAACCCGATGCCATGCTCCGCCGAGACCGATCCGCGATACGGCACGACCCTGTCGTAGACGAACGCGTAGACCTCGTGATGCGACACGCCCGGCACCGAATGTCCGTCCACGGTCACGTGCAGGTTCGAATCGCCGATATGGCCGAAGTAGTACGAGCGGTTCGACGGCCAGAGCGCATCGAGCGCGGCGCGGCATTCGTCGACGAAGTGGCCGATCGAGCCGATCGGCAAGCTGACGTCGAAATTGATCGGATCGAGCCGCGCGGGAAATTCCGCCGTGCACTCGCGGATTTGCCAAAGCGCGCGTGCATCCGCCACCGATTGCGCGACGATCGCATCGCGCACCGCGCCGGCGTCGAAGGCGTCGGCGAGCGCGGCGGCGAAGCGCTCGCCGTCGTCGTCGGCATCGAAGCCCGCATGTTCGATCAGCGCGTAAAGCGGATGCGGCGCGGCAAACGGCGAGCGCGCGGAGGATGTGAGGGAAACGCCGAAGTCGAAGAAGTCCGGCCACATGATTTCGAACGCGCCGATATCGTTGCCGAAGCGTGCCGAGAGCGTACGCAATAGCGCCACGACCTGATCGTAGCCATCGAGCGCAACGAGCGCCGTGTGACGCCCCGCGCGCGGCGGATGCAGCCGCAACACCGCGCGCGTGATGACGCCGAGCGTGCCTTCCGAGCCGACGAAAAGCTGCTTCAGGTCATAGCCCGTGTTGTTCTTGATCATCTTGTTCATGGAACTCAGCACGGCGCCGTTCGCGAGCACCGCTTCGAGGCCGAGCACCTGTTCGCGCGCGGTGCCCGACTGGATCACGCGATTGCCGCCCGCGTTGGTCGCGAGATTGCCGCCGATCTGACACGAGCCGCGCGCGCCGAGATCCAGCCCGAGTTCGAAGCCCGCCGCCGCCGCCGCTTCCTGCGCGGTCTGCAAGGTGGTGCCGGCGAGCACGGTCATCGTGGCCGATGCCGCGTCGATTTCCTCGATTCCGGCGAGCCGTTCGAGCGAAATCGCGATGTCGGTCGGGCGCGCGATCGCGCCGCCCGCGAGCCCCGTCATGCCGCCTTGCGGCACGACGCTTTGGCGCGCTTCGTTGCAGATCGCGAGCGCGCGCGACACCTCGTCGGTCGAGCGGGGCAGCACGAGCGCCGCGGGTCGCGCGGGCGCGTGGCCGGTCCAGTCGGTCATCGAGCGTTCGCCGATAGCTTCGCCCACGCGCACGCGGTCGTCGCCCAGGGCTTCGCGCAACGCGGCGATGGTGGCGTCGAGCGGCGCGCTCATGCGGCCGTGCCCTGCTGCTCGGCTGCGCGCTTCTTGCGATACCCCATCGAATCGTTGATGCGCCCGAGGATGTAATCGCCTGCCGCCACCGGCGCATGACGCACCTCGCCCGCCGGCGTGCCGAGTTCGGCCGGATCGACGATGGCGCCGTAGGTCGGATCGTAGAAGGTCGCGATCGAATAGCGCTCGCGGCCCGACGCATTGATCACGCGATGCAGCGTCGAGCGGAACCGGTCGTTGGTCCAGCGCGCGAGCAGATCGCCGACATTGACGACGAAGCTGCCCGGAATCGGCGGCGCATCGATCCAGGTGTCGTTCGCGATTTCGCGCACTTGCAGGCCGCCCACCTGGTCCTGCCAAAGCAGCGTGATGCAGCCGTAGTCCGTATGAGGCGCGACGCCGAACTGATCTTCGCCGGATTGCGGCGGCTGCGGCGGGTAATAGACCATCTGCGTGCGCTGCATGCGCTTCGTGTAGCGCGACGCGAAAAAATGCTCGTCGATGTCGAGACTCGACGCCACCGCGCGCAGCAGATGACCGCCGCACTCGCCGATCGCGTCGTAATAGCCGTAGAGCGCCGGCCGCAGTTCGGGCATGAAGTCGGGCCAGTTGTTCGGGCCGCGCAGCGCCTGACCCGCGAGCACGTCCGGATCGTCCTCGGGTAGTTCGAGGCCGATGCTGTAGAACTCCTTGTAATCGGGGCGCTTGGCCTGATACATGGTCGCGTCGCCGAGCGAATTGAAGCCGCGATGCCGGTGATTCACCGCCGCGCGCCGCTTCGTTTCGACGGGAAACGCGAAGAACTTGCGCGCGGCGGCTTCGGCTGCGTCGATCACATGTTGCGGCACACCATGATTGATGATGTAGAAGAAGCCGAGCGTCGTGCAGGCGTCGCGAATTTCGTGGCCGACGCGCGCGAGCGCGGCAGCGTCGCCTTCGCGCACGCCGCTGAAATCGATGAGGGGAATTCGGGTGACTGACGGCATCGGCTGGCTCCTGGAGCGGCGTGGCGACGGGGATGTTCGGCTCGCCGTCGCGCACATAAACACGCGCACGGCATGGCGCATCTCCGGTTGTATATACCGCCAATTCCAGCACCGCAAGTTGCAATGCAGCGACCGCACCGCGCGTTTTCCGGCACGCTCATGCGCCCATGAATCCGCGCGGAATTTCTTTTTGGTCATCGAAATTTCGCGGTATATACTGCCTCGCATACCGCGCTGACCCGCCCTCTGCCGGACGCGCGACGAGCTTTTTTGCCACCCCGGAGACTCTGATGAATATCCTTGCAGGCTGGAGAAGTCGTGTGCTGATGCTGACCCTGTGCGCCGCGAGCGTGTGCGCGCATGCCGAAGATCAGCTCGCGAAGGTGAAGAAGGCGGGCGAACTCGTGATCGGCACGGAGATGCAGTTCGCGCCGTTCGACTTCCTCGAAAACGGCCAGCAAGCGGGTTTCAACAAGGACCTTTTCGCGGAGATCGGCAAAGAGATCGGCGTGAAGGTGCGCTTCATCGACCTGCCGTGGCCGAGCGTGCTGCCCGGTCTCGAAGCGGGCAAGTTCGACATGGTCGGCGGCCCGATCACGGTGACTAAAGCGCGCATGGAACGCTATACGTACACGCTGCCCGTCGCCGATGCCACCGACGCCTTCCTCAAGCGCGCCAACGATTCGAACCTCAAGCAATCGTCCGATGTAGCGGGCAAGACGGTCGGCGGGGGCAAGGGCTCGGCGCAGCTCGATCAGTTGAAGGCCTACGCGGCCACGTTGCCGAAGCCGCCGGAAATCCGCGAATACGTCGACAACAACCAGGCCTATGCGGACCTCGCGGCGGGCCGGATCGTCGCGGTGGCGAATTCGATGACCAACATCGCGTACGTCGCGAAGCAGCGGCCGGAGACGTTCGCGGTCGTCCAGCCGCCGTTCGGCGCGAAGGTGTACTTCGCGTATTGCCTGCGCAAGGACGCGGACAGCAAGCCGCTCGCCGACGCGTTCAACAATGCGCTCCTCAAGCTCGACAAGGACGGACGCCTCGCCACGTTGCAGAAGAAGTGGTTCGGCGTCGCGATGCAGGTCCCGCCGACGCTGCCGGCGCCGAACTACTGAGCCACCGCCTCAAGCGTCCGAACACGGAGGCCCCATGTTCAGCATGACCGTTTTCGTGCAAGGCATCCCGCTCTTGTTGCAGGCGGCGGTCGCGACCATCGGCATTTCGCTCATCGGGCTCGTGATCGGTTTCTTCGTTGCGGTCGGCGTGTGCTCGGCGCGGCTCTCGCCGAGCCGGGCCTGGCGCGCGGCGGGCGGCGCGTACGTGTTCTTCTTTCGCGGCGTGCCGATGCTCGTGCAGTTGCTGCTCGTCTACTACCTGCTGCCGTTCGCCGGTATCAACGTGCCGCCGCTCGTCGCCGCAATCAGCACGGTGTCGCTGTGTTCGGCGTCGTATATCGCGGAGATTTTGCGCGGCGGCTTTCTCAGCATCCCGCCAGGCCAGATCGAAGCCGCGCGCATGCTCGGCCTGCCGCCGCTCGACACGCTGCGCCGCATCCTCGTGCCGCAGGCGTTCCGGCTGACGCTGCCGTCGCTCGTGAACGAGATGGTGCTGCTCATCAAGGCGTCGTCGCTGATTTCGGTGGTCGGTATCGCCGAAATCACGCGCACCGCGCAGAACATCGCGGCGAGCACCTACCGGCCGCTGGAGGCGTACGTCGCGGCGGGGCTTATCTATTTCGTGATCTGCGGCGCGCTGTCGCTCGTCGCGCACGCCGCCGAAGCGCGGCTGCAACACGCCTGAGGACGACGCCATGCAGCAGTTCGACCCCGCCGTCATCACGCACAACCTGTCCGCCATCGGCGCCGGACTCGCGACGACACTCGGCACGTGGATCGCCGGCGTCGTGCTCGGCCTCGCGATCGGTTTCGTCATCGCGCTGCTGCAACTCTTTTGCGGACGCTGGGTGCGCGCCGTGCTGCGCGCCTACATCGAACTCTTTCGCGGCACGCCGTTTCTCGTGCAGCTCTTTTTGCTGTACTACGGCGGGCCGTCGTTCGGGCTGACGCTCGAACCGCTGACGGCGGGCATCCTCGGCCTCGGACTCTACGGCAGCGCGTACTTCGCCGAAGCCTTCCGCTCGGGCTTTCGCGCGGTGCCGCCGGGACATCTCGAAGCGGCGTCGTGCCTTGGCATGTCGCGCTGGCAAATCGTGCTGCGCATCCAGATTCCGCAGATGTTCGTGCTGATCGTGCCCGCGATCGTCAATCTGATCATCGTGCTCAGCAAGGAAACCGCCGTGCTGTCGATCGTGACGGTTCCCGAACTCACGTTCGTCCTGACGGGCATCGGCTCGGCGACGTTCGCCTTCGTCGAGACGCTGCTTGCGCTGTGCGTGTGCTATCTGCTGCTCGTCGAACTCGCGTCGCGCGCGGGACTGTGGGCGGAGGCGCGGCTCACGCGCTTTCTCGTCTGATGTGTGGACCATGCGGACCATGTGGATTGCTATGCCTCGTCACCAGGTGAACCGATGAATGCCATGATCGACCTTCCCGTTTCCGCGTCCGAGTCCTCCGTCATCGAGACGCCCGCGCCCTCCTCGCCGCTGATCGAAGTGCGCAATCTCGGCAAGCGCTTCGGCGAGCTCGAAGTCCTGCGCGGCGTCGATCTCGACATCGAACGGTCGGAGGTGGTCTGCATCATCGGCCCGTCGGGCTCGGGCAAGAGCACGCTTCTGCGCTGTCTCGCCGCGCTCGAAACGTACGACGCAGGCGAAGTGCGCATCGAAGGCGAACTGCTCGGCTACGGCGAGAAGAACGGCCGGCGCGTGCGCGCGTCGCAGGGCGAGATCAATCGCGTGCGGCGCAACATCGGCATGGTGTTCCAGCAGTTCAATCTGTGGCCGCACATGACGGCGCTCGAAAACGTGATGGAGGCGCTCCTGCGCGTGCGCCGCCTGCCGCGCGCGGACGCGAAGCGGCGCGCCAACGCGATGCTCGACACGGTCGGCCTCGCGCACAAGGGCGACGCCTATCCGGCGAAGCTCTCGGGCGGACAGCAGCAGCGCGTGGCGATCGCGCGCGCGCTCGCGATGGAGCCGCACATCATGCTCTTCGACGAACCGACGTCCGCGCTCGATCCCGAACTCGTCGGCGAAGTGCTGCAAGTGATGAAGCAGCTCGCGCGCGACGGCATGACGATGGCCGTCGTCACGCACGAGATGGGCTTCGCGGCGCAGGTCGCGGACAAGGTGATGTTCATCGACCAGGGACGCATCGCCGTGCAAGGCAAGCCGCGCGAAGTGTTTCATAACGCCGGAGAGCCGCGTCTGCGCCAGTTCCTGCAGAACTACTTCGACCGCAACGCGTTCTGGTCGCGCGGCGGCGAAGGAGAAACCGCATGAGCGCGGCCGATGCGTTCATCGCGGCGTTGCGCCCCGAAGTGCGCGATCTGCCCGCCTACAACGCCGGCGCATCGGCGGAGCGCGTGCGCGAACAGTTCGGCGTATCGCGCGTCGCCAAGCTCGCGAGCAACGAGAATCCGCGCGGTGCCAGCCCGCTCGTTCGCGAGGCGTTGCAGCGCGCCGTCGAGGAAGGTGTCGCGCTCTATCCGGACCCGTCGTGCAGCGCATTGCGCGAGGCGATCGGCGCGACGCTCGACGTCGAGCCCGCGCGCATTCTGTTCGGCAACGGGTCGGAGGATCTGCTGTCGGTGGCGGCGCAGACGTTTCTCTCGCCCGCCGATGAAGTGGTCACCGTCACGCCTTCGTTCGGCTTGCATGTGATCTATCCGCAACTCGCGGGCGCACGCGTGCGCGCCGTGCCGATGCGCAACCTGCGCTTCGACGTCGATGCGCTGTGCGAAGCGCTCACGCCGCGCACGCGCATGCTGCTGGTGAGCAATCCGTCGAATCCCGTGGGCGCGGCGCTTTCGGGCGACGAATTCGAACGCCTGCTGTCGGCGGTCGCACCGGGCACGCTGATCGTGTGGGACGAGGCGTACTTCGAGTACGCGCGCGTCGATCCGTCTTACGCGGCAAGCCTGCCGATCCTTGAGCAATCGCACTCGCCGTGGCTCGTACTGCGCACGTTCTCGAAGGCTTATGGGCTGGCGGGTTTGCGCATCGGTTACGGCATGGCATCGGATGCGCGTCTCGCCGATCTCATGAACCGCGTGCGCACGCCGTTCAACATCAACCGTCTCGCGCAGTGCGCGGCGCTCGCCGCATGGTCGGACACGGCCTATGTCGCCGACAGCGTGCAGCACGCGATCCGCGAGCGCGAACGCATGCGCGCCGCGCTCACCGCGATGGGCTACGCCTGCGCGCCGTCGCTCGCGAACTTCCTGTTCTTCGACGCGCGCGAAGACGCGGATGCGCTCGCGCAACGCCTGATGCGTGCGGGCGTGATCGTGAAGCCGTGGCACGAACCGGGTTTCACGCGATGCGTGCGCGTCTCGACAGGCAGCCGCGAAGACAACGATCTCTTCATCGAAACGCTCGGGCGTGTGCGCTCGGCGCGGCACTGAGGAGGCGGCGCGATGTCGGGAACTCCGCACACGAAGCCGGCCGAGCCGGCGCACAAGGCCCTCGACACCGCCGATACCGATGCCGACACGGACGCCCCGCTCGCCCGCTACGCGCAGGTGAAGACCTACATCCGCGGCAAGATCGAGGCGGGGACGTGGCAGCCGGGCGATCGCATTCCTTCGGAACTGAGTCTCGTCGAATCGCTCGGCGTGTCGCGCATGACGATCAACCGCGCGTTGCGCGAACTGACGGGCGAGGGCTGGATCACGCGGCTGTCGGGCGTCGGCACGTTCGTCGCGGAGGCGAAGCCGCAGTCCACGCTGCTGATGATCGCCCACATCGGCGACGAGATCCGCGCCCGCGGCCACGAGTACAGCTCCGAGACGCTTCTCGTGCAGCGCGAGAGCGCGCCCGCCGCCGTGGCGAACGCACTGAGCCTGCCGCCGAGTTCGTCGGTGTTTCATCTGATCTGCGTGCATCGCGAGAATGGCGTGCCGGTGCGTCTCGAAGACCGCTACGTCAATCCGGCCGTCGCGCCCGCGTTTCTCGACCAGGATTTCACGTCCCTGCGCCCGTCCGAATATCTCTCGGCGACGGTGCCGGCGCACGAGATCGAACATGTCGTCGATGCGTGCCTGCCGACGCGCTCCGAAGCCGAACTGCTGGAGATCGCAGCCGACGAACCGTGTCTCACGCTCGTGCGCCGCACCTGGTCGGGCGATGCCGCGGTCACGTTCGTGCGCTTCGTGCATCCCGGTTCGCGCTATCGGCTCGGCTGCCGCTTCAAGCCCGACGACTCGCGTTACCAAAGCTGATCCGCCGCGACGCCGTAACGCTCGCCGCTTCCTCTTCCCTCCTCCCGGTATGTCCTGCGTGAGCACCGACGCCCGCGTTTTATTTGCGTCGCCTTGCATCCGTCCTCGTCACGCCTTCGTAACTGCTGTTGAAGACAGCCCGCGGTCGCATCCGTTCGACCCGCCGCCTCTTCGCGTTCTTCGCGCCCGCGCATCGCCATCGTCCTGTCGCGCAAGGCCGTTTCTTGCGTCCCGGAGCGCGCAGTCCCGCAGGCACGTCGTCAAATCGACAAACCATTGAAGGAGATCACCATGAACGATGCTTCCATGCTGATGGGTGTGATGGACCGCCGCGCCGAACGACGCGCAGAGCGGCGCCGCTTCTTTCGCAACGCGGGCGGACTGGGGCTCGGGCTCGTCGGCGGCACGCTCATCAGCGCATGCGGCGGCGGGTCGGGCAACAACGTGATGGCAAGCACGACCGCGCCGACCGACGAAGAAATCCTCAACTTCGCGCTCAACCTCGAATATCTCGAAGCGCAGTTCTACGCGTATGCCGTGACGGGCGCCGGACTGCCGGCCGGCATGCTCGGCGGACAGGGCACGCAGGGCGCGGTGATCGGCGGCGCGCAGGTGCCGTTCCAGGACCCGCTCGTCTCGCAGTATGCGAAGGAGATCGCGCGCGACGAGATGGAGCACGTCACCTTCCTGCGGACCGCGCTTGGCGGCGCGGCGGTCGCGCAACCGGCCATCGACATCGGCGGGACCGATCCGAACGGCGCGTTCTCGACGGCGGCCCGCGCGGCGGGTCTCGTGGGCGCGGGCGTCGCGTTCAATCCGTACGCGAACGACAACAACTTCCTGCTGGGCGCGTTCATTTTCGAGGATGTGGGCGTGACCGCGTACAAGGGCGCGTCGCCGCTCATCAGCAACAAGACGTATCTCGAAGCGGCGGCCGGCATTCTCGCCGCCGAGGCCTATCACGCGGGACTCGTGCGCACGACGCTCTATGCAAAGGGACTCGAAACGCCGAGCCTGCGCACGGCGGCCGGCGCGATTTCGGACGCGCGCGACAGTCTCGACAACACGGTCGACGACGACCAGGGCATCGTCGGCGCAACGCCCGACATCGCCAATATCGTCCCGCTGGATCAGAACGGACTTGCGTTCAGCCGGAGCTATGCCGACGTGCTCAACATCGTCTATCTGACGAGCGCGTCGGCGGTCAAGGGCGGCTTCTTCCCGAATGGCGTGAACGGGACGCTGCACATGAGTTCGTAGGCGTTCACGACGCCCGTTCGAGCAGACCACGCAGCACCGCTTCCAGGCCGACATCGCCCTTCACGATGCCGGCCGGGTCGCCTCCGAAATCGATCCAGCCTTCGTTGAAGCCGTCGAGCATCTGGATGCGCGGCATCGGGTCCTTCGTGCCTTGCGATCGGAAAAGCGCGCCCCACGTTTCGCGCGGGACGGCTTCGGCGCGAACCGGCCGGCCGAGGATGCGTGCGAACGTATCGGCGATGTCGTTCGGCGTGACGCGCTGCGGCCCTTCCAGTTCGACGATGCGCTTTCCGTCCCAGGTTTCCAGGAGCATGCGCGCGGCCACGCGCCCGATGTCCGCCGTGGCGATCATCGGGACTGGCTTGTCGAGCGGCTGCAGGAAGCTTTGGATCACGCCCGTGTCGCGCGCCGACGCGGCATCCCACGCCGCGTTCTCCATGAACCACGCGGGGCGCAGGAACGCGACGGGCATTGGCAGATCGCCGAGCGCTTCTTCCATCAGCGTGCGCTGCGTCAGCAGGTTCGACTGCTTCGCCTGCGCGCCGATCGTCGACAGGCACACGACCTTCGCAGACCGCGCCGCTTCGAGTGCCGTTTTCACGGCGTCGATGACCGCGCGGGCTTCGGGGAAGCCTGGCGATGGGTCGAATTCCGATGGCGGCAGGATGAAGACGCCTTGGGCGTCGCGGAACGCTTCGGTGAGCGATGCGGCATCGGTCATGTGCGCCACGGCCAGGGCGCAGTTGCGATCGGTCCATGCGCGGCCCTTCTGCGCGTCGCGCACGACGGCGCGTACTGGGATGTGCTTTTCCAGCAGCGCGTTGGCTAGTGCTCCGCCGACCTGTCCGGTAATGCCTGTGATGGCGTACATGGTTCCTTTTCCTTGTGAAGTGGGAGTGCATGCGTTGCATCTTAGGCGTCCGCCAGTGTTGATGGAATCGACGCTGCGTCACATAATTGGTGACTTTTAGTCAGTAATTGGTTTGGACGGTGCAAATCAAACCCGCCCAAAGGAACAAAAAATGAGCTTCGACAGCCGCATGCTGTCCAACATCAGCATCCTGACGGCAATCGTGGAAAGCGGCAGTTTCGCGCGCGCCGCCGACGCGCTCGGCCTGACCCCTTCCGGCGTGAGCCGCGCCCTCGGCCGGCTCGAAGCAAAGATCGGCGTGCGACTCTTCGACCGCACCACGCGCTCGGTCTCGCTGACCGACGAAGGCCGCCAGCTCTACGCGGAAATCGCGCCGCTCATCGCGGGCATCGGCGACGCGCTCACGCTCACGTCCAGTTCCTCAGAAGCCGTGCGCGGCCGCCTGCGCGTCAACGTCGACGGGTATTTCTCCCGGCGCATGCTCGCGCCGCACATCGCGAAGTTCCTCGACCGCTATCCGGACATCTCGCTCGAACTGGCGGCGCGCGACCAGTTGGGCGATCTCGTCGCGGAAGGTTTCGATGTCGCGGTGCGTTTCGGCCAGCCGCCGTCGTCGTCGCTCGTCGCACGCAAGCTGCTCGATACGCGCACGATCACCGTCGCCGCGCCGTCGTATGTCCGCAGGCGCGGACGCCCCGAAACGCCCGACGATCTCGCCCGCCACGACTGCATCCAGATGCGCAATACGCTGACCGGTGAACCGCTCGAATGGCAATACCGCGCGGCCCGCAAGACGCTGACCGCGAAGACGAGCGGGCGGCTGGTCGTCAACGACGCGGGCACGCTGCTCGGCGCGTGTCTCGCAGGCGCCGGCATCGCGCGGCTGAAGGCGGGCGGCGTGCAGGAACTCGTCGAGAAAGGACGCCTCGTCGAACTGCTCGCCGACTGGACCGGCGAATCGTTCGATCTCTACGCGCTCTATCCGTCGCGTCACCTGCCCGCGGCGAAGGTGCGCGCCTTCATCGATTTCGTGGCGGAAGTACTGGATGCGCCAGCGGATCAGACGACGCCCCAGGCGCCGCGCGGCCGGCCTGGTCGAGCAGCGTCGACAGCACGCTCACCTGATTGACCGCGTCGGCTTCCAGCCGCGTGAGCCGGATCGCCGGAAACGTGCGGGCGGCGGCAGCGCCCGCGTGCGCGCGCAGGCGTTCGTCGAGCGCATGGGCACTCGCGCGCACCCACGCCACCAGCCGTTCGTTGGGCGCGGGCGCGTCCGTCGAAAGACGCGCTCGCGTGGCCGTGCCCGCGATCCGGCGCAACAGCGCGAGCGCCGTCGAACCGAGCGCTTCGGTCGCCGATGCGTTGAGCCGCTCCAGACGCAGCCGCGTGAGCGTTTCCTCCGCGTTGTTGCTCGCGAGGCCCGCCGCGCGGCGCAGCCGCTCCAGTTCGGCATCGTTCGTGCGCGCCTTCGCGAGCGCGGCGGCAAGGTAGGCGAGATTCGCGTCGATGGCGCGCGCGAGCTTGTCGTCGAAACCGGCGCTCTCGCGGCTCGGCCACAGCAGAAAAGTCGCCGCGATCGCGATCACGCAGCCGAGCACGTTGTTGCCGAGGCGTATCGCGGCGAACGCCGGCGCGGGGCCGGTCTGCGACGCGAAATCGGCGACCAGCACGAAAGTCGGCGTCATGAAAAACACGAAAAGCGCATAGCTCACGGTGCGCAGCGCCATCGTCGCGCAGACGAGCGGGAAGACGAAAAGCGAAATGCCGAGCGGCGTATGCACGACGAGGCCGAGCCCCGCGGCGACGAGCGCGCCCGCGACGCTGCCCGCCGCCCGCTCGACGCTGCGCGGCCAGCTCGTCGCGATCGACGGCTGGAGAATCAGCAGGGTCGCCATCGTCGCCCAATAGCCAAACGGAACGGAGAGCGCGCGCACGATCAGGAACGCGAGCGTCGTCGCCACGCCCACACGCGCCGCGTGCCGCACGGCGATCGACTCGCCCGACGCGTTCGCCCTGAGCGTCTCGCGCGCGCGGCGCAGCACGCTCGCGGCGGCGGCGCGCCAGTGCTGTAGCGGCTCGGACGCCGCTTCCACTTCGGCGGGCTCCGTGCAGAATTCGAGCGACGTCCGCTCGCCGATCGCCGCATCGAGCCGTCTGCCGAGCGTGCGCAGGCGTTCGTGCAACTGCGGTGATTCGGCCGACGACGCCCACGATTCATCCGTCACCACGCCGCCGATGCGCTGCAGCGTCGCCGCGATGGCGTTCAACGCGCGCGCGGCGCGACGCGGGCTCGGCAGCGGAGCGTCCGGCGCGCTGCCGCCGCGCTCGCACGCGTCGCTCGCGGCGATCAGGTAGGCGAAGATCTGCTCGCTGTTCGCGAACGCGATCAGGAGGTCGTTGTAGCTGCGGCGCCGGTCCGTCCTCGCCGGCGGAATCTTGCCGAGCGCGACGCGCGCGGTCTCCACGGCGATTCGCGCGCGGCCGCGGAACGCCGCGGCGTGCGCGGCCCAGTGCGTCGCATCGGCTTCCTTGTCTTCGACGAGGCGGGCGCAGTCGCGCGCCATGTCCGCGAGACGCTGATAGGCCGCGCGCAGTGCCGCGCGTCCCGGCCCGAACGGGTGGATGCGCCAGACGGTGAAGCTCAGGAACGTCGCGAACGCACAGCCGGCGAAGTACAGCGCGAGAAAGCGCCACTCGGCCGCGCCGCCGTGAACCGGCCGGTCGACCATCACGACGCAGGCCGTCGCCGCGAGAATCGCGACCTGCGAGGCCGCCGCGCCCCAGATCCGCCCGAGCGCGCCGAGCGTCGAAAAGACGAGGACCGCCGCCGTCGCCGCCGCGAAACCGTGCCCGGAAGCCCACGCGGTGAGGCCGCCGCAGAGCGTCGAGAGCAGCGCGAACGCCGTCATCGACGCAAAGCGCATGCGGTTCGAACCGGCCGCGTCGGCGAGACAAGTCCAGAACGCGCCGATGGCCGCATAGGAAAAATCGGGCTGATGCAGGAAATTGCCGACGAGCAGCATCGCCGTCGATGCGCACGCGGCGCGCAATCCTTCCGACAGGTTCGCCTCGGCGAAAGCGAGCGACACCATCCACGCGGGACGGCGGCGCGCGAGCGTGTCGAGAAATGCCGACCACGCGCGCGCCTGCCGGCCGGCCAAGGTCGCGGACCACGCGCGCCAGTCAGCCAGGCGGCGCATGGAGCATGGCCTTCGGACGCGCTGAAATCGAACGGGCGGTCGCGTTCATGAGGCCGCCGCGCACGTTCTCACCATGATTTTTCGCGGCATTGACACGCGTTTTTGACGCGCGCAATTTTGTGTTGCAACGCAGCAAGCGAGCCATCCGAGCCGTTTCTTTTCGTGCGCGAGGTGCGTCATGTGGAAAATCATCCTGTGCGGTTCCGTGATCGTCGTGGCGTCGACGTCGGTTCCCGGCCAGTCGTCGGTCGCGGCGGACGAAGATCGCCGGCAGGCTTCGCCGGAGGGCGCAGAGATGCAGGTCGCAGAAGCCGCCGGGCGGCCGGGGCCGGTCGTCCGGGCGCGCTACGACACGATGTGCGGCGCGAATGCGCGTCGCGTGCAAGTCGACCTGCGCGGCTCGATCGACGGCGGCGCGCGCTGCAAGCTCGAAGCGGGCGAAGAAGAATGAGCGGCCGGCCGCCGCGCCGGGGAAACGGCGGCGACGGCCGGGTACGAAACGACCGCGACGAATCAGTGCGCTTCGTGCTTCACGTGCTTGGCAGGCGGGTACTTGTGATGATGATGCGTGCTCTTGGCGATCGCCGCGGTCGAAACGGCGAAGGAAGCGAGCAGCAAAACGGCGAGACCTTTCTTGACGACATTTTTCATCGGACGATCCATAGGTGAGTTCGCGGGGCTGATTCGGTTGACGCATCGCGTGTGCGCCGACGCCGCGATGCGGGATTAGTCTAACGCGTCATTTTTCCGGATGTCGAGATGGGTCGGTGTGTGCGCATGGCATTACCTGTGACGTAATTGTTCCCCTTCCCTCGAACTGCGACGATGAAGTCATCGAACGGCGCCTGCCGCGCGACCTTCCCGCCACCCAGAGGAGAACATCATGCTCACCGCCGCCACGCCTTTTATCAGCCGTCCGAGCCACGTCACCACGCGCGACGGCGCCGAGCTTTTCTATCGCGACTGGGGCACGGGCCGGCCGGTCGTGTTCATCGCGAGCTTTTCGCTGCCGAGCGACATGTGGGCGTATCAAATGTTGCCGCTCGTGCGCGCCGGCTTTCGCTGCATCGCCTTCGACCGGCGCGGCCACGGACGTTCGAGCGACCCCGGCCGCGGCTACGACTACGACACGCTCGCGGACGACATCGCCGCCGTCATGGACACCCTCGATCTCGAAGAAGCGACGCTCGTCGGCTATTCGATGGGCGGCGCCGAAGCCGTTCGCTATCTCACGCGTCACGGGACGGCGCGGGTCGCGCGGCTCGCGCTGATCGCGTCCACGCTGCCGATGCTCGCGAAGACGCCCGACAATCCGGACGGCTTCGAACCCGCGCACGTCGAGATGTTCCAGCGCGATCTCGTCACCGACTACCCGCGCTGGCTCGCGGAAAACGCGCGACCGTTCGCGGGGCCGGAGGTATCGGAGGCGATGATCGAGTGGATTCGCGAGATGGCGTTGCGCACGTCGCAGTTCGCGCTTTCGGCGTGTTACGGCACGATCAACGGCGGCGACTTCCGTGCGGAACTTGCGACACTCGACGTGCCGACGCTGATCGTGCAAGGCGACCACGACGCGTCGAATCCGCTCGAACTGACCTCGCGGCGCACGGCCGCGCTGATGCCGGATGCGCGGCTTGTCGTGTATGAAGGCGCGCCGCACGGCGTGTTTCTGAGCCACGCGGAGCAGCTCAACGCCGACCTGCAACGGTTCGCGAGCGGCGCCTGAGCGCCACGCGCGTGACCGGGTAAACGAAGCTGAATCGCGCGAACGGGCGGTGATACCTTACAAGGCGTCGACGAAACCGGAGCATCGCGATGATCTTCCATGCATCCATACCCGCCCGCGATCCGCAACGCGCCGCGAGCGTACTCGCCGAACTGTGGGGCGGCTTCATCGCGCCCTTCGCCGTCTTCCCCGGCTCGTGGATCGCGGTCGCGGGCGACGAGCGCGGCACGGTCATCGAGGTGTATCCGGCTGGCCGCGTCCTTCATCCCGCCGGGGCCGAGCCGGGCGTCCTACCCGCCGACGCGCCGCCCGTCCGCTACAGCGCGTTCCACCTCGCGGTCGCGACGAAGCTGCCAGCGGAGGACGTGATCGCGATCGGCCATCGCGAAGGCTGGCGCGCGGAGCGCTGCACGCGCGGCAATCGCTTTTTCGACGTCATCGAACTGTGGATCGACAACGCGACGCTGATCGAATGCCTGACGGACGAGATGCAGGCCGACTATCTGGCGTTCGCGACGCCCGACAACTTCCGCGCGATGGCGAACGCCGCGCCGCCGCGCTGAACTACGCGCGCTTGGCCGGCTCCTTCGCGACACCCAGCATCAGCGCGAGGCCGCTCGCGAACAGCAATCCGGCGAGCAGATAGACGGCGAGGTCCATGCTGCCGGTCGTCGTGCGGATCTGGCCGATCACCCACGGGCTCACGATGCCGCTCGTAATCCCGATGCTGCTGATGAGCGCGATTCCCGCCGCAGCGGTCTTGCCCGTGAGATAGCTCGACGGCACGGCCCAGAAAATCGGCAGCGCGGCGAAAATCAGCACGCAGGCGAGCGAGAGAATCGCGAGCATCGCCGGAAAGCTCGGCAGATGCAGCGTGAGCGCGGCGAGCGCGATGCCCCCGCCGATCGTGCAGCACGCGAAGTGCTTGCGGCGTTCCTTCACGCGGTCGGAATGGCGCGCGATCAGGATCAGGCCGACCGCGCCGATCGCGTTCGGCGCGACCGAATACAGGCTGACCGAAACCACGTCCTTGATGCCGAAATCGCGGATCATCAGCGGCATCCAGAAACTCAGCGTCAGCGAGGCGCACGTCAGCGAAAAGTAGATGAACGCGAACAGATACACGCGCGGATTCTTCAGCGCGGCGAATAGGCTGTCCGAATCGTGGGCGCCCGCTGCGGCGTGACCCTGAGCGCACAGCGTTTCCAGCCGGTCGCGCTCGTGCGGCGTGAGCCATTTCGCGTGGCGCGGCGAATCGACGAGATAGACGAGCGCGACGAACGCGAGCAGCACCGCCGGCGCGCCTTCGATCGCGAACATCCACTGCCAGCCGAAGAGGCCCATCACGCCGCCCATGTCGCGCATGATCCAGCCGGACACGAGCCCGCCGAACACGCCCGCCACCGCGACGCCCGCGAAGAACACCGAGAGCACCGCCGCACGGCGGTTCGCCGGAAACCAGTAGGTCAGGTACAGCACGATGCCGGGGAAGAACCCCGCTTCGAACACGCCGAGCAAGAAGCGCAGCAGATAGAAGTGTCCCGGCGTCGAGACGAACATCATGCCGACCGACGCGATCCCCCACAGCAGCATGATCCGCGTGAAGGTGCGGCGCGCGCCGTACTTCGCGAGCAGCAGGTTGCTCGGCACTTCGAACATCACGTAGCCGATGTAGAACACCGCGGCGCCGAGGCCGTACATGGCGTCGCTGAAACCGAGGTCGTGCTTCATCTGCAACTGCGCGAAGCCGATGTTGATGCGGTCGAGAAACGACACGACATAGCAAAGAAACAGAAACGGGATGATGCGCCACGCAACCTTGCGCAGCAGCAGGTCGTCCTCATCCGCGACGACGGTCACGGGGACCGTCGCCGGATTGATCGGCTTCGACATGTCTCACTCCAGAAAGCGGAAAAAGCGGGATGGATCGGCGTCTTCGCGCGCCGTCGGTCCGGGATGGGAGGCGAACGGCGAGCGCCGTTCGCTTGGGTTAGGGCAAAGGATCAGTCCTGCAGCGCGGCCCACATTTCCTTGTCGCGCTGGGCGGTCCAGATGCGCGGATGCGCGAGGCCGCTCGCTTCGTCGTAGGCGCGCGAGACGTCGAACGGCAGGCAGTGCTCGTAGATGAACACCTGGCCGAATTTCGGGTCCATCGACTTGCGCGCGAGCGCCATCGCGCCCTTCAGGTCGAGCTTTTCCGCGACCGCTTCACGGCCCGCCTGAAGCAGCGTCGTGACGAAATCCTTCGTGTAGTCGATGCCCTTGTTCACGTCGGCGGGCGAAAGCAGCGCCGGGCCGCGTCCCGGCACGAGCTTGTCGGCGCCGAGCGCGCGCAGCGCTTCGAGCGTCGTCGGCCATTGTTCGAGCTGGGCGTCGCCGCAATAGCAGGCCGCGTCGTACTCGACGAGATCGCCCGAAAAAAGCACCTTCTGCGACGGCAGCCAGACGACCGTGTCGCCCTTCGTGTGCCCCGAGCCGAGATGCGCGATCTTCACTTCGAGCTTGCCGAGCCACAGCGTGATTTCCTTCTCGAAGACGAGCGTCGGCCAGGTCAGGCCGGGCACGGTCTCGACGCCCGCGAAGAGGCGCGGAAAGCGTTCGATCTCCGACTTCATGTCCTGCTCGCCGCGCTCGACGATCATTTCATACGTGCCGCGGCTCGCGATGACCTGCTGCGCGCCTTCCGCGAAATACGCCGACGCGCCCAGCACGCGCACCGCGTGGTAATGCGAGAGCACGACGTACTTGATCGGCTTGTCGGTGACGCTGCGGATTTTCGCGATCAGGTCTTGCGCCATCGCGGGCGTGGCCGTCGTATCGACGATCAGCACGCCGTCGTCGCCGATGATCACGCCCGAGTTCGGATCGCCTTCGGCCGTGTACGCGTAGGCGTTCTCCGAAAGCTGCGTGAACGTGATCTTCTTCTCTTCCAGATCGGCCTGCGATGCAAATGCCTTTGCCATATTCGTCTCCTGCGTGTTCGTGGGAATGAGCTTGTGGGGATGGGATCATGATCGGCTGCATCATGATATTTGTCAACAGCAAGTCGCTTTGTTATTTGCAAACACCGGGTAAACGCCGGGTCGTTTTCCATGCAAACCCGGCGGGCGGCGCGTCGGCTACCATTTGCCTTTCTCAATATTCACCGGGATTTTTTTTGGCACAGCAATCGACCAGCGACGCGCCGGAAAAGAAGCAGCGCGGCGTGCAGAGCGTCGAAGTGGGCGGACGGCTGCTCGACGCGCTCGCGCGCCACCGCACGCCGCTCGCGTTGAGCGCGCTCGCCGACGCCGCGCAGCTCTCGACCGCGCAGGCGCATACCTATCTCGTGAGTCTGACGCGGCTCGGGCTCGTCAAGCGCGACGCACTGAGCGGCGACTACGAACCGGGCCCGCTCTCGCTGCGGCTCGGCCTGATGCAGCTGGAGCAGCAGAACGCGTACCGCGTCGCCGTGCCGCACGTTGCGGCGCTTGCCGAGGCGACGGGCGCGAGCGTCGCGGTGTGCGTCGGCGGGCCGCAGGGGCCGACCATCGTGCGTTACGAGCGCGGCGGGTTTCCGCTGCACGTGAACCTGCACGTCGGCACGGTGATGTCGCTGTCGGCGACGTCGACGGGGCGCGTGTTCCGCGCGTTCTACGATCCGGCGCGCGTCGCCGCGATGCGCGCGCATCAGAAAGACGACGCCCCGCTCGCCGACGACGACCTTCGCCGGCGCGGCATCGAGCGCAGCATCGACGCGCCGAGTCCCGGCATCAGCAGCATGAGCGTACCTGTGTGCGATACCGACGGGCGCATGCAACTCGCGCTGACGGTGATCGGCTCGTCGGGCTCGATCGACGTCGCGTGGGACGGGCCGGTCGCGCGGGCGCTCCTCGCCACCGCGAAAGCCATCGCCAACCTGCTCTGACGACGCCATGAATTCCCCTCTCATCGACGACACCCGCGCCCAGCGCGGCATCAACGCGCTCGACAACACGGGCGAACTGCTCGTCGCGCTGGCGGGCGCAGGCAAGCCGCTCTCGCTGCGCGATCTGGCGGCGGCCGCCGGCATGCCGGCGGCGAAGGCGTTTCCGCATCTGGTCAGCCTGGTGAAAACCGGCTTGCTCGCGCGCGACGACGCCGGTCTTTTCGAAGCCGGGCCGCTCGCGCTCGAACTCGGGCTGATCGCGCTCCAGCGACTTTCGCCGATCCGCGACGCCGAACCGGAAATCGCCGCCCTCGCCGCCGATACCGGGATGAGCGTCGCGGCTGCCGCGCTCGGCCCGCTCGGGCCGACCGTCGTGCGGCTGGAGGAATCGGCGCGGCCGCAGCACGTGAGCCTGCGGATCGGCACGGTGATGTCGCTCGTGAATACGGCGATCGGGCGCGTGTACGCGGCGCATCTGCCCGACGATGTGCTGTTGCGCCTCTTGCAGCAGGACGCGATCCGCCTCGCCGGCGCGACGCTCGCGCCCGATGAAGGCTACCGCGAACGCCTCGCCGCGATCCGCACCGGTGGCCTCGACACGGCGCTCGGCGCGCCGGTGCCCGGCATCCACACGCTGGCCGCGCCGGTTTTCGATCACACGGGCAGCGTGTGCCTTGTGATCGCGGTCATCGGGTCGTCGGGCGGGTTCGAGAGCGATCCGCACGGCGCGCTCGCCACGCGCCTGTTGGCCGCGACGCGGCGGCTGTCGTGGCGATTCGGGTTCGTCGAGGCTTAAGCGAGCAGCCCGCGATACACCGCGTCGTATTGCAGCGCCGCCGCTTCCCAGCCGAAATTCTGCTCCATCGCCCGCCGCGTCACCGCCTTCCACTCCGTGCGCCGCGCCTTGAGCGCAAACGCGCGCCGGATCGCCGCGACGATGCCCGCGCGGTCGAATGTCTCGAAGACGAAGCCGGTCGCGCGTTCGTCGGCGAGGTTTTCCAGCGATGAATCCACCACCGTATCCGCGAGTCCTCCCACCCGATGCACGAGCGGCAGCGATCCGTAAGCGAGCGCGTACAACTGCGTGAGCCCGCACGGCTCGAAGCGCGACGGCACCATCACGATGTCGCTGCCCGCGATGATCGAATGCGAGAGCGTTTCGTCGAAACCCAGCTCCACCGCCACCGCGCCCGGATGCGCCGCCGCCGCGTTCTTCATGCCGGTTTCGAGCGCCGGGTCGCCCGTGCCGAGCACGGCGAGCTGGCCGCCGCGCTGCACGATGTCGGGAATCGCCGAGAGCAGCAGGTCCAGCCCCTTCTGCTCCGTCAGACGGGAAACGACGCCGAACAGCAGCGCGCCGTCGTTCTGTTCCAGTCCCATGCGCGCCTGCAACGCCGTCTTGCACTTCGCCTTGCCGGCAGGCTTCGCGGCCGTGTAGCGCGTGTCGATCGTCGTGTCGGTCGACGGATTCCAGATCGAGTAATCGACGCCGTTCAGGATGCCGCTGATGTCGTGCGAGCGCGTCTGCAAGAGGCCGTGCAGGCCCGCGCCGTGATGCTGCGTCTGGATTTCGCGGGCGTAAGTCGGGCTGACCGTCGTGATGCGCTCGGCGTAATACAGCCCCGCCTTCAGGAACGAGACGTGGCCGTAGAACTCCAGCCCCTCGACCGCGTAGAAATCGGGCGGCAGTTGCAGCACGCCGTAATGCGCGGCGGGAAAGACGCCCTGATAGGCCAGGTTGTGCACCGTCATCACCGACGGCACGCGCGGCCTGCCGCTCGCGCGCTCGAACGCGCGCAGGTACGCGGGCGCGAGCCCGGCGTGCCAGTCGTGCGCGTGCACGACGTGCGGCGTCCAGCCGGCATCGGCGCCCGTGGCGACGCGCGCGGCCGCCCAACTGAGCAGCGCGAAGCGGCGGTCGCTGTCGGCGTAGGGATGATGCGAGGCGTCGAGATACGGATTGCCCGGCCGGTCGTAGAACACATCGGCCCGCACGACGTACACGACGACGCCGTGCGGTTCCAGCACGCCGCGCTCCAGCCGCACGTCGCCGATGCCGAACGCGTGCCCCAGATCGGCGACCGGCTCGACGCCGCTCAAACCCGCGAGGACGGCCGGAAAAGCCGGCAGGATCACGCGGGCGTCGGTGCCCAACTGCGACTGCGCGGGCGGCAGCGCGCCGACGACATCGGCGAGCCCGCCGGTTTTCAACAGCGGATACATCTCAGCTGCGACGTGCAGCACGCAAACGGTCATCTGCGATTCCTTTTATTGATTGTGTCGCGGACGTCGGCCGCTCCAGCCCCTTCAAGCCACTTGAAGCCGCTTCGGCGCTACTGGTCGAGCCGCCGCAGCGCCTCCTGCGTGACGAGCGTAATGCCGTTCTCGGTGCGGAAAAAGCGCCGCGCATCGTCTTCCGCATCCTCGCCGATCACGAGTCCTTCCGGCACGGTACAACCACGGTCGATCACGACGCGCGTCAGCCGGCAATTCGGTCCGACAGTCACCTGCGGCAACAATACTGCCTCGTTGATATGACAGAACGAATGCACCCGCACCGCCGACGACAGCACCGACTTCGTCACATGCGAGCCCGAAATCACGCAGCCGCCGCAGACGAGCAGATTGGTGATCTCGCCCTGCTGGCCGTTGAGGTCGCGCACGAACTTGGCGGGCGGAAGCTGCTCCTGATTGGTCCAGATCGGCCATTTGCGGTCATAGAGGTCGAGTTCCGGGATCGTCGAGGCGAGGTCGAGGTTCGCCGCCCAGTAGGCGTCCACGGTGCCGACGTCGCGCCAGTAGGCGGGCGCGTCCGGGTCGCTGTCCGAGGTGACGCACGACATGCCGAACGGATGCGCGATCGCCCGGCCGCTCGTCACGACGCGCGGGATGATGTCCTTGCCGAAATCGTGATCCGTGCTCGACGCCGCGATGTTTTCCTCGAGCAACTGGAACAGGTACTTCGAACTGAACACGTAGATGCCCATGCTCGCGAGCGCGATGTCCGGCTTGCCGGGCATCGGCGGCGGATCGGCGGGCTTTTCCAGGAACGCGGTGACGCGGCGGTCCTCGTCGACGTGCATCACGCCGAACGCGACCGCCTCCATGCGCGGCACCTCGATGCAGCCGACCGTGCAGTCCGCGCCGCTCTCGACGTGGTCGAGCACCATGCGCGTGTAGTCCATCTTGTAGATGTGATCGCCCGCCAGCACGACGATGAATTCCGGCGCGATCGAACGGATGATGTCGAGGTTCTGGAACACGGCGTCGGCCGTGCCGCGATACCAGCTCGAATCGACGCGCTGTTGCGCCGGCCAGATATCGATGAATTCGTTGAACTCGCCGCGCAGGAAACCCCAGCCGCGCTGGAGATGGCGCAGGAGCGAATGCGCCTTGTATTGCGTGACGACCGCGATGCGGCGGATGCCGGAGTTGAGACAGTTGGACAGCGCGAAGTCGACGATGCGGTATTTGCCGCCGAAGTGGACAGCGGGCTTCACGCGCTTGTCGGTGAGGGGTCCGAGCCGGGTTCCGCGCCCGCCGGCGAGAACAATAGCAAGCGTGGACTTCTGCAAATCGGTGCGATTCTTTGCCAGCGTCTCCATTCCAGCCTCCTGATTTGACTTGCGTTTTTGGTGTCGGTCTTCGTCTTTGAATCGCCTGTTGTCCTATTTATCGTATGAAGGTTGCGTGGCACGCACGCGTCGGAACATTATCCGGCGCATAAGAGAAATAGTGTGCCCGGAATGTTCGATTTTTTATCGCGCAGCGCGCGATTGAAGCGCTTTTCGATCGGCCGTCGCGATGAGCGCCGTGAGCAATTGCCATGCCGTTCGCGTCGCACGAAACGCGCCGGTGTTGCAACGGCGCGACCATTCGTGCACTGCAACGCGCGTCGGATGCCGGCAAGCACCGGCTTTGCAATTAAATAACGCTGCCGCAATGCCACGGCGCGCGGCGGCGCGGCACAATAGGCTTCGGCGCTGACGGGCCGCGCTTTCCGGTTTCGTTCTGTTTCTGTCCGGATCGCGGGGACCGGCGCGTCGCGGCAATCCATGCTTCACGCGGCTCGCGCATCGCGGCGCGAGTCCTTCGATCAACCGAGCATCCCGTCTTGCAGGGCGCCGTCCGAATCCCGGAAGAGATCATGAACAACGTCCTCAGTATTCAGTCGCATGTGGTTTTCGGTCACGCCGGCAACAGCGCGGCCGTGTTTCCCATGCGCCGGCTCGGCGTCAATGTGTGGCCGCTCAACACCGTGCAGTTTTCGAATCACACGCAATACGGCCGCTGGACCGGCGGCGTGTTCGACGCCGACGAGTTGCAGAACGTCATCGACGGCATCGGCGCGATCGGCATGCTCGCGCGCTGCAACGCGGTGCTTTCGGGTTATCTCGGCGCGACCGAGCAGGCGCGCGCGGTGGTGGAGATCGTGAAGACGGTGAAAGCCGTCAATCCTCGCGCGCTCTTCTTTTGCGACCCAGTGATGGGCGCCACGGGCGGCTGCAGCGTCGAGCCAGGCATCGAAGACTTCCTCGTCACGACGATGCCCGAAGTCGCCGACGCGATGATGCCCAACCATATCGAGCTGGAAAAGCTGTCCGGGCGGACGATCGAGACGGTGGAAGACGCCGTCGATGCGTGTCGCGAGGTGATCGGGCGCGGGCCGCGCTTCCTGCTGGTGAAGCATCTGATCGACCGCAACAGCCGCGCCGACACCTTCAACATGCTGGTCGTCAGCGCGACCGAAGCGTGGTTCGCGCAACGGCCGCTCTACCCGTTCGCGCGGCAGCCGGTGGGCGTGGGCGACCTGACGAGCGCGGTGTTCGTCGCGCGCACGCTCCTCGGCGACTCGTTGCGCGACGCGCTGGAACACACGCTCGCGGCCGTCAACG
This sequence comes from Caballeronia telluris, assembly GCF_001544495.1. Taxonomy (GTDB): domain Bacteria; phylum Pseudomonadota; class Gammaproteobacteria; order Burkholderiales; family Burkholderiaceae; genus Caballeronia; species Caballeronia telluris. The sequence goes on from NZ_FCNZ02000004.1 coordinate 148,489, forward strand.
CGGTCGTCAAGGCGACTTATCAAGCCGGGCGGTACGAGCTGGAAATCGTGGCGTCGCAGGACGAAATCGCCAAGCCGACCGACCGGTTCCCCGCGATCCGCGTATCGGGCAACGACAGCGCCCGGCGGGCCTGAGGCGCGCGCCAGCGCGCCTAAGCGCGCGACCGGCAGATCGCGCGCTTAGGCGCTGGCCGACCCTGCCGGGTCCGGCACTTGCTGCCTCGCCGAAGACGCGCCGCTGTGACTGGCATCCGCCGCCGGGGCGCGTCCCCAGAGGATCGCCATGCACAAACCCCTCGAAGGCCAGACCGCGCTCGTCACGGGCGCAAGTTCCGGCATCGGCTTCGGCGTCGCCGAGGCGCTTGCGGCAGCCGGCGCGGCCGTCGCGATCAATTACCACTCGCACGGCGAGCCGGCCGAAAAGCTTGCCGCCGACATCGAAAAGGCCGGCGGCAGCGCGTTTGCCGTCGGCGCCGACGTCTCCGACGAAACCCAGCTCGACGCCATGTTCGACGCGGTCCGCGAGCGTTTCGGCACGGTCGACATCGTCGTGGCGAATTCGGGCCTGCAAAAGGACGCGCGTTTCATCGACATGACGCTCGACGACTGGAACACCGTCATGAGCGTCAATCTCGCCGGCCAGTTCCTGACCGCCCAGCGCGCCGTGCGCGAATTCGTGCGACGCGGCCCGCGTCCGGTGTCGAAGGCGCTCGGCAAGATCATCTGCATGAGTTCGGTCCACGAGATCATTCCGTGGGCGGGCCACGTGAACTATGCGGCGTCCAAAGGCGGCATCCAGATGATGATGAAATCGCTCGCGCAGGAGGTCGCGCCGCAGCGCATCCGCGTGAACGCCATCGCTCCCGGCGCGATCCGCACGCCGATCAACCGCGACGCCTGGGACTCGAAGGAAGCGCTCGACAAGCTGCTGAAGCTCGTGCCCTACGGGCGCATCGGCGAAGTCGACGACATCGGGCGCGCCGCCGTCTGGCTCGCGTCGGACGAAAGCGACTATGTCGTCGGCACGACGCTCTACGTCGACGGCGGCATGACGCTCTATCCCGGCTTCGCGGACAATGGCTGACCCCGCCCGCGCGCAGGACGCCCGCGCGCACAAGCGCGTGCCGTGCAGCACGCCGATCGAAGAACACGGCGTGATCGGCAACATGACCACGACGGCGCTCGTCGCTACCGACGGCGCGCTTAACTTCATGTGCTATCCGCGCGTCGATTCGCCCACAATCTTCGGCGCGCTGCTCGACGCGGCGCGCGGCGGCCATTTCCGGGTCGCGCCCGCGTTCGAGCGTCCGCGCGTCAAGCAGATGTACCTGCCGGAAACGAACGTGCTGGTGACGCGTTTCATGTCGCCGGACGCGGTGTGCGAGGTGCTCGACTTCATGCCGCTCACGCGTTCCGGCGACGATGCGCCGAACTGCGTCGTGCGCGTGGTGCGCTCGGTGTTCGGGCGCATCCCGGTGGCGATGCGCTGCGCGCCGCGCTTCGATTACGCGCGCACCGCTCACACGGCCGTGCAGCCCGACCCGCACAGCGTGCGCTTCGAGCCGGCGGGCGGCGGCGAGCCGCTCACGCTGCTTTCGACCGTCGCGCTGTCGATCGAAGACCACGACGCCTCCGCCCATTTCGAACTCGACCAACACGACAGCGCGTGCTTCGTCTTCGGCGCGGCGTCCGAGCCGCTCGAGCGCGGGCAGCCGTGCAAGGCCTTGCTCGACGAAACTGTCGCGTTCTGGCGCGCGTGGGCCGCCGAATCGACTTATCGCGGACGTTATCGCGAAGTCGTCCTGCGCTCGGCGCTGCTGCTCAAGCTGCTGAGTTCGCGCGAGCACGGCGCGATCGTCGCGGCGCCGACGTTCGGCCTGCCGGAGACGCCGCAGGGCGGCCGCCGCTGGGACTATCGCTATACGTGGATCCGCGATGCCGCGTTCTCCGTGTACGCCCTCCTGCGCCTCGGCTATACCGGCGAAGCGCAGCATTTCATGCACTGGATCGCCGAGCGCAACCGGCGCTGCGACTCCGACGGCTCGCTCTCCGTGATGTACGCGGTCGACGGCGAAAAGCCGCCGGAAGAAGCCGCCGCCGACCGGTTGCACGGCAGCGGCGTCGCGCCGCCGCTCATCGGCAATGCGGCGCGCGACCAGATGCAGCTCGACGTCTACGGCGCGCTGATGGACGCCGTCTACCTGTACAACAAGTACGGCGAGGCGGTGTCGCACGACGGCTGGCGGCACGTGACGCGCACCGTGAATTACGTCGCCGGACACTGGCACGAGCCGGATCACGGCATCTGGGAATTTCGCAACGGCCCGCGCGCCCTGCTGCACTCGCGGCTGATGTGCTGGGTGGCGCTCGATCGCGCGCTGCGCCTCGCGCAAAAACGCTCGCTGCCTGCGCCGCTCGCGCAATGGTTCGACATGCGCGACCGCATCCACGCGGACATCCACGAGAATTTCTGGAACGACGACCTGCAAAGCTTCGTACAGACGCCCGGTTCCACCGTGCTCGACGCGTCCGTGCTGATGATGCCGCTCGTGCGCTTCATCGGGCCGAAGGACGCGCGCTGGCTGTCGACCCTCGATGCGGTCGGCCGCGACCTGCGCGTCGATCCGCTGATCTTCCGCTACACGCGCGGCGGCGCGCTCGACGGCCTCGACGGCGAGGAAGGCGGCTTTTCCGCCTGCTCGTTCTGGTACGCGGAAGCGCTCGCGCGGGCGGGACGCGTCGACGAAGGGCGGCTCGTCTTCGAGAAGATGCTTGCCTATTCGAACCACGTGGGGCTTTACTCGGAGGAAGTCGCGTTGGACGGCGCGTCGCTCGGCAACTTCCCGCAGGCGCTCACGCACCTTGCGCTGATCAGCGCGGCCTTCCAGCTCGACCGCAGTCTCGAAGGCCGTCACGCGCCGTGGTCGTGAGCGGCGCGTTCAACGCTTCCGAAGGAATCAGATGAAAGAAACTCAAGTGGACGTCGCCGTGATCGGGGCCGGCACGGCGGGCATGTCGGCCTTTCGGGCCGCGCGCTCGGCGTGCGGGCGCGCGGTGCTGATCGAATCAGGCGAGTTCGGCACGACCTGCGCGCGCGTCGGCTGCATGCCGTCGAAGCTGCTGCTCGCGGCGGCGAACGGCTTGCACGACGCCACGGCGCTCGCGCCGCGCGGCATCGACGGCACCGAGTCGCTGCGCGCGAACGGCGCGCGGGTGCTCGACTACGTACGGCGCGAGCGCGATTACTTCATCGGCGGCATCCTGGAAGAAACCGACTCGTTTCCCGCCGATTCCGTGATTCGCGGACGCGCGCGGTTCGAATCCTCGGCGGCGGGTCGTCACGTGCTCTCCATCGACGATACGCGGCGCATCGAGGCGAAGAGCGTCGTGATCGCGACGGGCGCCGTCCCGACGATCCCCGACGCGTTCAAGGTGTTCGGCGATCGCCTGATCACGAGCGACGACGTGTTCGACCTGAAGACCTTGCCGCAACGCGCGGCCGTGTTCGGCGCCGGGCCGATCGCGCTGGAACTCGGGCAGGCGTTCGCGCGGCTCGGCGTCGACGTGTTCATGTTCGGCCAGGGCGGGCGCGTGGCGTCGCTCACCGACACGCCCGTGCGCGACGCGCTCATCGCGGCGCTCTCCAAGGAGTTCTATTTCGATCCGGATGCGAAGGTCGAATCGATGTCGATGCAGGACCGCGTGCCGACGATCCGCTTCAAGGCGCTCGACGGCCGCACGCGCACCGAGCAGTTCGACATCGTCCTGGTCGCGACGGGGCGCGCGCCGGACCTGAAGGCGCTCGATTTGGCGAAAACGGGTATCGAGCTCAACGAGAAAGGCGTGCCGCGATTCGACGAATCGTCGATGCAATGCGGCACGAGCAGCATTTTCATCGCGGGCGATTGCGACGGCACGCGGCCGTGGCTCTCGGATGCGGCCGACGAAGGCAAGATCGCCGGCGACAACGCCGCGCGCTTTCCCGACGTGCAACCAGTGAAGCGCAAGGTGCCGTTTGCGCTGGTGTTCTGCGAGCCGCAGGTGGCGATCGTCGGCGCTTCCTACGACGACCTCGACAGGCAGATGACCGTCACCGGCTCGGCGTCGTTCGAAACGCAGGGGCGCAGTCGCGTGATGCGGCAGAATCGCGGCGTGCTGCACGTCTACGCCGATGCCAGGACCGGCAAAATGCGCGGCGCGCAGGCGTGCGGCCCGGCGGTCGAACATCTGGGGCATTTGCTCGCGTGGCTGCTGCAGCTGGACCTGACCGTGGACGAGGCGCTCAAGCTGCCGTTCTACCATCCGGTGGTGGAAGAAGGATTGCGCACGGCGCTCAAGGACGCGAGCCGCAAGTTCTACGAAGAGCGGTCCGAAACGCCGCCCGCCTTGCCGACTGCTGCGGGATGCTGATCGATTTGTCGCCGTGAAAACAACAAGGCCGGTTGCGAGCAACCGGCCTTGTCGGATCGAGCGTCGATTCAGCGATCAGATCGCGTATTGCAGCGCGAGATCGAAGCCCAGCACGACCACCGAGCAGAACAGCCCGAGCAGCAGATTGCTCAGGCGATGCCCGAAATCGTGATGTTTGCTGAGGCCCGCCGCGGCGAGAAACGCGAGTTCGACGATCACTTGCATGGCAAACACGGCGACCATCAGCGCGAACTCATAGCCCATCGACCTGAAGTTCATGAAGTTGAAGCCGTTGACCGACACCCACGACCCCACTCGCCACGCTTCATAGGCCAATAGCAGCAACGGGAAAATGTAGCTCGCCACGTACGTCGGCACCGTGGCGTGGCGCAATTCCATGTTCAGGTGACGGGTAACTTGCATCGCGTACTCCTTTGTCCATGTCGGCGAAAATGCCGAAGTTCTACGTGCATCCCAAGTTCCGGCTCACGATTCGGATCGCTAAAAACCTGTGATAGCCAGTGCTGCGTTTTCGGTAGCGCAGAACGTCGTGCTTTCAGAATAGGACAAATTTAAGAAAAGCGAATCATCGTATTCCCGATGCCTAAGCCGGATAAGCCGCTGCGGTCGTCGTTGTGCAGTGCAACTTAATAAAGCGGTTATAGGAAGCAGGGAAACAGACACGCACGTACGTGCCCGTTTCCTCCGTTAAACGCACGTTTCATTCCTTCCCGTATAGCTTGATGATGCCTGAAAAATCGATTCCGCCCAGGCCCTGCTGGCTCATCGACTGGTAAAGCTGCTGCGCGAGCGCACCCAGAAAAACGGGTTGCTTTGCCTGCCGGGCGGCATCGACGGCGAGACCGAGATCCTTGAGCATCAGGTCCGCACCGAAGCCGCCGGAATAGCCGCGCGACGCGGGCGCGTTCGGCACGATCCCGGGATAGGGATTACACGTATCCGAACTCCAGCAGCGTCCCGTCGACGTATTCACGATGCTCGCCAGCTTCTGCGGGTCGATGCCGAGCGACTCGCCGAGTTTCATCGCCTCCGCCACGCCGATCATTGAAATGGCGAGCAGCAGGTTGTTGCACAGCTTCGCGATTTGTCCGGTGCCGGTTTCGCCGCAGCGCACCATGTTTTTGCCCATTCCGGCCAATACCGGTTTGAGCGTTTCGAAAAGCGCTTCGTCGGCGCCGACCATGAACGTGAGCGTTCCCGCCTGCGCCCCGACGACGCCGCCCGACACCGGCGCATCCGCGAACGGATTGCCGCGCGCGCGTGCCGTCTCGCCGATCATGCGCGCGGTCGCCGGGTCGATCGTGCTGCTGTCGATGAGCGGCACGCCTGGGCGCACGCCGGCAAGCACGCCGTCGTCCTCGTTCAGGTAGACGGCCTTCACGTGCGCGGACGCCGGCAGCATCGTGACGACGACTTCACTCGCTTCGGCCACCGCGCGCGGCGACGCCGCGAGCGTCGCGCCGTTCTGCTTCGCTTCGTCGAGCGCCGCTTCCGACAGATCGAACACCGTCAGCGCGTGACCCGCTTTCAGCAGGTTCGCCGCCATCGGGCCGCCCATGTGTCCCAGTCCTATGAAACCGATTTGCATCGCTGTCTCCTGATTGTCTTATCGCAGCGAAATGGTCGTGTTGACGCCGTCGTTGACCGTCGCGTCATCGAACCAGCGCGCGGTCACGGTCTTCGTCTGCGTATAAAACTGCACGACCTGCTTGCCGTACGGACCAAGATCGCCGAGTTTCGAGCCGCGCGAACCCGTGAAGCTGAACGACGGCACCGGCACCGGAATCGGAATGTTGATGCCGACCTGGCCAATATCTATTTCACTCTGGAACTTGCGCGCCGCTGCGCCGCTTTGCGTGAAAAGCCCGACGCCATTGCCCATCGGATTGCGGTTGACGAGCGCGATCGCGTCGTCGAGCGTCGCGGCTTCAAGCACGCAGATCACCGGTCCGAAAATCTCGGTCTGGTAGATCGACATGTCGGTCGTGACGCCGGAGAAGATCGTCGGGCCGATGAAGTTGCCCTTTTCATAGCCCGCAACCGCCACGCCGCGCCCGTCGAGTGACAGCGTCGCGCCTTCGTCGACACCCTTCTCGATCAGTCCGAGAATCCGCTCCTTCGCGCTGCGCGAGACGACCGGACCGACGTCCGTGTTCGGCTCGGTGCCGCCGTTCACCGTCAACCCGCGCGCGCGCTCGACGAGATCCGGCAGCCAGTCCTTCGACGCCCCGACCAGCACCACCACCGACGTCGCCATGCAGCGCTGCCCGGCAGCGCCAAAACCGGCGCCGGCGAGTGCGTTGAGCGTCTGCTCCTTGTTGGCGTCCGGCAGCACGACGGCGTGGTTCTTCGCGCCCATCATCGACTGCACGCGCTTGCCGTGCTGGCTGCCGAGGTTGTAGACGTGCGTGCCGACCGCCGTCGAGCCGACGAACGAAATCGCCTTGATGTCGGGATGCGTGCAGATCGCGTCGACCACTTGCTTGCCGCCGTGAACGACGTTCAGCACGCCCGGCGGAATGCCCGCCTGCACGGCGAGTTCGACGAGTTCCATCGTCGAAAGCGGGTCCTGCTCGGAAGGCTTGAGCACGAACGTATTGCCGCAGACGATCGCCATCGGGAACATCCAGAGCGGGATCATCGCGGGGAAGTTGAACGGCGTGATGCCCGCGCAGACGCCGATCGGCTGGCGCAGCGTGTACGTATCGACGCCGCCCGCCACGTTCTCCGCGAATTCGCCCTGTTGCAGCGTGCTGATCGAACACGCATGCTCGACGACTTCGAGCCCGCGGAAGATATCGCCTTCGGCGTCGGGCAGCGTCTTGCCTTGCTCGGCCGTGAGCGTCGCGGCGACGCGTTTCATGTTCTGCCGCACAAGATCCTGAAACTTGAGCATCAGGCGCATGCGCACGCCGAGCGGCGTCGTGCGCCAGGTCTGAAACGCCTTGTGCGCCGCCGCGACGGCCGCGTTCACTTCGTCCACGGTCGCGAACGGCACGCGGCCGATCACTTCCTGCGTCGCGGGATTGACAATGTCGCGCCATTCGGCCGATTTCGATTCGACGAATTCGCCGTCGATCAGCAGTTTCGCGGTGCGCAGACCTTGCTGTGCGGCCTGCGCCGGATGTTCAGCAGCGATGTTCACGTGAGCCTCCTTGGGGCGTGATCGGAGAGAAAACGGCGGGGATGGATGCGCGAGGCCGCACGCGCTGGCGCGTGGAGGGAAATGGCATGTCGTCTCCGTTTTCGATTTGCCCATCGGTCGGGCGGCGGGTCTGTCTCATTGAGTATAGTTATGCAAAAGTCCATCAACCATCGACAAAAATACCCGTCTGATATGCAGAAAAGCATCAAACTGGATGTTGCCACGCTGAACTGGGACGACCTGCGCTATTTCCTCGAAGTCGCCCGCACGCAGCGCGCGAGCGGCGCGGCGAAGCGCCTGGGCGTCGATTCCACGACGGTCGCGCGGCGCGTGCGCGCGCTGGAGGACGCGCTCGGCACGCTTCTCTTCGACAAATCCCGGAGCGGAGGATTCGTGCTGACGGCTGAGGGCCAGCGGCTGCTCGGCTACGTCGATTCAATCGAAACCACGGTGCAGTCCGCGACCGAGCAGATCGCCAATACGGGCCACGCGTTGTCGGGGCACGTGCGGGTCGGATCGACGGAAGGTTTTGGATGTTTTTTCCTCGCGCCGCAACTCGCGCGCTTCCAGGACGCGCATCCGAACATCACGATCGATCTGCTGCCTGTGCCGCATTTCGTGAGCCTGTCGAAACGCGAGGCCGACATCGCGGTCACGCTGGAACGCCCCGAACAGGGACAGTACGTCTACACGAAACTCTGCGACTACCGGCTGAAGCTCTACGCGACGCCCGGCTATCTCGCGCGCCACGCGCCGATCGCTTCGCCCGACGACCTGCGCACGCACCGCTTCGCGAGCTATATCGACGACCTCGCGTTCAGCTACGAACTGCTGTATCTGGAGCGCGCGGTGCCGGGCGCGCAGTCGCGCTGGCGCAGCACGAGCGTGATCGCGCAGTATTTCGCGGCGTTGCAGGGCGGCGCGCTCGCGATCCTGCCGTGCTTCATGGCCGCACAGGACCTGCGGCTCGTGCCCGTGCTGCCCGGCGAGATCGAGGTGACGCGCGCGTTTTATCTGTCGTGCCGGGAAGATTTGCGCAAGCTCAAGCGCATTACGGCCGTGTGGGACTACTTGCGCGCGGCGGCGGAATCGAATCGCGCGCTGTTGATGGGCGAAAACAATGCGATGGTGTGGAACGAAAGCGGGACGCCGCCCTGACTGGCGCGCCCCGTTTGCGCGTGACGACGGCGCCGCGCTTCAGTGCACCGGCGTGACCGCGACCGACACGGCTTCCGTATAGGCGAGCGACACCTGTGTGCCCGGCATGACGCCGGCGAGCTTCGCGCGGTCGTGGACCTGCACGTTCAGCAGATTGCCTTGCGGGCCCTTCAACTGCACGACGCCGCTCGTCTGATCGACTTTCACGACGTCGGCCATGACTGTCACCGGGGGCGCGGAGCGCGCCATCGACGTGAGGGCGGCGGCCGCGACCGCGCCGCCCTTCGCCGCACGCCCGAACCGGACGACGACGTCGCGCATCATGCGAACGCGCACTTCGTCGCCGGCATTGAGTTGAGCGAAATACTTAGCATCGGGCCGCACGGTGATTTTCGTCCGGCCTCCCTGCCTGTCGCCGATCATCACTTCGCGCGTGGTGCGGTTGACCGCCTGGATCGAGCCAACCGTCTCCACGACGCTCACGCCTTCGACTCCGCCCATCGGCGCGGAGGCGTTGATGGCCGTGGCGGGCAGCGCGGCGGCCGGCGAAGGTGCCGCGAGAGCGATCGACAGGAACGCGGGCGACAGCGAAATCATCGTGCCGGCGACGATGTTGAAAGCGTTGTTATGCATGTTTCCTGGATACGTCGAAAAAAGTGGCGAAGCGTGCCCGTGGAAATCGGTTTGATTGGTTTTCCGAATTTTCTGAAAAGGCGGTCCGAACGCAGTGTGTTTTTCGAGATAGCGTTTGTCAACGGCGGCCGGCCGGACGCGATTACCAAGCATTGCAGATCATCCGAAACGGCGCCGCGCAAGGGAAGCCGGACTTCGCCGGTGCGGTTGAAAGCGGTTTCGACGACGCTCGTCACGTCGCGCGCCGGGGAAGATCGCACGCATCGACCCGGCAAATCCCGCAGCCGGAACAGCGCATTGCCGACTTACTGAGATGCGGCGCTCGCGAGGCCATGCATAATTGCCGACCGATTCAAATATCGCCCGCGAGTTGCCGCGGCACCCTTTCCACGACGTGACACTCATTCCGATCAAGCCGACCGCGCAGTCCGCGCGCCAGGCGGCCGCCTTCACCCGCAAGGTTCACTGATGGCGTTCGTCATCTGGTCCCGCCGATCCGTTTCCAGCCAGCGTGTGCGCTTCGTCGAAGCGCGCACGGCGCGCGTGATCGCGATCGTCGCCGGCATCGCGCTGATTCTGGCCGCGCTCGCGCTCGGCATCGCGATTGGTTCGACGCTCGGAAGCAGCCACGCCTTCGACGAGCGCGCCCAGTCCGCGCGTCATTCGTACGAGCTGGAGGAACTCGGCAAGGTCAGCGCGACGTTGACGAAGATCGAGCCGCGCGTCGCGCAACTGAGCGCGCAGGTCGGCGAGCTGCGCGACTTCGAGGATCGCCTGAAGGCGTCGCGCAAGTCCGCCGACGGCCCCGACGTTCATATCGTCCCGCCGCTGCCCGACAGCGAGGAAACCGCGCCGCTCGACGGCGCGGGCGGCCCGCTCCTGCCGCCGCGGCTCTGCGGCGCCGGCAAACCGGCGAACGAAGGCAGCGCGCCGCAGCGCATGAAACGCACGCAGAAGTTCATCGACTGTCTCGACGACACGCTCTCGCAACTCGAAAGGGACGTGTTGCCGCACTACGCTTCGTATATGGCGTTTCCGGGACGCGACCCCGCGCCGGGCTCGCACGCGGGTTCGCCGTACGGCAACCGCATCGATCCGTTCACGAAGCATGCGAGCTTCCACCCGGGCGTCGATCTCGTCGCACCGACCGGCGCCACGATCCTCGCCACCGCGGGAGGCCGCGTGATCCAGGCGGGTCCGCACGGCGGCTACGGCAATGCCGTCGACATCCGGCACAGCGACGGGATCGTCACGCGCTACGGCCATACGTCGAAGATTTTCGTGCGGGTCGGCGACGTCGTCATGCCCGGACAGAAGATCGCGGAAGTCGGATCGACCGGACGTTCGACCGGGCCGCACCTGCACTTCGAAGTGATCGTCGATGGCGCTCAGATCAATCCGACGCCTTATCTGGCGCTTTTCAGGCTCAAGTCCCATGCGCAAAGTTGACCGGAACCGCGCGACGCACCGGCTCGCGCGGCGCACCTATTCGCTCACGGCCCGGCGCGCGCCGACGCTCCTGCTGGGCGGCATCGCGGCGGCGTGTGCGATTTCGGCGCTGGCGGCAGCCGGTTTCGCGCTGAAGAGTTCGCGCGAGCACGTCCGGCAAGTCGACGCGATCTGCGCGCCGCCCGTCTCCGAGCAGGAACTGCGCGACCAGCTCACGCACGCGCAACTCGCGCTCGATCACGAAGCCGCCACGCGTGCCGCGCTCGAGAAGCAGGCGCAAGGCACGGCGGCCGAACTAAGCCGCCTGCACACCGACCTCGCCTTTTTCAGACGCCAGCACGACAAGTCCGACTGATTCAACGAAGTCCTACTGAACCACCGCTTTTCAACGAACCGACGCAACGGAAGAACCCCGCCATGTTTGCAAAGAAGAAATCCCCCGGCATCCAGCAGGCCAAGCTTGCCACGCTCATCGCGCATGACGTCCATCTCAGGGGCGATCTCGAATTCAGCGACGGCCTGCGCATGGACGGCCACATCACCGGCAATGTCACCGGGCGCCCGGGCGAACAGACACTGCTCGTCGTCAGCGATCAGGGGGCGATCACGGGGAACGTCTGCGCCTACGACATCGTGATCAACGGCACAATCACGGGCGATGTCACTGTCGAACATTTCGTCGAGCTTCAGTCCAATGCGCACGTGAACGGCAATATCTTTTACCAGCAACTGCGGATGGACGTCGGCGCGTCGGTGGAAGGCAAGCTCACGAAGCGCGAACACGCGCCCGCGCGTCCCGACGCCATCGCCGACCACACCACCGACTGATCGCGTCTCCCGTTCCATCCGGCCCGCGCCCGACCTTCGCCGGCGCGCGCACGGCACAAGCAAGCCCGGGCAAATCCGCTAAGATGCAAAACAAGAGCGACGCGCCGGAAGCATGCTGAAAGACACGCGCCACGGCCGTCGCAGCACAAGCGCGCTGTAAGCCGGCGGCGCGCGCGGACCTCAATACATCACACCCGGGGCACTCATTCATGCTGGTCAATTGCGCGGCCTATCAGAACGGCCGCAAGCTCGCCGATGTGCCGATCGACGATATCAACGCATATCGCGACCTGCCCGACAGCTTCATCTGGGTGGCGCTCAAGGAGCCCGGCCCGGGCGAACTCGCGCACATGATGCATCAGTTCGGCCTGCACGAACTCGCCGTCGAAGATGCGCAGCACGGCCATCAGCGGCCGAAGATCGAGGAGTACGCCGAGTCGCTGTTCGCCGTGTTCCACACCGTCGAATTCGACGAGGAAGGCGAACTGCTCGTCGGCGAAATCAATGTGTTCGTCGGGCCGAACTACGTCCTGTCCGTGCGCAACCGGACGACGCAGGGCTTCCAGGAAGTGCGCAAGCGCTGCGAGCGCGAACCGCATCTGTTGCGGCACGGTCCGGCGTTCGTGATGTATGCGCTGCTCGACAACGTCGTCGACCGCTATTTTCCGGTGCTCGAACAGCTCGCCGCCGAACTCGACGAAGTCGAGGAGCGCATCTTCGAGCGCAACGGGCTGGCGGCGTCGCGCGAGATCATCGAGGACCTGTATTCGCTCAAGCGCCGTCTCGTGCTGCTGCAGCATCACACGGCGCCGCTGCTCGAAGCCGTCAGCAAACTGTACGGCGGACGGCCGCCGGGCGTCTGCGCGGGCATGCAGGAATATTTCCGCGACGTCTACGACCACCTGCTGCGCATCGTGAAAACGATCGAAGGACGGCGCGAAATGATCGTCACCGCGATTCAGGTGAATCTCGGCCTGATTTCGCTCGCGGAAAGCGAAGTGACCAAGCGTCTCGGCTCGTTCGCGGCGCTTTTCGCCGTGCCGACGATGATCGCCGGCATCTACGGGATGAACTTTCACCGCATCCCCGAACTGGACTGGGCATACGGCTATCCGGCGTGCCTCGGCGTGATGCTGGTGGTCGACATCTTGTTGTATTGGCGGTTCCGCAAGTCGGGTTGGTTATAATGGATACTTCGGTGCATTGGACGCGACATTGAAAACACGATTCGCGGCATCGAGAGGCGGGGCTTCCGGCGACAGCGGAACTATTTTCCGATTTCGATGTCTTACTTGATCTTGCGCGTGAGCGGCACTACATGCGTCGCAGGATCTCCCCGGCAGCAGCGACCACCCAGCATGTCAGCGCGAACTCCCAGAATCAGGCGCTGAATGTCATCGCCCCGGCAATGTCGGCAGCAGTTTCCCGGCATTCGTCTTCAAGATTCGGCCCGGGTTCGGGCTACAGTTGAGTTTCAGCGACGTCGGCGGTCGTGACCGTCACGTTCTTCATTACGAAAAGCCCATGAAGCGACCGCGCCGCCGAAGCGCAGCGCTTCGTTTTTTTGCTCGCTTGGCATACGAGCCGGCCCCGAGCCGCGCTTTTGAGCCGCCTCTGGCCGCTTGTGGCTGTCCGCAGCCTCTTGCAGAGCCTCGCCGGCTCGCGGCCTCGGCTTCATGGCCGCTCACGTGCGCGTTCCGGGGCGAGCGCAACACAGGACACAGGAAACATGAAAGACACGATCAAGACGTATAAAGGATACGAAATTCATCCGCTGATTTATCCGCGCGGCGCGCGGGACGGCGTCGCGGTTCGCGCGGCGGATGCGGGCTACGAGGCGTCGGTGCGAATCCGCCGCGCGGTGCCCGAAGGCGAGGAAGCCGCGGGCGACAGCCGCGTGTTTCGCGTCACCCAGCCGCAGGCGTTCGAAAACGGCGGTCAGGCGCGCCGCGCATGTCTCACGCATGCCGAAAAGCTGATCGACGGAGAAATCGACGGCCAGACGGTCGCGGACCTCTGACACCCGTTTCGATATCCGCGTGATGCGGGAGCGCAAAGCCCGCGCGTCACCTACAATCTCATTATTGTTCAGACAGGAGCTTCATATGGCGAAAGAAGAACTCATCGAGTTAGACGGCATTGTCGACGAAGTACTTCCCGATAGCCGCTACCGCGTTACGCTCGATAACGGCGTCGTGGTCGGTGCTTACGCGTCGGGCCGCATGCGCAAGAATCACATTCGCATTCTCGCGGGCGACCGCGTGACGCTGGAATTGTCGGTGTACGACCTGACCAAGGGCCGCATCAACTTCCGGCACAAGGACGAGCGCGCAGGCGGCGGCGGACCCCGTCCGCAGATGCGTCGCCGCTGATGCATCGGCGTGCGTCCGCCATTTCGACGGACGAGCGCCAGGAAGAGCACGGTTCGACGTCGCCCGGCATTGCCGCCGGCGGTGCGCGCGCGTCGAAGCCGCCCTCTCCCGTCCCGTTTTCCTCACGGCCTATCCCGCGACCTCGGCGCGCGCAGCCAGCAGCGCATCGATCGCAATAGCAAATCCCTCTTCGTCGTTGCTCGCCGACACCAGGCACGAACGCGCCTGCACGGCTTCCGACGACTGCCCCATCGAAATCGCAAGCCCCGCTGCATCGAACATCGGGACGTCGTTCGCCATGTCGCCGAGCACGGCCACGCGGCCGAGCGGCACGCCCGCATGCCGCGACAGCTCGCACGCCGCGTCGCCCTTGTTGGCGAGCACGTGCGTGACGTCGAGGTAATAGCTTTGCGAACGCGCGGCGTTCGCGCGGCCGCGCAACGCCGCCTGCAATTCGCTTTCCGCGCGCGCGAGAAGCGTAGCGTCGGCGCTCGACCCGACGATCTTGTCCACGGCCGCCAAATCCACCTCGTCGAAGCTTTTCACCGATACGCCGTCGTAACCCACCGTGCGCCGTTCGAGCGGCACGTAGGCGCCCGCGGGGTTCGTCAGATACCACGCGTCGCCGATGAACACCCACGCGTCGATTCCGTCGCGTTCGAACCGCGCGAGCACGGTATCGACCGCCTCGCGCGGCAGCTTGTGCGCGCCCAGCACGTCCCACGTGCCCGGCGCCACGATATTGCCGCCGTTGTACGACGCGAACGGCAATTTCACATCGAGCGCCTCGACGATCTTTCGCATGCCCGCGCCCGGCCGGCTGCTCGCGACCGTGAACTTGACGCCCGCCGCTTGCAGGCGCCGGACCGCGTCGATGGCGGCGGCGCTGAGCGTCTTGTCGGTATGCAAGAGCGTGCCGTCGCAATCGGTGATCACGAGGTCGATTTGCGCGAGCGCGTCGAACGCGGCCTGGCCGTCGCCGATCACCGCGCGCAGTCCGTATTTGCGATGAGCCGTCATTCGAACGCTCCCGTGCGCTGATTGGCGGCGGGCAACTGACGCGACTCGCGCACCGAGCGCGGATGCCAGAGCCGCGCGCCGCCCTCGATGCCCGCCGCGTTCGACACCACGCCCACGTTCGCGGGCAGGTCGAACGTGAGATGCACGGCGTTGCCGCCGCCGATCCACAGCCGGTCGAAATTCACGAGCGACGCCAGCACGCCGAGGATCTTCTCGACGCGCCGGTTCCAGCGCTTGCCGCCGACCTTTTCGCGCGCCGCATTGCCGATGTACTCGTCGTAGGTCTTCTTCTTCGCGACCGGATGATGCGCGAGTTCCAGATGCGGCATCAGTTCGCCGTCGCGAAAGATCGCCGTGCCCGCGCCGGTGCCGAGCGTCAGCACGAACTCGATGCCGTGCCCTTCGATCGCGGCGAGACCCTGCATTTCGGCGTCGTTGATCATTCGCACTGGCGGGTTGCCGATGCGCGCGGCGAGCAGGTCGGCGAGCGGAAAATCGCGCCAGCTCGCGTCGCCGATATTCGGCGCCGTCAGCACGCGGTTGTTGCGCACGACGCCGGGAAAGCCGATCGAGACGTGCGTCGGCGGCGGTGCGACGAGCGGTGCGACCAGTTCAGCGAGCGTGTCGACGAGTTGTTGGGGCGTGCACGGATGCGGCGTCGCAACGCGCAGGCGCTCGCTCTGCATGTCGCCGTCCGCGCCGATGAGCGCCGCCTTCAGGCCCGTTCCGCCAATGTCGATAGCAAGAATTCGCTCGGGCCGGCCTGGTTTCTTTTTTGTTGCCACGTGTTGGGTCTCCTCAGTCTTCTTTCTTGCGAGTATCGACGAGCGGCCGCCAGGCGCGCCCATCGGCGGCGAGCAGCGCGTCGGCTTCGGCCGGACCGCTGCTTCCGGCCGCGTAACCGTGCACCGGCAGCGGCCCGTCTTTCGGATGCAGCACCGGATCGGCCGCGGCCCACGCTGTTTCGATGCTGTCGGCGCGCTGGAACAGCGTTTCGTCGCCGAGCATGCAGTCGTAGAGCAGCGTCTCATAGCCGACGTTCGCGCGCTCGGCGAAAAAGTCGGCGTAATCGAACGACGACCGCACCGCGCCGATTTCCATCACCGGCCCCGGCACCTTCACGTTGAAATCGAAGCTCGTGCCGTGCGCCGGATCGATGCGCAGCGTGAGCACGTTGGGCGTCAGGCGGTCGACGGGCGTATCGCGGAAAAGGCGAAACGGCACGGTCTTCAACTGCACCGAAAGCTCCGTGCGGCGCGCCGCGAGCCGCTTGCCCGTGCGCAGGTAAAACGGCACGCCGGCCCAGCGCCAGTTGTCGATGAACACGCGCGCCGCCGCGTAGGTCTCCGTCTGGCTGTCGGGCGCGACGTCGGGTTCTTCCCGGTAGCCGGGGCCCGCCGGCCCCTTTTCGTACTGCCCGAAGACGACGTCCTGCGCCGTGAGCGGCTTCATGGCGTCGAAGACTTCGGCCTTCTTGTCGCGCACGGTTTCGGCGTCGAACGAATTGGGCGGCTCCATCGCGATCATGCCGAGCAACTGGAACAGATGGTTCGGCACCATGTCGCGAAACGCGCCCGTCTGCTCGTAGAAGCGCCCGCGCCCTTCCACACCGATCGTCTCAGCCGCCGTGATCTGCACGTGGTCGATGTATTCGCGCCGCCACATCGGCTCGAAAAGCGCGTTCGCGAAGCGCACGGCGAGAATGCTCTGCACCGTGTCCTTGCCGAGAAAGTGATCGATGCGATAGATCTGCTGTTCGTTCGCGTAGCTCAGGATGTGCGCGTTGAGGTCCTTCGCGGAGGCGAGATCGGTGCCGAACGGCTTCTCGATCACGATCCGCCTGAAGTTGCCGTTCTCTTCCTTCAAGAGCCCCGCGCGCCCGAGATGCTCGACGATCGGCTTGAAAAAGCGCGCCGTCACGGCGAGATAGAACACGACGTTGCCTGTCTTGATCGTCGAGAGAAGCTGCTTCAGGCCTTCGAAGGTATCGTCGGATTCGAACTCGCCCGCGAAGTACTGCGTGCGCTCCACCACCCAGTTCCACGCCTTTTCGTTCAGCTGCGACGTGTGGAACGTGCTCGCGCGGTCGGCGGCGAACTTGCGCAGCGACTGCGTCAGCTCGTCGCGAAAGTCGCTGGTCTCGCGCGCGCCATGATTCACGCCGACGATCTGCATGCCCTCGTCGAGCAATCCGTCCGACGACAGGTTGTAGAGCGCCGGCATCAGCAGGCGCTTCGTCAGGTCGCCGCCCGCGCCGAAGATGACGAGCGCGCAGGGCGGCGCCGGATGCTTGCCGGCGAGCGGCGCGGCGTCGGTCCCTTCGGCATGCGTGGCGGGTTGGTCGTGTTCGGTGGGCATGGTCCGTCCGTAAGTGAGTGAAGCGGAGGGTGAGCGCGTGAATCTGGAAAGACCGCTTTGCCTGCGGCACAGTTCAAAACGTCGGCATCGCGCGTCGAGAAAGCGCATGAGAGAGCACGTCGTCGTAGGTATTTTGTAATTTTTAACCTTTCGTGTCGTAAAATGTGCGCCATTCGGCGGCGGGCGGTCGCGCCCCGGCACGCTTTCACGGACAAGACTTCGAACAATGAACGCACCCAATTCTTCGATCGACCTCGACGCGTATTTCGAGCGCATCGGTTATGACGGTCCGCGCGAGGCCTCGCTCGACACGCTCGCGGCGCTTCACCGGCTGCATCCGCAAACGATTCCGTTCGAAAATCTCGATGCGCTGCTCGGGCGTCCCGTGCGACTCGATCCGCAATCGATCCAGCAAAAGCTCGTCGGCGCGCGGCGCGGCGGCTACTGCTTCGAGCACAACCTGCTGTTTCGCGGCGCGCTCGACGCGCTCGGCTTTACGACCCGCAGCCTCGCCGCGCGCGTCGTCTGGGGCCGCACCGATCCGCAGATGCCGGCGCGCACGCACATGCTACTGCTGGTCGATCTGGAAGGCGTCACTTATCTGGCCGACGTCGGGTTCGGCGGCGTGACGCTGACCGCGCCGCTCGTTTTCGAAACCGGGCGCGACCAAGTGACGCCGCACGAGCCGTTCCGAATCGACGCCATCGACGCGAACAACTACCTGCTGCAAGTGAAGCTGGACGATACGTGGGCGCCGCTCTACCGCTTCGACCTCGAACCGCAGTTCGACATCGACTATGAACTCGCGAACCACTTCGTTGCAACGCATCCGCAGTCGATTTTCGTGAGCAACCTGCTCGTGGCGCGCGTCGCGGCGCATTCGCGCTACGCGATGTTCAACCGACGGCTGACCGTGTACGGCCCCGATCCGTCGCAACGCGAACTGACGACGGTCGACGCATTGCGCGACGTGCTGCAAAACGAAATCGGCATCCGTCTGCCGGATGACGCGAACCCCGCTCTCGACGCCATGCTCGCACGCCTGCCCTGACCCGCCGCCATGTTCAACAAGAAGAAGACGCCCGGCCGCGTCGCTTACCAGACGCCGCACCCGAATCCGATGCTCGCGAGCCGCCTTCCGAAGTGGCGCTCGACGCTCGTCCTCTTGTGCGTCTCCAGCGCGTTCGCCGCGCTCGCCGGCCGCGCGCTGTGGGTGCAGGTGCTCAACCAGGACTTCTACATCAACGAGGGCCAGAAGCGTTATCAGCGCACGCTCGAACTGGAGGCGACGCGCGGCCGGATCGTCGACCGCAACGGCGCGATGCTCGCTGTGAGCCTTTCGACCTACGAAATCTGGGCGACGCCGAAGCTCTTCGATGCCGAACGCGCCCGCGACATCGCGCGCCTCATCGACATGCCGGAGAAGGAATTGCTGCGGCGCCTCAACGCGAGCCGCTCGTTCGTGCTGCTCAAGCGCCAGGTCGACGCCGACACGGCGACGCGCATCGCCGAAGCCGGCCGTGCGGGCGTCACGCTCGTGCCGGACACGAAGCGTTTCTATCCCGAAGGCGAGTCGGCGGCACACATCGTCGGCTTCACGAACAGCGAGGACAGCGGCCAGGAAGGCATCGAACTCGCCGCCGACGCGCGCCTCACGGGCGAGCAAGGCCAGCGCGAAGTGATCCGCGACCGGCTCGGGCGGGTGATCTCCGAAATCGGCGAGAGCGCGCCGCCGCAGAACGGCGAAACGATTCACCTGACGATCGACCGCCGCATCCAGCAGCTCGCGCACACGCAGCTGAAGGCGGCGATCACGAAGCATCAGGCGCGCGCGGGGAGCGTCGTCGTGCTCGACGCGCGCAACGGCGAGATCCTCGCGCTCGCGAACTATCCGACCTTCGACCCGAACGACCGCGCCCGTCTGACGGGCGAGCAGTTGCGCAACCGCGCGCTCACCGACACGTTCGAACCCGGCTCGACGATCAAGCCGCTCGTCGCGGCGCTGTCGATCGACCTCGGGCTGGCGCGGCCCGACACGCGCATCGACACGTCGCCGGGCACGTTCAAACTCGGGCCGAACGTGATCCACGACACGTCGAATCACGGCGTCATCACGGTGTCGCAGGCGGTGCAGATGTCGAGCAACATCGCGCTCACCAAGCTCGCGCTCAGGCTGCAGCCCGAAACGATGTGGCAGAAGTATCGCGAATACGGCATCGGCAGCGCGCCCGACTTGACGTTCCCCGGCGCCGCCACCGGCCGGCTGCGCTCGCACGAGCGCTGGAAGCCGATCGAGCAGGCGACGATGGCCTACGGCTACGGACTCTCGCTCTCGCTATTGCAGATTGCGCAGGTCTACACCGCCTACGCCGGAACCGGCCACTTCCATCCGGCCACGCTCGTGCTCGACGACACGCGCGCCGCGCCCGTCGCCGTCACGAAACCCGCGACCGCCGCCGCGATCCGCACCATGCTCGAAATGGCGATGGGACCCGAAGGCACCGGACGCGCGGCGAACGTCGAGGGGTATCGCGTCGGCGGCAAGACGGGCACGGCGAGAAAGCAGGTCGGGCGCGCGTATGCGAAGAATAAATACCGCGCGTCGTTCGTCGGCATGGCGCCGATGAGCGCGCCGCGCGTGATCGTCGCGGTGATGATCGACGAGCCGTCGACGGGGTCCTACTACGGCGGGACGGTGGCGGGGCCGGTGTTCTCCGGCGTCGTCGGCGGGACGATGCAGCTGCTCGGCGTGCCGCCCGACGCGTGATTCGCCGCGTGCCGGGCGCGCGCCTTGCTGCCGTCATACTGTCGAAACCGTAAGGGCGCCGTGCTCTAATGACGCCTTCAGAACGAGAGAAACGAATGCTCAGAGAGACCATGAAGAAACGCGCAGCGCTCTTCGCGCTTCCCCTGCTGCTCGGCGCATGCGGCTACTTTCACAACCCGGACGCCGGCGAACCGGAAGTCGAGAAGGCGTCGAACAGTTCCGTCGACAGCATCGTGCGGTGCATCACGAAGGAAGCCGACAAGCACGACGCGCCCTACAAGAAAACGCCGATCCCGCAGGGCGTGATGCTCGAATTCGGCGAATCCAACGTGATCAAGGTGCGCTTCGACAACGGCGAGACGAGCTATCGCTTCTATCCGGGCCAGCGCCACACGTCGAACATGTGGATCGAGGGTGCGGGCAAGAAGTGCGCGCCTTGAGATAAGACCGAACATGCGCTCCACCAAGGCAATCGCCGCTGTCGAGCGGCTCAAGATCCGCAGCGGCAATCCGCAGTTCGCGGCCGTTAGCCTGAGCGGCGGCCTGTTCTATCTCGTCGACAAATCGGCGGACGGCGACCAGAAAGTCTCCGCGCCGCTGCCGATGGACCAATTCGTCGCGTTCGTCAACGCGATCCAGCCCGCGAAGCCGCGCAAGACCAGCAAGCTCGATCTCGCGATGGAAGAGCAGATCCGGCGCAGCGGCAAGACGCGCGACACCGGCGAAGGCTGAACGCTCGCACTTTTTCATTGCCCCTGCGCGCATCCCTGTTCGCCGCGCCACGGCACGACGCAAACATGGCGCCGTTCGGCGAAACAATGTGCGATGCCAGACGGAGCACCTACCCTCGCCTTGCGTACATTTTTGACAACGGTCGCAAAAACCGAGGGGCCGCCTGAAACGACGTCGAGCGTTCGGGCGAACGGGGTGCCCGCGCGGCGACGGAAGCGTTGATTCGCGTCCGTTGCCGCGTGGCTCAAACGGTGACGAGTACATGAAAAAGAAGAAAACCGAGACCACGGGCAGCCTGCTGCCCTCGGCGATGGCCGATGTCGAACTTCAGCACATCGAACGCGCGCTCGCCCAGCTTCGGACGATGAGCGCGCAATCCTCCGGAACACTGAACGTCGAATACTGGCGCGAGCGGCTCAACGCCGTTGGCACGCAGTACGCGCTCGTGCCCGCGCAGAGGCGGCGCATCGAGGCGCTGCGGGGCGCGCTCGACGCGGTCGGCAAAGGACCACGCGACTCCACGCCGGGTCGCAGGAAAACCACCAATAGGCTTTGGGCGAAAGCGGCCTAACCACCGCTTTCGCCCCTTCGCGCCGCGGCGCGAGCCACGAGCGCCGTCGCGCGAGCGACGGCGCGCAAGCTTTCCTGTAAGCGTTCCCGTCGATGCCGTCAGGCATTGTTCCTGCTCCTCGCAGAGACCTTGGTCTTTCTGGAGCCCGCATGTCCCGATTCGATTCCACTTTCCTTCGCCGCGCTGCAACGGCCGCTTTCGCGTGCTCGATCGCTTTGACCAGCAGCAGCGGCTTCGCGCAGATCACGAGCAGCAGCGGCTCCGAGCAGCAGGAAAATCGCACGTCGGCGATGGGCACGCAGCCCGCCGCCGCCAACTCGGCCGTCCACGAATCGCAGGCGCCCCAGTCGAAGGACGCCGCCGGCACGAACCGCGGCGCGACCGCCGGCAAGGGCCATAAGACCGAAGGCGCCGGCGGCTTCAACAACGGCCTGTACGGCACGGGCGCCGGCAGCAACAAATAACGCCGTCGCGCCGGCTCGCGTCAGTCCTGCCGGTTCGGCGCGCCGGCGATCTCCGGTGCGATCGCCGCGTGGTTGACGATCGCCACGAGCGAGATTCCGCCGATCATGTTGCCGATGAACGTCGGCAGCAGGAACACGCCGAAGTAATCGCCGATGCTCGCCGCGCCGGTCATCACCGCGTACGACGCCTCGACCGACCCCGCGATCACGTGCGACAGCTTGCTCACCGCGACCGTGTAGGTGATCAAGAGGATCGTCAGGAGTCGCGCCGAACGCGCGCTCGGCAGCAGCCACACCATCAGCGCGATCAGCCAGCCGGCGAACATGCCACGCACGACGGTCACGCCGAAGCTTCCCGTCAGCGGCGCCTGCGCGACGTTGGCGAGCGACTCGGTGACCTCGGGCGAGAACACGCCGGGAAACTGCAAAAACCCCGCGAAGATTACCGTGCCGACCAGGTTGAACAGCAGCACGATCGACCAGAGGCGCAGCGTCTTGAGCAGCGTCTTCATGTCGCGCCGCGTGAGCACCGGCAGCACCGCCGAGAGCGTGCTCTCGGTAAAGAGTTGCTGGCGCCCGAGAATCACGATCACGAAACCGACCGTATAGCCGAAGCTCGATACGAGCCCGCGCCAGCTCGTGTCGGGCAGCGCGCTTTCGAGGGTCGCCTGCACGAGAAAAGAAAATCCCATCGACAACCCCGCCGCCAGCGCCGACCAGATCAGCGCCCCCGCGGTGCGGTCCATCGCGGCCTCGCCTTCCTCGCGCACGATCTCGTGGATCACCAGCGCGCGCGGCGTCGAGTGCTCGGCGGCCTGGTCCTGCTCGTCACGGTTCAGGTGGGGCGAATTCGCGCCGGCCTCCGACGCTTCCGGCGTGGCAGCGGACGCGTCCGATCCGGAACGCGCGCGTGAAGGGTTCTGCTCGTCTGACATGGACTGGTTGCTCCGGGATGCTCGCCGACGATCCAGGAACGAACGCGGCGAATGAACGGGAATGGCGCGTCCGTGTGTGTGCGGAAACGACGTCCCGATCTAGCACGAACGATGCCCGCCACGCGCATCACTGGAGCATGAAGGTTTCGTATTCGAGCGTATCGAGCTTGCGGTCGAGCCAGTAGAGGCTCAGGAGCACGACGGCAAGCAGCGCGAGCGCAAAACCGTAGCCGTACCAGCCCGGGTTGAGCGCAAGCGTGATGCCGGTGAACGCGACGTTCAACAGCACGAACAGCGCGACGAGCGTGAGCACCACGCGGCGCTTGTCGAGATAGAAGAACACATTGATCACGCCCATGAAGATCACCTGCAGGCTCGCGGCGATCACGTCGACGTAGAAGAGCGGCAGATAGAGCGTCGAAATCCGCAGCCAGTCGAGCAGCACGGTGCCGATCGCGAACAGCATCAGCGCGGCGGTCGCCTGCACTTTCACGATCTCGTAGAGCCCGTTGCGCAGCGCCTCGACCATCGCGTTGCGCATGCGCTCGATGTGCTGCAGCGAGGCGCCCTCGCGCACGGCGTTGTAGAACTCGTCGTAATACTCGACGAAGTCCGTCTCGATGCGCATCAGGAACACCGCCATCCCCGGGATGATCGCGAGGTAGGAGAGGAACACCGGAATGTCGTAGATGATCGACGCGCGCAGCGGTCCGATCACGCTTTGCCCGGTCGCCGGCGAGTACCAGAACATGAACTTGTCGGCCCAGACGCCGAGGTTGTACAGGAAGCCGGTGAGCATCAGCGTCGGATAGCGATAGCGCTTCATGAAGAGCTCGAACGCCATGAAGCGGCTGCCGGTGTAGTCGCGATAGATCAGCGTGAGGAGCCCCGCGAGCAGCACCGTCTGTCCGACGACGAAGCCGCCCAGCAGGCCCGTGAGCCCGAACACGTTCAGCGTGATCGCGGCGCCGGTCGTCAACGCATAGCCGATGAAGAACACCCACAGGATCGACATGTACTGCTTCATGCCGGAGAGGAAGATCGTCGCGAGCCAGATGTTGCTCATCACGACGAAGCCCGCCAGCATCAGCAACCGGTAAGCGGCGCTTTGCGCCGGAAAGAGCATCACGACGGCGAGCCCGCCCAGCACCGCCGCCGCCACTGTGATGACGAGCGCCGCGCCGTGGAAATTCGGCAGCACGAGGTCGGCACGCTTTTCGAAGAGGCGATCCGACGTGAAGCGCGTATAGGCGAGTTGCAGCGGCCCCGTCAGCACGAGGCTCAGCGAAATCAGATACGTGACCGACACCTGGAACTGCGTGATGAGTCCCGTCGGCAGCACGAACGGCAAGCTGAGAATGCCGATCAGCAGAATGCCGACGATCGAGAGAATCCACGGCCCCGCGCTGATGAGGCCAGCGTACGCGTAGGCCTGCATCAGTCCCGCGAGCGTGTCGCGGCGGAGCATCTTGCGCAGTTCGAAGCCGATTCCAGCCATGTCCGTGCCTTGGAAGTGGGTGAGCGTTCAGCCCGGCGTCGCGATCAGGCGCGCGTAGAGCGACCGATAAGCGCCGACCATTCTGTCCTGCGTATAGAAGCGCTCGACCCGCGCGATGCCGGCCGCCTGCGCCGCGTGCCAGTTTCTGTCGTCGAGGAGGTCGAGCGCGGCCTGCGCGAGCGCGCGCGGATCGGCGATCTGCACGACGCGTCCCGCCGCGCCGAGCGCCGCGTCCTCGCCGGGCAGCCCGTCAATCAGTTGCCGGCACGAGCCGACATCCGTCGTGACGGACGGCACGCCCGCCGCGAACCCTTCGAGCACGACGAGCGGCAGCGCCTCCGAGATCGAACTCAGGATCAGCACGCCGCAGCGCGGCAACAGTTCGTCGATCTTCTGGAAGCCGAGAAACTTCACCTTCTCTTCGAGCCCCAGGCTCTCGACGAGACTGCGGCATTCCTTCGCGTATTCCTCGTCTTCGTCCTCGGGACCGGCGATCCACGCCTCGGCTTGCGGCTCCTCGCGCACCACCGTCAGCATCGCGCGGATGAAGGTCTTGATGTCCTTGATCGGCACCACGCGGCCGATCAGGCAGAGCGTCTTCGGCACCTGCGACGCGCGCTTGCCGCGCAGCGCCGCGAGCCGCGCGAGATTCACGCCGTTCGGAATGCTCGCGGTCTTGTGCGCGGGCGCGCCGTCGGCGACCTGGCGTTGCCGGTTGCCTTCGTAGAGCGCGATGATGTCGGCGGCGGCGTCGTAGCACACGCGTCCGAGCGTTTCGAAGAAGCGCACCCACAGATCGCGGAAATAGCCGACCTGCGAGACGTCGCGCTCGAAGATGCTGCGGTTGTCGCGAATCCACTGGCTCTGGAACAGGTCGATCTTGCGTTCCTTCGTGTAGATGCCGTGTTCCGAGACGAGCAGCGGGCGCCCGGTCCGATGATGCGCGAGCGCGCCGAGAAAGCCCGCATAGCCCGTCGATACCGTGTGGTAGACGCCCGCGAGCGGCAGCGTCTGCGCGATGCGCGCGAGTTGCCAGAGCGGCTTGTGCATGATCCGCACGGTCCAGAAGTAATCGACGAAGGACGGGTCCGTGCAGCGCTCGCGATACTGCTCGGTGATGAACTTCCACGCCTCGCGCGAGTAGAGGAATTCCTGCTCGGAGAGCTTGCCGCCGGGCGCCAGTTCGCCGAGCATGTCCTTGAGCATCGCGCCGGCCGCCGCGCGCATCGCGGGGTTGCGCATCGCGTCGTGCAGTTGCGCCGACTGCGCGAACGCCGCACGGTCGCCACGGCCCTTTTCGATCGACGGCGGCGCGTCGAAATCGTAGAGGAAGTGGTTTTCCTGATGCACGACGTTGTCCGGCAGCGGATACGAAAGCTTCGGATAATCCTGCGGCCGGCTGCCGAGAAAGCACAGCGCGAACGAGTGCTCCGGAAACGCGCGGATGATCTGGTTGACCCAGCTCGACACGCCGCCGCTCACATACGGAAACGTGCCTTCGAGCAGCAGGACGACATCGGCCTTCGAAGCCTTCGGAAGCGCCGCGCTGGCGGTTTGCTTCGAAACGTGCTCGACGGTACTCATGGCAGCGCCTTTTTTGGGGAGGCAGTTGAAGCAGCGAAAGCCGGCAGCCAGTAGTCGAGCACGGGCTCCATCACGGGCAGCACGGCGGACGAATTCATCTGCACAAGGAGCGATCGCACGCGGACATAATCGCCGCGCAAGTACGCGGCTTCCGCGAGATAAGGCAGCATGCGGTCGCGGGCGAAGCCGCATTCGATGGCGCGCGCGAGCAGCGCTTCGGCGTCGTCGAGATCGCGCCGGTCGAGCGCGAGACGCCCGCGCATGCGCCACAGCGACGCATCGCCCGGCTCGATGGCAAGCGCCGCCTGCGCGTAGGCGTCGGCCTGCTGGGCTGCGTTGCGATAGACGTCGCCCTGCACCAGATACCCGTAGATCAGCTCGCCGTAGAGCGCCGCCAGCGTCTTGTTCACGCGATACCGCTCGCGCGGCGCGAGTTCGCGCGCGAGCTTCGGGCGCTCGGCGAGAATCTTCTGTGTCAGGAGCTTCTCCTGGCTGTCGAGCATGCCGTAGGCGAGCAAGCGAATGTCGTCGAGCGGATCGGCCAGCATGCCGCGCAGCAGCGGACTGATGGTGTGCGCGGGCATCGACTGCATCGCGAGCAGCGCGGTCATGCGCAGCGACGTCGCCGCTTCGGCGTTCTGCAATTCGGCCTTCAGGCGCGCGCCGCGCCCGTACGACACGTGCGGGATCAGGTGCGTGGCGAACTGCGGCTCCTCCACATAGGCGATGCCGCTCGCCTCGACCCGGCGCGGCAGCGCGAGCGCGAGCGTCATTGCGCAGACGGTGGCGAGCACGCCGCCCACCGGCACGCTGAAGTTGAAGAGCCACAGATAGAACCACGACGCCTTGCCCGGAATCCGGTAGCGGCGCGGCAGCACCTGCCATGCCGCGAGCGCGATCAGCGCGGCGGCGAGCGCCTGCAGTTCGAGACAGCGCAACAGCAACGCGGTCTGCGGCCCGTCCCCCGCCGCCATCACGAAGACGCGAACTTGCAGCGCCGCCCCGGCGACTGCCGCGACGAGCGCGAACGCGGCGACGACGCGCGAATCACCGATCGACATGACAGAGCCTCAGAAAAGCGAGCAGCGCCTCGACGGGCGCCGCGCGTCCGACGCGCATCGAATAGGTCGCGACGTGCGCCGTTTCGAAGTCGGTGCCGAATTGCGCGCGCAGGTTCTCCTCGATGCGCAGCAAATAGCCGTCCACCGCGCCCTCGCCCGACAGCGGCATCAGCGTGAGCACGGCGCGCTGGCCCTGCTGCGCGATCGGCCACTGCACGTCGAGCGAGCGGCGCGAGCGCAGCACGTGCTCGTAGAGTGACGCGGACAGCGCGCTCGCATCGAACACCAGCGCGACGAGCGACGATTCGATGCCGGTATCCTTGTGCAGATGTTCGAGGCGCGCGTAGTCGAGAGCGAAGTCGTAAGGGACGCCCGGAAACGCTTCGATGAGCGCGCGCGTGATCTCGGCGTGGCGCACGCCGTCGGCGTAATAGCCGCACAGCACCAGCAGGAATTGCAGGTTGTCGCGCGTGAGCGCCAGGAACGGCATGCGCTCGACGACCAGCAGCGCCACCCGGCGCCCGCCCGCATCGAGCAGCGGCGCGACCGCCTGATAGCGCGTGTGCAAGCGCGTATCGGCGCCGCTCGCGTCGCCTTCGGCCGAGCGCGGGTGAGCGAGCGCGTGTTTGTCGAGCGCCTCCACGACGAGCGGATCGGCAAGATCCAGCTCGAACGGCGCGCCGACCGTCGCGGCGGGCGTCGACACGACGCCGCCGTCGCGCCATTCGTAGAGCGCCGCCGTCTCGATCTGACAGGCCTGCGCGGTCGCCTCCAGAAAGCGCGCAGCGCCCTTGAGCGCGCCCGGGTCGTCGTCGCGCAACGCGAGCGCGCGCAGGCGCCCGAGCGAATCGCGCAGGGTCGCGGGCCGCGCGAGCAGGTCCTGTTCGAGCCGCTCGTGCGAAAGCCGCAGCAGGAACTGGTTCTTCGTGAGGATCGACAGGCGCTCGGCGAGATAGTCGTTCGCGACGCGCGCCTGCCGTTGCCGCCCGATCCAGATATCGCCGAACTGGCCGCAGAGCAGCGTCGCGATGAAGCCGCCGAAGAAGAACGCGCCCGGAAACGCCGCGCGGACAGGCGCGCCCGTGTGCGCGCCGGACACGAGCGGCACGAGCGGCCCGGGCGCCTGCACATACCAGCCGGCGAGCAGCAGCAGGCCGCTCGCGGTCCCGGCGATCGTCCCGTAGCGCAGCGCGAGCACGATCGGCACGAGCCAGACCCAGCCGAAGCCAGTGCGCACTAGGAGCGGATCGGCGGGATCGACGAGCCGGCAGATCGCGAGCAGCACGAACGTCGCCACGACGACTTCCGCCGCGACATACGCGGCGCGCTTTCGCGAAATGCGCGACGGCGCGATCACCCGCGCCCACAGCATGTCCTGCGCGATGCTCTGGCCGCCCTGCGAGCTGGTGCGGCGCACGCGCGAGTCGCCGCGCTTTTCGCCTGCGGCACGCCCTGTCTGGTTCGCCACGTCGTCTCTCCTCATTGCCCGGCGCTGCCGCTCAGCGCGTGAGCGGCGCGAGCAGTTGCTTTTCGAGCTTCTGCGCGACGCCCGAAAGCGCGTCGCGGCTCCAGCCGGTGCGGCTGCCCGCCGCGCTCCAGAGCACCTTGCCGCTCTCGACGTCGATCACGTCGAAGGTCAGGCCGACGGCGGGCTCCCCGTCGACGCCCACTTTATAGCGCCACTCCGTCACGGTGCCCGTGAGCGCGTAGCGGATCTTCTGCGAGCGCGCCCAGTCGAGCGCCTTCGCGGCGGCGTCGGGCCGCGCGGGATCGAAGAGATTTTCGTCGTCGCCGCTTGCCGGATAGCGCGTCAACTGCCGGAAGCCGCCCGATGACAGCAGGCTCTGCGCAATCGACGCGGCCCGCTGACCCGCCTGCGGCGTCTCCGTCTGATTGACGATCGGCAGGACGGTGAAGCTGTCGTCCTTTGAAACGCTCGTCACCGCGTCGCTGCGATCGACGACCGCGCACGCGTTGAGCGCGAGCGCCGCCACGAGCGCAATGCTCACGCGGACGGCGCCGCCGTTGACCTTTGCAATCCTGTTCTTCATGTCGATTCTCCATGTGCTGCAAACCGGTTCAGTACAGCCAGCGATATCGCACGCCGTATTCCGTGAAAGGCTGCGAGCGGCCTGAACTCGCGCCCGCATGCTCGTAGTAGACGACCGCCTGATCGTTGCCGAAGACGCTGCCCGCGAGCCCGACGCGCACTTGCGCGACCCAGCCCTGGTTCGAGTCGTGCACGGGGCCGGCCGCGAAAAAAGGCCCCCAGCGGCGCGTGTAGCCGCCGTCGAGATCGTCGCCGACCGAGAACAGCACGCCCGCCTGCGTGAACGTCTGCGGCATGAACTGCGAAGCGGTGAGCGGCACGCCCGCCGGCAGGAGCCCGAGAAGCTTGCCGCCCGGTGTGCCCGAGGCGCTGTATTGTCCGTGCGTGAAAACCGCGCGCACGGTGTAGTCCGGATAGCCCGTGCGCAGCTTGTAGCCGGCGCTCAGGTCGTAGACGGCGCCCGTGCCGAGAAACGACTCGTCCTGTCCATAGAAGCGGTCGTATTCGAAGCGGCCGTTCAGGAACACATGCGGATCGGGGCGATACAGAAAGCCCACGCTCGCGAGATTCTTCATCCCGCCGACGATCAGCTGGCTCGTCTCGGTCGCCATCTGATGCACGCCGAGCGCGTAGCTGAAGCTCAGGTTGCGCGTATCGCGCAAGGTGCCTTCGAGGCGGAACGTCGTGAAATCGTCGAGTGCGTTGCGGCGGCCGAGCGTCGCCTTTTCGCTGTGATCGAGGCCGAGGTTGCGAAACGTCAGGTCGAGCCTGCGATCGTGCTGCGGCACGCCCGGCAGCGACTCGCTGCCGGTCTGGTTGCGCTCGCTGTAGTCGAGCGCGAGCGACTGCGTCGGCGAAAGACGGAGGCCCGCGCCGATGCCGCTTTCGGTGAAACGCAGCCCGCCCTGATCGACCACCCGGAAGCGCGGCGCGAGCGCCTGCGCGTTGCGCAGCAACTGCTCGCGCAGCACCGCGTTGACGGTCTCGTCGTCGGGCAGCGCGAACTGCTGGTCGTATGCGTGAGTCTGCACGGCGCCGAAGCGGCCCGTCGCCGCTTCGGCATCCAGACGGTTCTGGCGCGGCACCCAGTCCGGCTCGGTGTCGAGCAGACGTTCGATCGTCGGCGTGTCGCGTTCGGCGAGCGCGATCGTCATCTCGGCGTAGACGGGGCGCGTCGCGCTGTCGATGTATTCCCGCAGCAGCCACACGCGCTCCAGATCGTAGGCTTCGTGCGACTGCGCCCAGCCGAGCGCCGCCTCGCGCGCGACCGCCGAATAAAGACGCTGCCTGCCCGCGATGCGCGCCGCCTCGCTCGCGGGCAAGGCATTGGCGGGCGATGGCGCGGCCGCCGTATCCGAGTCGCGGTCTTCACGCAGCAATTCGATCAGCACCGCCCGCGACGCATCGCCGCCCCGGAACAGGTCCGTGAGGCCGACCATCCGCGCGCGCAGGTCGGCACGCTGCGCGTCGTCGAGCTTCGGGCCGGCGTTGCCCGCGCGCGCTGTCATCTGGCGGCGCCAGACGGCGTTGCGCACGCGCCAGGCTTCGTCGATCCGGCTGTTCAGCTCCAGCGCGTCCGCGTA
The DNA here is from genome assembly GCF_001544495.1 of Caballeronia telluris. Lineage (GTDB taxonomy): Bacteria > Pseudomonadota > Gammaproteobacteria > Burkholderiales > Burkholderiaceae > Caballeronia > Caballeronia telluris. The sequence continues at coordinate 179,127 of NZ_FCNZ02000004.1, forward strand.
GCCGAGCGCCCAGAGCGGATCGTCGCGGCGCGTCGCGGCTTGCTTGTGCATCATGTGCAGTGCGGCGCGGCCGTCGCCGAGACGCAGATAGGCCGCCGCATAAGGTCCCCACAGCGAGCCGTCGTCTTCGGCGTCGCGGGCGTAGCGTCTGAGCGCGGCGCGCAATTCTGCGTCGCTGCCGCGCTCGGCGAGCGCCCACATCAGCGCCGTGCGCGCTTCCGCATTGCCGGGCGCGAGCGCGAGCGCCGCGCGCACGTCGCGCAACGCGCCGTCCGGATCGCCCGCGTCGCGCAGATACTGCGCCCGCGCGAGCAGGAACGCCGGACGCCGTTCGGCGGCGGCCCGCTGCGCCGGATCGAGCGACGCCAGCAGCGACGCGATGCGCGCCGTCGCATGCGCGCGCGTGTACTCGTAGACGGCGAGTTCGAGCAGGCGCTCGCGGCCCGTCGAGCGATAGGCGAATTCGGCGAGCCGCCCCGCTTCGAGCGGCGCGTCGTCGTAGAGGCCGACCATCGACGCCATGTCTTCGGACGACGCCTTCCCGCCCTGCACGAGCGCCTGATAGCCCTCCTTGGCGGCGGCGTCGTCCTGACTCACGGACGCCGTCATCGTGTAGAGACGCCAGAAGTCCTCGTCGGCGGGCGTGGCCGCGCGCCTCGCGTTCTTCAGGACCGCGAGCGAGCGCTCGAAGTCCGTGCGCACGTAATACAGGATGCCGAGCCTGAACGCGTACTTCGGATCGGGACCGTACTCGCCGTTCAGGCGCGTGTAGGTGGCAAGCGCGAGATCGTCGTCGCCCTTGCGACCGGCGAGCGCCGCATAGCGTTCGAGCAGCGCGCGGCGAACCGGGCCGCGCGGCTGGCGGTCGATGCGCGCTTTCAGGAAGCGCAGCGCGGAATCCGGGTCGCCGAGCAGTTCGTAGGCGTTCACGACGCGATCGACTCGATTCATGTCGGCGGGATCGCGGTCCGCTTCGAAGATCGACGCTTCGAGCAGCGCCGCGTCGTCGCCCAGCGCCGGGGCGAGGCGCTCGACTTGCGCCCAGCTTGCGGCGTCGTTGCGACGGCGGGCGAGGATCGCGTAGTTCTTCAGCGCGACGTCCGGCGCGTGATTCCATTCGGCGACCTGCGCCAGTCGCTCGCGCCAGACGATCGAATCGGGATCGTGGTCGACGGCGCTTTGCGCGACGCGCTGCGCGTTCGCCACGTTGCCGTTCGCGAGGAAGACCTTGAAGGCGAGTTCGTAGTCGTCGTTGTCGAAGGCGGCGCGCGGGGCGCTCTGGTGCGATGGCGGCGCTGCATCCGATGCGATCCGGCTCAGGCCGTCGCGCAGCGTGTCTCGCGGACCGGGCGTCCAGACGGCGCGTCTCACGTTGTCTCGATTCGACGCCATATTCGCGCGGACAAACGGCGTTTCGGAAATCGCTTCGGGTCGCGATTCGCCATCGCCACGCCCGCGCGCGGACATGTCGACGAGCCGCCGCGCATAACGGTCCGCGAGATCCGGCCGCCCCGCCGCCAGCGCGAGCCGCGTCAGAAAGCGCAACGTCTCGCGGTCGCGCGAGAGCGAGCCGAGTTGCTGATCGGCGGCCAGCAACGCTTCGTTCAACCGATTTCCCGCCTGCAGCGCCTGCACTGCGCTCAGGAAAAGACGCCGCTCTTCGTCGATGCCGTGCGCCTTCCCGCGCGCCGCGAAGAACGCATCGGCCGCTGCGGCATAGTCGCGCGCGCCCAACTTCAGCTTCGCGCTCGCCTCCAGCCAATCGCCTGCGCGCGCCGGCTCCGCATCGGCGAGACGCGCGTAGTAGCGGCCCGCGAGCGCGGCATCGCCGAGCGCCGCGGCCTTCGCCGCGAACGCTTCCAGTTCGCCCGGCGGCCACGGCCTGGTGGCCGCGACCGTCAGCAGCCGGTCGAGTTCGCGCAGCCGCGCTGCGCGCGCCGGATCGTTCGGCTTCAACGCGTACGCCTGCGTCTCCGCCAGTTCGATGCGCACTTTCAGCGAGCGCGTCTGCGCGTCTTCGTCGGACGACCCGGCGAGCCGCGCGAGCAGCCGTTCGGCATCCGCGATGCGTTGCGCTTTCAGATACTGCCGCGTCAGTTCGGTCAGCACTTCGGCGTTGTCCGGCGCGATGCGCAGCCACGCCTCCAGGTACGCGATGGTCAGCGTGTCGGTCTTCTGGCCCTGCAGCAGCCGCTCCTGCAAGCGCTCGCGCGGAAACGCGAGCATCAGCGTGAGCATCACGAGCAGGCCGAACGCGGCGATGACAATGGGCGAGAACAACCGCTCGCGATCAGGTTCCGCAGGCGACATCGACGTGGACCGGATTTGTGTCGGCTGAAGACCGGCGCGGCGGCGCGTACTCGGCGCGCGCCTGCCGGCCGGAGCCAGGCGTGGCCGACAGCGCGCGGCCATCGGCGCTGACGCGGCACGCGCGCGCGCCCGCGAGCGAAAAGCGCGGCGCCACATGCGATGCAAGATCGAACGACAGGCCGTTCGCGGTGCGCGTGAAGCGCGAGATCGCGCCGTTCGCGTCGGCGAGATACGGGAGGCTTTGCGCCCGCGCGGCATCGACGGTGCGAAAGCGCGCGTCGGTGCCCGTCAGGTGCACGTAGACGCCGCCCGGCCCCGCGAGATAGCCCGCGACGCCTTCGGCGCTTGCCAGCTCCGGCGCGCGCCCCGGCGGCAGCCGCACGGTGCGCAGCGCGCCGCCGCCGTGGACGCGCCAGAAATCGCCGTCTTGCTCGATGCTCATGCGCTCGAAATCGAGCACCTTCTGCGCATATTCCGATGCGTACACCGGCATCAGCGGCTCCGCGAGCAGCCTGCCGTAGACCTGCTTCAACGCCTCGACCGACGCGAACTTCGTTCCGCTGAACATGTGGTAATAGACGTCGACGGGCTTGAAGCGGATCGGCGTTCCGGTCATCTCGAAGGTTTCGAGCACGCGCGTGTAGCCGTAATACGGCCCCTGCCAGAGCTGCGTGTACGCCTCTTCGTTCTGGTTCGGCGCGAACACCTGAAAGTAGCCGTCCTTGTTCACGCCGAGCGGCGCGATCGCGCTCCAGGTCGGGTCGCGCTTCGTGATCAGCGTGTCGCCGCCATTCATGTTGTAGACGCCCGCCGCGTCGGCGGCCTGGATCACGCTCGCCGGCACCTGGCAGTCGCCGCTCAAGAGCAGCACCTTCACGCGCTTGCCCGGCGGCGCGAGACGGTCGATATAGCCGATCGATCCGCCGATCTCGCGCGCGGTGTCGTACCGGTAGCCGGGAATGTCGATCGACAGGCCGTTGTAGTTCGCGCGGCTGCCGCCCTCGGTCGTGGTGTCTTCGCTGTTCTGCGCGGCGAGGCCGGTCACGCGCATCCATTGCAGCGGATGCGTGTAGGTGTGGCTCGCCATCTCGACGTTCGGCAGCGCAAACATCCGGCGCGCGATCTCCCGCAGACGCGGCGCGATGCTGCGATACGGGCCGTCGTCGGAGACTTCGCCCTCGATCACGGAGACGGTCGTCGGCAGGCCGAATTCGCGGATCACTTCGTAGAGCGCGTCGCCGGAGTACTGCGGGGCCTTCGAATTTATCGCGCCGCCGTCGACCGGATATTCGGCGCGCGACGCGAGACCGTCGCCGTCGATATGCGTCATCAAAAGACGGCGGCCGTTTTCCGTCGACGGGTCGGGCGCGGGCATGTCGTCGGGCAGGCGCAGCGCCGCCTTGAAGAAGCGGATCGGCTGCACGACCCAGCGCGCCTGGTTCGCCATCGGCATGTCGAACACCGCAAACGGCCGAAGCGCATAGCCGCCCCACGGCGTGATCGCGGCGGCGTCGATGGCGTAGTCGTTGCCGGGGTCCGCCGAAACGAGGCGCAGGAGCGAACGGCTGTGCGGACCCGCGCGCACGCCGGTGGTGTCGCGCGGATCGGGACGCGGCTTCATTTCGAAGCCCATCATCGCGTCGTCGATCGATTCGACCTGCAAACGTTTGCCCGCAAGACCGCGAACCGGCTTCAGATCGAGCCTGGCGGCGAGCGCATCGTCGAGGTTCATGCCGAAGCTCGTCAGCATCGCGACATGCATGCCGTTGCCGATCTGCGCGAGCAGCCACGCGCGGAACGCGCCGGCGTCGGGCGGCGGGCCGTCGAGCCAGACGACGATGCCCGCATAGCGCGCATCGAGCGGCGCGGCGGGCAGCTTCGATGCATCCGCGAATTCGACGCGGTAGCCGAGGTAATTCAGCGGCATCGACACGTAGCGCACGCCGGGCGTCACGTTCAGGTTGGTGCTCGCGGGCACGTTCTGGACGACGAGGATCGTGCGGGCGAGCGCGTGCGGGGCGCCCGTCCGCGCGTTCTGCTGCGGCGCGTCGCCAAGCGCGTTCGCCGCGCCGACGCCGACCGTGCTCAACGCGCCATCGGTGACGTACGGAATCAGGCCGTCCGCGCTGATTTTCGCGGCGGTTTCGCGCGCGCAGCGCCGGTCGGCGGGCGCGCAATAGTCGATGGCGAGGACCGGCAGGCCGTACTGCTCGCGCAGCGTCTTCGCCTGCGCGAGCAGCCAGTCGCGATCCGCCTGCGGGACCGCGACATATTGCTTGCGCGCCTGATTCCAGCCGCGATAAAGCGATTCGAACGCGACCGCATACGCGAGATCGTGGACCTGCGGCATCAGTTCGAAACCGCGATTGAAGATGAGCCGCGCCTCGGGATAACGCGTCTTGATCGCGCGGATCACCGCGACGAGGCCGGCTTGCTGGCGCGCGCGGGCGTCGTCGGAATGCGCGGCGAGCTGATAGGAATCGAGCGTATCCAGGAAAAAGCCGCGATAGCCTTTGTCCCACAGCGGCGCGATCACTTCGTCGACGAAAAAGCGCGGCCAGCCTGGCGCCGACTGATCGACGACATGCGATTGCCACGCCGCATTGCCGCCCACGAGCCAGGACGGCGGGATCTTCCGATAGTACGAACGCGACGACGTCACCTCGCCGACGCTCACGTACGCGAGCCATCTGGACGCATCGGTGGATTGCGCACGCGGATCGAAGCCGCTGTCCGGCTCGACGACGACCGCATCGAACGCGGACAACTGCGCGGCCGGCACCTTCGCCCCGTAAAAAAGCGCGATCGACGGCGCGCCCGACGCGGCAGCGCCCGCGCACCACGGCAGGAGCATCGCCGCGAAAGCGGAGAACCACGCCAGCGCGGTGGCTCGCATCCGGCAGCAGCGCTTTTCGCCCACGCGTGCGCGGCGCGGTGACCGCATCAGTCGACCGGGCGGCACGCTGCGCCGCCTGCTTCGCCGGGCATCGGGCGCGGGCCCGGCTGCCTCGGCGCTGCGCGTGTGCCCGGGACAGCCGCTCCCGAACGGGTGTTATTGAGAGTCATCTATTGTTCTCGATTTTTTAAGCCGCGCTCACGTACTCGGAAACGGGATTTACTCAGACTAGTGCCAAAACCGTCTTAAGACACGGAAGCGACGTGGCTCCGGTAGCAAATGCCGTACCGCGCCGCGTCGATGCGCAAACCTTTCCCGTCGGCGGCACATGGTTAGGCGCAATGCTTGGTTGGGCTGGGCGGCGGGCGTCGCTACCATTTGGGCTCGCCAAGTCACCGAACGCCGATGTCCCTCTATCTCGACGACGCCCAACGCCGCGACATCCACCGCCTGCGCGCCTCGTGGCGCTGGCGCAGCCAATGGCCGACGTGGCTTTTGATCGCCTGCGTGTACGGCGGATGGTTCACCGTCGCGCTCAATGCCCGCACGCTCGGCATGCCGCTCGCGCTCGGCGCGCTGGCGCTGCTGTCGTGCTGGTACATGTCGCTGCAACACGAACTGCTGCACGGCCATCCGACGCGCTTTCCCCTCGTCAATGCGCTGTTCGGCATCGCGCCGCTCGCGGTCTGGTTCCCGTATGCGGTGTATCGCGAGTCGCATCTGCGTCATCACGACGATGCGCATCTGACCGATCCCGCACGCGATCCCGAGAGCTTTTTCGTGTCGGCCGAGTGCTGGGCGCGCGCCGGAACCTGCCTGCGCGCGCTCTTCGCCATCCGCAACACGCTGCCCGGCCGCATGCTGATCGGGCCCGCGTTCGCGATCGCGGGGACGTTGCGCGGCGCGGTATCGTCGATGGCTCGCGGGGATTGGCGCGCCGCCGGCAGCTGGGCGCTGCACGGCGTGTTGCTCGCCGTGCTGGTCGACTGGCTCGATCGCCGCTGCGGCATCGGCTGGTTCGCGTTCCTGTTCGGCGTCGGCTATCCGGCGCTCGCGCTGGGCGCAATCCGCTCGTTCCACGAACACCGCGAGGCCGCCGATCCGGCCGCGCGCACCGTCATCAACGAAGCGGGCTGGTTCTGGCGACTGCTGTTCCTGAACAACAACTATCATTTAGTGCATCACGATTTGCCGCACGTCCCGTGGTTCGCGCTCCCCGGCATCTACGCGAAGGCGCGCCCGGCGTACCTGAAACGTTGTAACGGCTTCATGTACGACGGTTACTGGGCGATGGCGCGCCGCGTGGCGTTCGCCGCCGTCGCGCATCCCGTGCATGTGCGGACCTCGGCCGGCATCCCGCTTCGCCCGGCGCGCGCCGGCACGCACGCGACGGCCGCAGGCATCGCCGCCATCGTGCGCGCGGTCCAACCGAGGAAGCCATGTCTGCCACCGAGCCCTGGACATGCCCGACGTGCGCCATCCGCGTCGCCAGCCCGTTCTGCCCACAATGCGGCGAGAGCGCTCTTCGGCCGCCAGACCTGACGCTGCGCGGGATCGGCGCGAAGCTGCTGCACGCGGCCACGAGCATCGACGGCAAGCTGGTTCGCACGCTCTGGCTGCTGTTGCGTCATCCGGGGCGGTTGACGGTCGCGCATCTGAACGGCCAGCGCATGCCCTACGTGCCGCCGTTCCAGTTGTTTCTCGTCGCGAACGCGTTTTTCTTCGCGATGCAGTCGCTGACCGACACGCAGATCTTCGGTTCGACGCTCGACTCGCATCTTCATCATCAGGACTGGAGTCCGCTCGCGCAGTCGCTGGTGGCCGAACGCGTCGAGACATTGCGGATGGACGCGGCGCAGTACACGCTCGTTTTCGACCGCGCCGCCGTGCTCAACGCGAAGTCGCTGATCATTCTGATGGTCGTCCCGTTCACGCTGATGTCGTGGCTGCTCCTGCCGCGCGCGGGCAGGCCGTTCGTCGCGTTCTTTTATTTCTCGCTGCATCTTTACGCGTTCCTGTTGCTGCTGTTTTCGCTCGCGCTCGCGATCGCGGCCATCGACGTCCGGCTGGGCGGCGCCGGCCTCGGCTCGCCCGTCGTGGACAAGATTCTCTCGATCGTCAATCTGGGCGTGTGCGGCGGTTATGCGTTCCTGGCGCTGAAGCCCGCGTTCGGATCGCGGGGAATCGGGCGCGTCGTGAAGGCGGTCGCGATGGCGCTCGCGGCGGGTGTCATCGTGCTGGGTTACCGGTTCGCCATTTTTCTGATCACGCTTTACACCGCGTAACCGGCCGCAAGCGCAGGCCGAACGGGCGACTATACTGCGCCTCTGCGGCGCGCGCCGCTATGCCATCGCGCCCTAGCGGCAAACGAACCCCAAAGCCATGAACTGGATCGCCGCCCTGCCGATGTACAACGTGACACCCGAGCTCGCCGCCCACTGGCGGGCGCTGCTCGCGCACGTCGGCGCGCGGCTCGAACCGTGGCTCGCGGCCCGCGGCGATTCGCTCGCGCTCATCGAGCCGGACGAGCAGCTCGAACGCTTCTGGCTGCGCGACGATCTTCTGCTGTCGCAGACCTGCGGTTATCCGCTGGTCCACGCGCTTTCGGAGCGGGTTCGCGTGATCGCGACGCCCGCATTCGACATCGACGGCTGCGCGCACGGCAACTATCGCAGCGTGCTCGTGACAGGCGCGCACGTCGACGCGACGACGCTCGCGCAGTGCCAAGGCCTGCGCGCCGCCTTCAACGACGACGACTCCAACAGCGGCATGAACCTGTTTCGCGCGGCCGTCGCGCCGCTCGCGCTCGGCAAGCCGTTCTTTTCCGCCGTGCTGCGAACCGGCGGCCACCTGCAATCCCTGCGCGCGCTCGCGATCGACCGCAGCGCCGACGTCGCCGCCATAGACTGCGTGACGCTCGCGTTCGTGCGCGACCGGTTACCCGAACTGGCCGATGGAATACGCGAGATCGGCGTGACGCAAAGCGCGCCGGGCTTGCCGTTCATCGCGTCGAAGGCGGTGCCGGCCGAAGTGCCAGCCCTTCTCGCCGACGCGCTCGACGACGCCGTCCGCGCCGATCCCGCGCTCGCGCGCCGGCTGAAACTCACCGGCTTCGTGCGCCGCCCGGCGAGCGACTATGCCTCGATTCTCGACATCGAGCGCGGCGCCATCGAGCAAGGTTATCCGGTGCTTGCGTGATCGCCGGGGCTTTCGCAAACGTCCCGCGAATAACCCTACATTCGGTGTGACGGGCAGGTTTTCCCGACTTTCGGCACAATCGGGGTTTCATACGGCGTCGCGAGACGCGCCCCGCAATCTGCACACGCCTCATGCAAGTCGCCCTGCGCGCCCCGACGCCTCCAGACACCGGAGCCGTCGAATGATCCCCTTTTCAGTACTCGATTTATCCCCGATTCCGGCCGGCGCCACCGCCGCCGACGCCTTTCGCCATTCGCTCGACCTCGCGCAGCACGCCGAACAGTGGGGTTATCTGCGCTACTGGCTCGCCGAGCATCACAACATGACGGGCATCGCGAGCGCGGCCACGTCGGTCGTGATCGGTTATATCGCGGGCGGCACGAAGACGATTCGCGTCGGCTCAGGCGGCGTGATGCTGCCGAATCACGCGCCGCTCGTGATCGCTGAGCAGTTCGGCACGCTCGCCTCGCTGTATCCGGGCCGCATCGACCTGGGACTCGGCCGCGCGCCCGGCACCGACCAGACCACTTCGCGCGCGCTGCGCCGCGACCTGCAAGGCAGCGCGGACTCGTTTCCGGACGACGTCGTGGAACTGCAGCGCTATTTCGCCGATCCGGTCGAAGGCCAGCGCGTGCGCGCCGTGCCGGGCGCCGGGCTGAACGTGCCGATCTGGCTGCTCGGCTCGTCGCTCTACAGCGCGCAGCTGGCCGCGGCGCTCGGCCTGCCGTTCGCGTTCGCGTCGCACTTCGCGCCGGACTACCTGCTCACCGCGTTGCAGGTGTATCGCGCACAGTTTCGTCCGTCGAAGACGCTCGAGAAGCCCTACGCGATGGTCGGCGTGAACGTGTTCGCCGCCGATCGCAGCGAAGACGCGGCGTTTCTCTTCTCGTCGCTGCAGCAGCAGTTCGTCAACCTGCGACGCGGCACGCCCGGCCAGCTTCCGCCCCCGACACGCGACATCGCGTGGAGCGAGACGGAGCGCGCGGGCGTCGAGCATTCGCTCGCGTGCTCGGTGGTCGGCGATCCGGGCGAGGTCGAAGCCGGACTGGCCTCGCTGATCGACCAGACGCAGGCCGACGAACTGATCGTGACGGCGCAGATCTTCGATCACGCGGCGCGGCTGCGCTCGTTCGAGATCACGGCGCAGGCACACGCGGCGCTCGCGGCGCGTTGAGCGCAGGCGCGCGCGAAGCCGCGACGAGCGCGTGCCGCCCGCATCCGCGATAATCCGCGCGCCTCTGGACGCGCGCGGATTTGGCAAGCAATAATGGAATCGTCGCCGGCGCGTCTGGCTGACGCGGGCTGCGGGCGCTGTGCCTGTCGCGCGCACGTTCCACCTGCGACTTGGCACGACGCACGCAGGAGAACGATCACGTCGATCACCGGAACGGAGAATGTCGATGCCAAGAGGTCCCGCCACAGGATCGATGACCTTGCTGACGGAATGCGATGAAGCGACCGGTCAGGAACTGCGCACGCTGCGGCTCGTGCCGGCCGACGACGGCAAGGCCGTCGTCCTGATCGAAATCGACGAGCGTAAAGCCGGCATTCACCGCGAAGTGCGCTATGAAATTACGGCGGCGGAATTGATCGCGGCCATTCGCGCGCACGGCGCCGAATTGCCGGGTGAACAACATAATCGTTAAAAGGATTTAGCGATTACAATAAGCGGCATACAATAGAAGGGTTCGAGGTTTCGAAGCGCCCTGGCATCGCTGGCCGGCTTCCCGGATTCCGCAAGAGCACCCTGACGTGTCTTCTTTACGCGCCTGTCCTTCGCAACGTCCGCCAGCCATAGCCGAAGCGCCGCCGGCCCCTCTTCGTGTTCTCAGGGAATGACGGTATTGCGGTATTACACTAATTGACGTGCGGTTCGCCACGCGCCACGCTTTGTAAAAATCATTTAACTCATCGAACCGCCCCGGTCCGCGCGGGATATCGGTTCGCCTTCCAGAAAGTAATAAGCTGAATCAGGACAGCCGTGGACGAAAGAAAGAGAGACAGCATCATTGCCTATTTGCGTGGCCGAATGGTCGAGTTCGGCATAACCGAAACGGCGCTCGCCGAGGCCCTGGCCGAAGCAAACGTGGCAGCGACTCCCCTCCCCCCGAAGACGAACGGCACGAAGCGGCTGATGCCGCAATTGCCCTCCGTGCCGCACGCCGGCAACGGCGCGAAGCCTGCGTTCATGAACGCGAGCGGCGACACGTGGGACGGTATCGGCGACATGCCCGAGTGGCTCAAGCGCGCGGTGCACGCCGGACAGGACATCGAGTTCTACCGGGTCTGACAGCGAGTCGGAAAGCGCGCGACACGCCGCCGCGCGCGCACCGCGCGTGGGGCAAGGCTAGGCGACCGCCTTTTCCGCGCGTCCCGCGTTCTCGCGTGCATGCTCGTACACGCGCACTCGCTCCGTGGCGGCGATGAGCCGCTTCTGCTTCATCGTCGCGTTCTGTAGCGGCGACGATCCGACCACCGCGGCATATTCTCCGTTGCGGCACCGGCGAAAGCGCTGGAAGAAATCGGGACCCGGCAGGCCGTTGTCGCAGGCGAGCAGGACGCCGTAGTCGACCGACGAGACATCGGCGAACGAGCGCACCGCCGCCTCCAGCACGCGATAACGCTCGGTGAGCGGCACCGTGCGCTCGAACATCGCGTGGAACTTCACATAGGGCAACATACCTTCGTTCGCCGCGGCGCGCGCCAGGGCGCGGGTGATGCGTTCGGTCATCGGGGTGTCCATGAAGGCTCCTTTCATAGGATCGAGTCCGGGTTTGCGTGCGCGGATTCGCGCGCACTTGTGTTGAAAAGCGGACCGGTTCGCACGAAGCGGGTACCTGTGTGCGTCGCCCGCCGGACCCGGGCGAATCTGTCCGCATGACGCGGCGTGCTCATGGCGCGCGCGCTCACTCAAACGTCGCGCTGAGCGAAAGCAGCACGGCGTTTCCTTTCGGGCGGTCATGCGCCTCAAATTCGTTGACCCGGCGCAGTCCCGCCGAAACCGGGCGAAAAAGCCGGACTAATAACCCGAAATGACCGGCGACGTCTCGACGCCATATCCGATCGAATGCGTCGCACATTAAAAGTGCTTCGGTGAAATCGACCACGAGTCGACACCACGCGTTTAGCTCGCTTCGACGATCCATTTCAAGGCAATCCTTTACGTCGGTCTTAACGGAACACCGAAAAAAACGCGCGCGAATTCTCCCGCCCTTTGCGTGCGCATTTAGAAGAACGCTCGATACGGTTACGCTGGCGGACTCGGCTGACAGGTCGAATGAAGGGACGCGAAGGTCCGCGCGGTTTCGACTGGCGAATCTGGCTCGCGGGCAGCTAGCAAGGGAAAGCCATGCACGTTCCTCGGAAAACGTGGGCGGCGCGCGAAGCCGCGGTGACGCGGATGATTGCCTTACAACGAGCTTCTTGGCCTCTTTTTACAGATGCTAACAAACGTTTTTTATCCATGCCAAGAACATTTTTATTACTGCATCAAGAAATGCAACACGCGCGCCGGTAATTTCATTCTCCGGATTCTCCAGAGCGATTGAATCTGGAGGTTTCTTCCATAGGAAAAATGAAATCGAATTACAAGGAAAAAATTTCGGTTCCTTTTTCCCAATTCGACGAGAAACCGTATATTGATACATGCTGTAAGCGACTTCGAGGTTTTGGCATCGGAAAACGGATTGTGCTTTCCACGAACGGCTTCGGTCCTGGCGGTTGCGGCGTTTGCGCGACGCCGGGCATCAGCCGCTTTCCTGCGATCACAACGACGAGTGCGCAGATGCTTTCCCGACCAGAAAACCTTCCGAGCGTCGTCCGGAGAATGACAGCCGGGCAGATGCTGCTCGACGGCGCGTCGGTGGAAGCCGTCGCCGAGCAGTTGCATCTTTCCACGCAGACCGTGAAGCGCTATCGGGCCATCGTGTCGGCGGGCGGGCTCGAAGCGTTGCAGAAGATGGGCGTCGGCGGCCGCTCCTCGGTGCTCGATCAGGAGGCGCTCGAATGGATCGCGTCGGCCCTGAAAGGACCGGCGCGCGCGCATGGCTTCGAAAGCGACGCGTGGACCAACGCCCGTCTGCGCGCGCTGATCGAACGACGTTATGGCGTGCGTTTTTCGCGCGTCTATATCTGGCAGATCGCAACCAACCTTGGTCTCGGACACCTGCTGTCGAAATCGCGGCGCTAGTCGCGCCGCCCGGGACGTCTTCTCACTCAAGCAAGGAGCAACGTATGTCACTTCAAGCTCAATCACGCGTCCTGCATACGACCCTCGTGCGCGCGGCCGCTTTCGCCGCAATCGCGCTCGCGCATCCGGTCCTTGCACAGGACGCGGCATCGGGCGCCGCGGGCGCGGCGGGCGATGCGCGCGGCGCCGCGGCGGTCGCCGAGGTTCAGGCGCATGTGGTCGGCATCGATCCGGCAACGAACAGCGTGGCGCTGCAGGGGCCGCAAGGACGCATCGTCGAGGTCGCGGTGAATCCCGAAGTCGGTGACGTGAAGAAGCTGAAGATCGGCGATACGGTCAACATCCAATACCGGAACGCGCTCCTCGTGCGCGCGACGAAGGTCAAGTCGACGGGGATTCGCGAGCGTGTCGACACCGAGGCCACCATTCCCGCTTCGGGCGGCGTGACCGCGACCGCGCGCAGCGTGCAGATTCTCGCGACGATCCAGAAGATCGATCCGAAAAAACGGCTGATTACGTTGCGCGGGCCGAACCGTACCGAAGTGTTCGAGCTTTCGCCGGACGTCTCGCTCGACGGGTTGAAGACCGGCGATACCGTGCGGGCGGAGTTTGTATCGGCGACGGCGATACAGGTGTTGCGCGGCGGGTCGACGGTGAAGTGAGCGGGGAGTTGTCCACAGTTTCGGTGCATAGACTTGTGGACAGCCCGTGCGCGAACGAGCCAACGCACTGATCGGCAAGGGTTTATCCGCACGCCACCTGCAAGCGGCAGCGAACAAAAAAAAGCGCAGCGACCGATGATCACTGCGCTTCCCGCCAAGCTCGACCTCAGAAGTTGAAGTTGTCGATATTAGCCGCATCGAACGTGGTCGGCGGCCCGAGGATCACCTCGCCGCTCTTGCCGACCGTGCGCTTGCCGAGCTTGCCCGCTTCGAACGAATCGCCTTCTTTGCCTGTGATCTTGCCCGACGCCAGATTGGCCGCCGCGAACGCCGCGAGATAACCAAGCTGGCCCGGGTCCCACAGCTGGAACGCCTTCACGGTGCCGTTCTTCACGAACGCGCGCATCTGGTTCGGCGTGCCGAGCCCGGTCACGACGACCTTGCCCTTCGCCGGCGACGACTGGATGTAGCGTGCCGCCGCCGCAATCCCGACCGACGTCGGCGCGACGATGCCCTTGAGGTTCGGATACGCCTGCAACAGGCCCTGCGTCTCGACGAAGGACTTCTGGTCGTCGTCGTTGCCATACGCGATCTTCACGAGCTTGAGCTTCGAATACTCGGGCTTCTTCAGTTCCTCCTGCATCCATTTGATCCACGTGTTCTGGTTCGTCGCGTTCGGCGTCGCCGAAAGAATTGCGAACTCGCCTTCACCGCCGACGAGCTTCGAGAGCAACTGGACCTGCCCACGCCCGATGGCTTCCGAATCCGCCTGGTTGACGAAGATCTGCCGGCCGTCCGGTGCGGTGTCGGAGTCGAAGGTCACGACCTTGATGTTCTGCGACATCGCCTTCTTCAGATAAGGCACGACCGCGTTGGCATCGTTCGCGGCGATCACGATCGCGTCCTGCCGTTGCGTGATGAGCGTATTGATGTACGAGACCTGCGAAGACGCGCCCGCATCCGACGGGCCGACCACCTTGCCCTGCCCGTTCATCTCCTTGATCGCGGCCATGCCGCCGTCGTCGGCGATCACTTCGTAGGGGTTGTTGATCTGCTTCGGCAGGAACGCGATCTTCAGACCGCTCTTCAAATCGGCGGCGTTGGCCGTCATCGCGACGCAGGCCGCCAGTAGCGCGGCCGCGAGCGCCGGATGGCGGATCGAGCGTAATGGTTTGAACATGGCCTTGAGTCTCCTGATATCGCGCGCGGCTTCGCTAGGCGCGAAGTCTTTGACGCGCGTGGTTATGAAACCTGCGTTAAAGCGTCTGAGTCATGAAGCGCTTTTCCCTTGCCGCGCGAAAGCGCGCAACGAGATTCGGTATCAGCACCGACGACAGCAACAGCGCGCCGGTCACGATGGTCAGCGTTTCGCTAGACACATCCGCGAGCGTCAGCGCATTGCGCAACACGCCGATGATGAGAAGCGACAGCAGCACGCCGATCATTGAGCCGCGTCCGCCGAAGATGCTCACGCCGCCGAACAGCACGGCCGCGATCACGGAGAGCTCGAAGCCTTCGCCATTATCGCCGCGCGCGCTCGTGAAGCGAAGCGTATAGACGACGCCCGCGAGTGCCGCCATCGCGCCGGACAGCATGAAGAGCCTGAGCTTTGTCTTAGCGACATCGATGCCGGAGAACTGCGCGGCCACCGGATTCGCGCCGATCGCATAGAGGCTGCGACCGAACGGCGTCGCCTGCAACAGCACCGTGAAGACGATCGCGCCGACGATCACGAGGATGAACGGCATCGGCAGGAACGTGGCCGCGATGGTGTCGATGCCGAATGCCGTGTACGCGGCGGGAAAATCGGCGATGGCCTGATCGCCGAGCAGCACGTAGGCGAGCCCGCGAAAGAGTGCGAGCGTGCCGATCGTGACCGCAAGCGACGGCAGGTTGAACCGCACGATCACGAGCCCGTTGAAGAGCCCCGCGAGCGTGCCGGCAACCAGCACGATGGCGATGACGAGCGGCATCGGCAGGCCCATGTGCCATAGCACGCCCATCAACGCGCTCGATGCGCCGAGCACGGACGCCACCGACAGATCGATCTCGGCGGCGATGATGATGAGCGTCATCGGCAAGGCGATCAGCGCGATTTCGGTGAAGTCGGCGAGCATGTTCGAGAGGTTCGCCGACGACAGGAACATCGGCGAGAGCACGCGTCCGCCGGCGAGCGATACGAGGAGCACGATCGCGAGCATCGCTTCCCATTGAAGATGGCGGCGCCTGGTCGTGGAGAGAGCGGAATCGGGTTTAGCCATGATCGCGTTTCCTCATCATGCGTTTGGCGACGGAGCGGGCAAGCAGCGTATCGAGCGTGATGGCCGCGACGATCAAGAGGCCCTGGATGGCCTGCTGCCAGAACGGCGACACGCGCAACACCACGAGCGCGATGTTGATCACGCCGAGCACGAGCGCGCCGAGCGTCGCGCCCATCACGGTGCCGACGCCGCCCGTGATCGCCACGCTGCCCACCACGGCGGCGGCGACCACCTGCAACTCGATGCCCTTCGCCGTGCTCGCATCGACGGTGCCGAAGCGCGCGAGCCAGAGCACGCCCGCAAGTCCGGCAATCGCACCGGAGAGCAGAAAGCCGATCATCACGCGGCGTTCGACGCGAATGCCCGCGAGTCGCGCGGCCTCCGGGTTCGAGCCGATCGCGTAGTGCTCGCGTCCGCCGCGATATTGCCGCAGATAGATGGCGAGCGCGACGAGCACGACGAACGCGATCAGCACCAGATTCGGAATGCCGAGAAGCGATCCGGTGGCGATGAGCGCAAACGATTCGGGAAGACTCGTCGCGTTGATCTGGCCGCCGTGAACCCACGCGTAGTCGGCGCCGCGCACGATGTAGAGCGTCGAGAGCGTGGCGACGAGCGAGGGCACGCGGCCGAACGTGACGAGCGCGCCGTTCAGCGCACCGATCGCGAGACCGATGCCGATGCCCGCGAGCATCGCGAGCACGACGGGCATGTGCGGAAACATCACGAACAAACTGCCGACCGCATACGCGCTCACGCCGACCACCGACGCCACCGAGAGATCGATGTGCCGCATCAGCATCACGACCGTCATGCCCGCCGTCAGCAGGCCGATGATCGAGACGTTGAGCAGCACGTCGCGCAGGTTCTGAAGATTGAGGAACTCCGGCTTGACGGCGGCCGTCGCCGCGACGAGCGCGATCAGCACGATGAAGAGCGTGGCCTCGCGGCTCTTCACGAGTCCCGCGACGAGATTGGGCCGCTTGTGCTTGGGTGCATGCATCGCGGGCATCGTAGATGAGTGTCGTGTCATGCTGCGCGTTCCAGATGCGGCGATGCACCGAGCGCGGCGCTCATCACCCGTTCCTCGTTCGCATCCGCGCGCGCGATGTCGGCGCTGATGCGGCCTTCGTGCATCACGAGCACGCGGTCCGCCATGCCGAGCACTTCGGGCAGTTCGCTCGAAATCATCAGCACCGCCATGCCTTCGCGCACCAGGTCCGCGAGCGTGCGATACACCTCTGCCTTCGCGCCGACGTCGATACCGCGCGTCGGTTCGTCGATGATGAGCACCTTGGGATTCGTCGCGAGCCACTTGCCGATCACGACCTTCTGCTGGTTGCCGCCCGACAGCGTGCCCACCGGCGCATCGAGATCGCTCGCCTTAAGGCGTAGGCGCTTGCCCCAGTCGGCGGCGAGCGTCGATTCGCTTTTCGCCGAGATGAGACCGTGCTTTATGAGCCGCCCGAGCACCGTGAGCGACGCGTTGCGCGCGATGCTGAGTTCGAGCGCGAGGCCCTGCGCACGACGATCTTCCGGCACGAGCGCGAGGCCCGCGCGGACCGCCGCCGCTGGCTTGCCGAGCGCGAGCGGCTTGCCCGCGATCTTCACTTCGCCCGCGTCGACCGGGTCGATGCCGAAGATCGCGCGCGCCACTTCGCTGCGTCCCGCGCCGACGAGGCCTGCGAGCGCCACGATCTCGCCTGCGTGCACATCGAACGAGACGTTGCTGAAGACGCCTTCGCGCGTAAGACCGCGCACCGACAGGCGCACTTCGCCGCGCTCGACATCGGCCTTCGGATAGAACGTGTCCAGATCGCGGCCGACCATCTTGCTGACGATCGCATCGATGGTCATGTCGGCGGTCAGCGCGTCGTAGACCTTCACGCCGTCGCGCATGATCGTCATGCGCTGCGTGAGCGCGAATACTTCGTCGAGCCGGTGCGTGATGAACAGGATCGCGACATCGCGTTCGCGCAACGCGCGCACGATTGCAAAGAGCCGCTCGACTTCCGGCAGCGAGAGCGCCGCGGTCGGCTCGTCCATGATCAGCACGTTCGCGTTGAGCGACAGCGCCTTCGCGATCTCGACCACCTGCTGGTCCGCAATCGACAGGCCGCGCACGAGCCGTTCCGCGCGCAGGTTCACGCCGAGCGTCGCGAGCAGCGTATCGACTTCGCGGTTCATCTCGTCGTAGCGAATGCGGCGCAGGCCATCGCGCGGCTGCCGGCCCATGTAGATGTTCTCGGCAATCGACAGGTCGGCGAACAGCGTCGGTTCCTGATAGATCACGGCGAGCCCGGCGTCGCGGGCCTCGGCGGGGTTCGCGAAGCGACGCGCGATTCCGTCGACGAGCAGTTCGCCCGTATCCGGCTGATGCACGCCCGCAAGGATCTTTACGAGCGTCGACTTGCCCGCGCCGTTCTCGCCGAGCAGCGCATGCACTTCGCCCGGCCACAGCGCGAGACTGCCGTCGCCGAGCGCGCGCACGCGTCCGAACGACTTGCTCGCATGCCGAAGTTCGAGCCTCGGCGTTTTCGTGTCAGTCATGCTGTCTCCATGCAAGCTGCCGTTACGACATTCAAATTCGGTAGATCCGCTCCGCGTTGCGTCGGAACAGCGCTGCCTTTTCGCTGTCGGTTGCATCTGCAACTATCTCTGCATACGCGCGCCATAATGCGCCATACGAACCGAACAACCGGTCGACCGGAAAGTTCGACGCGAACATCGCGCGCTCGCAACCGAACGCATCGATCGTTTCCAGGACATAAGGCCGGAAGCTCTCGACGGTCCATGCATGATCGAACATCGCGAGCCCGCTGATCTTCACCGCGACGTTCTCACAGGCAGCGAGCGCGCGCATGCCGTCGCGCCACGCGCGATAGCCTTCAACCGACGAACGGTCCACGAACATGCCCGCATGATTCACGATGAACTGCGTGTCGTGATGCTCGCGTGCCAACGCGGCGGCATCGTTCATCTGCGACGGATATAGTTGCATGTCGAACGACATCGAATGGCGTTTCAGCAAGCCGAAATTCCTGCGCCATGCCGCCTCATGCATGAAATGACGGCCGCCGTAGTCATAGTGCGGATTCTCGTGCACATTGAGAATCTGGCGAATGCCGCGCGTGTTGCTGAACGCCGCATGCGCTTCCAGCAGCGCCTCTGCGTTATCCCCCGAAAGATCGGCGTACGCCACGATGCCGTTCGGCATGCCGCGCCCCTCGCCATCGGCGATGCCTTGCAGCCAGCGCGTTTCCTCGACCGGATCGGCCGGGTCGTGATTCGCATCGACGTGCACGAGCTTCAGCACTTCGATGTCGCCGGCATCGCGCAGAAAATCGCCGATCAGGTAGTCGTGCTGCAACGCGCGCGCATCGCCGACGAACGACGTCTGCGGATTCGCGAGCCACGGATAGTGATGCGTCTTTAGATCCCACAGATGAATATGCGGATCGACAACCTGCATGGCGGTGTCCTCGTGCGGTTCGAAAGCGCCGGCGATTCAGGGAAGATGAAAGACAGGCACGAGCGGTGTCGACACCGGCGAATTGTCCGGGTTCGTCGCCATCAGTTCCGCCATGTAATCCCACCATTTGCGCATCACCGGCAGCGTCGGCAACGCATCGGTCGAATGCGATTCCTCGCGCTTGAATGTCGCGAACAGGTGTCCGGTCGATTCGTCGAGAAAAATCCAGTAATCGCGGATGCCGGCTGCGCGAAGCGCCTCGGCCAGCTCGGGCCATATCTCGCGATGACGCCGTTCGTATTCATCGCGCATGCCGGATTTAAGGGTCATTCGAAACGCAAGTGTCTCCATGGCGGCCTGCCCTTTCGATGGTGTTGTGATCGTTGAAATCAGGTGCGTCCAGGCTCTTGTGCTGCGACTATAATGCGCCGACCGATAACATCACAATCCGATTGCAGGATTGGCCGATCGCAAAACCGTATCGCCCAGGCGTCTCGCGATGAACGAAAACATCTCCCACGCACTCGTCAACCGTCTGAAATTCAAGCATCTCGCGCTGCTCGTCGCGCTCGACGACGCACGCAACCTGCATCAGGCGGCGGACGCCATCAACGTCGCGCAGCCGAGCGCGAGCCGCATGCTGTCCGACATCGAGGAAGCGTTCGGCTTCCAGCTTTTCGAGCGCAACGCGCGCGGCATGCAGCCGACGCCGCTCGGCACCGCGACGCTCGCCTATGCGCGCCGCTCGCTCGCGGACCTGACGCGCTTCGCCGCCGACCTCGACAGCAAGCGGCGCGGCGGCCACGGGCAACTGACGGTCGGCGCGATCATGGGCGCCGCGCCCGACGTGCTCGCGATGGCCGTCGCCGAACTGAAGTCGGAGCGCCCGCTGCTCAACGTGCGCATTCTCGGTGAAACGAGCGATCAGGTCGTGCAACTGCTGCACCGCCGCGAAGTCGATCTCGCGCTCGGCCGCCTCACGACGCCGCTGCAACACAACGACTTCGACTTCGAACCGCTCGCGCGAGAAGCCATGCGGCTCGTCGTGCGCGCGAAGCATCCGCTTGCCGCGAAGACGCCGCTCGCGCTCAATGCGCTGATCGCCTGGCCGTGGATTCTCCAGCCGATCACGAGTCCGGCGCGCGGCCTGTTCGAAGAGGAACTCGCGCGGGCTGGCCTGACGTCGCCATCGAACGTGGTCGAGTGCGCTTCGATCTTCGCTACGCTGCAATTGCTGCAGAACAGCGAAGCGGTCGCGATGCTGCCCGAATCCGTCGTGCGCGATTACTTGCGCGCGCAACTACTTGTCGAGTTGCCCGTCGAGATCGGCAAGAGCCTGTCGGGCTTCGGCTTGTTGCGTCGCAAGCAGGAGACGCTCTCCGAGCCCGCCGAATACTTCATCGCTTTGTTGCGCAAGTATTCGGCGTCTTCGCTCATTGCAGGTTGACGAAGAGCCCGCCATCGACGAGCAGCGCCGCGCCCGTCACATAGCGCGCACGATCGGACGCGAGGAACACGACGCACTGCGCGACATCGTCCGGCTCGCCCAGGCGGCCGAGCGGGATGCGTTTTTCCATGTACGCACGCTTCTCCGTATCGGAGAGATCATCGGCGTTGAGGTCGGTCGCGATGGTGCCCGGCATCACCGAGTTGCAGCGAATGCCATAAGGGCCGAGCGCGATGGCGCACGACTGCATCAGCGAATGGACGCCCGCCTTGGTCGGCGTGTAATGCGTCTGCATGCCGCCGCCGACGAGCGCGCTGATCGAACTGGTCGCGACGATCGCGCCGCCCGTGCCCTGCTCCTTCATCTGGTTGGCGACCGCCTGCGTCACGTAGAACGCACCGTTCAGGTTGACCGCGACCGTCGTCTCGTAGACGGACGCAGGCATGTCGAGGAATGCATGAAATGGGCAGATGCCTGCGTTGCTCGCGAGCACGTCGACATGGCCGAATGCTCCGACGGTACGCTCGACGAGTTGCACGCCCGTTTCCTTGTCCGCGACGTTGCCTTCTATCGCGATTACGCGGCGGCCCAGCGCTTCGATCTCGCCGACCACTTCCTCGACCGCCGACAAGCGGCCGTAAGACTTGTCGTTGTCGCCCCAGTAGTTGATGGCGATGTCCGCGCCCTCTTTGGCGCTGGCGACGGCGATCGCGCGGCCGATGCCTCGCGACGCGCCGGTGACGATGACCACTTTGTTCTCTAGCAGCACGGGCTTGCCCCTCAATCGTGTGTGTAAGGCCGGACGAGCGCGCAGTCGGGATTGAGCCGCACCCCGAAGCCGGGCGTCTCCGGCACCTTCATGCGGCCGTTCACCGGCACCGGCTCATCAAGCAGGAGCGGCGTGAACATGGGCACGACCTCGTCGGCCTTCGGCGCCATCATCAGGAACTCCGCGAACGGCGAGTTGTGCCGCGTCACCACGAAGTGATAGCTGTACACCGAGGACCCATGCGGCACGACGAGCACGTTATGGGCATCCGCGAGCGCGGAAATCTTGATCAGCTCCGTGATGCCGCCACACCAGCCGACGTCCGGCTGGACGAGATCCGCACAGCCCATCTCGAACAACATCCGGAAGCCCCAGCGCGTCGCCTCGTGCTCGCCCGTCGTCACCATCATGCCGCGCGGCACCGAGCGGCGCAGTTCGGCGTAACCCCAATAATCGTCGGGAGGAAGCGCCTCTTCGATCCACTTGAGCCCATGCTCGTGCGCCGCCGACGCCAGACGCTTCGCATAGTTCAGGTCCAGGCTCATCCAGCAGTCGAACATCAGCCAGAAATCGTCACCGACTTTTGAACGCATGTCGGCGAGCTTCGCGATGTTCTTCGCAAGTCCCGCTTCGCCCTCGGCCGGTCCATGCTGCAACGGCATCTTGCCGCCGATGAACCCCATCTCCTTCGCAAGATCGGGACGCGCGCCTGTCGCGTAGAACTGCAGTTCGTCGCGCACCGGGCCGCCGAGCAGATGAAACACCGGCTCCTTCCGAACCTTGGCGAGCAAGTCCCACAGCGCGAGATCGACGCCCGAAATCGCGTTCAGCACGATGCCCTTGCGGCCGTAGTAAAGCGTCGCGAAGTACATCTGGTCCCACATCTTTTCGATGTCGGTCACGCGCTGCCCTTCGAGAAACCGCGCCAGATGTTTCTCGACGATGAAGGCGCCCACTTCGCCGCCCGTCGTCACCGCGAAGCCGACGGTACCGTCGCTCGCCTCGATCTCGACGACGAGCGAGCCGAGCACGTTGATCCCGAACGACTGCCGGCTTTGCCGATACTCGGGATAACGCGCCATCGGCGTCGAGATGTGGTCGTCGATCCAGTGGTCGGCACCCTGGTCGTGGTAATCGGCGCCGCCGCCCCGCACGGTGAAGGCGCGCACTTGCCGAATGGTTGGCATGGACATGATGTGACTCCGTTGAATGTTCTGGTTATGACGCTTTCGCGGGCTTGGCGCGGGCGAACTCGGCGGCTTTCGGCTGGCGCACGAACACGACGATGACAAGCGCTGCCAGCACGCTCGCCGCTCCGAGCGCGACGAGCCCCGCGCTCTTCGATGCATACGCGGCTTCGACCGCCGTGCGCAGCATCGGCGCGACGAAGCCGCCAAGGCTGCCGAGCGAATTGATGAGCGCAATGCCCGCCGCGGCGGCCGCGCCGGCGAGATAGCGCGTGGGAAACGTCCAAAAGAGCGGCTGCGCGCCGATGAAGCAACTCGCGGCAAAGCACAGCGCGATCATCGAGACGACCGGCTGGCTCGCGAGCCCCGACACGGCGATGCCCACGCCCGCGACCAGCAGCATCAGCACCGCGAGGCGCCGGTGCAGGCCGCTCGCGTCCGCATAGCGCGGCACGATCCACGTAACGACGACAGCGCAGATCCAAGGGATCGCCGTGACGAGTCCGACCTTCAGGCCCACTTTCGTGCCGAGTAGCGCGGACACCTGTTGCGGCAGATAGAAGATCACGCCGTAGACGGCGATCTGGATCAGGAAATAGACGGCAGAGAGAATCAGCACGCGCACGTCGACCAGTGCCGCGAGCACGCTGTGCGGCCCATGCGACGAAGCGGCGCGCGCATCGCTTTCGATCCGCGCACTGAGCAGCGTGCGCTCGTCGGACGTGAGCCAGCGTGCCTTCGACGGCTCGTTGTCGAGATACCAGAACGCCCACACGCCGACGATCGACGCGAGCCCGCCTTCGACCAGGAACAGCCACTGCCATCCCGCGAAACCGAGCGCGCCATGCAGGTCGAGCAGGAGGCCCGAGAGCGGGCCGCCGAAGATGAACGCGAGCGGCGCGCCGAAGTAGAAGACGCCGAGCGCGCGCGCACGCGCCGACTGCGGAAACCAGCGCGTGAGGTAATAGACGATGCCCGGAAAGAAACCCGCCTCCGCCACGCCGAGCAGAAAGCGCAGGACATAAAACGTGGTCGTCGAATGGGCGAAGGCCATCGCCGCCGAGACGAGTCCCCACGTCACCATGATCCGGCACATCCACAGCTTCGCGCCCACGCGATGCAAGAGCAGGTTGCTCGGCACCTCGAAGAGCGCATAGCCGACGAAGAAGATGCCCGCGCCGAACGCGAACGCGGCGTTCGAGAGCCCCGTGTCCTGTTGCAGCGCCTTTTGCGCAAAGCCGATGTTCGCGCGATCGAGAAACGCGAGCACGTACATCAGGAGAAGAAAAGGCAGCAGACGACGCATGACCTTCGCGGTCACCGCGTCCTCCGCGTGGTGCGGATCGCTCATGGTTGTCTCCGGTATTCTCGTCGCGCCGCGCCTAGTAGGTGGCGCGTCCGCCCGACAAATCGAACACGGCGCCGGTGCTGAACGCGCAGTCTTCGGACGAGAGCCAGAGGATCAGCGAAGCGGCTTCCTCCGGCAGCAGGAAGCGGTTCATCGGAATCTTGGAGAGCATGTAGTCGATGTGCTGCTGCGACATCGAATCGAAGATCTCGGTCTTTGCGGCGGCCGGGGTGACGGCGTTGACGAGGATGTTCTTCGTCGCGAGTTCCTTGCCGAGCGACTTGGTGAGCCCGATCAGCCCCGCCTTCGACGCGCTGTAGTGCGACGCGTTCGGATTGCCTTCCTTGCCCGCGACAGACGCGATATTGACGATCCGCCCGTAGCCGTTCTTCAGCATGTGCGGCACGATCGCGCGACACGTGAGAAACGGGCCGATCAAATTCACGTCGATGACCCGGCGCCACACGTCAGGCGCGAGTTCCCACGTCGAGCCGTTGCCGCCCGTGATGCCCGCGTTGTTGACCAGCACGTCGATCTTGCCGTGCGCGGCGAGCGTCTTCTGCACGGCGGCCTCGACCGATGCCTCGTCGGTGAGTTCGACCACCGTCGCGCTGACGCTCTTCGCGCCGTCGAGTTCGTCGGCGGCGCGCTGAAGGCGCTCGGCGTCGATGTCCCAGAGCGCGACCTGCGCGCCCGACTTGAGCGACCGTTGCGCGACCGCATAGCCGATGCCGCGCGCGCCTCCCGTAATCACCACCGTGCGTCCTGCCAGATCGACCTGGTTCATCGCGTCTCCTTGTCCTGTTGTCTTCACGAGTGAAGCCACTATAGTGAAGTGGCAATAGCCGGACAATTCGACTTGATGATGACGCGATAACGAAAGTGGATCGTTGCCGTGACGGCGGCCGCGCCCGAACCGGCGCAAGCGGACGGATTGCTCTGACCAAAGCGCTCGTGCGTCGTTACGAGGCGGACCTTGCCTGCGCGCACGCAAACCGCGATGATTGGCGAGACCTCAAAGCGCGCGCGTATCGCGCCCCGAATCGTGTTCCTTTGCTCAGTTGAGGACAACGTGGACTGGAAGTTCTGGAACAAATCATCGCCTTCTCAGGGCGCGTCCGACTCGGCCTCGGACACTTACGGCGCGCTGCGCAAACTGCTGGGCATGCTCATGAGGGCGGACGCTCCGCCTTTTTCCAACTGGAACATGGCCGGCATCGTGTTCACGCCGGAAGTCGAGAACACCGCCCAAAGCGCGACCAAGGGCTACGCGCTCGCGCTCTGGTTCTGGCTCTTCGCCGAAAAGCACGGCGTGGTCGCGGCGCGGATGGCGCGCGATACTTTCTGCCTGCTCGCGGACGAAGCCCAGCCCGCGACGGGCGACGTGCTGGACGCGTTGATCGAACTGGAGAACCGCCTCATTCAGTCCTTCGACGCCACGCCTGTCGAACAACGCAGTTTCCTGCTCGAAGGACAGCCGCTGGAACTGCCGATGGAGTTCGTGCTCGCGACAGGCTTCCTGCTTCAGGCGCCGGATTCGCCCTACTACGGTCGTGCCGGCGGCGATCTGGAAGGCAACGACATCCGTGTAGCCGCGTGCCTGCGCAATGCCACCGAGCACGCCATGCCCCTTTTCCGGGAAATGGTCCGCGGCCTGCCCGAGTTCGACGCTCACGCCCTGCCTCAGTGGAAGTGGAGCGCGACACCGGGCGCCATCGAGCGGCATTTGCAGCGCCGTTATAACAATCCGCTATTCCCGCTGCATCGACAGGTCGTGACGTCGAAGGACGTGTACGAAGCGCGTCTCGCCGACCACCAGACGGCCGCCGAGATTCGCAAGGAGCTGACGGATCTCACGAGCGAGTTCTACGCTCACAATGAACTCCCCGCGGACTGGCATCCCTTTCTGAATGGCTTTCGCGAGCGGCTCGATGCGCTCGAAGACCGGCGTCTCATGACGGGCGGCGAGACGGCGGCTCTCGGCGCCGCGATTGCGGAGATGCGCGGCAATGTGATGACGCTCTGGCGTTCCGCGCTCGAAAACAACCGCCAAAGCCTCTCGGCGCTCGATGCGGCCGAGGCCCGCGAGCATCGACGGCGCGCCACGCTCCATGCGACCGACTGGATGCGCCAGTTGCGCAGTCACTCGTCGCCCATCCCGCCGCAGGAGGTCGTCGCCGCGCTGCTGAGCGACACGCCGGCCGAAATGGAAGCGGCCGTGTCCGTGCTCAAAAGCGAGCCCGAGTTGCATGGAACATTGGAGAACTGTCGCTCCTACGCGCACCGGCTCGTCGCCGAAGTCCGCGCGAGCGGCCATCCGCTCGCGGATATCGACGAAAAGCTCCGGATCCTCGACGAGACGCAGCCCAAAGCGCTGGAGCAGGACGACGCGTCGTGAACGGCGGCCCGACGCGAATCGCTGCCCCCTCGTCAGTCGAACGCGATGCCGCCATCGCGTCGAAGCGCGTCGAGCCGTCGAATCTGCTCGGGCAGGATTCGCCCGAGCGACAGCGGCGGCAACGCGTCGATCGCGAAAAAGCCGACGCCGTTCGTTTCGACGCCGATGACATCGCCCGCGCTCACGATCCTGCCGAGAAACATGAGCTTCCAGATATGAAAGACCGAAGGCGGATGGGGATGCTTCGCCGTATCCCACACCGCGAGCAGGCGCTCCACGGTCACCGTGTATCCGCTTTCCTCGCGCACTTCCCTGGCGGCGTTTTCGGCCGGCGACGCGCCGACATCCGCCCAGCCGCCGGGAAGTGACCACAATCCGTCCGCCGCCTCGCGTACCAGCAGGACTTCGCCGGCGTCGTTGAACACGGCGCACCGAACGTCGAGCTTCGGGTTCGCGTAGCCCGCTTCATGTGCGAACAGGTTAGCGACTTGCTCCGCGTCCATGTCGGCGAGTTCGCCAAGCTGCGCGTGGGCGATGGCGGCGATCTCCTGATAGCGCTCCTTGTCGAATGCGCCTTCGGTGTAGTGCAAGCCGGTTTGCGCCAGTGCCAGCAAACGGCGCGCTTGCTCGAGTCGTCGAATGGACAAGCGGACCTCTGCGATCGTTGATGTCTTGACGATGACGTGCGGCATGCACGCCAGGATTTGTTCTAATGTCACCCTATGTTTTTTGCGCAGAGTAACTGGCCGAACTATGACACATGCGCCCTCCGGGCATCGCTTCGTACCATCATCGATTCCATACGCCAGCCACGCCCGGCGCATGAGCGCATTGGGCATCGATTCGCTCTGGTGGACCGTGATCGTGCTTTTCGTGCCGCTCGGTCCGTCGACGGAGGAACTGCTCGCGCAACCGGAGTCGCTCGTCGCGACGATCCTTCTGTGGACCCTGCTCGCGCAATGCGTGCCGATATTGCTGACCGGCGTGATGTGGGTCGTCTGGGGCACTTCGCCGGGCAAGCGGGCGCTGCATCTGAAAATTGTCGATGCGGATAGCGGGCTGCGGATGACCGCGAAGCAGGCCGCCCTGCGCACGGTCGGTTACCTGATCTGCTTCGCGACGTGCGGTGCGGGCTTCCTGCCGATTCTGTTCAACGAACGAAGACAGGGATGGCACGACCGGATGGCGAATACGATCGTCATCGAGGAAGAGACAGGCGACGGCGGTCGTCCCGCGGCGTAGCGATCATGTTGCGCTTCCGACGAACGGGATATGCCTTGACGCTCTCACGGTCGCAGCCGTCGGCGACATGGTGAGACAGGATCGACGCGCGCTTCCGGTCATCTACGCGGCAACGAAGACCACCGCGCCGACATCGGCGATCTGCGTAAAGCTCCTGAAAAAGCGGTATGTCTGGTCGCCGACAGTCAGCCGGTTGACACCGCCCTGCGTCAGTTCGAGGATCTCGTTCGCCACCGCCGCAGTGATGGTCGCGTGGCTCTTCAGTTTCTCGTCCTCGTTCTCAGGATTGCCGAGCCAGACGGAAAAGACGTCGGGATCGCGACGCATCATGACGACGCCTTTCCCCGTGTCGAGCGATAGTTCGAGGTATCCGACGAGCGTGTGCAGCGCCCCGGATGTTTCTTTCAGCGGACCGTCGGCCAAACCAGAACCCGTAGTCATGCTAGCTCCGTCGTCTATGCCTGCCTGAGTTTTTGCGAGCAATCGCTGCATCGCGCCTGAACATCACTGGCTCGCGGCAACCGGGCGCGCGGGCGTCGGCGCGACGCTTCTCGACGGCGCGGGCCGCGTGTTCCTCGCCCACCGAAGCTGACTCGTCGCCATCGAGAGCATGACCTGCGACTGCGCGCTGCCCGAATCGAGATCCTTTGCGTGTGCGGCGTTCTGCGCCATGCAGGACCAGTCCTTGCCCGCTTCGCAGTATCGCGCGCGCTGCAAGGCGGCATCGCGTTCGCGCTCGCGCCGGATCAATTCGTCCGATACCTGCCGACCCTCCGGGCGCGCCTGTACGCCCTGGCGCAGCCGTTCGAAGCGCTCGCGCGCGTCGGTGAGGTCGCCCTGCTTCAGGGAGTAACGCACGCTGTTCACGATGTTCATCTCCGACGCGGTGACGGCATTCTTCGCCGGCGGCGTCTCCGCTTTCGGCGCGGGAACAGCGGCAGCGGGCCTGGCGGGTGCCGCATCGGTCATCGCGGAAGTAACCGTGCCGGCAGCTTCCGGCGAAGCAGAGTCCGCAATCGATTCGCCGCCGGCATTGCCCGCTGCCGTTGCGGGTGTGGAAGTGGGACGCGCGTGCGTGGCCGTCTGCGGTGGCGCGTTCGCTGCGGCGACGGCAGGCGGCGCGACGACCG
This sequence comes from Caballeronia telluris, assembly GCF_001544495.1. Classification (GTDB taxonomy): domain Bacteria; phylum Pseudomonadota; class Gammaproteobacteria; order Burkholderiales; family Burkholderiaceae; genus Caballeronia; species Caballeronia telluris. The sequence goes on from NZ_FCNZ02000004.1 coordinate 207,636, forward strand.
CACCGGAATCGTAACCGCGCTGCGATTCGATTTCCGGTTGCAGCGCCTGCTGCGGCTGCGGACTTTCGTGACGAAAGTAAACAGTGATGAACAAGGCCGCGCCCAGAACGGCGAGCACATAGGGCCACACAGGCTTGCGTTCCGGACGATCGCCGTCGAAAGGAAAAAACACGCCGCCGCCCGAATCCGGATGCGACCGTTCGGCACGGGGACGCGGCGCGCGGGTTGCCGGCTGCGTCGCATCCGCGCGGTGTTTCCCCCCGGCCGCTTCCGACACAGGGACCGTATCGGCACCGCAAATCAGGCAGACGTCGCTGTCCGCGTATCCCGCGGGAAAGCGCTTGCATACAGGGCAGATGCGCCGTTCCAGAGTGTCAGCGTGGCTCATCTTCATCTCCCGGTCGTTCGTAAAAAAACACCGCCGTGTGGGAGTACCCGGTGGCAGCACTGCAGGTCATCGCCTGAAAGACCGTACCGCCTTCGCATGCAAGGCATGGCGACTGGACGTGCGGGCGGCGATGCCGGTTATTCGGTTGTTTTCGGGCGAGCATCGAGGCTCGCGGATTCGCGCGTGGCCGCGCGGCGGATCGCACCCGAGGCGAACGCGTGACGAGACAAAGGCAGTCGGTTGCGAAGCATGGCGCGATGCGTTCCGCCCGGTGTCGCGCCAGAAAGGTCCGGCGTGCTGCGCGCGGAGGCGAATTTCGACGAAATCCGTGTGCGATCGATGCGGCCCCGAAAAAGAACCGACTGATGCCAAAGATTACCATTTGCACGGGGTCGCCGTCGGATTCGGCCGGACGCGACGACATCGGCGGCGCGTGTTTTTGTCGCGCGTGACTAGCGCTTTCTGGCGAGGCACGACGATTGCAGTGAAGGTCATGCGGGTCGCATCGCACTGAATGCGACTCCTATCCACACTCAAGGAGATGACCATGAAACTCGCTACGAAGGCAACACAAGGCCTGCTGATATCGGCGCTCATCCTCGGCCTGTCCGGAGGCGCGTATGCGCAGGCCGGCGGCGGCGGTGGCGCGGGCGGCGGCACCGCGGGCGGCAACGGCGCGGGCCAGGGCGGCACCGGCATGAGCACGCCGAACGCGAATGGCGAAACCGGCGCGAACTCCAACGCAACCGGCGGCAACTCGATGGGTTCGTCGAAGTCCGGCATGTCGCACAAGAAGACGCAGAAGAAGGGCGCGTCGACGATGGACGCGCCGGCTTCCGGCAGTCAGTAAGCGCCTGCGGGCTTTGCACCGGCAAAGCCCATGACCGTATGAAGCGGCCGGACCGGGTTCCGGCCGCTTCCATTGCATCCCGCACACGGGCCCGGACCGTTCCGCTTTACAATGACGCCGCATCACACCCTCGCGGACCGCGCTTGCGGGAACGGGGCGCCCCTCTCTTCGTCGAACCGGCAATGGTCACTGAAACATCTTCATCGGAATCGCTCGCCGTCGCGGAGCGCGTGCGCGAACTCATGAGCCGCCATGGCATCGGCAAGCGGCAGCAGACCGCCGAGCTATGCCGCATCCTCGACCTCAGTTTCTCGCAGGGCCATCGCAAGCTGCGCGGCAACAGTCCGTGGACGCTCACGCAGATCCGCCGTGTCGCCGATGCGTTCGACGAACCCGCGCTCCAGCTCTTCGATGCAAAAAATGCCAGCGTCGACGACACCGAAGGCACCGCTCACGACGCCGTCTTCAAGATCGGCTCGGCGGAAATCCCCTGCACGGCGTGGGTCGGCGCGGCGCTCGACGCGGGCAGCCGTCCCGACTTCATCGTGCAAAAGCTGAACAATCGCTGGCTCGTGACGAAGCACGAGGGCGTGTTGCTGCACGAAGCGTTCGACGTCCACAAGATCGAGATCCAGCCGCGTCGCGCGGACATGGAAAAGCCGGTGATCGCGGTTGTCGACGACGATCAGGCCTCGGCCGACAATCTGCACGACTATCTGGAGTGCACGGGTTTCACGGCCATCGCGTTCTACCAGCTCGACACGTTCCTCGAATCGCTGCAGACGCAGGTGTTCGATGCGGTCGTGATCGACTGGCTGTTCGGCGCGCATACGTCGGCGGGCGCGATTCGCGCGGTGCGCGAATCCGACAACCCGGACGCGCCGGTCTTCGTCCTCACGGGCGAACTCACGACCGGCAAGGCAAGCGAGTCCGACATCAGCCAGGTGATCCGCGACTACAACGTCGCGTGCTTCGAAAAGCCGGCTCGCCTCGCCATTCTGGTGGCCGATCTCTCCAAGCGCCTGCTGCGCGCCTGAGCTTGAACACGAGCGTTCACGCGATGCGTCGCGTCGCCGATACCGCGCGCGCCACCGCGCCCTTGAGCACCTCGTAGCGCACCGGCTTCAGCAGGTAATCGAAGAACAGGATCGTCGCGGCCGGATCGACGAGTTCGGGCGCGTAGGCGCTCACCGCGATGATCGGCACGCTCGCGCCGGGCGCGAGCCGCGCGCGATACTCCTGCGCGAACGAATAGCCGTCCTTGCCGGGCATGTGCAGGTCCGCGAGGATCACGTCGGCCTGATTCGACGCGAGCCAAGCGAGCGCACTGTCCACGTCGCCCATGGCGACGGCGGCGTAGCCGAGATGCGTGAGCATTTCCGTGAGCGACTCGCGGATCGATTCGTGGTCGTCGATCACGAGCACGCGCGACTTCCTGAACGGCGCGCTCTCGGCGGCCTGTTCGCGGCGCTCCGGCAGCCTGTCGGCCGACGCGGCCGGCAGGTTCACGCGAAACGCCGCGCCCTGCCCGACTTCGCTCGACACCTCGATCCTGCCGCCGAGCAGATCGACGAGTCCGCGCACGACCGCGAGCCCCATGCCCGCGCCGTCGAACCGGCGCGTGCTCGACGAATCGAGTTGCGTGAACTCCTGGAAGATCAGCGGAAGCTGCTCGCGCGCGATGCCGGGGCCGGTGTCGATCACCGAGATGTCGAGGCGGTCGTCGGTGCGCTCGAAGCGCACGTCGATCGAACCTGCGTCGGTGTACTTGATCGCGTTGGTGACGAGGTTCGTCACGATCTGCCTGAGACGATGCTGGTCGCTCTCCATCGGGCCGCGCTGCCCGAGAAACTCGCCGCGTAGTTCGAGGCCCTTTGCCGTCGCGGCCGGCGTGTTCGCATCGACGATGGAATCGAGCAGTTCGAGCGGATCGAACACCGTCATGCGCAGTTCGAGCTTGCCGGCGCCGAGCCGCGCGTAGTCGGTCAGGTCGCGCATCTGCGCTTCGAGATGACGCGCGCCGGTTTCCAGACGCTGGATGATCCGGCGGTCCGCGTCCTCGCGCAGGCTCAGGCCCAGCAATTCCACCGACGATACGATCGCATGCAACGGCGTGCGCAGTTCGTGGCTGATCATGCCGAGGAACGTGTCCTTCGCGACGCTCGCCTCGCGCGCGGCGCGCGTCGCCTGATGTTCGGCCGCGAGTGCGGCGCGCTGCTGCTCGATCAGGCGCGTGCGCCGGTAGCCGTTCAGGAGCAGCAGCGTGGTCGCCGCCGCCGAGAGCAGCGCGAGGAGGATGCCGCCATAGATCAGATAGCGACGCTTGGCCTCGAAGTCGCTCACGATGCCTTCGCGCTCGGCCACATCCACCATGCGCCGGCCGTTCGACAGTTCGGTGACCGCCGCGAGGTTCTGCCGCAGCACGCCCACGATGCGCAACGTGTGCTGCGGGTCTTCCTCGATCGTATCGACATCGGACGAAATCGATTCGATCGCATTTGCCAGCTGGCGCAGGATTTCTTCTTGCCGGTTGCGCAACGCCTCGTGGGTACCGAGCATCTTCGTGGACCCGGCGACGACGTTGAGCTTCGATTCGACGATCTGGTAGCGCAGGCGGACCGCGCCGGCGTCCTCGTCGATGCCGCCGCGATACAGCAGCACCTGGTCCGCGAAACGCCCGTAGGCGATCTCCAGTTGCGCGGCGTCCCAGTAGAAACCGTCGTAGGCCATGACGATCTCATGCGGCGTCTGCTCCACGAGCAGGCCCGTGTAGAGCATGTAGGCGACGGCGCCGATAGGCGGCGCGATCGCGAGCGCGATCAGCGCCGCGTACCACACGCGCCGGTACCACGGGCGCGTCATTTGAGGATCAGTGCTTTGACCTGCCATACGAATCGGGCGTCGGCGGCCGCGCCCGTCAGTTCCGACGGATACGCGTCGCGGGGATAGACGAGAAAGAACGGGCCGAAGTCGCGCACTTCGAGGCGCTTGCCGTTCATCGTGTAGGCGAGGATCGCGCCGTAAGCCTCGGCGTTGTTCGCGGGCATGCTGACCGTGTAGTCGTCGAGCGTGACGAAGTCGACCGTGCGGCCCGTCGCGCCGACGAGTTTCAGCACGTCGGAAAAAAGCGGGCCGGTGAAGGTCGACCTGGGCGTCCAGCGCGTCGAGGTGACGATCGTATGCACCGGAAGCTTCAACAGTTCCGCCTCGGAAATGCGATAGACCGTGTGCGACGCGTCGTTCGTTCTTGAAATTTTTCCCTGCACTTCGAGCGCGAGGGGCGGCGCCGCGCGAGCCAGCGGCGCGCTCGCCAGGAGCAGCCACAGGGCGGCGATGCGCAAGGTTGGAACCGCCATCAGTGCGCCTCGTCGAACGCCTTCGCGGCGCGCTCCGACGCCACGACGATCAGCTTCATCGTCGCACGCGTCGCGCCGACGAAGAACTTGCGCGCGGCCTGCTCGTCGAGCGCATCGAAATCGACTTCGGTCAGGATCACGCACGGCGCCGACTGCCCCTTGAAGCGATAGATCGATTCGAGCAGCACGTCGCCCTCGCGGTATTCCGGATTGCCGAAGAGATCATAGCCGCCGGTGAAACGGCGCAACCGGTGCGGGCCGAGTTGCTCGACCGCGGTCAGCACCGAGCCTTCGCGCCCGCGAAACGACAGCACCGCGATGTCCTGCTTGCGAAAGCCGAGCGAGAGCGCCTGCGTGATCGCGCGCTTGGTCGCCTCGATCACTTCGTCGACGTGACCGCTTGCGTAGGTCGACATGCTGACCTCGGAGCCGTCGAAGGGACTACCCGCATCGAGCCGCACTTCGTTGCCGACGATGCGCCGGATGTACGCGAGCAGATCGCGCGGGCTGCGGTAATTGGTGCTCTCGCGCAGCGTCGTCCAGCCGGGCAGCGGAACGGGCTCGCGAAAGTACAGATTCTGCATCGGGTCTTCGAGCCACCACCAGGCGCCCTCGGGCTTCAGAAGCCGCGCGAGCGCATCGACCCACGCCGCGTGAAAATCCTGCCCCTCGTCGACGATCAACACGTCGAACGTCCAGTGCTCCGGCACCTCGACGTTCGCGAAGCGTTCTTCGAGCGTCGCGAACGCGTTCGGCTGGCTGAAGTCGGGCGGACTGCCCGCATCGCGCGCAACCGCCGCGCTCAGTTGATGATAGTTGGCGATCTTCGCTTCGGCGGGCGCGACGAGCCGGATGTGATCGGCAAGCGGCCGGTTGAAGCAGACGTACAGCACGCTCTTGCCCTTCGCGACTGCATCGCGCATGACCTGCACGGCGAGTTGCGTCTTGCCCGAGCCGGCCGTGCCGATCACGCGCAGACGGAACGGCTCGAATTCGAGCCGGCGCGCCCAGGTCGCGAGGCCGCCGGACAGGCGCGTGACGAGCATGTCGGCCTGCCCGACGAGCGCGTTCGTATCGGGCGTGAGCGCGAGTTCGTCGGCGAGGAAGTGATGGATGCGAGCCGACGATTCGAAGCGCGGTTCGTCGGGCGGCAGGATGTCGAGCACGACTGCGGGCAGCTTGCGCTTGCGGCTCGCGTCGACGATACGGGCGGGCGGCACGCCTGCGATGGAGTCGTCCTTGACCGTGTAGTCGGGGCAGTACAGGAGTTCTTCGATGCGATAGGTGCCTGCGCCGAACGCCGCGGTGAAGCGCCGATGGAGATTTTCCAGCGTGCGTGCGAGCTGCACGGCGACGTTGCGTTCCTTTTGCAGATAGACCTTCACCAGCCCGGACGGCGTTTCGCGCAGGAAGCCCGCCTTCTGTTCAATGACGAGCACGCGGCCCGACGGCGCCACGACGACGAAGTCCGCTTCGCCGAAGACCGAGAACCCCTCGTTGATGCGGGTCCAGTGAACGCCGTGATACACGGTGTAGTCGTCGGGGAGCTGTTCCAGGAGCGACAGCGTCTCGAGTTCGCGCACGGCGGCGCCGGTCGCTTCGAGATTCTTCCAGTCGTCGGGGACGATGCGGGCCATGCTCAGCCTTTTGTTTGCGCGTCAGCGCATGGGGTTGGGGAGGGTAGGCGCAATTGTACGCATGACGCTCGGCGGGTCGCGGGTTTTGGACGGTTTGGGCCTCTGTGAAGCGCAAACTCATCGGATCAAGCCGCCCAACCGCCGCCCTCAATCGGCAAAGTCGTACTTCCCCCCACGCGCCAGCGCCCGCTGATACGCATCTCGCGCATGAATGCGTTCGAGGAACGCGCGAACATGGGGAAGCGCCTTGGCCCCGGCGCGATGACTGGCAGCTTCGAGCGGAAAACTCATCTGCACATCGGCGGCGGTGAACGCGTCCCCGACGAACCACGCCGACTTGGCGAGTTCCGCCTCGACATACCCAAAGTGCAGCTTGAGCTGAGGGTCGATGAAACTGCTTTGCATCGTCTGAGCGATCCGGCGTGCGATGGGCTTCACGAAAAACGGCATCCGCGCGCTGCCGATACGCAGTGCCACCAGCTTGAGCAGCAGCGGCGGCATCGCCGAGCCTTCCGCATAGTGCATCCAGTAGTTGTAGCGCACGCGCTCCGGCGTCGCGCCGTGGGGCGGCGCAAAGCGGCCCTTGCCATAACGATCGACCAGATACTCGATGATCGCACCCGACTCGGCGATCGTGAGACCCTCGTCGGTGATGACCGGCGACTTGCCGAGCGGATGCACCGCACGCAGTTCGGGCGGCGCAAGCATCGTCTTCGGATCGCGTTGATACCGCTTCAGTTCATACTCGACGCCGAGTTCCTCCAGCATCCAGAGCACACGCTGCGAACGGGAATTGTTGAGATGATGGACAGTGAGCATATGAATTCGATCTTTTTCACTCGCTAAACCTTACCAGACGGGGCTTTCGAATCGGAGAAATATCCCTCTCCTAATATTCCGGAAGTGGGATTCCTAATATCCGTGCGTCCCAAATGGTGCTTCCACCCGCACTGTACGTAAACACAGTATAACGAATGCAACAATGGAAGTGTTCAAGCCGACTCGGAAAGTATCCATGCCACATGGATATACTGTTCATCCGTACAGTATTGAAGGATGATTCCAGACGTGGGAAACGGAGCCGTCGACCTGGGCGATGTCGCTGCGCGAACAACGCACATTGAGGTCGCATGCACGAGGTGCGAGCGGAAGGGAAGGTATTTGCTTGCGCGGCTGGTACAGAGGCTTGGCCCTGACTTCCCAATGACGGATCTCGGCGCCGAACTCGCGAGTTGTCCGAGACGTCAGGCGTCGAGCGCGCACGAGCGATGCGACGTCTACTTCCCTGGCTTGGTACAGGCGATGGGTGGAGCTGGCGAAGGCGCGCGCGTTTCGAAAGGCGAAGTCAACAATTTCGACGACGCGGATTGAGCGCGGCCGCGATGTGCGAGAGTATGTCGACGGGCGCACGCATCCGCGCCCGGCTTTTCGGATATTGCCCGGCCGCGCGCCGGGCTTTTTGCCGGGGCAGTATTTCGTTATGGGAATCTGAGCCGCCGACCGGAACGGTGGCTCGTCAATCGTGCGTGGCTGCCGCCATGTACGGCAGGATTTCGTCACGGCGCACGCCGAGTATCTCTAATGCTCGTCTCACGGTTTCAATCGGCGCGGCGAAATTCATCGTTATATTTTCTCCTTCGCTGATGGCCTTCATTCCGTGATGCACAACCAGCGCTTGCAGCGCCACGTTGAGGGCGCGCGCGATCTCGCCGTCGCGTCCCGGGTCCTTGAATAGTGGGTTGACCATGATGCACCTCCGACTTTCGGTCGCTACACTTCTAGCAACGATCGTTCCGGAGAAGGCAATGAACTTCGACGAATTCACCGTGCAGCTCGGGGCGCTTTTGCGGGAACAGCCGCGTGCCACTAGCGCAGAGTTGACGGATGATATGACGGCCTTCTGGAATGGGCACCGGGTGATTTATGCGTTCCTGTGCGAGAACGGAACGGGACGGCTCGACGAGGAGTTCGATCCGAAAGAATACATTTGGGCGGAGTGGTCGCCGGACTTGATCCGATGGCTGGACAAGCCCCGCTACGGCACACGTGCCGAAATACTGGAATGGATCAAGGAACCGGAATCTCCGGAAGACATTTCGTGACCGGCAGGTCCCCAAGATTTTTTTCGGCGAACAAGGCGTCAACGGAGCAGTCAGACTGGGTGCGGGCATGTTAGAGCATGGCATGCTCCGCATCACCCCTGATTGCCCGCCGGGTCATTCTCGGCGGGCTTCATTTTGGCCGGGGAATTGCTGCAGGATCTCCTACCCTTTATGAGGACGCTTTTCCTTAAGCGCCCAGTTGGCCTAATCCGATCGTCCCACTAGGTCTCCTTGACTGGCGGGTTTTTTCGCCCGCTAGGCATTCCGTTCACTTGCAGTTCGCTCAGAACGTACTAAGCTGGTTTTTGAGTCGGCGCGCATGGCGAACTCATCACGCAAGACCCTTCGTGCCCGTTAGGCCGTTCGACCGGCGGGCTTTTTTTTCGTGCCTCTATCTTCCCCTCTGCGTCAACCATTCCTCGATACGGTCAATTCGGCCTTTGAGACGCAGATACGCTCCGACGCTCAACGTTTGTATGCCTGCAAAGGCGACTTGTCGCGGGGCGACTTTATCAAGCGCAACCTTGGCAAGCTGGCAATCCAGCCTTGACACGAGAATGCGGCTTGGATAAATGCGCTCCGCCGCCACTAAAAGCTCCATCTGCACAACAATCCCCTGCGCACGTTCCAAGTCTGTCATATCACGCTCCGGCATGAATGGCAGACCCAGTATAGAGCGACACATCCGCAAGGCTTTTATTTCGATGGGCAATTCTTTGCGACCGCAAGGTCGTGTGCGAGGATCTGGCGCTTCGTGTCGACAGTGTCGGCGGTGAGCGAGTTCGCGACCGCACGCGCGCAGTTCGGCTGTGCGTTTTCGGTTCTGGCCATTGGGACGGACGACCAGTCGGCGCCGAAGCGCCGACACTTGAGATCTATGTAGGAGGCACTAGACTAGGTCGTGAGTCCTCTTGCATAGCGACTCTCAAATTTGAGCCTCGTGCCCGCCGGCTTTGCCGCTAGCGGGCCTTTTTTTACCGCCAGACCTTAGAGACCGAGGGAAAAATGATGGCTAAATTAAGTAGAAGAGAGAAGCGCCAAGCTAAAATAATCCGTGATATGGAAACGCGATCCGACACGGCAAATGAGAAGGAGGCTGATATTATATACGGCAACCACAATTTGGCACTTAACGCATTTCTTGCCGCCATGCTGGGCGCACCGGTGGTAGCGATTGGATCCGCATACGCGAATCATCCTGGTCTCCAAAAATTCCCATACGACTCGATTTGGTGGGTCAGCGTAGTTGGCGATCCAATTCTCTCGCCTATTTTCTGGGTTGGTTTAACCGTGATACTACCTATATGGTTAATGGCCGGTGAAAAGGCTTTGATTATGTACGACTACTTGGATAAAAAAAAGAAACAAAGGGCACAGACGGAAGGCACGGTGACTTTCGTTCACTATGCGGGATAGCAGCATGCGACGTCGAGACGTGTGCCACTCCCGTGCCTTTGGACGAGGGCGATCGGGACGGACGATGAATCTGGAGCAGGAACCACTCGTGCTTACTCTCCGTTAACGAAGGAGACAAGCCATGTGCTACGGAAACCCTGAAGAACTTCTCGTCACCATCCTGCCGGACCCATTGCCGCGCAATAAGTACGGCCATACCGTGTTAGAAGACTTCGACCACTTCTGCGCCTTTTCGGGCCTGAGCGTGCAACATGCGGGGCAGATCGCATTCGATTGGGCGAAGGCCGCGTTTGTTTCCGCCTCGCTGAGCCGCAATGAAAAGGAAGCGTCGATCGCGCCCAGCCTTTAAGGCGCGTTCGAAGCCGACGCCCGATCCTATCTGCCCTCAACAGAGATCAGGATTGATCGTGCGTCGGTTCGTCCGGCAGAGGTTCTCACTTGACACTTGACCGCGCACGTCTGGCCGGACGTGCCGCCTGAGATCCACGCAGAAACGCGCGCGCCCGAGACCGTCGACGAATTGACGGTGAGACCGTTTGTGGCTATCGCCGATGCTTCGGCGATCGTCTCGCCGGAAGCCAACCAAGCCGACCAGTCCCACTCGAAATCAAGGACCGCGATCGGGTCCTTCGTAAAGCTCTGCATCTGACCTCCCCGGTTCACTGCGCTTGCGAGACGACCTTCAGGCGTGTCTCTGAGGTAATGAAAAAGCGACGCGTCTCCGATGCCGTGAAGATGACGCGCGTTTCGGATCGGTGGATCGTCGATCTCGTCTCGGGCGAAACGATCACACTCCGACCTTCAGCCTGAACAGCGATGCGAATCGGCGCCGCCGAGACGTGTGTGATGGGCGAGACGGAAACAACGACTATGCTTGCCGTCGCGCCATCCAACGCGCCCGAGAGCGACGCACTCATGCTCTCACTGGCCGAGAACGCGCCAGAGACACCCGCAAGCGCGCCAGAGATCATCACGCCAGCGATGGTCTGCAAAGCGGAGAACGAGCCAGTCACGTCATCGAGCCGGCCGACAATAACCGCGCCCGAGCCGCTGATCGCATTCGCCGAAAAGCTGCCGGTGACGCCGGCGAGCTGGCCCGCGAGTGATGCCGCGATGAGCTCGCTCGCGGCAAGCGCGCCCGTCACACTGGACAGCGCGCCGGCGACTGTTGCCTGTATCGCCTCGGTCGCCTGGAATGCGCCCGTCATTCCCACGAGGGTGCCCGCGAGCGTCGCACCGATCGACTCGCTCGCTGACACCGAGCCGGTGACGTTCGCGAGCTGCCCCGAGATCGACGCGCTGATCGACTGTGACGCCGACAGCGCGCCGGTCGCGCCGGCGAGCTGACCGGCAAGCGACGCGGAGAGCGTCTCCGATGCCGCGAATCTACCTGAGACGCTCGCGAGCGTGCTCGCGACGGATGCCGACATCGACTCGGAGGCGGAGAGCGAGCCGGTGACATTGCCAAGCGTGCCGGCGATTGTCGCGGTCGTCGTCGACGAAGCCGTAAAGGTGATGAGAATCTGGCCGGCGCCGCCTGTGCCGCCTGTGCCGGTGTTGTCCGAGCCGCCACCGCCGCCGCCCGGTGCGCCGCCGCTGCCTCCGGCCGCGCCCGTCTGCGAGTTGTACGCGCCCGAGCCGCCGCCGCCGCCCTTCGTGTTCGCCGTGCCTGCTTTGCCGGCCGGTGCGCCCGAGGTCGAAGCCGTTCCGCCAGCGCCGCCGAGCGCGTTGTCGCCAGCGCCGCCAGCACCGCCAGCGCCGTTCGCGACACCCGTCGAGCCGTTCTTACCCGCGCCATCGGGACCAGCCGCACCGCCGCCGCCACCACCGCCGCCAGTCGCCGAACCCGCAGCGCCGCCGCCCAATCCGCCATTGCCGCCCGAATAGGCGACATCGCCGACCGACGCCGACGCTTGACCGCCGAGCGACGCGGACGCTTGCAGATCGCCGCCAGCGGCATAGCCTGCGCCTTTGCCGCCTTTCGCGAGCACGGTCGTCGTCGAGCCGAACCACGTATCTCCGCCATCGGCGCCCGCCGCGCCCGTACCGTCGCCGACGCCGCCCGCGCCGATCGAGTAATTGAATACTTGGCCGGCTGTGACCGCGATCGTCTTTTTCGCGTATGCGCCGCCGCCCGCGCCCGCCGAGCCGTAGTTGCCGTTACCCGATGCGCCGCCGGCCGCGCCGGTCAGTTCGACGACGATTGTGCCGGCGCCCGGCGCGGTGTATGTGCCGGTCCCGGCCGTGTTGAGGGTTGTCGTTGCCACGGCCTATCTCCGGCCGTTAGGCGTTGCCTTCGGTGAGCGACCCCGAGCTGATGGACACAGTCGCGCTCGACACAATCGAGGTGTTCGCCATCTGCACCTCGCCGGCGCCGCCGGTCGTGCTCACGTCGAAGTCAGCGACAAAGGTGCCGCCCGAGGTCGTAAGACGCGCCCACGTCGCTGCGCCGCTCGCCGACGCGGTGGCGTTGCCGATCGCGCCGAACGTGAGCACGCCGTTCGATACCGTGCCGAGGGTTGCTGCGCAGGTGTGCGCCGAAAGCGCGGTCGTGGCCGTGCCGCCGCTCGCCGGGCGCGTGCCGCTGTAGAGCGTGAGAATTGCGTTGGCGCCGGCCTGCGTAACGATGGCGGTGCTGCGCGCGTTGCGCACTGCCGTGGAAAGTCCGATTGTCATTTGAACCCCAGTAGAGAGCGATTACTTCCAATGCGACCAACCGAATGCGCGCACGCCGGCCCACATGAGCCAGCGGCGCCATGCGGGAACGCCAGTAACGGCAGACGCCTCGCGCAACACGGCATCTGCGACACGGCGCGGCACTGGCTTGTCGGTGTAGAGCATGTCGTGCACGACGGCCGCCTCGGCGCTGCTGTCGCCAGTAAGCAGAAAGACGATCGGCAGGCGCGGGACTGACGCAAGGTCAGTCGCGAACCCCTTCGGCACGATGAAGGTCTGGCCGGCGACGTCGGACTGGTAGACGAGCGGCGCGGTGAGCGCCCAGTGCCCGTCGTCATGGTCGTCGGCCGCCTGCATCGTCAGGCGCGTCAGGAACCGGCTCATGCAGAGGCGGCCCCGCTCGCTGGCGCAGGCGCTGCTGTCGGCGACCCGTACGGCGCAAGAGCGGCCGAGAGTGCCGTCCGGAACGCGATAAGGCCGATCTGCACCCCCGTCTTCGCCGCGGGGTCGAGAGGAAGCAGCGTGACGACCTGAAGCGCGGCAGGAATGCTGGTGTTGATCAGACTCGCAACCGTGGTCGTATCGATCGTTCCGCCGCCCGAGCAGATTGCCGCGTTGTCTTTGATGAGTTGCGCGAGGATTGCCTGCTGAGGAGCGTCCGCTACCGTAACCGCCTGCACCGACAGAAGCGTCGGCTGAACGACCGCGCATGCCTTCGCAACCTGCACTTGAACTGCGGCCGCGATCTGCGCGGGCGACTGAGTGGCGGTCGATGCACAACCGGCGACGAGCGCGACGAGGCCTGCCGCGAGCAGCATGGAGAAGCGTTTCATGATGATTTCCTTCGAGTGTTTGCCGCGCACGCGGCGGGAGAGTTACTGCTGGGAAGTCTTGAGCGGCAAATTCGTGATGCCATGCCAACCGGTGATCACGCCCACTAGCGTCATCACGGCGTACTTCAGTTGTGCGTCATCGATCTTCAGCACGTCGAGTAAGAGCCACAGCAGAAGGAGCCCGGCAACGCTGAGTTGCTTTGAGTACTGACCCAGTTGCATCTCGCCTCCTACAGGTGTTCGTGGTGAATGACTTCGGTCGGCGTGAATTGATAGCCGTCCTTGCCGTAGCGCTGCGCGACGAAGTAAGGGAATGGCGTCCAGTGAATGCCTTCGTTCTTGCCGCGGTGATGGTCGGCGCACAGCAACAGTCCATTGACCGTCTGGTCGTCGACGAACGAATACGGTTCGTCGGCCGAGAACTTCGACCAGTCAAATTCCTGCGCATGCTTGCCCCACAGACCCGCCTCACAATCCTTCTGGAAGCGTCGCCAGTCGATCATGTTGGCGAGCGACCGCTCGATCGGATGGTGATGCGATTCCAACGGATGTCCGCTGTCCTCCGCCGTGCGACCGCACACTGCGCATCGGCCACCCTCGCGCGCGACGAGCAACTTCTTGCTGTGCGTGAAGAGTGCGGTCGTCGTGCGCGGCTCGTGCCCCGGAAGGAACACATCGACTTGGCACGTCTCTTTTTGCTCATGAATTTGCTCGACGCTCATACGATCCCCAATGCGTGTTTTGCCGCGCCATAAAGCGCGAGGCGTTGCGCGGCGCCATTCGTGCCGCCGTTGATGATGCGAGTAATGCGGTCGAACTGGCCGACATCCGCATAGCCGTTGAGGTAGTGGTTCGTCCACCACCACGCGGCAGACATTGCGGCGTTCGCTGGTTGCTCGAGTAACTCGGGATGCGTTATCAGGTCTAGATCGAGTCCGATGCTTGCAAGCTGATAGTTGCGACGCCCGGTGATTTGGATAAGTCCACGACCCATGAATCGCTTGCCGTCGCCGGCCTGCGTGTTGCCAAGATCGGCCCGGCCTTCATACCGTGCCTGCGCAGGCGTCGGCCCCCAGATCTCTTTCATATAGACGAGGCCGCCGGATTCATGGCCGATCTGCGGGAAGAACGCGGCGACGCGGCGCGGCGTGTTGATCGCAAATCGATCGCATGCAGCCTGGAGATGAGGGAGCCATTGCGCCGCGCGTAACTGCGCCGCTCCGCTGCTCGCGGCGACGATGCTTGATGTCAGATTCATGATCAGTCCAGCGTCGGCCACTTTCCGTGAGCGATGGCCCAAATGACGCCCCCGACCGTGATAAACGGTCCGAGCCATATCGCGGCGCTGCGTACGAAGCGCGCAGTACGGGCGAAAAACGTTGCGCTCCTGCCCGCGCGATCGAAGATCTCGATGAGCGCGCGGGTGTTGTCTTCGATCCGGCGCGATCGGTCGTCCGCCTGCTGCGTCAGGACCGTGTTGACCTCGATGGACTCATGGACGCCGTTGAAGCGGCGATCTATCTGCGCTTGAAACTCAGCGAATCGTTGATCGATCATCGCAAACTTCTCTTCATGGCTGAGTCTTCGCTCTGCGTGCGCTGGACTATTCAAAAGTGGCCCCGGAATAAATAAACCGCCCCGGGGCGGCTGTTGGTCGATGATGTATCATTCCCGATCCTCACCGGACTTTGTCATTTCTTACATGGAAAACAGGAAGCTGGATTTTATCCAGGCGCTGCGTGGCATTGCCGCGATGTTGGTCGTTCTCAGTCACGCTGGCGACAACCTGAAGGGCACACCCTACGCAGCCTTGAACCAGGCTTTTTTTTGGCCTGGCGTTAGCGGCGTTGACTTGTTTTTTATCATCAGCGGCATCGTCATGGTCGTCTCGACACGCAACCTGGCCGGTAGCGCGCATGACTCAATGATCTTCGTTGTCAAGCGTCTTGCGAGGATATGGCCGCTATATATAGTTGCCACTCTTCTCTACCTTTTGGTGACAGGTTCTCCGAACATATCGTCGTCGACATTCGCCGAATATGCACTTCCCATCAAGAGCATGTTGTTCATTCCGCCCGACCTAAGCGCAATGGCACCGTATTTCGGGCCGCCTGCTCTATTCGTGGGCTGGACGCTCAACTTTGAGATTTTCTTCTACGCTTGCTTTGCCGTCTCGTTGCTGTTTGGACGCTGGCGGTATCCGGCGTTGTTCGTAATAGGCATCGCCATCTCCCTTGTCATTCCATATCTC
Source organism: Caballeronia telluris (assembly GCF_001544495.1). GTDB lineage: Bacteria > Pseudomonadota > Gammaproteobacteria > Burkholderiales > Burkholderiaceae > Caballeronia > Caballeronia telluris. The sequence goes on from NZ_FCNZ02000004.1 coordinate 223,145, forward strand.
GACCACAGTTTGTCTGTCGAATCTGGATTAAACCCGCATCATCGGCTTTCCTATTTCAACCTCACCGGGAATTGCATGGTTTGGGAGTTTTTCGTCGGCGTGGTCGTCGGCCTGGTTTATACGTCGACTCGTCTGAGCTTCCCCAGCACGTTTCTTGCAAATGTTGCTCTCGTCGGTGCGGCAGCGCTTGAAGTGTGGGCTTATTTCAGCGGTTTTTACGACGGCAATGGCCCGACACGAGCCGGCTTTATCATGGCGATTTTTCTGCTTGTTCTCATGCTCGCGTCGAAAAGCACGCATGTCCCTGCGCCGAAATGGCTTGCATCGCTTGGGGACATTTCGTATTCACTCTATCTGACGCATCCTATTGCACTGCTTTTGCTACACAAGTATTTCGTCCATACACAGCGCGAAATCGGAACGCATTCCCCTGCTTACCTAGTGCTCGCGGTAGGGTTCTGCGTCGTTTTCGCTTCGCTCTCTTGGAGATATGTCGAAATTCCGCTCGAACGCATGGTACGCGCATGGACTCTTTGCGGCATCGACAGGTCAATCAAGCGGCGCGGCATTTCAGTAGCACGATAGTCAGCCTTCGGCGGGCGGGCTGAATGTACTTCCGTCCGCCGTCGTATAGCCGATGCCAATCGGCTGCGATCCGTCTATCAGAACAGTTGAAGCTCCTTCTGGCGGTTGCCAAGAGGAGGTGGCGCCGTCCCAAATCACAACGTTCGTTACGACGCCATTCTCGACGATCGCGTGTTGCTTGGCTTCCATTATGCGTACTCCTCGACGATCAAATAACCATTACCGCCCGGGCCGCCCGCCGCGGCCGCGCCGCTCAGCGCCGACAGCGCGCCCGATCCGCCTGCGCCCGGTCCGTTAGCGCCGAGGCCCGCGCTAATCGATTGCTGTCCACCTTGGCCCCATTGTGAATTTGCCCCTTGTCCGGAAATGAATGCCGCCGATGCGTTAATCGCGAGCCCCATACCGCCGAGCGCGCCGCGTCCTACGACGATGAGCGTCCCCGATCCCGTCACCGCAGCAGGCGAGCCAGTGCCTGGGGTCGCGATAATCGGCGCCGCGGCCGCCGCACCAGACGAAACTCCGCCCGGGCCGCCGCCGCAAACCATCAATGCGCCGAAACTTGTCGAGCCGCCTGCGTTGCCGGTACTGCCGCCCGATACGCCCGTTCCGCCCGCGCCAATCGTCACCGTCTGCGACGAAAGGCCGCTCGTCACAAGCAGTTCGCCATAAGCGCCCGCGCATCCCCCTGCGCCGATAGAAACCGTTGACGCGCCCGACGCCGCAGCACCGCCGCCCGCCCCGCCCGCCCCTATCGCCCGTACGCGTGCTTTCGTCGCAGTAATGCCGTTGTATGTGCCCGGCGTGTAGGCGCTGCTCGCGGTGAAAACCTGAATGCCAAGCAAGCGGCCGGGCATAGATTTCTTGAGGTTCGCCAACAACGTCGCCGTCGTTCCATCATCCGCTGAATTCGCGCCGGTCTGATCGCTGATAAACTGCGCCAGGACGGCCGCCATGATGCTGGACTGTCGCCACGTCTTGTTCAGCGCAGCCGACTGCGCGACGCCCGACGAGTAGCCGTTTGTGATCGCCGAAAGGGCAGCGTATGCTGATTGAGACAGCACGTTAGCCGATCCGCCTACTGCGAACGGAAGAAAATCATTCGTTGCCATTTATGCTCCGGGCATAAAAATGCCACCCGGCTGGGTGGCTCGTTTCGAAATGTTTGCGTATCAGGCCGGCAAGCCCCACGCTCCAACGTCGAATCCTGAAATCAAGTCGTTTTCCACGTCGAAGCCGAACAGCGAGCCTCCAGAGATCGATGTCACGAGGTAGCCGTTGATGTGGACCGCCTCTGGCTTTAGCGGAATGTATCCGCCTTTCAGCAGAGCGATGAATATCGGAAGAGGTACATCGCCCGCCACACCGTAAGTGATCGACATGTCCCCGTTGTCTTGGATGAAGACATCCGTACCGGTTGGGAAAATGCTGTTAAGAATTGCCGCGGACGATCCCTGTGTTCCGTCCCAACTGTTGGCGCCGATCTTTGCCCTGATGAGCAGACGGTACGTATCGTCGTCGAGCGACACCACCCCAGTGTTCGGATCGAATGGGCCTTGCCAAACACCTTGGTCAAACCCTAGTCCATCGACGTCCAACGAAAAATAGACACCCGTGAGCGGGGTGTCGACGTTGCGCGTGACACCGACCCAAAGACCGACCACGTCGAGCTGCACGCCCACTGCGGAGTCGAGATCGAACGCTGGCGGCGTCGCGTCGAGTTGATTCTGGATGTCGACGAACGCCTGCGCGACGCCGCCGACCATCGCTGTGAATTTAGGCTTGTTAGCGTGCTCGCTGGTGATTAGGCCCGTGTAATCGCTGACTTGCGCCATATCAGGTAACCGTGAGAGTGACGCTCGCCGGAGCGCAGGTGGCCGACTGGTTGAACGCGAGCGGTACGTCCGGCGTTCCAGCGCCACCCGGTCCAGCCAAGGTCAATGCCGTGATTTTGAATGTGTTGCCACCCGCGACTCCCTTCGCCGCCGCGATGCATGAATCCCATTCGACCGCGCCAGCAGCGCCGCCACCGATCGCGACAGAATTTACGTAGTCCGAGATCGCCTGCTGAACCGCGGCACCGATGACAGATGAATACCCAGCGAGCGCCTTCAACGAGACCGCGACTGTGATCGCTTGCGTCGTCGGGCGATAGAAGTTGATCGGATGCGGGATGCCGTAGACGTCCGTCACCGTGACAGTCGTCGTGCCGTACGTGCCGCCGCCCGGAGTCTTCTTCGCAGCGATCGCATTCGCGATCGCAGTCGAGTCGCCGCCCTCTACTACAAGCGAAATCGTGTGCGGCGGAAGCGTGTTCGAGTCCGTCGAGTTCGTGTCGTTCTCGTACGCCGCGTAGCGCGTCACGCCCGACACGCCTGCGACGGCGCCGATGATTCCTGCTAGGACCGTCAACGATGGAATCGCAACCGATGTCGCCTGGCGCGAGCGAAGCTTGGCATCCGTTTCGACCGGAGCGCCCGGCGTCGCGTCATCAGCCGCCGTGGCTGTTTGCCATCCCAAGGTCGGTGTCGAGATCTGAAGCGATGTCCCATTCGCGAGCGCTACAGCACCTTGCGTCTGACATTTGGCTGTGACAGTGACGGATCCACCGGGCGGAATTACGACCGATGCAGGCAACGCCCACTGGTTCTGCTTCCCATCGGTGACGATGCCGTTCGTGATAGTCGCGCCAGCTTGTCCTACGATCGTGACGTCGACGGTCGACTGCGATGAGACAGATCGCCCAATGCCATTGATTTTCACGACGCTCGAGAGATTCGCGCCCTGAGAGGTGGCCGGCGAGAACGCGTTGTAGCATGCGACCGCGGCGTTGTTGCAGTCGTTGATGGCCGTCGCGATGTTCGCGATCCACTGGCCGTCCTGGCTGTCAGCGGTCACGACGACATCCGAGCCGTAGATGCTCTGGAAGGTCGCGATCAGGCTCTGGTAGATGTCATTGAACGAGGGAATCGAAATCCCCGCGCTGGTGATCGTCGGACCGAGCGTTGCGAGAGGGTAAGTCGCCATCAGAGAGCCGCCGTGATTGTCGTTTGGCCGTAGATCGTGTCGATGGTCACCGCGACCGTGAAGGCCCGCGTCGAAGGATCGACCACGCTCGCATAGTCGGTGATGCCGGTCACGCCCTGCGTTTCGAGGATGCGTTCCTGAACCGCTAGGTCGCGCGTCGATGCGGTGCCGCTGCCGAGGATCTCAGTCGCGTATGGCGTGCCCTCTGTCATGTCGAGGAACCATTCACCGGTCGAGAGCTTGAGCCGCGTCAGCACGAGCTGCGCGACTGCGTCGGGCGAGTCCACGAGGAAGTTCGTCGAGCCCTGCCCGAAGGAGTAGTCGCCGTTTTCGTCGAGAGTGCGATAGCGCATGATCAGTTCGGCTGGTTCGTGTTGCTGCCTGCACCGTTTTCATGGTGCGTGTGTGTGCTGACGCTCTTGCCGGCCGCGGTGACGTCGTTGACGACCGTGATCGGACCTTGCAGCGTCGCGGGGTATTTCGTCGAGCCGGTGCCCTGCGCCAGTTGGCCGTTCAGAGTGATCGTCGGCGCATCGACTTCGAAGCCGCCTGGCGCCACGACTTTGACCGCCTTTGAGGACGGGTTCAGTTCGATGTATGCGCTGCCGTCGTTGCTGCGAAGCTGCACCGCACTCGTGCTCACGCCGCTGACCTTCGTCGCCTGCGAGAACGGTCCGAGAATCGCGAAGCCGTCCGACAGATCGTGCATGCGAAGCTCGGCCTGCACCTGAACGCCGCCCGACTGCCACCATGCATCGATGCAGCGCGACGAGAACACGATGAGCGCCTCGTCGCCGGCCGCGACTGGAAATGTCAGCGTGCATCCGCCACCGCGCGGAAAGCACACTGGAACGTCGACAAGCAACGGAAGCGCGACCCACGAAGTGCTACCATCCTGCGCGCGCACCTGTGCCTGAATGGCGGGTTGCGCAGTGCAGGTCAATGCGTTAGCGTCGAAACTCTGGATGATCGCCGGGAGTGCGGTCCAGATTTCGGCCTCGTGGCCGCCGAGCGCGGCGCGCAGCGCGTCTTCGATGCTGGCTGAGCGTTCGGTTTGGAGCATAGGAACCTGAGAATGAAAATAACTACACTGCTTTTGGCCCTTCCGATCACGGCGGCAGCCGCTCAGACGGACAACCCCGAGATCACCATCGCACCGGCCACGGTCGCGGAGCAGCCTGCGCCGACGGCTCGAGTTCCGACCGCGCGCGGCATAGATCTCGTCGATGGCGCGATCGTGTGCGGCTCGTACGACCTCGCAGAGTTCATGTATGGACAGGTCAATTCGGCGCGTCACGCGCGCGCATCGCTACCTCAGGAACTAAGGCGGCAGGCGGCGCTGACCAATGGCTATGACCACGGCGCCGAGCCGCGGCTGTCAGACTATGGCTGCGTCATGGTCCCCGCCGGAACGAAGCTTTCCGTCGCAAAGGGCAATTTAGTGCCAGTGGTAACGGGCATGCTTCCGGATGGCCGAAAGTTCACCGGCGTCACACTGCCGCAGATGATCGCGCGCTAGCCGGCCGCCTGGACTGAACTGCTAGCGGGCGCGGATGTATCGACCGCCAAGCAGATCAGATCGCAATACCACTCCTGCCCGCGCGTGTCCCCGATGAACTCTGAGACGAGCACACGATAGAAGCCGGCGGCCGTCGTCTGCGCTGCAGCGGACAACCCTGTATAAGAGAGCCCCTGCTGCTTGATCGTCAGCGTGTTTATGTCGGCCTGCGCGATCTGCACCAGACATCCGATCCGCACGAGCGGATTCAGAAGGATGCGCGCTCGCACGCCGTCAGACGTCGCCTCGGGCACGCCGATTAGGCCGGTCGTCGACGACAGCACGACAGCCTCGCCAGGCCGGTAGCCGGTGACCGGAACGACCACCGCCTGGCCGTTCTGAATGCTCCACCGGAATCCGTTCTTCGCCGCCCAGTCCCGCGCGTAGTCGCGCGACATCCCGAACAACACCTTGCCGCGCGCGAGCGCTTGCGCCGGCACCCCGCCCACGAGGCCGTTGACGTCTGTCGCGTAGGGCAGTTTCCCAGCGTCGGCGTTCTGCTTCGTGATCGAGTCAAGAATCTGCTTCGGCGTGCTGCCGGCGGCCAACGTCTGGTTGACCATGCCGAAGTTATAGAACTCGTCGCCGTCCGCCGCCCAGATGTCGAGAAACGAATCGACGTTGCGCTCCTTCCCGCGCACGAACTGCTTGATCGTGCCTTGGAAGATGATGCCGAAATTACCGCTCTCGTAACCCGCCTGCAGAGTGATCGTCGTGAACTCGCCCTGAATCGCCTTGACCGTCGCGGGCGCGAGATTGTAGACGCGCACATAGAGCGTGTTCGGCGCCTGCGTGTCTGCCTGTCGCACCTCGAACTTGAAGCGGAGCTGCGAAAGATCGAGCCCCTTCGATCCGGCCGAAACGATCAGTGTCGCCTTCCGTCCGAATTGATCGCTCATGAGGTCACGAAGTAAAGATGCCCTGTCGCCCCGATGTTATCGAACGTCGGAACCGCATCGGGGTCATGGTCGGTTTGCACCACCAGTTTCCCGGTGAAGCCGAGATATGCGTATTGCCCGAGCAGATCAACGCCAGTCACAAGCGGGATGCTTCCGGCCATCGGCTTGCCCGTCGCATCCGCAATATCGAGCATCCACGCGGCGGCCGGCACGTTCCAGCGGAGCGTCATCTTGTAGGTGACGCCGCCGAGCGCGATGCTGAACAGCTGCGGCTTGGCCGACAGCGGGATCTCGTATGCGTTCATGGAATGGCTGTCACATTGATGTTCGGTGCTGGAACCGGCGAAGTCGTTCCAGCGTCTTCAGGAGATGCGGTACTCGCTGGGTTCGACATGACGCTCGAATCAGGCACCGTCACCGTCTGGGTCTGCACCATCAAAATCTGACGGCACGCGATCCTGACGATGACGGAGTTTTCGGTCTCGGCATTGGTCGTCGCCGAGAGCGACTTGATGATCATGTTCCGATACTGCCTCTTCCCAGTGTAGATAGTGAAGAGGTATCGGTTGTGATACATGTCGACAAGCTTCATGTACGCCTTCTTAGAAGGCGTCCAGCCGCTTCCGAGCATGTTCATCACGCCGCTCGCCAACTCAACAGCGCCTACAAGCGCCCGAGCCGCGCCGCTCTGCGCAGCTGCAAATCCGCCCAATGCGCCGAGGATGCTCGTCTGGTTTGGGCTGTTAGACCAAGCTGCGGTGATGATGACCTCCGCAGGCCGCACGAATGCATGGTCCGCGATAACCGTTCCCTGCTCGACCGGATGCTCAGTCACTTCGAGCTCGTCGTTATGGACTTCCTCGAGCGTCGCATCAGGCACCGTGAAGGTACCGTCTGTGGGGTCCAAGAAGCCGCGCTTTGGCTTAATGGTCAGAAGCTGAAGCCCGAGCTGTGCGCCCGATTCGATGTAGCCAAGAACGCTCACACGTAAGCCCCTGTCATGTTGCGCACGAGATCAGCATTCACGCGCGCCTGCTCACCGGCGACCGCGCGCCCGGTGCCGCCCGGATCAGGCGAGCCATGTACGTGCACGTCAGTCTTCTGGCTGATCGTTACCGACTTCGACGCGGCAGAAGCCCCGCCGGCGCCGAGCTTCCCGTAGACAGAGCCGTTCTCGTGCTGAAAGATCGATCCCGCCACGCCCCTAAGTTGCTCGCCGTTCAGTTCGAGATCGGCAGACACGCCGAGCTGCTTCGCAACGTTGGCGATATACGCCTGCGTGTCGTTCTCATTAGCGGGTGCCCAGCGCGAGATAATCTTGCGAATCGTGTTGAAACCTCGATCGGCATAACTGTGCAGCAGCTTAGCGGTCGCCTCCATGCCTGCTTGCATGTCAGAGAAAACCGCAAAGCCCCCACTGTCCGCGCCAGTAGCGCCTGCGCTCTTTGCAAACTCGCCGTAACGGATATTGCCCGGATTGTTGTTCCGAATGCCGCGCGGCGTCTGAGCTTGTGCCGGGCCCGAAGATGGCCCTGCGCTGGGCGCTCCTTGCTGGCCGCGCGAGCCAGAAACAGCAGCAGCACCGGTCGATGACGGAGTTCCGTCGAACCGATCGTGCAGCGATTGCACCTTGTTGCGCAGCCACCCGATGAACGGACTGTCGCCAGCCCGCGCGCCGCTCGTTGAAGACTTTTGCAATGCCGGCGCAGGGACTTCGATGATGGTGCCGGGCGGTTGATCGCCGTTGTCCGGTGTTGCGGCAGGCTGTGCCGGCTGCTCTTCAGAGCCATCACCTCCGAACCACCGCGCAAGCTTCGCCACACCGCCGACGATGTTGCCGATCACCTCAGCCACCTTTCCGGCCTTGTCGAGGAAGATGTCGACGTCCTTGCCGACCTCGGACCAGTTGATCTCTGAGACCCACTTCGCCACGGCCTCTAGTGCCGACGCGATCTTGCGCGCGACTTCATCGGCGTGTCCCGACTCCCACCGCTCAAACTCCGTCGCAATCTTGGCGAGCACCGGTGCGAGGTGCTCCTGCAGCAGAACCCAGAACAGGTGAATGTCGCCCGTCAGATCTCGGATCGAGTTGTCGAACGCGCGTCCGGCGTCCGCCGCCTGCTCGGGATTGATCCCGAACGCGCTCAGCTTCTGACGATACTTCTCCTGCGCCGCCTGGATCTTCGGCAGGCCGTTTTCGAGCATCAGCAGCGTGTCGGGATCGATCCCGAACAGGCTTGCGTATTGCGCCGCGATGTACGGCTGCATCTGCTTCATCTTGCCGATGAAGCTTTCGAACTGCTCGACCGGGCCCTTGCCTGTCACGCCGAGCTGCGAGAGCAAACCGTTCATGCCAGGGTTCAGCCGCAGCGCGCGCGTGAAGCCCTCAAGCGACGCCTGCGCCTGGTCCGCGGTGAGACCGATCTGCCCGGCCGCATAGCGCAGCGCCATGATGTTGCCGACGGTCTCGCCTGTGCGCTGCGAGGCGTAATACAGGCGCTCCATCTCTCCGGAGATGACTTTCACGCCCGCGACCACAGCGACGGCAGTCGCTGCCACCGCGGCGCCGAGCTTCATCACCGTCTTCGTGACGCTCGCGAGCGATGCCGTGAACCGCTTCAGGCTGGTCTCGTCGGTCTTGTAGCCGATCGAGACCAAAAACTCCTTGATGACTTCTTCGTTCATCGCTTGCTCTTTTCCATGTGGTCTTGGACGCGCGCTTCGTTCTCGCGCTTGACCGACAGCGCGTCATTCAGCAGAGCGACGTCGCACAGATCAACCGTGCCGTCGATGAGAGACTCGTACTTCAGCAGCCCCTCCATCACCGGCAGCAGCAGCCAATCCTCGCCATCAGGAAGCGAAGCTAACTCGACGCCGCTCAGGCCGCCGCGGTCGAAGCTGGCGACGGCCCGGCGGGAAAAAAACTGCCGAGGTTCTGCTGAATGACTGCGACCGTCAGCTGGAGCATCGCCGGCAGGTCGATGTCCTGAAACAGCAGGCCGCCGTTCTTCACCATGACGCTCTGCCAGCCCTGGCCGGACTGTCGCTGAACGACGAGCAGACACGTGTCGAGCACGTAGTCCGTGTCCTCGTCGGACATCTTCGCCAGCGCTTCGGCGATCGGGCTGACCATCTCGGCGAAGCCTTTCGCCTCACCCTTGAGTGCACCACCGAGCCCCGCCAGCAGCGGAGCCAGCCGCCGCGCGACGTGGAACTGGCGCTTCGCATCGAGGCGGCCGATCCGGTACTGCTGGCCGCTGATTTCGACAAGTTCGCTCATGGTCAGATGCCTGCGGCCAGTGCCGGGTCGATGATGCCGGCGTTGAATTCCCATTCGAGCGCGCCGGCTTCCTTGGCGTAATCGTTCTTCGGGAACTTCGTGAACGCCACAAGCTGGCACGTATAGACGTCGCCGCGCACGGTGTCGGTCGCGGTGAAAATGTTCTGCGCCCAGTTTGCCGAGCTCGTGCGCTGGAAGTTGTACATCGCCGAGAGCAGAGCGTTTACCGGCGACGTCTTCTGCACGCGGATGGTCAGCTTGCCCGCCTTGCTCGGGTTCAGGCTGTGCATCGGCGTGCCGTCGGCGCCGATCTTCATGTTGTCGGCGTCCTCAGTGAATTCGACCGAGAAGCCGCCTTCGTCGATGCCAGTGCCCGCGCCCAGCGAGATCGCCCCGCCGGGGCCGATCAGCGACGCGTTGAAGTTTTGAAACGAATAAACGCTCATGTGCGCCCCTTTATTGGTTCACGGTGATGGCGATGTCCACCGAGTGGATCGCGCCGGCTTCCTTCGCTGCCACTTGGAACGCGACGGACTTGCGCGCGGCGCGATTGGCCTGGCTCTGGTTCGCGATCGGCGGCGCATAAACGTAGAAACCCTTCGGCATGTAGTCGCCCTGGCTCAACGTTCCGAATCCGCCCGAGTTCCACACGCCCGCGGCGAGGAAACCGTTGCTCACGTACTGAGCGCAGACTTGCTCGATCTTTGTGGCGATAAGGTGATTGCCCGCGTCCGTCTGCGGAATCTTCGTGGTGCTCGTATAGAGCAGGTTGAAGACCGCGTTCTGGATGTCGATCGCGAGGTTGTCTGCGCCCATCACCGAGTCGATGAAGTCGCCCGACGAGCAGACACCTTGCTCGATGATCGCGGTGTCGTTCTCATACTCGACGAACACGTTGCAGTTGAACGCTTCCAGCGCGTTCGCCTGCGTCGTGTTGAGGTTCTCGGCGGCAATACCAGGCTCGTCCTTGAACTTCAGCGTGATGACGGTATTGTTGCCTGTGTAATCCGTCGTCAAGATGCGCGCCAGCAGCGACACGACCGCGTAGGCGTTCGAGCTCGAATACTGCACCGCTGTTTTCTTGTACCCCAGCGCCTTGAGCTGATACGCGACATTCGTCGTGTCGCTTGCTACCAACACTCCGGCCTCCTGCGTTGACACACCGTAGAAGTGCTTCGTGGCCGTAGCTTCGATGTAACCGGCGACCGCGACGTGATCGGCATCGACAGCCGACGGGATAGTCAGCGCATACCATTGCTGGCCGAAGTTTGCATCGAAAAGCGTCGCGGCAGCGAGGGCGGTTTCAGCCGCTGCTCCGCCGGAGACATATGCGCCGGAGAACGTTGACGTCAGGCCCATAAGGCCCGAGATGTCCGTCCCAGAAACTGGCGCCTGTGCGAAGCTAACCGCCGAGGTCGCGCCGGTCGTCGCGCTCGTGATCTCGAAGCGCTGGAACGCCGCATTCCAGACGCACGTGCCGGCGCTGGCGAGAGCCGTCGTAACAGCCGACGCGACGCCATTCAGATTGGTCACGCTGCTCAAGTTGATCGAGGCGAGCGTCTTGAGCGTGCCGTCGATCGTGATCTTCATGCCGCCAGCCGTGACTGCGGTGAAGTTCGACAGCGCTTGTTGCGCGGCCGACAGCGTGCCGCCGAGAAGCTGGCCTGCGGCGGCCGTCTTCGCCCATCGGCCGATCGTGACCGATGCCGGCTGCGGCGCCTGCTGAAACCAGAGAACAGCAGCCTTGTATTCCTCCGACGAGGTGCCGAAATCGGTACCGACGGAGGTGATGTCGCCGTATGTCCGGAAGCGCGACACGAGGTCGATGACCGCCGAGGTTCCGAGAATCAGCAGCGTCGAGGTGTTTTGCGATTGCGCGGCTTTCTGCGTGAGCGTGATCGTCGCGTTGACCAACCGGCTAATCGGCAGTGTGTTCGACATGTGTGCGTCCCAAATAGAAAAGGCCCGCGCGCGGCGGGCCTCGATGCTTTGTGAATGAGGTGTTACTGCGAGACGTGAATCTCGGTCGTTACGGTGTCGGTGTTCAACGTCGAGTCAGACGACAGCACGTTCAGCACGCTGTACGTGCGCACGACCTGTCGGCGAACGCGGAATGAAAGATCGAACCGGCGAAGCCACTGCTGATTGATCAGTTCGGGCGCCGCGGTCATCTTGCCGACGTCGACCAGCCCCATCGAATTCAGGGTGAGCATTCCGTGGTTCTGCTCCACGTAGATGCCGTCGCGCGCCTGCGCGGCGTACTGCATGGCCGACGGCCCATAGAAGCTGGCGAGCAACGTCAGGATCTCGTGCCGGTAAAGCTTGTCCGTGCCATCGGTGTCGGGCACATGCACGAACGCTGGCCGGGCATCCTGCTCGATCTCGGTGACGCCGATAGCGCACCAGTTCTGGTTCGGCTCGGGCATCTTCGGCGTGACCGGCTGCCAGCGCGGCCGCACCATCGCGCCGGGAATCCCCGTCAGGCCGACGATCATCTGCTGGAAGATCGCGTCGAGCGCGGCATCTTCGATCGGCGGCGATGCGACGACTGGCTGAAGGTATCCGCCAGTGCTTGAGTCGTTCGCCATGTCAGCCTCCCGAGAGCGGGATCAGTTCGCACTGCGCGGCCACGAAGCCGCGGCCGTACGTCGACCAGTCCCGCACGTTCACGACGGTGTATTGCCGGCCCTGCCATGTGACGAGGTCGGCGTCGAAGCCGATCTTCCCGTCAATCAGACCGAACCGCGTATGGATCGTGATTGATCCTTCGATGCGCGAGCCGTCCGCCCGGCGCATCAGCTGGTCGCCGGTGTCGTTTGTGACGACGCCTGCGAACCGCGTGACCGCCTGCGCGTTGCTCGCCATGCCGTTCGCGTCGATCGTCTGCGCCTGGCGCGTGCACGTCAGGCTGGTGTCCTGAAACATCGGGTCATTCAGGACATCGGTTACGTCGAGCAGCGGCATTATTTCTTCTCACGAATGACGTGCGTGACGGAGTTGCGAAGCGAGCCGGTGTCGACCAGCGTGTTCTCGCGGGTCACGCCGCGCGCGCGCCGCGCTGCTAACGTTGAGTCGGCGAGCTTCGGCTGGATGTTGCTGTTGATCTTGGCCTTGACGCCCATCTCGGCAGTCAGGCCGGCAGCAGTAAGCGCCGAGTCGACGCCCTGCTGATTGCCGCTGAGCGCGGCTGTCGCGCCTTTCTTCAGACGCTCGGCGCATTCGCTCTGCACCTCTTCAACACCCGGGACGAGCCACGGCCGCGCCGGGATGTTCTTCGCGGGCGAGCCGCGGTCGAGGATGTAGCCGATCTGCGCGTTCGTGACCGGCGTGTCTCTGCGCTCCGGTGCGCTGTCAGGGATGCCGACCAGCACATCCTTCTTGACCAGCGCGTTCATGCTGCGGAGCACTTCCTGCAGCTTGTCGCGCGTGATCTTGACGCTCATAGCTGCATGCCGCCAGCACCCATCAGACGGGCTAGCCCGAGGAAGCGGATGCCGTAGCTGGTCATGTTCCAGAACCCGGCATCGGTCAGACTGACAGCGCCGGAGTCATACCCGACGCTGACCTTGTCGACCGACTTCGAGTTCGTCGGGCCGGTGACTTGCCCCGGGATTCCGCCAGCCGTGGCCGCCTGCTCATCGCGCGCGGCCATCGCGAGATGGTGAGCCGTGACCAACTCGATCCCGATGTTCGTCAGATCGCCCCAGCGGCACGCGTTCACGAGCGAAGTGCCGACGGTCAGCCAGAGATTTACCATCGCGTCGGGGTACTGCGTCGTGTCGGCGAACTCGGGGAAATCCGTTCGGAATTGAGTTGAATCCACGGCTTAGCCTTTGGTCTTGGCGGTCTTCGTCTCGGGCTTCACGACTTGCGCGTGCTCCTGGACGTACCAGTGTTTGGCGATCGCGTCGTCAACCTCATGCTCGCCGGCCGCGAACTCTCGCTGGCCGGCGGCATCGGTGAGAACGAACGGCTTCTCAACGATGATTTTCGGCATCGTTAGATACCGTCACGATAGCCGAGCGTCTCCGGATACACCACTTCGACGACGCCCAGACGGCCGAAATAGGTCGTCAGTTGGCGGATGTCGCGGTATTCCAGCGGCGTGCGTTGCAGCGGCACGAGCGGGAAGCGCACGCGCTCTGCGTCCTTCGTGTACGCGACCATGCGGTTCGTGCTGCTCGTGCCGCGGCTGGTCAGCCACTTCGACGGCAGGATCTCGAGCGGGCGTCCGTTGATCGCGTTCGACAGCGAGTTCATCTTCAGGAACTCGAGGACGCTGATGTTGCCGGCCGAGCTGACGAGCGTCGCGACGAGGCGCGAGTAGCTCAGCGGGTCGATCAACAGGCGATCCGGGCAGATTGCGTACGCCGAAGCCGCCCACACGCTGTTGAGCAGTTCGTTCACGTCCGCGAGCATCTGCGCCGGCGTTGCCGTGCCCCAGCCGCCGGTGACAGCGTTCGAGACGTTCGTCACGTTGGCGTTGTTCACCAGACCCGTCACGCCCAGCACGGTGTCGCCGATGTAGACCTGCTCATCGACGTCCATGTTGTGCTTCAGGTTCATGCCGGCGAACTTTTGCTGATCCACCGGGCGGCCGAGCTTCTGAGCCGATTCCAGTTCCGGAATCGTCCAGCCGATCTGCATCGCCCAGAGGGTCAACGGGTTCGGCGTCTTGCCGATGTCCAGCGCGATGCCGGCGATTGCCGATGCATCCTTGCCGACCCACGACTTGCCGTTCGGCGATGCGCCGCCGGCTGCCGCGAAGGTCGAGTTCGTGAACGACGACGTTTCGTCGGCGATCGACACGTCTTCACGCAGATCGATGTCGCGCGACCAGGTGACCGACGACAGCGGCATGTGGAGGCGCTGATCGAGGCGTTCGAGCTCGCCGATCAGGAATGCGCCGGTGCTGTCGACCGTCTGCGAGTCGAACGTCAGCAGGCTGTCGCGCGTGCGCGAGCGGATGATCGCCGGAGCGCGAACACCAGCGCCGACGATTGCGATTTTCTTGGTCATGAGCTGATTGCCCCTCAGATGTTGAATTCGATCTCGACGTTGCCGTTGGCATCGCCTGCGTTCTTGAACACCGCGCCGGCCATGACGACCGTGTTGGTGCTGTCAGATGCCGCTTCGATGCCGCCGATCGGCTTGCCTGCCGCAGCAGCGGCAACGCGCACGTACACGGTGCCGCCATCTGCCGGCGCGCCCGCGTTGTTCTTGACGGTCATGTAACCGCGGCGCAGCACGTCACCCACGGCGGTCGTCTGCGGCGGCGTCGACGTGCCGACCGGGTCTTGCGACGAGACCGTCGGGTACGGGCGCACGAGCAGGCCGATGATGACCGACGCAGCGTCGCCGGACGCTACCGGACGGATCTTGCCGCTGACCTTCTTGACGGGGATACCGTACGAGGCGAACGGAAAGGCGGAGTCGAAAACGCCGGGTTCGACGGTCGCCTGCGATTGGCGGCTGATGTCACCCGGAATGCCCGAAGGCATGCGAAACAGAATTGCGTTGCCCATGAGGCTTCTCCTTACTTGGCGGACCGATCGGCCCAGTATTCGCGGTTGCGTTGGTTGATGTCGGCGACGGTCGAGCGCTTCCCGAAATCCTTGGTCGGCGCGGCGGATGCGTGCGCGCGGCCGTTGTTCAGCGCCTTCATCAGCTCCGAGGCGCCCATGAACGCGGTGTTCACCATCGCGACCGGCATGGCTTCGAAGTCGGCCGTCATGCCGCCGATGAACGGGGCGATGGCGGCCTTACCGGCGTCCGTCTGGTACGCGAGGTCGAGCGCCTTGCGTTGGCACTTGCACAGCGATGCTGCACGGTCCGCCGTGCTGGCCTTGGCGTCCATCGTCGGCAGCTTGATGCCAGGCGACAGGATTTCCGCGCGCGACAGGATCGTCTTCGCCGAGTCGCCGGTGTAGAGGTCGACTTCAGCCTGATTCAGCTTTCCGGCCTGCTCAGCCTCGAGGATGTCGTCGCCGGTTTCGGCTTTCTCTTCCTCTTCTTCGTCGTCGCCGTCCGCGTCCTTCGCGGTCGCCTTGACGAGCGTCGCGAGCGAGGCGAGGAGCGCATCCTGCGCTTCCATGCGCTTCATGAGCGTCTTGATCAGCGCGGAATCGCCGGTCTGTTCCTTCTTCTCTTCGACCTCTTCCGACTCTTCGTCGTCGGTCTTCTTTTCCGTTTCCATCTCTGCTTCGGCGTCTTTCATCAGAGCGCGAAGCTTGTCGAGAAAGCTGGGCTTCTTCTTCATCTCAGGTTCCTTATCTCCGATCGCGCAACGCGGGCCGCAGCGGCCGCGCTCAACGAGGGCTACGTGGTTGACAACGATGTTCCGCTGAACCCCGCGGCCGGGTGATACCTGTTCGTAGTCGGCTTCATAGCCGAGCGAGACTTCTTCGATGCCGTCGTCCTGCACCGCCTTGATGGCTTCGGCTTCGGTCACCAGCAGGTCGGCGATGATCAGGTCATCCTCGATACCGGTGCCGCGGCGCACATTGAACATCGTGCCGCGCGACAACTGGCCGAAGTTGGCCGGGCCGACGAAGTCCTGCGGGTGATCGAGCGTTACCGGCTTGCCCTCGCAACTCGCGAGCGTCTCCACGCGGAACACTTCCTCCGGCGTGCGGCTGATGCGAATGAGGCCGTCGTGAGCGGGCTCGACTGGCACCTCGCCGGCGCCGTAGAGCATCTCGCCCGTTCGCGCGACCGGAACCTCCTGACACAGCAGGAAGCCCTCGGGCGTCAGCGATCGCTTCGGGCCGAGCTTCTGGATGGTGTAAAAGCGCATGTCGGTCGGGAATCACTGGTTCTGGATAGCAGCGGCAGTTATAGATCTGGCCGGCGTGCGTGACCGTGCCATCCGATAGCCTCGGGGGCGTGTCCCATCGCACATACTTGCCGTTCATCTCCTTGTGCGAGTGCCGCACGTCGGAGTCGTTTGAGGTGCGCCATATATAACCGTCCGAGCCAATATGCTCGGCGCGCGCCTGCGTGAGCACTGACGCTGTCCGAGCAACCTCCGTGCGTGCGATGAGCTTGGCGCGGTTCGCCGACACCTGACCGGAGCGAGCGATTTCCTTCTCGATCTCTTTCGCGCGCGTGCTGTTCTCGATGCCGGCAAGCGTCAGATCGTGCACACGCTGCGCGGCGTCGAGCGGCAGGCTCTTAATGAGCGTCACCTGGTCGGCGAGCAGCGCGCGCATCAGTTCGCCCGTCGGCGCGGTGCGGATCTCGACAGCCAGCCCGCGCGATAGCTCGCGAGCCTGTTCCATCCATGCTTGCTCGTCCCGTCGGTTGACGTCGGCAAGCATGCGCGTCGCGGTCGCCTCAGCCCACGGCGTGAGCGCCTCGGCGTATCGGCGCAGGACATCGGTCATCGTCGGAACGACAGCCGGATCGCCGGGCGGAAAGCCGTTGATCAGCACGCCCACCTGATGCGCGACCTTGCGCAACTGGGTGGCGTACTGAATCTCAGCTTTGCGCGCCCGGACCGGATTCTTGTTTCGGTCCCGCTTCTTGTCCCGCGTTCGGATCATTTGCAAGCTCGGAGAGATCCGGCAGTTCGTCGTCGGCGTCGTTGATGTCTTTGTCGCTGATGTTGCTGAACACGCCAGTGATGTGGCTCGACTGCCGCAACTCCTTCAGCGCCGTCTGCTGGCTTATGAGACCAGCGCCTTCGACCTGCGTTACCGCGTCGCTGATGGTCTTGGCGATGTTCGCCTTGTCCGTATCGGACATCTGCCAGAGCGGATTGAACCCGAACTGGAATCCTTCCGGCGGCGCCTCGCCGATCTCAGACCGGCAGACGACCTGAAGCAAGCGCGTCAGCGGGTTGCGCAGCTTGCGCTCCTGCTGCTGCTTCGTGCTGTCGTAGTAAAGACGGATGTCCGAGTCGCCGGTCGAGTTCAGGCCGGCAGGCGACTGGCCGAACAGGCGAACCAGCGGAATGCCTGTCGCGCCGGACAATTGCTGTCCGAACTGCAGCAGCACGTTGTCGAGACCCGAAAACGAATACTGGTGCGTCTCGAACTTGTCCTTCGCGTCGATGATGGTGATGCCCTCGTTCGACTGAAAGCGCCGGATCATGTCAACGTTCTTGAGCAGGGCTTCCATCGCCGGGCCGCCCATTGCGATGACGCCGCGCAGGTCATCGACCGCCAGCGTGCGCAGGTGCGCCTTATAGACGAGCTGCGCGGCGCCGGCCGTCGTGCTGTCGAACGCGATCAGGCGGTCGAACAGACGTTCAATGACCGACTGGCCCCAGAGGTTCTCGCTGATCTTCTGCCAGTACGGCAACTCGACGCCGTCGAGGCGCAGCACGCGGCTGTAATGGATACGCTGACGCGGTAGCGCCATTGAATCGGCGACCACATCGTAGAACTTCGGCTGGCCCATGTCCGGGCCGTATTCCGTCACCAGATCGTTCAGCGACGGCTGCACGAGCCACCGGTCGAGCACGAAAAGGCCCTTGAACTGATCCGGTCCGATGCCGTCGAGATTGAGCGGCGTTTCCGGCCGCTGCCCGTCGATCATCATCACCGCGAGGGCGCCGCCATATAGGCGCGACCACTTGATGGTGTCGTTGATCCGATCCCAGATCGACATGCGTTCGAACGCGGCGTGGATCCTGTCCATCTTGTCGGGCGCGAGGTCCGACTCGATCTCGATTCCCGCGCGCGTCATGTCGTCGGCAACGACGTCTGTTACAGCGCCCACGACCCACGAGGAGCGATACATCGCCTCGAGCTGGATGCGGTTGCGGCTGATGAAGTCGAAGCCGTATCCCGACCCGGACGTCTGGTTGTTCGTGCCTACGCCGACGCGCGCTTCGAAGTTCTGGAACGAGTCGCCGGCCACCCAGCGTTTGTTGCTCGTCGCTTTCGCGGCGCGCGCGACTGAATTTCCCCGTTTGCGTGTCATGTAAGCAAAATCCTTTCTTGCCACGCGGTGGGCGTCAGCATATTTATCCAGCGAGGCGTGACCAGATGTCGAGCGAGCGAGCCGCGGGCTGATAACAGATCATCACCGCGTCAGCCAAGTTCGGCGACTTCGTGCCGTCCGGCTTCTTGTCGATCGCCACCTTGCCGACGGCATTTATGGTGTAGGTCGGCTGCGATAGCTCCATGATCAGCGTCGACAACTCAGGCAGGTCCGAGCGGATTGAGATGATCGCGTCCGGGTCGTAAGCCATGCGTTCGACCACCGCGCGATAAGTCTCTTGGAACCGCATGCGAAGCGACCACCACGACTGCGCCTTGGCGTTCAGGAAGAAATCCTTATTCTTCCGCTTCGAGATCATCTCGCCTTCCGGATCGTGGACTGCACCGGACCCGCGGAACGGCTCGACCCGCACCATACGGTGACCGGCCTCGCGCCGCTTCTCGTTGATCTCGCGCGAGTCGCCGCGCACACCCGCGCCGAGTCCGTCAGCGTCGTAGTCGAACACCTCGTAGCCGTGTTGGTCACAGATCGAGAACGTTTTGACGACCGTCTGATAGATGTCGCCGCCCTTCCCTGACCACGATTGCAGATGCTGCAGCAGCACGCCATGCCGGCCCGCGAATGCGTTCTTGTCGATGCCTTCGTCGGCAACGTCAAGGCCGCCGCGCAGCGCGCCAGTCGGCTCCATGCCCAGCTTCACATGCGCGTCGATCGCGGCCTGCACCCACGCAGACGGGATCACGACGCCCTCGACAGAAGCCGAGTAGTTGATGTCGATTTCCTGCGCGACCGTCACCGCATCGAGCTCGTTGACCTGCTTCTGATACCAGGCGTCATCCTTGCGCGGATCGTCGCGCCAATGGAACGTGAACACCTTCATCTTCCCGCTGAAACGCTTCTGCGCGAACGGGTTGCCCATCCCATTGGGCGTCGAGATGTCCTGCCGGCAGTTGGTCGTCTGAGAGAGCGACGCATCGACAAGCATCGGCCGCTCGAGGAACGCCGACTCGTCTACGATGTAGAAGCTCGATCGGTCGCCCCGGCCGATTCCATCACCAGACTCGCCGGTGATCGTCGAATCAGTGTCCGGAAACATGATGCGCATGTGAGGTGCATGCTTGTTGATGTCCCAGCTTCCGCGAAACTCCGGCGGAAGCATCTGAAGGAACATCCGAGCCTTCCAGAACAGGGACTTCGGCGCGCCGATCTTGTCGACGTATTCCTCTTTGCGCGATCCGAAACCGGCCACGACGCCACGATTGAACAGGCAGACCGAATCCGCCAGCGCGATCGTCAGCCACGACATTCCCATGTCGCGGGTCTTTTCCGTGATGCCCGGCTCTTGGCTCTTCCAGCGATCGATGAACCAAAGGATCCACTCCTCCTGCTTCGGGAAAAGCAGAAAGGGGATGCTAGCCGGCAGGCCGCGCTCAACGTTTCGAGGATCGAACGTCATGCCCCAGTCGATGATGAACTGGGCCGGGTTGTCCTTGTAGAACGTCTTGAGCGCTGGCAATGCGCCAGGATTCGCACGAATGCGCTGCAGCCGATCGATCCGCCACTCGAACACGGCTTTGTAGTCCGGGTCGCGGAAGTCGAACGGGAACGGCAGCGGCATTACTTTTCCATCATCATCTGCTGGTAGATTTTCGCCGCGTCTTGGGCTGTCGCTGCCTCGGTCACCGCAGGCGGCTCATCAGCTTCGAGCGGCCTGTCCTTGTTCGCATTCAGCAGGTTCAGCGCGATCTTCCCAGACTCGTTCGCAAGCGACGTCAGCGCGGCAATGCCACGCAAGCTCTCGGCACTCGACAACGGATTCGCGTCGTCGATCTTCTCCACTTCGGAATGCGCAAGCGCGCTCAACCGGTGCGCGGTCGCTGCGCCGTAGTCCGCTGCGCTAGCAAGGTGGTTGCTGATGGAGCGGAGCTTCGATGCGAGGTTTTGCGCGGTAATCTGCGCGGATATTGGCAGTGCCGAAAGCGCGCGCTCAGTAATAACTATCTGATTCGCAACGCTTTTGATTTCCGAAACCTGCGCGGAAACCTTCTCGCGGATCGAAGATTCGGAGATACCGAACTCTTTGGCGATCGCGCGTCGTGACTCTCCCTCGAGCAAGCGGCGCTTTATCTGCTCCCACTGGTCATCGGTTAGCTTTGACTTACGACCCATGGTGCGCACGCTAAAAGAAACGCCCCGGGGATTAGCCGGGGCGCCAAACTCTCATCCGAGAGCGAGGAGACACGAGGACGTGTTCAGTGCTTCGGCAGGAAGCCGCGCAGCTCGTCGAACTCTTTCGCGAGGTGCGCGCGGGCTTCTGCCGACAGGAAACGGAAGTTGCCGATGAAGGATTCGAGCCGGTCGACGATGCCGTTCGCTTCTGCTGCGGGGCTCGTGACGGGTTCGGTGCTGCTGGGTGCGGCGTCGGGCATGGTGTGCTCCATCAGAAGTGCTTCTCGCGCGGATCGCAGCAGCGCTCTCCATCGGAAAGTTCACGTGCGCACCACCAGCAGCGGATTCTTTTCGTCATGATCATTGGCGCTCTCAGATTGACGTCGCCCGGGTGTGCTCTCCGGCGCCGACCGCCGGGTGACGGCGCCAATCTGAAAACGCTTTAAGAGACCCGCTCGCGGCACAGAGCCGGCATTCACCGGTTAGCTGCCTTGAGCGGTCCCGCTGTGTCCGCGCCCACTGCGGTGGAATCGAATCCACGCACAAACAGTCGTTGGCGACGCTGTGGCTCACACAGAGCCGTTGTCTTGATCGAAATCTTTGCCGTGCTCAGTCGAGCGTTTAAGTGGCGAAAGCCCTGCTCATCGCTTCATGGCTCACCTCGCAAGCTTGGAACGACAAAAAGCCCGCTCAGTGGCGGGCTTCTCTCAGGTTCAATTCGTGACCAACTCGGCTTTGTCTTGAGGCACCGATTCCTCCCTACGAGGATCGATAAGCTCACGCCGAAGCGGAATTGGTAATCTGAGTAGCATTTTAGCGAAATCTTCGGGGTTTACAAGCACTTTCTTCAGTGAAGCCTCCGCCTCGGCGATGATCAGGTTCCACGGCCGGCCGCGCAGATTGATGCCGTGCGCCTTGCGCATCCGGGTGATGACCTGCGTCTCGCCCATGTTCCAGATGTAGTGATACTTGAGGATGAACTTGTGCACGGGGTGCTGCATCGACGACCATGCGCGCTCGACCAGCCATGCATCGAGTTCGTCCTTCGTCAGCCCGAGCGGTGCGCCGTCGTACTTCGCCTCAGAATCACGGATCGAGACATACCAGCGCGCCCATTGCGCGCACACGCCCGACTGGAACTTCGGAAGGCGCACCACACGCGCCCAATTGTCGAGGCGCTCGCCGAAAGTCTCAAAGTTCATTCATCCCCCGTGTCGTATCGCGCGCAGCGCTTCGATTGCCAATCATCCCGCCAGTGCTTCGACTGGTCCTTCTTGCACGCCATGTAACTGACGTCGAAGACCCGCTGTTCGACGAAGTGCCTGCATCCTCGGCAGGTCCGAGCCTCGCGCTCTTCCACGACGATCGCCGGATCTCTGTAGTCGCCTCGCCGCATGCGCTTCTCACTCATTAGGACGACTCATTTTACCTGAAGGACATAAGGCAAACAATTGTTTCCTATGACATTTCGGCGTTTCAAGCGGCCTCCCTGCCAAGCTTGCGGGCGCGGATCGGCTCCCAGCGCTCATATGCGAGATCCCACGCAGAGAACTTCTCCTCTCGGGGTGCCGGCCCTTGATCGATCCACGCATGACAAGTGAAGCACCCTGGCACCGTGAAGGCGTGCGCGGCCTTCAATGCGCCGCCCTTGCCATGTCTCGACTGGTTACTGTGCGCCGGGACTACGGTATCCCATCGGCCGCAGCAGACGCCTTCGACGCGTAGATAGCACGGTTCATCGCGGCAGGCCGCCAGATACTTCGAGCCCTCCGCGACTGTCGGCTTCTTCGACCGGCGGCGCAGCGTCGTCTTCCGATCAGCCAGTGCGAACGGCTTCGGCTCCTTGCGCTTGAACCAGGTGCGCTTCATCGGTGCCGAGCGCTTCATGCCTGAAACTCCACACCGAGTTCCCCGCTCGCGTATGCCTGCACGTCACTCAGGAACGTCGAGAACTCACCGACGCTCATCTGCGTGGTCGACTTGCGGCGCGTGATGATCTCGCCGTCGGGCAGCACCAGCTCGTCGAGCACGCCGAACTTGCGCGCGAAGAATTCGTGCCAAGCGTCCTTGTCGAACTGGCGGCCATCGACCCACGCCTGCTCGGCGATGTGCTTCAGGACGCCGCCCCAGTAAAAGCGGTTCTGCTGCGCGTTTCGCTGCTTCTCCTCAGCGGTGACGATCACGCGGAGCGGCTCGCCTTTCTCGGCGAAGACGCCCGCGTTGGCTTTGAGGAACGCGACAAGATGATGCGCGACTCCCGGATCGTGCAGACGGAACTCGCGGTACAGAACCTCGCTCATGCGTAAGCGCTCCCTGGCTGGCCCCGCTCATTGCTATTTGTGCACGCGTTGCGGTGATCATTCGCGTGCGGGCAGCGCTTGTTGCCGCACGTTGCGCAGAGGACCATTCGCGTTGCGAGAATCGGCCAGTCGCGGCCGCCAACCTCGAACGTCTTTCCTTCGAGGCAGCTTCGGCATTCGCAGCCGGCATCTGGAAGAACGCGCATTTCAACGGCCGGACCGTTTGCCGCGAGCAGAGCCGACTGCGCGGCCTGCCACGTCTCCCAGTGCTTTTCCTTCACCGTGGCGAGGAGGCAGCCGCCGGACTCCTCGTAGTAGCGGTCGAACTGTTCCCGGGCGCTCATTGCTGCGGCGCCTCCGCCGGCTTCGTCCAATCCTTGCGCTTGATACCCAGCGCAAACCAGAGTGCGTCGAAATCGTCGTTCATGCTGCCCTCGCGAAAAGTGCTTGAATGATCGGATCCTGCATACGTGGGGCCTTGCGCTTTCGTGCTGCGTACCGCTGCTTTCGGATTTCCCCCTCGACCGGGTCAATGCGCTTCATGAAGCGCTCAGCTCGCTGTTTCTGGGTCATCCGCTTCGGCTTCGGCTGGCTGACGCCCGCGCCGATGACATAGAGCGCCTGCCACTGCCCGTTGCACCCGGCCTGCCGCCAGAGCGTGATGTGCGCACGCCCTTCGTTGACAAGTCGGCCGAGCAGCTCACGCGCGTGGCCGAGATCGATGTCGATCTCCTTGAAAACGTCGGCGGCGGCCCGGCATTTGCCGTCAGCCATCAGATCCGCGACCACGCCAAGCATTTCAGAGTGGCCGCGGTGCTTCGCGCCGAATCCCAACTGCTTCGCCTTGCGGAACGCGTACTGCATGCTTCGGCCCGGCAGGAGGTGCATCTGATCCTTCATCGGCACAGACGATTGCCACATGACGCGCAGCGTCTCGATCTCTTTTTGCGTCCATACCGCAGCCATCACGCAGCCCTCAGTTCGAATCGTTTCGTGCCGCCGCTGTTTCGGACCATCACGACCTTCCCGCTTTCGTTGCGCCGCACGGATTCCCCAGCGGCCCTCGTGTATTGAAGCTTCGTCACCGTCTCGATCAACTGCTCAAACAGGTCGATGCCGCTATTCATGGCCGGGAGGCCACCGGCACCGAACACCAGCCGGCCCGTCGCATGAAACCGCTCCGCGGCGTCGATCATCGCGTTCTGCGCCGCGTAGACGACTTCAAGGCCAACCTTTCCGTTGCCCGCCTCTTCGCAGAGGATTTGCGCGATGTTCAGAGCATTGACGACCGTGTGCCATGCGCTCTTGACGTTCTCGCCGCGCGAGATTGACAGTGCCGCTGCATGAACGGCCGTCAGAATCGCTGTGCGCGTGCTGTTGTCGAGCGGCGCGTTGCCCTCGAATAGGAAAGACGTGATGTCCTTCCGCTTAGATCTCGCGATGTATGGCTTTCTGGTCTTTCGGTTCGCCGGCATCACGCGGCCCTCCCCATCAAATAATTAATTGCCTGTTCCGGCGTCTCGACTACGTATGCTTCGCCCTTCCAGTTCCCGAACCAGACCGCCTCGTCGTCGGTCAGCTTCCTCGCGCTGGGCGGCTTCGCCCCGTCCTTCACTTCCATCACCACCGTCCTGCCCCTGAACCCGACCAGCAAATCGGGGCAGCCTGAGCCGACCATGTGAATCGGCGTAACGCTCGCCCCGACTTTCCGCAGCGCCGAGACGACCTCGGCTTGATTCGCATCCACCTTCGCCGCTCGCCTCAATCGAAACCTCTCGTGCGCGATGTCTTGTTCACTGTTGCCGTCGGCCAGGCGCCGGCATGGTTCTCGAACTTCATGAACTCGCCGCGATACGTCAGGGGCACGTCACCAGTGCGGCCGTGGCGGAATTTGGCGACACGCAACTGCGCAAATCCTTGCCACTGCTCGCCGGCCTCCGGGTTCGAGACTTCCTCGCGGTGGATGAAAAGCACGGCGTCGGCGTCCTGCTCGATCGAGCCAGAGTCGCGCAGGTCGGAGAGCATCGGCAGACGGTTGCTACGTTCCTCGACCTTCCGGTTGAGCTGCGCGAGCGCCACGATCGCGACGTTCAGTTCCTTCGCGAGTGCCTTCAGGCCGCGCGAGATACCTTCGATCTCGGCATTCCGGTTCGCGCCCTCGCCCGTCATGAGTTGCAGGTAGTCGACGACAATCACGTCTAGGCCAGCCTTGCGCTTGACCAGACGCGCCTTCGAGCGCACGTCGAGCATCCGAAGCGCTGCCTGATCGTCGATGTACAGGTTCAGGTCGCGGATCTTCATCGTTGCGGCCGTCACGCGGTTCCAGAATTCGTTGTCGTCTTCGGGCGACGCCATCACGGTGTCGAGCGGGATGCGGCCCAGCGACGCGAGGTTCCGGTCGTGGAGCTCCGATTCGGGCATTTCCATCGACAGAAACAGCGCGCTGTGATCGATGGCAACGTGAGTGGCGATGTTCAGTGCCAGAGCCGTCTTGCCCATGCCGGGGCGCGCAGCGAGGATCACCAGCCAGCCCGGGCGCAGGCCGCCGTTTAGTTGTCGATCGATGTCGTCGAGGCCCGTCTTGATGACGCGATCGGAACCGGTCGAGCGGCGCTCAAGCGCGCTGATGTGCTCGGCGAGACCTTGCGCGGCCAGCTTCGGTTCGCGCTTGATCGTCGCTTCACCGAGCGCCTCGAGCTTTGCCGCAGCGCGGTCGATCAGCGTTCCAGCGCTTTCCGGCGTCGCGCCGACAGAATCCTGAATCTCTGCCGCGACGGTGAGCAGGCCGCGCTTCTGGGCCCGGTCACGGACGATTTCGGCATAGCGCGCGACGTTGGCCGAGCTGGGCGTGCTCTGCGCCAGGTCGTTCAGGTACTTCAGGCCGCCCACGTCAGCCGCACGGCCGTCGACGTTCAGGCGCTCGAACACGGTCATCACATCGGCGCCGACGCCGCCAGCAATCAGCTTCGTGATCTCGGCGAAAATCGTCCGATGATCCGCGCGGTAGAAATGCTCGGTGCGCAGGTCACCGATACGGTCGATCGCGTCGTTGTCGATCAGCAGCGCGCCGATGACGCTTTGCTCATGCTCGATGCTGTGCGGTGTCGCTCGTTGGATGTCGTTGGCGCTCATGCTGCTTCCTTGTTCTCGTAGTTGCCCTGGATGACCTTCGCGAAGTTCTCGGCCTTCATGAGCCAGCCAAGGTCGCAACTGGTCCACTTTCCGCTCCGACCGGTCAGGAAGTCGCTTTCACTGACGAACCGGAAGAACCGATCGAAGAACGCCAGAGCCGTCTCCTCGTCCGTCGCGTACCGGCTGCCGTCACGCTTCGTCGCCGTCAGAGCCCAGCGCCACCGAGTCCGCATCGCCTTCTGGCGCTCGCCTTCCCACACCCGGGGGAAAGGCAGAGTCGGCAAATGCTGGGCGTACAGGTCGATGAGCTTTTGCTGAGGGCAGTTCGGCAACTTGTCGCCAGAAGCGGAATCGGCATCGCCGATTGCTACCTCACCGTCAGGTGAGGTTTTCTCTTGCTCCTGCTCTTGCTCCTGCTCTTGGCTTGCAAGGGGCTTAGAAGGGGCTTCGATGAGGCTTGGCTTTCCCGCAGCTTCAGGGCGACATTTGCTCATGTGAAAGACCGAGCGAAACTTGTCGAAGAAGGCCGCCAGATAAGGGTTTTCAGGGAGTGCGTTGTACTCGTTCTGAACGCCTGCGCAGCGCTTGTCGGTCGCCACGAGAGACGATGCGATCTGATACGACGCCATCTCCATCACCCAGACCATCTCCGAAGCCTCGTCGTACTGGCAAAAACCCGCTTCGATGCAGCTTTGAAGCCCCTTCGAAGCCCCTTCCATGCCTAATCCAGTCTCATGCGCGATGTAGAGCATCGGCACGTAGTAGAGGCCGAGCATGTTGGCGTGCGGAGACGTCATCAGGTAGAGGCCGACAACCTGAGCTTCGGCTCCGGCCTTGCGTAGCCTCTTCCCGGTCTCGCCGATCCAGAATTGCGGGCTAACCTTCGAGTAGTCGCGCATGTCAGGCTCCAACAGCGGCCAGTGCGTCGTTGAGACGGACAAGACGCGCGTCGCTCAGAGCCTTGATCTCGCGCATCAGCTGGTCACAAATCCAAACGCGCGCGGCGCGCTCCTCGCACACCGTCATGCGATGGCAAAGCTCGCTGATGTGTGCTTCGCGCTTCGAGTCGAGGTTGGTCGCATCCATGATTAAGCCTTGGACAATCCGAGAAGTTCTTGACGCTTGCCGGTGTGCAGATCGCGAACCGAACCGCGAACCTGCAGGCGGCCAGCATCGATCAGCGCGCGCGCACGGCCGCACACACTGGAAAGCTTCAAGTTGGTTTGCGCGCTGATCTGCTCACGCGTCAGGAGGATTTCCGACGAATCGAAGCAGTCCATCACCATCTGCTGGGTGTGACAGAGCTGCTTGACCGTCAGCGAGTGAAACGACTCCGACTGGGTGTCGGAGACTCGGCGACCGGACCGGCCGCTGTAGTGTTCTGTGTTCATATGGGTTTCTCCTTTGAGGAGTACTAAATCGGAACAGAAGGAGGCTCCCGAAGAACCTGCTTGTGTGTCGACTCATCCCATTCGATGCGCCGGCAGGCCGTGCCGGCGCGGTGTTCTAGTGCCCTTGCTGCGTGGACTGCATCAACTGACCGATCTGTTTGAATGCTTCGAACAAAGTCGGGTCGGTTGCTCGCTGCTGCCTGAGGTCCTCCCTTATGGCGTTTTTGTCGTCTCCCACTCGGCTTCTCGCTGCTTCGATTGCCTTGTGGACTCTTGCAAGTGCTTCCTCGTCAGACATGTCACCTCTTGTTGGCGATCATTCTCTCCAATATGGTCAACTCGACCCGGTCAGCCCACCACTGACTGACGGCCCGGTTGCCTACAACACGCTCGAACTCGTCGACCTTTTCGGCCGGCAGGTCCGCCCGCTTCTTGCCCTTCGCATCGAACGCCTGCGGATTCACGAAGTTCGTGACGTGCGGCGCATACAGGCCGCACAG
Organism: Caballeronia telluris; assembly: GCF_001544495.1. Lineage (GTDB taxonomy): Bacteria > Pseudomonadota > Gammaproteobacteria > Burkholderiales > Burkholderiaceae > Caballeronia > Caballeronia telluris. The sequence continues at coordinate 250,932 of NZ_FCNZ02000004.1, forward strand.
TTCCGCGAGTGTTCTTTTCGTCATGCCTTTGACGGCCCGGTTCTCCCAGGCAAGCCAAACGGCATCGCGAAAAGTCGCACACTGAGCGATCTCGTCGTCGGGAAGGAACCGCGGTGCATCTGCAGGGCCTTCCGACTTCAGGTTGGTTGCAGCGGCCTTGTGCGGCGTTTGTTGTGTCTGCATCGTCCTTTCCATTTAGTTAAAAACAATCGCATTACGACTTGGATTACTGCATAGAGCCGGGGGAAATTGAAGGGGTCGACCGACCCCTTTACCCCATGAAACTCACCCAGAAGAAAGTCCGCCAGATGATGCGCTCGAGACGAATCTCAACCTCAGGACAAGCCCCTGCGCTTGCTCAGGAAGATGTGCGGCCAGTCGAGCTTGACGGCCGCCGGTATGCCACGACGCTTCCAGTTGTCGACGCGCTGGACTCCCCCGAGTCCGAAGTTGAGGGTCTTGGCAACCTGAGCAGACCCACCGAGGGACTCGATGAGCTTACGGTCGGCAGTGATGTTGGGTTTGGTGTCCATGCCTTATTAAACACGATGTTTAAACAAAACGCAAACACTATGTTGAACAACAAAGTGTTTAAGTGCGAGAACATCCGCACTATGCACGACACAATGATTCGCCTCTACGAAGCAGCGCGGCTACTTTGCGGGCTCAAAACGCCCACGGAGGTTGCTCGGCTGCTCAATTTGTCGCCCCAGGTCGTAAACAACTGGGAGCGCCGCGGAATTTCCAAGGCTGGGATGCTCGACGCGCAGGAAAAGGTAGGCTGCAGTGCGGTATGGCTTATGACGGGCCAACCGCCGATGACAGTTGAGGGCAATCACGGCACCACGGCATCCAATTCGTCGAACAGCGAACAAAAAGGGGACGAAATCGCCTCTTCAGCGGCCACTGAACGCAGTACGATGGCCGTCGAAACTGATGCGGCTCGGATGTCGGCCCCTCAACGGGTGCGAGCAGCGCTCCACAACAAGGGGCTGACCGCCGCGGAGATCGCTTCCGTCGCGGGCGTGGGCGTCGATACCGCATCGAAGTGGCTAGAGGGCGAAGGCCCCGAGCTGACGCTGCCGCAAGCTGTGGCTTTGCAGAACACGTATGGCGTGAATTCGGTCTGGCTGACGAAGGGTAAGGGCGAGCCCGGCATCGCGATTCAGTTCGCGGACGAGTATCGGCCGATCACAATCACGAATTGGAGAGCTATTCCAGTGGTAGGCAGGGCACAACTGGGCGACAACGGACACTGGGCCGACCTTGAATATCCGGTCGGGCACGGCGATGGTTACGTCGACTTCCCATCTAAAGATCCAGACGCCTATGCGCTCAAGTGCGAGGGTGACTCGATGCGCCCCCGCATCAAGGCCGGCGAGTTCGTGATCATCGAGCCGAACCAGCCGATCGAGCCCGGCGACGAGGTGCTCGTGAAGTCGAAGGATGGCCGCGTGATGGTCAAAGAATTCCTCTACAAACGCGGCGGCCGGACGCACCTGATCTCGGTCAACGACGCGCATAAGCCGATGGCGTTCTCGGACGACGAAATCGAGAAGATACACTTCGTGCGTGCGATCTGCCGGCCGTCGACGTGGCGGCCGGAGTAGTCAGGCGATAGCGAAAATTCACGCGCCGAGTGCGGTCCAACACCTATAAAAAACGTAGCACAAACCTATAATTTTTAGGGTATATTCCGTGGCGTGGTCGAAGAGGGACTGGGAAAAACACATCAGAAAGCTGTCGACATCCGACGAATGCATTTTCTGGTCCAAACACGCAAAGCAGCAGATGCGCAGTCGATCGATCACGATCCCATCTGCCATGGATGTCATCAGGAAGGGCGTGATTCACCTCGAGCCCGAGGTTGACATGAAGAAGGGAAATATCGTCTGCAGGATGGAGAGGTTTGTGTCTGGGCGCTCATTGGCGATTTGTGTCGCGCTCGAGTGCGAAGGCGCATCCGAATGCCTCGTAGTCACTGCAATCGTAATCGGGAGCTAGTCGTGTACAAATTTACAGACGGCGGCCTGCGCAATGTCTGGCTCGCCAATGGTTACAAGATCAAACAGACGCCGTATGGCGAGGCAGTGTCGTTCCAGCATTTGGACGGCCTAGTAAAGGCAATTTGCCATGCACTGATCCGCAAGAAGTCCAAGTTGACCGGCGCCGAGTTCCGTTACATCAGACAAGCCATGCTACTGTCGCAAGCGTCGATCGGAAAGACGCTTGGCCGGACAGACCAAGCCGTAGCGTTGTGGGAAAAGCGAAGCATGGTGCCGAAGTTCGCCGATATGATGATCCGAGTGCTGTACGCAGCTCATGCCGACGGAAATGAGAGGGTCAAAAATATCGTGCATGCACTGAACGACACCGAGCGGACGATCCACATCGTCCTAAAGGAAACAGCCAGGGGATGGACTCACACGGAACAAGATGAAGTCGAGGACGAACTTGAGCCTGCCTGACCCCTGCTTTCCGCCACGATAAGCCCCGCCCCGAGCGGGGCCTTTCACATCTTCCCTAGCCCGCCGCGTGCGGGCTTTTTTGCGTCCGCGCCACACTCCCCTCCCCGCCTTAAACAGCCTCATCTCTCGTTAAACAAAATGTTTGACAGCAGTTTAAACATAGTGTTTAATTCGTTCATGCGCTGAACGAACAGCGCGGCGGCGAAAGCCGGTGCTCTTTAACACGACTGGAAACGATAGAACACGCCGATGGCTCTTCGGAGCGGCTAGGCGCAGGACGTAACCCTCGACTCCTGATGAAAGACCCGAGGCTATCCGTGATCCGCCTGGCTGCCAGATGCAGCTATAGAACGGGTCACGGATTGAATGGTTTTATCAGTGCGCCACGTGTTGACGCACCGCTAAGACAAACGGAGATGGGAATGAGCCAGAACGCGCAAGACCTGATGGAGCTGCAGCGCCTCGCACAAGGAGGTGCCGGTGCGCTGACCGAAACCCTGCTGCGTGAATACGCGCTGCGGATTATCGCCGCGGGCTTGCGCGACGAACGAGGAGGTTTGTGATGGGAGCGATCACCCCGATTCACGTGACGAGAGCGGGCGAGCACGTCTTCGGACGCGAACTTGACGCACTCGAGCGACTGGACGAAGCAGCGCAGGCTGCGCGATACCAAGCGGAACAAGACTCGACGTTCGACGAAGTGCTCGAGGAGATCGCCGAGAGCTTCACGAGCATCGACAAGGCGATGTTCATGGATCGCCTGATGAAAGACACGGACGAAGCGCGCAAGGTGCTGCACCGGCTCTGCCAGAAGACATACGAACGTGTCGTCGAGAAGGTAATCACGCGGCAGGCAGCGCAGTAAGCCTGCCGAAAAGGAATCCAGCAGGGCCCTGACTGATGAGCGTTCAAGAGCGCTTATTTTTCAGTGCCTTGCCATTAGCAGTCCTACCCGCCTGGCTGAGTCTCAGGCACTTGGAGATCACATGGAAACGAAGGAACTGACCGTCGTAGAGCGCGCAGCAGTCGCACTCGGCACGCCGGAGCACGAGAAGAAGCTGGTCGAGCTGGTGAAGCAGTCGGCCACGATCGTCGAGATCAAGAACGCCGATGCGCGCACGCAGTGCCATTCGGCTTACATGGTGCTGAAGACGGCCCGGGTCGACATCGAGAAGGCCGGCAAGGCAGCGCGCGAGGATGCGACGGCGTTCTCGAAGGCGGTGATCGCTGAAGAGAAGCGGCTGGTCGGCATCACGTCCGCCGAGGAAGCACGGCTGCAAGGTCTGCGCGACGTGTGGGATGACGCGCGAGAGGCAGAGAAGCGCGCTATCCGCGAGGCGGAAGAGCGGCGAGTAGCGGCGATTCGCGCTCGCATCGAAGCTTTCATGCTCGACGCGGTGACGGTGGCATCGAAGTCGTCTTCCGAGATCGCAGCGCACGCCGAGAGCGTCGAAAAGATGGCGATCTCGATCGACGAGTTCGCGGAACTGACCGGCGAAGCGCAGGCAAAGCAGTACCAGACGGTCAAATGGCTGCGTGAGCGCCACGCGGACGCGGTCGAGAAGGAAGAGGAACAGCAGCGCCTCGCAGCTGAGCGCGCCGAACTCGCCCGTCTCCGGGCAGAGCAGGAAGAGCGCGATCGCAAGGCAGCCGCGGAGCGTGCGGAGCAGGAGCGCAAGGCGCGCGCCGAGCGTGAAGCCGAAGAGGCGAAGCTGCGCGCAGAACGCGAGGCACACGAAGCAGCGTTGCGCGCCGAGCGCGAGGCAGAAGAAGCACTGCTCCGCAAGCATCGCGAGGAGCACGAGGCGAATATGCGCGCGCAACGCGAAGAACTCGCCCGTCATCAGGCCGCCATCGATGCCGCGCGCCGTAAGGTCGAAGAGGAAGCGGAGGCGAAGCGCAGGGCCGAAGAGCAAGCGGCACGCAAGGAAGCCGAGCGCATCCGCGCCGAGCAAGACGCCAAGATCGCCGAGCAGAAGCGCCGAGAGCGTGAGCAGTTCGTCGAGAAAGGCCCCACCGATGACGAGCTCGTCGACGTTCTCGCCTCTCACTACGACGTGACGGCCGGCGACGTTCTTCGCTGGCTCGAGGCCTTCGACGTCGAGTCGTTCAAGTCCAACATCGCAGGTTAAACAAGCGCATCACCGCGCCCGCACGAGGAAAAAAAGCATGGGATGCGACATCCATCTGTACAAAGAAAAATTTGTCGAAGGCAAATGGGTCACGGCCGATGAATGGGAGGCCTACGATTTCGGCGACGACGACAAGGGAATCGAAGTTCCGTGGAAGAAGCGCTTCACGGAACGTAATTACCAGCTTTTCGGGCTGCTCTCGAAAGGCGTGCGCAGCGTGCATCCGTTCTCGTTCGAGCCCCGCGGGCTGCCGTTTGACCCGTGCGCGGAGATCGCTCAAGAAGCAGAGCGCTGGGGAGAGGACGGCCACAGCCATAGCTACCTGTTCCTCCACGAACTGAATGCGATGCTGCGCTACGTCGAAGCCAAGACGATCCCGATCAGCGGCATGAAGGACAAGGAAGGACTTGAGGCTCTGAACGCTTCAATCGCCAGCGGGTCGCCGAACTGGGATCTTCTCTGGCCTTACTGCCAATGGACGAGCAGCGACCAATACGTCGAGTTCAATGTGGACGTTCCCGCGTCGCTGTACTTCGGCGAATCGCTCCAAAAGATCATCGACGGCTTCGAAGGTATGGACGGTGAAAACCACCGCATCGTCTTCTTCTTCGACAACTAAGTCTCCCGAAACCCAATCCACGACGCCCGACAGAGTCTCGGGCAAGGAGAAATCATGTCTGACCTGATCCCGGCGCAGTCCTTTGACCTGTCGCCCAAGTCCCTCGAGGAAGCGCTGAAGTTCGCCGACTACCTCGCTGATTCCAGCATCGTCCCGAAAGACTTCCAGCAGAAGCCCGGCAACATCCTTGTCGCCATCCAGTGGGGCATGGAACTCGGCTTGAAGCCGATGCAGGCCATGCAGAACATCGCCGTGATCAACGGCCGCCCTTCCCTCTGGGGTGACGCAGTTCTCGCGCTAGTGCGCGCCTCGCCGCTCTGCGAGTACGTCTACGAGTCGTTCGAGAACGGAACGGCCATGTGCCGCGTGAAGCGCCGCGGCGAAGACGAGCAGTTCCGGACGTTCTCCGAGGCCGACGCGAAGCAGGCTGGCCTGATCGGCAAGCAAGGCCCGTGGGCGCAGTACCCGCAGCGCATGAAACAGATGCGCGCCCGGGCATTCGCGCTGCGCGACGTCTTCCCCGACGTGCTGAAAGGAATGCCGATCGCAGAAGAGGTTAGCGACTTCGCAACCGAGAAGGACATCACGCCGCGAGGCAAGCAGACGCCGACGCAGATCGCCCAGGCGGCGCAACAGTCGGCTCAGATCGCTCGCACCGATAAGCACGAAAACATGATCGCCGACCTTGAGTTGATCGCGAAGGAAGGCGGGCCGGAGCCCCTCGCCGCAGCGTGGGGCCGCATGACGAAGGAAGACCGCAAGGCGATCGGACCGGACGAACTGAATCGTCTGAAGGCAATGGCCGGCGCCGAAGACGTCACCCCGAACGAAGGAGCAAGCCATGAGTGAAGCCATCGAGCAACGGTCGGACGAGTGGCGCGCGCAACGCGCCGGCCGCCTGACCGCTTCGCGCTTCGTCGACGTGGTCAGCATGACGAAGGCCGGCAAGCCGACGGCAGCGCGCGACAAGTACATGCGCGAGATCGTCTTCGAGCGGCTCGCGGCGGCGCCGAAGCATTCGATCGACGGCCATGCGCTGCGCTGGGGAACGGAGGTCGAGGCGTTCGCAAAGGAAGCCTTCGAGCTCGAAACCGGCCACATCGTGATGCCCGCCGAGTTCACGCTGCACCCCGACTATCCGTTCATCGGGGCCAGCCCGGACGGGCTGATCCGTGCCGACGGCGGCTATGAATCGAAGTGCCCGATGGATGAAGCGGTGCACATCAACACGCTGCTCAACGGGATGCCCGACGAGCACAAGCCGCAGGTTCAGGGCTGCATGATGGTCACCGGCCGGAAGTACTGGATGTTCGTCTCCTACGACCCGCGCGTCTCCGAGCGCTTCCGCCTCTTCCACCAGCGCATCGAGCGCGACGACGCCTACATCGACCAGATCCTCCTGCCAGGCCTGCTGCAGTTCAACGCAGAGGTCGAGCAGATGATCGCCGAACTCAACCGCCGCGCCGCGTAACGGAGAACGACATGAGCGAGATCGCCAACAAGCGAGTGCTGATGGAACGCGCGCAGGCTCTGATCAAAGCGTCCGAGCCGACGCTCGATCAACTAGGCGGCGTCGCTGAGGCGCTCGCTCAAGTCGCAACGGACCTGATCGGCGCCGATTGCCGGATCGTCATCAAGGTAGATCAGAAGGCGCTCCAAGTCGCCATTGAACGGAACGAACGAGTCAGAGGGGCAGCATGAACCACACAGCAGATCCCGCACCGCTCTCCGAAGTCGAAGCCATGCTCGGCGCGGTGCTTGTCCTTTCCGTCGTCGGAATCGCAGCGACGGTGATCATCGCAATCCTCGGGAGCCTGGCCTGATGAAATCGCCCAGCAAAAACACCGACCTTCGCCACCTGGACACGAGCGGCGCGCTGACTACCGAAGAGCGCCGCGCGATACAGCGGCAGCGCCAGCGAGAAGCACTCGGCTTGACCGGCCCGCGCGTGAAGATCAGCAGCCTGTTTGTGCCGGCGCGCGTCGCCAAGCAGTTCGCCTACATCCACGTCGGCGCTCGATAACTCCCGCAAAGGCTCACCGATGGAAACCCTTCTCGTCGCGCTCGTCTGGGCGCTTTGCTGTGCCGCCGTGTGTGTATTCATCCACGGCGCGAAGAAAGCGCGTCGCACTCGGAGCTGGGTCGACGAAGCGCGCCGCAACGTGAAGTGGCCGGCAAGAACTGAGTAACGAGCGCACGAACGCTCAGAGGTAACCGCTGCGACTACTCGTGAGGCTTTCGGTTGCTTTTTTGCATTCCACAGACGCCGAATCAAGTAGGGCCGCGACTTCGCCAAGGAGGAAACTTATGCCGTTTGCAGCTTCCTTTCTGCGATTGCTTTCCGCGCGCCCTGGGCTTTTCATAAAGGCTCCAAGCGTTTCAACCACTGAATGAAGGCGGTCATTCGCGCCAGCCAGCTTGTACGCGCAATTGTTTGGAAGGGGGATAAGAGCAAGTTGCTCGTCCCTTGTGCTCAATTTAAGACCGGACAGCCGGGCAAACCACCAATCGAACTTCGTCGGGTCCCCATCGGCTTGCCCTGCTGCCTTAAAAAAATCACGAGCGCCCTCAACAAGGGTGACGTTGATCGAAAGCTTGGTGGTCATTCCAGAAGCGCTCAGTTTGGCCGCGATGAGCGACTGCTCCTTTCGTCGCCTATCTTCCTGCGATGCAAGCCAGATCGCTGCGCCGACCGCGGCAACGCTTCCAATCGCTTGAGCCCAAGACGCCCAATCGCTCCTGTTCAGTTCCCAGAAGTTTTGGGCGGCGATCACGCATGCGATGAGTACTACCGTGGCTACGTATCCGCTAAGCCATCTGTTCATACATCCCTCCGATTTTGCGACGGCATCGTATCACGAGCGGAAACATCGAAAAATTAGACAACGCTGGCGCATCGCGCCGGACACGATAGAGAGAAGAATATGAGCACTGAGCACAACGTCGTTTCGGTTTCTGGCGGCAAAGATTCGACGGCCCTGCTGCTGCTCGCTATCGAGCGCGGCACAGAGAACTTGCAGGCCGTGTTCGCGGACACCGGCCACGAGCACCCGGAGACGGTCGCGTATGTCCAGTACCTGAACGACACGGTGTTCCCGATTCGGACGATCCGCGCGGACTTCACTGATCGGATCGCAGCGAAGGCTGTGTTCATCGCGGACGAGTGGCGGGAGCAAGGCGTTGCCGAGGAAAAGGTTCTGCGTGCACTGGCGGTAATGAAGCCCACCGGCAACCCGTTTCTCGACCTGTGCATCTGGAAGGGTCGCTTTCCGTCGACGAAAGCCCGTTTCTGCTCGGAAGAGTTGAAGCGTAACCCGATCATCGAACAGGTCCAGCGGCCCCTTCTCGATGCAGGCGATGACGTGGTTTCGTGGCAAGGCGTGCGCCGCGACGAGTCTGAAAACCGGCGCAATCTGCCCGAGCGCGAGTGCAAGGAAGTCCGTGCCGATACCGGTGCGGAACTGTGGAACTACCGCCCTATCCTCGACTGGACCGTCGACGACGTGTTCGCGATGCACCGCAAGCACGGCATCAAGCCTAATCCGCTGTATCAGCAAGGCATGGGGCGCGTCGGGTGCATGCCGTGCATCCACGCGCGCAAAGACGAACTTCTGGAGATTGCTTTGCGCTTTCCTGAAGAGATTGAGCGCGTGTCGGAGTGGGAGCGAATCGTTGGAGACGCCGGCAAGCGAGACGTCGTAGGACAGACGTTCTTCACCGCGCGTGGCGAGTCAAATGAAACCGCGTACTCCGTGGGCTCGATATGGCAGCGCATCGAATGGTCCAAGACCAGCCGAGGCGGCCGCCAGTACGACATTTTCAGAACCGAAGGCGAGCAGGAAGGCATCGCGCTCTGCACGTCGATTTACGGGCTATGCGAATGACCCCCACAAAGACAGCCGCTCTCACGCACCTACGAGCGCTATGCAACGCCATGAAGCCGACGAGCGTGCTGCTGCATCAAGCGGCGGCGTCGAGCGCGGCACTCTTTTCAAAATGCGCCGGTCAGCCGGTCGAGATCAAGATCGGCACCGTGCTGATCGCAAGGAGCAGAAGTGAGCTCTGAAAAACGCGAGTACATCATTGTTTGTCCGCACTGCGAGCACGAGATGACGGATGACGAGATGCACTCGGCACGATACGCGCCCGGTAGCGACGACGCCGATCTTTGGGGCATTGCACCCAATGAGGAACGCGTGAAGATCGTCTGCCCATCCGTGATGTGCCGAAAGCCGTTCTATGTTCAAGGCGGATATGTGCCGACCTACGCCACCGCAACGAATGAGGAGGACCTGTGACAGGCAACAAACGCGCGGCAGACGATGCGGAGCGGGAAGCGTTCGATACGTGGGCGCGAGGATGGTGGTTTGTAGATGACCCGGACGAGCCGAGCGCGCATGAGGCTGCTTGGGAAGCATGGCAAGCCGCGCTGTCGTCTCGCGCCGATGGCGGCAAGGATTCGAGCGATGTACTGGTGTGGAAACCAGCTTATGAGGCAGAACACAAGCGCGTACAGCGACTCGAAGCGATTCTGTTACGCGAACTTGGATATGACAAAGCGCGCGAAGCTATCGCCGCCATTGCAGGAGAGAAGAAATGAGCGAATCTCTGATTGAACGCCTTCGCATCCATGCGAGCGACGAACGCAATACGGCCTTCTCGCGCTCGACAATGCGTGAAGTGCTTGAAGTCCTAGCCGATGGCGGCAAGGGTGAGGCGGTGACTTTGACAGGCGCGCAATTGCTCGAAGCGCTTGATTTCGTTGCGCCGGACGGACCGCATGACGCAGACCAGCTTGAGTGTGAAGTAACGATTCAGCGGGGCGAGGGTCACGACGGACCGGGCACATATTGCTGGCTCACCGAATACCCGGAAGAAGGCGCGACCCTGCTCGACGGCAAAGCAGCCCCGCAAGCCGAGTGCGCACCGCAACAGACAGACGCCGAAGCACTCTACGAAGCATGGCAAAACACGATCAAGCATATGGACGCGCAAGCCGAGTGCGCACCGCGTGAGGCGCAGCCGGTGGCGTGGGAATACCGAAATCAGACCGGCCATTCGTTCTTGACGCATACAGACCCGGCGACATACCACCCAGACGTTCGCGCGCAGTTTAAAGACTTTAGAGCACTCGCCTACGCAACTCCTACGCCTGAGCGTGCGGACGCCGACACATCGGGGGCGAAGCCGGAAGATGCGTCGGGGGCGTGGACTTACGATCAGGTCGTAATGCTTTGCGAAACTAATGGCGTGCCTCTTCCCGTCGAGTTTATCGAATGGGTCGCAGAGAAAATGACCAGAGCAGCAAACGAAGCGTTGATTGCAGCAGGCGCGAGTCAGGAGCGTGCGGACGCCGGGAAGGATGAGGCGCTGACACTAGGCAAAGTGCTGTTTGCGCTCACTGAACGGCAAAAGGGCAATGTTACCCGCAGCGAAGATGAATACGTTGACGAAGCCCGCGCAATCCTAGCCGCGAACAAGGAGCCGAAGTAATGTGCGCCCGATGCGGAAGCATGATGCTCGCGGAGCATCCGGAAGGCTGGTGGTGCTGCATGATCTGCGGCAATACCTGGAGAGAGTGATGGCTACGATCGAGCCTCGATCTCTTGCTGCGCGACTTGGAAACCAGCATCGAATGCCTCATCCATGCTGTCGACAATCCACTGCCCTTCGACCTTTTTGCCGTCGATATATATGTGAATGGGCCATTTATCCGTCCGTATTTCGTAGCCGGTTATCACAGCGATCTCGAGCCCTTTGTGCAGATCGACCTGTTTATTCCGAATACCGCTCTCAGTCTGGACTCTCGTCATTACGTCTCCTTCGATTGGACCGAGATCCTAGCATGACGCAACACATCGAAGAATTCATGCGCGCGAGTCGCGCGTACCTTGGAGTGAAGGAATGAAAGATGAGTGAACGTCTAATGACGCCCGAAGACCTGAAGAGGATCACCGGACGCGTGCGCTACAGCAAACAGGCCGAGTGGTTCATGCAGATGTTCGGCGTGGAAATCACCCGATCGTTCGACGGCGCTCCGGTCATGACCTGGGCGCTTTACGAATCACTGCTCGCGCGCCGAGCCGGCCTTGTCGAGGCCGGAAATGATCGATCGTCCACCAGAAAAACTAAAATCTGCTCGCCCTTCGTATGAATGCACGTCGTCGTCAAAGACCATCGAATCTGCCCGCGCGCGTCTATGCGAACGGCGCGAGCTGGTACTGGGTCGTTCCCCGCACGAACAAATGGGTCCGTCTTTGCAAGACCGCCGAAGGCGAGACCGCCATGCTGGCGCGGCTCGTCGTCGAGCGCCGAAAGTATGAAGCACCGCCTGGCACTGGCGACGCAGGCCCGCTGATCGATCGATATATCGAAGAAAAGGGGCCGACGCTTAGATCACAGAAGTCATGGGCGCGAACCGGCCGCTACGCGCGCAACGCGCTGCGCGACGCAAACGTGGCCGACATCGAGCCGGGTGACATCAGCGACGTGCTCGACTTCTGGGCTGAGAAGCTGAGTATGCAGAACCACATCAGGTCGTTTCTGTCGGGGTTCTTCTTTTGGTGCGTGAAGAAGCGGCACACGAAGACCAATCCGGTGCGCGACGTCAAGGTCAAAACGCCGCCTCGGCGCGGTGTGTACATCCCGGACGACCACTTTGCGGCGATCCGGAAGCAGCTGGCGCACTTCGAGCATAAGAGCAGCACCAGAACGAAGGGAGGAACCTTCGCCCGCAATGGCCGCATGATGCAGTGCTTTGTCGATCTCTGCTACCTGACTGCACAGCGCTCGACTGAGATCCGCACGCTGAAGTGGTCACAGATCGACCGCGCGGCGGGTGTAATCCATTTCTTGCCGAGCAAGACCGCCGATAGCAGCGGAGTCACCGTCGACTTCGCCATCACGCCGGAGATCGATGCCGTGCTCGCACGCATCCGCGAGATCGACCAGCAGCCTCGCATCGGCGATGCGCATGTGATCCACAACCGCAAATTCGAGCCTTACAAGCCCGAAGCACTTCTAGCCGCCTGGACGCGCGCGGCGGAAAAAGCGGGACTCGCGGCCGAGAAATACACGATCAAGGACATCCGCGCAAAGGCGTTGACGGACGCGAAACGAGCCGGCTACGAGACGAAGGACTTGATGGTCGCCGCGGGGCACACGCGGGAAGCGACGACGCAGATTTACTTCAAAAAACTCGACATTCCAACTAGTCACGTTCGTCTAACGATCCCGAAATCCGCTTGAGCTACTCCTAATATTTTGATGATCGCTCACCGCCGTGCCGCATCCCATCGTGCTCAATTAACGAGCATTTAGTTAGGAGACAACTTACGGAACGGGAAGCCCATCAAGGAAGAAATAGACTCTTGCCCTTCTGATGGACAGTGAGCATGGGCAGGGATGGAATGTGATTTGCAAGGCGTCGTGAGTTGCGCCGCAGCATACCAACGAACCGGCGGGCGCCGAAGCGTCGAACGCAGAAGGCCGCTTCGAAAGCGGCCGGGTTCGATCACAACCAACAACGCAGGCACAAGGGAGAATTCGATGACACTCATCATTTATCTGGTCGGCTGGCTGATCTTCATCGGCGGCGTGGCGTGGGCGCTCGTCGCGATGCACGTCGCGCAGCACACGATCGCCATCGTGGCCGTCATCCTGCTCGGCATCGCCGTCATCACGGGCGCCACGCGAGTGCGCAACCGCGACCGTTCTTAGCATCACAGTCGGCGAGGAAAGGAAGCGCGCGCGGCGCGCCTCCTTTCGCCGCGCTTCAGGACATCGCGCGCGCGTTCAGCGAATCGTGGATCAACGTCACCAGTTCGTCGGGATGCGCCGGTTTGGTCATGAAATGCTGAAAGCCTTCGCCGATACTTCGCAATCGATATTCGTCGCCGTGGTGGCCCGTCAGCGCGATCGCCACGGAGGGCGGCAGATTCCCGCGAATCTCGTGATCGCGCAAACGTTGTATCAGGTAGAAACCGTCCATGATGGGAAGGTCGATGTCGCAGATCACTGCATCGGGCAGAAGCCGGATCGCGGTCTCCACGCCCTCCTCGGCATCGGCGACGGCAACCACGTCCGCGCCTTCCTCCTCGAGCAACATCTGCAACGATTCCCTGCTCTCCGGATCGTCTTCGATCAGCACGATCCTCGTGTGCCCCAGTCTTGCTACTTCGTTCATCATTTTGTTTTCAAACTGCATAAGCGGAATTCATATGCCGGCGATTCTACTGCTTGCCGCTCGACCCTATTCGCTTCCGGGTCGCGACATGGATTCCGACAGCACCGTTGTTGAGCGGTTGGAGGGCCGCGCTTGTCCGGTGCGGAACGCGCGCGGTACTTTAGGGGAAACAGGAACCCGGCGTGCCGCCGGTCCTGTCCGCATCCCGTTGAGCAAGAAGCAGGCCGGAACCTCGCTACCCCGCCACGCCCTGATGGCGCGGCACGCGCGTCCGTGCCCGAGTCCCGCGATAAGCACGACCGTGTAAATCCTCCATCGACCGTGCCCGCTTTCTAGTCAGACTTTTCGGGCGCCGCGCCGGCGTGGAGAAGCGCGCGATATTCAGTGGGCGTGACGCCGACCGTCGCCTTGAACTGGCGCGTGAATGCGCTGTGATCGGTGTAGCCGCACAGCGCGGCGACGTCGGTGACCTTGTCGTGCGTGACGAGCAGCGCGGTGGCGGCATCGAGCCGCGTCTTGAGCAGCACCTGACGCGGCGTCAGGTGAAAGACCTTGTGGAAATAGCGTTCGAGTTGCGCGATCGACATGTTCGCCATCGAGGCCAGTTCGCGCATCGTGAGCGGCTGCACGAAGTTTTCCTGGATGTGCTGCACGACCGCGGCGAGCCGGCTGTAAGCCGGATGCGTGCCTTCGGCCGCCTGCAGGTCGCGCGAAATGCCCGCGAGCCCGACCACCTTGCCCGACGCATCCTGCAACGGCTGCTTGCAGGTCATGCACCAGCCGGGCTCGCGTCCGGCATAGAGATGCAGTTCGAGCTGATCGATCAGCTGATTGCCTTGCCCGATGATCGCCTTGTCCTGCGCGGTGTAGATCCGGCCGAAGCGGCGCGGAAACACGTCTTCGGCCGTCTTGCCGATGAGCGCGCGCTTGTCCTTCTGGCCGCAGCGCCTGGCGAGCGTGCGGTTGACCATCGCGTAGCGCGCTTCCTCGTCCTTCACGAAGAACACGACGTCGGGCATCGCGTCGAAGACCGGTTCGAGCAGCATGAAGTGCCCGAGCATCGCGTCGAGCGTCGATCCGCCCGCGCTCGCGCGCAATGCGGCGGCGCCGAGTTCGTCGGGGGGGCGGTCCATCGTGATGGTCATGCGCGTATCGCTCGCGTGTTTTCCGACTTTGCCTTCATGGACGGATGCGCGCGGCCGTCGTGGCGCGGCATGGCTGCGCTCGATTATAGGGGCGCGCGGCCGCATTCAAAAATGCGTGCTCGATCGGGCTATGGGGCGATGTCGCCGGCTGCGATCAGCGTGTCGATGCGCGCCGGGCTGAACGGCTCGCGCGGCGCCCCGACGTCCCATCCGAAATAAGCCGATGCCGCCGCGCCGCACACGCGGCCCTGGCACGGCCCCATGCCGCAGCGCGTGTGCAGCTTCGCGTCGCGCCAGTTCGCGTGCGGCGCGAGCGCGCCGACGCTGACGTCCTCGCAGCGGCAGATCAGCGTATCCGGCGATGGCAGGCGGCGCGCCTCGTCGCCCAGCTCGAACGCGGCAGCGACGCGTGCGCCAAAGCGCCGCCAGCGCTCGCGCGCGCGACGCTCGGTCGCGACGCGCGCATCGTCGATGCCGAGCGCCGCGTAAGCCGCGAGCGCGCCTTCGACCCAAGCGCGTTCCATCCCGCCGACGCCCGTGCATTCCCCCGCCGCCAGCACGCCCCGTACCGACGTGCGCTGCGAATCGTCGACGCGAATCGCGCCGTTCGAATCGAGCGCGCAGCCGAGCGCCTGCGCGAGCGCGACGTTCGGCACGAGCCCGTAGCCGCACGCCACGCGATCCGCTTCGATCGACCGCTCGCGTCCGGCGGCGCGGATCGTCACCGCTTCGACGCGCTTCGTGCCGTGCGCCTTCACGACGACCGCGCCCGTCCGGTAGCGCGAAACGCGGATCGCGCGCATCAGCGCGACCGCCTGCGCCAGCTTGGCCGGCGTAAGCGCGAGCGTCGCGCCGAAGCGCAGCACCCGCCCGGCCGACGCCTGTTCGACGACGGCGCGCACGTCGCCGCCGCGCTGCGCCGCTGTCGACGCCGCCGCGAGCAGCAACGGCCCGCTGCCCGCGATCACGATGCGCTCGCCCGCGACCGGCATGCCGCCCTTGATGAGCGCCTGCAAGCCGCCCGCGCCGGTGACGCCGGGCAGCGTCCAGCCGTCGAAGGGCAGCAGCAGCTCGCGGGCGCCGGTCGCGAGAATCCAATGCGCGGATTCGATGCAGGCGGCTCCCTCGGCGGATTCGAGCAGCAGCCGGTTCGTGCCTGTCGCCGACACGACTTTGGCGCCACTTTTCACGGCGACGCGAGGCGCGGTGCCGCGCAACCAAAGCGCGAGCGGCGCCGTCGGCACGACGCCCGGGCCTTGCCGCCAGATTTGTCCGCCGGGGCGCGGATTGTCGTCGATCAGCGCGACTTGCGCGCCCTCGGCCGCCGCCACCTGCGCGGCACGCAAGCCCGCCGGCCCCGCCCCAACGATGGCGATGTCGTAGCGTTCGATCTTCATCGCGCAGTCCCGGTCGCGGTCGAGATCGCGAGGCCGTCGCGGCAAAGTGTCTGGCAGGCGAGCACATGCGCGCGCCCGTCGACGCTCACGCGGCATTCCTGGCACACGCCCATGCCGCACAGCGGACCGCGCGGCTCGCCGGTCACCGAAAGCCGCGTCGCGAGCGCGCCGTGCATCGCGAGCGCCGCGGCGACGGTCGTGAACGCCGGAACGCTGCGCGCTTCCCCGTCGATCGTGACGGTCACGGTGTCAGTCATGCGCGTGCTCCGTCGAAAAGCGGCGCGGCGCGAACGCCGCAGGATCGAGCGCGCAGGCGTGGTTCAGCATCTGCGCCGCAAGCAATTTCGCCGTGCCGAGCGAAGTCGTCACGCCGAGCCCTTCGTGGCCGGCGGCGAGCCAGATACCGTCGTCGACGTCGCGCGCCGCGCCGATCAGCGGCAAGCCGTCCGGCGACGCCGCCCGAAACCCGGTCCACGCGCGAATGGCGTTGAGCGTCGGCAAGTCCGGCAGATAGCGCGCCGCCCGCGCCAGCATCGCGGCGAGCACCTGCGTTTCGACGGCGGGATCGAGCGTATCGAACTGCCGCGACGATCCGATCAGCAATTGGCCGGTCGGCCGCGGCTGCGCATTGAACGCGACCGAGGTTCCGGCCGCGTGATGCGCGCTCTTGATGTAGCCGAGTTCGAGCAGTTGATGACGGATCAGGCCCGGATAGCGGTCGGTAATCAGCAGATGACCCTTTTTCGCGGTGAGCGGCACGTCCGGCAGCAGCTCGCGCGCGGCCAGCCCGTTCGCGACGACGACATGCGCCGCCGTGCGCGCCTCGCCGTTCGTAAGCGTGACGCGTCCGCGCTCGATCTTCGTTGCGCTGCAACCCGTCGATACGCGGATGCGCGACGCGTGAGGCGATTGCGTCAGCAGCCAGTCGGCTGCGCGCGGCGCGTAGACGATGGCGTCGTCCGCGACGAGCAGGCCGCCCGCAAACCGCTGATGCAACGCGGGTTCGGCCGTCCGCAGCGTGTGCGTGTCGAGCAGGTCCGCGTGCACGTCGTGCGCCGCGAACGCGTCGCGCATCGCGCGGGCGGCGGCCATCTCTTCGTCGTCCTCCGCGACCCACAGCGTGCCGCAACGCGCGAACGCATCGCAGGCGCGCAGCTGCGGCGCGAGTTCGAGCCACAGTTCGCGCGAATGACGCGCGAGCGCGAATTCGGCGGGCGAATCGTTCATCACCACGATGTGGCCCATGCCCGCCGCCGTCGCCCCGCCGCCGATTCCGCGCGACTCCAGCACCTCGACCGCGAGACCGTGCGCCGCCAGTTCCGCCGCACACGCCGCGCCGACGATTCCCGCCCCGACGACGATGACATCCGCGCTCATCGGATCGGGTCTGCGGGAACGGCGGGAATGCCCCACGCGAACGGATCGGCGGGATCGAAAGAAAGGCGCCCTTCGCCCATGATGTAGGCGTGGCCGGTGATCGTCGGGACGATTCCCGCGTCGGCCGGCTTGTAACTCGCCTCGTAGCTCGCCTCGAACACGCTGCCGATCACGCTCTCCTGTCGCCAGACTTCGCCCGGCGCGAGCAGCCCGTCGGCGGCGAGGCACGCCACTTTGGCGCTGGTGCCGGTGCCGCATGGCGAGCGGTCGTAGGCGCTGCCCGGGCAGAGCACGAAGCTGCGGCTGTCCAGCCCCGCGCGCGGCGAGTCCGAAAACAGTTCGATATGGTCGATGTACGCGCCATCGGCACCGGTGATGTTCTGCGCGGCGAGCGCGTCGCGGATCGCGCCGGTGAACGCGGTCAGTTGCGCGATGTTGGCCGGCGCGAGTTCGCGCCCGTGGTCCGCGACGAGAAAGAACCAGTTGCCGCCCCACGCGACATCGCCCGTGAGCGCGCCGTGGCCCGGCACGTCGACCGTCACCGCCTGCCGGTGCCGGTAGGCCGGCACGTTGCGCACGCTCACGCTGCCGTTCCCGTTGAGCGTCGCCTCGACGATGCCGACGGGCGTCTCGATCCGGTGCGGCCCCGGCGCGATCCGTCCCAGATGCGCGAGCGACACGACGAGCCCGATCGTGCCGTGCCCGCACATGCCGAGATAGCCGACATTGTTAAAAAAGATGACCGCGGCCGCGTTCGCCGGATCGTCGGGTTCGCACAACAGCGCGCCGACGACCACGTCCGAGCCGCGCGGCTCCGTCACGATGCCCGCGCGCCAGGCGTCGAATTGCGTGCGAAAGACGTCGAGCCGTTCCTTAAGCGTGCCGCGCCCGAGATCCGGCCCGCCCGCCACGACGAGGCGGGTAGGCTCACCGCCCGTGTGCGAATCGATGATGTCGAGTGTTTTCATGCTGCTATCGTAGAAACGCGGCGACGGCGCGTCTTGGCGCAGCTAACCGGTTTTCGTGACGATTTCGGCACAGTGGAGCGTTTTCCGGACTATGCCGAAATCGGCACGCGAGACGCTTGATTCGCGCAAGACGCGTGCATTTTCGCTGCCTAAACTGGCGGCTACATTCACTCGAGGAGAGCCGCCGTGGCGCATATCTGGGAAGGCGTGATTCCCGCCGTCACCACCAAGTTCAACGCGGATTTCAGCATAGACCGCGCATGGACGAAGAAGAATATCGAAGCGCAGATCGAGGCGGGCGTCGACGGCATCATCGTGGGCGGATCGCTCGGCGAGGCGTCGACGCTGTCGCTCGACGAGAAGCTCGACGTGCTCGACGTCGCCGTGGAGGCGTCGCGCGGCCGCGTGCCCGTCCTCCTGACGATTGCGGAAAACAGCACGCTCGACGGCTGCCGCCAGGCCGAACGCGCGGCCCGTCACGGCGCGGCGGGCTACATGGTGCTGCCGGGGCTGCGTTACCTGTCCGACCGGCGCGAGACGCTCAACCATTTCCGCATGGTCGCCGACGCGAGCCCGCTTCCGATCATGGTCTACAACAATCCGCTCGCGTATGGCGTCGACGTGACGCCGCAGATGTTCGCGGAACTCGCCGAAAACGAGAAATTCGCCGCGATCAAGGAATCGTCCGGCGACGTGCGCCGCATTACCGATCTCATCAACGAGACCGGCGACCGCTACGCGCTCTTCTGCGGCGTCGATAATCTCGCGATGGAAGCCATCCTGATGGGCGCGCACGGCTGGGTCGCGGGACTCGTGTGCGCTTTTCCGCACGAGACGGTGGCGATCTACCGCCTGCTGCGCGCCGGACGCATCGAGGAAGCGCGGACGATCTACCGCTGGTTCGCGCCGATGCTCGCGCTCGACGTTTCGCACAAGCTCGTGCAGAACATCAAGCTCGCCGAGGCGATCGTCGGGCTCGGCACCGAGCCGGTCCGGCCGCCGCGCCTGCCGCTCGCGGGCGAGGAGCGCAAGGCAGTCGAGGCGCTGATCCGCCGCTCGATCGAAACGCGGCCGGCGCTGCCTTCGCTGTAAGGCGTCGCGCGGCGTACGGACAAAAAAATGCCGTCTTGCGACGGCATTTTCGTTGGAGTCGTCAGGCGGCGACACCCGACGAATCGCGCTCGAGCTGTTCTACTTCGTCCCCGTAGAGATGCAGCAGCCGGTAACCGCTCTTGTAGACCGGTTGCAGCCGGAAGTGATTGACCGGCTCGATGTCGAGCGCGAGGCGCAGGCGCGACACGTGGCTGTCGATGGTGCGCGTGGTTTCGCGGAATTCGCGGCCCCAGACCATCGCGAAGATGTGATCGCGCGACAGCACGCGCCCGACGTTCGAGAAAAACAGCATCGCGAGCCGGAACTGCGTGCCGCTCAGTTGCACCGGCTTGCCGCGCACGGTCACGCTCTGCTGGCGCGCGTCGAAGTGATAGCAGCCGACGTCGATGCTCGCGGACGTCTGCGCGGGATACGCGCGCCGCAACAGCGCCTCGACGCGCGCGCCGAATTCGGCGGCGCGCACCGGGTGGGCGAGGAAGTCGTCGGCGCCGGCGGTCAGCGCGCGCACGATGTTGTGCTCGGCGCCGTCGGCGGTCACGAACATCACCGGGACGCGTTCGCCGAAGCTCGAACGCACCGACTTCAGCAGGTCGAGGCCACACAGGCCGGTGGAATGCCAGTCGAGGATCAGCATGTCGACGGTCGAGCGCGACATGGCTTTCGAGAGCACGAGGCCGTCGCCATAGACAACGCAGGTATGGCCGAGCCGCTTGACGAGTTCGCCAAGCAGGAGACGGTGAGTGGGATCGGTTTGAAGAACGGCGACACGCATGAAATCGGGCCCGGTGAGTCGGAAAATGCGGCGACAAGGATTCCGGGACCACCGGAGCTTGGTTCGCCTTGGCCCCGGAAGCAGTCGCGTCACAAGGCCAATACAGAGGCGAATTCTGAAGAAGGGCCCGAGCGTGTCACATTGGATAAGTCTTATTTTTTTACACAATGTGATGTGCTTACGAAGTGCCTGCATCGGTGCACAGCGCCTTATCCTGTAACATCCGATGTTTGGCAAAAAGTTCCCGCCTTGGCCCTGCCACCCGCAGACCGTGAAGGCAGGCTGCGCCGCGGCTCCGAGCCGCGCTTCGCGGCCGCGGTTTTCGCGCTGATCCGGCGCAGCTTTTCCGCAGTCGGGCGATGCCTCGTCCTGCGCGCTCCCACACGTTCCAACGCCGTGCGCGCGGCTTTTCCATTTACCGACGACTTTCATCGATGCAAGCAACACCACTCAACGGCGCCGTTCCCGCCGCTGGCCGCGCGCTCACGCGCGGCGACTATAAAACCCTGTCGCTCGCGGCGCTCGGCGGCGCGCTCGAGTTCTACGACTTCATCATTTTCGTGTTCTTCGCGCCGGTGATCGGCCAATTGTTCTTCCCCGCGTCGATTCCCGACTGGCTGCGCCAGTTGCAGACCTTCGGCATTTTCGCGGCCGGCTATCTCGCGCGGCCGCTCGGCGGGATCATCATGGCGCACTTCGGCGACCTGCTCGGCCGCAAGCGCATGTTCACGCTTTCCGTGCTGCTGATGTCCGTGCCGACGCTCCTGATGGGCCTTTTGCCCACTTACGCGTCGATCGGCCTGATGGCGCCGGTGCTGCTGCTCCTGTTTCGCGTGATGCAGGGCGCGGCGGTCGGCGGCGAGGTGCCGGGCGCGTGGGTGTTCGTGTCCGAGCACGTGCCGTCGCGGCACATCGGCTACGCGTGCGGCACGCTGACCGCGGGTCTCACGGCCGGCATCCTGCTCGGCTCGCTGATCGCGGCGGCCGTCAACCGGAATTTCGCGCCTTCGGAAGTCGCGGATTACGCCTGGCGCGTTCCGTTCTTGCTCGGCGGCGTCTTCGGATTGTTCTCGGTTTATCTGCGCCGCTGGCTGCATGAAACGCCGGTATTCGCTGAATTGCAGAAGCGCAAGTCGCTTGCGGCCGAGATTCCGCTGAAGGCCGTCCTGCGCGACCACGGCCGTGCCGTGATCGTCTCGATGCTGCTCACGTGGATGCTGTCGGCGGCGATCGTCGTCGTGATCCTGATGACGCCGACGCTCCTGCAGAAACAGTTCCACATTCCCGCGGCGACGGCGCTGATCGCGAATTGCGTCGCGACGCTGTGCCTCACGATCGGCTGCGTGCTCGCCGGCGCGATCGCCGGGCGCGTCGGCGCGGGCAAGACGATCTTCGTCGGCGGGATCGCGCTCGCGATCTCGTACTACACGCTGTTCCAGCAACTGGCTGTCGATACGTCCGTGCTCGTGCCGTGGTACGCGTTCACGGGCTTCACGGTCGGCGTGATCGGCGCGATTCCGTTCGTGATGGTCAAGTCGTTTCCGGCGGTCGTGCGCTTTTCGGGCATTTCGTTCTCGTACAACGTCGCCTACGCGATTTTCGGCGGCCTTACGCCGATCGTCGTCTCGCTGATGATGAAATCCAATCCGATGGCGCCCGCGCTGTACGTGGCGGCGCTGTGCGTCGTCGGCGCGTTGACGACGCTTTTCATCCGGCACGCGCCGGAAAAGCACTGAAGGCCGGGCATTGGCGGTTTTGCGGCAAGGCGCGCCTTCGGGCGCGCTTTTTTTTGCCTTCGCCACGCGCGGCCACGTTTCACGCCATCCGGAAACATCGCGTGCGCGACGCGCCTACGATGTCCACATGAACTCGAACCCCACCTCCCCTTCCTCCGGCCTCGACGCGCGGCACCTGCTGATCGTCGGTGCGACGAGCGTCGGCTTTGTCGTCTCGCAACTCGATGTGTCGATCGTCAACGTCGCGCTCGCGAGCATCGCCCACGACCTGAACGCGAGCCTCGCGAGCCTGCAATGGACCGTCGACGCCTACGCCCTCGCCTTCGCCGCGCTGATGCTCTCGGCGGGCGTGCTCGGCGAGCGCTTCGGCGCGCGGCGGCTGTTCGTCGCGGGGCTCGCGCTCTTCGCGCTGGCGTCGCTCGGCTGCGCGTTCGCGGCCGATGCGCCGCAACTCGTCACCGCGCGCGCGTTGCAGGGCGTCGGCGCGGCGGCGATGCTGCCGAATTCGCTCGCGCTCCTGAACCAGTCCTGCGGCGACGACCGGCGCCTGCGCGCGCACGCGGTCGGACTCTGGACGGCGGCGGGCGCGGTGTCGATCGCAGCGGGCCCGATCGTCGGCGGCATGCTGATCGCGGCGTTCGGCTGGCGCGGGATTTTCTGGGTCAACCTGCCGCTCTGCGCGGCCGGCATCGCCGCGACCTTCGTCTGGGTCGACGACACGCCGCGCGCGGCGCGCGCAAGCGGCGTCGATCTGCCCGGCCAGGCGCTCGCGATCGTCGCGCTGACGGCGTTCGTCGGCGCCATGATCGAACTGAGGCCGCGCGGGATCGCGCATCCGCTGGTGCTCGGCGGGATCGCGCTCGCGATCGCGGCGGGGATCGCGTTCGTCGCCGTCGAAAGGTGGAGCGCCGCGCCGATGCTGCCGCTCTCGCTCTTCGCGGACCGCACGTTCAGCGCGGCGGTCGTGTTCGGCGGGCTCGCGAACCTGACCTATTACGGGATGGTGTTCGTGCTGAGCCTGTATTTGCAGCGCGTGCTCGGCCATACGCCGTTGCAGACGGGCCTCGCGTTCCTCCCGCTGACGGGCGGCTTCCTGCTGTCGAATCTGGCGAGCGGCCCGGTGGTCGCGCGGTTCGGCTCGCGCGGGCCGATGATCGCGGGCGCGCTCATCGACGCAGCCGGTTTCGCGGCGCTCATGTTCGTCGGTGCATCGACGTCGACCGCCGCGCTGCTGCTGCCGTTCCTGCTTATCCCGACCGGCATGGGTCTCGCCGTCCCCGCGATGACGACGGCCGTCCTCGGCACGGTCGGGCAGGAGCGCGCGGGGACGGCGTCGGCGGTGCTCAACACGGCGCGGCAGTCGGCCGGCGCGATCGGCGTCGCGGCGTTCGGCGCGCTCGCGGGCCACGCCACGGACGCGAGCCAGACGGCGAGCATCGTCGCGGGCGTGAAGGGGTCGGCGGGGATTTCGGTGGCGCTCCTGATCTGCGGCGCGCTGACGGCGCGCCGGGTGCGCAACGCCGGGCAGCCGGCGGCGAAAGGCATGGCGGGCCAGGCGCCACGGCCGTGACAGCGCGGCCGGCATGGGCTTGCCGCGCCGCGCGCGGAGTTGGTGAAAACGCCGAAGGACCGCCCCGGCGTCCCATCCCGATCATCCGTCGCGGGAACGCCCCTTGCAGCGTCAAGCAAGCGCCCATCGTGCAAACGCGCGGCCCGCAGGCCGCTTGAGGAAAGCCGACATGTCCACGCCGCCCGATTCCCCGCCGCTCGATCCCGATCCGGACGAGTTGCTCGACCCCGACGCATCGCCGAATCCCGACGATCCGGACCTGCCCGACGGTCCCGATTCCGTCGCGCCGTTCGCACCCGGCGATTCGCCCCGCGCCTAAGCGCGCCGCGCGCCGATGCAAAAGCGCCCGCATCGCGAAACCGCGACTGGGCGCGAGTATGGCAGCAGCGGGCCTACAGGCTCGTGGTCTGCACTTCGCCGGTTTCGAGCGCGCGCTCGATCAGCGCTTCCTGCTGCGCCTTGCGCACCGCATCGGCGACGAAACTCTCTGGTGCTTCCACTTCCGCCTTGATCGCGCCGATGATGCCGCTCGCGTCGACGATCACGAGCGACTCCGCCGAATCCGCGCGGCTGATGATCACGCGCTGCGGCCCGCCGCCCTCCGCGATGCTGGCGCAGAACGCCATCCGCTGTCCGCCGATGGTTTGCTCGAAGGTATGGATCATCGCTTTCTCGCCCTTGTCTGATGCTTCGTTAAATGGTTCGCCGGGTCGTGCTTCCGGCGCTCTTGCTTCATCGCGAACGACGCGCGGCCCTGTTTCACTGATCGGCGGCCCGGCCGGAGGTTCCATTTCGCCTGCGCCGCCCGTCACGCGGATGCCGTCGCGCGCAAGGCGGCGGCGGTCTCGGCGTCGGCGGGAAAGAACGCCTCGATCGCCAGTTCGGACAACGTGATGTCGACCGGCGTGCCGAAGACCGTCGTCGTGCTGAAGAACGACAGCACGCCCGCCGCCGTGCGCAACCTGAACGGCACGACGACCGCGTCGATCTCGCCGTGCATACCGTGAGCAAGCCCCGCGCCCGCATGCGGCGGCGCCGGATACGACTCCAGTTCGCTCAGCAAGTCGGCCAGCACCGGATCGCCGGAAACTTCGATCTGGCGCCGCACGCGCGCGAGCAGATGCGCGCGCCACTCGTGCCAGTTGACGATCGCGCCGGCGAGCCCCTTCGGATGCAGCGACAGGCGCAGCACGTTCACGGGGCCTTCCAGCAGCACCGGATCGGCGAGCGCGACGAGCGGCGCCACGGCCGCGTTGGCGGCCATCATCGTCCAGTGGCGGTCGACGGCCAGCGCCGGATACGGCTCGTGGCCCTTCAGCACCAGATCCACCGCCCGGCGCGCCGCGGTCAGTTGCGGATCGGCGAGATTGCGCTCGCGATACAGCGGCGCGTAACCCGCCGCGACGAAGAGCGTGTTGCGCTCGCGAAGCGGCACGTCGAGCTGTTCGGCGAGGCGGATCAGCATCTCGCGGCTCGGCACCGAACGGCCCGATTCGACGAAGCTCAGATGGCGCGTGGACACCTGCGCGTCGCTCGCGAGATCGAGCTGGCTCAGTCTTCTGCGCTGCCGCCATTCGCGCAGCAAGGCGCCGACGGGCTTGCGCGGCGCGGCGTGGGCAAGGGTCGAGTTCATGACGGCGATCATAGTCGAAGCGTGTGCGGGCGTTCCATTCCGCCAAGGCCAAACCATCGTGAAAGGCACCGATTTCGGCACGCTCGACGATAACGAACGCATCGTGTCAATCAAACGCGCGGCGCGGTGTTGTAAAAACTACCTACAAAACGTTTGCCGACAAACTTTCTTTCCTCCCGCCCTAAATCTCCGCCCAACCACGCCGTTAAGACCAGAGACGACTTTGCGCAAGGTACGGCCACCGAATTTCGGATATTGCGCAAAGCCCCGGACTCTCGCGGAGAAAGAAATGTTTGTTGTAATCGGATGGGTGTTGGTCATCGGCTCGGTGATCGGAAGTTTTGTCGGCGTTGGCGGGCATCTGGCCGCGCTCGTGCAGCCGTTCGAGTTGCTGTGTATTTTCGGCGCGGCGGTCGGCGCGTTCGTCGTGTCGAATCCGATCGCCACGCTGAAGAAAACGCTCAAGGCGCTCCCGGGCATCTTCAAGAGCGGCGCGTACACGAAGGAGAAATATCTCGCGCTGATCGCTCTGCTCTACGAACTGCTTCAGAAGGCGCGCAAGGAAGGCATGATGGCGCTCGAAGCAGACGTCGACGCGCCCGAAGCCAGCCCGCTCTTCCAGAAATATGACGACGTGATGAAGGATCATCACTTGCTCGATTTCATCGTCGACTATCTGCGCATGATGTCGAGCGGCAACGTGAACGCGCTCGAAATGCAGGACCTGATGGACGAGGAACTCGAAACGCACCACACCGAGGCTTCCATCGCCGCGAACGCGATCCAGAAGATGGCAGACGGCCTGCCCGCGTTCGGCATCGTCGCGGCGGTGATGGGCGTCGTGCACACGATGGGTTCCGTCGGCGCGGCGCCCGCCGTGCTCGGCGAGATGATCGCCGGCGCGCTGGTCGGCACGTTCCTCGGCATTCTGCTCGCGTACGGCTTCATCGGGCCGCTCGCGGACCTGCTCAACGCCAAGGGCCAGGCCGAAGCCAAGCCGTATCAGTGCGTGAAGTCGGTGCTGCTCGCCTCGATGAATGGCTATGCGCCGACGCTCGCCGTCGAGTTCGGCCGCAAGGTGCTCTTCACCGCCGACCGCCCGAGCTTCAAGGAACTCGACGACGCCGTGCGCGCCACCAAGATGCCGAAATCGGCCTAATTTTCGCATCGAACGGACGAGATCATGGCTGAAAAACCTTCACGCGACCCGCTGCAATCCGTGCTCGCGCCGACCGTCGTCGTGCGCCGCAAGAAAAAGAGCGGCCACGGCGGCCATCATGGCGGCGCATGGAAGATCGCCTACGCCGACTTTGTCACGGCGATGATGGCGTTCTTCCTGCTGATGTGGCTGCTCGGCTCGACGTCGAAATACGACAAGCAGGGCATCGAGGACTACTTCAACACGCCGCTTGCCGCCGTGTTCGGCGGCAAGGACGGCAGCGGCGCCGCGCATACGAGCGTGATCGAGGGCGGCGGGCGCGATCTTTCCAGCTCGCGTCCGGGCGAAGCCAACAAGAGCCAGACGCAGCCGGTGCCGCCGTCGATCGCCCGCGCCGCCGTCGCCGCCGACGACGCCCAGCGCCTCCAGCAACTCAAGCAGAAGCTCACCGCGCTCATCGAGAACACGCCGGCGCTGCGCGCGTTCAAGGACCAGATTCGCATCGCGATCACGAGCGAGGGGCTGCGCATCGAGATCGTCGATTCGCTCAAGCGGCCGATGTTCGCCTCCGGCAGCTCGCGCCTCGAAGGCTACGTGACGACGATTCTTTCGCAGATCGGCGCTTCGCTGAACGACGTCGACAACCGCGTGTCGATCGCCGGCCACACCGATGCCGTGCCCTACTCCGGCGGTCAGGCAGGCTATTCGAACTGGGAACTGTCGGGCGAGCGCGCGAACGCCGCGCGGCGCGCGCTGGTCGCGGGCGGCATGAGCGAACGCAAGGTGCTGCAGGTGCGCGGCCTCGCCGAAGTGCTGCCGCTCAACAAGGACGTCGCCGACGAGCCGACCAACCGGCGCATCAGCATCCTCGTGCTGAACAAGGCGGCCGAACAGGCATTCTTCAGGGATGGCGGCCGCACGGCCGTCGATGAGACAAAGGCCGTGACCGAAGGCGTGATGCCGGTGGCGGAGACGGCGGCGGTGACGGGCAAGTCGTCGTAGACCGGAAGCTCGACATCGCGGGCGCCGCGACCGGCGATTGTTCGACGAGTCGCGCGCGGCCCCAAATCCGCCATGCGATCGCCGGACGCTCCGGCGATCGACTCCTCGCGCAATGCGAGACTCGCGTTGCAGCGTCATGCTTTGTGATCCCAATCAATGCATTCGAGTCCGCTCTCAATACAATCGCGTTTCCGTCCGGCCCCAATTGACGAAACGCGTTGCGATAAACTTAGCTTTCCAGATTGATCAGGTCAGCACACCGGCCATCACCGCGCGTCTGTACGTCATCGAAAGGGTCGCCCTTCCCCGCGTTCGACTGACGTTTCATGATCGCCACACTGCATTCGGTCGACAAGACCTACTGGCTCGGCAAGATCGCATTGCCCGCACTTCGAAACATCAGCATCGGCATCCGGCCCGATTGCTTCACGGTCATCGCCGGGCCCTCCGGCAGCGGCAAGAGCACACTGCTCAACGTGCTCGGCGGCATCGACCGTCCCGATCGCGGCGAAGTGGAGATTCGCGGGCAACGGCTCGGCCAGCTCGACGACGACGCATTGTCGGATTTTCGGGCCGCGCATCTCGGCTTCGTGTTCCAGAACTTCAATCTTCTGCCCGTTCTGTCCGCTTACGAAAACGTGGAATATCCGCTGGTTCTCGCGCGCACCGACGCGGCCACGCGGCGCCGGACGACGATGGACCTGCTCGAACAAGTCGGTCTCGCCGACAAGGCACGCCACCTCCCCGGGGAACTGTCGGGCGGCCAGCGGCAGCGGGTCGCCATCGCCCGCGCGCTGATCGCACGCCCGCAACTCGTTCTGGCCGACGAACCGACCGCGAACCTCGACAGCCACACGGGCGACTCGATCCTTGCACTGATGCGCGAGATGCAGCGTGAGCACCACGTTTCCTTCGTGTTTTCTTCTCATGACCACCGCCTGATCGAAGCAGCCGACGACGTGATCGAGATACGCGACGGCCGCATCGCGGCAGTGCGCCGGCATCGCCAGGCGCAGACGTCCGCCCGCGCGGAAGCGTTCGCATGAACGCCTGGACGCTGGCCGCGAGAAATCTGCAACGCAACCGCCGCCGATCGCTCACCACCCTGAGCGCGATCGTGATCGGCGTCGTCTCGGTGCTGATCTTCGGCGGCTTCTGCCGGGACGTGACCTACAGCCTGCGAACCTTCTTCATCCAGAATCATGCGCACCTGCAAGTGATGAAGCGCGACTACTTTCTCCTGGGAACGGGCGACCCGCATCGCTACGGCATCGCGCCTTACTCCGCGATCTCGGACATGATCCTGCACGATGCAGAGCTCGCGCCACTCGTCCGCGTCGTGACCCCCACGCTGCAGTTCGGCGGAATCGCCGGAAATTTTGCACAAGGCGTGTCGCGCACGGTCTGGGTCACGGGCATGGACGCCCGCGCGCAGAACCGCTTGCGCGAGTGGAACGAGTACGGCTACCGGACGGCCGGCAACCGGCTCGCGCTCGCCGGCACGCCCGACGACGCGGCCACGATCGGTGCCGGGGTCGCCCGGGTTCTGCAGCTTTGCACGACGTTGCACATCCCGGACTGCCGAACGCCCGCCCCTGCGGTTTCCGACGGCCGCGAGGCGACGGCGCGCGCGATTCCCGACGACATCGGAGCGCTCGCCGACGGTATCGGCCGCGACGCCGCATCGACGGGCGCATCGCACGTACCCGCGGGCGCGCGCATCGAACTGCTGGCGGCGACGAGCGGCGGCGCGCCGAACGTCGCCTCGCTGGCGGTGGTGTCGGCGGAGAACAAGGGGGTCAAGGAACTGGACGACGTGTTCGTCGCCATGCATCTCCAGTATGCGCAAACGCTGCTCTACGGCCGGGACTCGCCCAAGGTCACCGCGATCGAAATCCAGCTTCATCACACGTCGGACCTGCCGCGCGTGCAGCAACGGCTCGCAGCCTTGCTGAAAGCGCGTTTTCCCGGAGACGACTTCGACGTGCTGGACTACGCCGCGCTCAATCCGTTCTACGGCCAGAGCATCGCCATGTTCGACACGATCTTCGCGTTCATTTCCGTGCTGATCGGCGCGATCGTGCTGTTCACGGTGGGCAATACGATGAGCATGGCGATCATCGAGCGAACAATGGAAATCGGAACGCTGCGCGCAATGGGCCTGCGACGCCGCGCGAGCGGCGGCATCTTCATCCGCGAAGGCATCCTGCTCGGGGCGGGCGGAATGCTTCTCGGCCTTGGCTGCAGTTTCGTGCTGGGCGCGGCGATCAATCGCAGCGGGCTTGCATGGACCGCTCCCGGCGTCGCGCGTCCGGTTCTCCTGAGCGTGCGCATCTGGGGCGAAACGGGACTCATCGCCGGCACGAGCGCGGGCGTGATCGCCATGGCGGCCCTGTCCGCATGGTTGCCCGCGCGCCGCGCGGTGAAGATGCAGATCGTGGATGCCCTTCGATACACCTGAATCGCTCCCACTACCAGGAAGTCCTCATGCTTCGCACCCTGTCTCCAGTACGCTTCTCGGCCGCTCTCGCCGCCTTTTTCCTGTGCGCCACGGCCAGCGCCGTCCCGGACGCGCAGAACATTCTCGCGGCGAGCGACCTGATCCGCAATCCGGGCGGCACCTTTTCGGTGACGACGCGTCTCGCCGAATATCGCGACGGCGCGCAAGTCGGCACGGCGGGCGTCAGCGTTCTGTCGCGAACGGCAGAGGACACCGGTCAATACAGCACGCTCGTGACCTTTTTCGACCCGGCGCGCGATGCCGGCAAGCGCATGCTCAAGCGCGGCAACGATCTCTGGTTCTACGATCCGGTCAGCCAGTCGAGCATCCGCATTTCACCTCAGCAACGACTGCTCGGCGGCGCGGCCAATGGCGACGTCGTCACGGTCAACTTTGCGAAAGACTACGCGGCCACGCTCGCGGCGGAGGAAGACATCACGGACGGAGACCGGACCGCGCGCCATTGCTACCGGCTGGCGCTCGCCGCGCGCAACAAGGATGTCACCTACGACAACATCGACATGTGGGTCGACACGGCCAACAACCGTCCGGTCAAGGCCCGCTACTACGCGCAATCCGGCAGGCTGCTCAAGACGGCCTTCTATCGCGGATACCACAAGGAACTCGGCGTCGAGCGGCCCGTGGAGATCGTCATCATCGATGGACTGGACCCCAAATGGGTGACTGTCATGCGCTTTTCCGACTACAAGCTGCGCGATGCGCCGGAATCGTGGTTCCAGCGTGATTATCTCGCGCGCTATCAGCCGGGTTGATCCATGCGACATGCCTGGTTGATATTCATGCTGGCCTACAGCGAGATCGCCCTGGGACAGGACGCGGAACTGGATGCGCTCGACGTCGCGAACTCGGCGAGCGCGCTCATGCTCGGCGCGGAGCAGGCCACCACGGACCCGCGCAGGAGCGACCTCGCCGCGTCGGTCGAGCCGGCCGCGAATGTCTTTCAGACCGCGGACGATCCGGGCGCGCTCGACGCGTCCGAGCGTGCCTCGCTCGACGTGCGTTACGCCCCTGTCCTGCCCGCCGCCCGCCTGCGCTTTGGGTTGTCGGATCGTCTCGATCTTCGTCACGGCGCGGGGGCGCAGGCCAGCGTGAACACATTGCGTGAGGCGTTCGCCAGTTGGGACGCGCCCGGTGACGCATCGCTCGACGCGGGACGCGTCAACGTGCGAAACGGCGTGGGCGCCGGGTACAACCCGACGGATTATTTTCGCAGCGGCGCGCTTCGCTCCGTGACCACATCGGACCCCGACAGCCTTCGTGAAAACCGTCAGGGAACGGTCATCGTCGGCGGCCAGAAACTGTGGAATGGCGGTTCGGCTTCGGCGCTCTTTTCACCGCGCATCGAGCGCAACGGGAACACCGGCTCGTTCAACCCGAACTTCGGTGCCACGAATTCGACCGACCGCTGGCTCGTCAAGACAAGCGCGCGCGTCTGGGATGGCTTTGCGCCTGAACTGCTGGCGTTCAAGGAAGCAGGCGAATCGGCGCAGGCTGGCATCAACGCCACGGCGCTTTTCAACAACGCGACTGTCGGACACGTCGAATTCTCGGGCGGGCGCGCGCCGTCGCTCCTCGATCAGGCACTCGGACGAAGCGATGACACCGCCTTCCGCTATCGGCTGGCGGCCGGGGCAACTTACACGACGGAAGGTCGCTTGTCCCTCACGCTCGAGTATCAATACAACGGCGCGGGGCTCGAGACCCGGTCGTGGGACGCGTTGCGCAACGGGCCGCCGCCCGCGTATGGCGCCTACCGCCGATGGATCGCGGTCGCTCAGGACCCGCCGACGCGCCGCCAGGCGTTCGCCTTTCTGCGCAAGCCGGACGTGCTGATTCCGAAGCTCGATCTGTCGATGATGCTGCGCATGGATGCCAGCGACCTGAGCATGCTCGGCTGGATGGAATTGCGGTATCACTGGAAGCGCACCGATCTGGCCTTGCAGGTGCAGGGCACGCGCGGAAATGCGACATCGAACTACGGCGCGCTTCCGCAGAAACGCCTGGCCCAGCTCACTGCCACGCTTTTCGTGTAAGCGGGCGGCTTTTGCATCAAGCCTCCGGATTGTCGATGTCCCCCGCGACGATCCTGCTTCCGAACGTAGCCGCTGCCGTGCGCGCTTCCTGGCGCGTCGGAAACGGACCGATCACCGGCGCGCCCGCGAACGGGAACAGCAGCCGGCCGTCGGTCTTACGCACCACTTTCAGCGTGCCGATATACAGCCCCGCCGCGTTGACCTGATACGACGCGTAGATTTCGAAATCGTGCTCCGTCGGCGGCCCGCTTTGCAGACCCGGCTTGCGCATCGTCTTCGAATAGGCCAGTTTCGGTTTTCTCACTGCGTGCCTCCTCGTTTCACACAGTCACCTGCCGGATGTCCGGGGCGCCGTGCATTTCCTGCCGTCGTGACGCGCGCTTTTACACATCGCGTGCGAGGCGAAACGCAACCGACCGGACATTCTTAGCAAGACTACCTAGTCGTGACGGCCTCGGCGCACCGACGCGCAATGCGTATAGGCCGCGTTTCGTACATCCGGACGGCCACCGCACAAGGCGCAGCGACGCACGAGCGCGTTGCGCGTGCGCTTGCCCGCGATGCCCGATGCGCGTGGACGCCCGGTCTCGTGGCATAGCAATACGCATGCGCCGTTCCCTCTCGCGGGAGCGTGCGTGAAAGGAAGATGGGAGACGGGGGCGCAAGCCCCCGTGAATTACTGCGCGACCCGGGGCGCGAGCAGTTCGCGCAGGTCGTCCATGTCGAACGGCTTGGCGAGAATCTGCACGCCGAGATGCCTGGCGCGTTCGAGTTCGTCGGCGTAACCCGTCATCAGTACCACTTTCTGCGAGGGCAGCCGCGCGATGATCTGCTCCGCGAGGTCGATACCGTTCATGCGCCCGGGCATTTGCACATCCGACAACACGAGATCGAACCCGTAGCCCTGGCCGAGCAGGTCGAACGCGGCGTCGGCGCTTTCCTCGTGATGCACCGCGCAGCCGAACACCTCCAGCACGGCCATGATGCCCGCTGCCACATCCGCGTTGTCTTCGACGAGCAGCACCGACATCCCGCGCAATGCGTGCCCCGCTTCTTCGGCTGGCGCGGTGACGAGCGGCTCGTCCGCCACGGTCGGAGGCGGCGCCTCGACGTGCGGCGCGTGATGATGCGGCAGATAGAGGCGCACCGTCGTGCCCGCGCCCGGCACGCTCGTGATGCGCGCGGAGCCGCCCGCCTGCTCGCACGCGGCGAGCACCTGCACGAGCCCGAGACCCGTGCCCGCGCCGCGCA
Organism: Caballeronia telluris; assembly: GCF_001544495.1. Lineage (GTDB taxonomy): Bacteria > Pseudomonadota > Gammaproteobacteria > Burkholderiales > Burkholderiaceae > Caballeronia > Caballeronia telluris. The sequence continues at coordinate 284,013 of NZ_FCNZ02000004.1, forward strand.
CCTTGGTCGTGAAGAGCGGTTCGAACGCGCGCTGCCGCACGTCGTCGCTCATGCCTTCGCCGTTGTCGGAGATCGAGATCAGCACGTATTCGCCGTTCGGCAGCTCGGTTTCCCCGGCCTTCACGCGCACGTTCTGGCAGCGGATCACGATGCGTCCGCCGCGCGGCATCGCCTCGCTCGCATTGACGACGATGTTCACCAGCGCGAGTTCCAGTTCGACCGGATCGGCCATCACCGTCCACAGATCCGGCGACAGTTCGATCGACAGCAGGATGTTCGGCCGCACCGATGTCTTCACCAGTTCGGCGATCCCCGACAGCCAGACGGCCGGTTCGATGAGTTCCTGCTTGAGCGGCTGCTTTCTCGCCACGCTCATGAGTCGCCGCGCGAGCGATTCCGCGCCCGCGGTCGCGCGCTCGACGGCCAGCACTTCGCTCTCGACGTCGTTGAAATTTTTACGCCGCGCCAGTTCCATGTTCGACGACACGACCATCAGGAGGTTGTTGAAGTCGTGCGCGACGTTCGCGACGAGATTGCCGAGCGCGCCCATGCGGCGCAACTGACGGCTCGACGCCTCGATGGAAAGCCGGATCGCCACTTCCGCCTGCCAGCGTTCCCACGCGGCCTGCTCGGCGTTCAGGCGGCGGATCGAGAACACGACGAGCAGCCACACGACCACGCACGGCACCAGCGCGATCGCGCCGACCAGAAGGCCATTGCGCCACCAGTTCTGGAATATCGAATCCGTGGCGTAGCCGGCGGCGACGTAAAGCGGATAGTCGGCGACACGCCGGTAGGCGAGCAGCTTCTCGACGTGGTCGACCGTCGACGTCATGCGCACCCGGCCGTAGAGTTCGTTACTGCGAAACGCGTTGGTGAACGGCGTGTTGCTCGCCGGTTGGGCCCCCGCCGGCGCTGGCGGAAAGCGCACCATGATGCCGCCGTCGCGCCGGTACAGGCCGATGGTCAGCGCGGGGTCGCCCGCGGCGAGTTGACGATAGTAGTCGCTGAAATATTCGCGCTTGAGCGCGATCGACACCACGCCGAGAAACTGCCCGCCGTGCGACACGCGGCCCATCGTCGAGGTGAAGACGTCCGCCTGTCCGACCTTGCCGCGCAGCGGCAGCGAGAAATACGTGACGGGCGCCATTGCGCGGGCCGAGCGGAAGTCGTCGCGTTCCGCGATCGACACATGCGGCGCCGGGTAGTAGCGGCTGTTCGCCAGCAGTTCGCCGTTCACGCCGAACACCGAAATCGCCGCGACTTGCGGAAAGCCTCCGCCGACGTCGTCGAGCGTGCGGTGCAGCGTCGATTCGCGGCTCGTGATGCTGACGTCGTCGCTTTCGCCGAGCATGTCGACGATGCGCGTCTGTAGCTGCTGGTTCAGGTCCATGACCTTGACCGCGTGTTCGTTCGCGACGCGCACCACGCGCTCCACCAGTTCATCCGCGTTGGCGAGACGGCGCTGGTAGTCGTAATAGCCGTAAGCCGTGAGACACGCAAGCGGGATCAGGATCGACCCGATCAACACGATCAGGAGCACGCGGTGCGTCGCGGCGAAGTTGCGCGAAGGCAGCGGCAGGTCGAAGGTCGCAGTCTCAGTGGGGTTCAAGCGTCGGGCCTCGGAATGTCGAGTCGACATCATACCGGCGCGCGGGCCTCGGCATGGAGCCTGCCGAACGGCCAGGCTCATGCGGCGCGAGACACCGCGTCGATCGACATCGGCACGCGGCCCGGGCTCAACCGCCCGTCATGGTGCGATGCAATGCAATAGGCCGAAGAAGGCCGTCGATGAACCGTGGATGAACGCATCCACGGACCGCGAAGGCAAGCGCCGTCATTGCCCCTTGGCGTCGCTGCTGGCGTTGGCGCCGGGGAAATTGGTGGTGTCGGTCGCCGATTTTTTCGGCGACTTGGCCATTTTCTTGCTCGAACCGCTCATCGCGCCCGATGCCGGATCGCCGCCCGCGGTCGGTCCCGCCGTCGCCGCGCCGTGCGCATTGCCGCCGCCCGTGCCGCCCTGTCCGCCGGCGCTGCCGCCGCCGTTCTGCGCCATCGCGGCACCGCAAGCAAATGCGAGCAGCGTCGATAAAACCAGCTTCTTGCCGTGTTTCATGTTTCCTCCGGTTGTCCGAGCGGACGGCGTAGAGAGCCGCCGCGTCGTCGACCGTTTCAGCAAGCGATGTGCCGCTCAGCGCGCCATCTCGCGCTCTGGCGTGGACGAGATGCGATGCACGGACAGATCGGCGCCGTTGAACTCGTCCTCGCGATCGAGGCGCATGCCCACCGTGAACGCGATCGCGCCGTAGACGCCCACGCCGCCCGCAACCGCCAGCATGATCGCGCCGCCCGTGCCGATCAGTTGCGACCACATCGACACGCCGCCGATCCCGCCGAGCGCCTTCTGCCCGAAGATTCCCGCCGCGATGCCGCCCCACGCGCCGCACAGGCCGTGCAGCGGCCAGACGCCGAGCACGTCGTCGATGCGCCAGCGGTTCTGCACGCAGGTGAACATTTGCACGAAGAGCGCGCCCGCCACGCCGCCGACAATCAACGCGCCGAGCGGATGCATGATGTCCGAGCCCGCGCACACGGCGACGAGTCCCGCGAGCGGCCCGTTGTAGGTGAATCCCGGATCGTTGCGTCCGGCGACCCAGGCGGCGAGCGTGCCGCCGACCATCGCCATCAGCGAGTTGACCGCGACGAGGCCGCTGATTTTGTCGACGCTCTGCGCGCTCATCACGTTGAAGCCGAACCAGCCGACCGCCAGCACCCACGCGCCGAGCGCGAGAAACGGAATGCTCGACGGCGGATGGGCCGAGATCCGTCCGTCCTTGTGATAGCGGCCGTGGCGCGCGCCGAGCAGGAGCACGGCGGGCAGCGCGATCCAGCCGCCGAAAGCATGCACGACGACCGATCCGGCGAAGTCGTGGAACGGGGCATCGAAGGTGTTCATGAGCCAGGCCTGAATGCCGAAACGCCCGTTCCACGCGACGCCTTCCAGAAGCGGATAGATGAAGCCGACGATCGCGAAGGTCGCGAACAGTTGCGGGTTGAACTTCGAGCGCTCGGCGATGCCGCCCGAGACGATCGCCGGAATCGCGGCCGCGAAGGTCAGCAGGAAGAAGAAGCGCACGAGCGCGTAGCCGTTCTGCTCGGCGAGCACGTCGGCGCCATGCAGGAACTGCACGCCATACGCGATGTTGTAGCCGATGAAGAAGTAGGCGAGCGTCGAGACCGCGAAGTCGACGAGGATCTTGACGAGCGCGTTGACCTGATTTTCCTTGCGTACCGTGCCGAGTTCGAGGAACGCGAAACCGGCGTGCATCGCGAAGACCATCGCCGCGCCGAGCAGCAGGAAAAGGGTATTGGTTCCGGATTCGAATGCCTGCATGTTTGACGGGGCAAAAAAGCAGCTTTCAGTGCAAGTTCCGGACCAGCTTTGGTGCCACCCGCGCCGATCCTGTGCGGGACGGGCCCGCTGGCCGTTTTGGAATGGTGCATCGCGCACCGAAGCGGTGTCGGCCGATGCATGAATCTGGTGCTGACGTAGAAACCTTCGTAAGCTTGCGCACCGTTTTCGAGCAGTCATGCCCATCAATGGCGAAAGAGGGTCGCGCGCGGCGGTGAATGACCTTTTGATCAATGAAAATACGCCGAAGAAGTTCGGCCGCGTTGACTTCCCGCACGCGCGAACTAAGGTTTCTATGGAACGCGTGCGTTCGTGTCGCCGGATCATCGAGGGAAGCGCAGCATGGAATCGGTCTATGAGAATCGCGCCGAGGCGGGCCGCGTGCTCGCCGGACTGCTCGCGGGCTACGCGCATCGCGACGACGTCCTCGTGCTCGGCCTGCCGCGCGGCGGCGTGCCGGTCGCGTTCGAAGTGGCGCGCGCGCTCTACGCCGATCTCGACGTGCTCGTGGTGCGCAAGCTCGGCGTGCCGATCCAGCCGGAACTCGCGATGGGCGCGATCGCATCGGGCGGCGCGTTCTATCTGGACGACAGCATCGTGCGCTATGCGGGCGTAAGCCCGGCCGAACTCGACGCCGTGATCGCGAGCGAGCGTATCGAACTCGCGCGGCGCGAGCGCGCGTATCGGGGCGATCGCGGACCGGTCGACGTGGAAGGGCGGATCGCGATCGTGGTCGACGACGGCATGGCGACCGGCGCCACCATGAAAGCCGCCGCGATGGCCTTGCGCGAGCGCAAGCCCGCGTGCATCGTCGCCGCGCTGCCGGTTGCGCCCGCCGATTCGGAGTCGCGTGTCGAAGCGGTCATCGACGAATTCATCTGCGCGATGCGGCCGCGCAGCTATTTCGGCGTCGGGCAGTTCTATCTCGACTTCTCGCAGACGAGCGACGAGGAGGTGTTCGAGCTGCTGGGCGAAGCGCGGCGCGACAGCGAAGCGCGGCGCCTGAAGAAACCCTAGCGCGAAACGTCCGGAAGCGGCGCGGGCCAGCGATTCTCGTCGACGCACAGCGCGCCCGGCACGCGCTTCGCCCAGCCTTCGGCCTGCAGCATCGGCTCGTCGTAGAAGCGCTCGACGTGCCCGATGCAGAGAATCGCGACCGGCTTCGCATCGGCGGGCATGTGGAGCAACTGGCGCACCGCGTCGACGTCGAACAGCGACACCCAGCCGACGCCGAGCCCTTCCGCGCGCGCCGCGAGCCACAGGTTCTGGATCGCGCAGGCCACCGAGGCAAGGTCCATCTCCGGCAACGTGCGACGCCCGAAGACATGCCGCTCGCGCTGCTCCATCAGCCCCGCCACCACCACTTCGCCGCAATCGAGAATGCCCTGCACTTTGAGACGCATGAACTCGTCGGCGCGTTCGTTCAGCGCCTCGGCGGTCGCGCGGCGCTCCGCCTCGACGACTTCATGCAGCGCGACACGCAGCGCGCGGTCGGTCACGCGCACGAAGCGCCACGGCTGCATGAAGCCGACGCTTGGCGCGTGATGCGCGGCCTGCAACAGGCGCGCGAGCTGGTCGGCGCGGACCGAGGCATCGGTGAAGTGGCGCATGTCGCGGCGCTCGCGGATCGCGCGATAGACGGCGGCGATCTCGGCATCGGAGTAGCGGTTGAAGGAGTCGGGTTCGGTCATCGGAGTTATTGCCGTGCTTGGGAGGCTCGCTGACTGGCAGTGTCCGCGAGAAAAACGGATCGACGCACCCGCATTCTCACCGATGCGGCGCAAGCGTAGTAGCCGATTTTCACCCGACTCCCGACATCTCCCACGACGGCCCGCACGCCGTCACCGCGTGGATACTAACGCTGCCACGGCGCGCCGCTCGGGCGCTTGCCATAACGTTCGCGCGCGCTCGCGACCTGTGCCGCGTCGATCGCGCCGTCGTCAGCGAGCGCCTTCAATGCCGCGATGACGATCGACGCGCGATCCACTTCAAAGAACTCGCGCAACGACTGCCGCGTGTCGCTGCGGCCGAAGCCGTCGGTGCCGAGCGTCACGTAGCGGCGCGGCACGTAAGCGCGGATCAGTTCCGGCAGCGCGCGCACGTAGTCGGTCGCGGCGATCACCGGGCCGCTCGTCGATGCCAGCGCGCGCGTCACGAACGGTTCGGCAGCCGCGGCGCCGAGCCGCTCGTCCCGCTCGCAGGCCGCGCCATCGCGATGCAGTTCGGTAAAGCTCGTCACGCTCCAGACGTCGGCGGCGATGTGCCAGTCCGCTTCGAGCAACGCTTGCGCGGCGATGACCTCGCCGAGAATCGCGCCTGCGCCGAGCAGTTGAACGCGCGCGCCGTCCTTCGCTGAAAGGCGATAGAGACCCTTGAGAATGCCGGCGCGCGTCGCGTCGTCGAGATTGCCGGGCGCCGAAGGATGAGCGTAGTTCTCGTTCATCGCGGTCATGTAGTAGAACACGTCGCGCTGGCGTTCGACCATCTCGCGCATGCCTTCGTCGACGATCGCCGCGACTTCGTAGGCAAACGCGGGATCGTAGGCACGGCAGTTCGGAATCGTCGATGCAACGAGATGGCTGCTGCCGTCCTGATGCTGCAATCCTTCGCCGCCGAGCGTCGTCTTGCCCGCCGTCGCGCCGATCAGAAAGCCCCGCGCGCGCTGGTCGGCGGCGGCCCAGATGATGTCGCCGATACGCTGGAAGCCGAACATCGAGTAGTAGATGTAGAACGGCAGCATCGGCAGGTCGTGCACGCTGTAGGACGTCGCGGCCGCGATCCACGACGAGATGGCGCCCGCCTCCGAGATGCCCTCCTCCAGGATCTGTCCGCGCGTGTCCTCGCGGTAATAGAGCATCGAGCCCATGTCTTCCGGTTCGTACAGTTGCCCGAGCGGCGAATAGATGCCGACCTGACGGAACAGGTTCGCCATGCCGAACGTGCGCGCTTCGTCCGCGACCACCGGAACGATGCGCGGCCCGAGTTGCGCGTCCTTCATCAGGCTGCCGAGCATGCGCACGATCGCCATCGTGCTCGACATCTCCTTGCCGTTCGAGTCGATGGCGAACTGCGCCCAGCTTTGCATCGGCGGCACCGTCAACGCTTGCGACGCCACCTTGCGACGCCGTGGCAGATAGCCGCCGAGCGCTTCGCGTCGTGCATGGAGATAGCGCATCTCGGGACTGTCGTCGGCGGGCTTGTAAAACTTCACCGCCTCGACGTCCGCATCCGAAAGCGGCAGGCGGAAGCGGTCGCGAAACGCCTTCAGATCGTCGAGATCGAGCTTCTTTTGTTGATGCGTCGTCATCCGGCCTTGCCCGCCCGCGCCCATTCCGAAGCCCTTCATCGTCTTCGCGAGGATCACGGTCGGGCGGCCTTCGTGCGCGAGCGCGGCCGCATACGCGGCGTGCAGCTTGCGCACGTCGTGGCCGCCGCGCCGCAAGCGGTCGATGTCGTCGTCGGAGAGATGCGCGGCGAGCGCGGCTAGCTCGGGGTTCTGGCCGAAGAAGCGCTCGCGGTTGTAGTGGCCGTCGTTGGCCGAGAAGGTCTGGAACTGGCCGTCGACGGTATGCGCGAACGTGCGCAGGAGCGCGCCGGTGCGGTCGCGTGCGAAGAGCGCGTCCCAGTCCGAGCCCCACAGCACCTTGATCACGTTCCAGCCCGCGCCCGTGAACTGCGCCTCTAGTTCGTCGACGATGCGGCCGTTGCTGCGCACCGGGCCATCGAGCCGTTGCAGGTTGCAGTTGATGACGAAGACGAGGTTGTCGAGCTGTTCGCGCGCCGCAAGCGAGAGCGCGCCGATCGATTCCGGCTCGTCCATTTCGCCGTCGCCGAAGAAGCCCCAGACCTTGCGACCATCGGTCTTTTGCAACCCGCGGTTCTGCACATAGCGCATGAAGCGCGCCTGATAAATCGAGTTGATCGGCCCGATGCCCATCGATCCGGTCGGAAACTGCCAGAAGTCCGGCATGAGCCACGGATGCGGATACGAACACAGCCCCGGCCCCGCGATCTCGCGCCGATAGTGACGCAGATGTTCTTCGTCGAGAAAGCCTTCGAGGAACGCGCGCGCATAAACGCCCGGCGACGAATGCGGCTGAAAGTAGACGAGGTCGCCGTGCTGCCCGTCCTCGCCCGACGCGCGGAAGAAGTGATTGAAGCCCACTTCGAACAGATCGGCCGCCGACGCGTAGCTCGCGATATGCCCGCCGAGTTCGCCATACGCGCGGTTCGCGCGCACGACCATCGCAAGCGCATTCCAGCGCAGCACGGCCGCGAGCTTTTCTTCGATGTCGAGATTGCCCGGATAGCGCGGCTGGTCAGCGACGTCGATCGTATTGCGATAAGGCGTCACGCGGGCGCGCGCCGACTCCACGCCGATGGAGCGCGCGTGGTCCGCGAGGCGGTCGAAGAGATACTGCGCGCGTTCCTTGCCGACATGCTTGACGACGGCATCCAGCGCTTCGAGCCACTCGGCTGTTTCCTGCGGATCGGTATCTTCGCGACCTTTCGCTAAGGAAATGATCTGACTGGTTCCGCTCGCTAAATCCGTCATGGCGCGACTCCGCAAAAGGGCTCAAGGCGATTCGAATAGATTCAAAAGAGCATAGCCATCGCCGGCCAGAATGTGCGTCTCTTTTGTCTGGCCTTCACGCCACGGATAGTGTATTTATTCCTGGTCCCGAGCTTTTCACGGAATATATCGACTATGACGGCATCGGCCAAACAGCGTCTCGACCGGATCGACATCGGCATCCTCAACCAGCTTCAGCACAATGCGCGCATCACCAACGCGGAACTAGCGCAGGCGGTGAACCTCTCGCCGACGCCGTGCTTCAACCGCGTGCGTGCGCTCGAAAAGGCGGGTCTCTTCAAGCAGCATGTCACGTTACTTAATCCCGAAGTGCTCGGGCTGCGCATCAACGTGTTCATCCAGGTGAGCCTCGAAAAGCAGGTCGAGGATGCGTTGCGTCGCTTCGAGGAAGCGATCAGCGCGCGCCCCGAGGTGATGGAGTGCTACCTGATGACGGGCGACGCCGACTATCTGTTGCGCGTGGTGATGCCCGACATGATGGCGCTGGAACGCTTCATCCTCGAACGGCTCACGAAGATTCCGGGGGTGTCGAATATCCGGTCGAGCTTCGCGCTCAAGCAGGTGCGCTACAAGACGGCGCTGCCGTTGCCGACGGCGGGTCTCACGCTCGCCGACCCCGACGACACGCCGACGGACTGGACCTGAACCCGACCGTTCACGGTTCTTGCGGTCGCGCGGCCCGTCGCCTATAAATCTCAGGGCATCAGCGAAGAATTTTCCGATTGGCGCGGGTCAAGCGAGAAAGATATGAACATCGAAACGGTGCGCGTTTTCATCATGACCCGTGGGGTGGACTTCGCGATCAACGTGATCGCGGCCATCGCTCTGTGGATCATCGGGCGATGGCTGATCGGCGTCGTGATCGGCATGATGCGCAAGGTGCTCGCGCGCAACGGCCGCGTCGATCCCACGCTCGCGCACTACCTCGGTTCGATCATCGGCGCGCTTCTGAACCTGCTGCTGATCCTCGCGATCCTGCAGGTCTTCGGCGTTCAGACGACCTCGTTCGCCGCGCTGCTCGCGGGCCTCGGACTTGCAATCGGCGTCGCGTGGGGCGGCCTGCTCGCGCACTTCGCGGCGGGCATCTTCATGCAGGTGCTGCGGCCGTTCAAGGTCGGCGACTTCGTCACGGCGGGCGGCGTGACCGGCACGGTCATGGAACTCGGCCTCTTCGGCACGATGATCACGACGCCCGACAACGTGGCGACCATCGTCGGCAACAACAAGGTCTTCTCCGACACGATCTGGAACTACAGCCTGCTGCCTAACCGGCGTGTCGAACTGACCGCGAAGATCGCGAACGGTGTCGATCCGCTCGACGCCATCGCACGGCTGAAGGCGGCGGTCGCGCAGATACCGAACGTGGCCGAGAGCCCCGCACCGGATGTCGAGATCCTCTCGTTCACGCCCGAAGGCCCGCTGCTCTGCGTGCGTCCCTACACCACGACGGAACACTACTGGCAGGTCTACTTCGACACCAATCGCGCGATTGCCGAGACGTTCAAGCAGGCGGGCTTTCCGACGCCGGAAACACCGTTCGTGCATCGCACGGCGGGCTAGAATGGTTGATAGCCGGGCCTGCCTCGCGGCCCGGTGTTGGAGACGAGTCATGCCGACCTATCAGTATCGATGCGAGCAGTGCGGCGAAACGTTCGAGCACGCAGAACATCTCGCCGAGCACGCAACGATTCATCTGCGCTGTCCGAAGTGCGGAAGCGAAAAGGTGCAGCACGCGCCGACGCACTTCGTCGCGAAGACTACCCGCAAGAGTTGACCTTCAGCGCCCGTTGCGGCGGCGCGCGATCACGACCGCATAAATCGCCACGTTCACGGCGGTCAGCACGAATGCGAGCCCATAGCGGAGCATCGGCGTGAGGTCGCCGGGATAGAGCACGCGTCCGATGAGATGCTCGATGAAGCCGCCCGCGTAACCCGCTTCGCCGCCCAGTTTCAACAGACGGTTTTCGAGCGGCGTCAGCGGGCAGACCCGGCCTGCGAGTTCCACCGCGATGCCCCATGCGAGCGCCGGCAAGTGAAGCCATGCGAAGCGCCGGTGGCGCAGCACGAGCAAGCCGCCGAACGTCACGAACGCGACGAACGCCAGATGCGCGATAAGCACGGCATTGGCGAGCAGGATGTAGGTCATGCGTCAGGGCGCGCGTCGTGCGCCCACCCGGCCCTATGCGTTGAGTTCGTTATGCAGCGCGAGATATTCCTGCGCGAGCTTGTGACGCGGTTCGAGGTAGATCATCGGCCGGGCGTGCTGATGGCTCTCGCGAATCTTCACCGAGAGCGACAAGTGCGAGTTCAGCACCGGCAGGTCTTCGCCGCGCAATTCGTCGACGAGTTGCTGGGGCAGGCTCGCGCGCGGCTGGAACTGATTGATTACGATGCCCTCGACGGCGAGCCCGGGATTATGGTCGTGGCGAATCTCCTGCACGTTTTCGAGCACGGAATAGAGCGCGCGGCGGGAGAAATCGTCGCAATCGAATGGAATCAGGCAGCGCTCGACCGCGATCAGCGCCGAACGCGTAAAGAAATTGAGCGCGGGCGGCGTGTCGATATAAACGGCGTCGTAGTTCTGCAGGCCTTTCAGCGCATCGCGCAGCTTATATATTTTGTAACGCGATTCGAGTTTTCCCATCAGCGCATCGAGGCCCGGATGTGACGGAACAATGTCGAGATTGTCGAATGGTGTCGAATGGATGAACGAATTGAAATCCGGCTCGCGGAAACTGTAACTCAGCGCCGATTCGAAGAAACTGGCGAGATTCGGCTGCGCATCCTGTGCCTTCGCACCGAGCAGATACTGGCTGGAATTGCCTTGCGGATCGAGGTCGATCACGAGCGTGCGCAACCCTTGCGACGCACTGATCGCGGCCAGATTACAGACGATGGTGGATTTTCCGACCCCACCCTTTTGATTGAACACTACTCGGCGCATCGATTTTCGATCCTCGGTTAAAAACCATCGTTAATTCGAATCTTCGCGATTTTTTCGCTTTTTTTAAAGCATCTCGGGGAAATTCGGCGGCGCGTCAATGCGCGTGCTTCGCATACCGGCAAGTGATCTTAGCGCATCAGAAAAAAGCCGCGCGAAGCGCGCGGCCTGAATTCACGGAAAGGCGGGAATCGTCGGGTCCGTGCCCTCGACGTCCGCTTCGGGATGGTGGCTCTTCACGAGTTCCTCGATCTCTTCGACCCGATCCTTCGGCACGTCCACCATCATCAGCAACTCGCCGTTCTCGATCGCCTTCTCGAAGCGTTTGAGCCGCGTGTTCGGCACGTCGACGCCGATCATCGTTGCGGTCCATGCGCCGAAGCCTGCGCTCGCGAGCGCCATGCAAACCACCGCGCCGCCGGCGATGGTGAGCCCGGCCGGCGGAAACGCCATCGCGACGAGACCCGCCAGCATGCCCGTCACGCCGCCCGCGGCCGTGCCGCGTCCAAGCGCATAGAGCAGGTCGCTGCGTTGCGCGAGCGTCGCTTGCGGCAGGTCTTCGAGCGGCGTATGTGGCCGCGCGAGCACGTGAATGTGACGCCACTCGACCCGCTTGAGCAGCAGTTCGTCGATGATGCCCTTCGCGCTCTTCACGTCGGGCAAAAGAAAATAGATGCGCCGCATGTCGTCCCTCCTTGCAGGACGCGCGGACCATAGTCCTGCTCTTTCAATATAGTCCCATTCAGGAGCGGATGCGTTCGCCCGAAGCCTGGTCGAAGAAATAGACGCGCTCGCGGTTCACGCGCACGCCCGCCTCGCTGCCGATCTCGCCTGCAAACATGTTCGAGACCTTCACGACCACCTGCTGCGCGCCGACATTCATCGTAACGAGCGAATGGTCGCCGATCAGTTCGACCGAGTAGATGCGCCCTTTCAATTCTCCATCGGACGCGGCCACGAGCGTGCATTCCTCCGGGCGCACGCCGAGCGTCGCTTCGCCCTTTTGCGTGACGCTTGCACCGAGCGCGAGGCCTGGCGCTTCGAAGCGATGATCTGCAAGCGTGCCGCGCAGGAAGTTCATCGGCGGCGAACCGATGAAACCCGCAACGAACAGGTTGGCCGGATCGGAATAGATGCGCGCGGGCGTATCGAGCTGCTGCAACACGCCCTTGTCGATCAGCGCGACGCGATGCGCGAGCGTCATCGCCTCGATCTGGTCGTGCGTGACGTAGATCGTCGTGATGTCGAGCTGGTGCTGCATGTGCTTCAGTTCCGCGCGCATGTGTCCGCGCAGCTTCGCGTCGAGATTCGATAGCGGTTCGTCCATCAGGAACGCGGCGGGCCTTCTGATGATCGCGCGCGCGAGCGCAACGCGTTGCCGCTGGCCGCCCGACAACTGGCGCGGATAGCGCGCGAGCAACGGTTCGAGCTGCACGCTCGCCGCCACTTCGCGCACGGCGGCATCGATCTCGGTCTTCGGGCGTTTTCTCACCAAGAGCGGATACGCGATGTTCTCGAACACTGTCTTGTGCGGATAGAGCGCATAGGACTGGAACACCATCGCCACATCGCGGTCGCGCGGCAACTGCTGCGTTACGTCCTTGTCGCCGACATGCACGGTGCCCTCGGTCGCCGACTCCAGCCCCGCGATAATCCGCAACGCGGTGGTCTTGCCGCAGCCCGATTCGCCGAGCAGCACGAGGAACTCGCCCGCGTGCACGTCGAGCGTGAGATCGCGCAGCACGCGCGTGTCGCCGAACGTCTTGCCGACGTTGCGCAGCGAGACGCTCTTCGAATGCTGGCCCGCCGCGATCTGGCCGAGCCGCGCGTCTTGCGCGGGCATCTGCATGTCCGTCATCCCTTGACCGCTCCCACGAGAATGCCCTTGACGATAAAGCGCTGCAACGTGAGCGTCAGCAGCATCACCGGCAGGATCATGATCAGAATCAGCACCGACATGTTCCACCATTGCGGACCGCGCGTCGCGTTCTGCGCGGCCACCAAGAGCGGCATCGTCTGCGCGTTGGCCGTCGTGAGGAAAAGCGCGAACAGGTACTCGTTCCACGAGAGGATCAACACGAGCAGGCTCGTCGCCACGAGGCCCGGCGCGACGAGCGGCAGCACGATGCCGAACAGAATGGCGAAGCGCGTTGCGCCGTCGATCTGCGCGCTCTCTTCGATTTCCTTCGGCACGCCGTCGAAGAAATCGAACATCAGCCACACGACGATCGGCACGTTCGCGGTCGCGTAGGTGATGATGAGCGCGAGATGCGTGTCGAGCAGGCCGACGCTCTTGAAGGTGAGATAGATCGGGATCACCGTGACCACCGGCGGCAGGATGCGCTGCGAAACGATCCAGAAGAGGATGTCTTCGTTGCCGAGATGCCTTCGCGCGCGACGGATCAGCGGGCGCAGCAGCAGGAAGAAGAGCGCGAGCGCAGCGGCTGCCGCGATGCGCAGATCCACGCCGCCCCAGCCGACCGCCGCCACCAGCGCGGCGATCAGCAGCGCGCCCAGGCCGACCGCCGCGACGGGCGGCCGGTACTCGATGCGCGCGAGCGCATACGCCGCCATCGACCCGAAGAAGACCGCCGCTGCCGTGCCGCACGTCGCGACGATCAGCGAGTTCAGGTACGGCCGGAACGTGTCGGGCCCGAGGTCGACGAAGATGTAGTGCCACGCGTCGAGGCTCGGCTTGAAGTCGACGAAGGGCAGATACGCGGGACCGCTCGACACGTCGACAGGCAGCTTGAACGACGTGATCGCCATCCAGTAGAGCGGAAACAACACGACGAGCGACCACAGTGCGAGCAGCGCATAGGCGACGAGGCGCGCGCCCGGCGGCATCTCGTCGATGCGCGCGCGTACGAAAAGACGCTTGAATGCGTTCATGAGCGCTGCCCTCGCGCGCGTCTCACGACGAGTTGAAAGAACGACACGCAGGCGATCGTCGAAATGAAGAACAGCATGTAGGCCACCGCCGACGCGCCGCCCAGATTGAGCGTGCGCCATTCGATGAACGCGTGCAGGGTCATCGATTCCGTCGCGATGCCGGGGCCGCCGTTGGTCAGCACGTTCGGCAGATCGACGATCTTGAATGCTTCGATAAGCCGTATCAGCACGGCGCTCGCCGCAACCGGCGCGATCGACGGCCAGGTGACGTCGCGGAAGATGCGCCAGCCCGATGCACCGTCGAGTTGTGCCGCCTCGATCTGGTCGCGCGAGGTGCCTTCGAGCGCCGCGAGCAGCACGAGGAACATGAACGGCACCCATTGCCACGTATCGCCGATCACGACCACGATTCTCGCGAGCCACGGGTCCGCCGCCCACGCGATCTGGCCGAGGCCGAGCAGCGACCAGAGCGGCGCGAGCGGCCCGACCGACGTGTCGGCCATCATGCGGAACATGTACGCGATGCCCACGGGCGTCACCATCAGCGGCAGGAAGAACAGCAGGCGAAAGAAGCGGCCGCCTTTGAGCGGCAACGTGCAGAGATACGCAAGCCCGAGCCCGATCAGAAACTGCAGCACCACGCCGAGCACCACGTAGAAGAGCGTCACCATCAGGCTGCCGAGCGCGCCGCCCCTGCCCGTCGTTTTGATCGCGAGCCATACGATCGCCACGAAGGTCACGGCCAGGATCGACCGCCCGGCGAAGCCCGTGACCGAGCGCCGCGTACCGCGCAGATAGCGCACGAGCCACCAGGCGGTCGCAAGCAAAGCTGCGAGCGTCACCGCCATGCTCACGACGCCGGGCGGCCGGAACACGCCGACGAAGTGGAACTGCTGCGTGCCACTGAAGAGCCGTACGTAGTTGCGCAAGCCGACGAACGACAGCTCGTACCCGCCCTCGCCGATCCCGAAGCGCATCAGCGAGAGATAGGCGGAGGTCACGAGCGGAAAGATCGAGAAGCCGAGGATGACGAGCACCGTCGGCAACACGAACACATACGGCGCCTGCCGGTCGAGCCAGTTCGAGACCGACGAGCGCCGCCATGCGTGACGCGGCGTCTCAGCCGATGAAGCATGCGACGAAGATTGCATCGAAGCGGGCCTCCCGTAGTCGCTACTTCGCCCCGATCGACGCCTTGTAGGCGCGCAACTGGCCGTCCTTGCCGAGGTCGTCGGTGATTTCGTTCCAGCCGCTTTCGATGGCCTTCATCGTGGCATCCGCGTCGAGTTCGCCCGCGAGAAAGCGCGCGACCGCCGTGTCGAGCACGACCTGTTCATAGCGCTGGTTCTGCGGGATGCGCAAGTCGATGACCATGTTCGGGCTTTCGAGGCTCGTCTTGATCGCGCCGAGATAGGAACCCGCCGCCGTATCGCTCATGCCCGCCTTCTTCCACATCGCCATGTCGGTGAACTGCGAGCGTCGATACGGATTGAAGCCGCTCGCGCCGATCGTCACGTCCACGTTCGACTGGGCCGGCTGGCTCATGAACGAGAGGAACGCATAGGCCGCTTCCTTGACCTTCGGCTTAGCCTTAGCGTTGATGCCGCCCGACCATCCGCCGAACGCCGCAAACGGCGCGTGATTCACGCCATCGACCGCGTAGGGGCACGTGCTCGTGTCGCACGCCACGAGCTTGCCGGTGTCGCGGTTCAGCACCTTCGTCGAGCCGGGCAAGATCACGGCGCCGACCTTGTCGATCACCTTCGACTGCTTCGGATCGATCGCGAGCACGCCGACGTCGCCCCAGTCGAGCGTCAGCGCGCAGTGCCCCGAGATGAATGCGCTGCGCGTATCGCCGACGTCGAGGTTGATCTCGTTCTGCGGACCATAGTTCGTCGATTCCTTCAGCACTTTGAGCGCGGCCTTGAAGGCGTCGTTGTTCACGAGCGGCTTGAAATCGCGCGGGTCGAAGAACGCGCCCTGCGCCGTGCCCTTCGACTGGAGATAGCCGCCCGCGATCGAGATGATCGCCCAGTAGGCTTGCGCGTTGCGTTTCTTCGAAATGCACGAACCCGCGACCGGCTTGCCGTCGCCGCCGAAGGTCTTGCCGTTCGCAGCCTTAGCGATGTCGAGATAGTCGTCCCAGGTCTTAGGCGGCTGCTTGCCGAGCTGCTTGAGGATGTCGGTGCGGTAGTAGACCATCTGGAAGTCGCCGTCGAGCGCAACCAGATACGTCTTGCCATTGAACTTCTGCGAGAAGTCGCTAAAGAACGGCATCACGTCGTTCTCCTTGAGCGCTGCGTCGTTGGCGATGCGCCCCGAGAGGTCTTCGAGAAAACTGCCCTTCGTATAGTCGACCATCCATTGCGGCGCGAACACCGCCGCATCGACCGAGTTCGATCCGGAAGCCCAGTCGGTCAGCAGCTTCTGATAGAGGTCGGAGAACGGCACCGTCTGGATGTTGACCTTCGCGCCCGTCAGCTTTTCGAATTCGGGCGCGCGGCGTTGCAGCGGTTCCGCGATCTGCGGGCCGGCGAAGGTCATCACGTTGACCGTCACGCCCTTGAAGTCTTCCGCGGCCCGCGCACCGGTCGCGACCATGCCCGCGGCCGCCAGTATCGCGGCCGCGCTTGCCAGTTTTAGCAGCTTCATTTGTTTGTCTCCTCCACACCGAGTTGACTGCATTGAGCCTTTTGTTTCGCGTCTTACTCCTTGAACAGATCGGGTCTTTCGCCAGCAAAGCGCCGCAACTCGGCGACCACTTCATCGAGGTGACGATGCATCGCCTGCGCGGCGGCATCCGCATCGCCTGCGCGGATTGCATCGACGATGCGCTCGTGCTCCAGCAGCGTGTTCGCGTGACGCTCCGGGCTCGCCATCAGGCGCCGCGCGCGGTCGAGCGCACTGCGCGAGACCGCGACGATCTCCTTCACGCGCGGCAGCCCGATGGCGTCGAGCAGGATCTCGTGAAAGCCGAGATCGAGCGTGTGAAATTCCGGGCGCAGCCCCGCTGCGACCACCTCGCGCTGCCTCGCGAGATTGGCCTCCAGCGTGTCGAGCGTGTCATCAGAGGAATCGCGGTCAGCGCTCGCGAGCATGCGGACGGTCTCCACTTCGAGCGCGCTGCGAATGAAAAGATGCTGGCGGATGTCGTGCATCACGATCGGCATGACGCGCGTGCCGCGCTGCGGCAAGACTTCGACGAGCCCCGCCGCCGCGAGCTTCGCGAGCGCGGCCGACACGGGAAAGCGCGAGACGCCCATGCGTTCGCAGATCGCGAGCTTGTCGATCATCATGCCGGGCTCCATCGCGAGGCTGACGATAGCGGCGCGCAACGCTTGTGCAACCGCGTCGGTAAGGCTGCCGCGGCCAGCGCCATGAAGCGTCGCGAGCGCGCGGTAGGGGTCGGCGGCGAGATGCGTATCGTGGGTCGAATCGCTCACACCGCCCCTTGATTTCGAACTAACATGCTAGCAGGCTAGGAGGCGGAATCAAGCTTGTCAACGTCCTCTTAGGCGATGAGATCCGAAGTGCGATCCGCCTGAACATATCGTCGCGGCTTTTAAGCCGTCATGTTCTTTTCAAGGAGCCGACAATGACCACCATCACTAAGCTGTCCGCGCGCGACATCCGCTTTCCGACCTCGCGTTCGCTCGACGGCTCCGATGCGATGAACGCCGCGCCCGACTATTCCGCAGCCTATGCAATCCTCGAAACCGATTCGCCCGACGGGCTTGCCGGTCACGGCCTTACGTTCACGATCGGGCGCGGCAACGAGGTGTGCGTGGCCGCGCTCGAAGCGCTGGCGCCGCTCGTCGTCGGCCGGCCGCTGGAAGATATCGCGGCGGACATGGGCGACTTCTGGCGCGCGATCACGTCCGACAGCCAGTTGCGCTGGCTCGGCCCAGACAAGGGCGTGATCCATCTCGCGACCGCGGCAGTCGTGAACGCAGTGTGGGATCTATGGGCGAAGGCCGAGGGCAAGCCGGTGTGGAAGCTGCTCGCCGACATGAGCCCGGAAGCGATCGTGCGCTGTCTCGACTTTCGCTATGTCACCGATGTGCTAACGCCTCATGAAGCGCTTGCCATCCTGCGCCGCCATGCGCCCACGCGTCACGAGCGCGAACGCGAGATGCTCGCCAAGGGTTATCCCGCATACACGACTTCGGCAGGCTGGCTCGGCTACGACGACGACAAGATCCGGCGTCTCGCGCGCGAAGGCGTGGCGCAAGGGTGGACGCACTTCAAGCAGAAAGTGGGCGGCAATCTGGACGAGGACGTGCGGCGCGCGCGCATCCTGCGCGAGGAGATCGGCGCCGAACGCAAGCTGATGATGGATGCGAACCAGGTCTGGGAAGTGGATGAAGCGATCGCCAACATGCGACGCCTCGCCGAGTTCGACCCGTGGTGGATCGAAGAGCCGACGAGCCCCGACGACATCCTCGGTCACGCGACGATCCGGCGGCGGCTCGCGCCCATCGGTGTCGCGACGGGCGAGCACTGCCACAACCGTGTGATGTTCAAGCAGCTGCTTCAGGCGCAGGCCATCGACTTCTGTCAGGTCGACAATTGCCGGCTCGGCGGCCTGAACGAAGTGCTGCTCGTGCTTTTGATGGCCGCCAAGTTCGGCGTGCCGGTCTGCCCGCACGCGGGGGGCGTCGGATTATGCGAGTACGTGCAGCATGTTTCGCTGTTCGACTACATCTGCGTCTCCGCATCGCTCGACAATCGCGTGCTCGAATATGTCGACCATCTGCACGAGCACTTCATCGATCCCGTCGTGATCGCGAACGGGCGCTACATGCCGCCGCAAGCGCCGGGGTACAGCATCGAGATGCATGCGGCGTCGCTCGAACGTTACGCGTTTCCAGACGGCGCGGCGTGGCAAACGTGAAGACACCAAAGACGCCTCAGGCGATCGAGCGCTCAGGCGCGCTGTGCGGCGCGCGGACGCTCTCGCTCGTTTCAGTCCAGGCGTGCCAGGTCGTCGCGCGAACGCCCCGGCCGCAGCGCTTGGCTTGGTACATCGCCTGATCGGCCTTGCGCACGAGATCGCTCGCGGTGTCGCCGGCGCCGAGCACCGCGAGCCCGAGGCTCGCGCGAATCACATAAGGCTTGCCATGCACGCTCACGTCCGCTGCAAGCGCGGCCGCGATGGCTTGCGCGCGCGCCATCCCGGCATCGAGCGCATCGCGTGTTTCGATCACGACGAGAAATTCGTCGCCGCCGAGCCGTCCGATCGCGCCGTGCTCGCCCACCGCCGAGCGCAGCCGGTCGGCGACGACCGTGAGCACCTGATCGCCGCACTGATGACCGTAGCTGTCGTTGAGTTGCTTGAAATTGTCGAGGTCGACGAAAATCGCCGCGACGTTGCCGCATGCGCCGGGCGCCGCGACCGCGTCGTGCAACACGTCCTTGATGCGGCCGCGGTTGTAGAGTCCCGTCAACCGGTCCGTTTGCGCGAGGCGCCGCAGTTCGTCCTTGCCCCGGTGCAGTTTCGACACGAGCGCCATGATCCATACCGCAAAGCCGATCAGCATCGCGGAGATGACGGCGGCCATCGTCACATAGACGCGGCGCATGTGGTAGTAGTCGTCGAGCGCTTCGTCGAGCGAGAGGCCCGCGACCACCGCGAGCCCGTACCGGTCCACCGTGCTGCCCGCGACAACCCGTTCGATGTGATCGACCGGATCGACCATCGTCGCGACCGGCGCATGCGAGATGTCGCGATAGCGGTCGAGTGTCGGTCCGCCTGTCGTGCTAGGCGCTTCGCCCGCGCGGCGCGAGAGCGTGAAGCCCTGCTTCGAGATCACCGCGATCAAACCGTGTCGTCCCAGGGCCGCGCTGTTATAGAAGCCATCGGTGAGATACGCGGGGTTTTCCGAAATCACGACGACACCGCCGAAACCGCCGTCCGAAGCGTCGATGCGGCGGGTCGCCTGAATCGACCATTGCTTCGACACGCGGCCGATCACGGGACGACTGATGAACAGTCCTGTCTGAGGATTCGAGCGGTGCACGAGAAAGTGTTCGCGATCGCTCAGGTCGACCACGCCCTTGAACGGCAGCGTCGAACTGAGCACATGGCCGTTGGCGCCGACGACCGTCACTTGCAGCGCGGTATCGGCGGTGATGAGCCCGTAGGCCTGATAGCGTGCGAGATCGAACGTGAGGGGCGCGGTTTCGTAACCGTACTTGATGAGCAGCGCGATGACGTCGACGTCGTGAATCGTCTTGAGCGTGTGGATCTGCAGCGAACGCGCGATCGTACGCGCGGCGTCTTGCGTATCGCGCAGCACGGCCGACTTCTCGATCTGCAGCCGCACGAGAATGGTGATCCACAGCACGCACAAGACGAGAAGCGTCAGCGCGGGAATTTGCACGAGTGCGCGAAGCCGTGCCTTTTCCCCGTCGATGGCCGGCCGGATCGGTCGCATGATTGCCTTGAGTTCTTACGTTGGCAAGCATTGTGCGCGCGGCATCGCGCCTGCGATCCGACGATTAGCGCGCGCTTGGGCCGTCTCTTCGGCGAATTGGCGTGCGGCCTCCTAGAATCAGTGCAACGCGTCTCATGCAATACGCAATAAGCACGGCCGACCATCGACGATGAACCCCGCTGACGACGACCAGGTCGTGGCCGCGCTCGCGCCGGGGCCGCCTTCGGGCCGCAACGGCATGTCGGCGGAATTCATCATGGGATTGCAGGCCGCAACCGGCGCGCTCGCGATCGTAGCGATGAACGACGCAATCGGTCTTGTCGAATCCTCTTGGGCGATCACGGCCTGCACCTACGTCGTCGCGGGCTCGGCAACCGGGACGCTTGCCCGGGTGCGGCGCCGGATCGTCGGGACGCTGGTCGGCGTGCCGCTCGCGCTTGCGTGCCTGCCGCTCGCCGCGCATGCGCCGCTCGTGCTCTGGTGCGTGGCTGCGTTCGCGATGATCGTCTATGCCATGGCCTTGCCGGAACGCTACGACATCGCATGCGCGGCCTTCGCGTTCACGCTGATCGTGACGATGGCGGCAAGCGGCACGCACTCGCTGCCGCTCCTCGCCGCGCGTGCGTGGGAAACGTTGACCGGCGGCGTGCTCGGCATCGTCGCGGCCGTTGTCATCTTTCCGTTGAGGGCCGGGCGTGAATAATCGAAGCCGCCTTGCTACCATCAAACCATCTGCTTCAACAATCCCCTCGACACGACCCGACGAGAACGCATGGACCGCTTTCTGGAAATGCAGGTGTTCATCCGCATTGCGGAGAGGAAGAGCTTCACGCAGGCCGCCGACGATATGCAGATTCCACGCGCGACCGTGACGAACCTGTTAAAGCGCATGGAGGAGCGGCTCGGCACGCGCCTGCTCGAACGCACGACGCGCACGGTGCGCCTCACGCACGACGGCGAGGCGTATTACCGGCGCTGCGTGCGCCTTGTCGCGGACGTGGAAGAAGCCGAAGGATCGTTTCGTCATGTCGCGCCTAAAGGTCTCCTGCGCGCGAACGTGCAGGGCACGCTCGCCAGACACTTCGTCGTGCCCGCGCTGCCGGCGTTCATCGCGCGCTACCCGGACATCGAGTTGCAGATCGGCGAGGACGACCGGCTCGTCGATCTCGTGCGCGAGGGCATCGATTGCGTGCTGCGCGCGGGCACGCTGCAGGATTCGTCGATGGTCGGCCGGCGCGTCGCGCTGATGGAGCAAGTGACAGTGGCGAGTCCCGCGTATCTCGCGAAGCATGGCGCACCTGCATCGCTCGATGCGCTCGGCAAGCCGGGCGCCCATCGCGCGGTCAACTACATGTCGAGCGGGACGGGCCGCATGATGCCGCTCGAATTCAGCGTCGGTGGCCGCCTCGTCGAGATGGAACTGCCGTCGAGCGTCTCGATGACGGGCGCCGAGCTCTACACCGGCGCCGCGCTGGCAGGCCTCGGCATCGTTCAGGTGCCGCGCTATCGCGTGCTCGACGATCTTTCCGCCGGCAGGCTCGACATCGTGCTCGCCGGCTTTGCGCCGCCGTCCATGCCCGTTTCCGTCCTTTATCCGCAAAGCCGTCAGCTATCGTCGCGCGTTCGCGTCTTCACGCAATGGCTGCGCGATCTTTTCGAAGGCACGGCCTGACGCGCTTCCCGCAACAAACCGGGGCGCGGGCAAACGCTTGCGCGATGCGACTTGCTGGTGGTGTGTGTGCGGACGAACGTTACGCAGACGAATCCCCGGTGCACCATATTGGCAAGCAAGCCCGCGAGCGATAGGCTTCTTTTACCGAGGGTCACGAAGTAGCGGATAAAAATTACCGGACCCTCTGCGGCGCTCCATGCGGGGCGTTCTGCATCGCCTGAAAACCATAAGTTCAAAACAAACATAAGGCGAGCCGCGTCCGTCGATTCGAACCGACGCGAAGCTCGCCCCCGAAAAAGCGCGGCAATAAAAACCGCGCACCAGAGCAAGAAGTCTGCATGACAGCAGAACGCGTTCGGCACGTAAGCGGAGAAAACCAATACCGCACGGCCGGCCGTCGCACATGGCATCGCGGAAATACTATCGCGCCAGCGTTCACGCGAACGCGGACCGCTCGGGGTGGGCGGCGAACGCACTGGCATTCGGGTGATTCAACGAGAAGAACAAATGAACCATGGATACGAAGGGTCGCTCGTCAAACGTGTGGTGAACCAACTGGTTACCGGCATCGTCAATGGCGAATACGCAGCCAATGTGCTGCCACCGCAAATCGAGCTCTCGAAGAAGCATGGCGTGAGCCGGACCATCATGCGCGAGGCGCTTTCGATTCTGATCTCGCGAAGGATGCTCGACGTGCGGCCGAAGACGGGCACGCGCATCCGGCCGCCCACGGACTGGCTCATCATCGACCATGAAGTCGCCGAATGGCGGCTGCGCGCGGCGGCGGACCCGGCGTACCTGCGCGGGCTGATCGAATTCCGCTTGTTCGTCGATCCGCGCGCGGCGGCGCTCGCGGCCGAGCGCGCGACCCGCAACCAGCGCATCGCGATTACGGCGGCGTATCAGAAGTTCGCTCAGTCGGACGCAAACAGTGCGGCGGTGTGCGCGGCCGAGGACGCGCTGCAATCTGCGATCGTCGATGCGAGCGGCGACGAACTCCTGCGCCAGATGGGCCATATCGTGCGCATGGCACTGCGGGCGGCGAAGCCGGCCGACCATCCGCACGCGCTCGCGCACGAGTCCAATCTCGCGGACTACGCGAAGGTCGTGCAGGCGATCGAAGCCTCCGACGCCGACAGCGCCCGGAACGCCATGACGTACCTCCTCGCGAACTGCGCGACACGGCTGTTAGAGGAAGCTGCCTGAAGCGCGCCTCGTCCGGGACACCGAAACCGGATGCGCGCGCCTTTGTCGTGGCGCCTTGGCACGCTTTCCTCTTCCATGTCCCACCGTGGTCTTGGGACCATATCTTGCGCACAGAGCGCATCGTCGCGAAGGCGATTCGACAAACGCCTCGCACGATCCGCCCGCGTGACTACAATTAGCTGATGTCGGAGATCGCGGCTAACAGCGGCCCGACGCGTCGCGCACTGGCCGCGCAAGACACGAATGGAGGCAGCAATGTCAGAGATCGACAAGGAAATCGACAAGGAAAAAGTCGTCGCCGTGCTGAACCAGATTCTCGAGTCCGAACTGGCCGGCGTCGTCCGCTACACGCACTATTCGTTTCTCGTCTTCGGCTTCGGGCGCATCCCGATCGTCTCCTGGCTGCGCGAACAGGCCGACGAGTCGCTGCTGCATGCCCAGCAGGTCGGCGAGTGGATCACGACGCTCGGCGCGTATCCGTCGCTCACAATCGGACCGCTGCTCGATTCGCACACGTTCGATATCGCGTCGATCCTGCGCGAATCGCTTCAGGCCGAGAACGTCGCGCTGAAGCTCTATCGCGATCTGCTCGCGCTCGTCGAGGACCGCTCCGTCGCGCTCGAAGAGTTCGCAAGGCAGATGATCCATACCGAAGAGATGCATGCGGGCGAAGTCGACAAGATGCTGCGCAGGCCCGGCGAAGTGACGACTTCGCCCGAGCGCCAGACGGGCAAGACCTGACACCAGCGCCACACCGATGACGATGCGGGCCTCGGGGGAGCATCGGCGCGCGGTATTTCTATTAGGGTAATCCTGTGCCCGCGAGTGTCGACGCCCATGCGGGTGCGCTGCACAATTCGGGGAGCGAACGCATGGGGCGCAACGCGCCGTGCGTTGGAGTCTTCACTCTCGGGGTCATAAAAAATGGATAAAGGTACGACCGTCAACATCCAGACGTTCCTGAACGAGCACCCGTTCTCTGGATTTCAGTGGCGCATCTTCGTGATGTGCTTCGTCGTCGTGCTGCTCGACGGCTTCGATACGGCCGCCATCGGCTTCATTGCGCCGTCGCTCGTCGCGGAATGGCACATCAGCAGGCCGGCGCTCGCGCCGGTGCTGAGTGCGGCGCTCTTCGGACTCGCATTCGGCGCACTCGCCGCGGGTCCGCTCTCGGACCGGCTCGGGCGGCGTCTGCTGCTGATCGTCTCGGTGACCGTCTTCGGCTTGGCGTGCCTTGCATCGGCGTGGTCGGGCGACCTGTTCCAGCTCACCGTATTGCGCTTCGTCACCGGCCTCGGGCTCGGTGCCGCGATGCCCAACGCGGTCACGATGATGAGCGAGTACTGCCCGGACCAACGCCGTGCCACGCTCACGAACCTCATGTTCTGCGGCTTTCCGCTCGGCGCGGCATTCGGCGGCTTTCTTGCCGCGTGGATGATCCCGCATTTCGGCTGGCGCAGCGTGCTCGTCCTCGGTGGCGTGACGCCGCTCATTCTCGCCGTGCTGCTGATGATCGTGATGCCCGAATCGGTACGCTACATGGTCGCTAAGAACCATCCGGTGGAGAAGATTCGCGCAGCGCTCTCGCGCGTGTCCGCGAGCGCGTCGCGCGCGACCGCCTTCATCATGACCGAACAGGCGCCGCGCACGAGCGCCAAGGGCGGCCTGAGCGTGGTGCTTTCGCGGTCATACGTGGTCGGCTCCGTCATGCTGTGGCTCGCGTATTTCATGGGCCTGGTGATCTTCTACGCGTCGATCAACTGGATGCCGATTCTCTTGAAGGAAGCGGGCCTCACACCGCAGCGCGCAACGCTCATCTCCGCGCTCTTTCCGCTCGGCGGCGTGGGCGCCGTGCTGTTCGGCATGTTGATGGACCGCTTCAATCCGAACCGCGTGATCGCGGCCGGCTATGCACTGACCGCCGTGACCGTATATGCGATCGGCCAGTCGATCGGCGATGTGGGTTGGCTCATGGTCAGCGTCTTCGCAGCCGGTATCCTGATGAACACCGCGCAATCGTCGATGCCGGCGCTTGCGGCCGCGTTCTATCCGACTCAGGGTCGCGCGACTGGCGTCGCCTGGATGCTCGGCATCGGGCGCTTCGGCGGGATCGCGGGCTCGTTTCTCGTCGCTGAACTCACGCGCCGGCAGTTCACGTTCGCGGGCATCTTCACGGTGGTCGCGGTAGCGGGTCTGATCGCGTGCGTCGCGCTGCTGATCAAGCAGGCCGTCCATCCGGTCGATGCCGCGACGGCGCCCGCCGATCCGTCGATCGCGGCCCACTAAAAAAAGGCCGCACCCTCGACAGGTGCGGCCGGCCACTTCCGCGCGACAGCCTTACTTTGGCTGCTCGACCGTACGCAGATACGGCTTCAGCGTCTTGAAGCCCTGCGGATACTTCTTCTTTGCGTCCTCATCCGACACCGACGTCGGAATGATCACGTCCTCGCCTGGCTTCCAGTTCACAGGCGTCGCCACTGCGTGCTTCGCGTTGAGCTGCAGCGCGTCGAGGAGACGCAGCACCTCGTCGAAATTGCGGCCCGCGCTCATCGGATACGTGAAGGTCGCCTTGATCTTCTTGTCCGGGCCGATGATGAACACGGCGCGGATGGTGGCGTTGTCCACCGCCGTGCGCGGACCGCCGCTCGCGTTCGGATGGATCATGTCGTAGAGCTTGGCGACGTTGAGATCGGCATCGCCGATCATCGGGTAGTTGACCGCCGTGCCCTGCGTTTCCTCGATGTCCTTCGCCCACTTCGCATGATTGTCGACAGGATCGATGGACAGGCCAATCACCTTGGTGTTGCGCTTGTCGAATTCGGGCTTGAGTCGGGCCATGTAGCCCAGTTCGGTCGTGCAGACCGGCGTGAAGTCTTTCGGATGCGAGAACAGGATGGCCCACTTGTCACCGATCCACTCGTGGAAGCGGACGGTTCCTTCAGTTGTTTCTGCCGTGAAGTCGGGGGCTTCATCACCAATACGAACGGACATATTCAATCTCCACTGAGTGAGTAACCCGGGGGGGGACCCAAGGGTCCACTGGCTCGCAAACCTGACCCGGGGTGAAAACGTGCGACTTACATTGCGATTATAGTGCGGTCCGGGCGCGCGTCTTGCTCGCGTTTAAAGCTCGAATTGTTCTATCAAATCTGCTATCACGGTATAAGCTCGCCCCCTTCAATGATGCCTCAGGGAACAGGAGAGTATCGTGACGATGATGCAAAGAAAGTCCATCGATGCATTACAGGCCGAGGCCTCCGAAAACGATGAGGTCCTGCATGAGGCGGGCGGCCATACGCTCATGCGGTCGCTCTCCGGCCTCGACCTCACCATGCTCGGCATCGGCTGCATCATCGGCGCGGGGATCTTCGTGCTGACGGGGCACGCGGCCGCAACCAACGCGGGACCGGCCATTACGATTTCGTTCGTGCTCGGTGGCATCGTCTGCGGGCTCGCGGGGCTGTGCTACGCGGAGATGGCCTCGACCGTGCCCGTCTCCGGCAGCGCCTACACGTATGCCTACGCGACGATGGGCGAGTTCATCGCGTGGCTGATCGGCTGGGACCTGATCCTCGAATATGCCGTGGGGGCGACGACCGTCGCGATCGGCTGGTCGGGGTATGTGGTCAGCTTTCTGCATTCGCTCGGCGTCGACATTCCCGCGCGTCTCTCGCAGGCGCCCTTCTCCTACGAACCCGGGCACGGATGGAGTCATGCGGGCGCGCTCCTCAATGTGCCGGCGATGGTGATCGTCGGGCTGATCACGATACTGCTCGTGATCGGCATCCGCGAATCGGCGCGCGTGAACAGCTTCATCGTGATCGTGAAGGTGGTGATCGTGATCGCGTTCATCATCGCGGGCTTCGGATACGTCGATACCGCGCACTGGAAGACGAGCACGAATCCGCAGGGCGCGTTCATCCCGCCGAACACGGGCGAATCGGGCGTATATGGCATTAGCGGCGTGGTGCGCGGCGCGGCGGTCGTGTTCTTTGCCTACATCGGCTTCGATTCCGTATCGACTGTCGCGCAGGAGACGAAGAACCCGAGCCGCGACATGCCGCTCGGCCTGCTCGGCTCGCTTGCGATTTGTACGCTGCTTTACGTGCTCGTGTCGTATGTGCTCACGGGTATCGTGTCCTACGACAAGCTCAACGTAGCGGACCCGATTGCAGTCGGCGTCGATGCGATCGGCATGCGCTGGCTCTCGCCGATCGTGAAGCTCGGCGCGATTTTCGGGCTGACGTCGGTCGTGCTCGTGCTGCTTTTGAGCCAGCCGCGGATTTTCTACTCGATGGCACGCGACGGGCTGCTGCCGCCATTTGCTTCGAAGATTCATCCGCGCTTTCGCACGCCGTACATCACGACGATCATCACGGGCCTGATCGTGATGGTGCTTGCGGGGTTGTTGCCGATCGGGCTGGTCGGAGAGCTGGTGAGCATCGGGACGTTGTTCGCATTTGCGGTCGTCTGCATCGGCGTGCTCGTGCTGCGGATCACTCAGCCGGACTTGAAGCGGGCGTTCAGGACGCCGGCCGTGTTCGTCGTCGCGCCGCTGGGGGCGCTGTCTGCCGTGTTTCTGATGGCCGGGCTGCCCGCCGATACATGGATTCGCCTTATCGTCTGGATGGGCATTGGAGTCGTCATCTATTTCGGATATGGCATCCGGCACAGTCGGTTGAAGATTGCCGCTGACGGCGAGGCTCGGCGCCGACGCGTGCCTTAACGCAATCACACGGCGTTATGCGCGCCCCCGGCAGCAGCCGCACGCGCTTCCTCCGGACTCTCATAGATATACGCGGCCAAGCCGCGCTTCTTAAGCGCATCGCCGAGCTTGAGCCTGAGAAAACTCGAAGTCGTGTACCGCGTAACGCCTTCATAACAGCCATTCACGAGCTTCGTGACCATCTCCGAGTAAGCATCGAGCATGTCCGGCCGGATCGAGAAATTGTCATAGTTGACGATGGCGTGCGGCCTGACTTTCAGCCCGCTGAGCTTCGCCTCGACTTCGCGCCGTATCGCCTCCACATCGTCGAGCGTGGCGACTTCATGTCCTTCGAAGTTGATGAAGAACATGTTCTTCTCGGCGTCATAGCTGAACCGTTCGTCAAGACGCAAGCGCAGCAGGATATTGCGCAACCCCATCGGCGTATTCTGGAAGATGCGTGCATCCATCAAACGCGGCGGCTTCTTGATGACGGGCGCGAAGCCCATCTGCGAAACGATGTCGCGCTCCACGTCGATGCCCGGCGCGACCTCGATCAATTCAAGCCCTTCGGGCGTCAGCGAAAACACGCAGCGCTCGGTGATATAGAGCACCGGCTGACCGCGCCCGGCCGCATACCCGCCGCTGAACGTTCGGTGCTCGACGGCATCGACGAACTTCTGGCAAGTGCCTTCGCGCACGATCCGCAGACGCCCGTCTTCGATCGCGATATCCAGCTTGCCCGCGTTGAACGTGCCGACGAACACCACCTTCTTCGCGCTCTGGCTGATGTTGATGAAGCCGCCCGCACCCGCGAGCTTCGGGCCGAACTTGCTCACGTTCAGATTGCCTTCGCGATCGGCCTGCGCAAGTCCGAGGAACGCAATGTCGAGTCCACCGCCATCGTAGAAATCGAACTGGTACGGCTGGTCGATGATCGCCTGGGTGTTGGTCGCGGCACCGAAATTCAGCCCGCCCGCCGGAATGCCACCGATCACGCCAGGCTCCGTCGTCATCGTGAAGAGATCGATCACCTGCTCTTCGTTCGCGACGCTCGCGATCCCCTCCGGCATGCCGATGCCGAGATTCACGATGCTGTTCGCCATCAGTTCGAACGCAGCCCGACGCGCAATGATCTTGCGCTCGGACAGCGCCATCGGCGGCACCGAACTCGCGGCGACGCGCAGTTCGCTCGCAAATGCGGCGCTGTATAGCTCGCCGAACGTCTGCCAGTGATGCTCGGCCTCTGCGACCACCACGCAATCGACCATCACGCCGGGAATCTTCACCTGCCGCGAGTTGAGCGTGTTCGACTCTGCAAGCCGCTCCACCTGCGCGATCACGATACCGCCGGAATTGCGCGCGGCCATCGCGATCGACAGCCCTTCGAGCGTCAGCGCTTCCTTTTCCATCGTGATGTTGCCGTTGACGTCGGCCGTCGTACCGCGCACGATCGCGACGTCGATCGGAAAGGTCTTGTAGAAAAGATATTCCCGGCCGTCGATCTGCATGAGCGTGACGAGATCTTCTGTCGTGCGCGCATTGAGCTTGCCGCCGCCGTTGCGCGGATCGACGAACGTGCCGAGACCAACCGTCGATAGTTGTCCGGGACGGTGCGCGGCAATATCGCGAAAGAGTTGCGAGATCACGCCTTGCGGCAGGTTGTACGCTTCGATGCGATTGTTGATCGCGAGCTGCTGCAAGCCGGGCACGAGGCCCCAGTGTCCGCCGATCACGCGGCGCACGAGCCCTTCGCGCGCGAGATGATTGAGTCCCTTCGACTTGCCGTCGCCCTGACCCGCTGCATAGACGAGCGTCAGGTCGCCGACCGGTTCGCCGCTCGCGCTATCGCCTTCGAGGAACCGCTCTTCGAGCGCGACCGCCACCGCCTCCGCAAAGCCGATGCCGACGAAGCCGCTCGTCGCGATCGTGTTCCCCGAGCGGATCAGGCGCACGGCCTCGCGCGCCGATACGATCTTGCCCCGCTCGACCGTGCGTGCGGTCGCGGGAAGATGAGGCCGGACAGCTTCGCTCATGTCGTCTCCGTTCAGCACGTCGTCGCGTGCTTGTCAGTGGTCGGTCGCGTTCAGATCTCGACGCGCGCCCCGAGTTCGATCACGCGGTCGGCGGGCAGTTTCAGATAAGCAGCGACGTTGCCCACATTGTGCAGCATGACGGCAAAGAGCCGTTCACGCCAGAGCGCCATGCCCTTGCCCGGCGTCGGCACGACTGTCGCGCGGCTCAGGAACCACGAGATCTGCGTGCGATCGAACCGCACGCCCGACGATGCGCACGCTTCGAGCGCAGCGGGCAAATCGACTTCGTCCTTGAAGCCGTAAAGAACCGTCACCTGATAGCAGCCCTGTCCGAGCGCCTGCACCGACACGCGTTCGTTCGACGGAATCCACGGCACCTCGCTGTTCGCAACCGTCAGAAAGATCACGGTCTCATGCAGCACGCGGTTGTGAACGAGATTGTTCAAAAGCGAATGCGGCACGCCATGCGGATCGGCGTTCATGAAGATCGCGGTGCCTTCCACGCGCACCGGCGGCTTCGCCAGCAACGATGCGAGAAACGGCTTGAGCGGTGTCGTGCCCGCGCGCAGACGCGCTTCGGCCAGCATCATCTCCCAGCCGCGGCCCCACGTCGCCATGATCGTGAACATGACGAGGCCGATCGCGAGCGGGAACCAGCCGCCCTGCGCGATCTTCAACAGATTCGCGGAGAAGAACGTCGCATCGATCACGAAGAAAAAGGCCGTCGCGCATGCGCATAGCAGCCAGTTGTAGTGCCACGCGTAGCGAATCACGAAGAACGTCAGCACGGTCGTGATGAGCATCGTCCCCGTCACCGCGATGCCATAAGCGGAGCCGAGCGCGGTCGACGAACCGAACGCGAGCACCGCCCCGACCACGGCAACCAGTAGTGTCCAGTTGATGCCGGGCACATAGATCTGCCCGATCTCCTTGGCCGATGTGTACACCACGTTCATGCGCGGCAGGAAGCCGAGCTGCATCGCCTGCTTGGTCATCGAATAGGTGCCGGAGATCACGGCCTGCGATGCGATCACGGTCGCGACAGTCGACAGCCCGACCATCGGATAGAGCATCCATTGCGGAAAGAGTCGATAAAAAGGATTCTGCAGCGCGGACGGATCGGCGAGAAGTAGCGCGCCCTGCCCCAGATAGTTCAGCGCGAGCGCAGGAAAGACCATGCCGAACCAGGTCAGGCGGATCGGTCGCGCGCCGAAGTGACCCATGTCGGCATAGAGCGCCTCGGCACCCGTCAGCGAAAGCACGACCGCGCCGAGCGCGACGAACGCGAGCCAGCGGTGACGCATGCAAAACGCGAGACCCGCGAGCGGATCGAGTGCTTCCAGAATGCGGGGCGCGTCCGCGATATTCACGGCACCCGCGATCGCGAGGACGAAGAACCACACCACCATCACCGGCCCGAACACCGCGCCGATGCCGGCGGTGCCGTGCTTCTGCATCATGAAGAGCGCGATGAGCGCGATCAGCGTGATCGGAATGACGTAAGGCTTGAGAAGCGGCGTGGCGACTTCGAGTCCCTCGACTGCACTCAGCACGGAGATGGCTGGAGTGATCACGCCGTCGCCATAGAACAGCGCGGCGCCCATCACGCCGATGCCGAGCAGCACATGGCGCAGCCGCGGCCGGTTTGCGACCGACGAAGCCGCGAGCGCGAGCAACGCCATGATCCCGCCTTCGCCGTGATTGTTCGCGCGCAGGATCAGCGTCACGTACTTGAGCGACACGACGACGATGAGCGACCAGAAGATCAGCGACACGATGCCGATCACGTTGAGCGGTTCGAGCGGCAGTCCGTAGGCGGGATCGAATACTGTTTTGAGCGTGTACAACGGGCTCGTGCCGATGTCGCCGTAGACGATGCCGAGTGCCGCGAGCGCAAGACTCCAGAGGGCCGGATGATGCGGGGCCGGATGAGGGGAAGCGGGCGCGTCGCCCGATGCAGTCAATCCCATGATTCCTCCAGATTCACGCTACCGCGCGCTCGTTTATTCGACAGAGGATGAGAGCTGCTACTTGTGCATCAACGAAGTATAGGAACGGCCGCGCGCGCCGTGCAGAGTAAATGGGCCCGCATAGGTCGTGCTTCTATCGGCGGCGGCCGTTCGATGCGGCGGTCACGCGTATTTGATTTGCGAAACCGCGCGAAGCTCGTCGGGCGTCGCCGTGCCGAAGCCGAAAAACTCCAGGTACGCGGGGATCATCTCGAACAGCATGTCGGTGCCGACCTGCACCGTGCAGCCCTTCTCCTTCGCGGCGCGCAGCAACGGCGTGTACTCCGACTTCATCACCACTTCGCCAACGAACGTGCTCGGCGCGATGCGGTCGATATCGAACGGGAGCGGATCGTCTTCCTTCATGCCGAGCGGCGTCGCGTTGACGATCACGTCGAAGCCCGCCGGGTCTTTCGATCCGGTCGTGACGACGAGTTGCGAATAGTGGTCGCGCAGGCGGCCCGCGAGCGCTTCGACGGAAGCCGTGTTGGTATCGAAGAGCGCCATCTCCGCTACGCCGGCTGCGGCGAGCGATGCAGCAATTGCCGAGCCCACTCCGCCGCTGCCCACGACGAGCACGCGTGCGCCCTTGAGCGCGCGGCCCTTGCGCTCGATGCCGCGCACGAAGCCCGCGCCATCGAACTGGTCGCCGACGAGCTTGCCGTCCGCACGTTTGAGGATGGCGTTGCAAGCGCCCGCGATGCGGCCGGTGGGCGTCACTTCGTCGACGAGGCCGACGGTCGTGACCTTGTGCGGCATCGTGACGAGCGCACCCCGGATGTTGCTCAGGCGGAACAGCATCGGCAGGAAGGCCTCGTAGTCCTCGGGCTTGACCCCCATCGGCATCACGACTGCGTCGATGCCGTTCTTCTCGAACCACGGGTTGTAGATCATCGGCGCCTTGAACGCCTCGGTCGGGAATCCCAGATGGGCGATAAGCGTCGTCTTTCCGCTGATCATCGCAGCGCTCCTTTTTTCTAACGAGTTCCTGGATCAGGCCTTACGGTTCCGCTGCAAGCACGTCGACGGCCGACATCACCCTCATAGTGCGCCTGCCGGCGACCGCGCGCCAGCACCTGGAATCGCAGCGCCTGAATATGTACCAAATAGTACATTTTATTGCGAACGACGTCCATCACGATTACCCGCATTCAGCGTCTGCTGAACAAGAGTGGTTTTTGACAGCACGTGGGTGATGCGCGGCGGCACGCTGTTTCGTCCGATTAATCGGTGCGTGCCGCGATCTTGCGCAAGTTGGGGTCGACCGTTGGCGGTCAGTGGCTGGTGCCGAGGTAGGCGGCCTTCACCGAAGGATCGTTGCGTAGCTGTTCGGCCGGGCCGTGCGTGGCGATGCGGCCGTTTTCCAGCACGTAGCCATAGTCCGCGACGTTGAGCGCGGCGGCCGCGAACTGTTCGACGAGCAGCATCGTCACGCCTTCCTGCTTGAGCCTTGCGATGATGCGAAAGACTTCTTCGACGAGGATGGGAGCGAGGCCCATCGACGGTTCGTCGAGCAGCACGAGATCCGGGTTGAGCATGATGGCGCGTGCCATCGCGAGCATCTGCTGTTCGCCGCCCGAGAGCGTGCCGGCGAGTTGATGACGCCGTTCCTTGAGGCGCGGAAAGAGTTCGATGGCGCGTTCGAGGTCGGCGGCGACGTCGCCCTTCGGACGCGCCCAGGTCAGGCGCGGGAATGCGCCCAGGATGAGGTTGTCGGTGACCGACATGGTCGCGAAGACGCGCCGGCCTTCGGGCGAATGCGCGAGGCCCAGGCGCGCGATCTTGTGCGAGTCCATCGCGTCGATGCGTTTTGCGTCGCTGCCGACGCCCATGGTGATCTCGCCGTCGGTCGCCTTGATCATGCCGGAGATCGCGCGCATCGTCGTGGTCTTGCCGGCTCCGTTGGAGCCTATCAACGTGACTACCTGCGCCTTCGGCACGTCCATCGATATGCCATGCAGCACTTTTACCTTGCCGTAGCCGGCGTGCAGGTTTCTGATCGATAGCATTTTTTTCGGTTCTCTGTGTGGCGGTTTCGTCTTGCGGGAAACTTGGTTTCGCGTCGCTAAAAGACCGCTAAGAAAGCAAGTTCCATGGAGGCGCAGATACGGCAAACGGCGCGCGAGCGACAACCGCTCTACGCCGCCTGCCCCCCTAAATACGCCTCGATAACCTTCTCATCGGCCTGCACCTCGGCAGGCTTCCCTTCCGCGATTTTCTGCCCGAAGTCCAACACCGAGACCGTGTCGCAGACACTCATCACCACGTCCATGTGATGCTCGATGAGCACGAGCGTGATCCCGTGATTCCTTACCTTGCGAATGATCGCGATCAGCTCGCGGATATCGGGCGCCGTGAGCCCCGCCGCGGGCTCGTCGAGAAGGAGCAGTTGCGGATCGAGCGCGAGCGCCCGAGCGATCTCCAGGAGCCGCTGGCGTCCATAGGGGAGATTGCGCGCCTCCTCGGTCGCAACATCCTCGAGCCCGACGAAGCGCAGCAGGTTGAACGCGCGCTCCCGCGCGGCACGTTCTTCGCGCCGGTAGCGCCCGGTCATCAACCCGACATCGGCGAAATTGGATTTGAACGTGTGATGCAATCCGACCAGCACGTTCTCCAGCGCTGTCATCTCGCCGAACAACTGCACGTTCTGGAACGTCCGCGCAATGCCCGACAGCGCGATGTTCGCCGACGTCCGCCCCGCAATCGACTGACCGTCGTATTCGATCGCCCCCGCGCTCGGCACATAGATGCCCGTCAGCACGTTCATCATCGTGCTCTTGCCCGATCCGTTTGGCCCGATCAGACCGTGAATCGTGCCGCGCCGCACCGTCAGGTTCACGTCGTTGAGCGCCTTCAGGCCGCTGAACTGCATCAGGATGTTGCGCAATTCCAGGATGTTCTCGGCACCCTCGGGGCGCACCGCGAGCACCGCATCGGCCTGCGCGTCCTCGAGATCGGCGGGATCGATCTTCGTCACGCGCACGCGCCCGAGACTCAGGATCTTGCGCACGAAGCCGACAATGCCGTCCTGCAGGTAATACACGACCAACAGGATCATCAGGCCGAAGATGGTCAGGCGCCAGTCGGTCAGTGCATCGATCCAGTACGAAAAGATCGCGAGGCCCGCCGTGCCGATCACCGGAATCGCCACCTTCTTCGGCGTGCTGACGCGGCGCGCGAGCGCGATCACCGCGCCGATCACGACGACCGCTGCAAGCAACGTCGACACCGTGCGGAACATCGAGATGTCGTCGAGCAGTTTCGGCAGCAGCACGATGATCGTCGAGCCGAGCACCGCGCCCGTGCGCGTCTTGCGTCCGCCCATGATGATCGCGAGCAGGAACAGGATCGTCAGTTCGAAGTTGTAGGTGTTCGGCGAGATGTACTGCTCGGAATACGAATACAGACAGCCGGCAAGACCCGCGAAACCCGCGCTGATGACGAACGCATAAACCTTGTGGCGATACACCGACACGCCCATGCAGTCCGACGCGATCGGGCTGTCGCGCAGCGCCTCGAACGCGCGGCCCAGATGCGACTTCAGCACGCGATGCACGACCACCAGCGACACCACCAGCAGCACCGCGACGAGCCAGTAGTACTCGACTTCGTCCAGCCTGTGACCGGCGATCGTGGGCTTCGGAATCTTGAGGCCCATCGGTCCGTTGGTCAGGAAATCCATCTCGTTGATGAGGATCTGGATGATCGTGCCGAACGCGAGCGTGACCATCGCGAGATACGGGCCGGACACGCGCAGCGCAGGCAGCGCGAGAATGGCGCCGAAGCCCGCCGTCACCAGGATCGCGAGCGGCGCCGTGACGAAGAACGGCATGCCGAGCTTGATGAAGAGCACGCCCGCCGTATAAGCGCCGACGCCGAAGAGCCCCGCGTGCCCGAGCGACACCTGCCCCGTATAGCCCACCACGATGTCGAGACCGAACAACAGGATCGCGTAGATCATGATGGTCTCGACGAGATGGATGTAGTACGGATTACCCGACAGCACCGGGAATACCGCGAGTGCGACGAGCCCGACAGCACCCGCGACGATTTTCTTGATATTCACGGTAGCCTCAGACTTTCTTGATGGCGGTCTTGCCGAAGAGACCCGCCGGCTTCATCGCCAGCACGATTAGCAGGAGTACGAGTCCCGGCACGTCCTTGTAGCCGGTCGAAATATAGAAGCCGGTCGTCGTCTCGGCGATGCCGAGAATCATCCCGCCCACGATGATGCCCATGCCGCTCGACAGCCCGCCGATGATCGCCACCGCGAACGCCTTGAGGCCGAGCACCGCGCCCATCGTCGCGCCGGTCAGCGTGAGCGGCGCGATCAGCACGCCCGCGAATGCGGCCGTGAGCGACGAGAGCGCGTACGAGAACGTGATCACGAGTCCGGTATTGATGCCCATGAGCGAAGCGGCATCGCGGTCGTTCGCGGTCGCGACCACGGCCTTGCCGAAGATCGTCTTGCGGTTGAAGAACTCGACCGCGAGCATCATCACGAGTGCGCCGCCGACGACGAGCAGTTCCATCGGCAGCACGTTGGCGCCGAACACCTTGATCGGCGCTTCGGGCAACGGCGACGGAAAGCGCAGGTCGTCGCGGCCCCATACGTTTTCCGCGACGTTCTTGAAGATGATGCCGAGCGCGATCGTCGACATGATCCAGCCGAATTCGGATTTGATCTTGATCGCGGGCCGCACGCCGATGCGTTCGACGAACGCGCCTTGCGCCAGGCCGAAGAGGCATACGAGCGGAATCATCAGCCAGTAGTTGACGCCCAGCGAAACGAGCGTGAGGCCGACGAGCGCACCGAGCATCAGCGCATCGCCTTGCCCGAAGTTCAGCGTGCCGGACGTGGCAAACGTGAGTTGATAGCCGAACGCGATCACGGCATAGATCATGCCGAGCGCGATGCCGCTATAGACAAGCTGGAGAAGAATGGACATCGTCGGGCCGTCGAAGGGAACCATAAGGAAAAGCCGCCTTCGCCATCAGGCGAAAGCGGCTCCCGCGCACATGACCAACGTCTTAGTTGGATGCCGTCGTCTGCTTCGTGCGAAGCGTGCTGCCGCCCTTCTTGTCGGCGTCGTAGGCGTAGACCACGCGGCCGCCCTTTACTTCGCCGACTACCGGCACGTTCGGGCTGATCGCGTCGTGATCGCCGTGCGTGAACGGCTTGTCGTAGACCATCACGACACCTTCCACTTTCGAGTTCAGGTTTTCGAGCGCGGCGCGCACCTTCGCACCTTCGGTCGAACCGGCCTGCGTGATCGCCGCGGCGAGCAGGTAGATGGAGTCGTAGCCCTGCGCCGCCGACACCGGCGAATCGATGCGATCGTTCTTCGGCTTGAATTCCTTCAGGTACGCGTCGATGAACGTCTTGCGCTTCGCCGTGTTCGCTTCCTGGATGAAGGTCTGCGGCATGCGCGCACCTTCGCCGTTCGCGCCGGCGTTGTCGATGTAGTTCGCCATCGAAAGCGTCCAGCTGCCGACGAGCGGCACCTTCCAGCCGAGCTTCGCCATGCCGTTCGCGATCTGCGCGAGTTCCGGTCCGATGCCATATGTGAGCACGGCTTCGGCGCCCGCTTCCTTCGCCTTCAGCAACTGGGCCGTCATGTCGACGTCCTTGATGTTGAACTTCTCGACGGCCACCGGCTTCACGCCCTTCGCCGACAGCGCCTTCTCCAGATCCTCGCGGCCGAGCTGACCGTAGTTCGTGGAGTCGGCGAGAATCGCGACCTTCTTGAAGCCGCGCTTCGTGATCGCTTCCTCGACGATCATCGGCGCCTGGATGCGGTCAGGCGCTGCGTTGCGGAAGACATAGTTGTCAGGCTGGTCGTCGAACTGGCGCGTGATGATCGTGCCCGTCGCGACGTTGTTGAAGACCGGCACCTTCGCTTCCTGGAAGAAGCGCTGCGACGCGAGCGCGACACCGGTATTGATGTAGCCGACCACCGCGACGACCTTCTCCTTGTTGATCAGCTCCTGCGCGATCTGCACGCCGCGTTCGTTCTTCGCTTCGTCGTCGCGTTCGACGAGCACGATCGGCCGGCCAAGCACGCCGCCCGACTTGTTGATCTCGGCGGTCGCGAGACGCACGCCGTCACGCATGCTCACGCCCATCGACGAAGAGCCGCCGGTGAACGGGCCGTCGACGCCGATCTTGATCGGATCCGCCGCGTAGGCCGTGGCGAATGCGCCAAATGCGAGCGCACCCGCGATGAGCTTCAGTTTGATACCCATGATGTGTCTCCGTCGCATGAACCGTTTTTGCCGGACGGGATGCCTGTTCGTGGCGTGCCGCTGGCGCTTTTCTTTCCGAACGTTTGTGCATAACCGATCGGTGATCGAGTGTAGAAATTGTAAGGATCAGACAATATTCGGAGATACCCGAACGCATGCGCGCTGGCGCACATGAAAAAGCGGCGGGTTTGGCGAAAAACCCGCCGCTTTGTTGTGTCCGATGAAAGTGAGCGAAGCGTTCTTGTCGTTCGACCGCGCTGTCTTGTGTCTTCAGGTTTTTGTCATCGCTTCGCCGGCCGGGCCGGTGTCGCTCTGGTCTGCCGAAACCGGTTCGACATCGTCGCCGCCGAGATTCGCGCGCGCCTCTTCCCAAAACTCGTCGGCACGCCCTTCCGGGTTGCCCGCCGCTTCCCAAAGTTCATACGCTTTCCTGCGGATTGCTTCTTCCTTCGACATGTCGTCCATACGGGGCTCCAGGGAGTCGGTCAGACGGATGATTCGCTGCCCGCGCGCACCCTGACGATGCGTGCGTGCCGCCACGCCATCCGTTTGCGCTGCGGCCTCGCCATGTCAGCAATCACCATGCCGATGGCGAAACGTTTGCGCTATGTCTTCCGTCAGCGGCTTTCGTCCGTCTGAAGCGCCTGCGCGAACTGGCGCAGCACCGAACTCGATGCGTCGCTGACCGCCCAGTAGCTCATGCCGTCGCGATGCCAGTTCGCGAGCGCATAGCCATCGTCGGACTGCGTGACGGCCGTCGACGGTTTGCCCGCCGGCGCGTTCGCGGCATGGCTGCCGTCGGGAAACACGTAGACGTCGATCGGATGCTTCAGGTAGCGATACACCAGCACCGCGACCGGCCGATGCCCCACATAGTCGAGCCGCCCGCCGACGAGCGCGAAGCCCGGCTCGCGCGGATCGACGACCGGCGGCACATAGTCGATGCGTCCGTTGAACCACGGCTTGACGGTGTGCTTGTCGCTCGACAGCACGTCCATCGTGCGGTCCGAGATCAGCGCGCGCACATGGCTCGACACGACCTCCTGGGCGATGCCGTCGGACGGCGCGGGGCGCTGCAAGGTCAGGAACGCGGTGAACGCGAGCGCGCACAGTGCGCTGCCCGCCAACGTCCCGCCGACGAACGGACCGGACCATGTCGTCCATGCAGGCCAGCTCCAGCGCGAACGCTTGTCCGGACTCGCCCGCCGCGCGGGCGTCGCTTCGCTGCGCACACGCGCCACGATCTGCGCGCGCAGATGATCCGGTGCGCGCTGATACAGCGAGCCGTCGCGCAGCCGCGCGCCCAGCGAAACGATGTCGTTTTCATTGTCCATTGCTCGACTCCCCTGCGTCGGCTGATCCCAACGATGGCCTGCGCACGAGCCGCACGCCCGGCCGCTCGCCCGCACCGCCTTGCGCGGCGCGCACCGCGGCGGCAAGCAACGGCCGGCCGCGCGCGAGCCGCGACATCACCGTGCCGACGGGCACGCCGATCACCGATGCGACATCGCGATAACTCAGGTCCTCCAGTTCGCGCAGCACGAGCACTTCGCGGTAAGCGACCGGCAGCGCTTCCAGCGCGCGGTGAATCAGGTGCACTTCGTCGCGGCGCACGGCGAGCGTCTCAGGGTCGTTGCCCGACTCGTCGATCCAGCCGGGCAGCGGATCGTCGCCCTGCAGATCGTCGTCGTAGGACGTGCTGTCCGCCTTGTGCAGCCGGCGCCGCCATTCCGTGAACCACGTATTGCGCACGATGCGCAGCAGCCACGCCCGCGCGTTGCCGGCCTCTTCGCCTTCGAAGCTATCGAAGAAGCGGAATGCGCGCAGAAACGCTTCCTGCACGACATCGTCGGCGTCGCTCGGACTGCCCGTCAGCCAGCGCGCAAGGTTGTACGCGGCGTCCAGATGCGGAAGCAGCGTCGCCTCGAAGCGCGTTGGCGCATCGCGGGCGTCCTGTTTGGCGGATCTCTGATGCCACATCGCGCGGCTCTCCTTTCGTATGACGCCGCCGTGTTGCCGCCGCGCCGTCTCTGCTTCCAAAGACTGACGCCGCCCGCGGTTTATTCCCGCTTTCGCCCGCCGATGCAAAAAATATAGATGGAATAAGCGCGCGGCGCCGCGGGTTCGATGGACGAATGCCGCGCGGGCCTCGCCCGACAGCGGCTCGTTCGTTCACGCAACCGGCAGCGGCGCATCGCGATGACAACGCCGCAGCCTTTTCGAGGAGACCGCAATGACCGCTTCCACCAATTCGACCAATTCGACCGATCACGACCTGAGCGCACACGGCCAGCGCCGCCGCACGGCGCTCTCATGCATGGCGTGGGCGGGCGCCGGGGTCGTCTGGACGCTTTCCGGCGGCGTGCCCGGTTCGCGCTTGTTCAACAGCGCCGAGGCCGCGCAGACCGACAGCCGCGCGTTCAGCTTCATCCAGATCAGCGACAGCCACATCGGCTTTGCGAAGGACCCGAACATGGAGCCCGCGAGCACGCTCGCCGACGCCGTCGCGAAAGTGCGCGCGATGCCGCAGCGTCCCGCGTTCATGATCCACACCGGCGACATCACGCATCTCTCGAAGCCCGCCGAGTTCGATACGGCCGCGCAGATCATCGACGGCGCCGGGCTCGACGTGCATTACGTGCCCGGCGAGCACGACGTGCTGGTCGACGAAGGCGCGCCCTACTTCGAGCGCTTCGCGAAGAGCAACGGCGGCACGAAGTGGTACAGCTTCGACCAGGGCGGCGTGCATTTCATCGGGCTCGTCAACGTGATCGACCTGAAGGGCGGCGGCCTCGGCTTTCTCGGCGACGCGCAACTCGACTGGCTCAGGCGCGATCTCGAAGGCCGTGCGAGCAGCACGCCGATCGTCGTGTTCGCGCACATTCCGTTGTGGTCGCTGTATCCGCAATGGGGCTGGGGCACCGACGACAGCGCCCGCGCGCTCGCGCTGATGCAGCGCTTCGGCTCGGTGACGGTGCTGAACGGCCACGTCCATCAGGTCGCGCAGAAGGTGGAAGGCACGATGAGCTTCTACTCGGCGATGTCGACGGCGTTCCCGCAGCCCGCGCCGGGCGCGGCCGCCGGCCCCGGGCCGATGAAGGTGCCCGCCGAGCGCCTGCGTTCGATGCTCGGATTGCGCTCCGTGAACTACATCGCGCAACGCGGCGAACTCGCCATCGTCGATACGACCCTCGGAGCCTGATCATGAACGAGTCACGCAGACACGCCGCCCTGACCCTCTTCGCGCTCGCCGCGATCGCCGCAAGCCCGCTCGCGCGATCCGCCAATTCCAATGCCAAACCCGATGCCAACGACGCGACGATCCACATCGACAACTTCGCGTTCAGCCCGCAGACCCTGCGGGTGGCGGCGGGCACGAAGGTGACCTGGGTGAATCGCGACGACATGATCCACACCATCGTCGACGAGAACAAGAGCGCGTTCAAATCGACGCCGATGGACACGGACCAGAGCTTCTCGTTCGTGTTCTCGAAGCCGGGGACATACCGTTACTTCTGCTCGATTCATCCGCAGATGACAGGGACGGTAGTGGTGGAATGACGCGGCCTCAGACCGCCGGATTCAACTGCGTCTTCTCCGATCCGAACAGGTCCTGCGCATGCACGACCACCGCCGAGATGTTGTCGCGCCCGCCGCGCGCGAGCGCGAGTTCGACGAGCCGCGCGGCCGCCCGCTCGCAATCGCCGGTGGCGAGCTCGCTCAGGATCTCCTGCTCGCTCACTTCGTTGGAGAGACCGTCGCTGCACAACAGGAAGGTGTCGCCGTCGTTCAGGTCGACGGCGTCTTCGTCCAGTTGCAGCGAATCAGTCGCGCCGACCGCGCGCGTGATCAGGTGCTGCGCCGGATGATGCAGCGCTTCCTCGGCGGTGAGCTGGCCCCGTGCCTTCAGTTCCTCGACGTGACTGTGGTCGCGCGTGAGCTGGCGCAGGCGCCCGTCGCGGCACAGATAGATGCGGCTGTCGCCGGCCCACAGATAGCCGCAGCAGCG
The DNA here is from genome assembly GCF_001544495.1 of Caballeronia telluris. Taxonomy (GTDB): domain Bacteria; phylum Pseudomonadota; class Gammaproteobacteria; order Burkholderiales; family Burkholderiaceae; genus Caballeronia; species Caballeronia telluris. The sequence goes on from NZ_FCNZ02000004.1 coordinate 326,172, forward strand.
CTCGCGCGCCAGCAGCAAGACGACGGTGCTGCCGATGCGCTGCACTTGCCGCCGCGCCGCTTCCATGCGCAACTGGCCGTTCACGTGCACGAGGCGCTCGCGCGCATCGGCGACGACGCTCGCGAGGCCGTCGGGCGCCCTGACGCCCGCGAGGCTCTCGATCACGAGACGGCTCGCCAGATCGCCGACGGCATGGCCGCCCATGCCGTCGGCGACAGCCCACAGGCCGCGCGCCGGCTCGTCGAGCAAGGCGTCCTCGTTGATCTGCCGCACGCGTCCCGCGTCCGTGCGAGCGGCCGATGTCCATCGAAACTCAGTGGTCATGGTCACGACACCCTCTGCGATCTTCCGATCATCAATACTGCGTTGATCCGATGCGGCGCGGCGGCACTCGCGGTGCCGTTCAATTGTGCACCCGCGCGCCGTGCCTCGCGTGGCAAATCGAGCAGGTCTCGCTCGCGCGGCCTCGTCGCTAGACCGTCTTGGCGTTGCCGGCGATCGCGTTCGGGCTCACGGTGATGTTGGAGTTGTCGCCGCTGTTGCGGACATCGACCGACTGGAACTGATTGATCATCTGGTCCGCGGTGAAGTTGTTGGTGATGTCGTAGATGTTCACGACACCGCCGAAGCCTTGCTGCCGCTGCGGCGAATAAGGCGTGATCCATCCATAGACCCAGGGCGCGCCGCCACCGCCGCCGATGGAGGCCATCGCCTGGTGGTCGAGGTCGCGGTCGTATTGCAGGTCGGTAACGGTGATGGCGCTCATGTCGGGTCTCCAGGCGTGTGCGTCGAAGATGGAACGCCCGGTATCTTGCAAGCCCCATGCCGGTTTTCACTTCGACGCCTGCATTCGCGCCAGCGCCTGACGCGGCGGGCTCGCCCGCGTTTTCGCGTTGCCGGCGCAGCGCCCGGCCGCTCCGCTTTCGTTGGCGCGACGCCAACACCCGGCGTTGCATGCCCCGCGCGCCGCCAACACTCCCTCATCCCTTCCCCGGCTTAAATGCGCGCTGAAGGCAGTGATGCAGGGCACCCAACCAACCTCCTTCGAAAGTGTTGGTCACGTCGCGACAGGCGACGGCTCAAGTTCGCCCACCAAAACGATATTTTCCATTTAAATCAATAACTTGAAAGAACTGGCCCGATTGATGCAATGACCTTCGCAACGAGACGCAAAACAGACACTCAGCGGCTCAGACGAAAAAACAATCGGAGCGAGCCATGTACGTCAACCAACCTTCCGCGATATTCGAACACCAGGGCGCCGTCTCCGCGACCGCCTTCTCGTTCGACACGGAACCGGCGCTCGGCACCCAACTCGTCACCCTCCGCTCCGGCTACGAACACCACGGCATCTACATCGGCAACGGCCGCGTCATTCATTACGCGGGCTTCGCCAAGTCGCTGCATCGCGGTCCGGTCGAAGAAATCTCGCTCGACCAGTTCGCCGCCGGCCATCAGGTTTCGATTCGCCTCAACCCGACCGCCGCATTCGTCGGGCTGGAGGCCGTTCGCCGCGCGCAAAGCCGCCTCGGCGAAGACGACTATCGGCTGCTGACGAACAACTGCGAGCACTTCTGCGCGTGGTGCCTGTTCGGCGTGAACCGCAGCCAGCAAGTGGAAGCCTGCTTCGCCAGCCCGCGCGTCGCGATTCATGCGGTCGCGGTACTTTTCCGGGCGTTGATCGTTGCAAAGCGCAGCCGGTTCTTCGCCGGCGCTCACGCTGCCTGAAGCGCAGCTCGCCTGGACCCAAGGGGAAGATCATGCACACGGACACGAAATCGCTGCACTGGGCCGTCGACAAATGGCTCGCGCCCACGCCAGCCATGCCGGCCCGCGTCGTACGCTTTTGCCGCACGGCGCTCGGACGCCATGTCTGCGTCGAGGCGCTGCGGCCGACCGGCATGCTCGCGATCATCTTCTTCCGTCACGACGACGGCTCGTGGAACGTGTTTCCGCCGCAGGCCAAGCGGCCGTCGATGGGCGTGGGGCGGCTGGCTGCGTGAGGCTTTATCCGGGGCTGCCGGTACGGTCTTTGCGTGAGCCGGTGCACCGCGCGGCAAGCCCGACGTCGCCGGCTTTGACATCCCGATCGCGCAACCGCTACTCTACGGGCAACTTTTCCCCCTTTGCGTGACGTGGCCGCTGCGGCCCGCCTGTACCGCGCATCGCCTGGATGCTTGCCGACCCATTAGAGATAAAGCCGATGACTCACTTCGACTCCGATTCTTCCGCCCGCCCGACGCCCGACGAAGGCGCCGGCGACAATCCGCTTGGCATCGCGGGACTGGAATTCGTCGAGTTTTCGAGCCCGGACCCGGAGGGACTCGCGGCGCTGTTCGGGCGCATCGGCTTCGTGCCGGTCGCGCAGCACGTCAGCAAGGCGGTGACGCTGTACCGGCAGGGCAGCATGAATTTCCTCATCAACGCCGAGCCCGACTCGTTCGCGTCGCGCTTTGCAGAGACGCATGGCGTGGGTATCTGCGCGATCGGCATCCGCGTGCTCGACGCGCAGACGGCGCACGAGCGCGCCGTCGACTTCGGCGCCTGGGATTTCGAGGGCGAGAAGATCGGCCCGAACGAACTGGCGATTCCGGCCATCCAGGGCATCGGCGACTCGCACATCTATTTCGTCGATCACTGGCCGGGCAAGCATCCGTCGGGCGACAGCGAGGCCTCGATCTACGACATCGACTTCCGTCCGGTCCAAGGCGCCGATGCCGAAAGCGAGCCGGACGCGGGCACGGGGCTTTTCGAAGTGGATCACCTGACGCAGACGGTCGGCGCGGGACGCATTCGGGAATGGCTCGATTTCTACCGCGAAGTGCTGCACTTCGAGGAGATTCATCAGGTGCATCCGGACTGGCACGTTTCGCAGGATTCGGCGGTGACGGTGTCGCCGTGCGGTTCGATCCGGATTCCGGTGTACGAGGAAGGCACGTACCGCACGGATCTGATGCAGCAGTATCTGCCCGATCACGAAGGCGAAGGCGTGCAGCATATCGCGCTGGCATCGACGGATATTTTTGCTTCCGTCGATGCGTTGATTGCGCGCGGCGTGCGCTTCGTCGAGCCGCCGGCGCGCTATTACGATCAGCTCGATGCGAGGCTGCCGGGGCACGGGCTCGACGTCGCGCAATTGCGTTCGCGCGGCATTCTCGTCGATGGCGAGATCGGCGAGGACGGCACGCCGGAGTTGTTCCTGCAGACGTTTCTCGAACGCGCGCCGGGCGACATGTTCTTCGAGATCGTGGAGCGGCGCGGGCACCACGGCTTCGGTGAAGGCAACCTGGGCGCGCTCGCGCTGGCTCGCTCGATGGGTTGACCGGCTAGCGGTTCAGCCCTCCTTGTCTCGCTGGCGAAAGTCCTTTGAATGAAGTCCGTGCTTCTTCAAGAGCATCTGCACGTGCGAGCGATTCATCTCGAAGCGCCGCGCCAACTCCGCGACCGTTCCGCCGACTTCTATCAACCCGCGCTCAAGGAACGCGCGCTCCGCTTCATCGCTCGCGGTGCGCTTCGCTTCGCTGAGCGACGTCGCCCCGCCGATACCGACGCTCACCTGCGCATCGTTCATCGCGACCATGCCCGCCGACTTCGGCCGGATATCGAGCGGCAAATGCTCGATGTCCGCCATATCCGCCGCGAGACAAGCAATGCGGTAAACCACATTGCGCAGCTCGCGGATATTGCCCGGGTAATCGTAGTTCTTCAGGAAGTCGCGTAATCTCGGCGACATCCGCACGGGCCGGCGCTTGAGCGTTGCCGCGGCCTCGTCGCCGAAATAGGCGAGCAGGAGCGCAATCTCGTCGCGGCGCTCGCGCAGCGGCGGCAAGGTCAGATGGATCACGCTCAGCCGATAGAACAGGTCCTCGCGAAAGCGCCCTTCCTCGCAAGACTTGCGCAGGTTGCGATTCGTCGCCGCGACGATGCGCGTGTCCACGCCGATCGGCTCGTCCGACCCCACGCGCTGGATCTCGTGCGCCTCCAGCACGCGCAGGAGCTTGACTTGCCCCGACAGCGGCAACTCGCCGATCTCGTCGAGAAAGATCGTGCCCGTATGCGCGCTCTCGAACTTGCCTTTACGATCGTTCGACGCGCCCGTGAACGCGCCCTTCTTGTGCCCGAACAACTCCGACTCCAGCAGGTTGTCCGGAATCGCGCCACAGTTCACGGAGATATACGGCTTGTCCGCGCGCAACCCGTTCGCGTGGATCACCTTCGCCATCAGTTCCTTGCCCGTGCCGCTCTCGCCGTCGATCAGAACCGGCAGGTCGGTGGGCGCCGCCTTCTCCGCGATCTCCAGCGCTTCGAGCAGTTTCGGGTTGTCGCCGAACGTGCCTTCGAAGATGAAGCTGCGTTCGAGCAGCCCCTGGCGCCGCGCGCCGGGCGTCTGATCGACGCGCTTTGGCTCGGCGGTCGCCGCCTGCACGAAGCGCTCCTTGTGCGACAGTTGCATGACCTCGTCGCGCAGGGAACTCGCCTGCTTCAGCAGCTTCTCGATCTCGGGCCGTTCGAGCTTCGACGACCATCGCAATGTCGAGCGAAGAATCTCGATCTTCTCGATGAGCCCCGCATACGAGATGGCCGAGCCGGGCTGAGGCGTGATGTCTTCCGGTTGATCGAGTATTTTCATGCTGCGCTCAGTTGCTTCTGCACCAGTTGATAGTACATGCCCTTGCGCGCGACGAGTTCGTCGTGCCTGCCTTGCTCGACGATGCCGCCCTCGTATAGCACGAGAATCTTGTCGGCGCGCATGATCGTCGAAAGCCGGTGCGCGATGATCACCGCCGTGCGGCCCTTGAGGATCTCCTGCATGTTGCCGAGGATGTTGCTCTCCGATTGCGTATCGAGCGCGGACGTCGCTTCATCGAATACGAGTAGCCGTGGGTCGTGATAGAGCGCACGCGCGATGCAAAGCCGCTGAATCTGTCCGCCCGACAAGCCCACGCCCCGCTCGCCGACGATCTGCTCATACCCGAGCGGCATCTTCGCGATGAACGCGTGCGCATCGGCCATCTTCGCGACTTCCTCGATGCGCCGCCGGTCGGGCGCTTCGTCGCCGCTCGCGATGTTCTCCGCGATCGTCCCCGAGAACAGCAGGTTGCTCTGCATCACGTAGCCGATCTGCGCGCGGTAGTAGCCCTTGTCGATCACGTTGATGTCGTAGCCGTCGACCATCATCTTGCCCTCGGTCGCGGTATAGAAGCCGACCAGCAGTTTCGCGAGCGTCGTCTTGCCCGAACCGCTGCGCCCGACGATCGCAACCAGTTCGCCCGGCTTGATGTCGAAGCTGATGTTCTCCAGCACGTAGTCCGCATCGGACTCACCGTATTTGAAGTACACGCCGTTCAGGCTAATGTCGCCTTGCAGGTCGGGCAGCATCACGCGCGATGCCAGATCGCCGGGCTTCTCTTCGGGCTCCATGTCGAGAACGTCGCCGAGACGTTCCATCGCGACGCCCGCATCGTTGAGCAGGCTCCATAGTCCGATCAGCCCCATCAGCGGCGAGAGCACGCTACCCATGAACGCATTGAATGCGATCAACTGGCCGATCGTCATCTCGTGCGCGAGCACCATGTTCGCGCCGACCCAGAGTATCGCGATCGTCGTCGCCGTGTTGAGCAACTGGCTGCCGAGGCCCACGGCAATATTGAAGCGCTGCGCCTTGTACTGCACTTCCAGCGACTTCGCGTACTTCTTCTCCCACTTCAGGCGCACGGGCCGCTCGATGCCCATGCCCTTTACCGTTTCCACACCGCCGAGCGCTTCCATCAGGAACGACTTCGCATCGGTGGCGGCGGAGAAGACTTCGCGGGCGTAGTGCTTGATCCTCGGCGTGGCAACCGCGGTCAGCACCATGATCGGAATCACGAACACGATGAGGATCAGCGTCATCTTCACGTTGTAGAGGAACATGATCGTGAAGTAGATGAAGATCATCAACAGGTTCAGCACGGTCGTAACCGTCGATTCGGTCAGGAACGCGCGGATCGTGTGATTCTCCTGGAAGCGCGCGAAGATGTCGCCGGTCTTGCGCTTCGCGAAGAAGCCGAAGGGCAGCGAGAGCGTGTGCTTGAAGAACTGCGACATCATCGCGAAGTCCATGTTGCGCACCATGAAGTTCGCGAGATAGGCGCGTATCGTCGACATCAGTTGAGAGAACAGGTTCGAGATGATGAGCCCGACGATCAGCACATGCAGCAGCCCGACGTTCTGATGCACGATCACGCCATCGAGGATGTTCTGGATGATGAGCGGCGGGATCACGCCGAGCACCTGGATCACGAATGTCGCGAGGAAAAGATGCAGCAGGATCTTGTGATACGGCTTGAGGTAGCCGACGAAGCGAATCCACGGGGAGCGCGACACCGAGATCTGCGCCATGTCCTGCCCGGGAGTGAAGAGCAGGCACGTGCCGCTCCAGCCGCGTTCGAATTCGTCGATCGTCATTTTCTTGAAGCCGATCGCCGGGTCCGCCACCCACACGCATTCCTTCGACACACCATACACGATGATGTAGTGGTAGCCCTCCCAGTGCACGATGAACGGCAAGTCGAAGCCGCGCAGCGATTCGAACGTGCATTGCACGCCGCGCGTCGTGAAGCCGAGCGATTCGCCCGCACGGGCGAGGCTGTCGAGCGTTGCGCCCTGCGTCGTGACGTTCGCGAGTTCGCGCAGCTTGCCGAGCGTCATCGAGATGCCGTAGTGCTTGCAGATCATCGCGAGGCAGGCGGCGCCGCAGTCCATTTCCTCGGCTTGTTCGACCCACGCGAACCGCTTGATGATGCGCTCGCCGAATTCGGGCTTCGTGTGCAGGTCGAGCATCGAAGGCAGCTTGCGGCGCTCCGCGAGCTTCTTCTGCCGCTGCAATTCCCGTTCGGTAAAACGAATGCGCTCTTCCAGCACTTCGCGCAACTTCGTGTTGCGCTCCAGAATGAAGTGCACCGTCTTTTCGGGAATCACGAGCAGGCGTGTGTCCGCGCTCGCGACAACTGAAGCCATCTGCTCCTGGCGCATCACGCACGCTTTCTCGCCGAAGATTTCGCCGGGGCCGAGCGTCGCGATGAGATGCTCCGTGCCGCCCTCGTTGCGCACGATGCGCACTTCGCCCTGCCGCACGACATAGAGGCGCCGGTCGTCGCGCGAATCCTGCTTCAGGATTTCCTTGCCCGCGCCGACACGCTTCACGCCCACGCTGCGCACGCATTCCTCGAGTTCCGGCTTGTTCAGCTTGCCGCGCAGATCGAAAAGACGCGCGACGAAACCACCCGCCGAATTGATCGCGACATAGCTCGTCACGAACGCGAGCGCGGCCGGATTCATCGAAATGACCGGTTCGATGATGCTGCGGGGAATGAAGAGCAGTTCGGTCTTGCCCGAAGACCGCACCGAAGACTCATGGCGGTATTCGCGCAGCATCGCGATGTCGGCGAAGACTTCGCGCTCCTTCTTCACCCCCATGCTGATTTCCTTGCCGTGCTCCTCGGTGAAGATGCGCACGGACCCGGCCTTGATCACGAAGAGTCCCTCGGCGACGTCTCCCGCGTTGCACACGGTCTCGCCGAATGCGAAGAAGCGCGACTGCGCATGCTCCGCGAGTCGTTCGATCTCCTCGCGCGTGAACGGCGACAGCAACTCGACGGTCGCCAGGAAATCGGCGGTGGAGTCGACGGGCGAATCGGATTTGGGTGGCGCTTCCATGAGCTATCGATCCTTCGTTCAGCGCGCTTCGATCACGTGTTCCTGCGCCCGCGCGGCGAGCCATTCTTCGCGCAGCAGCCGGCGGATTTCGGCCGTCGCGTCTTCGTCGAGTTTGGCCGGGTGCTTCGCCGTGACCGAGAAGATTTCGAACGACGATCCGTCGGCGGCAGGGAACGGTCCCAGCAGTTCGTCCACGCTTGCGTTGAACACCTTCGCTTCGATGTCGGTGCGCAACTGCCCGCGCAGCACGCGGCCGATCTTGCCGCCTTCCTCGCGCGTATCCGCGACCGAATGCTCGCGCGCCATCTCCGCGAAGCTCTCGGGGTCGTCGTGGAGATAGGAGATCATCTCCTTCGCCTTGCCCTCGGTATCGAGCACGATATGGCTCACCTCGATGCTGTCGAACTTCGGCGAATTCAACTGGAAGTATTCTTCGATGCCCGCTTCCGTGCCGACCTGCTCCAGCATCTTTTCCTGATACAGCGTCTCGGTGATGAACACTTCGAATTCGTCGAGGCTCACGCCGAGCGCATCGAGGTAGTTGTTCATGTCCGACGCTCGATGCAGGCCGCGAATGCGCCGGAACTGGTCGGCCCGCGTCTGGATCTCGTCCGCGCTGACCGTTACGCCGTGCTGCTTCGCGGCCCGCACCGTCAGCTTGTCCCGCACGAGCTGTTCGATGAGGCTGTCGAACTGGCCGTTCAGCTTCAGCAGCCTAACGAACTCGCTGACGTCGACCACCTCTTCATCGATTCGCACAATCGCCGTCATCTCATTCGCTCCTTGAAGGTTGGGAACGCGCTCGCAAGCGCGGTCGATACAGTCATGCCTAGCCGGCCACGTTCCTGAACGGATCGAGCCCGAGGTCGATCAGCCGCCGCTCGCGCACGACGATCTCGGCCGTCGCCGTCATCCCGTAGCGCAGCGGGTACTTCGTCTCCGACACCTGGAAATAATCGCGGTCGAGCGTCACGCGCCCTTCGTACACCGGCTGCTTGCTTTGCGGGCTCGGCTTGGTCGCAGGCGAGATGAACGCGAGCGTGCCGTCGATCAGGCCATAGCGCTGGTACGGGAACGCATTGAACTTGAGCTTGACGGGTTGCCCTTCGCGCAAGAACGCGCGGTCGTGCTCGGCTATCTCGATCTTGATCACCGGCTTCGCATTCTTCGGCGCGATGCCGCCGAGCGGTGTGTTCGCCTGGATCTTGTCTCCGGGCTGCGTCGATGTGACATCGGTGATCACGCCCGAGGTCGGCGCCAGGATCAGCAGGAAATTGTCCTTGTCGATGTTTTCGAAGCGGATGCGCGCGGCGGCATCGGCGACCAGTCGTGCGGTTTGTAGTTGCAGACGCAACTTGTCCTGCGTGCTGGCGATCTCGCGCATCGCGGATTCATATTGCAGGCGCAGATTGACCGCTTCCTGACCGCTGGTTTCGAGTTGCGCCTTCGCTTGCGAATATTCGTGGCTCAAGCGGAAGTCGAGTTCAGAAAGCTTCGACTGCGCGACGCGAAACGCGCTGTCCGCTTCCAGATACGCGTTGCGTTTCTGCTCGACCTGCGCCTCGGCGATGCCACCCCCGCCCGGCAATGCGAAGAGACGCGCGAAGCGGTCCAGATCGAGCTTGGCGTTGTCGCGTGCGCGCCGCGCGCTTTCGAGCGCACTGCGCGCTTCCTGAAGCTGCGCCTTTTGGCCTTCGGCGAGCTTGGTCGTGCCTTCCGACACGCGGTTCTGATGCAGCCGCTCCTCGACTTCCATCTGATCCTTTAGCGCCGCCGCCTTTCTCTCCATCAAGAGCTTCTTCTCGGGAAACTGGCTCCATTCGCGCTCGGCGTCGTCGAGCTTGAGGCGCGCTTCGAGCGCGTTGCTCGCGGCTTCAATGGCACCGCGCGCGTTGATCCGCGCGAGCACGTCGTCCTTCTGCACCGGCTGCCCTTCCGCGATATAGAGATCGGCGAGTTCACCGTCGATCGGCGCATAGATGCGCCGCACCTCCGATTCGGGCGAGAGCGTGCCTTGCGCGGTCACGATCACGTCGGCGCGTCCGACGAACGACCAGACGACCGCCGCGATGACGAGCGCCACCATCGCGATGACGAGCGCCTGCGTGAGCCGCCACGGCTCGGCGGTCAGGATCGCGACGCCTTCCGCGCCGTGATCCTCCAGCGCTTCGGCGAAGGGCTTAAGGTGTGCGTCGTTCTTCACTGCCCGCCCCTCCGATCAGTGCCAGCTTGTCCTTGAGCAGCCCGGGTTCGAGCACCATGCGCAGTTCCTGCAGCGAACGCCGCTGAAGTAGCGCTTCCGCATCGATCTCGTCGGCCATCTTTTGCCACTTCGCTGCGCCGTCCGCCTTCACCTGCCTGAAGATGCGCATGCCGCCCTGCGCATCGGTTTGCGCGCCCGCAAGCAATCGCGCCTGCGTGCGGAAGGTGTCGGAGATGCCCGCTTCCAGCCGCTGCGTGCCGCCGATCGCACCGTTCGCCCGATACTGCGTCCACTGCGTCTGCGCGCGATTGAGCAGATCCTGCGCGCGCGCGATGGCCTTGTCCCTGAACGCGGCGACATCTGGATCGACGGACTTCACGTAGAACGCGTCCTGCTGGGGATCGAGCGTGCCGTAGAAGGTCAGCAGCGCGTCTTCATAGGCCTTCGTGCCGCGCGCCTTCTGCACATCGGCGAACTGCGCGGCGACGGCCTTCTTGTGCGCAAGCTCCGTGGCGATCACGTCCGACCATGGGCCGGCAGGCATCCTCTGCAAGCCGTCGATGGCCTGCGCGCTCTGGCCGCTTCGCCAAGCCTCGCGCACGCCTTCATAGCGGCTCACGACATCTTGCGAAGGCAGCCGGTTCGCGCTCAATTGCGCATAGCGCTCCTGAAACAGCGGCGTTTCGAACTTGACCTTGCCCATCATCGCAACGAGCGGAGCGAGGCTCGGACCGCGCATCTGCGTCTGCAAATCGAGGTAATTGCGCAGGTCCGCGCGCACCCGGTCGAGTCCGCCCAAGCGCGGGTACTTGTCCGCGTATTCGCTCAGCATGCCTTGCAGCGCTTCCGCGCGATCCTGACCCAACTCCTTCGCGATGCTCGCCTTCAGACGGTCGATGGCCGCGAGATACACTGAGTCGTCGCTTTGCAGCCTGCGCAGATGGCTAAGCGCTTCGGCATACGGCGTCGCGAACGCCGGCACATACGAAGCGATGCGGTCGAGCGAACGCTGATGGCCGGACGCATCGTCATCCCAGTGCCTGAGGATTTCGCCGATGCGGTCTTCGTCGGCGTACATGCGAATCGGTGCGTCGGGACCGCCGCGTCCTACGACGAAACTCTCCAGCTTGCCGATCCATTCCAGTTCCTTCACAAGCGGCCGCACGTCGGCGTTGTTCGCGCCAAGGCGGTTCATCTCCGCGATGATCGCGTTCGCGCCGTCGTACTGATTGCCCTTGAGCGCGGCGAGCCACTCGGGCACTTTCGCCTTCAGGACCGCTTCGGTATCGAGCGCGGCGAAGCGCGTGTCGTCCGGATGACGCTGAAGGTAGTCGTTCGCCACGTTCGCCGCTGCTTCGTACTGTCCGCTCGCCATCAGCGCCTTCAACCGGCGTTCCGACGAACCGTTGAAATACAGCGTCAGCGCGATCGCCGCCAGCACCGCGATCAGCGCCGCGCCGATCGCAAGGCCGCGCCGGCTCGTCAACCGTTCGTTGCCCGTGAACGCGATGCGCAGTGCGGAGAACAGCATCGCGAACCGGCTGCGCTCGCGGCGGCGCTCGCCGTCCTTCTTTGCATCGGCGGCTTGCGCAAGCGCTTCTTCGTTGACTTCGTCCTCGGCGGCGACCGGCTGATCAATGCAGAAGATATCGAGGAACGAGTGCGCCGAGCCGACGAAGGTCGTCTTGTCGTTGTCGGCCTCTTCCGGAGCGGCGGCGGGCTCCTTCACCTGCGTGAGCGTCGAGTCGCCTTCGGGCTCGCGGCGCACGCTCACGCGATAGACGAAATGCGTGCCGCCGAACGCGACCACGTCGCCCTTCTCGATTGGGACCGCGGCCGCTTCGAGCCGCTTGCCATTGACGAACGTGCCGTTGGTGCTGCCGAGGTCTTCCACGAACGGCGTGTCGTTCTTCAGGAACACATGCGCGTGGCGCCGCGAAATGTAATTGACCTGATGCGGATACTGCGCGCGATGGCGCGCGAACAGGTCGTCGGCCTTGCTGAACAGAAACGGATACTGGTTGATGTCGATCGGTTGAAGGCCGAGGTCGTCGCGTTCGGGCGCGAGCGTGACCGTCACCGTGCGCGCGACGCTCGCGCGTTTGTTCGCGCGCGGCACGAACTGCACCCGATACGACAGCCTGCTGCCGAAGCTGATCGTGTCGCCGTTATGCAGCAGCGCCGGCTTTTGACGAATCTCGGCGCCGTTCACCGATGTGCCGTTCTTGCTGTCGAGATCGGCGATATACACCGCGCCGTGCTCGATGAAGATGCGCGCGTGACGCCGCGAAAGTTGCGCGACGGCCTCGGGCGCACACGCATCGAACGGCGCTTCCGCGCGGCCGATCGCGAACAGGTTTTCGTCGATGCGGATTTCCGCCAGCTCCGGATGCGATACCGGCTTGAGCACGACATCGAATGCCTCGCCCACGCTCGCGTGCACCTCTGCTATCGAATCGCCAGGAGCCATGTCCACGTCACAGGGAACGTCTAGCCGCTGCCGCGTGCGCGTCAGAGGAAAGCCCGCCGACACGCGGGCGAATAGACTTTGTTGGACTGAGCCGCCCGCCGGGCGGCGACTGTAGAAAGTGTAAGTCACGCATTGCCGTAGTCAATCGCCGGGCACTGGCTGCCGACGCCATATCACAGCCGCTTCGTTCAACTTCGGAAAATCGAACCGAGCGCGCGGGTTTATTTCAACGCTTCCTTACTTTCCTTCTGCACGTCGACGCCCGGCCAGCCGCCGCCCAGCGCCTTGTAGAGCGTGACGGTATCCGAGAGCATCTGCTGATGATTCGCGAGCAGCGCGAGTTGCGCCGCGAGCAGCGTGCGTTCGGTTTCGAATACCTGAAGCTGCGAGATCACGCCCTCTTTCAGTTGCGCGTCGATCTGCGCGGCGACGATCGTCAGATGATCGACCTCCTGCTGCAACTCGACGCGCTGCTTCTGATGCGAATCCAGATTGACGAGCGCATTCTCGACTTCCTCGAACGCGCTCATCACCGTTGCTCGGTATTGCTGCTCGACGACCGTCGTCTGCGCTTCCGTCGTCTTGACGTGAGCGCGCACGCTCGGATCGAGGATCGGGATGTTGATGCTCGGCAGGAAGCTGAATGTAAAGGTCTTGAGCAAATCGGTGAGCTGGAAGCTGGCGCTGCCGCCGCGTCCCGTCAGGCTGATCGTCGGCAACTGCGCGAGCTTCGCCTGGCCGACGAGGTCATAGGCTTCGAGCACGCGATACTCCGCCGCGATCAGATCGGGCCGCCGTGCAAGCAGTTGCGACGGCAGGCCCTGCGGCACCACGGGAATCTGCACGCGCTTTTGCAAGTGGCCGTCGGGCACCTTGAAGTCGCCGGCCGGCACGCCGGTCAGCGTGGCAAGCGCGTTGTCCGCGAGATCGCGCGAGCGGCGCAATTCGAGCATCTCGCGCGTCAGCCGGTTGAGTTCGGCGCGCTGCGTGAGCACCTGCGTATTCGGCACGAGGCCGTTCTTCTGCATGCCCTCGAAGATCGTGAGGATCTGCTGGTTCGTCTTGATGGTTGCGTTCTGCTGCTCGATCTGGTCGTCGAACTGAAGGATCTGGAAGTAGGTCGTCGAGACGTCGGCGACGAGTTTCAGGTAAGCCGCGCGCCAGTCCCATTCGGTCGCGCGAAATTCGGCTTTCTGCGCCTGCACGCCCTTCTCGACCGCTCCCCAGATGTCGATGTCCCAGTTCACCTGCGTCGCGAGGTTGTACTGCTTGCTGAAGGTCTGGCCGGTGGTCTTTTCGAAGCTCGCGCCCGCGCCTAGGTCCATCGTCGGCAGCGCGCCCGCGCGCGCCTCGCCGATCTGCGCGCCCGCCACCTGGATGCGCGCGGCGAGCACCTTGATATCGAAGTTGCTGTTGATCGCCCGGGCGACGAGCGAGTCGAGGTACGGATCGTGGAACTGCGTCCACCAGTCGGGCTGGATCGTTTCGCTCGCCGCGACGGGCTTCGAATACGCGGTCTTGTCGGGCGTGTCGGGCCGCTGGTAGGTCGGAACCTTCACATCGATGCACGCGGTAAGAAGCGTCGCGCAACACGCGCTAACAAGCGCGAATCGCGACAGCGACGCGAGCCGTCTTCCAATGACATGCCCGGCTTTCATGCACCGCGAAGGCAACAGGGCTTGCACGATCTCACTCCCGGTGAACGCACTGACTTCTGTGGGAACAGAGTAACGAACAGGACGTGGCTAACGACGACATTCCAGTAGAGCACAGCGCGCCGCGCGACTCCATACAGGTTCGTCACTAGCCGCGATTCAAATTTCTCTGCGAACCGCGCGCGATGAGCGGCCCGACGCGATGAATCTGGCCGGGCCGCGGGACTGCGTCGCGAGGGTCCCCGAACCCTCGCGCTTGCTGCACTGCTTACAGCGAGCCGAACACGTTGACGGTGTTCGTGTTGTCGGCTTTTTGAACCGGCTTGACCTTCGAGTCGATGTCGGTGGCGAACGCGACGTTGTTGCCGTTCGCGTTGAACACATTCTGCGTCTGGCCGATTCCTTGTTGCGTGTTGACGGTGAAGCTCGAATCCGAGTAGTAGCTCGGCAGGTAGAAGGCGGTGCCGCCGCGGACGGCGGACATCGTCTGGCTGTCGAGGTCGGTGCTGTGCGAGAGATCGCGGATCATGAGGTCGGACATGGTGGTGCTCCTTGCGCTATGTGTCTTACGTTTGAGAGAGTGTCTTGCGGGTGTTGCAATCGCCGCTTACAGCAGCGCCCGGCCGCCGCCATACACGTTGACGGTGTTCGTGTTGTCGGCCTTCTGGATCGGCTTGACCTTCGAATCGATGTCCGTGGCGAACGCGACGTTGTTGCCGTTCGCGTTGTAGACGTTCTGCGTCTGGCCGATGAGCTGCTGCGTGCTGACGTTGAAGCTGGCGCCCGAGTAGTAGCTCGGCAGGTAGAAGGCGTTGCCGCCGCGGACGGCGGACATTTCGGTGCGGTCGAGTTCGGCGCTGTGCGAGAGATCGCGGATCGAGAGAGTGGACATGGCGGTGCTCCTTGCGTTTTCGTGTCGAGAGAGTGTGGTGTTCGTCTGCGGGCCGGGGTCAGGCTACGAGGCCGCCGCCGTAGATGTTGACGGTGTTCGTGTTGTCGGCTTTCTGGATCGGCTTGACCTTCGAATCGATATCGGTGGCGAACGCGACGTTGTTGCCGTTCTGGTTGAACACGTTCTGCGTCTGGCCGATGCCTTGCTGCGTGTTCACCGACACGTCGAGCTTCGAGAAGTCGTAGCCGGGCAGGTAGAAGGCGTTGCCGCCGCGCACGGCGGACATCGCGCGGCTGTCGAGTTCTTCGGTCACGGCGAGGTCTTTGATCATCAGCGATTTCATTTCGGTGCTCCTTGGGAGGGATGGGGCTTTTCCGGGTTGGTCGAGCAATCTGTCTGCTCGGATGGACTTAATGCATGGCCTGTGCCAGTCGCGATGCCAGCACGCGAAATACTTCGCCGAGGCTTATCGACAAAGGCGTTCGCGGAACGTGCGATGCGTTGGTTCGCGGCGCGTCGGCCGTGCGGATGACGTCGGTGATCCAACACACGGATTGTCGGGTGTTGGACATCGGGCAACAGAGGGTTCAAGACGATTCGTGCGGGCGCCGCACGCAAAGGCGCGCGATCGGAGGAGCGCCTCCGATCGCGCGTTCGGGAAAAAGCAAAGGGGTCCTACTTCACGATGATCGTGATCTTCTTCGAGTACACCGGCGGGTCATGCGGAATGTGCTTGTCGTCGCCCATCAGCAACTGGAGCGTGTGTTTTCCCGGCGGCAGTTCGAGCAGCGTCTCGGTTTCGCCCGCACCGTAGTGCAGATGGTTGCGGTCCGACGGAATCTCCTGATCCATCGGCGGCAGATCGGTGTCGATCAGCAGGTGATGATGCCCCGTGTTCGGATACTTCACGCCGCGCGGCGCGACGCCCATGTAGCGCAGCCCGAACCACACCTTGAAGGGCTTGCCGGCCGGGACCACTTGCCCGTCGTTCGGATAGCCGATGTACGCATAGGCATTGGGCGGAGCCGGCGTCGGGCCCGCCGCCGCGGCGCCCGCGAAGACGCTGGCCGCAAGCGCGGCCGCGGCGAATAGCTTGTTCATGGCTCGTGCCCTCCGCTGGCTCCAGTCGATAGTGCTCAGGGTTCTGCCCGCATGCATCCTGCTGGTTTCATCGACGCCGCTTTCATCGCACGGTGATGGTGATCTTCTTCGAATACACCGGCGGATCGTGCGGCATGTGGTTCATGTCGCCCATCAAGAGCTGAAGCGTGTGCTTGCCGGGCGGCAGTTCGATCCGCGCGTCGGTTTCGCCCGCGCCGTAGTGGAGATGGTTGCGGTCCGACGGAATTTCCTGATCCATCGGCGGCAGGTCGGTGTCGATCAGGAGGTGATGATGCCCGACGTTCGGCAGGTCGATGCCCTTCGGACACACGCCCATGTTGCGCAAACCCATGCGCACCCAGAGCTTGCCGCCCGTTATGACCGCGCCGTCCGGCGGCCAGATGATGTACGCCTCCGCGTTCTGCGGCGACGGCGTGCGCGGCCGCGGTGCAGGAAACGATTTGTCCGCGGCCAGCGCCGCGAGCGAAGCCAGCGCGCCAAGCATGGTTCTTCTCAGCATGTTTACGCAGCCTCCCGCCATGGACCGGACATCGACCCGCTGCCGGCATGGCGCTCTCGCGTCCATGTCGTCCATTCGGCGACGTCCCTGGTTTCTTCCTCTTTTCGTCTTTTAGCTTAGAACGGAAGTCCTCAAAAAGATACGTACAACCGCGCTTGCGCGTGTGCAGGAAGAATGCGAGTTTCCCCAAACGAATCCCTGCTTAATGGGATTAGGCATCGCCTGATGCCGTGCTATCGTTGTCGCTGCTGGGTTGCGGGTTTCGCACCGGCAACTCGCCGATCCAGCCAGGCAACGCGAAGTCGCAACACGCAACGTCGGCCAGCCGTCTTCAATGCCGGACAGACAGGTGTGAATATGTGGCGAAAACTCTTGATCGTATGCATATTCGGAACGATCGGCGTCCCGTGCGCGCAGTCGGCGCCGGCCACTTCAGCCAGTGTTGAGGATCGGCCCGCCATCGAGCGCATCGCCGATACACCGCCCGCACATTCCCCCCGACTCGCGCTCGTGATCGGCAACGCCGGTTACGCCGTAGAGCCGCTCGCCAGCCCGCTCAACGACGCGCGCCGCATGAGCGATGCGCTCGCCGCGCTCGGCTTCGACGTCGTGAGCCGCGCGAACCTCACCGAAGCGCAGATGAAAGAGGCCTTCGCGGACTTCGACCGGCGGCTCGGCGCGGATGGCACGGGCGTCGTCTATTTCGCCGGCCACGGGTTGCGGACTTCGCGCGACACGCTGCTGATCCCGGTCGATGCCGACGGCGCATCGCCCGCGCGGCTCGTCACGAAGGGCATCGCGCTCGCGAGTGTGCTCGACGGCATGACGAACGGCGGCCACAGCGCGCGGCGCACGAATATCGTCATCCTCGACACCTGCCTCAACGATCCGTTCGAACCCGCAGCGCAGCATGCGCTCGCGCTGCCCGCGAACACGCTCGTCGCGTATGCGACAGCGCCCGGTTCGCTCGCCGCCGAAGGCGCCGCGCACGGCGTCTATACGGCCGCACTGCTGCGCGCCCTGGCGACGGGCCCGCGCGATGCCCACGCGCTGCTTCGCTTCGCGGCGGATTCGGTGGCGAACGCGACGCACGGCCGGCAAGTGCCGTGGGTGGCATCGACGCTCACGCACGACTTCAGTTTCGGCGACGCCCGTCCGGGCTTTGCCGTCGCATCGGTGGAGGCGGACGAGGCGGCGCCGACGCGCATGCGCGGCATCCTGCCGAAGGACAGCAGCGAGCAGTACGAGCTGACCTTCTGGGATTCGATCAAGGACAGCACCTATCCGAGCGACTACGAGGCGTATCTGAAAGCGTATCCGAACGGCCGGTTCGCGGCGCTCGCGAAGGCGCGTATCGAGCGGCTGCGCGCCGCCGGTGCGAAGAGCGAAGCGCCCGCTTCGCGTGCGGCGCCTTCGGTCCCGACGCCCGCTCCCGCTCCCGCTCCCGCTCCCGCTCCCGCTCCCGCTCCCGCTCCCGCTC
>NZ_FCNZ02000005.1 GCF_001544495.1 Caballeronia telluris
CAGCGACGAGGCGGCCAGCAAACTGCTGTATCTGGCCTTGCGCAACATCGAAAAGGACTGGAAGATGCCGCCTATCACCTGGCGGCAAGCAGTGAATCAGTTCGCCATTCTGTTCGGCGAGCGCTTCACCAGCGCCATCAGCTGAGATTTCTAACCGGCCTCAGCACACAAGATTCCTGACAGGTCCCTGTCTGTTGCTGCGGCCGCTTTCGCGTCTTGGGGCATCACTCCCTCTCGGCCAGGAGCCGTCACTCACCGTCTGTTCCTGGCCCCGCACCCGGAACGCCCGGTGCGCCAGTACCCGCCTCGCTTTGTGGCCGGCGCGCGCCGCAAAGCGCCAGCGGCTCTTCACTCGTGCGGCGAGAAAAGAGTCAGCCCCGTACGTCCGGTCGGCTATCATGCCTATCCTCTCCGAAGTAGCTCCCCCTTATGATTTCCGTCCGTAATGTCACACTGCGCCGTGGCGTCAATGTCGTACTCGACCGCGCGTCCGTCACCTTCACCCCCGGCGAAAAGATCGGCCTTGTCGGCCGCAATGGCGCCGGCAAGTCGTCCTTGTTCGGCCTGCTCAACGGCACGCTGCACGAAGATGGCGGCGAATTCTCGATCCCCGCTGCATACAGGATGGGCCAGGTCGCGCAGGAGATGCCGGAGACCACGCAGAGCGCGACCGACTTCGTCGTCGAGGGTGACACCGTGTTGCTGGCCGCGCAGACCGAAGTAGCCGCCGCCGAAGCTAGCGACGACGGCATGCGCATGGCGCACGCCTACATGAGCCTGCACGACGCCGGTGCACACGATGCCCCTGCACGCGCTCAGGCGCTGATCCTCGGCCTTGGGTTCAGTGCCGAGCAGCTTAACCAGCCGGTCAACAGCTTCTCCGGCGGCTGGCGCATGCGTCTGCAGCTAGCGCGCGCGCTCATGTGCCCGTCGGACCTGCTGTTGCTCGACGAACCGACCAATCACCTCGACCTCGACGCGCTGGTCTGGCTGGAAACCTGGCTCAAGCGCTACGAAGGAACCATGGTCGTGATCAGCCACGACCGCGAATTCCTCGACGCGGTGACGCAGGTGACCGTGCACGTCGACAACGCCAAGCTCGTGCGTTATGGCGGCAACTACAGCAAGTTCGAAGAGATGCGCGCTGAGCAGCTCGTGTTGCAGCAGGCCGCGATGGCCAAGCAGGCGGACAAG
This sequence comes from Caballeronia telluris, assembly GCF_001544495.1. Lineage (GTDB taxonomy): Bacteria > Pseudomonadota > Gammaproteobacteria > Burkholderiales > Burkholderiaceae > Caballeronia > Caballeronia telluris. The sequence continues at coordinate 1,195 of NZ_FCNZ02000005.1, forward strand.
ATCGCCCACCTGCAGAAATTCATCGACCGTTTCAAGGCCAAGGCCTCGAAGGCGAAACAGGCGCAGAGCCGGGTCAAGGCACTCGAACGCATGGAGAAGATCGCACCGGTGCTTGCCGACGCAGAGTTCAGCTTCGAGTTCAAAGAGCCTCTCAACGTCCCGAATCCGCTGTTGTCGATGCTGGATGCGAGCTTCGGCTACCCCGCGCCGACTGGCGCACCGCCGGGTACGCCACCCACGGTCATCGTGCGGGGCATCAACCGTTCCGTGCTGGCGGGACAGCGCATTGGCATTCTGGGTGCCAACGGCCAGGGCAAGTCCACGCTGGTGAAGACGGTGGCGCACGCGCTGGCGCCGATTGCCGGCGAAATCAGCGAAGGCAAAGGCCTGAACATCGGCTACTTCGCCCAGCAGGAGCTCGACGTGCTGCGCCCGCTCGACACGCCGATGGAACACATGATCCGCTTGGCCAAGGACACGCCGGCGCACATGCGTGCCCCCGGCCAGAGCGGCACAGAACAATCGCTTCGAACCTTCCTCGGCACCTTCAACTTCAGTGGTGACATGGTCCATCAGGCAGTCGGTACGATGAGCGGAGGCGAGAAGGCGCGGCTCGTGTTGTGCATGATCGTGTGGCAGCGTCCTAACCTGCTGCTGCTCGACGAGCCTACTAACCACCTCGACCTGGCCACGCGCGAAGCGCTAGGCATGGCGCTCAACGAATTCGAAGGCACAGTGATGCTGGTCAGTCACGACCGCTCCCTACTACGCGCGGTTTGTGACGAGTTCTGGCTCGTCACCAAGGGTGGCGTCGAGCCCTTCGACGGCGATCTGGACGATTACCAGCAGTTCCTGCGTGACGAAGCCCGTCGCATGCGTGAGCAGGCTGCCGGGGAGCAGAAGGTCAACACTTGAATTAGCTGACCCCCTGGCAGTACCAGATGGAAGCCGGCATAGAGCTCGCAACGGGTCCAAGGGCCGCTTAGGGTCAAGGCTGTGTAAAAACAGTCGCAGCATATCGGCGAGTTACCGGCAGACGCGATCAATCGCCGAGCTATCGGCTAATTGCGATCGGCAGGAGCAATTTCGCCCTCTTCCAGTTATCGCGGCACGCTGCGCGCTTTCACGTCCTCATCGCCTCGATCAATGACTGCGTGCCTAGAATGCTCATTGCTCGCTTCAGGTTGTAGGCCAATACGTGAAGGCTCATCTCGGGTCGCACACGCGGAAGCGTTTTCATCAGGAAGTGTGCGGAGCCCATTCAGAACTTGCGCGTTCCAAACGGGTGCTCGACTGTCTGTCTTCGCAATCTCGCGGTGTCTGGATTCTGATCGAGTCGACGCTGCATGTCCTCAAGTATCTTCTCGTGTTCCCACCGCGTTACCCTTCGATATGGACTCGGAGTGCAGTGCGGCTTTAGTTTGCAACTTGGACACGCTGAAGGCTAATACTTGTGAATCTTCAGTCCAGCCTCGATCGTCGTGACGCGCCAATTGGCCCGCTCTCCTGCTGGACAGCGATACTTATCATCCGACTCAATGTAGACGAAGTCCAGCTTGTCAAAGCGACCGTCTGCCTTGCTGTTCGATGTCAGCGGCTTGGGCACCAAGGTCTTAATGCCCTCTTGCTCGCAGCGCAGAATTTCATCGCTCTTGTAGTAGCCGCGATCGGCAAGCGCCGTCAGTTTCTTTTGACCGATAGCATCTCGCACCATTGTCGCCATCGTGGCCAGTTGAGAACGATCGTGACCAACATTGACGACATCATGAGCAACGATCATGTGATTCTTGAGATCCACCGGTTTGCACGTTGTAGCCGACCATTCCCGTGCCACGCCCGCTGGTTGCCATTGAGCGCGCGTGCGGGTCCGTCAGTGAGATCTGGCCATCGGGAGCGGCGCGCATCCGTGTCTCGATCTCACCGAGCTTTTGCACTTGCGCTTTGAGCTTCTCGATCTTCTCTTTCAGGTGAGGAATTCGTTCATCCGGCAGGCTCGCTGGCTCTCGATCAGCCCGGTCCAGTTCATCCATGTAGCGCTTGATGCCATGCTCGAGTTGCTCCATGCGAGCCTGGAGTTTCGATGGATGATATGCCGGTCGACCAATCAAGGAGGGCGACGCTTGCGCGAAGCCAGGGCTCGCCAGGTCAAGCTCATCGACGAACACATCAGCCACCCGTACCGGGTTCTCTACATCTACGTAATCGTCGAGACACTCGGTAGCAACGCGACTTGATCTCGCGCCGCGCTTTCGATGAATCGCTTCATGGGCCACCATCTGAAAAGGTGTTGCCCAACTATAGGCGATCAACACGTTTTCACACAGCCTCGACCCCGAACGGACGTTCTTTTACGAATGTCAAATATCCCTTCATTCGCCGTTGCGGACCTTGTAGCCGAAAGGAATGTAGCAGTGATGCCACGTTTCGTCCGGAGCATTGATAACGCCTGCACATCAATGCTTCAAAAAAATGCACTTATCGTTTAACTCCATTTGCATGAATATCTGTACTCAAGATTCCAGCGAGATTGGAACTAAAGTAAAACGCATCGGAGACAAGGCGATGTACATCGCAAGGCGCACTCAGAACGGCTAACGATCGCCTCCGTGCCACGTAGTCTCGCGCCCCAACCGGCGCGAGCACGCGCCAATTCAACACGCATCAGACCGCGGTATCCGAGCGCCAACGGCGTATCGGCTGCGCGTCACGTCTATCGCTTTCGCCTGACGCCCAATCCGAACAACTGTTCCTTTTTTATCGCAATGCCCATCAGGAGACAAACTTCATGCAAATCACCGGTATGTTGCACGGCGCGCGCCTGTTGCAATTCGTCGGATTCCCGGCGAGCGAAATCCTCGGCCCGAGCGCCAGCGAAGAGGAGATAAAGACCTTGATCGATCGTCATCGCCAGATTTTCATCAAGCCCGTCTTCAAGGGCGGCGTCGGAAAGAAGGGCAAAGCGGGCCTGCTCGGCCGCGCCACCGATCTCAAGACGGCACTGATCGAGAAAGAGCGGTTGTATTTTGCCGAGCACACGGTTGCACACCTGAGGGCGAAAGCGAACGGCGTGACGTTCGAAGCCGGCGTTCCGGCCAAGCATGAAGTCTATTTCTCGATAACGGATTCCACCCGCTTTCGTGCACCGACAATGACGCTCTCGCACATGGGCGGCATGGATATCGAGGAGGTCGATCCAAAGCATGTGGCGATGGTGCCTTTCGATGCGTTGACGGGCCTCAAGGCGTTCGTCGTGGCGAACGCGCTGAGCGAGATCGGCGCGCCGAAGGAGATCATTTCGCCGCTCGTGCAGCAGTTGCCGAAACTCTGGGAGCTCTTTCACGACTTCGGCATGACGACGCTGGAGCTCAACCCGATCCGGATGCGCGAGGACAAGAACGGGCGGCTGACACCGGTCGCCTGCGACTTCAAGTGCGGCTTCGATCGCGACGATCCGCGCTGGACGCGTCTTGGACTGCCGCAACACCTGTTCGCGGCCGACTACTCCGACTTCGAGCAGGAGATCAATCAGTTGCGCACGCATCAGGGCCAAAGCGATGTGTACGTGATCAACGACAAGGGAACGATCCTCGCGCCGACGTTCGGCGGCGGCGCCAACTCGCTCGTGACCGAAATGCTCGGCGACGCCGCGATCATCTCGTCGGATTTCGGGGGCAATCCACCCTACGCGAAGATGAAAGAAGTGGCCCGTATCTGCTTCAAACACTGGCTCAAGCAGTCGAACGTGCTTTTCATTATCGGCGGCAAGTCGAACAACACCGACATCTTCGAGACGCTGCGAGCGATGGCTGATGCCCTTCGCGAACACTTCAGCGAGCATGGACCGACGCCGCTCTACGTGGTGCTGGGCCGCGGCGGGCCGAACCTCGTGCGCGGCATGGCGGCGTTGAAAGACACCTGCGACTCGCTCGGCCTGCCCTACAGACTGTTCGGATTCGACTCCGACATCAGCGAAGTCATCCAGTACGCACGAAAGGCGGACGCGTGGATGCGAGAGGGTGGCCGGGCCGAGATCGCAGCACGGATCGGCGCGACCGCGATGAAAGCCGAAACGGCTCAGGCTTGAGGAGCACGACATGCATAAACAACACAGCAACCCGTTCAAGTACTTCGTCGGCGTGAACTCGCTGGCGCAGATCGCCACGCGCGACGATCGCGTGTGCGTGCTCAACATCCTGGGCGGTGAGTCATCGGATGTAACGCCCGTCAGTCACGCCTTCTCGGGCGGTAACATCGTCTTCGGTACGGCACCGGGGAAAGGTGGCCAAACGCTCGCGACATCGGCCGGCGATATCCCGGTGTATAACAACGTCCGCGAAGGGCTGGAGGCAGGGCACCGCTTCAACTGCGGCGTGGTGTATCTGCCGCCATCGGCTGCCCGTGACGGCGTCGCCGAGCTTATTCGCGTCAATCCCGACCTCAAGAAGATTTTCATCATCACCGAGAAGATCGCCGTGCACGACGCTCGCGAAATTCGCGCAATGGGGCAGCAAGCCGGCATCGACATCTTCGGCGCGAATGGGTTGGGCGTCGCGGACTCCTGGAATCGCGTGAGGATCGGCGGAGCGCTCGGGGGCGACAATCCGGACGATTCGCTGCGCAAGGGTTCGATCGCTATCTTCTCCAACTCCGGCGGCTTCAGCACGACAATCGCGCAGTACCTGCGCATGAGCGGCTGGGGCACGTCGACCGTTATTTCGAGCGGCAAGGACGTCTACATCCACTACGCCGCGCCGGAATTTGCATTCGCGCTCGCCAACGATGCGCGCAGCAAGGCCGCTGTACTCTATTGTGAACCGGGCGGCTATTACGAAGCCGATGCGACCTTTACGAAACCGGTGGTTGCCTGCGTCGTGGGCCGGTGGAAAAGCCGGCTGACGCGCGCGGTCGGGCATGCGGGCGCGATGGCTGGTGGTTCCGACGACGCGCAAGCGAAGGAACGCTGGTTCATGGAGAAGTTCGGCGTTGACCGGCTCTTCAGCCCCGACGATCCATGCTGCTCGGCCAAAGGCGCGGTGGTCACGAACATCGCGCATATCCCGGCGGCGCTGACCGCCGTCATGCGCGCAAACGCGACGATGCCGGACTTCGAGCCCGAAGGCAGCCTCGCGCTGAAGCCGTGGTTCGGCTCCGATCAGGGTATCGAGCTTCCGTCAGGGCTTGCGATTCCCGTGGTCGGCGCGGTCGCTCCGTATGACGAGCAAGTCTTACGGGTCAATAGCCAGATCGGGGCGATTGCGCCGCGTCAGGCGCTCAAGGACGCATCGGGCGCGTCGCAAATGGATGCGAAAACGCAAGTCAGCAGCCTGCACGGAACCTCGATGCTGGACGCCGCGACCCGCTCACTCGAAGCGAACGTGAACCTTGCCCTTCTGCACGAACCCGGCGGCGAGAACGACGAGAAGCTGATCAACGTAGCGATCGCGGCATCGGTCAATCTGCATGGAACGCCGGAACTCGTCGCGGCCCAGGCGGCGCGCGAGGCAGGCAACGCCCCCAACGCGGTTCTGGCGGCTGCGGCATCGATTGTCGGGCCGAATCGTCAGCGCGCCGCGCGCGATGCCGCCAAATGGCTGATCGATCGCTTCGCGGCTGCGGGCCTCACGAACGCGCTCGATGAAAGCTTCGACATCGGCCAGATCGACACCGCCGGCTGCGAGCCGCTTTTCGCCGATGCTCGTGATCCGCGCGCCGAAGCGATGCTCGCGGGACTTGCGAAGCGTGGCGCCAAGTCCGTGCCGATCCGCTGGCTGGCGTCCCAGCCGGCGCACCCGACGGCGGACGCCGTGCTCGCCGCGATCACGACCACATTGGCGTGGGGTCCGCTCATGCGCAAGCGTGTGTCGCGCGTGACCGCCGAAAGTTTGCCCTGGTGGACCATGCTGTTCGGACGTTTGATCGGCGCTTCGGCGGATGCATCTCGTCACGCCCCGGAAGGATTCTGCGGCTTCACCACCGAATCGCTCCTGAACGAACGCAGCCTCACCGAGATTTGCTTTGCGGCACTGCTCGATCTCGAACCCGGCCCCGACGATCTGTTCGCCTTCAAAACGCTCGCCGGACTGCTGCTCACCAACGGACCGGGAGCCATCTCGGCCCAAGGCGCGAAAGGCGCCGTCTCGGCTGACGGTCCTGAAAGCCCCGAGCGCGTTCAGCTCAACAAGGCGCTCGTCGGCTTCCTTTCGCATACCGGCTTTACGCATGGCGGCAACGGGTACGAGGGAATCGCCTTCCTGATCGAAGCGTTCCGCGATACTTCGCTCGACGATCCGTCGGACGCTGAACACGGCGTCGATCTGCACTCGTTGGCCGCGCGGTCGGTTGAGCGTTACGCGCAATATAAGGCGCGGCAAAAAAGCGCGGGCAGCCTGGACATCGCGAAGCTGCCAGGGGTCAATCATCCGGTGTTCAAGGACAGGCCCGTCAACCACGATCCGCGCGAGGTGTTCATCGCAAACCTGTGCGAGCAACGCGGGGAATACAACGCGTTCCATGCGTTCTACCGCGAGCTCGTGCAGGCGCTGTTCGATGCCGGCGTGTCGCGCAACGTGTACTGCGTGAACGTCGATGCGGTGATCGCGGCGTTGCTGCTCAAGATGCTGTGGCAACCGTTGCGACGCGGCGATCTGGCTGAGTCCGATCTGGAAACCGCCGCGTTCACGATCTTCCTTTATCCCCGCATGCTCGGCTGTGCGGCGGAAATCGACGATCACCTGAATCGCGGACGCAACATGGACACGCGCACGCCGGCTTCCCAGTGCCGCTTCGTGGCTTGAACGCTTCACGGGCATTGATAATTAGCGCACATCAATCGTTCCAAAAATAGCACTTATCGTTTCGCACCGTTCGGGCGAGTATTCGACAAACAATAAATCGCCTGAACACCGCAAGTTCAAAATTTCTGGAGACACCTCGATGCATCCCTCCTCAACCACCCTGGCCCCCGGGCAATCGAAGGCATCCGCTGTACTACGCGTGACGGCGGGTAACTTCCTGGAGCAGTTCGACTTCTTTCTGTTTGGCTTCTATGCCACCCAGATTGCTGCGGTTTTCTTCCCGGCGGCGAGCGAGTTTGCTTCGCTGATGATGACGTTCGCGGTGTTCGGCGCCGGCTTCCTGATGCGGCCGCTGGGCGCGATCATCCTCGGCGCGTATATCGATGACGTCGGCCGACGCAAGGGCCTGATCGTCACCTTGTCGATAATGGCGAGCGGCACCATCCTGATCGCGTTCGTCCCCGGTTACGCGTCGATCGGATTCTTTGCGCCGGCGCTGGTCCTGATCGGCCGTCTGCTGCAGGGCTTCTCGGCGGGTGCGGAACTGGGCGGCGTATCGGTCTATCTCGCCGAGATGGCGACGCCCGGACGCAAGGGGTTCTTCACGAGCTGGCAATCCGCCAGCCAGCAAGTGGCGATCGTGGTCGCGGCGGCGCTCGGTTTCGCCCTCAATCAATGGCTCGACACGGCGACGATCGCCGCGTGGGGATGGCGCGTGCCGTTCTTCGTCGGCTGCATGATCGTGCCGTTCATTTTCATCCTGCGGCGCAATCTCCAGGAAACGGAAGAATTTAAGCAGCGCCAGCATCGCCCGAGCATGAAAGAAGTCTTTACGACGCTCGTGCAGAACTGGACTGTCGTGATCGCCGGCGTCCTGCTTGTCGCGATGACCACCACGAGCTTCTACCTGATCACGGTGTATGCGCCAACCTTCGGCAAGACGGTCCTGCATCTGAGCACCGCCGACAGCCTGCTCGTCACGCTGTGCGTGGGTATCTCCAACTTCATCTGGCTGCCGATCGGCGGCGCGTTGTCGGACCGGATCGGACGCCGCCCGCTCCTCCTCGGGATGACGATTCTGGCGATCGCGACCGCCTATCCCGCACTGTCGCTGCTTGCCCACGCGCCGAGCTTCGTCAATATGCTGCTCGTGCTGTTGTGGCTCTCGTTCATGTACGGCATGTACAACGGCGCGATGGTCGTCGCGCTCACCGAAGTGATGCCGGTCGAAGTGCGAGTCGCCGGATTCTCGCTCGCCTACAGCCTCGCGACGGCGGTCTTCGGTGGATTCACGCCCGTCATCTCGACCGCGCTGATCCACATGACGGGCGACAAGGCCGCGCCCGGCTATTGGATGAGCTTCGCCGCGGTGTGCGGGCTCGGTGCGACGCTGGCGCTGTATCGGCGCCGTCCTGTGCCGCTGCACGCGGCGTCCTGACATATCGCATCCGTTCAATCATGAAATCCATCCTTCTGAAATGCTGCACCGCCGCGCTGCTCGGCAGCGCCGTCGCCGCGGCAAACGTACAGGCCGCCGATCTGCATGTGATGAGCTCCGGCGGTTTCACTTCGGCGTACAAGTTGCTCGGCCCTAAATTCGCGGCATCGACCGGCAACACGCTCGATACCGCGCTCGGCCCGTCGATGGGCAAGTCGCCCGAAGCCATTCCGAACCGTCTTCAACGCGGCGAGCCTGCCGATGTCGTGATCATGGTCGGCTACGCGCTCGACGACCTGATCAAGCAGGGCAAGGTCATTCCCGATTCGCGCGTCGAACTCGCGGATTCGCGCATCGGCATGGTCGTGCGCGACGGGGCGCCCAAGCCCGACATCGGGTCCGAGGCGGCGCTCAGGGACACCTTGCTGCATGCACGGTCGATCGCCTACTCGGATAGTGCGAGCGGCGTCTATATCGAGCGCGAGTTGTTCAAGCGGCTCGGCATCGAAGAACAGGTGAAGAGCAAGGCGAAAATGGTCCCCAGGATCCCGGTGGCGTCCGTGGTTGCGACCGGCGACTATGAAGTGGGCTTTCAGCAGGTGAGCGAGTTGCTGCCGGTGAAGGGGGCGGCGTACGTCGGCAAGATTCCGGAGTCGATGCAGTCGGTCACGCGCTTTGCAGCGGGCATACCCGTCGGCGCGCAGCATCCGAAGGAGGCGAAAGCGCTGCTCGACTATCTCGCGTCGCCTGCCGTGCAGCCGGAGGTGACATCGACGGGCCTCGATTCCGTCGCCACGCAGTGAGACGACCGCAGCGATTCAGCCGGGCAGGTCCGCGGGCTGGTCGAAGGGTTCTTCCGGCTCGTGCGCAAGGCTCAACGCTTCTTTCAGGCGCGCCCGGTCACAGGCGCGCTCCCACATCGATACGAAGATTACCGCGCAGGTGTTGCTGATCACGCTCGTGAGGGCGCGCGCCTCGGACATGAAGCGATCGATGCCGACCAGCAGTGCGACGCCCGCCAGCGGCAGATCGGGGATGACAGCGAGCGTGGCGACGAGCGCAACCAGCCCGCTGCCCGATACGCCCGCCGCACCCTTCGACGTCAGCAGCATGACCGCCAGCATCGTCGCGATCTGGCCGCCGGAGAGGTGTACGTCGCACGCTTGAGCGATGAACATCGAAGCGAGCGTCAGGTAGATCGCCGTGCCGTCGAGGTTGAACGAATAGCCGGCGGGCAGCACGAGACCGACGATGCCTTTGTCGCAGCCAAGCGCTTCCAGCTTGACGATGAGGCGCGGCAACACCGGTTCTGTCGACGAAGTCGCGAGCACGATGATGAGTTCCTCGCGAATGTAACGCAGCAGCCGCCACAACGAGAAGCCGTGCAGGCGCGCGAGCGGACCGAGCACGCAGACGACGAACAGCAGGCACGCCGCATAGAACGAAACCATCAGCATGCCAAGCGAGCCAATCGAGCGGATGCCGAAGCGGCCTACCGTGAACGCCATCGCGCCGAATGCGCCGGCGGGCGCGAGCCGCATGATCAGCGCGAGGATGCGGAACAACACGTGCGCGATGCCATCGATGAATGCCTGTACCCGCTGCCCGGCGTTTCCACTGGCGTTCAATGCGAAGCCGAACAGCAGGGCGAGCAGCAGGACCGGCAGCACCTCACCTTTCTCGAAGGCGCCGACGAGCGTCTCCGGAATCACATGCAGCGCGAATTCGACGAGCCCGTGCGGCTGCGTGCGCGGCGAATACTGCGCGAGAACGGCCGTGTCGAGAAGATGCGTGTCGATGTGCAGTCCCGCGCCGGGGTGCAGCGCGAATGCGGTCGCGAGGCCCAGGACGAGCGCAACGATGGTGAGAAAGTAGAACAACGCCAACGCTTTCAGGATGGTCCGGCCGATCTTCGAGCCGCTCGAAAGCGACGTGATACCGGTGACGATCGTGCAGAAAACGATCGGTGCGATCATCATGCGCACCAGCGCGACGAACGCATCGCTGAGCGGTTTGAACGACGCACCGGCCTGTGGCCAGAAGTGGCCGATGGTCATCCCGAGCCCCATGCCGAGCAGGACCTGAACGTACAGCACATTGAAAGGCCTCGGCACGGTCATTTCGGGGTCTTCTTCACCGCACGCGTCATGCCGCCGCGTTTCATGTCGAGAATCGTCTGATAAAACTGCTGCGCGGCTGGCGCGAGCGGGCGTCCCCGGCGCCTGACGATGCCCACCCGCCTCGTTACGACCGGATCAACAAGTGGCACGCTCGTCAGGATCGGATGGTCATGCATCGGCATCGCCATCGAAGGCACAGCCGCTACACCCAGTCCCGCTTCGATCAGGCCAAGCATCGTGGTGACATGGCGAGTCTCGCAGACGCTCGGTACGGCCGGCGCCACGCTGGTCAACGCCTGATCCAGCAACAGGCGGTTGCCGGACGTCTTGTCGACGGAAACGTATTCGTGTTCATAAAGCTCGCTCCAGGACACGCGTGTCTTCCGTGCCAGCGGATGATCGCGACGGCACGCGGCGACGAACCGTTCCTGCAGCAGGACCTTGAACTCGACCTCGGTTTCCTGGCTGCCCATAAAGCTGACGCCGAAATCGGCTGCACCGCTGATGACCGAGCCGAGCACTTCGTTGGCGCTCGAATCGAGCAGCTTGACCCGGATCCGGGGATAGCGGGTGTGATAGGCGGCCACGACACTCGGCAGAAAATAGTAGGCAACCGACGGCACGCACGCGATGGTCACATGACCGAGGCGGCTGCTGGATACGTCGCGGATGCCAAGCAATGCGACATCTAGATCGTCGAGCAGTTGTTCCGCGCTTGGAGCGAACACGCGGCCTATAGTGGTGAGCGTTACGCTGCGAGTGGTCCGCTCGAAGAGCCGCACGCCGAGCGCCGTCTCGAGCTTCTCGATGCGCCGGCTCAGCGCTGGCTGCGAAATATTGACCGCCTCCGCTGCTTTGCGGAAGCTACCCAACTCCACGACAGCTCGAAACGCCTGTAAATCGTTCAGGTCGAAGTTGACGCCCACGGGCCGTCCTCAGCATTTTATGTGCGGCTATTTTGCATCATGCGAGGGAAAGAGCCCCATGAGGGTGAGCACGCTCGGAACCCGCGGGGTCGCTCCGAGAGCGGAGCGAGTGGCCGATTCCGTCGTGTAAGCGGTCATTTATCGCTGAGAGCGGTGTGTTTTTTCATGGCCGAACCCGGAAATACGCAGTGAGTCGGAAGATCACTGGACGCGACCAGCGGCGAACTTCCAGACCCGATCCGTTGCGGACAATCGAGATGTGACGGGTTCAATGGCCGCTTCCCCCTGTTGACCGGCCACCAGAAGCATACTGGGCCTCGACCTATGATACTGACTGTCAATGCCGCCCGTGGTTTCCCCTACTTGACGATAGGAAGTCGCGATGAAGGCGACCTCGCGCTCCTTTTCTTAGGAGAAACGGGACTTACGCTACCGAGTTCACAGCGACCGTCGGCTGAGCTAACGGCATTGCTGAGCGGCGCGGTTATCCCCGGCAATCGCAGAACGTCCGAAAGCACGCCGACCATCAAATGTCTGATCCATTTGGATCGCCCCGCAAAATCGACCCGCGACGGCGATGAAGGTTGAGCGGCAGCGCCAAGTCACGCGTGCTCGAGCAGTGTCAAGCGATGGCCGAATGCCCTTGCTCGCCGACGTTATCCCATACGAGATTAAGCGGGGCAACGAGGAACCCATTCAACTCGCGTTAGCGACTCGACGGTCGCCTCGATCCGGCCGACGCTCCGGCGCCGCCAACGGCCGGGCCATCCACGGCATCACAGCCCGACCGATTTGCGCTCAGCGCGACAGAGGATGCGGCGAGTGCGCGCACGCATGCGCATCCAGCGCTGCAGCCGCTTCATCTTCCGGCTCCTCAGACAAATCGCGCTTGAATGTCTCGGCGAGGAAAAACGCGCACACCAGGCTCAGCAACGCTGTCGCCGCGATATAGATCGAAATGGGCAACGTCTGGCCATACGTAGCGAACAGGTAGGTGGCGATCAATGGCGTCGGTCCTGACGTGATGATGCCGGCGATCTGATACGGCAGCGACGCGCCCGTGTAGCGCACCCGCGTACCGAACAGTTCCGCAAACCACGTCGATTGCACGCCGTACACGGACGCCTGGCTCAACGCGATACCGCAGACGTACGCCACGAAAATCAAGTTCGGATTGCGCGTCTCAAGCAACGGAAAGAACGCGAATCCATATATCGCCACGAACACCGCGCCGAGCATGAAGACCGTCCGCCGTCCGATCACGTCCGACAGTTTGCCGAACAAGGGCAGCGTGATCAGCGCAAACGCGCAGCCCACAATGATGGCGTTCAGCAGTAGCCCGCGCGACAAGCCGAGCCGCGTCGTTCCGTATACCAGCACGAACACGTTGATCACGTTAAAGGTGATGTCGACCGCGAAGCGCGTGCCGATCGTCAGCACAAGGTCTTTCGGATGCCGGCGCAGCAGTTCGATCAACGGCGCCTTCACGACCTGCTTGCTCGCCTTGATCTGTTCGAATACCGGCGACTCCATGACACGCAAGCGGATGAACAGGCCAATCGCGATTAGCGCGACGCTCAGCAGGAACGGCAGGCGCCATCCCCATGAATAGAACGCGTCCGACGGCATACTCGACACGGCTTTGAACACCGCGGTCGAGAGCATCAGCCCGAGCGGCACGCCCAGTTGCGGGAACGCGCCGAAAAAGCCACGCTTTCTGGCCGGCGCCGTTTCGACCACCATCAGCACCGCGCCGCCCCATTCGCCGCCGACGCCGAGCCCTTGCAGGAAGCGCATCGCCACCAGCAGGATCGGCGCCCAGACGCCGATCGAGGCGTAAGTCGGCAGCAGGCCGATCACGAAGGTACTGACACCCATGATCGTCAGTGTCGCGACGAGCGTCGCCTTACGTCCGATGCGATCGCCAAAGTGCCCGAAAAACACGGCGCCGAAAGGCCGTGCGAGATAGCCGACCGCAAAACTGCCGAACGCCGCGATGGTGCCGACCACCGGATCGAACGAGGGGAAGAACAGCTTGGCGAAGACCAGCGCCGAAGCCGTGGCATAGAGAAAAAAGTCGTACCACTCGATGGCGGTTCCGACCACCGAAGCGACCAGCACACGGTTGACGGCCGAACGGCTGATAGCCGACGCGCCGCCGGATGAAACGGGCGATGTATTCATGTCTCCTCCCTTCTCTGGGAATCTGTGTTTTGAACTGCTGCGTGTCGGCGGCGCGGGTCCGCCGGCACGTTACGATAAATACCCTGTGCTCACCAGTGCAGTTCCATCGGGAATTGGTCGAGCGTTTCGACGCCGCCCGAGGTCAACCGCACGATACGTTCGGTGCGCAAGCCGCCGACGTTCGGCACCGTGATCGTCGCCTTCAGGGTAAAGACCATGTTTTCCTGCAGCACGGTCTTGTTGCCCGGCCCGATCCACGGCGCTTCTTCTTCCGGGTCCATGCCGGTGCCGTGACCGGTGCCATGGCCACGCGCTTCGCTTGAGTATTGCTCGTAGTTTGATTTCACCAGCGCCTGCTGGATCACCGCGTTCAGTTCCATTGCCGCCATGCCGGGACGCGCGGCGGCCAGGCCCGCTTCAACCGCGCGCGCCGCTGCCGCGACGATCGCCATCTTCTCGGGATTCGCCGGACCGTAGGTGAAACCGCGTCCGCCATCGGCCACGTACCCACGATAACGCGCACCGATGTCGGTCATGATCAGGTCGCCCGGTTGCAGGATGCGGTCGGTGGGGCGCGCCAGGTTGAACGCCGAGCGCGGACCGGATTGCACCATGGAATCGAACGCGGTCCGGTCTGCTCCTCCCGCGAGCATCGCGCGGTCAGCGATCAGAGCGAGTTCGCGCTCGGTGTAGGGACGGCGGTCGGCGAGCGCGTCGCGGATTGCTGCCATCGCCGAATCGGTCAAGGCGGCGGCTTTGCGCATCAGCGCCACTTCGGCGTCGCTCTTGACCGCCTTGATTTCGGCCAGCACCATCGTTGGTTCGAGCTTCAGTTCGCCGAGACCGGCGTTCAGGCGCTTCAACAGATCGGCGGGAATATAGGCGGCGCCGGCGAGGCCGACCGTGCCGCTACGGTGCCGCGCCGAAAATGCCTGCACGTGTTGCGTGACTTCACGCAGGCTGCGCACCTCGAAGGCCGTCACGCTCGTCGCGTAGTCGAAGCATTGATCCGACACGAACAGCACGGGGTCGCCGTCCACGGGCAACAGCAGGATCGCGTTGGCGATGTCCGATACGCCGTCGAGCGGACGGAACTCGGTGAAGTAGCCGATGTTCGCGCCACGCCAGCAATCGCCGAAGGCGAGCAGGCCGACCAGGCCCGCCTTGTCGAGTGCGCTGCGGACCTTCGCGACGCGGACGAGGAACTCGTCGGTGGTGATGCCTTCCGGCGGCATGTCTGCGGTACGGGTGTTCATTGCTTCTTCGTCTCCTGTGCGACTGCATGCGCGGATGTTGCATGCAGCCGGTCTCGATGCCCATGATGTGAATCGGCCCCGCCTTGGAATGCAGGACCTCTTCGGCATAGTAGAATCGTTCGATATGCATTTATAATGAAAAATAACACATGATCTATATCGAAACGGAATACATGGAGACGACGTCGTGACCGCAAGCATTGATCCGGGCAAGGGCGCGGCGGCCATCGCGACGGGCCGCTTCGACCCCACGCGTCTGAAGACACGCCAACTGGCCCTGATCGTTCAGCTCGACATCCATCGCTCAGTGTTGCGCGCGGCGGACGCCGCGCACATGACGCAGCCCGGCGCGACCAAGTTACTGCGGGAACTGGAAGACACGATGGGTGTGCCATTGTTCGAACGGCATCCGCGCGGTGTCGAGCCCACCTGGTACGGCGAGGTGCTGATTCGCCATGCACGCAGCGTGCTGGCGGAGTTGCAACACGCATACGACGAAGTATCCGCGCTCAAAGCCGGCCTGACCGGGCAGGCGATGATCGGCACCGAGGTCACGGCGGCCACCAACGTCGTGCCGCAAGCGGTGGCGCTGCTCAAGAAGCGCTTTCCGCAGATTCGCGTCAACATCGAGATGGAGTTCAGTGAGGTGCTAGTGCAGCGTCTGCAGGAAGGCAAGCTGGATATGATCGTCGCGCGAATTCGCAATCCGGACGATCTGGCGGAACTGCACTACGCCCCGCTCGCAGAAGCACAGCACGCGCTGTTCGCGCGCGTTGGCCACCCGCTCGTCAAGCGCAAGACTCTGAGCTGGGACGAACTGGCGCCGCAAACATGGATCTTGCCGCCGAAAGGCAACGTGATGCGCAATCAGTTCACGCAACTTTTTCTCGAACGTCAGCTCGCGTTGCCGACGGATGTGGTCGAGAGCTCGTCGCTGCCAGTCATCACCAGTCTGCTGCAGATGAGCGATATGATCGCGCCGCTTGCGCGCGAGCCGGTGCGGCCGTATTGCATTGCCGGTGCGCTCGAGCCGCTACCGTTCGAACTCGATCTGAAGCTCGGACCGGCGGCCATCGTCACTCGGCGCGGCCAAAGGCTCTCACCGGGCGCGCGAGCGATGCTGCAAGCGCTGCGCGAGGCGGCCGGATTCGACACTCAAGGCCCCGACGCTGACAGCGATTGACTTACAGGGAACTCAGCGCGCGCCGTCCGTCGCGACGCTTGCGCCGGATTGCAGTAACCATTCATGAGCCGGCTCGTTGTGTACGTGCCAGGTGCGGCGCGGACCAGCCATCACATTCAGGTAGTAGAGGTCGTAGCCGTGCGCGGCGGCAACCGGGTGATAGCCGCGCGGCACCAGCACGACATGCTTGTCATACGCCGCGAGCGTTTCGTCCAGACTGCGGTCGTCGGTATAGACGCGCTGAATCGCGAAGCCCTGCGGCGGCGAGACACGGTGGTAATAAGTTTCCTCGAGATAGGTCTGCTGCTCGCCATCGTCGGTATCGTGCCGATGCGGCGGGTAGCTCGACCAGTTGCCCGCGGGCGTCACCGATTCCACCACCAGCAAGCTCTCCGCCGGCTCGGTTTCCGGCAGGATGTGGCGCACGTGACGCAGATTGGCACCGGCGCCGCGGGTTTCCTGCTTGACCTCGTAGGGTGGAATGAAGCGCGGCGGCAGACCGCCCTTCGCGGGCGCGGAGCAGATGCCGAGTTCGACGTCGCCCGTGGCCACGATCGTGTAGGACGTATGCGGCGGCACGTACACGGACCACGGCGCGCCATCGAACGGCGTCATCCGTGCGCCGATCGCGCGGCTCGCGAGCCCTTCGCAACCGACCATCGCGTGCCCCTTGACGAGGACGATCAAGACTTCACGATTGCCCGTCTCCCGCGTGACCGTGGCGCCGGCCTTCAGGTCGAAAACATCGAAGCCGACGTATTTCCAGCGGGCGCTCGCCGGCGTGATATGGATGATCTGGCCGTCTTCGGCATGCTTCGACGGTTTGACAAGCAGGTCGCTCATGTCTTCCTCCAATTATTTAGGACTACTGCTCGGCAAAACGCGGCGGCCGGTGCGGCTGCGCGCATGTCCTGAGGCGGTACAGGCGTCCATGGCTTTGACGACGCCTTGTGCGCGAATCGCCGACAGATGGCGTGCAACGTGTGCGACGAAGCACGGCTGTGCGCGCAGATCGCATCCGAAAATCGACTCAATTTCGAACAGTGTTTGTACCGCATCAACGGCATCCGCGTGCAAGGTCGATCGGACCGCCTCGGTCAGTGTACCGGCAAGGGGATCAGCGATGGCGTAGGTGCGGCCCGTCTCGTCTTGACCGCTGAGGTACGCGATCCAGCCGGCCAACGCAAAGGCGAGGTGTTCGGTCGGCTTGCCACTTGTCAGGTTGGCACGCACGCTCTCCAGCCAGCGCTGTGGCAGTTTCTGAGAGCCATCGGTCGCGATCTGTTGCAAGCGGTGATCGAGCGCGGTGTTGCGAAAACGCGCGAACAGCTCAGCGCGATAGGCGGCCAAAGCGGGTCGCGACAGCGTCGGCTCCACCTCGTCGCGCAACATGCGTTCCACAAAGTTGAGCACCGCCGGTGCGCCGATCGCCTGATCGACGGTGTCATAGCCGATTAGCGACCCGAGGTACGCGAGCGCCGAGTGTGCGCCGTTCAACATCCGCAATTTGGCCTGCTCATAGGGACGCGCGTCACCCACGAGCGTCGCGCCCGCGCGCTCCCACGCCGGCCGCGGTCCCGCGAAGCGGTCCTCGATCACCCATTGCGAAAACGGCTCGGTCATAACCGGCCACGCATCGTCGGCACCGAGCTGCTTCGCGACGCGCATGCGATCGGCGTCGGTGGTGAGCGGCACGATCCGATCCACCATCGTGCTGGGAAATGCGCCCTCTAATTCGATCCAGTCGGCCAGCAGAGGATCCGCTTTGCGCGCGAACGCCAGCGTCAACGCGCGCATCGTGTCGCCATTGGACGGCAGGTTGTCGCACGACAGCACGGTAAACGGGCCGAGACCGGCCGCGCGGCGCAGCGCCAGCGCGCGCACGACGAAGCCGATCGCGCTTCGTGGCGCGGCGGCCTCGCGCAGATCATGGGCAATGTCGGGATGATCGAACTGCAATGCGCCGCTGGCCGGATTGCGGCAATAGCCTTTCTCGGTGATCGTCAGGCTGACGATATGACAGCGCGGATCGGACATCGCATCGAGCACGGCGGTGGGCGACTGCGGCGCGACCAGCGAAGTGATCAGCGCACCGATGACCTGGAACGAATCCGTGGCGCCGTCGCGCACATCCACGGCATACAGATGATCTTGCGGAGTGAGCGCCTTCGACGTATCTGCACGCCGCAACGACACGCCGACGATGCCCCAGCGGTGATCGCCAGCACGCAACGTGTGCTCGGTGTACACGGCCTGATGCGCGCGATGAAACGCCCCGAGGCCCAGATGGACAATGCCCGGTGCAAGGCTCGCGCGATCGTAGTCGGGAACGATGACTTCGCCAGCAGTGCGCGCCGCGAGCGCAGCCAGAGCGGCATTACTCAGCCGCATGATGGGCCGGATGTTTGGCGAGGCCTTCCCAGAGGCCATTCAGGTAGACCGCACCCAGCGCGCGGTCGAACAGCCCATAGCCGGCGCGGCCCGTTTCGCCCCAGATCATTCGCCCATGGTCCGGCCTTGCATAGCCTTCAAAGCCGGTTTCGAAATAGGCTCTTACAATCTCGGCCATGTCGAGCGAGCCGTCGGCCGAGCGATGCGAGGTCTCATGAAAATCGCCCGCCGCATTGGTTTGCACGTTACGCAGGTGTGCAAAATGAATCCGGCCACGCGCGCCGAACTCGCGCACCAGTGCCGGAATATCGTTCTGCAGGTCCGCGCCCAGTGACCCCGAACACAGCGTCAGGCCGTTGGCGGGATCGTCTACGATTGCCAGCACGCGCTGCAGGTCAGCGCGATTCTTCACGATGCGCGGCAGCCCAAAAATCGGCCGCGGCGGATCGTCGGGGTGGATCGCCATCTTGATGCCGGCTTGTTTAGCCACCGGAATGGTCGCGCGCAGGAAGTAGTCGAGATTGGCCCAGAGACCGGCTTCGTCAAGCGCTTCGTAGTCGCGCAGCAGGGCTCTCAACTGCTCGGGCCGATAACTCGCGTCCCAGCCGGGCAGATGGATACCTTGGCTGACATTGAGCTCGCGGATCGCTTGTGTGTCGAACGCGAGCGTCGTCGATCCATCAGGCAGGCGCATTTCCAGCGAGGTGCGGGTCCAGTCGAAAACCGGCATGAAGTTGTAGCAGACCACTTTCACGCCGCAGGCGCCAAGGTGACGCAGCGTCTGGCCGTAGTTGGCGATGAGCGTGTCGCGCGTCGGTTTGCCGAGCTTGATGTCCTCGTGCACCGGCACGCTTTCTATCACTTCCAGTGTCAGGCCGTGAGCCTCTATCCCCTCCTTCAGCGACAGGATCCTGTCGATCGGCCACACCTCGCCCACGGGCACGTCATAGATCGCCGAGACGACCCCGACCACGCCGGGGATCTGGCGGATATATGCGAGCGGCACGGGGTCCGTGTCGCCATACCATCGAAAGGTCATTTTCACGTTCGAGTCTCCTCCTCGCATGCTCGCCTCGCCTTCGACGTAGGCGGCGCATTCATGAATGGTCGGTGCGGCCCTTTCGCATCAATTAGCGCGGCAAGGCGGCGGAAGGACGCCATGCTGGGTTCGTGCAGGGGCGCAGCCATGAGTCCGCATGCTAGCGGCGGTCGACATGCTTTTAAAATGAAGAATAACGCCCCATCTATACGATTATGGAATACATTCGACCGCAATCGAGCCGTTGCCTCGCATCCCGCATCCGGCGATGCACGTTCTTCCTGTCACCGCTCGAGGCGCCGGCAGACGTTGCAAGATCATTGCAGACGTTCTCGCGGCAATAGAAAACAAGTCCGTGGTGTGCAACGCCCCAGCCGAAGTCCCGCACGCCTGTGATGCGGCAACGAAGGCCGGCGATCTTGATGCTTTGCTCCGCGTTCACCCAACGACGCCGCGACGCGGATGACAAACGGAGAGGTGGCACAGCAAAGCCCGGCGAAACTGCGCAGGGCGCTGGCAAAGTTGCTGGCCGTTCGACCGCGAATTCGCAACACGGTGCGTCGCGTGCTGTCGAGCGACGACATTGCCCTCGTTCTTCTGGACTGGACTCTAAGTGTGACACTGCCAGACGGTCAGCAACATCAGGATCACGGGACCGCCATGTCGTGCTGGCCTGTTGATGTCCACCCAGAATTGACCCGCACCCCCGCCTGAGCCAGTAGTTTTCATCGAATTTTGACCCACGTGATTGAATGTCCTGCTCAATCTTTGAGCAGGAGATACAGAGGTGACCACGAACTCGGAGAATTGCGCTGCGTTGGCGTCGCTTCGGATAACGAAGTGAATGGCGGTCTTCTGTTCCCTGTGAGCAATCGCATCGGTCACGCGTTGGGCATCCGGCAAAGCGGGATCAATCTAATACGGAATCCGTCCGTTGGGCCATCTGAAATTCTTTCCCGTGATGCCGACGGAGAAAAGCACGGGATTCCCCGCATCGTCGGATTGCATGTCGGCGACGTCGCCGAGCACGACGTCACGCTCGACATCGCCTTGCCGTCGACGTCCGCGTAATGCAGCCATTTGACGAGCCGCCAGACGCGGCTTCGGTAGGTTTTTTGGTAGCCATCGCAACATACCTTGCGCAAGAGGGCTCAATGAGACGGCGCGCGTCTTCGGCGGACGCACGCAAAGTGACGCAAGTCGCTTCGAATGACCCATGCTTGATAGGGCTCGACCTGCATCGCCAGGCCGAACCCGCCAAAAACCGCGGATCACGCGCTCAAAGCGATTTCAAGAAAGAGATCGATGGCGCGAAGAAATACTCCCCTCCGCGCATTTGCACGAAGCCTGAGAAGCTCTCATCGTGCTTGCCGTCGCTCAGATGTACGCCCCAATCGCTCATCGACTGGCAATTCGAGGTTTCTCCTCCTACTCTATCTTTCATCTCGATTCGAACGGCCGATTGACGATCGGTCGATCGCCAACGCATTGACGGTGCTCCGGACCGCCAAGGAGAGTCGCGATGTCCGTCTTCCTGCGTGTGTTGCCCGGACTGTGCATGATCGGACTCGTGTGCGCCGCCGCGCCCGCATCGGCCGTCGACGTATCGACCGTCGGCATCGACAACACGAGGCAAGGATGGAACCGGTCGGAGACGACGCTCACGCCCGCGAACGTGCCGCGTCTGCACAAGCTGCGCGAATTCGTTGTCGACGAAAAAATCGATGTGACGCCGCTCATCGTCGGCAAGCGCCTCTATGTGTTCACGATGACGAACACGGCCTTCATTTTCGACGTCGACACCGGCGCTCGACTAACGTCGCGTCAGCTCGCACCGCCGTTCGACCCGAGGCCCGATCCGGGACAGATGGACAGATGGCGGCTCTATCACAATTGGGGCATTACGGCGACGCCCGTCATCGACACCGCCACGAATACGCTGTACGTCACGACGTTCGGCAAGCCTTCGCCAACGAGTCCGAACACCGAACGCAACAACATGCTGTGGATTCTGGACGCGACGACGCTAGCCGACAAAAAGCCGCCTGTGCTCATCGCCGGCGACGCGGACAACGGTGGCGGCGGCATCGCAAACGGCTTCAGTCTGCCCTATCAGAAGATGCGCGCGGGACTGGCTCTGCTTTCCGGCGCCGATGGCAACAAGGCGGTCGTGATCTCGTTTTCGATCAACGGCGAGAATCCGCGCGGACCGGGGCACGGCTTCGTCGTTGCTTTCGATGTTCGCGGCCTGAACCGCGATGCTGGTTTTTCGCCGACGCCCGCGGTATGGAACGTCACGCCCGGAGGCGGCGCGGGCGGCGTGTGGATGTCGGGCAGCGGGCCGGCCATCGACGGCAACGACATCTACCTCACGACAGGAAACGGCATGGACCCCGGCACGATGCCGGGCAACTTCGGCGAGAGCTTTGTGAAGCTACGCTATACGCCGGGTGTTGCCGGCGCGGACAATGGCAAGCCGAAGCTCGAGCTGGCTGACTACTGGGGTGCGTTCAGCGACTTCGGCCGGGCCGATGAAGATCAGGATCTGGGCGCCGCTGGCGTGTTCATCGTGCCAGCGGGCGGCAATTTGGTCGGAGGCGGCAAGGACGGCATTCTGTACAACCTCAACATGCGCAATCTGGGCAAGACCCGATGGGATCCGCATTTCAATCTGCCTTTCGTGGCGAGCTATCTGCCGAACCCGCCGAACGGCGCCGCTGGCTTGCCCACGACGACGGTTCCCGATCCCAACTGGCCGATCGTCGATCGGGACCGCAATACGACTGCCCGAACGCCGACGGGAAAGAGCTACCATATTCACGGCACGCCGGTGTACATGGAGCGTGGCGACAGCGCGAGCGTCTATGTGTGGGGCGAGAACGAACGCCTGAAGGCATTTGACATCGACTTGGCGACACGGCGCATCACGACCTTTCGAGGACAGGGAACCCAGTTCGCTTCCGGTGCGATGCAGGCGCCCGGCGGCATGCCGGGAGGACGGCTCGTCGTGTCGTCAAATGGCACGGCGTCCGGAACCGGCATCATTTGGGGCACGTATCCCGTGTTCGGTAACGCGAATTCCATGGTGGTTCACGGCGCACTCGTGGCGTACGACGCGACGCAGACGATCAACGGCAATCTCAAGCAGCTCTTTCACAGCGACGCCGATCCCGCTAACAACCTCGGCAATTTCGCCAAGTATTCGACGCCAGTGGTCGCCAACGGACGCGTGTACGTGGGCACGTTCAGCAACAAAGTGGTTCAGTACGGACTTTGAGCAACCGTGGCGATTGCGCGCTCGAACGACGATCGCCGATGCCCGGAAGGTGAACGCGATGAAAACATTTGTCATGGCCTGCGTTGCGGTGCTGGCTGCATGCAGCAGCAGTGCGCCGACTCCCGCGACACAGCCGGTAGCAGCAGCGCCAGCGGTGCCGCCGGGATCAGACCTCAACGATCTCGACGCCATGATGCTTGGCTGCAGCAAGGCGGCACTGAATGCCGCCGCGCGTGCGGCGGCGAAGGCGCCATCGCAAGGCAGCTACCAGTTCTCGTACTTCGCGATCGTCGCGGACGCCCATCATGCCGCTTACGAAGTGCATTTCGAGAGCAACTATCAAGGCGAGCCGGAGCTGCGCTATTGCGTGGCGATGTACTGTCAGCAGGGCTGGGATCCCGCCGCGACCAAAACGACCGTCACACTCATGTCGAACGGTGGCAGGAAGAACGGCAAGGTCACGCCTGCGGGACGCTGTCTCGCCCAGCACGAGACGAGTCACGCCACGCGCAGCGAAACTCCGGCGCAGTAGGCGCGCATCGCGCCTACCAGCCGATGGTCGCCATCCTTCACTTGCTACGGGCGAAGCGAATCGCAGCCCGTGGACCATGCTCCCGGCGCTAGAGAGATTCGCGGCGCCTTCATTGGCCCGAATTCTATGTCAGGCGAGTTCGCCGGGCTCAACTGACTTCCTTGTTTCATCGCTCCTCAGCCCCCAAAAAACAGACGCAAAAGGAAGCACTGCGCTTGGGCTGTGAGTCGCGCGAGAAGCGCCGAGGTGTCCTTGTCAGATCCCGAAGAACAACGCGCGTCGACACAACGAAACCGATCCAGCCGCCGGTCTGCGAATGTCCGAACGCTTGGACGCGCGCGGCTAAAAGCAGATCGGCCAGCTTCGACTCCAACGCTTATCGTCCCGCCGCGTCTCACGTACTCACAAGCGTCGCATTTTGCTCGCTACGCGCGCTCTCCTGATGCATCCGTCCGACGAGCATCAGCGCGCAAACCAGCGTGATCAAAACATGCACCACTCCCAACGCCACCACGGACCAAATACTGCCCGTCGAGCTCAGAAGATATTGCCCGAGAATCGGCGTCGTGCCAGCGAACAGCATGCCGCAGATCTGATATGACAGCGAGATGCCCGTGTAGCGAACCTGCGCCGGAAACGACTTCGCGAGAATGCCGGCCATCGCCGCGTAGTACAACGAATGCGGAATCGATGCCAACGCCATGCCGATCATCGCGAGTTTCACCGAGCCGGTCGCGATCAGCGAGAACATCAATGGCAACGCGACGATTTCGGGCACCAGCATGAAGGTCACCGCTTTCTTCAAGTCCATCTTCGTTGCGAGCACGGCGCCGAAGGGTTGCACGATCAGTTGCACGACGATCGCTGCGGTGATCACACCGAGGAACTGCGTGCGGTCGAAGCCGATGCTCGTGACCGCCCATGACAGCGCGAACGTGGTCTTGAAGTACGTCGCGGAAAGCGCGATAACGCAGGCGCCCACGCCCATCGCGACGAGGCTCTTGTGATTGCGCAACACCTCGCCGATCGGCAGCTTCGCAATCTGCTTCTTATCCTTGAGTTCCTGCATCGCAGGCGACTCTTCGACGCTCATCCGGATGAACAATCCCACACCGACCAGCAAGGCCGAGAAGAGGAACGGAACACGCCAGCCCCATGTCATGAACTGATGATCGGGAAGCGTCGAGACGATCAGGAACGCAAGCGTTGCAAGCAGATTGCCAGCGGGCGACCCTTGCTGGGCGAACGCCGCGTAGAGGATTTCCTTGCCCTTTGGCGCATGCTCCGACGACAGCACCACCGCCCCGCCCCACTCGCCACCCATCGCGATGCCTTGTAACAGGCGCAGCACGATCAGCAGCACCGGCGCGAGGACGCCGATTTGTCCGTAGGTCGGCAAGAGACCCATGCAGGTCGTGCAGCAACCCATGAGCATCAGCGTCGCGATCAGCGTCTTCTTGCGGCCGACCTTGTCGCCGAGATGCCCGAAGACGATGCCGCCGATCGGACGCGCGAGAAAGCCGACCCAGAACGAAGCGAACGCGGCGAGCGTGCCGACCAACGCCGAGGTCGTGGGGAAGAAAACCTTGCCCAGCACGAGCGCCGCCGCGGTGCTGTAAGCGTAGAAGTCGTACCACTCGATCGTCGTTCCGACGAACGATGCAATACCCGCCTTACGGGCCTGGCCTTGTCTGTTTTCGGGCGCGTTAGCTGTCAAGACACATCTCCAAAATCGATTGCAGTTCACACACGGCCGGCTTTTTTATAGCCGCCCGGCTGCCGCCAGTTGTTCGCTATCCGAACCACATTTCTTTATCCGAACAATCGGCGAGGTGGCGGACTATGACCGCTGCGGTCCGTCAGCGTCAATCAAGGGATTACCCGAGGTGGCGTTAAGGCAAAGAGAGCGCGATCTACCTTTTTTAGGTGTTTACCCTCGGTCTATTGCGCCGAATCTATCGGAATGTCGATAATGTTCTCATGGATGTGAAAACCGCTGCCCGCGTCTTCGATGTGATCAATCTCTTCGCCGAAGTTCGGCAACCGATGATCTACAGCGAAATTGCGCGTCGAACCGAAATCCCGCTCTCCAGTTGCCACGCTCTCTTGCAGACGATGGTCGCGAAGGGTTACCTGTACGCGCCCGGCGTCAAAGCGGGCTACTACCCGACGCAGCGCTTGCTGCACGTCGCGCGCGACATCTGCAGCGAAGACCCGTTGACGCTCGCATTCCAGCCGCTGCTGAGCGCGCTACGCGATGCGACGGGAGAGACCGCCGCGCTGGCGACACTGGCGGGCAACCGGGTCGTGTATCTCGACGTGATGGAATCGCGCCAGAAGATTCGTTACAGCGACGAGCCGGGCGGCTTCATGTATGTGCATGCGAGCGCAGCGGGTAAAGCGCTCGCCGGCGCGCTTTCACTGGCCGCGCGCCGCAAGCTGCTCGATAGTTGTGAACCGCTGCCGGCATTCACCGACGGTTCGATCGCCGATCGCGCGGTACTCGAACGGGAGATCGAGCAAGGTGTGAAAGACGGCTGGCATCGCTCGACGGGCGAGAACGTCGAAGATGTCGCCGGACTGGCACGCGGCTTCTTGATTCACGGCGAGGCGTTCGCGCTGGTGATCGGGGCGCCGAAAGCGCGTCTTCTGAAAAACGAGCGACACGCGGTTCAGGCGTTGCTCGAGGTCTACGGGCAAATTCCGCCATCGTTGCTGGGTTAGGCGGCGTCGACTGCCCTTCCCTGTTTTTGCCCGCGAATAGCAAAAGGATGTCTTGATGCGTTGGAAAAACCGGCCCGAAGGGTCGAACTGGGGCGATTTCGGCCCCGATGACGAGTTTGGACGACTCAATTTGATCGGCGCCGAGCAGGTGCTCAAGGGCGCGCGCGAGATTCGCGCGGGAATGAGCTTCCCGCTCTCCCTGCCGCTCGACTTTCCCGGCGACAACAAGCTCAACGTGCGCCGCCACCCTCCGCGACTGCGCCCCACGTTTCGTGACGGCCTGCCCTACGTGAACTTCCCGTTCGCGCGCAACGAAGAAGGTGCGACGGACGTCGTCAGCGACGACCAGGTGTTGCTGTCGCTGCAATACTCGACGCAGTGGGACGCGCTGGCGCACGTCGGTGCCCGCTTCGACGCCGACGGCGATGGCGTCGCGGAGAGCGTCTATTACAACGGTTTTCGCGCGAACGAGGATGTCATCGGCCCGGTCGATTACCGCCATGACGACGGTTTCGCGCCACACGCATGCGGCGGCGAGCATAGCTGCGCCGAGGCGCTCGGCATCGAAAACCTGGCGGTCAAGGGCATGCAGGGCCGGGGCGTGCTGATCGATTTGGTCGCGCATTACGGCCGCGAGCACCGCACGATCGGCTACGACGACCTGATGTCCGTGCTCGATGCCGATGGTATCGAAATCGAAACGGGAGACATGCTGCTGCTGCGCACCGGCTTCGCGGAAATGATCCTGGAGATGAACCGCCATCCGGACGAAACGGTGCTGAACAGCCATTGCAGCGCGCTCGACGGACGCGACGAGCGCCTCCTGAAGTGGATCACCGATTCGGGCATCGCGGCGCTCGCCGCCGACAACTATGCAGTCGAACGCTATCCGGCACGGCCGCCCGCATCGCCCGGCGAACATCCGGCGATGCCGCTGCATCACCACTGTCTTTTCAAACTCGGTTTGCCGCTTGGCGAGCTGTGGTATCTGCGCGATCTCGCGGACTGGCTTCGCAAGCACCAGCGCTCGCGCTTCATGCTGACCGCACCGCCATTGCGCCTGCCCGGCGCAATGGGTTCGCCGGTCACGCCGGTCGCCACCGTGTGACCTTCATTCATCACCCTCGATATCGAACATGTCCAGAGAAAGAGTCCTGATTACCGGCGGCGCCGCCGGCATTGGCGCGGCGTGCGCCGCTCGCTGCGCGGCCGACGGTTATGAAGTCGTCGTCATCGACCGGGTCGGCGACGGCCTGATCGCCGATCTGTCCGACACGCGCGCAACCGCCGACGCGCTCGCCCGCGCGCTGGAGGACGGCCCGATCACGCGGCTCATCAACAACGTGGGCGTGGTGGTGCCGGCCGATGCGCAAAGCCAGACGCTCGAAGAACTCGAACGCGCCTGGTCACTGAACGTGCGCTGCGCGCAGCAATGCATGCAGGCGCTCTTGCCCGGCATGAAGGCCGCGGGCTTCGGGCGGATCGTGAACATGTCCTCGCGGGCGGCGCTCGGCAAGGAACTGCGCACGGCCTACGCGGCGACGAAGGCCGCGCTGATCGGCATGACGCGCGTCTGGGCGCTCGAACTCGGCGCGCTAGGCGTGACGGCGAACGCCATCGGTCCGGGCCCGATCCGCACCGAGCTCTTCGATCGCGCCAATCCGCCCGATGCGCCGCGCACGCGCGCGATCATCGAAAGCGTGCCGGTGAAGCGTGTCGGCACGCCGGACGACGTCGCGCATGCGGCGTCCTATCTGCTCGACGCGCGCAGCGGCTTCGTAACCGGCCAGGTGCTGTACGTGTGCGGCGGCATGACCGTCGGCGTCGCGGGAGTCTGACGATGAGCAATGAGACGTTGCGGCGCGCGGGGGTCATCGGCGGCGGCAGCATCGGCGTGGCGTTCGCGGTCGTGTTCGCGCGCGCCGGATGGCGCGTGCGCCTGCACGATCCCGATGCCGCGAGACGCGAGGCCGTGCCGGCGGAAATCGTCGAGCGATTGGAGACGCTCGCGCGCTTCGGTCTGCTCGACGCGGCGGTGCGTCAGGTGGCCGAGTGCGTGGAGGTCGTCGACACGCTCGAAGGCGCGGTCGCCGACGCCGATCTCGTGCAGGAATGCGCGCCCGAACGCGTGGAGATCAAGCGCGAGCTGTTCGAGCGATTGAGCCGCGCCGCGCCTGCGCATGCGATTCTCGCGAGCGCGTCGTCGTTTCTGGCGGCGTCGAAGTTCGTCGATGAAACGTTGTCCGCGCGCGACCGTTGCCTCGTCGCGCATCCGGGCAATCCGCCCTATCTGATTCCCGTCGTCGAGATCGTGCCGGCGCCGTGCACCTCCGCGGCGTCGACTGCGCGCGCGGCGGACCTGTTCCGCGACGCGGGTATGAAGCCGGTGCTGGTGTCGAAGGAAACGGAGGGGTTCGTCTTCAACCGGCTGCAGGGCGCCGTGTTGCGAGAAGCCTATTGCCTCGTTCGCGACGGCGTCGCGTCGGTCGACGACATCGACACCGTGATGCGCGAAGGATTGGGACCGCGCTGGTCGGTGGTCGGTCCGTTCGAGACGGTCGACTTGAACACACGCGGCGGAATCGCCGCACACGCGCAGAAGATGGGGCCGTCGTATGCCCGCATGGGCGCGGAGCGCGGACAGCACGATCCGTGGACGCCCGAGCTCGTCGCGCGCGTCGAGACCGAGCGCCGCCGTGCGCTGCCATTGGAACGCTGGAACGAGCGCGTCGCCTGGCGCGATCGAGAGCTGACGAAACTCGTGCGTCACCGGAAGCAATCGGAAGACGCAGACCACTGATCGTCGTTTTGCGTCACATGCAAGGCACGACAACAACGACAAAGACAGAGACACGCTATGCAGAAAATCACCGCTTTCTTCACCGAGCTGATGCGCCGGTACTTGCCCGATCCATTCGTCTTCGCGATCGGCCTCACCTTGCTCACGATGGTTCTCGCTGTGCTCGTCCAGGGACAGGCTGTCACCGCGCTCGCGACGAGTTGGGGCAAAGGCTTCTGGGCGCTGCTCGCTTTCACGACGCAGATGGCGGTGATTCTGGCGATGGGCTACGTGCTCGCCACAGCGCCCCTGACCGAGCGCCTGCTCGATCGTGTCGTCGCGCGTGTGCACGATCCGCGCATTGCCATCATCGTCGCGACGCTGGTGGGCGGCATCGGCAGCTATCTGAACTGGGGCTTTGGCCTCGTCGTCGGCGGGATCGTCGCGCGCAAACTCGCACTGCGCGTGCGCGGCGTGCACTATCCGCTGATCATCGCATCGGCTTACAGCGGCTTCACGCTGTACGGGCTGGGATTGTCGGCGAGCATTCCGGTGCTCATCTCCACCAAGGGCCATCCGCTCGAGGCGCAGATGGGCGTGATCCCGTTGTCCGAGACGATATTCTCGCCGGCTATGCTGATGACGAGCCTGGTCGTGATTGTGACGCTGCCGCTGCTCAATGCATGGCTGCATCCGAAGCCGGGCCAGCCGGTGACTGAGATCGACCGCAGTCTGGAGTACTCGGCGAAGGCCGCGTCGCCGGAATCCGAAGCCGATAAGAGCGACGAGGCCGGCACGCTGGCGAACCGCCTGAACAACAGCCGCGTGCTGAGTTATTTGATCGGCGCGATCGGGATCGTCTATGTCGCGATCTACTTTCGCAGCGGCGGCTCGATGGATCTCAACCTGATCAATTTCATCATCCTCTTTCTCGGCATCATCCTGCTCGGCACGCCGATCCTATATGTCGAAAAGCTGAATGAAGGCATCCGCACGATCAGCGGCATCATCCTGCAGTACCCGTTCTATGCGGGGATCATGGCGATCATGGCATCGTCGGGTCTGGTGAACACGTTCTCGCACTTCTTCGTCAAGATCGCGACGCCTGCAACGCTGCCCTTCTGGGGCTTGATCAGTTCGTTTGTGATCAACTTCTTCGCGCCTTCGGGCGGCGGGCACTGGGTCATTCAGGGGCCGTTCATGATCGAGGCCGCAAAGGCGATCGGCGCCTCGGTCGGTCATACATCGATGGCCGTGATGCTCGGCAACGCGTGGAACGATCTCGTGCAGCCGTTCTGGATCTTGCCGGCGCTCGCGCTTTCCAAGCTCAAGCTGAAGGACATCATGGGCTACACGGTGATCATGATGTTCTGGATCGGCATCGTGTATACGGTGGCGATACTTGCCTGGGGCTGATTGCTTTGCTGACGAGGCTGGGTCGAACCAGCATTTGCGTGCGGTCCTCACCGATAGCGCAATGCCCGGCATCCCTCTGGAAATTGGTGAACAGATGCGCGTGCGGTGGCAGGCAGCCGTCGCCGTGCGACTCGACGATGCGGTCCGCCTGAAGGCCGATGCAACACAGGCGATCGCCGCGCCGATGCTGAACTGCGCGTCGAATTGCCGCACCAGGAAGTGAGCGGGCTGCGCGCGTTTGTCTCCGCACGCGATTCCGAACTGTCCGACCTGCGTGCCTAGAACGCGATGCTGCGCGACCGTTGCGGAGGGCTCGACGCCGGCGCGGTGGAGCGCCAGGCGCGACTCGATTGCGGACGTACAGCACCGTTACGAAGCGTTATCCGAGCAAATGCTGCAAGAAACCCCACACCAGCGCGAATCACTAAAAAAGGAGCATGCGCAGTGTCACAGCCGAAATTTGCCGAGTGCCGTGTTGGCGCGCATGACACCCCCTACCGTTTTGGCCCGCTGAGCAGTTTCGAGCAACCCGACGAAGCGGCGTGAGAGCGCTTCAACGTTCTGCATCACGAGTTCAATCTAGGTTTGCACATTCCCGATTGACCACGTGACGCCATTTCGGGCCACCCAGCGATCAAAATCCTCGTTGGCTTAGGTTAATGCGGGTTCGGCGACCGGTGTTTCCAAGTCGCCGATAGAGTTTGCCTCAGCTTCAGCGTGCGGAAGATAGCTGAGAGGTTCGATCAGCCAATGGTGATTGAACGAGAGCGATCGCGAAAGTGGTCGACGGGAGCGACG
Source organism: Caballeronia telluris (assembly GCF_001544495.1). Taxonomy (GTDB): domain Bacteria; phylum Pseudomonadota; class Gammaproteobacteria; order Burkholderiales; family Burkholderiaceae; genus Caballeronia; species Caballeronia telluris. Next base: position 32,052 of record NZ_FCNZ02000005.1, read on the forward strand.
CCTTGAAAAGCGTCGCGTTATGCACACCGAACTCTTGTGCCAAATCACAGGCGCTTCAGCCGCTTTTGCAAGTGCGCCCTCGTCAGGACGCTTCCTTGTCGGCCTGTCCGTCTTCCGGTGGTGATTTCGGCGGGCTCTCCGGCTTTGCGCGCTCAACCGGTTTTTGGTCGGCGACATCGGTGCCGGGCTCGTTCTGCGGAATAGACGAGGACATAATCAAGTTTTCCTGGACATGAGTACGCGTTCCTCGAAGCATTCCACGGGCCTGACACCTCAGGCGCCCTCCGTTCTTCAGAACCATCAGGCCTTACGTGAACGGCTCCTTGCATCCGGGCGGCGCGATGTCTTCGTGAACAGGAAGAGACTCGCCCCGGCGGCGGCCATTGCCAATCGGCTCGGATGGGCCCTTACCGCGCCGATGATTTTGACCAAAGCGTCCGAGCGCGATTGCGTACTCGGACCGCGCTGATCAAGCGCGAGAGGCGGCCTTGTTACTGCGCTACCAGTATTATTGGCAAGCGCCGGAGGCGTTCGCGTTGATGACCGTTTGGGACCTGCGTGTTCCTTCCACTGCGCATCGGCTTTAGGCGCTGCAACTCGGGAAGCCGCCGCTTCCGCGCCCAGCAACAGCACGGCGGCAGCGAAGTAAAGCCACATCAGCAAGACCGCAAGCGAGCCGGCCGCGCCGAATGCGCTCGCCATTCCCGCATGCGTCAAATAGAGCGCGAAGAGCTTCTTGCCCACCGAGAAGAGGACTGCGGCAATGGCGCCGCCGATAAACGCTTCGCGCCAGCTGACATCGCCGTCGGGCAAATATTTCAACAGCGCGCCAAAAGCACCCGACAGGATCACTAAGCCAAGCACGAATTGAACGATATCGCCGAGAATGAGAAGCGGGGAATTACCGAAGACCCATTTTCCGGCTGCCTGCACCGCGGTATCGAGAACAAGCGATACGATCAGCAGGAAGGCCACGCCTAGAACCAGACCAAAGGAAATCAGCCGCACCTTGACCAGCGTCGCGACGCTCGACATCGTCTGCCTGGCGGGCCAGATGATGGACAGCGCGGTGTTCAACGACGAAAACGTGGCCGATGCGCCGACCGCCAGCAGCACGAACGAAATGGTGGCCGCGATGCCGCCGTCGCCGCTCCGATGCGCGTGTTCGACGATCGTCTGCACGCTTGCGGCGGCGTCCTTTCCGAGCATTCCGCTAATCTGATGAAAGAGCCGCCCACGGGCGGCCTCCGCGCCGAAAACCAACCCGGCGACGGCGATGACCATGACGAGCGTCGGTGCGAGCGAAAACGCCGAGCAGAACGCGATGCTCGCCGCTAGCGGCGCGCAGCGGTCTTCACTGAAGCGCTTAAATGTGCGCACGGGCCACGCGAAGGCGCCGCCCGTTCGGCTTTTGACATCGTGCGCGGATGCGTTGTCCATGATTATCTCCTTTTACGCTGCTGCCCGCTTCTAGCATTGGCGATGCCTGAGGCCGGATGAATCGAAGAATGACGTTCAGCTCATGCCGGTCCTGATCCTTGCTTCGTTGCTCGGCTGGAAAAGTTTCCGGGCACGAGTACTGCGTCCGACCCTGGCGCTGTTCCGAATTAACGCCAGGCAACCGATCCGCTCGGCGCTCTGCTTGGGGAATTTGGATGATCCAGGGAATCAGGGAGGTGGAAGCATGACGTTCCAGTCGAAGATCTCTCAGTGGCGCAATGTCAGCCGCTTCTGCGCACGACGCGTGGCCGACTATGGCGACCTTTTTCAGATCGAGTTGGCGGAAACTAAAACGCGCGTGCTGCATGAATGCGTCGCACTCGTCGCACTCGCGATCGGTGCGATGTTCTCACTGTCGTTCATATCGATCGCCGTCATCGTCACGTCCATCACTTCCCCATACTTCGTCGAAGTCGCGTGGGGTGTGGCGGGCGTATGGCTTCTCGTGACGATTGCCGCGTGGTTGGTTATGCGCTCAAGGCGTCCTGCGGAGCCTTTCCAACTCTTACGCAGAGAACTCGAGCGCGACATGCAGGCCATTAAGGAGGCCAGTCAATGAAGCACGCTGAAGCACAATCACGCGTCCTTGCACGCATGGAGCAGACCCGCGACGAGTTCGTCAGGGCGCGACCGCGCGATGTCTCTACGGCTAGAACTCGGGCATGGAGCGCAGCCGCGAACGTCGGACCGTGGATGTTGCGCACGCCCAATGCGGCGCTGGTGTCGGCGCTGCTGGTTGGCCTCGTCGTGCTTGGGCCGAGGCGGGCGCTGCAAACCGCGCTGCAAGCTGGCCTGAGCACTTGGACGACCAGAGCCGTCAGCGCGCTTGCGAATTCGACAATGCGCTAAACGCGAATTAGAACAGAGTACGCTTAGTTTCGTGACCGAATCAGGATTGCGTCGTTTGCTTATCGCGCACGTTACCGGGTTTGTCCTCCCCAAAATTGCCTTGACAGGGTCGGCGCGAGATCGCATATTTGCCCGTCAAACGAGCAGTCGACCATACGTCACGCCCGGGAGTTGAAAGAGATGCCAGGAAAATTGCAGGACAAAGTCGCTGTGGTAACCGGTGCAGCTTCCGGCATTGGGCTGGCGACTACCGAGGCCCTTCTTTCAGCCGGCGCCCGTGTGGTGCTGGTCGACCGGGATGAGGCTGCACTGACGTCGATTTGCAAGAAATATGGCGAAGCAGCGACTCCGCTCGTCGTAGATTTGCTTGAGCCGACGGCTTGCTCGGCGCTCATACCGCGCGTGCTGGAAATCACAGGGCAAATCGATACCCTGCATGCCAATGCAGGCACCTATGTCGGTGGAGATTTAGTCGATGCGGATACGGCGGCGATCGACCGGATGCTGAATCTCAACGTCAATGTCGTGATGAAAAACATCCACGATGTTTTGCCCCACATGATAGCCCGGCGCACCGGCGATATCATCGTGACCAGTTCGCTGGCTGCTCACTTTCCGACGCCGTGGGAGCCGGTCTATGCGTCGTCCAAATGGGCGATCAACTGCTTTGTGCAGACCGTGCGGCGTCAGGTCTTCAAGCATGGAATTCGTGTCGGCTCGGTCTCGCCCGGCCCGGTCATTAGTGCATTGCTCGCCGACTGGCCGGAAGAAAAACTGAAAGAAGCCAAGGCATCGGGCAGCCTGATCGAGGCGAGTGAGGTAGCTGAAGTCATCATGTTCATGCTGACGCGACAACGCGGCCTAACCATTCGTGACGTAGTGCTGATGCCGACTAACTTCGACCTTTAGCGCTCAATGCTCTTGGAGCGCCTAGCCTCGTTCCGAACTCTTTACCCGCAACTGCGTCCGTTTTTTCCATCCAGTTAGTCGGTGACGAGCGCTCCTGACTGATATTGCGCGTCGGTCACTGGCTCCATCCATTCGACGTTCTTGCCATCGAGCAATTCGGTTATCGCGAGATGCGACATTGCCGTGGTCGCGGATGCTCCGTGCCAATGCCGCTTGCCGCAAGAGCACGAGACGATGTCACCCGGGCGGATTTCTGTTCTCGGGCCGCCTTCACATTGGGTCCAGCCGACGCCATTGAGCACGACAAGCGTCTGCGCGAGCGGATGCGTATGCCAGTTGGTGCGCGCACCGGGTTCAAACGTCACGATGCCGCCGCCGAGGCTTGCCGGCTGCTCGGCCTGAAAGAGGCTGTCGATACAAACTGAGCCGGTAAACCAGTTCTCGGGTCCCTTGATCGATGGCTTCGTGCCGTTGCGGATGATGGCCTGAGCTTCTTTGGTCATGGCTTTAATCTTTAAGTTGGGGAAGAGAGTATCGTCCGAGTTCCGAGCTATGCGTCAAAGCATCTCAAGCCGAAATGCTTCACCTTCCCTTGCGCGATCAGATCCTTCACCGTGCCGGCCACGTCCTCGATCGGCACGTTCGGATCGACCCGATGCTGATAGAACAAGTCGATGCGATCCGTCTTCAACCGCTTGAGCGACGCATCCGCCACCTCGCGTATGCGCTCAAAGCGGCTATCGAGCGGTTGCTTCGAGTCTCCGTCCTGGAAGCCGAACTTAGTCGCGATCATGATCTGGTCGCGAAATGGCGCGGCGGCTTCTCCAACCAATTCCTCGTTGACGAACGGGCCGTAGCACTCCGCGGTATCGAAGAAGGTAACGCCGTGTTCGAACGCCGCGCGAATCACCTTGATGCCTTCGCTCTTTTCAGTCGCCGGGCCATAGCCGAAGCTCAGGCCCATATAGCCGACTCCGATCGCCGACACTTTCAGCCCGCCGCGTCCCCAATTTGCGCTTTTCCACGTTGCATCTCCTCGTCTTGCCCATGACAAGGGACAAGCTTAGGCTTTTGTAGCTCGCTCAACAATATGCCTGAGGCTGCATGAGGTATTGAGAGAAATTCACGTAGTCACGCGTTCCCCGGGCCGGCGTGACGACCGATTCGCGCCTTGTGGCTGCAACTATCTGCACGTCGACTGCGCGCGTCGTTCCCCTCGGCAAACTCGACGCGGCAAAGCACCGCGATCGCTGGGAACACGTGTATCTTCAACGCATCGACCCTTAACGGAGAGAACGATGTCCCAGCACTCGAACCACACTGCCGCGCCGACTGAACGCGGCCAATCCCAGACCATCGATCTGGTCGGCAAGATCGGCCTGATCGACGGTTACTGGCAACCGCGCGTCGTCGCTGAAATGAACGACTATCAGTTCAAGGTCGTCAAGGTCGAAGGCGAATTCCAGTGGCACCAGCACGCCGATACCGACGAGACGTTCATCGTGCTCGAAGGCGAGTTGCGTATCGATTTTCGGACGGGGCCTTCGGACGTCAGTTCGATCGTGCTGCGCCCTGGTCAGATGGCCGTGATGCCGAAGGGCGTCGAGCACAAGCCCTGTGCGAGCGCAGAAGTAAAGCTGCTGCTGATCGAACCGCGAGGCGTGGTGAACACGGGTGACGGCACGAAGGGAGAGCGCACGGTCGAAAACGACCAGTGGATTTAAGGCGACTGTCCTGTCCCCGGATCGCGAGCCGTCCGAAACCGACGGTAAAAATCGCTGATAACAATGTCCGATTTAGCTGGGGTCGCCAAGCCGTGCGCGTTACAACCGTCTGCTATAACTATTAGGGACTTAAGGCCGAATGTAAGAACAAGAAATTTGGAGTGGAACATGCCGCACGCCAGAATCGCATTGATCCTCGGAACTTCAGTGTGTGACGCGTTTAAGCCAAGGCATCGACGACTCGCGGCAGGGCATCCCCTTCGTGCGATCGCTTCGATGTTGTTCACGATGCAACTCGCCCATGCAGGTCCACTGCCCGAGGCCGGCAACTTCGTTGCGGGCACGGGCGCGATTCGCGCAAATGGTAGCGCCCTCGACATCACGCAGACCACGACGCGCGGCGTCATCGACTGGCGCAGCTTTTCGATTGGCAGCGGCAACAGGGTCAACGTCGACAATGGATCGGGCGCAACGCTTAGCCGCGTGACAGGCATCGACCGGTCGATCATCGACGGCAAGTTGAACGCGACAGGCAGCTTCTATCTCATCAATCCGCATGGCGTGCTGGTCGGGACGAGCGGCATCGTCACGACAGGCGGGCGCTTCGTTGCATCCACGCTCGACATGACCAACGACGCCTTCATGAAAGGCGGCCCGCTCACGCTTACCGGCGATAGCTGCGGCGTCGTCGTCAACCTCGGCAAAATCGGTTCGAGCGAGGGCGATGTGTTCCTGATCTCGCACGCGAGCGTCGTGAACGAGGGCACGGTAGAGGCGCCGCGCGGAACAGTCGAACTCGCCGCGGGCAGTCAGGTGTTGCTCAAGGATTCGACGAGCGGTTCGCAGGTGTTCGTGCAAGCGGGCAGCCAGGGCAACGTGACCAACGAGGGTGCGATCCGCGCTGCGCAGATCAATCTGCAAGCCGCCGATGGCAACATCTTCGCGCTCGCGGGCAAGAACAGCGAGTTGCGCGCGGCCGGCACCGCGACGCGTGACGGTCACGTGTGGCTCGTCGCCGATAGCGGCACTGTGGAAAGTCACGGGTATGTAGGCGCATCGAATGCGAACGGCAGCGGTGGCACAGTAGATACCACGGCGCGAACGTTCGATCTCGATTACGTCGTCGTGGATGCCGCGCAATGGAACGTGAGCGCGCCCGCCTACGTGGCCGGCCCGCGATCCGCTGCAACGTTGGCGAGGAACCTGTCGCGCGGCACGTCGATCACCGTGAACGCGACGGGCACGCAAGACTCGAGCGGCGACATCGACGTGCAGTCGGCGTTGCGCTGGAGCGGCGACGCATCGCTCACATTGAACGCGCAGCACTCGGTGAATGTGAGCCCCCTTGCGACAGTCGGGAACACGGGCGCGGGCAATCTGACCTTGCGCGCGGACGCTGGCGCGATCGACAACGCAGGCAGCGTAACCAACGGCGGCACGATCGACTGGTCGCAAAGCACGGGCACCGTCGCGGCGCTCTATGACATGAACGGGACCTACACCGCAGGCGCGATACGCAGCAATCCCGCATGGAGCCCAGCGGGCTACAGCGGTCTCAAGACGCAAGTTACCGCTTACGAACTCGTCAATTCGATCGACGATCTCGCTCGCATTTCGAGCGATCTCGCGGGGACCTATGCGCTCGGCAAGGACATCGACGCAAGCACGTCGACCACCCATTTCACTTCGCTCGGCAGCCGCACGAACACGGCGTTCAACGGCCAGTTCGATGGCATGGACCATGTCATCAAGGGCATCAAGATAACGGGCTACGACGAGACCGATCCTTCGTACCTCGCCTACGTCGGCCTCTTTTCGACGATCGGCAGTGCAGGCGTGGTGCGCAATGTCGGGATCGTCGATTCGTCAGCGAACTCGTTCGTCGCGGCGGTCGGCCTGCTTGCAGGGACGAACAACGGACTCATCACGCATGCGTATACGTCGGGTGACGTGTCACCGTTCAATGCCTTTTCCGGTGCGGGCGCGGGCGGCCTCGTGGGCATCAACAACGGCATCATCGAACGCTCGGGCAGCAGCGCAACGGTCACGGGTTCGGGAGAACTGGGCGGCCTCGTCGCGACGAACAACGGCCTGATCAGGCAGTCCTACGCGAGCGGTTCGGTTAGCGGCACCGCGCTAACCGGAGCAGGCGGTCTCGTCGGCGTGAACGAAGGGACGATCCGGCAATCGTATGCGTCGGGCTCGGCTGGCGCGCTCGACACGGGCGGTCTGGTCGACTTCAACACAGGGACGATCACCGAATCGTTCGCGGCGACGTCGATACCGTCGGGCGTGCCGCCTTCGGCCGGCGGCATCGTGCGCAATAACACCGGCACGATGGGACGCGACGTGTACTGGAACACGCAAACGACGGGCCGCACCAACGGTGTCTTCGAGGGCACGGCGGTTCCTTCAGCGAACGGTTTGACGACCGCGCAAATGAGCGTCGTATCGAGCTTCGGCCCGACCTGGAATTTCGGGCAGAACGGCGTGTGGGTGATGCCGGCTGGCGCGACTCATCCGGTTCTGAAATGGCAGGTTGAACATTGATAAAAAAATGGCGCCGCAGGCATACAGCCTGCGGCGCCATGTCATGCCGCTACGACGACGCTGCGACGCCAACGACACGTCGCAGCCCGATAGCATGCTTACGTCGTCACGGTATCGGCCACTTCCTTGAAGTCCTCGATCTGGTCGAAGTTCATGTATTGATAGATCTTGTCGCCGTCGGCGTTGAGCACGCCCATGTCGGCCATGTACTCGTCCTTGGTCGGGATCTTGCCTAAGCGCGAGCAGATCGCCGCCAGTTCCGCCGAGCCGAGATACACGTTCGTATTCTTGCCGAGACGATTCGGGAAGTTACGCGTCGAGGTCGACATGACCGTCGCGCCTTCACGCACCTGCGCCTGGTTGCCCATGCACAGCGAGCAGCCCGGCATTTCGGTACGCGCACCGGCTGTGCCGAAGACGCCGTAGTGGCCCTCCTCGGTCAACTGCTTCTGGTCCATCTTGGTCGGCGGGGCCACCCACAGCTTGACCGGAATGTCGCGCTTGCCTTCCAGCAGCTTCGACGCGGCACGGAAATGGCCGATGTTGGTCATGCACGAGCCAATGAACACCTCGTCGATCTTGGCACCGGCCACGTCCGACAGCGTCTTCACGTCGTCCGGATCATTCGGGCAGGCCACGATCGGCTCGTGGATGTCGGCCAGGTCGATCTCGATGACCGCCGCGTACTCGGCGTCGGCATCCGGCGACAGCAGTTGCGGATCGGCGAGCCACTGCTCCATCCCCTGGATGCGGCGCTGCAGGCTGCGCGGGTCCTGGTAGCCCTGGGCGATCATCCACTTCAGCAGCGTGACGTTGCTGCGAAGATATTCGATGATCGGCTCCTTGTTCAGGTGGACCGTGCAACCGGCGGCCGAGCGCTCGGCGGAAGCGTCCGACAATTCGAACGCCTGCTCGACCTTCAGTTCGGGCAAGCCCTCGATTTCGAGAATGCGGCCGGAGAAGATGTTCTTCTTGCCTTGCTTGGCAACCGTCAGCATGCCTTGCTTGATCGCGTACAGCGGGATCGCGTTGACCAGATCACGCAGCGTCACGCCCGGCTGCATCTTGCCCTTGAAGCGGACCAGCACCGATTCCGGCATGTCGAGCGGCATCGTGCCGGTGGCGGCCGCGAACGCGACCAGACCCGACCCAGCCGGAAAACTGATGCCGATCGGGAAGCGGGTGTGCGAGTCGCCGCCGGTGCCCACGGTGTCGGGCAGCAGCATGCGGTTCAGCCACGAGTGGATCACGCCATCGCCCGGACGCAACGAGATGCCCCCACGGTTGCTGATGAAGTTCGGCAGGGTCTGGTGGGTCTTCACGTCCACCGGCTTCGGATAGGCGGCCGTATGACAGAACGACTGCATGACGAGGTCGGCCGAGAAGCCGAGGCACGCCAGATCCTTCAGTTCGTCGCGCGTCATGGGGCCAGTGGTGTCCTGCGAGCCGACCGAAGTCATCTTGGGTTCGCAGTACGTGCCCGGACGGACGCCCTGCCCAGCCGGCAAGCCGCAAGCGCGGCCGACCATCTTCTGGGCCAGCGAGAAACCCTTGCCGCTGTCGGCGGGCTGCTGCGGCAGGCGGAACAAGGTCGACGGCGCCAGACCCAGCGCTTCACGTGCCTTGACGGTTAGTCCGCGGCCGATGATCAGGGGAATGCGGCCGCCGGCGCGCACTTCATCGAAGAGCACGTCCGACTTGACCTGAAACTCGGCGATCACTTCGCCGTTCTTCAGTGCACGGCCTTCGTACGGGCGCAGTTCGACCACGTCGCCCATTTCCATCTTCGATACGTCGAGTTCGATCGGCAGCGCGCCGGCGTCTTCCATCGTGTTGTAGAAGATCGGGGCGATCTTGCTGCCCAGGCACACGCCGCCGAAGCGCTTGTTCGGAATAAAGGGGATGTCCTCACCCGTGAACCACAACACCGAGTTGGTGGCCGACTTGCGCGAAGAGCCGGTGCCGACGACGTCGCCGACGTACGCCACCAGGTGGCCCTTTTCCTTCAACGACTCGATGAACTTGATCGGACCACGCTTGCCGTCTTCTTCCGGGGTGAGGCCGGGACGGGCGTTCTTGAGCATCGCCAGCGCGTGCATCGGGATGTCCGGACGGGTGGTGGCATCCGGAGCCGGCGACAGGTCGTCAGTGTTGGTTTCGCCCGTCACCTTGAAGACGGTAATCGTCAGGCTTTGCGGCACTTCCGGACGGCTCGTGAACCATTCGGCGTCGGCCCAGCTTTGCATCACGGCACGTGCGTTGGCATTGCCCTTGTCGGCCAGTTCCTTGACGTCGTGGAACTGGTCGAACATCAGCAGGGTTTTCTTCAGCGCCTCGGCGGCCACGGCCGCCACTTCGGCGTCGGACAGCAGTTCGATCAGCGGCTGGATGTTGTAGCCGCCCAGCATCGTGCCGAGCAGTTCGGTGGCGCGCGCGCGCGAAATCAGCGCGCAGGCGGTCTCGCCTTTGGCGACGGCGGCCAGAAAGCCCGCCTTCACGCGGGCGGCTTCGTCCACGCCGGCGGGCACGCGGTGGGTGATCAGGTCGAGCAGGGTCTGCTCGTCACCTTCGGGCGGATTCGCCAGCAACTCGACCAATTCGGCGGTTTGCTGCGCCGTCAGCGGCAAGGGAGGAATGCCGAGCGCGGCGCGTGCGGCTACGTGAGCACGATAGTTTTCAAGCATGGGACACCGTTTGTATTGCGTTTCAGGGGAGCCTTTCCAGACACGCCGAGGCTGTTCCGGGCACTACTTTGGCTGCAATTTTAATTACGATGTGACCGTGTGTCAAACGTCTTATGTCTTATGTCTTATATAAGACTTACAAAAGAAACGTCGAAATCGGAGACCATGAGGGACAGTCGTAGCGTTCGTGCGACATCTGGCGGTTCGCCTGAGCCCTTTGTCCAGCGTGCCTCGGCGCGAAAATCGCGCGGCGCCGAGCAGGTCCGCAGATGCCGTGCAAATGAACAGGTAGGGCAAGCATTCTTTCAGACTGGGCGTGCCTGCGAACGTGTCGCGCCGGAATGCTCGGACCGAAGCGGTCGATGGAAGAAAAAATACGCTTGCTCGGCCTGGAGTCGTGGCGTGGTCGAAGCGAGAAGCCTGCGGCTTCCCACCCCTCCCAAGAGGCACGTGGATAATCGAGGGCGGATGGCCGTTATCCGGGCAGCTTCCGCCGTCGAATTAATTCGCCCACGACTCGCAGCAGAAGCACGACATTTTCCAGCGTTTGCGGTGCAACGCGATGGCTAGTTTTCCGTCCGGTCCTGCAACCAATGCGGGGCTGAACTGACCTTCCCGTTTGCCACTTCGCCGCAGTAGTCGCGCTTCGAGAACTTGTCCTTTGCGCGAGCGGCGGGCACACCAACCCAATGCATGTTGGTGTTTTCTTGAAGCGTTCCGTCCTTGGCGGATGTCGTTCGCGAGTCGTCACGCTCCGCGAAACCGACGCTGACCGGTCCAGTGATCTTGCGCTGGTCATTGAGCGGCCACGAGCAGACCATCAAATAGCGAGGGGCCTGTTCGTTCGTCAGCGGTGGCTTGGGCGTAGAGAAGCGGCGCCTGACGGTCGCCAGTGCCTGCGTAGGCTGATATTCGGTTTGCCCCAGCCACGTCACGTTTCCCGCATCGTCAACGCCGAATGCTGCCGAAGCTCCAGGGTTTTGCGGCCGACCTGGAACGGGCAGACTGGCGTTGAAGACGTAAGACTGTCTGCCCTTGTGCTGTCCGCGGTAGACAACCGTACCCATTGCCCAAGCCATTGCCTGCGGCTCGGGCTGCGCCGGGACTTGCGCCAGTGCCGGACTGATCCCGATTGCGGCAGCGAGCGCCAGCATGGCTGTACGAAAGCCGATTGGTCGTTGTACGAGCATATGCCCTTCCCACCCGTTGATTGACTGACGTTGCCATCGTCATGCCGCGTGGATCACGGGATCGTCGCAGCGAATGCATCCAAGGTCGCGCGTTTCCCGCCCTTGGAGGACTGTATGGCATGTAGCAAAAAACGTCTACGCGAACTGCGCGATCTTAGAGGGAAGGATAAGTCAGCGCATTGCCGCAGAATGAAACGAGGTCTTGGCAGTTCCGAGCCGGAATCTCTTCGTCGCATCAACACTTCACTGATTCGCCACCCACCATGTCGTTCCCGCTGCATCGCGGAAGCCGCCTCTGAAATCGTCATCTGGATGCTTGCGTTCAGGTGGCTGCACCGGCTGCGCGCCGTGCCGAATCGCGCGGTCATAGACGGCTTGCGCATCCGCGACATAGACGTGGACATGCGGCGCCGCACTTTGCTCTGCGGTTACGCCGCCGCCGATCATCACGATGCTGTCGTCGATGCGAACTTCCGCGTGCATCAACGTCCCATCGGATCGATCGACGCGACGCGTCACTGCGCCGTCGAACACGCCCTCCAGGAAGCGGATGATGTCCTCGGCATTGACGCAGATGAGATACGGACTGACCGACGGATAGCTCGCTGGCTTCCATTCACTCATGATCGAATCCTGTCTGAAGATGACCCGGGGCGCTCAGCGTAACGTAAAGATTGTCCGTGACCGATATTGGCGCAAGCGGCGATGCTATGCTGCCTGCGACTCTTGAAGACCCCTCGACAGAGGTTCTTGTTAGTGCGCCCTCGTTCGAGCGCGATCAAACACTCCTCGCGCCGCGCCCTAAACAATACTGTCCAACGCCTTGGCGAACCTGGCAACAGCGCCTTCGACGTCATGCAGTTTGTCCAGTCCGAATAACCCGATGCGGAAGGTCTTGAAGTCGTCAGGCTCGTCGCATTGCAGGGGGACGCCGGGCGCGATCTGCAAGCCGGCGTCGGCGAACTTCTTCCCGGATCGTATGCCGTCATCGTCCGTGTAGCTGACCACGACGCCCGGAGCCTCAAAACCTTCGGCCGCCACGCTTTTGAAACCTGCGCCAGTCAAGAGCGAGCGAATGCGCTTGCCGAGTTCAAGCTGCTCCACTCTCACTTTGTCGAAGCCGTAAGACTCGGTTTCCTTTATGACGTCACGCAGCGTCGCGAGACTGTCCGTGGGCAGCGTCGCGTGGTACGCGAACCCGCCGTGCTCGTAAGCTTCCATGATCTGCAGCCATTTGCGAAGATCGCAGGAGAAACTGGTGCTGGTGGTCAGCTCGATTCTTTCGCGGGCGAGAGGGCTGAGCATGACCAGCGCGCAGCAAGGTGACGCGCTCCATCCTTTTTGCGGTGCGCTGATGAGGACATCGACGCCGCTCGCCTGCATATCCACCCAGACCGTACCGGAGGCGATGCAATCCAGTACGAACATGCCGCCGACGGCATGAACGGCGTCGGACACCGCGCGCAAATAGACGTCAGGCAGCATCATTCCGGATGCGGTTTCGACATGCGGCGCAAAGACCAGATCCGGCTTGTTTTCCTTGATCGCAGCGACCACTTCTTCGATCGGAGGCGGCGCATAGGCGGCCTGCCTGCCTTGTTGGACCGGTCGCGCCTTCAACACCAACGATTCAGACGGAATGCCGCCCATGTCGAAAATCTGCGACCAGCGGAAACTGAACCAGCCATTGCGGATGACCAGGCACTTCCTGTTCGTCGCGAACTGCCGGGCAACGGCTTCCATGCCGAAGGTCCCGCTGCCCGGAACGACGACGGCCGACTTCGCGTTGTAGACTTTTTTCAGCGCGGCGGAAATATCGCGCATGACGCCCTGAAAGAGCGCCGACATGTGATTGATCGATCGGTCGGTGTAAACGACGGAATATTCGAGGAGGCCCTCGCGGTCGACATGGGGAAGTAATCCTGGCACGGTCGTCTCCGGTGATAGACGAATAAACGAATCGAATACAGATTCTAACTAAAGCCACCGGCAACGGCACTCGGCCGAGCAAAACCGCGCTTTCGCCGATGGCGCCGCGCTTCGCGTCTTCGGGGACGACGGCGTCGAACGGCGCGCTGGATCTCGCGATCGGCTATCTGGGCAAGATGGGAGAGAACCTGCATCAGCAGCCGCTGTTTAGGCGCTCACTCGTCGGCATCGTCAAAGGCGGCGCGACGCGCAAGAAGGTGTGGATGACGCTCGATGAGTTCGTCGGGCGCAAGCATGTGGTCGCGGGCACGCTCGCGCTCACGAACCAGTCCTCGTCGCCACGTCCGATTTCATTGCGGCCGTGCCCGATAAACTCGCCGAGTGTTCTCGCGGCTCGCGGATGTCGACGTGTTTTCGTTGCCGATCAAGCTTCCCGATCTGACGGTCCAGCAGTTCTGCGCGCGCGGCATCACAACGATGCAAGACACAGGTGGTTCAGAGAACTTGTCGCCGAAACGCTCGGGCAAACGGGTTACCGGCCGCCGCCGCGAAACCCGTAAGCCCGCACGTCAATCGGTGAGCTGCGCGGCAACGCGCAGCCGATGCACAACTACGCAATGGCTTCGGCCTGACGCGTACGCGGCAGCATCCGTTCGAACTCACGCTTGACGATGCCGTAGCATTCACACGCGCGCGCCTCGAGCGCAGCGCGATCGAGCACCTTGATGCAACCGCGGCTGTGCTGAATCAGCCCCGCGTCATGGAGCTTGCCCGCTGCTTCCGTGACACCCTCGCGACGCACGCCGAGCATGTCCGCGATCATCTGCTGCGTCACGCGAAACTGGTCGGACGAAGTGCGGTCTGCCTGGATCAACAGCCAGCGGCACAACTGCTTGGCGAGCGCATGATGGCGATTGCACGCGGCCGTCTGCGCCACTTGCGTCAGCAGCGCTTGCATATACAGAAGCATCACGCGACGCAGAAAATCGGAGCGGCCGAAGTGTTCGCGCAACGCACTTGCGCTCATCCGATAAGCGAAACCCGCAGCCTGAACCTGAACGCGAGTGGGCATCGTATCGCCGCCGGTCAGCACGGGCACGCCCGTCATCCCTTCACGGCCCACTGCCGCCACTTCGACCGAACCACCGTCTTCCATCGTGTGCAGAAGCGAGACGATGGCCGTGGTCGGAAAATACACGTGATGAATGCGCTGGCCCGAATCGCACAGCAGTTGCTCGGTGCGCAATTGAACGAGTTCGAGATGAGGTGCGATGGCTTGCCATTCATGCGCCGGAAGCGCGCCCAACAAATGATTGCCGTGCAGGTCGGACTGAAGGGTCAACATGATTTTCTTTCGCCTGGTCTGTGCGCGATGCGCTGTACTTTTTCCGGTCCGCTTCCGCTTCGTGAACGCATCTGCGGCGTTTATCGAAATTTGGCGTGACCGGCCCCGTAGCACTGTTATTGCCGCTCGTTCGACGCGGGTTGGCGGCTGTTCTTGTGCTTTGTCGTACATAAGCGAGAGGCGTGCCAGCGACCGAAAAGCGCCTACCAGTAAGCGGGATCACGGAATGTCCCGCAACGTACGGTAGGCGTTCAGGCGGATTTGATTCAGTTTTGAACAGACGAAAAGAACATGCCGGTCGCCGAAGGCGGTTTCATGGCCGCATCGGAAACGGGTGTAGCGTTTGCGCGCTTTCATCGACGGGATTCGTTCGACACCGCGCTCGAATCAAACGCTGGCCCAAAGACGTGCGTCGGAAATGTTGCAAACCTGGTCGTCGCCATGTCAGGAAGCGTGCACCACGAAGGCGCCCGCCACCTCGGCGCCCAGTGCAGCAGGCCATTGGTTCGTTCACGTCGTTCGCTTAAGCGGCTCAGACGGACATCGCGCAAGCCAAATGAAAACGTTGCATTTGCGAGAGTGGCGCAGGCTGCGCTGGCGAGCCGACTTTCGGCATCACGTGCGCCAGCGCGCTCTCGCGGTTTGAAATCGCGCGGCGTTACTCAGCCTCGCCGGATGGCGCAGCTATCAGGAAGCACGCCACAGCATTCGGGAGCGCAGTCCGATGTAATAGAAGGCCCGCGCGTTTCTCACCGGCTCAAGTCATCCTGCGATGCGTTTGAAACTGACGTAGTAATCGTCGGTGTAATAGCAGTCGGTGGTCTGCTTGCGCGGTCCGCCACATACGATGCGACGCTGCCCGCGATCCGTCGAGCCAGGCGTGCGCACCGTATAGGCATGGTAGTAGCCGCGCGGATGCTCCGGCAGCAATGCCGCGCTGTTGCGGAACAAGACACCGTCCTCGCCAAAAGGGAAAGGGCCGCCCGCTTTGATCAGACGCAGTGTGTCGGCTGCTTCCGCCGGCAACTGCGCCTTGGTGACGGAGGCCGGCGCGCTGCGCTCCTGCGCGCCTGATGCGGCAGGTGTGCCGCTCGCGGACTGTCCAGGCTGAACCGGCGCCTGACTCGCGGATGCGCCTGATTCCTGAGCCGTGTTTTGCTTCGTGTCCTTGCCGCATCCGCCAAGGATCGCGCTCAAGGCGAGAATGCAGGAGAACGCCCATGCTCGCTTCATGAATCGTTTGTCTCCGGGTTGACCAGCATTCGACGACCACCAACGATTCGGCGCGATCATAGGCAGCCAGCGCGATGGCGTGCACGCGGCACGCTACCAGGGCTTTTGCGCGACATTGCACGACGCAGGGATCACGCACGACGGCGTTACTGACGGGGCATCGCCTGACCCGACCGCGATTTTCCCGACCAACGATCTCCGCGCGCTCGGCGCGATGCATGCCGCGGCGGACCTTGTCCCCAACATACCGCGCGACCTCTCGGTTATCGGCATCACGGATATTCAACTGGCACGCGAGTCGCGGCCCGCGCTCTCCACGGTGGCGGTGCCCACGGAAGTCGCCGCAACGATGGCGATCAAGCTGCTGCACGCATTGATCGACGGCTCGGCTGTGGGCGCGGTGCGCAAGCGCTATCCGTGAAGCGCTTCAATACACGTCTAGCCTCAAGGCCGACGATGCACCCAGTCCTTCATTGGATGCGTGTCGAGCCACCGAAGCTGTCGGTTTCGGCGATGCTCCTGTCTGTAGTGTTCCATTACGAGGATTCCTGCAAGCGCAAGAACGACCAGCCCTAAGAGCACGACGGTCATCGACTCGGTCATGACAGACTCCTCAGGTTCACGAAGTGATTCGATTGTACTGCTAGCGGTGCCACACGATGACAACGCGCACACTCAATCGCCAGCGGGGCCGACGAAACAGCGAAGAAGCGGACCAAGCTTCATCGCATCAGTCGGCTTTGCGCAAAATGCGTCGAAGCCGGACTCCTTTGCGCGCGCCAGATCGGCCTCCGAAGCCAGTGCCGAATGCGCGATCAGCACGGTCTCCGACGTGCTCTCTGTCGCTCGAAGTCTCGCTGCCACCTCTAGCCCGGACATGTCCGGCATACAGATATCGAGTAACACCGCCTGCGGCTGCCAGCGCGCGGCGGCATCAACAGCCGCGTCCCCGCGGTAGGCGACTTGCGCATCGAAACCGTCGAGTGACAAAACCATGCTGATTGCGTCAGCGGTGTCGGCGTAGTCATCGACGACAAGGACGCGCGGAACGCGGCGCCCGCTTCGTTTGCGCGTAGTCCATATCGTGCATTTCAAGGGTATGCCGGACTTGTCGGCGGTCATATCGGCATCCCACGCGGTCTCGGAGTGATCGACGGCATTGAAGGTCATTCATCTGTCCAATGCCAGTATAGGCGCAGACGAATGCAGCGGCGTCGAAGAAAAAACGTTGGGACCGGCTGCTCAACCCATTTGATTGCGCCGCTCGCTTTCGGGCGCTTGGGCTTGGGTGTAGTCTGAGTTGCCGCGCGCCTACGCTGCGGTGACGATCCCGTCGTGAGGAACATGCGCTGCGGCGCGGCAGACTCGATGAAACCTTGGTCCATGATTGGCGTGCGCGATCTACTCGCTGCATTCGTCATCGGTTCGACGCTGCTCTTCCTGAGTTCTACCGCGACAGGCGAAGAAGAAGCGAGCGCGACGCAAATGCAAGGCAGGC
This sequence comes from Caballeronia telluris, assembly GCF_001544495.1. Lineage (GTDB taxonomy): Bacteria > Pseudomonadota > Gammaproteobacteria > Burkholderiales > Burkholderiaceae > Caballeronia > Caballeronia telluris. The sequence goes on from NZ_FCNZ02000005.1 coordinate 49,463, forward strand.
GTATCGACTTCGCCAGCCTGCCGCTCGGCGATGCGATCAAGACGGTTCAAGGCAACGGAATGCGAAAGCTGGCTGTATTCGCCGACCCGTATTGCCCTTATTGCAGGACGCTTGAGCGAAGGCTAAGCGAGGTGCCCGACGTCACGATTTATACGTTTCTATTCCCGATCCTCACAGCCGATTCGAAGCGAATGGCTGCTGCAATCTGGTGCGCATCCGACCGCTCAGCGACCTGGCATGCCTGGATGCTCGATGGCCGAACTCCGCTCCGACGCGTGTGCGCCGGCGCGCCGCTTGAACGCAATCTCTCGCTGGCGAAAGGTTTAGGGGTAAGAATCACGCCCACGATCATCTTTGCAAACGGCGAGCTGGTCACGGGTGCCATTCCACTCGACGACCTGAAGAGCTTGCTCGCGCCTTAGCTATCTCTTTCGCAAAGCTATCCGGGATTGCTCACGAGATCGTGTATCGGTTCTGCGAGCCGCCGGTGTAAAGGTTCTGGGCAAGCCCAAGAATGCGATCGCGGTTGCGGTCGAATGCAGCCAGCAGCGCGGGTTCGCCAGTGCCGATATCCGGGTTCAGTTTCTTGAGCATCGCATCGTCGACGAGAAAGGAAATCTCGCGCGCATTGTCATAGCCCCAGAAGCACACACAGTGTCGCGCTGGGTCGTAGCTGCGGCTCGGATTGGGGAAGCTGAGCGCCACGGACTTTTCTCTCATTGTGTCGACGTGACATAGCGCCACTTGCTCGCATTGACATCAATGCGCGCGTAATTGATGCGCCGTTGTTGAGCGCGGTCGGCGTCGGCGCGCTCCAGGGCCGAGGCACGCGACTTCTGCGCGAGGGCGTGTTCGCTTTGCTTGGCCGGGATGGATGCGTTCGTTTTAATGGGCGATGACATGGCTATTCCAATGCAAGAGTGTGAAGTAGAGGGATTACGATCCGGAAGATGCGTCCTCCAGGTGTAAGGCACGCAGGTCGCGCGTCACCGTTCACGCCGTGCCTTCGTGCCGGTGTCTGAACCAGTTCGGATAAGGCCTGAGCCTTCGAGAAAGGGGCCGTCGATGGAGAGAGATTGACCCGCTTTCGCGCGTAACTGCTATTTCTTCTTGGTGGGCGCGCTGGCTGCAGTGCTCTTGGAAGTCGTCGTCCAGGACACGGCTTCCGCGGGAGAAGCGACCTTTTTCGGCTGTTTGGGCTTCTTTACCTCTCGATTACTACGCGCTTGACCCTTTGCCATCATGTTGCTCCGCTTCGACGGGCGCGAAGGCGCTCGTCACGACTCACAGTGTGGGCGCATTCGATGAGATTGTCGCGATCTATTTTCAAACGGACCACATGCAGGAACGCCCCACTCCTTATGTCCCGGGCGGCGAAGTTTTTTTGCCACGTCGGCGTGGCTTCGGCTCGACGCCCACGCGCCAGTCGCGCGCAAGCACGAGCGACGTCATCCTTTGCGCGATGTCTTCAAACGCCGGATCGGCTTGCGGCACGAAAAGCCATTTCCCAAGCACGGGATGCGGCCGCAAAGCAGGCATGTCTTCGATGAGAGCCGCGTGGCGCTCTTGCGATGTGCAAACCAGCAAGCCATTCCAAGGCTCGTCCCGATCGGCTACGACCAGACACAACAGGCCGTCGATATATGCGGCGTCGCAGCCGAACATCCGTCTGCGAATGTAGGTTGCATCGCGCTCGAATGCTTCGAAGATCCAGACGAGGGAATTTCCTATGGTCGATGGCATGGATTGGCCGCTACCACGAAGCATCCACATCGAGCGGATACACCGGCCGTTTCAATTTCCTGAACTCGAACAGCCCGAAATCGGAACTCGTGACACCGCGGCTGTCGCATTCGACGAGACCCTGCGCGATCGGCACGAACACCGGCCGGCAATACATCCGCGACTTGAGGATCAGAAATCGCGCGCCGCGCGGATCGATGCCGACGCTCTCGAATACGCCCAGATCCCACGGCTCGTGCGTGCGCTCGGTCACGAGGACGCGCGCCGAGCCGGTATCGAGCACCGCCGCGCGGCCCATATACGCGCGCTGTCCCGTGTAGGTCGGGCCGCTGATCACGTATTCGCCATCTGTCACCGCGCTCACGACGCCCGTCAGCGTGAGCGGCGGGCGCGGCTTCGCCGCGTTGCCTGCAAGCTTGTTGCCGACATCGAGCGTGACCGTCGCTCCGACGCCCGCCGCCGTGAGCGTCGCGACTGCTTGCGGATCGCACAACGGCCCGGTCACGATGCCGTCGAGACCCTGCTTCAGCGCTTCCTCGAAGACATCCATCGTGTCGCACGTTCCCCCCGACATGCAGTTGTCGCCGTGATCGAGCAGCAGCACCGGCTTGCCGCCGTCGCGGCCGAGCGCGGCGCCCTCGGCCACCGATTCGGCCAGCGGCGCGCTGCGATAGAAGAACTCGTCGCGCACATCCCAGATCTGCCGCGCGATGCGCTCGGCGGCCCGCGCCGCCGCCTCGCGATCGCCGTCGCCGACAACGACCACGCTGATGCACGGCGCCTCGATATCCGCGAGCGAAAAGCCCGACAGCACCGACACGGCGAGCATGCCTTCGCGTTCGGCGGCACGTGCCGCCTCGACCGCCCGTTTCATCGCGCCCGCCGCCGTCGTGCTGCGCAGCGTGTGCGTGAGAAGCGGCGGCTGCGCCCACGCGATAGCCGGCTGCGCGCGGCCATGCACGCGATCGAACATGAGCCGCGCGGCATGCGCGCCGGACTCGTACATGTCGACGTGCGGATAAGTCTTGAAGCTGACGATCACGTCCGCGTTGTCGATCATCTTCTGCGTGACGTTGGCGTGCAGGTCGAGCGAGACGGCGATCGGCGCATCGGGCAGCATGGCGCGCACCCGTTCGAGCAGATCGCCCTCGCCGTCGTCCGAGTTCTCCGCGACCATCGCGCCGTGCAGATCGAGCATCACGGCATCGCAGCCGCGCGCGGCCTCGACGATGGCGTTGCAGATCGCGTCGTAGGCGGCGGCATGAACCGGCCCGCTCGGATTCGCCGATGCCGACACCGGCGTGACGATCTGCGCGCCCTCGCGCTCGGCTGCGTCGATGAACGCCGCCATCGCAGTCTGCATGCCCTTGTTCTCGCGATACGCGTCCTCGCCATAAGCCGGTCCGTTGCGGCCGAACGCCGAAAGCGGCGTCGCGACCGGCGAGAACGTGTTGGTCTCGTGATTCATCCGCGCGATCAGGATTTTCATGCGGACTCCGTTTGCGTCGAACCGGCGGCGCGCAGCATCGCATGCAGCAGCACGTTGCAGCCGGCTTCGAGATGATCGGCGCGCGCGTCCTCGATTTCGTTGTGGCTAATGCCGTCCTTGCACGGCACGAAGATCATCGCGGCGGGGGCGACGCGGGCGAGATACACGGCATCGTGACCGGCGCCGCTCACGGCGTCCATCGACGAGAGACCGAGTGCGCCGGCGCCTTCGCGCACCGACTCGACCAGCGCGGCATCGAACGGCTGCGGCGCAAAATACACGACCTCCTTCACGTCGACCGGCAGCGGCGCGTTCGCGCACGCGGCGCGCAATGCGGCGTCCATCGCCCGGAGCGAGGCGTCGTCGGCGGCGCGCAGGTCGACGGTCAGTGCGACGCGGCCCGGTATCACGTTGCGCGAATTCGGATGCACATCGGCGCAGCCGACCGTCCCGCGACCGTGCGGCGCGTGATCGAGCGCAATGCGATTGACCGCGCGAATCAGGTCGGCGGCGACGAGCAGCGCATCGCGGCGCAGTTCCATCGGCGTGGGGCCGGCGTGCGCTTCCATGCCGTGGATCGTGAGGTCGTACCAGCGCTGGCCGAGCGCGCCCGTCACGACGCCGATGGTCTTGTCGTTGGCTTCGAGGACCGGCCCCTGTTCGATGTGCGCTTCGAAGTACGCACCGACCGCATGCGGTGCGAGCGCCGCGCCGTCGTAACCGATGGCGCACAGCGCGTCGCGCACCGAGACGCCTTCGCGGTCGCATTGCGCGAGCGCGTGGTCGAGTGTGAAAGCGCCTGCGAACACGCCGGAGCCCATCATGACCGGCACGAAGCGCGATCCTTCCTCGTTGGTCCACACCGCGACTTCGAGCGGCGCGTCCGTCTGCACGTTCGCGTCGGCCAGCGTGCGCAGGACTTCGAGCCCGGCGAGCACGCCGTAGTTGCCATCGAACTTGCCGCCGGTCGGCTGCGTATCGATATGGCTGCCGGTGGTCACGGGCGGCAGGTCGTCGCGGCGTCCCGCACGGCGCGCGAAGATGTTGCCGATCGCATCGACGCGCACCGTGCAGCCCGTCTCCTTCGCCCACTCGACGAAGCGATCGCGCGCTTCGCGGTCGAGTTCGGTCAGCGCGAGACGGCACACGCCGCCTTTCGCGGTCGCGCCGATCTGCGCGAGGTCCATCAGGCTTTTCCAGAGGCGCGCTCCGTCGACGCGCAAGCCGGCCAGCGCCGGCAAATCGTGAACCTGCATCGCGTTTCCTTGCAAATGATGGATGATGGGACCGGCCTCAGACCACGCCGACGCCGAGGTAGCGATCCTTGATGGTGTCGTCGGCGGCGAACGCGGCGTTGCTGCCCTCGTAGACGATCCTTCCCTGCTCGATGATCGTGTGCCGGTCTGCCAGCTGCGTGCACACTTCGAGATTCTGCTCGACGAGCAGGATCGCGACGCCCGCCTGCTTGATGAGCTTCAGTTGCGCGACGATCTCCTCGACGATCACCGGCGCGAGTCCTTCGACCGGTTCGTCGAGCATCAGGAGGCGCGGATGGTTCATCAGCGCGCGGCCGATCGCGAGCATCTGCTGCTCGCCGCCCGACAACTGTCCGCCGCCGTTCGCGCGACGTTCCTTGAGGCGCGGGAAGATCCGGTAGATATCGGCGAGCTGCCACGGCGAATCCTTGCGCGCACCGAGGCGCAGGTTCTCCTCGACGGTGAGCAGCCGGAATATGCCGCGATGCTCCGGCACGAAGCACACGCCGCGCGCGGCGATCTTGTGCGCCGCGAGTTTCGCCGTCGGCTCGCCCTTGAAGACGATTGTGCCGCGCGCGGCAGGCACGACGCCCGCGATGCTCTTGAGCGTCGTCGACTTGCCCGCGCCGTTGCGCCCGAGCAGCGTGACGGTCTCGCCGTCGCCCACCGTCAGCGAGACGCCCTGAAGAATGTGGCTCTTGCCATAGAACGCGTGAATGTCCCGCACGTCGAGCATCATGCGCGGCCTCCGGTGATCATGTTGCCGAGATAGGCACTGCGCACGCGCTCGTCGCCGCGAATGTCGTCGGGGCGGCCTTCGACCAGCACGCGTCCCTGCTGCATCACGGTGATGGTGTCCGAAATGTCCATCACGATCCCCATGTTGTGTTCGATCAGCACCACGGTGTAGTCGTCGCGCAGGCCGCAGATCAGTTGCTTCATGTCGTCGAGGTCGTCGATGCCCATGCCGGATGTCGGCTCGTCGAGAAAGATCGCCTTCGGCTTGGCGGCGAGCGCCATGCCCACTTCCAGCCGCCGCTGTTGTCCGTGCGACAGCACGCCCGCGGACGACGCCGCGAAGCGCTGCAACGCGAGGCGTTCGAGGATCGCGTCGACCGTTTCCGCGTGTTCGAGCGCCCCGCGCGGCGGCTTCCACGCGTTGAGCGCGCGTTTCGAATCGACGCCTTGCGCCGCGAGCCGCAGGTTCTCGCGCACGCTGAGGTTCGCGAACAGGCTCGTCACCTGGAACGACCGCGCGATGCCGCGCTTCACGCGGCGGTGATCGGGCTCGTGCGTGACATCGTGGCCGTCGAAGACGATGTTGCCCGCCGTGATCGGCACGGTGCCCGTCAGCACGTGAAAGAGCGTCGTCTTACCCGCGCCGTTCGGACCGATCACGGAGTGGACCGTGCGCGGCTTGATCCGTAGATCGACTTGCGCGAGCGCGGTGAACTTGCCGTAGCGCTTCACCACGCCCTTCGCCTGAAGAATTGCTTCGCTCATGCGGCCTCCCCGTTTCGGCGCACCGCCCGCCAGATTCGTTCGCCAAGACCCCAGAGGCCGCGCTGCATGAAGAGGCTGACCGCGATCAGTACGAGACCGAGCAGCAGCAGCCAGCGCGGCCACAGTGTCGAGAGCCAGTCGGCGAAGAGCACATAGAACGCCGCGCCCAGCACCGATGAAAAAAGATTGCCCGTGCCGCCGATCACCGTCATCACGAGGATCATCTCGCTCGTGTGATAGTCGATGTTCGAGAGCGGCGCGATGCCGGTCATCATCGCGTGGAGCGCGCCCGCGAAACCCGTCACGGCGCCCGACACCACGAACGCCGCCAGCTTGAAGCGCTTGACGTCGTAGCCGACAGCCGCCGCGCGCGCTTCGTTTTCGCGGATCGCGAGCAGCGTGCGGCCGAAAACCGAATGCGAGACGCGCATCATCAGCCAGAACGCGGCCAGGAACAGCACGGCCACGAACGCGTAGTACTGCCACGGCGATGCGATCGGAACGAGCGCGCGGCCAAAGAGCGAGAGCGCGGGACGCGGGATGTCGAGCAGGCCGTTGTCGCCGCCCGTGAGGTTGGGCGTCGTGTAGGCGAGGAAGTAGAACATCTGCCCGAACGCGAGCGTCAGCATCACGAAGTACGCGCCGCGCTGCCGGATCGAGAACCAGCCGACGAGCGCAGCGGCCGCAGCGCCGACGACGATCGCCGCCACGAGCGCGGACGGCGCCTGCAAGCCCGTCTTCGTCAGCACGAGGCCCGCGCTGTAGCTGCCGAGCCCGAAGAAGATGCCCTGGCCGAACGACAGCAAGCCGGTATGCCCGAGCAGCAGATTGCAACCGAGCGCCGCGAGCGCGAACACCAGCACTTCGGTCGCGAGCGAGCCGGAGCGCAGCGTCATCGGCAGGATGCAGACGACCAGCACCGCGAGCAGCATGAACCGGTAGCGATTGAGCGTTGCGCTGAGCGAACGCGGCGGCGCGCCCGCATCGAGTGTCTTGGCGTTCATGCGGCTCTCCCGAGCAGTCCGTTGGGACGAAGCAGCAGCACGGCCGCCATCGCAACGTAAATCATGAGGCGCGCGCCTTCGGGCCAGAGCGTGCTCATGACGCTTTGCACGATGCCCACCAGCAGCCCGCCGACGAGCGCGCCGAGAAAATTACCCATCCCGCCGACCACCACGACGACGAATGCCACGCCCAGCGCCTCGATTCCCATGAACGGATCGACGCCGCGAATCGGTGCCGCGAGCACGCCCGCCAGCGCCGCCGTGCCCGCTCCGAGCGCGAACACGAGACTGAAGATGCGCGTCACGTTGATGCCGAGCAGCGACACCATCTCGCTCGACTCGCTGCCGGCGCGCACGGCGCTGCCAAGCCGCGTACCTTCCAGGATCCACCACAGCAGCACGGCGAGCACCGCCGTGAAGCCGATCACGAAGAGACGATACTTCGGGTAAATGAAGCTGCCCCACATCACGACGCCATTCAGGACGTCAGGCACCGGAACGTTGTCGCCGAGCGGCCCCCAGATCAGGATCGCGCATTCCTGCAACACGAGTGCAAGGCCCACGGTCGCGAGGATATGAAACTCGTGCTGTTGCGCGTAGACGTGACGCAGGATCGCCTTTTCCACGACCCACGCAAGCGCGCCCGTCACGACCGGCACGACGGCAAGCGCGACCCAGAAGCTCATCGACCACTGCATCGCCTGATAGCAGAAGTAGGCGCCGAGCAGATAGAACGCACCGTGCGCGAAGTTCACGAAGCGCAAGAGCCCGAAGACGATCGACAGCCCCACCGCGAGCAGGAAGTACAGCATTCCCACGCCGATGCCGTTCACGACCTGCAATAGATAAACGTTCATGAGCTTTCGTCCGAAGAGGATCGACGCAAACGGCCGCGCGAGGCGGCCGTCCGCCGGCAGGCGATCACGCCAGCTTGCATTGCGTCTGGTCGAGCGGCAGGAAGGACTGGCCCGAGCTGACGATATCGGCGTAGTCGTCGGCGTTTTTCATCTTGCTCTTCGCCTTGCCCTTGAGCAGATAGTAGTTCTTCAGCACCTGATGGTCGCCCGCGCGGATTTCCTCGGCACCGGTCAGCCCGTCGTACTTCATGCCCTGCAACGTCGCGATCACTTTCTTCGGATCGGCACTGCCCGCCTTCTGGATGCCGTCGAGCAAGATCTTCGTGCAGATGTACGAACCGGCGAGGCTGTAGTTCGGGTTCGACTTGTAGGTGGCGCTCACGCGCTTGACGAAATCCTTGTTGAGCGGCGAATCGATCGCGTGCCAGTATTGCGCGCCGAAGTACACGCCGTCGCACAGGTCCGCGCCCAGCGCCTCGAACTGCTCCAGCCCGGACGCCCACGCGAGCAGGATCGTGCAGTTGTTCTTCATGCCGAAGCTGACCGCCTGGCGCAGCGTGTCCGACGACTGCGAGCCGAAGTTGAGGATCAGCAGCACGTCCGGCTTCGCCGCCACCGCGTTGGTCAGATAGCCGCTGAATTCCTTTTCGTTGAGCGAGTGGTAGCTGTTGCCCACGTGCTCGATGCCCTTCTCCTTGAAGATCGCCTTGGCGGCCGAGAGCAGCCCTTCGCCGAACACGTATTGCGGCGTGATCGTGTACCAGCGCTTGGCCTTCGGCATCGACTGGATGAGCGGACGCACCGTCTGCTCGATCGCACCGAAGGTCGGCACCGACCAGCGGAAGGTCGCGCTGTTGCAGTCCTTGCCGGTGATTTCATCGGCGCCGGCCGTCGTGATGAAAACGCCGCCGGCCTTCTCCACTTCCTTGCCCATCGCGAGCGATTCCGACGAAAGAATGCCGCCCGCGAAGAAGCGTGCATTCTTCTGCTGCGCGATTTCCTGCACGCGGCGTACCGCCGTGGCGGGCTTGCCTTCCGTATCGAGCACGGAATAGGCGAGCGGGTCGCCGAGCACCTTGCCATATTGTTCGATGGCGAGCTTCATGCCGAGATCGGCATACTTGCCGTTGGCCGCGAAAGGTCCCGACATCGGCACCGGGCAGGCGAACTGGATCGGCGCGCCCTGCGCGAATACGCTCTTCGAAAGCAGCATCTGGGCAGACCCGGGAACGGCCGACAACGCGGCCAGCTTCAACATGTTTCGGCGATTCAAATTGGTGCTCCTAGTAAGAAAACCGCATGTGACCGACTGCTGCATCGTTGGCTGAACCGCGTTTGCGATGCGACTATTTTCCCCATTCGCCTCGCTCTATTTATCATGATAAATAGAATGAACCTGATGCTAGTTATAATAAATTCGGCTGTCAATCAGGCATTATTCGCGGTCGCCGCTTGTCTGTACGTCTGTCACGCTGCATGACGCAACAGGTCGTTTACAGGCACGCCCGGGCGTTCATGAGGAGCATCGAGATGGCGATGGATCGAACGAAGGCCGGCGCCTCGATCGAGATCAAGCAGCAGAAGCGGCCTGATCTCGTGGCGGAAGAAATCAAGCGGCTGATCACGGAAAAAGACTTGAAGCCCGGCGACCGGCTGCCGCGCGAAGTCGAGTTGCAGCAGATGTTCTCGGTGAGCAAGAGCACGATTCGCGAGGCGCTCAAGTCGCTGGAGGTGCAAGGCCTCATCAAGGTGACGACCGGGCCGAGCGGCGGCGGCACGATCGTCGAAGTGCCGCTCGACCGCACGCTGCAGTTGCTGCAAAACTATCTGTTCTTCAAAGACGTCACCATCGACGACATCTATACGGTGCGCCAGTTGCTCGAGCCCGAGCTTGCGGCGGGCGCGGTGCCGCATCTGACCGAACAGGACTTCGTGGCACTCGATGCGAACATTGCGTGCTGCGACGGCGCCGGGTCGGTCCACGGCGACAAAGACATCGTGCGCAAGCGTCAGGAAGACGTGAACTTCCACGACATCCTCGCCGCCGCGAATCCCAATCCGTTCTTGCGCTTCAGTTGCGAGCTGATCAATGAAATGATCCGGCAACTGATCGAGTTTCGAAACGACACGCCGCAGGCCGAGCATGAACGATTCGGCCAGGCGAACGTCCGGATCCACAAAGCGATCGTCAAGGCCGCGCGGGATCGCGACGCGCAGAAAGTGCGCGAACTGATGGTCGTCCACATGACGGAAGCGCCGCGCTACGTAAAGCGGATGAAGGGCAAGCTGCGCGGCCGTTTGATCCTCGATTCCGAAATCCGTCGGCGCATGAAGATCGAGCCCGCAGCGGGGTCGTGATGGTCCTCGCCGAAAGGTTCGCATCACACTGCCAGTCGCACTGAAGGCGATAGGATCATCACATCCACCGAAAATTGTGTTGCGATCCTCACGGCAATTGCCGGCCGCATGGGGAACAAATGTTATTGACGCATCATTTGCGTGATGCGAAGATCACAAGATAGCGCGCGGCCCGATCGCGCGACATAAGAATTCGTCATATCGACGAAGGAGACATCCGGATGAGTGCGCCGGTTGCGGTCGCGGCCGTTTCATCGCCCCGATCGCCATTGATCCGCGTAACAGGCGTCACCAAGAAATTCGGTGGCGTGCAGGCGCTGCGCGGCGTGAATCTGGAGGTTCTGCCGGGCGAAGTGCATGCACTGCTCGGCGAAAACGGCGCGGGCAAATCCACCCTCATCAAGATACTGAGCGGCGTCCACGCGTACGACGAAGGCTCGATCGAAATCGACGGCCGCAAGGTCGCGTTCGAATCGCCGGCGAAGTCGCGCGAGGCGGGCGTCGCTGTCGTTTATCAGGACCTGAGTCTCGTCGAGTCGCTGTCGGTCGGCGCGAACCTGATGCTCGGGCGCGAGCCGCGCACGCGGCTCGGCTTCGTGCGGCAACGCGAACTGATGGCACAGGTCAGCGCGTTTCTGCGCGCACACAACATTCCGCTCGATCCGCGCGTGCCTGTCGATTCGCTGCCGTTCGCGTACCGGCAGATGACGGAGATCTGCAAGGCGCTGATGGGCGACGTGCGCGTCCTGATCCTCGACGAACCCACATCCGCGCTGACGGGCGGCGAGGAACAAATTCTCTTCGACGCGATTCGCACGGTGACGGCGCGCGGCGTCGGCGTGATCTACGTGACGCACCGGCTGAACGAGGTGTTTCGCATCTCGCAGCGCGTGACCGTGTTCCGCGACGGCGCCAACGCCGGCCAGTTCGCCACCGCCGAGACCGACATGAAGCAGCTCGTCGCGGCGATCGTCGGACCGCGTCATGCCGCGATGCAGGCCAGACAGGAAACGTCGACGGGCACGGCCGCGCGAACAACGCAGAACGCACAAGCACAAGCGCATGCGATTGCCCGCGACCCACCCGTGCTGACGCTATCGAAGGTGAGCAACGCGCGTCTTGCCAGCGTCGATTTCTCCGTGCACCGCGGCGAAGTGCATGGCCTCGCGGGACTGATCGGCAGCGGGCGCACGGAAATCCTGCAGACGATCTTCGGCCTCTTGCCGATTCACGAAGGCACGATCGAACTCGACGGCCAGCCGCTCGCCCCGCGCCGCCCCGCCGACGCAATCGCGCGCGGCGTCGCGCTCGTGCCCGAAGACCGGCATCTGCAAGGGCTCGTGCTCGATCATTCGATCGAACGCAATCTGACACTGCCGCGCCTGCCGCAGTTTTCGCGCGGCGGCTGGCTGCGCGCGCAAGCCGCCGCACAACAGGCGCGCATCGCGATGAAGCAGCTTTCCGTGAAGGCGCCCGATGCGTCGACGCCCGCGAAGTTTCTTTCCGGCGGCAACCAGCAGAAGGTGGTGTTCGCCAAGTGGAATCATCCGCGGCCAACGCTCTTGCTGCTCGATGAACCGACGGTCGGCGTCGATGTCGGCGCGCGGGAAGAAATCTACGGCGTCGTGCACGACGCGGCGCGTGCGGGCACGGGCGTCGTCGTCGTGTCGTCGGATCTGGACGAACTGTTGCGACTGTGCGACCGCATTTCCATCGTGGTGAACGGCTCGATCGAACGAACCGTCGAGCGCGCGCAGATTCGTCATGCGGAAGAACTGCACCATCTCATCCAGCTTCCCCGTCCTACCGAAGAGCTTGCGACATGAACGAGTCCGTTTCGCCCTTGCCCGCCGAGCAACAGACCGCCCAGCGCCACGGACGCGCGCGGCGCCTCGCGCGGCTTCTGTTGCAGGGCGACCGCCCGTACATGCTGTATATCGCGTTCGCGATTCTGCTGGTGGTGTTCAGCTTCGCATCCCCGTGGTTCCTCTCGATCGACAACTTCCTCAATATCGGACGGCAAACGGCGCTCGTGTCGATCATCGCGATCGGCATGACGTTCGTGATCATCGCGCGGCAGATCGATCTTTCGGTGGGATCGGCGCTGGCGCTGTCGGGCATGGCGGCGGCGCTCGCGATGTCGCACATCACCGATAGCTGGATCGTCGGCGCAATGGCGGGCATCGGGACGGGCGCGATCGTCGGCGCGATCAACGGCTTCGTCACGACGCGGCTGAACATCCCGTCGTTTCTCGTCACGCTCGGCGCCTTGAGCGCCGCGCGCGGCCTTGCGCTGATGGTCACGACAACGCGCCCCGAGATCATCACGAACGACCGGTTCATCGCGATCTTCGGCGAAGGAAACATCGCGGGCGTGCCCGTGCCGATCCTGTGGACATTGCTCGCGGTGATCGGCGGCATTCTGCTTCTGCACTACAGCGTGTTCGGCCGGCAGATCTACGCGGCGGGCGGAAACCCGACGGCCGCGCTCTATTCGGGCATCAACATTCGCCGCGTGACGACACTCGCGTTCGTGCTGACGGGCGTGCTCGCCGGGCTCGCCGCGCTCGTGCTGTCCGCGCGCTCGCATGCGGCGCGGCCGGACGTCGTGCAAGGCATGGAACTCGACGTGATCGCCTCCGTCACGCTCGGCGGCTGCAGTCTCTTCGGCGGACGCGGCTTCATTCTCGGCACGCTGCTCGGCAGTCTCATCATCGGCACGCTGAATAACGGCCTCGTGCTGCTCGGCGTGAGTTCGTCGCTGCAACTCGTCATCAAGGGCGTCATCATCGTGGCGGCTGTTGCGTTCACCCGCAAATGACGACGCGTGACGGGTCATGAAGGGCAATGCAAAAAACGGCAGGAGACGCAGTACATCACGACCAACGGAGGAAAGTCATGAACTATCGTCGTGGATCAGGAGTGAAGCTGGCGAGTGTCGCGGCGGCGACTGCGATGGCCCTGTGCTGCTCGCAGGCATTTGCACAGGCGTGCGAGAAGCTCGCTGCCGGGTCGATCGGACCATCGGGTATCGTCGGGCAGGGACCGAACGGCGAGAAGGCGGCGGCGGTCGATGCCGTCAAGCTGACGGACGCCGAGGCCACGAAGGTCAAGGCCGGCAAGTTCAAGGTCGGCATTTCGATGCAGACGATGAACCTCGACTGGTCGCAGTTGCAGGTGCAGGGCATCACCGACACGCTGAAGAAATACGGCGTGGAAGTGATCGGCACGGCGTCGGCCGAGTATCAGGTCGACAAGCAGATCGCCGACATCGAAAACACGATCCAGCGCCATCCGGACGGCATCATCTCGATTCCGGTCGACGGCACGGCAACGGCTGCGACCTACAAGAAAGTTTCGCAGGCGGGCATCAAACTCGTGTTCATGGATAACGTGCCGACGGGCCTGAAGCATCCGGAGCAGTACGCGGCGATGGTCTCGGCGGACAGCGAGGGCAACGGCCAGATCGCGGCGAAGGTGCTCGCCTCGTGCGTGCCGAAGGGCGGCACGGTCGGGCTCGTGAACTTTGGCGTCGACTATTTCAGCACGACGGAGCGCACGAAGGCCGTCAACGACTGGATGAAGAAAAATCGTCCCGACATCAAGATCAAGCAGGTCGCTTTCACGGACCCGTCGAAGGTCGGCCAGATCGCGGGTGACTTCCTCACCGCCAATCCGGACGTCAAGGGTGTGTTCGCCGTGTGGGACCAGCCCGCGCTCGACACGCTGACGTCGATGCGCGCACAGGGCCTCAATACGCCGATGACGACGGTCGACCTCGGGCTCGAATCGGCCATCGAAATTGCTAAGGGCGGACCGCTCAAGGCGACGGGTTCGCAGCGTCCGTACGATCAGGGCGTCGCAGAAGCGATGGCGATGATGAAGGCGCTGATCGGCCAGACGCCGCCGGCGTGGATCGGCGTGCAATCGCTGCCGGTCGTGCAGTCGAACGTGCTCGAATCGTACAAGACCGTGTTCAAGAAAGATCCGCCGCCTCAACTCGCGGATGCCTGCAAGAAGGCCGCGCCCGCTTGCGGTTGATGGTCCGAAGACGCTTTAGCACGTCAGCGTGAACGCGAAGCCTTCGGGCTTCGCGCAAATGATCGTAGAATGGCTCACGCCCTCGTCGAAGGCGCGATCATCGACATAACGGTTCGGGAGACGGCATCATGCGGCGTCGCCATGCAGCAGGACTGATCTTGGCTCTTTGCGTTGCCGCCTCGCTCGTCGGATGCGGTGGCTCCGACCATCACGATGCCTACACGGGCGCGCCTAAGATCGTCATCGATTCCGACTTCAACACGATGGGCGACGACGGCCAGCTCTTCGCGATGACGACGCAACTCATGGCGCAAGGCAAGGTGAACCTGCTGGGCTTGTGCGTGGTGACCGGCAACGACTGGTTGCTGCAAGAAGAGGCGGACGCGCTCAAGGCCGTAGAACGCATGGGCGTGCAGGACAAGGTCGGCGTCTATGCGGGCGCGAATTATCCGCTGCAATACGATGTCGCGAGCATCCGCGCGCAGCAGGCCGCCAACCCCAACGGATATTTCGGTGCGTGGATGCGTCCGGAGCCGACGCAGCAATCGCAACTCACACCGCCGCCGGATGGTTTCGCGACATCGACGCAATTGAAGAGCGAAACCGCGGCCGACTTCATGATCGATACGATCAAGCGCTATCCGAACCAGGTGACGATCATCGAAGTCGGGCCGCCGACGAATCTCGCGACCGCAGTGAAGAAGGCACCGGAAATCGTGCCGCTCATCAAGCAGATCGTCTATATGGGCGGCGCGATGAAGGTTCCGGGCAACGCGAACGCCGTCGGAGAACTGAACTGGTGGTTCGATCCGCTCGCCGTGCGCACGCTGTTGCAGACCTCGATCCCGCAGGCCGTCATTCCGCTCGACGTCACCAATACCGTGCCGTTGACCGAGACCATCTTTAACCAGATCGTCAATCCGCCGACCGGGCAGACGGCCGTGACGAAGGCCTATGCGAGTGCGAACGCGGGCGCATTCGCGTCGAATACCGACCTCTACGATACGCTCACCATCGCTTACTTCACCGACCCTACCTACGCGACGCAAACGCAGAGCGCGTACCTCGATATCGACACGACAGCCGGCGAGAATCAAGGTCATGTGTCGGTGTATCCGGATGCGCCGCCTGCGGGTGCTTCACCGCAGAAAATCACCTACGTGACGCAGTTCGATAACGACCGGTTCTTCAAGCTCTATGTGGACTTGCTGACGCGGCCGGTGCCGGTCAAGTTCCAGTGAACGTGCCCCGGCGACTCGAGCAACAAACAAACGCCGCTTAGCTTTGAATGTTTTGCTCGCAATCGTCCCAGTATCGCAACGGGTCGCGGTGATGCGGAAAGTGCGAGTTGAGCCACGCCGACAGCTTGGTCCACTCCGGATGGTTGGTTCCCGTTTGAGCGGACCAGTTCGACGACCTCGCAAGGATTTGACCGTTCGCGCGATCGCGGACGACCAAGCTGCCGAGTCCGCTTGAACTGTTCGCCTGCGACTCCACCAGATAGCGCGGCAGGATCCTGAGTTCGGCATCCGCGGCCCACCCATGTACGGCGCGGACCACGCCGGTCGAATCCCGCACCTCGATGGGACCGCTTTCGGGGCGGACGGCTTTCCATCCTTCGGGAAACTCCGTGACGACCTCCTTCTTTTCCTCCCTCACCCACCTCACGCGCCATGCCCGCACCATCGCGTCGCGCATGCGCGACACCGACTCATAGCCGGCAGGCAACTCGATCGCCATCGGAAGCGTAATGAGGTTGTCCTTCCAGAGTCTGGATTCGTCGTCGACGCGCTCGACCACGTCGAACGCTCCTGCTTCGAATGGGTTCTCGGGCCGGCTCGATGCTTTCGAGGTCCCGCCGGACGGCAGACCTTCGAAAAGGCGCTCGGCATCCTGACGGGTCAGCTTGGTCTTTCCTTTCTTCATGGGTCTCTCTGCAGCACGGTTGTTCGCTAAAGTTCAGGCGTCAATCCTTCAAACGCGCGTTTGAAGTCGCTCACGATCCTATTCTGCGCTATTTGACTGATGATGCAACCGCCTATCGCGACGGCGATGCCTCGCATGGCAAGGGTCGATAGGGCTGGCTATACTTTGCTGCTTTCCGCATCCGGCCAACGCACGCAGGAACACTCGAACATGATCGATCTACGCAGCGATACCGTCACCCGCCCGACCCCTGCCATGCTTGCTTCGATGACGTCCGCGCCCACGGGCGACGACGTCTGGGGCGACGATCCGACCGTCTTGCGGCTGCAAGCCGCGATGGCGGAGCGCACCGGCAAGGAGGCCGCCCTCTTCTTCCCGAGCGGCACGCAAAGCAACCTTGCCGCGCTGATGGCCCATTGCGGGCGCGGCGATGAATACATCGTCGGCCAGCAAGCGCACACCTACAAGTACGAAGGCGGTGGCGCGGCCGTGCTCGGCAGCATCCAGCCGCAGCCGATCGACAATGCCCCCGACGGTTCGCTGCCGCTCGCGAAGATCGAATCGGCGATCAAGCCAATCGACGATCATTTCGCCCGCACGCGCCTGCTTGCACTGGAAAACACCATAGGAGGCAAGGTGCTCCCGGCGGAATACGTATCGGAGGCGGTCGGACTTGCGCGAAGCCGCGGTCTTGCCACTCACCTCGACGGCGCTCGCGCGTTTAACGCGGCGGTCGCGTCGGGGCAACCGATCGCAGCGCTGTGCGCGCCATTCGATTCGATCTCGATCTGCTTTTCCAAGGGACTCGGCGCGCCGGTCGGGTCGGTGCTGGTCGGCAGCAAGGCGCTGATCGACAGTGCACATCGCTGGCGCAAGGTACTGGGCGGCGGCATGCGGCAGTCCGGCGTGCTCGCGGCGGCGTGCCTGTATGCGCTCGAAAACAATGTCGAGCGTCTCGCCGACGATCACGCGAACGCTGCGCATCTTGCGCAAGCGCTCGCGCAGATCGAACAGGTCAAGGTGACTTCGCACGCGACCAACATGGTCTTCGCCGAATTTCCGGCCGAACATTGTGCACCGCTCGAAGCGTGGCTCAAGGAGCGCGGGATTCTCACGCAAATGCTCTACGCATCGCGTTTCGTGACCCACCTCGACCTCACGCGCGCGGACATCGACACCTTCGTGGCGTCAGTGAAGCAATACTTCGCGCGCTGAACCTGCCCGAGCGCGCGACGGGTTTCTCATGTCGCGCCTTCGTTGCTTACTGACCCGCTACGTGCGCATTGAGATACGCCACGTAGCCATTCTGCGTCTTGAGGATTTTCTCGGCGCACTCGTTATAGTCCGAGCCTTTCTCGTTGTCCGGCTTGTACATGCCGCGACACTGCGCAAAGAGCGTGAGCGTCGCGCCCGCGCCCTTGGCGACACGCGTCGCCGAGAAGGCGGCCTTGCCCGAACCGGAAGGCACGTCGGTGTCGATTGCAACTGCGTCCGCGCGCGTGACCGGTGTGTCGGAATGCTCCTGAATATAGCGCTTGGTCAGCGCCCAGGCGGCGTCGCAATTCGCCGGATTGCAGTCGACTGCCGCGTTGCGTTGGGCAGCGACAAGGCTGGATTCGTTGTGGATGTATTCCTGAGCTTGTTGATTCTGCTTCTCGGTGGACGAGCAGCCCGCGATTGCGAGCGCAACGAGTGTAAAGGCGGTGATCCGTTTCACGAGTAGAACTTTCCTGGTCACGTTTGAGCGCGATTATAGCCGTGCGCCCGAAGCGTTCGCAGATTCGCACAGGGCGCAGGAAGCGCAGGCTGACTGCCTCGCATTGTCCGTTTCCGCCGCATACTGTTGCTGGCGACACATCCGCCATGCGCGCCACCCGGCGCGTATCCCGCAAGGAGGACACCCACTCATGAATGAAAACGCCGATCTGCTCAGCCGCTGTGCTGTCGAATTGCGTCGCATGATCGGGGCGAAGGAGATCTCGCCGGTGGAGCTGCTCGACGCCTGCATCGCGCGCATCGAGGCCATCAACCCCGCCGTGAACGCCGTGACGGCCACCTGTTTCGACGAGGCTCGACAAGCCGCGAAGGCCGCCGAGCGCGCGGTATCGGACGGCGAGCCGCTCGGCCTGCTGCACGGGCTACCGCTCGGCGTGAAGGATCTCGAAGACACGGCGGGCCTTCTGACCACTTACGGAACGCCGATGTCGCGCGGCAACGTGCCTTCCCGCGACGTCGCGCTGGTCGAGCGCCTGCGCGCGGCCGGCGCGATTCTCGTGGCGAAGACGAACGTGCCCGAACTCGGCGCCGGCGCCAACACGCGCAACGTGGTGTGGGGCGCGACCGGCAATCCGTTCAATCCGGAACTGAACGCGGGCGGCTCGTCGGGCGGATCGGCGGTGGCGCTCGCCTGCGACATGCTGCCCGTCTGCACCGGCTCGGACACGGGCGGGTCGCTGCGCATTCCGGCATCGAAATGCGGCGTGGTGGGCTTCCGGCCGTCGGCGGGACTCGTGCCGAATTCTGGCCGCCTGCTCGGATGGTCGCCGCTCTCGGTCGTCGGTCCGATGGGACGCACGGTCGCCGAAGCCGCGTTGCAACTCGCCGCGACCGCCGGCCTCTCGACGGCCGATCCGCTTTCCTACGAAGTCGAACCGCTTTCGTTCGCGATACCCGCACCGCTCGATCTGTCGTCGCTGCGCGTGGGCTATACCGAAGACTTCGGCAGTTGCGACGTCGACGACGCGATCCGCGCGACCTTCCGATCGCGCATCGCCGCGATTGCACCGATGGTCCGCTCGTGCGAGGAAGCGGCGTTCGACCTCGGCGACGTGCATCGCTGCTTCGACGTGATCCGCGCGGAGAGTTTCGTCGCGGGCCTGCGCGATGTTTACGCCCGCGACCCCGACGCGCTCGGCCCGAACACGCGCGCCAACTACGAGATGGGCGCGAAGATGTCGCTCGCGGACAGCGCCTGGGCGCAAGCGGAGCAGACGCGCATTTTCCGGCGCTTCCAGCGCGCGTTCGAACGCTACGACGTGATTCTTTCGCCGACCACGCCGGTCTCGCCGTTCCCGTGGCAGGAACTCTACGCGGCGCAGATCAACGGCCGCGCGCAGGAGAACTATTACCGCTGGCTCGCGCTCACGTATGTCGTCACGCTGACGACGCATCCCGCGCTCTCGCTGCCATGCGGCGTCGATCAGGCGGGCATGCCGTTCGGCTTGCAGATCGTCGGGCCGTTTCATGGCGACCGCAAGACGCTCGCGGTCGCGCACGCGTTCGAGCAGGCGTTTGACGCCGTGCCGGCGCTGCGCCGCCCGCGCCCCGACCTCTCGACGCTCACGCAGCCGACGCCATCGCTGAAGTCGATCGTCACTGCGCCGCCCATCCTCGATGCCACCGGCGAAAATCACGCCGGGACATCGGCGGATTGAGTCAGGCCGCAATAAAAGCGCTGACCGCAGCGACGCGGCCGTTATCCCCGCAATCGGGTGGCTCGCCTGCCCACCGGCTCCCGCCGATGGCGGGATAGCGATCCTCCCAAGCGCGGGTTTCCGCGCGCGCGATTTCCGGCCACAGTACAACCCATGCAGCGCGCGGCCGCTTCCGCACCGCGCACCTCAACAAGAAGCTGTGCTGCCAGCCGCATCCCCTTCCTCGCTTTCGGTCAGCGTCGACCTCGTCGGTGACGGCGCGTCGTCCCTCTTCCGCGAAGCGAACGCGAGCGTTCGACTCGCCACGTCCATGCATCGGCGAAAGCCGCTTCAACCCGCGCAGCCACGATGACGCCGCCACCCGGCGGCCAGTCAGGAGGAGCAGGAGTCATGTCGGACAGAACCGTGCATCACGCATCGCGCAATCGCGCTTTCCTGTGGGTGGATCTCACGCGGCAGCCGAGCGCGTCACTCAGCGATTCCCTCGACGGTGCCTTCGAACTGCGCCGCGTCCGTGAACCTCTGCACATCGTCAGCGCGATCAGCATCCACGCGCCGCCGTTCGTCTGCTTCGAGTTCGAAGCGTCCGGGGATTCCAGCGAGTCGGAGACGCGCGGCATCGAATCGCTGACGCGTGTGCGTCGTGAACATCCCACGCTGCCCGTGCTCGTCATCGCGGGGCCCGGTTCGATGATCGTCGCGTTGTGGGCGCTGCGCCTGCGGGTGTGGGACCTGCTCATCAAGCCGGTGGCGCACGACGAACTGAGCCAGAGAATCCTCACGCTTGCCTCGATGATTCCCGCAGGCCAGAACGGCATCGGGGATGTCGTCGAAGCGGCGTCCAGTCCGCTCACCCAGGACATCGCCCGGCGCACGTCGCCCGCGGTCGCCTACGTCGCCGCGCATTTCGATCGCAAGATCGCGCTCGAAGACGTCGCCGAACTGTGCCAGCTCAGCTCGTGGCAGTTTTGCAGGGCGTTTAGGAAGGAGCACGCGGTGAGCTTCGGCCAATACCTGCTGCGCTTCAGGATGGAGCGCGCGTGCGAGCGGCTCGCGATGCCGAACGCGCTCGTCAAACAGGTGGCCTACGCGGTGGGCTTTAACGATGTCTCGTACTTCACCCGTTCGTTCCGGCGCGAGTTCGGCGTGTGTCCGAGCGCCTATCAGATGACCGCGCGGTCCCGGTTCGAGTCTTGCGCCGAGACGTGTGAGGCGAGCGTCTGATGATGCGCGGCGCAAACCCGCGACGTAGCGCGAGCCGGCGTGGGCGGGATACGACTCATGCGTGGCGGATTTTCATGGCATGTCGCCCTTTCAAAACGGATGCCGACAACTAAACTGGTTTCATCCGGTTCCAGGTGACGCCACTTCCCCGCGCGCCGCCGCCACAGCAAGACCGCTGGAGACACCTCGATGAACCCCTCCCAGTACTCCGATTCCATCCGCGCCGAACTCGATTTATTAGACATGCTATCGGTCGGAAGCAAGGGGCCCGGTGTCAAGCGAGTCCAGGAATGGCTATCGCTGCATGGAATCGGGACCACCATCGACGGTGACTTCGGAACCGCCACCGCGCATGCCGTGAGTGGCTTCCAGACGGCGAAGGGCCTCGCCCCGAGCGGTGTCGTCGACCCGGCGACATGGGCCGCGCTCACGGCCCCGATGAGCGCCGCCTTGCAGAACGGCACGGCGCTCGACATGCCGCAGCGCGTGAAGGAAATCGCGAGCCGGCATCTGGGCGCGAAAGCGCGCGAGGTGGGCGGCGACAATTGCGGACCCTGGGTGCGTCTCTATACGGGCGGCCGCGAAGGCACGGAATGGAAATGGTGCGGCGGCTTCGTGAGCTTCGTGCTGAAGCAGGCGACGACCGAACTGCAAAAGACGATGCCGGTGTCCGGCTCGCTGTCGTGCGACAGCCTCGCCGCGCAGGGCGACAAGGCGAACCGGCTGATCAGCGGCGCGGACCTCGCCCCCAGCAACTGGACGAGCCTCGGCCCTGCGTTCATCTTCCTCGTCAAGCGCACGAGCAGCGACTGGTCGCACACGGGCCTCGGGTTCGGCGGATCGCCGGATCATTTCGACACCATCGAAGGCAACACCAACGACGACGGCAGCGCCAACGGCTACGAGGTCGCGGCGCGCGTTCGCTCGGCGAAGGACAAGGATTTCATCGTCATCCAGTAGCGGCGCGGCGCGACCTCGTCGAGGCTGCGCGCTGAAGGCATTGCCGTTCGACGCGCCGCACGCTTCGATTTTCGCAAGGCTCCTCGTTCAAATCATCGGAGTTGCGCCATGTCATGCATTCGACGAGGGCTTTACCTGCTGTTCGCGTCCCTGTTGCTGCTGATGGCCGGAACGTGTCTCGCGCAGCGCGCGAACGCTCCGCAAGCGGCGTCCGGTCCGCCGATCGTGATCGATCAGTCGATACTCAACGCCATGGTCGACGCGCACCGTGTCGACGGGCATCCCGACCAGGTCCAGTTGTCGCGCGACCAGATGCTGCACCTCCTGGGCGCCACGTCAGATGCCGAACGAAGCAGCGTGATGCGCTCGCTCATCATCGCGAGCTTCTCGTTCGTCGCCCTGAGCATCATCATCATGATGCTCGTGGTCGCGCTCGTGCGCTGGTCGTTCTGGAAAAACGCCGCGCAAGCCGGCCCGCAACGTTGGCGAACCTACCTGCTGCAATTGCCGCTCGGCGCGCCCGAGGGCAGCATCCGTGCGCTGCTCTCGCTGTTCGTGGTCGTGTTCGGCTTTCTCGTCATCGCGATGCAGGGCTATCTCGGGCTCGGCAATACCGAGGCGATCGCGGGCTTCGTCGGCTCGGTCATCACGTTCTACTTCACCTCGCGCAACAGCGAGCAGGCGCGCAAGGCGATCGTCCAGGCCCAGAGCGCGGCGGACACCACGGCAACCACCGTGGCGGGCGTCATCCAGAAGGCCACCGAAGCCGCGGCGACCACGCAGCGCGAGAACACCGACCGCCTGACCACGCTGACCCAATCCGTGGTCGACAATTCGAAGGAGAACGCCGCGATGGCGCTGCGCACGATCGCCGGCACGACCACGGGCGGTGTCGGCACGGCAGCGGCCGATGCGACGAACGCGCAGTCGCGACTCGCCACGGTGCGCGATCAGCTCACCGCGATCCAGCAGGTGGCGCACGGCGTGAGCGCCCTCGGCGTAGGCGGCGAGACGCTGCCGGCGGCGGCCGCCACCATTGCGGTCGTCGGCGACCTGCTCGGCAAGGTCCAGCCGCTCCTGAGCGGGAAGCCCGACGCGGCGAGCGTCGAAAGCGTCCTGCGGGACGTCGGCGCGAAGCTGCCCGCGCTGCAGGCGGCGGGACTGCCCGGCGCGGTGGCAGAATCGATCGAAGTGCTGCGTTCGGTCGCGTCGCCGATTCTCGCTGGCTTGCCCGGCGGCCCGATCGGCATCGCGGGCGGCGTGCTGGTGGCGGCCATCCGGCTCGCGGGCCGCCAGCGCGACCTGAACAACTTCAAGGCCGCGCTGCTGAGCAAACCTTTCGATGCAACGCTGCTGCCCGACGCGCCCGACGAAGCCACCGCCGCCGCGGCGTTCGCCATCTCCCCGATGATGCAGGCGCATTTCCCCGACGCCGACCCCGCGCTGAAGTTCAACCTGATGGCGCTCGCCGTGCGCAAGAACGACGACGGCTCGCGCCGCAACGCCGCCGACATCGCCGCGACGTGCAGCGACGACATCCGCAACAAGACGTCTGCCGTGCTGCCCGCGCGCAAGCCCGAGGCGGAGTTCACGTCGGTCGACGAACTGACCCACACCTTCGACGAGTATCTCGGCTCGCTCGTGCACCTCGCAGCGCTGCCCACGCTTCCCGGCGATGTCGCGCTGCCGCAGGTGGCCGGCGTGGCCGACACCGCGCAGGCGAACCTGAAGACCCTCGCCGATGCCGCGCGGCAACTTCTGCCCGACCCGAAGGCGGCGGCACAACTAGAGCGGCTCGTCTATCTGGGCGAAGCGCTCGGCAAACTGCCGATCGACAAGGAGCAGGCGGTGGGTCTCGTCACGGACGCGCTGGCCGTCGTCGCACGGACCGCGCTCGTCCAGACCAAACCCGAGGAGTCGGAATGAGCGCGAAAACACTAGCCTGTACCGCCGCGCTCGTCTGGCTCGCGGCGTGTTCCGGCGGCAGCCCGCCGTTCGTCCAGAACCCGTCCGTCACGCAACTCGACAGGATGGAGAAAGCGAACCAGAGCGCCAGGCAGACAGGCGAGCGCGCGCCGCTCAGATCGATGGCGGCGGAACGGATCGACTGCACCTCGCGCGCCGACGCGGTCTGCGAGCGCCTGTTCGGACTGCGCGCGAACGCCTGCGCGCAACTGACGAACACCGGCGACGCGCCGAAAGACGCGGCCGCCCGCCAGTGCGCGGTGTCCGACTACGAGCAGGCGATCCGGCTCCTGCCCGATCCGCCGATGGACACGGACCGCACGGCGCTGCTCGCCGGTCTCGCCGATGCGCTGAAGTCCATGCGTCCCTTTGCGAGCCCCGCGAACGCCGCCGCGCTGCAATCGCACTTCGACGACACGCTCGGGAAGCTCCAGGCCCAGCCCGACGGCCAGCCGTATGCCGCTTACTTCCGCGCCGACGCGGACGCCACGCGCGCGATGAACGGCCTCGTCGCGCCGGCGCAGGTCTGTCCGACGCTGACCGGCGCGCGCAACCGGCTCGCGACGACTCGCAACGCGAGCGCGGAACTGTCGGCGCGCATCGAGCGCCTCTCGAAGTCGATCGACACGTTCTCTGCCGCAAAAGGATGCACATGATGCCGACCTTCACGAGAAATCTCTGGCTGACTTCGCCGATGATGCGCGGCGCCGACGTGGCGCAGGCGCAGGCGCAACTGATCAGGCTCGGCTACAAGCTCACGAGCGACGGCATGTTCGGACGCGGCACGAGCGACGCCGTGGTCGACTTCCAGACGCACAACCCGGCGCTCATCGCCGACGGCGTGCTGGGCCGTCAGAGCTGGGCGCTCCTCTTCGGCGAAACCACGCCGGTGCTGCCGGACCGCGCCGCCGGCGACATCCTGACGCCCGAGCAGATCGGCAAGCTGACCCAGCAGCATCGGCAGTTTTCGTCGAGCGATCCGTGGCGGATCGGCCGCGACGGCGTGTTCGTGCACGACGAGGCGGCCGCCGTCTGCACGCCTGCCGACGAGACCCAGGTCCGCAACGTGTTCAACGCGCAGAAGGCCGCGCTTGCGACGATCCTGAGCAAGGTGCCCGTGCCGATCGAGTTGATCGTCGCGTGCATCTGCGCCGAAAGCGGCGGCAAGGTACGCGCCGAGCGCCGCGAGCCCGGTTGCAGCACGATCGATCCTGCACTTACGCCGGGGCGCGTGTCGGTGGGCCTGATGCAGACGCTGCTCAGCACCGCGCGCGATTCGCTGCGTCGTCCGCAACTGAGTCTCGACGACCTGCGCGATCCGCTCGTCTCGATCGAAGCCGGTGCGACCTATATCTGGCGCCAGGCGCGTCTCACGGGCTTCGACCCGCCGCTCGTCGCGGCCGCGTACAACGCCGGCGGCGTACGCTTCAACGACAATCGCGCCAACCGCTGGCGACTCGTCCAGTATCCGATCGGGACGTCGGCGCACGTCGACCGCTTCGTCGCGGCGTTCAATGCCGCCATGCGTCTCGACGACATAGCGACGCTGAACGCATCGCTCAACAATCGCCTGCCCAGCTTCAGAAACTTTCTTTCCGCAGCTTGAGCCGGGTGGCGCAGCATCGCCAGTCGGTTGCCGATATCACGCACACTGCCCGCAGCCTTGGGAGAAACAATGGACGCAGCGCTCGATTTGATGTGGAGCAAGTACCGCGGCTGGGCCACGCGAGCCCGGACTATCCGGAGCGATCTCGATCGCTGGCGGCTTCGCACGCTGGCGTTGACCGTGATCGGCGCCGTCCTCGCGACGTTGGCCTCGCAGTTGCCCGGAAGGATTCCCGACCTGAAAGTGGTCGCGCAGTTCCTGAGCGCCGCGAGTGCCGTCGCGATGGCGCTCGCGGCCTGGGCCGCAAGCTCGATGCTCGACTCGAAAGTCGAGAAGGACTGGATTCGCGCCCGCGCGCTCGCGGAGCGGGCGAAGTCCGAGGCGTATCGCTATGCCACGCGCGTGCCGCCCTACGACGGTGCCGACGCCAGTCAGAAATTGTTCGACAAGGTTAAAGAGTTGATGGCCGAAGGCGAGGATTTGCCCGCGATCGAGCCCGAGGGCGCGGATGCCAGCAAAGGCCGGCCCGGCAGTCCGCTTTCCGTGCAGGATTACATCACCAACCGGCTCGAGGAACAGATCAACTGGTTCGCACCGAAGGCCGCCATGAACGAGCGCAATGCGGCCCGTTGCACACGGGCGGTACAGGTATTGAGCGCTATCGCGGCGGGGCTGGGCGCGCTGGGAGCGGTGTTCGCGGGCGCCGGCATCGAGGTCTGGGTGGCGACGCTCAGCACGATCACGACGGCGATCGGCACCTACGCCCTGGCCGAGCGTTATCAGCGCCTGGCGGCGACCTACCGCCTTGCCGCCGACCGTCTCAAGCTGCGCCTGACAGAATGGCAGATCCTCAAGCAAGGACAACCCGCCAATGCAGCAGCGGACAACGCCCTGATCCTGGATAGCGAGGGGCTCATGAACGGCGAGAACGACGCCTGGGTCGCCGACTTCCTGAAGCGCACGGCCACGCCCGCAGGCGGAAACGCGGCCCCATGAACCGGACTGCGCCGCCGCAGCGCCGGTGACGTCACATCGAAGCAGCGTGTGAAACGGAGATCGCCGGACCGTCGAAGCGTTCGATCAGAAAGTCGATGAACGCCCTCGCCCGCGCGGACTGATTCCGCCGGTTGGCGTAATAGACGAACAGGTCCGCAGACGGCAGGACGAATGCCGGCAGCACGATTCGCAACCGGCCGCTCTCCACATACTTCGCGAGATCCCATTCGGATCGAACCAGGATGCCGTGCCCGTCGAGCGCCCAGCCGAGGACGATATCGCCGTCGTTGCTCGACAGCATGCCGCGCACCTTCACTGTCTCGATGCGGCCGTCGTGCGTGAAACGCCAGATGCCGTGGGCGTCATCGTTCTGACGGTGAATGATGCACTGGTGCCCCGCGAGGTCGGCGAGACTCGCCGGCGTGCCATGCCGTTCAAGATAGCGCGGCGACGCGCACAGGAACCGGCGGTTCGTCATCACGCGCCGCGCGTTGAGCCGCTTGTCCGGCAGCGAGCCGAAACGAATCGCCAGATCGACGCCGCTCTCGACGAGATCGACAGGCCGATCCGTGACGTCGAGCTGCACCTCCACATGCGGATTGCGCCTGGCGAATTCCGACACCAGCGGCGCGATCGTGGTCCGTCCGAACCCGAGCGTGGCGTTCACCCGCAGCAGCCCTCTCGGCACGGACCGGCTCGACGAAACGGCGTCCTCCATCTCCCGGATCTCGGCCAGAATCCGCGTCGCGTAATGCAGGTAGGTCTCGCCTTCCGTGGTCAGGCTGATACTGCGGGTCGTCCTGTTCACGAGCCTCGTGCCCAGCCGCGCCTCCAGTTGAGCCAGGCGTTTGGTGGCGGCGGGCGGCGTCAGATCGAGTTCGCGGGCTGCGGCGGCGAGGTTGCCGTGCCGCGCCAGCAGCACGAAAAACTCAAGGTGGGAGGCAAGGTCAGTCTTCACTGAAAGTTAATAAAGAAGTGATTTCCGGTGAATCATAGCGCCGGCTTTCGCGAATAACCTAGCGTCTCCTACAGCCCGTTGCATCGTCCACTCGCGATGCCATCAGAAGACATTCATGAAAATCGTTGAAATCCGCGAAAAGACCGTTCCGATCAGTTCCCCGATCCGCAACGCCTATATCGACTTCAGCAAGATGACGCTGAGTCTCGTCGCCGTGGTGACGGACGTGATCCGCGACGGCAAGCCGGTAGTCGGCTACGGCTTCAACTCGAACGGCCGCTACGGCCAGGGCAAGCTGATGCGCGAGCGGTTCATCCCGCGCATTCTCGAAGCCGACCCCGCCTCGCTCGTCGACGATGCCGGCGACAACCTCGACCCGCACAAGATCTGGGCGACGATGTTCACCAACGAAAAGCCCGGCGGCCACGGCGAGCGCTCCGTGGCGATCGGCACGATCGACATGGCCGTGTGGGATGCGGTCGCGAAGATCGCAGGCAAGCCGCTCTTCCAGTTGCTGGCCGACCGATACGGCAATGGCGTGCCCGATCGCAAGATCTTCGTGTACGCCGCGGGCGGTTACTACTACCCGGGCCAGGACCATGAAAAGCTCAAGGACGAGATGCGCAGCTACATCGACCGGGGCTATACGGTGGTGAAGAAGAAAATCGGCGGCGCCTCGCTCGATGAAGACCTGCGCCGCATCGATTCGATCCTGAGCGTGCTGCAGGACGGCCAGAAGCTGGCGGTCGATGCGAACGGCCGCTTCGATCTCGACACCGCGATCCAGTACGCGAAGGCGCTCTCGCAATACGACCTGTTCTGGTACGAGGAACCGGGCGATCCGCTCGACTACGAATTGCAGGCCACGCTGCGCAGCTACTACGATAAGCCGATGGCGACCGGCGAAAACCTCTTTTCGATGCAGGACGCGCGGAATCTGATTCGCTACGGCGGCATGCGGGCCGGCCGCGACTGGCTGCAATTCGATTGCGCGCTGAGCTACGGCCTTGTCGAATATCTGCGCACACTCGACATGCTGCATGAACATGGCTGGTCGCCGAAGCGTTGCATTCCGCACGGCGGACACCAGATGTCGCTCAATATCGCGGCGGGCCTCGGGCTGGGCGGCAACGAATCGTATCCCGATCTGTTCCAGCCGTTCGGCGGCTTCCCCGACGGCGTCAAGGTGGATAACGGCTATATCACCATGCCGGACCTGCCCGGCATCGGCTTCGAAGGCAAGGCCGATCTCTTCGCGCAGATGCAAAAGCTGTCCGCTTGAGCCATTGCATGCTCACCGCGACAAGCCGCGCGCGTCGACCTTCCATAACGCCTCGACTTGCGCGGCCCGGACGCAAACGAATTCGTCGTAGAGATTCACCGTAGGGTCGCAATGCCCGGGAACGATCAGCATGCGTTGCCCGATCAGCGACTCCGTTCCTCGTTCGAGACCGCCCGCAACGTCCAGCATGCCGTGCTCGTCGTTCGCGCCGGCATAGGCCAGTTCGGGCGTCTCGACACGGGAAAGCGCAGTCACCTCGCGCGGCAGTCCGGAATCGACCGCCAGTCCCTTCAATCCGACGTCGCACACCGCGATGCCGGGCCGCGTCGCGCTCATGATGGTCGAGAGAATGAAGAGACTCTGCCGCGGCCGGTCGAAAGCCGCCCATTCGATGCTGCCGTAGTCACCGTCTCCAAACACGTAGGAACCGGGCTGAAGCTCGGTGTAGATGCCGCTTCGGGCGTCGAATTCCACCGTGCCCGTGCCCCCGCCGGTGACGACGGGCACATCGACGCCCCGCGCGCGAAGCGCGCTCACGAACTCCGACGCGCGCTGTGCCGCGAGCTTTGCCGCCTCCCCACGCGCCTGCCACGACGCGATATGCTGCGCGCCGCCGTGGTACGCCTGAATCCCGCCGAACCGCAAGGCGGCGTGCTGCGCGATGGCGTCGACCAGACGCAGCAGGTCATCGGACCGTGTGACGCCGCAGCGCCGCTGCCCGACGTCGATTTCGGGCAGCACGTCGATCCTGACGCCTGCCTCGGCGGCCGCGACGCCCAGCACGGCCACCTGCGGCAACGAATCGACGCACACGCTCAGGCGCGTGTGCGCGGCAAGCTCCACGGCCATCGCGACCTTGTCCGCGCCGACGAACTCGTTGCTCACGTGAATGCTTTCGATGCCCGCCGCCGCGAACGGATACGCTTCGCTCAGCTTCTGGCAGCACACGCCGACCGCGCCCGCCGCGATCTGCCGGCGCGCGATTTTGACCGACTTGTGCGCTTTCGCGTGAGGCCGCAGCGCCACGCCGCATGAGGCGGTGAATTCGGCCATGCCGCGCACGTTCGCCTCGAACGCATCGAGTTCGATCAGCAACGAAGGCGTGCCGATTTCGGCGAGTGTCGCGCCGAGGCGTGCAGCGGGAGGAGCAACCAGAGTCATATCGTTCTCGTCGGTTCGGGTTTGGGATGGACCGCAGGCGGCGTCGTCACCTTATCCGTATTGCAGCCGTTCGTCACGAATCCACGAACCGCACATCAGGAAAAAAGCGCGCCCGCGCGAATATTGCCCGTGTAGCCTGTAGCGCGGCCACGGCCACGGCCACGGCCGCGTCCCGTGCGACGCATGGCAGACCCACTCAGGACAACAAGGATTCGAACCCATGAGCTTCGTGCACTTCATCGGCGGGGAAAAAGGCGGAGTCGGCAAATCGCTCGTCGCCCGTGTGCTGGCGCAGTATTTCATCGACCGCAACGTGCCTTTTCTCGGCTTTGACACCGACCGCTCGCACGGCGCGCTCTTGCGCTACTACGCCGATTTTGCCGCGCCCGCGGTGCTGGACGACCACGACAGCCTCGACCCGGTGATCGAACACGCGCTGGAACAGCCTGAACGCCGCATCGTGGTCGATCTCGCGGCGCAGACTCAGCAGTCGATCTCGCAGTGGTTCGACGACTCCGACGTGCTCGGCATCGCGCAGGAAAACGGGATCGCGCTCACGTGGTGGCACGTGATGGACGCCGGCCGCGATTCGGTCGATCTGCTGCGGCAATGGCTCGACCGGTTCGGCGGCAAGTTGCGTCTCGTGATCGTGCTGAACGAGATCCGCGGCGATCGTTTCGAACTGCTGGAAGCGTCGGGCGAACGCCAGCGGGCGGAAGCGCTTGGCGCGAGCATCGTGTCCCTGCGCCATCTCGCCGACACGACGATGCAGAAGATCGATCAGAAAAATGCCAGCTTCTGGGCGGCGGCGCATCATCCGGATCGCGCGAGCACCGGGCTTGGCATGCTCGAACGACAGCGCGTGAAGGTCTGGCTCAATCGCGCTTACGAAGAAATCGACAAGGTCGCGCCGTAGCGTCGCGTGGCGCTCGGGCGGGTCAGCCGGCTGATGAGCCGAAGCGATCGCGTCGCCCCGCCAGACTGAGATGCTGACGGGGCGACGCGGCGTTTCAGGCGAGATCGAAACGGTCCAGGTTCATCACCTTGACCCAGGCTGCGACAAAATCGCGGACGAATTTTTCCTGCGCGTCCTCGCTCGCATAGACTTCCGAGCAAGCGCGAAGCTGGGCGTGCGAACCGAAGACCAGATCGACACGCGTGCCGGTCCACTTCACTTCGCCCGTCTTGCGATCACGCCCCTCGAACACACTGCGCGAGAGCGGCTTCCACTCGGTGCGCATGTCGAGCAGGTTGCGGAAGTAGTCGTTCGTGAGCGTTTCCGGCCGATCCGTCAAGACGCCGTGCGTCTCCTGCCCGCTGTGAACGTTCAGCACACGCAAGCCGCCGATGAGCGCCGTCATCTCGGGCGCGGTCAGCGTCAGCAATTGCGCCTTGTCGATCAGCAACGTCTCCGCCGGGACGCCCACGCGGGGGTTCACGTAGTTGCGGAAGGCGTCGGCGGAAGGTTCGAGCGCGCCGACCGATTGCACGTCGGTCTGTTCCTGTGAGGCGTCCATGCGCCCCGGCGTGAACGGCACCGTCACCTTGTGGCCGCCCTTCTCCGCCGCCTGCTCGATGGCAGCGCTCCCGGCGAGCACGATCAGGTCGGCGAGCGACACCTTCTTGCCGCCGGAAGCCGCACCGTTGAACTCGCCTTGAATGCCTTCGAGAACCTTCAGCACGTTCGCCAGTTGCTCGGGCTGATTGACTTCCCAGTCCTTCTGCGGCGCCAGGCGAATGCGTGCGCCATTGGCGCCGCCGCGCTTGTCCGAACCGCGGAACGTGGACGCCGACGCCCAGGCGGCCGCCACCAGTTGCGAGACCGGCAGCCCCGACGACAGAATCTTCTGCTTGAGCGACGCGACGTCCTGTGCATCGATCAGCGGATGGTCGACTGCCGGGATGGGATCTTGCCAGAGCAACTCTTCGGCCGGCACTTCCGGGCCGAGATAGCGGGCGCGCGGTCCCATGTCGCGGTGCGTCAGCTTGAACCACGCGCGCGCGAACGCGTCGGCGAGTTCGTCGGGATGTTCCCAGAAACGCCGCGAAATCTTTTCGTACTCGGGGTCGAAGCGCAGCGCCAGGTCGGTGGTGAGCATCGTCGGCCGAAGCTTTTTGGCGGGATCGTGAGCGTGCGGGACCGTTTCGCCGCCGTCCTTGGCGACCCACTGATTCGCACCGGCGGGACTCTTCGTCAGTTCCCATTCATGGCCGAACAGGCTCTCGAAGAAACCGCTGCCCCATTTTGTCGGCGTCGTGGTCCAGGTGACTTCCAGGCCGCTCGTGATCGTATCCGCGCCCTTGCCGCTACCGAAACTGTTCTTCCACCCGAGGCCCTGGTCCTCCAGACTGGCGGACCCCGGTTCGGCACCGACGTTGTCGGCAGGACCGGCGCCATGCGTCTTGCCGAAAGTATGGCCGCCAGCGATCAGCGCGACGGTTTCCTCATCGTTCATTGCCATGCGCGCGAACGTTTCGCGGATGTCGTGCGCCGAGGCGACCGGGTCCGGATTGCCGTCGGGGCCTTCGGGGTTCACATAGATCAGGCCCATCTGCACGGCGCCCAGCGGATTCTCCAGATTGCGTCCGTTGTCGGTGCGGCTCGCCTCGGCGCCGTGCAGCTCCTCGTCGGCGACGATCACGCCTTCGTTATCGTCGTCGCCGGCGGCACCCTTGCCGTAGCGGACGTCGCCGCCGAGCCAGGTTTTCTCATTGCCCCAGTAGACGTCCTGATCCGGCTCCCACGTGTCTTCGCGGCCGCCGCCGAAGCCGAACGTCTTGAAGCCCATCGTTTCCAGCGCGACGTTGCCGGTCAGGATCAGCAAATCCGCCCAGGACAGCTTCTGACCATACTTCTGCTTGATCGGCCAGAGCAGGCGGCGGGCTTTATCGAGGCTGACATTATCCGGCCAACTGTTGAGCGGCGCGAAACGTTGCTGGCCGCGCCCTGCGCCGCCGCGGCCATCGCCGATCCGGTACGTGCCGGCGCTATGCCACGCCATGCGGATGAAGAGCGGACCATAGTGGCCGAAGTCCGCCGGCCACCAGTCTTGCGAATCGGTCATCAGCGCCGCGAGGTCCTTCTTGACAGCGGCGAGGTCGAGACTCTTGAAGGCTTCGGCGTAGTCGAAGCTGTCGTCCATCGGATTGGATTTACGGGAGTGCTGGCTGAGTAAATCCACGCGCAGTTCTTTCGGCCACCAGTCCCGGTTCGTCGTGCCGCCACCGGCGGCATGTTGGAACGGGCACTTCGCTTCGTTTGACATGCGTAATCTCCTTGAGGGGACGTACCACTATTTGTTCTGTCAGCGTGCCACGCCTTGACGATGCACCGGCGCGTGGCACCCGCGGGCATTTCATTCGGGCAGTCCCACGGCGGACTCTTGCGCCTTTTGTCGGCGAGCCTACTCCACTTAAATATAAGCGTGTGTGACCGCCAACAGAATTCGATTCCTGCAATGCCGGCGATAGGTGCGGCCTATAACGCGTCAGGCTTTGCTTTTATCTTTCTGATTTTTCACGCGGGTGTCCGCAGGCGTCTTTTTCTTCTGCTTGAGTTGATTGAATTCAATCGCTGCACGGACGAGATTTTTCAGCGCGCGCTCATCAATCTTATCGCCTTCGAAAAAATCGATGGCCCGCCGGGCGTTGCCTTCCAGGCCCGCGTTGAAAAGCTTGTCGGGATCCGGGATGCTCGCGCCGTGCGCGAAGGTCAGCTTGACCTTTCCCTTGTGGGCATTGGCGACCGCGATCATTCCATCGCGATACCACACCGGGCTTCCCATGTACTTCCATTCCTCGACGATCTCGCCGTCCGCCTTAAGAATATGCTTTCGAATGGCGGCGAATGTCTGGCCGCGCCAGTCGGTGAGTGTCGCGATCAGTTGGTCTATGTGTTCCGATGGGTTCATTGGATCGTATGCCTCGATTCAAGTCCGGTCGCCTGCGACCGCGATAAACACGTGTCGACCTGAGCGCTACGGCCGAAACGCGGTCTTCCCGCCCGCCTGCTCCACATATTCGACCGGCAGAAGGCCGCGAGCCACAGCCTTGACGAGCACGGCGTGGTCGGCCTCCGTCTGGTCGGCGTAGGCGCGCGCGAATCGGCAGAGCGCCTTGTCCAGCTTGTCGGACGAACCCGCGTAGCCGGCGATCATCGACGCGCCGCTCGTGCGCGCGTGCCCCTTCGCGAGCAGATGGCCGACGATCCCGGCGTAGTCGGTGAGCGCGGCGGCATCGAGCGCGTCGAGGGGAATCGTGCCTTTCATGTTGCGAAACTGGCGGACGTAGTATTGCCGGCCGTCGATGGAAGTCCAGCCGAGCAGCGGATCGCTCACCGTCTGCAACGCCTGCTGATACTCGACGACGCGTTGTCCCTGATGCGCGTGCCATGCCGAATCGCCGTGAACGAAACGGGCCAGCACCGAGCGGCGCGCCTGCTTGAGCTGGAGAAAGACGACATCGTCGGCGCTGCTGCCTTCGAGCAACGCGACGTAGGCGCGCAAGCCCACGCTGCCCACGCCGACCACTTTGTGCGCGATGTCGACCAGCGTATAGCCGCCGAGCACGCGGCGCCAGTGCGGCGCCAGCGTGTCGAGGTATGCGTCGAGCGATGCGGCGATGCTTTCCGCCTCCGCATCGGGAACCCGGGTGATCAACGGCGGTTCGTCGACGATACAGCGGCGGCCGTCGCGTTCGGTCGTAAAGCGCGGCAAGGCGCGGTCGCTCGTGCGTGACCGCGCACGCTTCGCCGCGCGGGCGATCTCGCCGCGCAGCGCGGCATCGGTTGCCGTCTCGTGCAGGCGGTCGACGTCGATGCGCTGATACGAGCGCGACAGCAGCGGTTCGTTAGCGAGGAAACGCACTTCCTCGCGATAAGCGGCGACGCACGACGCGACCGAATCATGGCACTGACTTTCGCTCGCGCCCGTATGCCGGCCCGCCACCCAGATGCTCGCGACCAGCCGCCGCAGGTCCCACTCCCAGGCGCCGGGATGCGCTTCGTCGAAGTCGTTCAGGTCGATCACCAGATCCCGTTCGGGCGAAGCGTAGAAGCCGAAGTTGCCCAAATGGGAATCGCCGCAGACGACGGGCGTGATGCCGGTCGCGGGAAGATGGGCGACGTCCTCGGCCATCACGACGGCCGTGCCGCGCAGGAATCCATAGGGCGATGCGATCATGCGGCCGACCCGGATTGGAATCAGCCGGTCAAGCCGGCCCTCGTGCGAACGCATGATCTGCTCGACGGGGTCCGGCCGCGTCGCGGGGGCTTTCCAGTCGCCGAGCGTGTTGCGCGGAACCCGGTCGCGTAGGCTCCGGCCGAGTTCGAAGCGCTCCGCGCGCGACATGGGCCGACGCCGCAGCGAGCGATAACTGTCGCTGTCGGCGTCGGCGAGAACGACGTGGCCGGCCGGCGCCTGGTTGGGTGCCATGCCACGTTCTTCGCCGGACGGGCGACCGGGTTGATCGGGAAGCATGCTTGTTCGCGTCTTGTTCATGTTCGATCGATTCATCTGTCGATGGATGAACGGATCGTAACGCGTACGACGCGGCCGCGCGATGGCAATCTTCACGCGTAGCTTGCTCGCTGGCGCGGCGCTTTAGCCGCGCCGCGATTCGCCGACAACCCGAAGCCAGCCGAGGCGTTCGGCGAGATCCGACGTCGTCACGATCCCGACGATCCTGCGTTGCGCATCGATGACCGGGATGTGATGATGGCCTTTCTTCACGTAGAGGCCGAGCAGCGTTTCAAGCGACGATGTCGCGTCGATCGCGTCCACGTCGCTCGTCATCAGGCCGGCCACCGTTTGCGACGCCGGTTCCGGAGGCGCAACGCGCATGCCGTCTGATGCGACGAGCGAAGGCCGCCCGCAATGCCGCCCGAACTTCTCCAGATCCCCGCGCGTCACGATGCCTGCCAGACGCCCGTCGGCATGAACCACGGGCAATGCGCGAATCCGTTGGCGCTCCAATATTTTTTCGACGACGCGTCGCCGTGTATCGAGCGAAACCGTGACGACGTCGCGCGTCATGATCTGCTCGCAGGTGCATTCGCGCAACATGCGCGCGCTGGCGACAGGACGCTTGGCCGCCATGATCGACTCCAGGTCTTTCGTCGTGCCTTCGATGGTTCGCGGATGGCTTCGGATCATATTCATCGATACGACATTGGACGGCATGTCGTCGCGGCGATCTTTCATGCTCGTGCGTTCATGCCGTGCACGGCGGTTCCGGCAAACCCACGCAAGCATCCAGTAAGCAGACGACGCCGCCAGCATCAGTTTCAGCCCGCTCTCGTCGCGCAAGGTGAACGAACGAGCTTCCCGCACGTCGATATGGAGCGCCGGGCCGATTGCATGAAGCAGAAGCAGCACCGCCACGCAGACGACAAGCGTAACGGCCGCGCCCGCAATGCCCGCAACGCTCGGGCGGCCGGCAAATCGCCGGTGCGCGCGGTGTGGATTCGTGTTCAATAGTGTCGTCACGCACACCCCCGACTGGTCACGCGCTCCGATCCGGCTTCATGCAGCCGTCGCCGTCATGCGCTTATCCGCGCGAGCCGCTCATCGTGCAAGACGACGCAGCACACGCCTGCCAGGCGCATCGGTTCTGGAGAGCGTGCGAATCTGGCGACGCTGTTGGGCCCTGTCGCAACGCGCCGTTGCTCCCCCGACGAGCGCGACCGATGGGGACGGCTCCCGCGCGATCTCGTTTGCGAGTCCGGCGAAACGGCCGTGCTCTTCCGCTTTCGCCGCGACATCCGGGGGAAGCAGATCCGCAATCGTAAAGGTGGCGAACGCTCCGAGCGCCACGACGACGATTGCCGCCACGATTACGATTTCCATTTCTTTTCTCCCGTCAGTTCGCGCCTACGCGCGATATGCATCGCCGGAGGACGTGGAAGCGTTCCACCGGGCAGCCCGCCCGTCGGAGCATGCCGTTGGCATACAATCAGCGCCGAACGAAGACGCCCCGTTCCTCGACAACGACGACGAACATCGGCGGCGGTCGTATCGATTGTGCCGAACGAGAATCGCGCCGTCCAAGACTGGATTTGGATCAGGGCAATAACAACAGCTTATGGAGACCCAAGTGTTGCTTCGACACATCCGGTATCTCATCGCAGTGGCCGAACAGGGCAATTTCACCCGGGCAGCCGAGACGCTCAGCGTGTCGCAACCCGCGCTGTCGCAGCAGATCAGGCAACTCGAAAGCGAGCTTGGCGGCCAATTGTTCGATCGCAGCGGACGGGTCGTGCGGCTGACCGATTTCGGTCTTGCGTACATCGAGTTCGCGCGGCGCGCGGTGCTGGATCTCGAAGCCGGACGCCGCGCATTGCACGACGTGCGCGATCTGTCGCGCGGCCACGTGCGCGTCGCGGTGACGCCGACCTTCACCGAATATCTGGTGGGACCGCTGGTCGGCGAATTCCACGCGCTCCATCCCGCGATCACGATCGAGGTGTCGGAGATGTCGCTTGAAGCGATCGAAGCCGCGCTGGGCGACGATCAGGTCGATGTCGCGATCGGCTTTACGGACATCCGTTCCGACGACATCGACGTCGAACCGCTCTTCGTCGAGCGACTGACGCTCGTCGCGGGAGGCACGCATCCGCTCACGCGCGGCGCGGCCGCCGTGTCGCCGGCCCAGCTTGCCGAGCTTCCGCTTGCGCTCCTTACCGGCAACTTCGTGTCCCGCCGCTATATCGACGACTACTTTCACGGGCATGGCATCAAGCCGAACATCGCACTGCAGGCCAATTCGATCAGCGCGGTGCTTAAGATCGTGCGCCGCGGCGATGTCGCGGCTATTTTGCCGAACGCCATGCAACGCGAGCACGGCGACCTGTCGTATGTGCCGCTCGACCCGCCGTTTCCGACGCGTACGGTCGCACTGCTTAAGCGTCGCCGGGCTTATCGGACGGCGGCATCGGTCAGGTTCTGCGCGTTGCTAAAGGAGATGCTGCGCGAGGGCGAATTGTCAGCACTGCAGGATTTCGCGGCCCAACGATAACTGTGCGCCTGGGCGTCTTTAACATCGCGTCGTTCGAAACGATATTGGAAAGTTCGAACGTTCGATTCTTTAGCCATGCTTTATCAGTCGCACGGGTAAATGATTGCGATGATTCAAGCCGAATTCGAAACAGCGCTAACAGGGTTTAGTAGTCCCGCAAAAACATCTAATCAATTAAACATTCTGCGGCCCTATATCTTCTTCTTGTCACCGCTGTAGCAAGCGTTTAACATGCGCCACACGTAAACCCGTACCGAGTAGGTTGCCATGCCCGTTGCAGCACTGACCTCTCAAAGGCAAGGAAGCGTCCGCGCATATGTGGGCGTCGTTGCAAAGCCGATCATCGCCATCTCGGTTACTTACTGCGTGCTGTCCAATATCAGCTTTCAGTCGTCATCCGACGGATCGCTCGCCATGCATCGCGCAGCTGAGATGGGCCTGGTTTCCGAGGAATATGCGGAACAACACGCAACGGACCGCGTACTCTTCAAACACGTCGGCCCCGAGCTTTACGAATACCGCGTCAAACGTGCTGTCGTGAGTTATGCGGGTATTCCGTGGCTGGTCGCACGTCGTACGAATATCGATCTCGTGGGCCGATGCGAAGAGTTCGGTCAAGAGGGATGCAGTCTGAGGGCAGAATAGATCTGCTTTAAGCCTCCGGCATTCAAATCCCATCCTCGATCGCCGTCGTTTCCAACGAGTGGAGCGCATGCGTCCGATGCCCGATGACATCCCAGAGCCGCAAGCCGTCTGCCATCCCATCACTCGCAGCGCCATTTTCCTTGTCGCCACGCTGAAACCCGGCGTCGAAAGCGCCAACACCGTGCGCGCGTTATGCGCCGACGTCGCCGCGCTCGTTCGCGCGGTTGGCACGCGGGCGCCCACGGGCGAGTTGTCGTGCGTGTGCGGCTTCGGCTCCGAGGCCTGGAACACGCTCTTCGGTGCACCGCGCCCCGCGAACCTGCACCCGTTCCGTGAGGTCGGCGACCCCGCGCGACGCGCAATCGGCACGCCGGGCGATATCCTGCTGCACATCCGCGCCGACCACATGGATCTCTGCTTCGAACTCGCCGCGCAGTTGATGGCGCGACTGGGCGATGCGGTATCGGTGGTCGACGAGGTGCACGGCTTTCGCTATTTCGACCTGCGGGACATGGTCGGTTTCGTCGACGGCACGGAAAACCCGAGAGGCCGCGAGGCGGTCGACTTCGCCATCGTTGGCGACGAGGATCGCGAATTCGCGGGCGGCAGTTATGTGGTCGTGCAGAAGTATCTGCATGACATGACCGCCTGGGAATCGCTCCCGGTCGAAGCGCAAGAACGCATCATCGGCCGCAGAAAGCTCTCCGACGTCGAGCTTCCCAAGGGGATCAAGCCATCGTCCTCGCACAGTTCGCTGACGACCATCGAAAAAGACGGGCAGGAAGTCAAAATCCTGCGCCACAACATGGCCTTCGGCCGGCCCGGCGCCGGCGAGTTCGGGACCTACTTCATCGGCTATGCCGCCTCGCCCGAGCCGATCGAACAGATGCTCGAGAACATGTTCGTCGGACGGCCGCCCGGCAACTACGACCGGCTGCTCGACTACAGCCGCGCGGTCACCGGCGGCCTGTTCTTCGTTCCATCGGCGCCGCTGCTCGAAGCGCTCGCGGATCGCAGCCCAACGTCTCCGGCCGGTCAGTCTTCCTCACCTGCATGATGGGCGAAGGCGTTCGCAGGTCAGGTCCGCGACCACGAGCGCTCCAATTGTCAAACGATTACATCTGGCTTGCCCTCGTGTCGCGTCACCGCTAGAATGCGAACAATTCCTATTTACGTAGCGGTGGATTTATGGTTCTCGTGGTCGCGCAGCGATCCTTCGTCAGAGCGCGGCAACGATGAGGTCGTGGTTCGTTCGTCTGCATCGATGGCTCGGCGTCGCGACGGCGCTGTTCCTGTTCGTCTCGGGGCTGACCGGCGCGATCATCGCGTGGGATCACGAACTCGACGCGGCGCTCAATCCCTTGTTCTTCTACGCGCGCACGGACGGCCCGGCGCTGTCGTCGCTCGAACTGGCGCGGCGCGTCGAAGCGGCAGATCCGCGAATCGAGGTGACGTACTTGCCGCTCGGCGTCGAGCCGGGGCACACGCAGCAGATGATGGTGCTGCCGCGCACCGATCCCGCCACCGGCCAGGCGTACAAGGTCGACTTCAACCAGCTCGCCGTCGATCCCGCTACGGGCGACGTGCAAGGCCGGCGCGAGTGGGGTGCGGTGTCGCTCGCGCGCATCGACCTGCTGCCGTTCATCTACAAGCTTCACTACACGCTGCACCTGCCGTTCGTCGGCGGGCTGGACGTGGGCACGTGGCTGCTCGGCATCGTCGGCATTCTGTGGTTTTTCGACAGCGGCATCGCGCTGATCCTGTCGTTCCCGAGCGTGAAGGCGTGGCGCAAGTCCTTCGCGTTCCGTTTCGGGCGCGGCGGCTACGCGCTGACCTTCGACCTGCATCGCTCGGGCGGCGTCTGGATCTGGGGTCTGTTGCTCATGATGGCGCTCACTTCGGTGTCGATGAACCTTGCCGATCCGATCGTGCGGCCCATCGTCTCCGTTTTTTCGCCGCTCGCGCCGACCATCCTGAACAACCCCGAACTCGCCCGCCACGCGAACCCCGCCGCGACGCCGTTTACGCGTGAGGCGGTGCTCGCGCGGGCGATCGAGGACGGGCGCGAACGCGGTCTCGCGGCGCCGCCGGGCGCGCTCTACTACGCGTCCGCGCTGCATGCGTATGCCGTCGGCTTTTTTGCGCCGGGGCACGACCACGGCGATGTCGGTCTCGGCAACCCCTGGCTGCACTACAACGCGAGCACGGGCAAGCTCGTCGGATCGTCGATTCCGGGCGAGGGTTCGGCGGGCGACATCTTCATGCAAGCCCAGTTTCCGCTGCATTCCGGGCGCATCGCCGGCATTCCGGGACGCATTCTGGTCAGCGCCGTGGGCATCGCCGTCGCGATGCTGAGCGCGACCGGCCTCATGATCTGGATCAGAAAGCGCTCCGCCCGGCGACAATCGGCCGTGGTGAAGCAAGCCCGCGCCGTGCGCGGCAACTCCGTCTCTTCCTGACCCGCCCGCGAGCCTGCGGATTACGCCCGATCGCCCGTCTCGCCGCTCAGTTCGAGCGCGAGAAAGTCGACGAACGCACGAATGCGATTCGACATCTGATGCCGCTGCGAATAGACGGCGAAGATGTCCGCGTTCGGTGTCTCGTGATCGGGAAGCACGCGCACCAGCGAACCGTCGGCCAGATACTGCTTGATGTCCCATTCGGCCCGCATCAGGATGCCGTGTCCTTCCAGCGCCCACTTGACGGCGATTTCGCCGTCGTTCGTCGTCAGCGTGCCGTTGATCCGCACCGCCTCCGTCTTGCGCGCCGCGCCCCGGCCCGAGCTCAGGCGCCACACGCCGTAGGCTTCGTCGCCCTGACGGATGCCGATGCAGTTGTGCCGCGTGAGATCGTGCGCGGTCAATGGCATGCCGCGCGACGCGATATACGCAGGCGCCGCGCACAACAGCCGCCGGTTCGCCGCGAGACGCTTCGCGACGACCCGCGTATCGGGCGGCTCGCCGAAGCGGATGCAGACGTCGAATGCGTCGTCGGTGAGAGGCGGCGGCGTCACCGACAACTGAAGCTGCACGGCCACCTGCGGATATCGCGCGACAAACCGCGAAATCGCCGGGGCGACGTGGCTTCGCCCGAAGCCGAGCGTCGCGTTGACGCGCAGCAGACCCTTCGGGCTCTTCTTCGCGGACCCGAGCAGTTCCGACAACTCGTCGATTTCGTCGAGAATCCGGCGCGCATGCCCGAGGTACAGCTCGCCCTCGGGCGTAAGCATCATCCGGCGCGTGGTCCGGTTGACGAGCGCGACGCCCGCGCGGCTTTCCATTTGCGTCAGGCGCTTGCTGACGGCGGCCGCCGTCAGTCCCAGTTCGCGGGCGGCCGCGCTCAGACTGCCCGACGCGGCGAGCGTCGAAAAGAAGCTCAGATCGGCCGGCTGGACGGTATCGCGCATCGCTGCCACTTGTGAATTCAGGTTAAAGACGCTTTGAGTTTAGCACCGGTTTTCGAGTCCGGACGGGGGTACAGTTCAGTCATACCCACGACATCTGAAGGACGGAGACATGAAAACCTATCGCATCGCAACCATCCCCGGCGACGGCATCGGCAAGGAAGTCGTTCCGGCCGGCCAGCAAGTGCTGGAAGCGCTGGCGCAGTCCAGCGATTCGTTCGCCTTCGAGTTCGAAAATTTCGACTGGGGCGGCGACTATCACCGTAAGCACGGTGTGATGATGCCGGCGGACGGTCTCGATGCGATCCGCGACAAGGACGCGATCCTGTTCGGCTCGGCGGGCGACCCGGACATTCCCGACCACATCACGCTGTGGGGCCTGCGCCTGAAAATCTGCCAGGGTTTCGATCAATACGCGAACGTGCGGCCGACCCGCATCCTGCCGGGCATCGATGCGCCGCTCAAGCGCTGCAAGCCGGAAGACCTGAACTGGGTAATCGTGCGCGAGAACTCGGAGGGCGAATATTCCGGCATCGGCGGCCGCGTTCACCAGGGCCATCCGATCGAGGCGGCCACCGACGTTTCGATCCTCACGCGCGCCGGTGTCGAGCGGATCATGCGCTTTGCATTCAGGCTCGCGCAGTCCCGTCCGCGCAAGCTCTTGACGGTCATCACGAAGAGCAATGCGCAGCGTCACGCGATGGTGATGTGGGACGAGATCGCGCTGGAAATCTCGAAGGAATTTCCGGACGTGAAGTGGGACAAGGAACTGGTCGACGCCTCGACGGCGCGCATGGTGAACCGTCCGGAGACACTCGACACGATCGTCGCGACCAACCTGCACGCCGACATTCTCAGCGACCTGGCGGCCGCGCTCGCCGGCAGCCTCGGCATCGCGCCGACCGGCAACATCGATCCGGAACGCCGTTACCCGTCGATGTTCGAGCCGATCCACGGCTCCGCCTTCGACATCATGGGCAAGGGACTCGCCAACCCGGTCGGTACGTTCTGGTCGGTCGTCATGCTGCTCGAACATCTCGGCGAATTCGACGCAGCCCGTCGCGTAATGCAGGCAGTGGAAGCCGTGACGGCGAACACGTCCCTTCACACGCGCGACCTCGGCGGCACGGCAACGACGGCCCAGGTGACGGCTGCCGTGTGTGCGCTCCTCGACAAGGTCGCGGTTCCCGCCGCCAACGCCGCCTAAGCCAGGCTCAGGCGAATCGTCTTCGCATGACACGCCTGCCGGCGGCGGGCGTGCACAGTCCCGATCCGAACCGATGGCCGCGCCATTTCGCGGCCGGGATCGACTCGTCCCGGCGCTTTCGACACACGCACCGATAGCCCAAAAAAGAACATGCCGACCGAACGGCAGGGACGTTTAAGCCATTCCATAGAGCACCGCTCAAACCTCCAAGGAGGAGACAAGATGATTTCCGAACTCGAAGCCCGGGTTTGCCGGAAGCTCATGCTGCGGATCATTCCGTTCGTGATGCTGCTTTACTTCATCAGCTTTCTGGACCGCGTCAACGTCGGCTTCGCGGCGATGACGATGAACAAGGCCATCGGACTGTCTCCGGCCGCATTCGGGCTCGGCGGGGGTCTGTTCTTCATCGGCTACTTTCTGTTCGAAGTGCCCTCGAACCTGATTCTCCACAAGGTCGGCGCGCGCAAGTGGATCGCGCGCGTGATGGTGTCGTGGGGGATCGTGTCGGCGGCGTCGGCGTTCGTCGTCGGGCCCAACAGCTTCTACGCGCTGCGCTTCATTCTCGGTGTCGCCGAGGCAGGCTTCTTCCCCGGCATCATTCTTTACCTCAGCCTGTGGTTCCCGAGCCGCCAACGCGCCGTAGCCGCCGCGTGGTTCATGGCCGCGGCACCGATCTCGACCGCCATCGGTTCGCCGCTTTCCGGCGCCATCATGAAGCTGCCGCCGATGTGGGGCCTC
This sequence comes from Caballeronia telluris, assembly GCF_001544495.1. Taxonomy (GTDB): domain Bacteria; phylum Pseudomonadota; class Gammaproteobacteria; order Burkholderiales; family Burkholderiaceae; genus Caballeronia; species Caballeronia telluris. The sequence goes on from NZ_FCNZ02000005.1 coordinate 93,232, forward strand.
GCCGACTGGCAGATGCTCTACATCATCGAAGCAGTGCCGGCGATCATCCTCGGTTTCGTCGTGCTGAAGTACATGACCGACACGCCCTCGAAGGCGCACTGGCTCCAGCCGGAAGAGCGCGCCTGGCTGATCGCGAAGCTTACGACGGAAGCCGACGCCAAGCAGTCGCATGCGGGTCATACGGCCGGTGCGCTCAGCGCCTTGCGCGACCCGCGCGTGCTGGCGCTGGCGCTGATCTACTTCGGCACGTCGGCGGGTCTCTACACGCTTGGCCTGTGGGCGCCGCTGATCATCCGGCAATACGGATTCGGCTCGTTCGAAACCGGTCTGCTGGCGGGTGTGCCGAGCATCCTGGCCGTCATCGCGATGATCGTCTGGGCGAAGCATTCGGACCGCACCGAAGAACGGACGTGGCACGTAGTGATTCCGTGCGTCGTCGCGTGCCTCGGATTCGTCTTTGCCGGGGGCGCCACGAGCGCGCTGATGATCATCCTGTCGCTCGTGGTCGTGAACATCGGCATCAGTGCCGCGAAGGCGCCGCTGTGGGCCATGCCGAGCATGTTCCTGTCGGGCGCCGGCGCCGCGGCCGGCATCGCGATGATCAATTCCGTCGGCAATCTCGGCGGCTTCGTCGGCCCGTTCGCGATCGGCTGGCTGAAGGACGTGACGGGCGGTTACTCGGCGGGTTTGTACGTGGTCGGTGCGACGCTGGCCGTCTCGGCCGTGGTGACGTTGCTGCTGAGCCGTCAATCGAAGCAGACGCCCGTCGCGGCCGGCGAACGGCACGGGCACTGAGGACGAGCGCTCGCAGGACAGCAAGACGCTCGTCTTGCGAGCTACGACTACGCGAACGGCGTGCCGTCCTTGCGCACGAAACGACCATCGGCGTTGGCGCTCATCATGTCGACGTCGGCGCATGTGGTGAGGTCGTCGAATATCCGCGACCCGGCTTCGAGGTACTCCGCCATCCTGGGCATCGCTCGCCTCCCGTCGAATCACGCATCGAATGGCTGTTTCGTTTGCAGACTCATCCGTCGCTCAGGTAGGCGTTATGCCGCACATTGGCCGAGCAGAACACGCGAAACTCGACGGGCTCCTCGCGTGGCGCCGCCTCGACGACACCGCACGCATGCAGCACATGCTGAAGCGCCGCGATGACCTGTCCGTCCGGGTCCTGATCGATCACGATATCCATGATGCCCGCTTCGATGTAGTCGCGATGCAGGTCGAGCATTTCGTGCCCGACCCACACGATACCGCGCGCCACACCGCACTTGCGCAACGCGGCTTCGACCCCCGCCGAGCCGTAGCCGCTGTTGTAGATCGCGCTCACCTCGCCCTTCTTGAGCGCGGCCGTCACCGCGCGATAACAGCGGTCGTCATCGTCGAATGTCTCGAACGTCTCGCGATCGCAGGCGAGGTGGCCGAACGCTTCGTCGATCTGCGCCCGACAGCCGCCCATGCGATCGACGTGCGCCCGGTAATCCAGGCGTCCGCCGAGCAGCAGCACGCGCCCGGGCCGGGTCGCGAGCCGGCCGATGTAATAGCCCGCGGTACGGCCTGCCCGCAGGTTGTCGATGCCCGCGTAGTGCAGCCGCGCGATGTCCGCGATATCCGTCACCATCGTCACGACCGCTTCGTTTCGACCGATGGCTGCTGTCAGCGCGTCACGCACGCGCGCCGTATCGTGCGTCGTCACGATGAGCGCCGCGCGCCGGTAGCGCGGTTGCGCGATCGCGGCGGTGATCGTGGTGTCGTCCGCGGGCGGCAGCGCCACGCGATGCACAATCACCCGCCGGTCCAGCATCTGCATGGCGCGTTGCAGCGCCTGATCGAGTCGCCGGAAGAACGGGGCGTCGCTGTCCGGCAGCAGCACGTCGACGTGGACGAGACCGTGTTGCGTTTCGGGCAAGAGACGCGGCAACGCAAGCTCCCGGGCCGCCGCGACGACGCGTTCGCGCGCCGCCGCCGAAACGCTGCCGCGCTCGTTCAGGACGCGATCGACGGTCGAGGCGCTGACGCCCGCCCGCTCCGCGATCTCCACGAAACGCGCGGTTCGCTTGCGTCGCGGGGAAGCGGACGGATTCGGCACGGCGGTCTCCAGATAGTTAGCGACTCGTCGAGCGCGGTTTTGCACAAAGCTAGAAGATTGACGATAAATCGTCAATCTTCTCGTTGAGCAGCGCTCGCGGAACGCTTATTTTTGAGCCTTGGACGCTCTGCGATGCGCCGGGAGCCTTCCAGTGAGATCGGCAACAATCCGACCCAGGAGACGCAAGTGTCGAATTCATCGCGGCAGCATGAGGACTACCGGCTCGTCGGCGGTGCTGGCGAGCGCGCGCAAGCGGCGGGTCTCGTCAACGCCGACTGGTACAAGTGCGCGGTGCCGCGCGCCGTGCTGAAGGAGTTGATGCAGCGCAGCGACGCCCGCGCGATCCGCGACACCGTGCTCTGGTACGCCGCGATCGTCGCGAGCGGTGCGCTTTCCGGATTGGCGTGGCACCTGCATTTCTGGTGGGCGGTGCCGGCGTTCTTCGTCTACGGAACGCTTTACTGCAGCCCCGCCGATTCGCGCTGGCATGAAGCCGGACACGGCACGGCTTTCAAGACCCGCTGGATGAACGATGCGCTGTATCAAGCCGCGTCGTTCCAGGTGTTCCGTCGCGCGACCGTGTGGCGCTGGAGTCATGCCCGCCATCACACGGATACGCTCGTGGTCGGGCGCGATCCAGAGATCGCCGCGCCCCGGCCGACCGACTGGCTGGCACTCGCATCGAGCGTCTTTGGGCTGAAGCAGGTGTCGAGCGAGTTGCCGAAGATGGTCGCCGCCGCGTTCGGCAGGATGAACGCCGACGACCGCACTTTCGTGCCAGCGTCCGAATGGCCGAAGGTGTTCCGCGAAGCGCGTATCAGCCTCGCGATCTACGCCATCGTGATCGGCGCGAGCGTGTACTTCCGCACGATCCTGCCCCTGCTCTTCATCGGCCTGCCGAGCCTGTACGGCGCGTGGCTCTATCTGTACTTCGGTCTCACGCAGCATGCGGGCATGCCCGAGAACGTGCTCGACCATCGCAAGAACTGCCGCACGGTGATGATGAATCCGCTGTTCCGCTTCCTTTACTGGAACATGAACTATCACGTCGAACATCATATGTTCCCGATGGTTCCGTTCCATGCACTGCCACAACTGCACGAAGCGGTGAAAGCGGACATGCCGCCGCCGTATCGAAGCACCCTCGCCGCTTACGCCGAAATCATCCCGGCGCTCGTGAAGCAGACGCACGATCCGTCGTTTCATGTCGTGCGTCCGGTGCCAGCGGCCAGCCAGGCCTGAAAGACGACAACCATAAGGAAACACGCCACCATGCCCCAATGGATCGATGCTGCCGCGCTCGACGACATCCAGGACGAAGACGTCATGCGATTCGATCACGCAGGCCGAACCTTCGCGATCTATCGCGTGAACGACGAGGTCTACGCAAGCGATGGCCTGTGTACACACGAACAGGCCCATTTGAGCGACGGATTCGTGATGGACCATGTGATCGAATGCCCGAAGCACAACGGCCGCTTCGACATTCGCGATGGCCGCGCGCTTTGCGCACCCGTCTGCGAGAAGCTCGGGACCTATCCCGCGCGAGTCGAAGGCGGACGCATTTTGATCGAGCTGTGATGCCATGACGAGGGCAGCCGTTCCGGCTGACCGCAAACGCGCCCGCTAGCTGAACCGGAGTTCCGTGCCCGGGCCGGCGGTCCGCGTCGAGACATGGACGCGCTGAAGCAACGCTTGCAGGTCGTCGATGTTGAACGGCTTCGACAGGATGGTCACGTCTGCATGCTTGGCGCGCTCGAATTCCTCCGCGTAGCCGGTCATCAGGGCGATCGCCTGATGCGGCCACGCGCGCCGGACCTTCTCCGCGACGTCGATCCCGTTGTTCAGGCCGGGCATCTGGATGTCCGAGAGAATCAGGTCGAATCGCTCGCCGTCTTCGAGCAACTGAAGCGCGGCGTCGCCGGTCAGTTCGTGGCGCGCGCGCCAGCCGAACACTTCGAGCACGGCAGCGAGACCCGCCGCGACCTCGACGTTGTCTTCCACGAGCAGCACCGATCCCTGATTCGCGACCCCGGCCACGTTCTCGGGCTTCGATAGATCGGCGCCTTCCCGCCTCGCCTCGCCCGCCCAGCGCGGAAGAAAGAGACGGATCGTCGTGCCGCGGCCGACGACGCTGTCGACTCGCGCGGTGCCGCCCGCCTGCTCGCACATCGCGAACACCTGCGCGAGCCCGAGGCCCGTGCCTGCGCTCGTCGCCTTCGTCGTGAAGAGCGGCTCGAATGCACGCTGCACGACCGCGGGCGGCATGCCGGTTCCGTTGTCCGTGCAGGCGATCACGACATATTCGCCCGGCTTCAGCCCAGCCGACGTCTGGAGCAACTGAACGTTCTCGCAGCGGATGACGAACTTGCCGCCTTCGGGCATCGCATCCTTCGCGTTGACCGCGACGTTGATCAGCGCGGACTCGAGTTCGGTCGCATCGACGTAGACGGGCCAGACGGTCTCGGGCGCCCGGAGCGTCAGCTCGACCTTCTCGCCAAGCGATGTCTCGATGAGCGACGCGGCGTCCTTGAGCCAGTCGCTCAGTTGCGTGGCGTCCTCGCGCAACGGCTGCTTGCGCGCGACGCTCAGCAGGCGGCGCGCGAGCACCTCGGCCCCGAGCGACGCGCGCTCGACGGCCGTCACTTCCTTCTCCAGCCCGTTGAAGCCCTTGCGCCGCGCGAGCTCCATGTTCGCCTTGACGACCATCAGCAGGTTGTTGAAGTCGTGCGCGACGTTCGCCACGAGATTGCCGAGGGCGCCCATTCGCCGCATCTGACGACTGGCCGCTTCCGCCGTCAGCCGCATGCCGACTTCGGTCCGCCATCGCTCCCACGCGGCCTGCTCCTCCTTGAGCCTGCGCAGCGAGAAGACGACGAGCAGCCAGATGCCCGTGCAGGGAATCAGCGTCGCGAGCGCGATAAGGCCGTCGTGTTGCAGCCATCGGCTCGTCACCGCCGACACCGCGATCCCGGCCGTCACGTAGAGCGGATACGTGCCGACCTGCCGGTACGCCAGCAGCTTGTCGACGCCGTCGAGCGTCGACTCGATCCGGATGCGGTCGAATGCGCCTTTTCCTTCGATGGCCCGCGCCAAAGGCAGGTTGTGAGCCGGTGCGGGGTTCATCCGCGGCGGCGGCGACCGGGCGAGAATGGCTCCGTCGCGGCGAAAGAGGCCAAGCGTCAACGCGCTGTCCCGTGCGGCCAGTTCCTGATAGAAGGACAGAAAATAGTCCCGCCGCAGCGAAATGGTCACGACCCCAAGGAAGCGGCCATCGGCCGAGCGTCTGGCCGTGTTCGTCGTGAAGACGTCGGTGCCGCTGATCGCGTCGCGCAACGGCATCGACACTTCCGTTTCGGAATCGCGCTTCTGCACCGCCTCGAAGTCGACGCGGTCGCGCACATTCAGACGCGGGGCCGGATAGTAGTGACTGCTCACGAGCAGATCGCCGTTCTCGCCGAAGACGAAGATGCCCGCGATCTGCGGCAAACGCGCCGCCATCTCGCCCAGGATCTGATGAACCTCTTCCTGGCGCGCGAGCACTTGCCGGTCGTCATCGGAGCCCAGCAGTTGCTCGATGCGCGACGACATCTCCCGGTTCAGGTCGAGCACCTTGACGGCATGTTCTTCCGCGACGCGCGCGAGGCGATCGATGACTTCCGACGAATCGGAGAGCCGGCTCTCGTAGCCGACATAGCCATAGCCGATGATGAAAAAGAGGGGCGTAACGATCGAGGCCAGCAGGACGACGATGAGGATGCGGCGCGTCGCGCCGAAGTCCCTCGGCGGAACGGGAATCTCCAACGCGGAACTGTCCAGCGCCGATACTTCGCGATGCTCGGTCATCACGGGTCCCGCCGATCTTCAGAAGGCGAAGATTATCCAGACGGATGCGCGGCGTCAAACTGGACCGGAGGGGATTTCATTGCAAAAAACGCCCGTCGATATGCTTCTTCGCAATGTTTCGTCAGTGCAGTGATGCATACGCGCTCGTCTGGCTGCGTCCATATCGGATCGCTTCTTATTACGGCCCCATTTCCCCGCGATGAAGGGTGGTTTCGTCGCATGGCGAGCCTTTTCGCACGACCGATCGGACTGTCCTTCGGCGCTTTAGATTGCCGGCTTCAGACGCGCATGGCGCAGCTGCCCGTGAACATAGCCCTGTTCGATGTCACGAATGTGACGGCGCGACGACTTTGTGAGCCACTTGTGCTCAAGCTCTTTTTCACGCGAACGCCGCCATCGAGACACGTCTGCTTTAATGAAGCGATCCTTGCATAGCCGGACTTAGTCAACACTCGCGCTCGCGCTTACTCCTCCATCGCCTTTTCGAGCACCGCACGAAGTTTCGGCGTACAGGCGATCACGCGATTGCCTTTCGCGAGGCATTCCTCGGTCAGGAAGTCGTTGACCCATCCGCCCGCTTCCTCGACGATCAGAACCGCCGCCGCGGCATCCCAGGAATTGATGTGCAGCTCGCAGTACGCGTCCTGGCGTCCCATCGCGACATACGCGAGCCCCAGCGCGCCCGAGCCACGCCGCTTGATTCCCGCCCCGAGGTCGTTGACACGTTGCATGAGCGCCGCATAGCGCTCGAACGCCACGCGCGACGACCAGCCCAGTTCGACGACCGACTGCCGGATGTCGTCGATCGGGCTCACCTTGATGGCCTGCCCGTTCAGCGTTGCGCCCTTCCCGCGCTGCGCGGCGAAGAGTTCGTCGAGCATCGGGTCGTACAGCACACCGATCTCGGCGCGGCCGTCCCGCACGAATGCAATCGATACGCAAAAGTACGGCACGCCCCGCGCGAAGTCCGCAGTGCCGTCGATCGGGTCGACGATCCACACGTCGCGTCCGAACGAGCCGCCGCTTTCCTCGCCGAAGAAGGCGTCGTCGGGGAACGCTTCCGCGAGACGCCCGGCGATCAGCCGTTCGACTTCGCCATCCGTCTCGGTCAGGTAATCCTGCGGGCCCTTGAACTTGAGCGTCAACGCCTCGTCGCGTGTCAAAAAACGGTCGCGTGCGAGACACCCGGCTTCCCGCGCGATCGCGCAAGCGGCCAGAAATCGAAGATGCATGGAAGCGTCGTTCATGGAATCCCTCAGGCAGATGAAGGCTGCGAGGTCGATGCAGCAGTCGGCGGAATGTGGCACCGATCTTAGCATCGCACTGCTCGGCGACGACGCGTTCAACGACGTGCGCGCGGTCCTCTCGGCCGGGTTGTTCCGGCGAGCACTTCTTCATGTTCCCTGCGAAGCACATCGACGAACGCCATTGCCAGCCGCTCGCGCGGCCGGTGCGGCGGAAACAGCAAGTAGGTCGAGAACAGCACGTTCGGCAAAAACGGCCGGATCGCGATTTCCGGTCCCGCGAAGTCTCGCGCGACGACGGGGTGCGCAAGCGTCAGCCCCATGCCGCAACGCACCATCTCGCAGCAGATGGCCGCGTACTGCGCCTCGATGGCGAGCACGCGCTGCACGCCTGCCCGCTCGAACACTTCGTCCATCTGCGCGCGCGTGCCGTCGCCGTGACACAACGAGATGAACGGCTCGCCCGCGAAGTCGGCGGGCTTGAGCGTCGTCTTCTTCGCGAGCCGGTGACCGGCCGGCATCACCGCGACCGCAGGGACCTTCGAGAGCAGTTCCACTTCGCAATTGGACGCCTCGCTGATGTACACCGCGACGCCCAGGTCGCAGAACTGGGAAGCCGTCCAGTGATTCACGGTGCCCGACGTGTTCACGTGCAGCGACACCGTCACCTCCGGATAGAGCGCCTGAAAGCGGTTGATCGCATGCGGGACGAGCGTCATGCCCGCCGAGGGCATCGCCGCGATGCGCAGCCGCCCGCTGCCCAGATTGCGGATCTGCGCGGCCGCGTTGGCGAGCCCTTGCAGGCCCACGTACGCCCGCTCGACTTCGCGGAAGAACGCGTTGCCCTCGCTTGTCGGGATGAGCCGCACGCCGCTGCGCTGAAAGAGCCGCAAGCCCGTTTCGCGTTCGAGCTGCGAAATGAGCCGGCTCACGTTCGGCTGCGACGTGAAGAGTTCCTTCGCGGCCGCGGTCATCGAACCGGCCACCATGACGGCGCGAAACGCCTCGATATGCTTCAGGTTCATCGCATCCAACCCATATCAACCAAGTATGGATAGTTATTTTATTCGTATTGGACGATATGGGTCGATCGCGCCAATATTATCCTGACGGACGGTAATCCCACGCCACGTTCGCGAACCCCACATCGAATGGAGAAGTGTTCATGAATAAAGTGCAGCACAGCCGCCGCGCTTCTGCGCGAACGTTCGCCGTCGCGCTCGGCCTAACCGGCGCGCTCGTCGGGCCCGCTCTCGCCCACGCCGAAACCACGCTCTATGTCGCCAACGTGGGCGGCTCCAACGAACAGCTCTACCGTCAGAAAGTCATCCCGCCGTTCGAAAAAGCGCACGACGTCAAGATCGTCTATGTCGCCGGTAACTCCAGCGACACGCTCGCCAAGCTCCAGGCGCAGAAAGGCCATCAGCAGATCAACGTCGCCGTGATGGACGACGGCCCCATGTATCAGGCGATGCAGCTCGGCTTGTGCGCGAAGGTCGAAGAAGCGCCGGTCATGAAAGACCTGTATCCGCTCGCGCGGCTCGGCGCGACGTCGGTCGGCGTGGGGATGGTGGCAACCGGCATCGGCTACAACGAGGAAGCGTTCAAGAAGCTCGGCCTGCCCGCGCCGGATTCGTGGCAAGTGCTCACCGACAAGCGCCTGAAGGGCAAGCTCGGGGTGCCGCCGATCACGAATACCTATGGCCTGCACACGCTCGTGATGCTGGCGCGCATGAACGGCGGCGGCGAAAAGAACATCGACCCCGGCTTCGCGGCGATGACCAAGGACGTCGCGCCCGACGTGCTCTCGTGGGCGCCGACGCCCGGCGAAATGGACGGCCTGATGCAAAGCGGCGACGTGATCCTCGCGCCTTACGGCAGCGGCCGCGCGGTCGCGTTGCAGAACACCGGCTTCCCGCTCAAGTTCGTCTATCCGAAGGAAGGCGGCGTCGCGCTGCAGGTCGCCGCATGCGCCGTCGCGGAAAACGCGCAGCCGCAGTTGTCGCAGCAGTTCGTCCAGTATCTGCTGAGCCCGGAAGTGCAGGCGATGCAGGCACAGGCGATCGGCCTCGGCCCGGTCAACAAGACGGTCAAGCTCGCGCCGGACATCGCCGCGCGCGTGCCGTACGGTCCGGAACAGATCGGCAAGCTGACGGCGATGGACTGGACGACCGTCAACCAGCATCGCACGGAGTGGACGGAGCGCTGGAACCGTTCCGTCGAACGATAAGCGACACGGCGGACGGCGCGCTGCTCGCCGCTCCGCCGGATTCCACGCCCCTACGGACCCGACGCCCATGACCTTCCTCACCCTCAAAGGCATTTCGAAGCGCTACGGCGATTACACCGCCATCGAGCACATCGACCTCTCGGTCGAGCGCGGTGAATTCTTGTCGCTGCTCGGACCTTCCGGCTGCGGCAAGACCACGACCCTGCAGATGATCGCCGGCTTCGTCGCGCCGAGCACGGGCAGCGTGATGCTCGACGGTCGCGACATCACGAACGAGCGCCCCGAAAAGCGCGGCATGGGCGTCGTGTTTCAGAGCTACGCGCTCTTTCCGCACATGACGGTGGCGGGCAATGTCGGCTTCGGCCTCGAGATGCGCAAGGTGAAGCGCGCCGAGCGTGCGGAGCGCGTCGCCGAAGCGCTCGATCTCGTGCGCCTGAAGGGGCTCGATGCGCGCTATCCGAAAGAGCTGTCGGGCGGCCAGCGTCAGCGCGTCGCGATTGCCCGCGCGATCGCCATGCGCCCCGAACTGCTGCTGCTCGACGAACCCATGTCGAACCTCGATGCCAAGCTGCGCGAGGAGATGCACATCGAACTGCGCGCGATCCAGCGGCGGCTCGGCATCACGACGATCCTCGTCACGCACGACCAGGTCGAGGCGATGACGATGAGCGACCGCATCGCCGTGATGTATCGCGGCCGGATCGCGCAGCTTTCCACGCCGTTCGAAGCCTACGAGCATCCGGAGACGCCGTTCGCGTCGAGCTTCCTCGGCAAGACCAATACGTTGTCGGGCGAAGTGATGCGGCGCAATCCGCGCTGCGCCGAAGTCGACGTCGCCGGGACCACGCTGAAGGTGCCGCACGAAGGGCGCGTGGTCGATGGCGCGGTGCATGTCTACATCCGTCCGGAGAAAGTGCGGCTTGCCAATGGCGACGCGCGCGTGCGCGGACGCATCGCGACGCGCGTGTTCGTCGGCAACCAGTGGCTGCTCGAAATCGAAACGGACCTGGGCACGCTGCGCGTCGCGCAGCCGAATCTGGGTGCGCCGCCGCCTTCGGAAGGCGACGAAGTGGGCGTCTTCTGGACCGACGACGACCTGCGCATGCTCGAACGGGAGAACGTCCATGGCAACGCTTGACGACACCCGCGCGGGCGCCGCGCCCTGGCTGCTCTCCGCGCCCGCGCTGCTCTTGTTCGGCACGCTGCTGCTGGTTCCGCTCGTGCTGACGCTGATGCTGTCGTTTCGCGTCTTCAGCGACGTGGGCGGCGTGCAGGTCGCGTACACGCTGAAGAACTACGCGCAGGTCGTCACCGATCCCTACTACGGGACGATCTTCCTGCGCACGGCCACGCTCGCCGTCTCGGTGACGCTGCTCTCGATTCTCCTCGGCGTGCCGGAGACGATCGTGCTCGCGCGCATGAAGCGGCCCTGGCAGTCGCTGTGCCTGCTCGTCGTGCTCGGGCCGCTCCTGATCTCGGTCGTGGTGCGCACGCTCGGCTGGCAGATCCTGCTCGGCAACAACGGCGTGCTCAATAACGTTTTGCAAGCGCTGCACATCACGTCCGAACCGATCCGCCTCGTCTTCACGATGACGGGCATGGTCATCGCGCTCACGCACGTGCTCGTGCCGTTCATGGTGATGTCCGTGTGGGCGACGCTGCAAAAGCTCGATCCGCAAGTGGAATGGGCGGGCCTCTCACTCGGCGGGTCGTCGTTCACGGTGTTCCGGCGCGTCGTGCTGCCGCAGATCATGCCGGGCGTGTTGTCAGGTTCGATCATCGTGTTCGCGCTGTCGGCTTCCGCGTTCGCGACGCCCGCGCTGATCGGCGGGCGGCGTCTGAAAGTGGTCGCCACCGCCGCGTACGACGAGTTCCTCGGCACGCTGAACTGGCCGCTCGGCGCGAGCATCGCGGTGCTGCTGCTGATCGCGAACGTCGCGATCGTGACGGGTTGCAGCAAGCTCGCCGAGCGTCGTTTCAAGCATATTTTCGACTGACGGAGCCGAGGCGCACATGAAGCAAAACGGATTCTGGGGCCTGCTCTTCAACGCGTTCTTTCTGGCGTTCATCATGGCGCCGCTCGTCGTCGTGATGCTGGTCGCGTTCACGGACAAGGGCTTCATCTCGATGCCGTTCGACGGCGCATCGCTGCGCTGGTTCAGGGCGATCGTCGAGAACGGCGACATCGTCGCCGCGTTCTGGCTGTCGGTGCGGCTCGCGTTCGCGGCCGCGACGATCGGCGTCGTGCTCGCCGTGCCCGCGGCGCTCGCGATCGCGCGCTATCGCTTTCCGGGCCGCGCCGCGCTGGTGAGCTTCTTCCTCTCGCCGATGATGATTCCCGCCGTCGTGCTCGGCATCGCGTTCCTGCGCTTCCTGTCGCTCCTGCATCTGAGCGGCTCGTTCTGGGCGCTCACCGCGACGCACGTGATCGTCGTGCTGCCGTATGCGCTGCGGCTCGCGCTGTCGTCGGCGGTCGGGCTGGATCGCGATGCGGAGCGCGCCGCGCTCTCGTGCGGGGCGAGCCGTTTCACCGCGTTTCGCCGCGTGGTGCTGCCGATGATCCGCACGGGCGTCGCGGGCGGCTGGGTGCTCTCGTTCATCCAGAGCTTCGACGAACTGACGATGACCATCTTCGTCGCGACGCCCGGCACGACCACGCTGCCCGTCGCCATGTACAACCAGATCGCGCAGACGATCGATCCGCTCGTCGCTTCGGTGTCGGCGGTGATGATCGTGGGCACGGTCGTGCTGATGGTGCTGCTCGACCGGATGGTCGGACTCGACCGCATTCTTATCGGAGAAGCTCGATGAAAGGCAATACATCCGCAAGCCCGGACGTGCTCGTGCTCGGCGGCGGACTGGTCGGATCGGCGGTGGCGTATGGCCTCGCGCGCGAAGGCGCGAAGGTGACGGTGATCGACCAGGACGACGGCGGCTTTCGTGCGTCGCGCGGCAACTTCGGGCTCGTGTGGATCCAGGGCAAGGGCTACGGACTCACGCCGTATGCGCGCTGGTCGCGCAGCTCGGCGATGCGCTGGTCCGCGCTCGCGGCATCGCTGCTCGAAGAAAGCGGCGTCGATGTGGCGCTGCGTCAGCCGGGCGGCTTTCACCTCTGCTTCTCCGACGATGAACTCGCCGAGCGCGAGAAGCGCCTGTCCACGCTGCAAACCGAACTGAACGGCGACTATCCGTATCGGCTGCTCGATGCGCATGAACTGCGCGAGTTGCTGCCGGCCATCGGGCCGGAGGTCGTCGGCGCGAGCTATACGCCCATGGACGGCCACGTCAATCCGCTCAGGCTGCTGCGCGCGCTGCATGCGGGCATGCAGCATCGCGGCGTGCAACTGGTGAACGGCGACGGCGCCGAGCGCATCGTGCCGGAACCAGGCGGCTTCGTCGTCCACGGCACACGCGGCGTGTGGCGCGCGCCGCGCGTCGTGCTGTGCGCGGGCCTCGGCAACCGCGCGCTCGCGCCGCACGTGGGACTGCACGCGCCCGTCGCACCGAATCGCGGACAGGTGCTCGTGAGCGAACGCGTCGCGCCGTTCCTGCATCATCCGACCATGAACGTGCGCCAGACCGACGAAGGCACCGTGCAGTTCGGCGATTCGATGGAGGAAGTCGGCTACAACGACTTCACCACGACCAACGTGCTCTCGAACATCGCTCAACGCGGCGTGCGCGCGTTTCCGCTCCTGAAGCACGTGCGGCTCGTGCGCACGTGGGCGGCGCTGCGCGTCTACAGCCCGGACGGCTTCCCTATCTACGACGAATCGGCGCGGTATCCGGGCGCGTTCGTCGTGACCTGCCACAGCGGCGTCACGCTCGCCGCGGCGCACGCGATGCGCATCGCGCCGTGGATCGCGGGCGGCGCGATGCCCGACGAAATCCCCGCCTTCACCGGCAGCCGCTTCGCCGGTGCCCGCGCCGAACCGATACCCGCACACTGAACCCATCATGACTTCGACACCGCTTTTCAGGGCCTTGCCCGGCGCCGACGCGCCCATCGACATCTGGTTCAACGACCGCCCGTTGCGCGTGCCCGGCGGACGCTCGGTGGCGGCGGCACTGCTCGCCGCCGGCATCGACCGCTTTCGCGCGACACCCGTCTCGGGCGCACCGCGCGCGCCCTACTGCATGATGGGCGCGTGCTTCGAATGCCTGGTCGAAATCGACGGCGTGCCGAGTCGTCAAAGCTGCATGGTGACGGTGAAGGAAGGCATGCGCATCCATTCGCAGGAAGGCGCGCGCGATCTGCCGCCGGTCGAATCCGAACCGATGGAGAACGCTCATGGTCGCTGAACAAGTGGATGTGGTGGTGATCGGCGCGGGTCCGGCCGGCTTGAGCGCCGCGACGCGCGCGGCTTCGACGGGCCTCTCCGTCGTCCTGCTCGACGAACAGGACGCGGTCGGCGGCCAGATCTACCGGGCGATCGAGCGCACGGACGCGCGTCGCCGCGAGATTCTCGGTCCCGACTACGCAGCGGGCGCGACCATCGCCGATGCATTCGCACGCTCAGGCGCGCGTTATGTCGCGAATGCGTCGGTGTGGCAGGTGACGCGCGAACGCAGCGTCCACTATTTGAAGGACGGCAAGGTCGGCAGCTTCGAAGCGAAGCGCGTGATCCTCGCGACCGGCGCGATGGAGCGTCCGTTTCCGATTCCCGGCTGGACGCTGCCCGGCGTGCTGACCGCGGGCGCCGCGCAGATCCTCTTGAAGAGCGCGGGCGAAGTGCCCGCCGAGCCGCCGGTGCTGGTCGGCTGCGGCCCGCTTCTCTATCTGCTCGGCTGGCAATACGTGCGCGCAGGCGTGCCGATTCGCGCGCTCGTCGATACCACGCGCCACGAAGACCGCTGGCGCGCGAAGCGTCATCTGCTCTCGGCGCTGCGTGCGTGGCCGTTCCTGAGCAAGGGCCTGCAACTGATGCGCACGCTGCGCGAAGCTAACGTGCCGATGCACGAAGCCGCTGACGATCTGCGCGTCGAAGCGAAGCGCGGCGAGGACGGCGTCGAGCGTGCAGGCGCGCTGCACTTCACGACGCAAGGTCAGGCGCATCGCATCGAAGCGAACGTGATCCTGCTGCATCAGGGCGTCGTGCCGAATACGCAGTTCACGCTCGCGCTGCGCGCGAAGCATCGCTGGGATGCCGCGCAGCTTTGCTTCGCGCCGGTGACGGACGCCTGGGGCGAACTCGACGTGCCCGGCGTCTTCGTGGCCGGCGACGGCTCGGGCATCGGCGGCGCACAGGCGGCGGCCGAAGAAGGCGAACTAAGCGCGCTCGCGGTCGCGGCGCAACTCGGCGCGATCGACAACGTTGCGCGCGACCGGCTGGCCGCGCCGCATCGCCGCAAGCTCGCCGATGTCATGCGCATCCGCCCGTTCCTCGACAGCCTCTATCGTCCGCGCGACGCGAACCGCATTCCCGCCGACGACGTCATCGTCTGCCGCTGCGAGGAAGTCACCGCGGGCGACGTGCGCGGTTTCGTCGAACTCGGCTGCCTCGGACCGAATCAGGCGAAGTCGTTCGGGCGCTGCGGCATGGGTCCGTGCCAGGGACGCATGTGCGGACTCACGGTCACGGAAGTGATCGCGAGCGCACGGAACGTTGAACCCGAAGCGGTCGGCTATTACCGCATCCGTCCGCCGATCAAGCCGCTCACGCTCGGAGAACTCGCCGGTGAATAAGCCCGTCTCCGAATCCGACGTGCTCGTCGTCGGCGGCGGCCTGCACGGCTCGAGCAGCGCGTTCCACATGGCGCGTCGCGGCGCGCGCGTCACCGTGCTCGAAGCCGATTACGTCGGGCGGCATGCGTCGGGCGTGAACGCGGGCGGCGTGCGTACGCTCGGACGGCCGCTGCCCGAAATCCCGCTCTCGCTGATGTCGCGCGAAATCTGGCACACGCTTGCCGACACGATCGGCGACGATGGCGGCTTCGTGCCGTCCGGCCAGATGAAGATCGCCGAGACCGAAGCCGAACTCGACGAATGCCGTGAGCGCGTCGCGCTGCTCGAATCGCATGGCTTCACGCACGAGAAGATCATCGACCGCGACACGCTGCTCGAACTGGAGCCGAACATCGCGCCGCACGTGACGGGCGGAATCTGGGTCGAGCGCGACGGCTACGCGCTGCCCTTCCGGACCACGGCATCGTTCCGGCTCGCCGCGCAGAAGCACGGCGCGGCGTTCCATGAAGGCACGGCCGTCACGCGCATCGAACAACGCGGCGAGCGCTGGCTCGCGCATACGGCGTCGGGCACGCATGCGGCGCAACAGCTCGTTGTGACGGCGGGCGCGTGGGCGGGCGAACTCGCGCGGCAAGTGGGCGAGCCGGTGCCCGTGCATCCGGAAGGACTGATGCTGATGGTCACGCATCGCGTCGCGCCGTTTTGCCGCTCGACGCTCGGCGCGACCGGCCGGCCGCTGTCGTTCAAGCAGTTCGACAACGGCACGGTCGTGATCGGCGGCAAGTTGATCGGCATCGCGGACCTGCCCGCGCGTCACGGAGAAGTGGATTTTGCGCGGCTCGTTCGCAGCGCCAACACGGTCGTCGATCTCTTCCCGCATCTGCGGCATCTCGGCATCAATCGCGCGTGGGCGGGCGTGGAAGCGTTCACCGAGGATTCGCTGCCCGTCATCTCGACGAGCCGTCGCGCGTCGAACCTCACTTACTCGTTCGGCTATTGCGGCAGCGGCTTTCAGCTCGGACCGGGCTGCGGCAAGCTCGTCTCGGAACTGGTGCTCGACGGGCGCGCTTCCCTGCCGCTCGATGCCTTCTCGATCGACCGCTTCGGCGCGACGGCGCATTGATTTTTCCGCGCATCGTCCGGTGCGCGGCATCGTTAACCAAGGAGTGCTTTCACGCATGACCGATATCGTCAGAATCGAAACCAATCAGCGCATGAGCCGCGTCGTCAAGGCGGCGGGACTCGTGTTCATCGGCGGGCAGACGGCGAACGAGCGCACGCCGGATGTCAAGGCACAGACCGCGCAGGTGCTCGACAAGATCGACGGATTTCTGGAAAAGGCCGGCATCGACAAGACGCGGCTCGTCTCGGCGCAGGTCTGGCTCGCGGACATCGCGCGCGACTTCGCGGGCATGAACGAAGTGTGGGACGCCTGGGTGCCGTCCGGTTGCGCGCCGACGCGCGCGACGGTTCAATCGCAGCTTGCGGCGCCGGATCTGCTGGTCGAGATTTCGGTGACGGCGCTCGACCGCTAGCGCGACGGCCAACCCGCATCGACGACGTGCCGGCCGAAAGTGCCGGCTATAACTGCCGTTCATATTGTCCGATTTGGCGGGCTACCCATGGGTAGCCGTAGAGGGCGGTCTGCTATAACTTAACGGGATTCCAACGACAGCATCCAAACCCGTTGCAGGACGCGCTGCCTGCCTCCGTCGGAGAAACGCATGCCTCACGACAGATGCCTTGCCGACACGCTCGCCAGCGCGATCCTCCGACGGCAGCCTGCCCATTGACTCGCCCCCCTACCAAGAAACGCCGCCTCGCGAAGCCGGCCCGCCTGAGCTTGCCTTGCACGGTCGCACTCATGCTGCTGACGTCCTCGGCGCTCGCGCAGTCTTATCGCGACGTCACGCCCGCCGCACCGCCCACGCCTCCACGCCCCGTCGCGCCGCCCGTGCCGCCGCAGCCCACGACCGATTCGCCGCAGATCGCCGTGCAGACCCTGAACGGGCTCGTCTTCGATCCGGCGGCCAGCGCGGCGCCCGTCGCCCCGATTGCCGGATCGAGCGCATCGAACGGGCGCATCACGGCGTCCGGCCTCCCGCTGCTCGACGAAGCATTCCTTGCCGGATTCGCGCCGGACCTCGGACGGCCGCTGAGCTTCGGACGGCTTGCGGAGATTCGCCGGGCCGTCGTTCAGCGTTACCGCGACGCGGGCCTGCCGCTCGTCGATGTCTATGCGCCCGAGCAGGACGTATCGAGCGGCGTCGTGCACATCACGGTGGCGAGCTACCGGCTCGGACAAGTGGTCGTGCGCGGCAACCGTCACTTTTCGAGCGCGCTGCTCGGAGGTGAAATGCCGCTCGAAAGCGGCGCCACGATTCGCGAATCCGATGTCGCTTCGGGCCTGTCGATGCTCAACGCCAATCCATATCGCACCGTCGACGTGGTGTATGCGCCCGGCGAGGCCGAGAACACCACCAACGTCGTGCTGCAAACCGAAGACCGCTTTCCGCTGCGGGTCTCGGCCGGGTATGACAATGCGGGCGTTCCGCAACTGGGCCGCGACCGCTTCTTTGCGGGTTTCGACTACGGCAACCTGTTCGGGCTGGATCAGCAGATCGCCTATCAGGCGACCGCGAGCAACGACCTCTTCGGCGGCAATCCGTACATCGAGGGGCGCACGAACCGCCCGCGTTTCGTCGCGCACGCGCTGAACTATTCGGCGCCGTTGCCGTGGCAGGACCGCATCGAATTGTTCGGCGTCTATGCGCAAAGCACGCCGCGGCTTCCGGACAGCTACGGCCAGACCGGCATCTCCGCGCAGATGAGTTTTCGCTATGACTGGCGGCTTGCACCGCTCGACGGATGGCAGCAGCAAATCCAGTTCGGCTACGACTTCAAGCGTTCGAACAACGACCTGGAGTTCGGCGGCTTTCAGGTCTTCAATTCGAACACGCACATTCATCAGTTCATGTTGGCCTATGACGTGAACCGGCTCGATGCACTCGGTCAGGCGCGCGCCAACGCGACGCTCGTGCTGAGCCCCGGCCGTCTCGATGGCGACAACCAGGATGAAGCCTTCGACACCGCACGCCACGGTGCGACGCCGCGCTATGCGTATCTGCAGCTTTCGGCCCAGCGCGATGTGACGATCGGCCCCGGCTTCGCGCTATGGGGACGCGGCATGTTCCAGTGGACGCCCGATACGCTGTTGCCGAGCGAGGAGATGGGCCTTGGCGGCGAGAGCAGCGTGCGCGGCTATGACCCCTACGTCGTGCAGGGCGATCGCGGCTGGAACGTCCAGACCGAAGTGCGCACGCCCGCGTGGGTCATGGGTTCGAGCGGCGTCGCGTTGCAACCGTTCGTCTTCCTCGATGCAGGCCGCGTCTGGAATCGCATCGACCAGCCGACCGAGCCGAACAACGGATCGCTCGTGAGCGTGGGCGCGGGATTCCGCTTTCAGCTTCGACGCTATATCAACGTGCGCGGGACCTATGGGTTTCCGCTGCGCGCGGCCGTGCCGAACGGGTCCAAGTCGCCTTTAGGGATGCTTTATGTGTTGATCGGCTCCTGATAGCGCGCCGCGTGAAGTGACACGCGTGTGTCAGGACGGCATGTCATTCGCTCAACGCAGATGCAGCATAGATTTCCTTAGCATGCGGTCAAGTTTGTTCTACAACTAAGAGGCTAAAGACAACACTAAAGCACACGCCATAAGCAATCCGGAGGGGCACGTCATGCAGCGCTCTGTTCATCTTGCGGACATCGGTCACTCGCAACGCCGCGTCTCCGTATCGCAGATACAGGGCGACGCCGTGCTGGCCTTCATCCTCTGCGCGATGAGCGCCAGTGCGCTCGCTGCCGGACCGCTTCCGCAAGGCGGACAGATCGTCGCCGGCACCGGATCGATCGCGACCAACGCGACCGCCGTGAACATCACGCAGAACACGCCGCGCGCCGTGATCGACTGGCGCAGCTTCTCCATCGGCAACGGCAATACCGTCAACGTGAACAACGGGACGGGCGCGACGCTAAGCCGCGTGACCGGCAGCGATCGCTCGTCGATCGACGGCAAGCTCGCCGCCTCGGGTAGCTTTTACCTCATCAATCCGCAAGGCGTCGTCGTAGGCCCGAGCGGTGTCGTGACCACGGGCGGGCGCTTCGTCGCATCGACGCTCGACATCGCCAATAACAACTTCATGAACGGCGGCCCGCTCAACCTTACCGGTTCGGCCGATGGCGTCATCGTCAATCTCGGGAAGATCAGTTCGACGGGCGGCGATGTCTTTCTCATCGCCCGCAAGCTCGTCGAGAACGATGGCAGCATCAGCGCGCCGAAGGGATCGGCGGAACTCGCCACCGGCAGCCAGGTGTTGCTGAAGGACTCGGCAACCGGCCCGCAGGTCTTCGTTCAGGCAGGCACGAACGGCGACGTCGTGAACAAAGGCACGATCGAGGCCGCGCAGATCGACCTGCGCGCGGCGGACGGCAACGTATTCGCGCTCGCCGGTCAACACGACGATCTGCGGGCGACGGGCACGGCAACGCGCGAGGGCAAAGTGTGGCTCGTCGCCGACCGCGGCACGGCACACGTGCATTCGAAGGTCGAGGCTTCGAACGCGGACGGCACCGGCGGCACGGTGATCACGACCGGTAACACGCTGCATCTCGACGACGCCGCAATCGACGCGGCGTCATGGAACATCAGCGCGCCCGAGTTCAATGCCGGGCCGCTGAACTCGGCGACGCTCGCGCGCAATCTGTCGGGCGGCACGTCGATCACGGTGAACGCGACGGGCGGCACGGGCGGCAGCGGCAACATCAACCTCGGCGCGGCCGTGCGATGGACGGGCGATGCATCGCTCACGTTGAGCGCGGTGCACGACGTGACGCTCGGCCCGCTCGTGACGCTCGCGAACACCGGCGCGGGCAACCTGACGCTGCGCGCCGATTCGCACGCCAGCGACAACGGCGGCAGCATCCTGAGCAGCGGCACGCTCGACTGGTCGCAAGGACTCGGCATCATCTCCGCGTTCTACGACATGAACGGCACCTACACGCGCGCCACGGTGCGGCAGAACGAGTCGTGGAAACCGGCGCCGTATAGCGGACTCAAGACGCAATACACCGTGTATCAACTCGTCAACTCGAACGCAGATCTGGTGAAGATGGGGGACAACCTCGCCGCCAACTACGCGCTCGGCCGCAATCTCGATCTCGCGCCGGACGTAGGCAAGATCAACGTGATCGGCGGAGGCATCGCGCTCTCCGGCCAGTTCGACGGCATGGGCCACACCATCAGCCATTTCAACGGCTATCAGGTCGGGACCGAGCCGACACTGGTCGGCCTGTTCGGCGCGATCTACGCGGGCGGTGTCGTGCGCAATCTGGGCGTGATCGATTCGAGCGCTTCGGGTTCCTACAATACGCCGGCCGGCATCCTCGCCGGGCTCAACAGCGGGCTCGTCTCGAACGTATATACGACCGGGTCGACCGGCTCGCCCGAAGAGACCGGCCCCGGTGGCGGCGGCCTCGTCGCACGCAACGAAGGCACGATCGAGCGCTCGTGGAGCAGCGCGAGCGTCGGCGGTCAGGGAGACTACGGCGGCCTCGTCGGCGTGAACAACGGCAAGATCGTCCAGTCTTTCGCAACCGGAACGGTCTCTGGCGGATCGCATGCGGAAGGCGGTGGGCTCGTCTCGCAGAACAGCGGATCGATCACGCAATCGTATGCATCGGGCTCCGCGCAGATGTACTACAACGGCGGCCTGGTCCTCGACAACACGAGCATCGGCACGATCAGCGAATCGTTCGCGACGACCCACATCGTTCCGCAATTCGATCCCGCACTGAAGGGCGGCGTGGCGTTCTCCAACGCCGGGGCCATCGCGAACAACGTCTACTGGGACGTGGGCATGACCACGGCGTCCAACTCGGTCTACGGCGGCACGCCCGTGCCGGCCGCGAACGGGCTGAGCACCGTGCAGATGCGCACGGCATCGAGCTTCGACTCCAGCTGGGACTTCAGCCCGGCCGGCACGTGGGCGCTTCCCGCGGGCGCGCAGCATCCGGTTTTGCGCTGGCAGCTCGGCGCGCAGTGACGAACATCGCGCTCATCGGTGAGCAGCACGCGATCGGTCGAAGTTCCTGAAATCGTCGGACGGAAGCAATGAACCGCGTTTCACGGAATTGCCACATGCCGCGCGTGCAATGAGTGTCACCGTTGCGCGGACGCGGGCACGGCCCTTGCTCTACGCCTTCGCCCGCCTGGGTGGAACTGTTCGGTAACCCACAGACCCAGGCCGCCCAACACGACAACATCCAATCATGTTCACGACCAAACCTTGCACCGCCACCTGCGTCCTCGATGGCGCAGCCGTCACCCTGACCTTCTTCCCCGACACGCATCTGCTGCGCATCTGCAGCGCGGCTGGCGTGTGTCTGCGCGAGGTCCGCTGGCCCGCCTCATGGCGAATCCTGCTGGCGACGCTGCGTGAGTTCAGTCAGCGCGACGACGACGGTAGCGGCGTCGAATCTCGCCTCGACGAAATGCTGGACAACCAGCCGGCACCCGCGATGGCCTGAACGTCACACGGTTTTTTTATCCGCGAGCAAGGGCTCGCTCAATGCTGCAACGAGGAAACGATGGCAACAGGAACAGTAAAGTGGTTCAACGATGCAAAGGGCTTTGGCTTCATCACGCCGGACGACGGCAGCCCTGACGTTTTTGCGCACTTCTCGGAAATCCAGGCTAACGGCTTCAAGAGCCTCCAGGAGAACCAGAAGGTGCTGTTCGAAGTGCGGACAGGACCGAAGGGCCTGCAGGCAGCGAACATCCAGCCGCAGTAAGTTGCATCGGGCGTGGCGCGAGCCACGCCCTCGATTCGTTCATGCTCGCGGCGTCGTGCCCCGCGTCTCGACGGCACGCAGGAAGTCGAAATCGACGCCCTTATCGGCTTGCGTCACGCTCTGCAAAAAGAGCTTCAGGTAGCCGCGCTCGGCGCTCGGCTCGACCACCGGCTTCTCCTTCGCGCGCTGCGCCAGTTCTTCCTCCGACACGAGCAGATCGATCTCCCGGCGCGATACCGAAAGCCGGATGCGGTCGCCGCTTCGCACATGCGCGAGCGGCCCGCCAATCGCGGACTCGGGCGTCACGTGCAGCACGATGGTCCCGAACGCCGTCCCGCTCATGCGGCCATCGGAGATGCGCACCATATCCTTGACGCCCGCCATCGCGAGCTTCTTCGGAATCGGGATATAGCCCGCTTCGGGCATGCCGGGCGCGCCTTTCGGACCGATGTTCCTCAGCACGAGGATGTCGTCGGCGTTCACGTCGAGATCGTCCGAGTCGATGCGCGCAGCGAGGTCCGCTGCGTTTTCGAACACGACTGCGCGTCCTTCGTGCTCCATCAGGCGGGCGTCGGCGGCCGACTGCTTGATGATCGCCCCGCCCGGCGCGAGATTGCCCTGCAGCACTGCAATGCCGCCCTGCGGATAAATCGGATCGTCGAACGGACGCACGACGCTTTGCGCGAACGCGGGCCCCGCTGCGTCGATCTCTTCGCCGAGCGTGCGGCCAGTCACCGTCAGCGCGTCCAGATGCAGCAGCGGCCTGAGTTCGCGCAGGAGCGTCGCCATGCCGCCGGCCTTGTCGAAGTCTTCCATGTAGTGCTGCCCCGACGGCTTCAGGTCGAGCAGCACCGGCGTCTCGCGGCCCATGCGGTCGAGCGCCTTGAGGTCGACGTCGAAACCCATGCGCCCCGCGATCGCCGTCAGGTGCACGATGCCGTTGGTCGAGCCGCCGATCGCGAGCAGCACGCGCATCGCGTTCTCGAAGGCCTCGGCAGTGAGGATCTTGTCGATCGTGAGGCCGTCGCGGGCCATCTGCACGGCTTCTTTGCCGGTCAGCTCCGCGATGCGCATGCGTTGCGCCGTGACGGCGGGCGGCGACGCGCCGCCCGGCACCGTCATGCCGAGCGCCTCCGCGATGCACGCCATCGTGCTCGCCGTCCCCATCACGGAGCAGGTGCCCACGCTCGCGACGAGCTGATCGTTGACCGCCGCGATCTCCGCCTCGTCGATCTCTTCCGCGCGAAAGCGCGCCCAATAGCGCCGGCAGTCCGTGCACGCGCCGACACGCTCCGAGCGGTGCGAACCCGTCAGCATCGAACCGGTGATGAGCTGGATTGCGGGAATGCCCGCCGACGCCGCGCCCATCAGTTGAGCGGGCACGGTCTTGTCGCAGCCGCCGATCAGCACAACGGCGTCCATCGGCTGGGCGCGCAGCATTTCCTCGGTGTCCATCGACATGAGGTTGCGCAGGTACATGCTCGTCGGCTGCGAGAACGACTCGGCGATGGAGATGGTCGGGAATGCCATCGGCAGGCCGCCCGCGAGCATCACGCCGCGCTTCACGGCCTCGATCAGTTGTGGCGCGTTGCCGTGGCACGGGTTGTACGCGCTGCCCGTATCGACGATGCCGATCACCGGCCGGTCGAGCGCGCTGTCGGTGTAGCCGGCGCCCTTGATGAACGCTTTGCGCAGGAAGAGCGAAAAGCCGTTATCGCCGTAGCTCGTGAGCGATTTGCGCAGGCCCGTGGGAGCGTCGTCGGACGGGGACGGTTGGTCGGGAGTGTCGGTCATGGCGATTGGCGAAGGCGGTGGGATGGTCGGAGCGCGCGAGGCGGCGCCTATGGGTCCATTATCACCACATCGGCGAAAGCGCGCGAGTGACGCCTCTACCGACTACCGCGCGCCCGGCCCCGCCTGCTGCGCAATCGCGCGGCAGGCTTCCCGTAGCGGCGCGACATAGGTGTCGAGCGGCGTCGTGCACTTCCTGAACAGCGGAATGCTGATGCTGACGCAGGCCATCGGCCGTCCGTTCGAATCGAGGATCGCGCAGCCATAGCAGAAGATCTGCGCTTCGTTTTCCTCGCGGTCTTCCGCATAGCCGCGCGCGCGCGTCGCGTCGAGTTCGGCATCGAGCGCCGCACGTTCGACGATCGTATTGGGCGTGAAGCGTTCGAACGAGAGGCCGTGCAACAGCGTATCGCGTTCCGCTGGCGCGAGCGCCGCGAGATAAGCCTTGCCGACCGAACTCGAATACAGCGTGACCCGCGTGCCGATGCGCGACGCCATGCGCACGGCATGCGGGCTTTCGAGCTTTTCGATGTAGACCATTTCCGAGCCGCTGCGCACGGCGAGATGCACCGTCTCGTGCGTGACGTCGCGCAGCGTTTGCAGAGCCTCGGCGGCCGCGATGCGAAGATCGGAACGGTCCCAGCTGCGGCTCGCCAGCGAAATCAGCCGCGGACCGAGTTCGAAGCACGCGCCCCGCCGCGCTTCGACCACGAGCCCTTCGGCCAGAAGCGCACCGACGATCCGATACACTGTCGGCCGCGGATAGCCTGTCAGCGCGGCGAGTTCGGCGACGCCCGGCGCCTCGCTCGCGTCGGCGATCAGTTGCAGGACCGCCATGAACTTCGAGAAGGCGGCGGTGCCGGTGGCTTTTGCCGCGTCGAGCGAAGCGGATTCGGAAGGTGCTGGCATGAACGTCGGAGAGAACGGCGCGGAGGATGCCCGATTATAGCGAGCGATCCGGCGCCGCCTGCTCGCTAAGCCACCATGTAGCCGCCATCGACGGGCACGATCGTGCCGGTCATGAAAGACGCCGCCGGCGAACACAGAAATGCGACCACGCGCGCCACATCCTCGGGCTGTCCCCAGCGCTTCATCGGCGTGCGGTCGAGGATGCCCTGCGAGCGGCCGTCGTCGTCCTGCAAGGCCTGCGTGAGCGGCGTCGCGATCCAACCCGGCGCGACCGCATTCACGCGAATGCCGTCGGCGGCGTAGGCGATCGCGAGCGACTTCGTCAGTTGCGCGACGCCGCCCTTGCTCGCGCTGTAGGCGGGCACGAGGCCGCCGCCGAAGAAGCTCAGCATCGACGCCGTGTTCACGATCGATCCGCCGCTCGCCTTCAGACGCTCGCGCGCGGCGGCGCACATGCGCATCGTGCCGCTCAGGTTCACCGCGATCACGCGCTCGAACACGCCGATGTCGTGCTCGTCGCCGCGCCGGATCATGCCCGCACAATTCACGAGCACGTCGAGCGCGTCGATGCGTTCGAAGAGCGCCGCGACGCTCGCGTCATCGGCGACATCGAGCGGCGCGACCTCGATGCGCGGCTCCAGCGCTTCGCGTTGCTCGGCGGTCGGCGCGATGCCCGCGGCGATCACGCGCGCGCCGAGCGTCGCGAACTCTTCTGCGATGCCCGCGCCGATGCCTTGCGTGCCGCCGCTCACGACGACGGTCTTGCCCTTGAACAGATCTCTTTGGAAAGTCATATCGAAAGTGAAGGTTTAAACCGCGGCCACGGCGGATGCGTTCTGTTCCGAATCCTGAATCGGCACGCGCACGACGAACATGTAGACGAGCGCCGCCGCGAACGCCACGCCCGCGCTGATGAGAAACGCGTTCACGAACGAATGTGTCTTGTCGACGACGAGCCCGGTGATGAACGGCGCGAACGATCCGCCGAAATAGCCGCCGAAGTTCTGGATGCTACCGAGCGATGCCACCATGTGACGCGGCGCCGCCACGCTCACGAGCGCCCAGGCCGCGCCGCTCGCCATGTTGACGAAGAACATCGCCGCCGAGAGATACACGATCGCGAGCGTGAGGTTCGGCGTGAACGCGGCCGGCACCGTGAAGAGCGCCGCGCCGATGAGGCCCGTGCAGATCGGCCACTTGCGGCTGCGGATGGGCGCGACGCCGCGTGCCATCAGACCATCGGCGACAAAGCCGCTCGACAGCATGCCGAGCGTGCCGAAGAGATAGGGAATCGACACGATCCAGCCGGTCTTCGCGATGGTCAGATGGCGCTCGTGTTCGAGATACGCGGGCAGCCACGTCAGATAGAGCCACACCATATAGATCACGCCCATGAAGCCGAAGATCATGCCCCAGGTCGTCGCCTTGCCGAACAGGCCGCGCCATTCCGCGAAGCTCATGCGGCGTTCCGCGCGCTGCTGTTCCTCGCCTTCGGTCAGATGCGCGATCTCCTGCGGGTCCAGCGCGATGTCGCGGCGGTTGCGGTAGACGATGTACCAGCCGATCGCCACCGCGATCCCCAGCACGCCCATGATGACGAACATGTAGCGCCAGCCGAAGACGAGCAGCAGCGCGGTCAGAATCGGCGGCGCGAGCGCGGGGCCGATCGTCGACGAGGTCACGAAGATGCCGGTTGGCTTGCCGCGTTCACGCAGCGCGAACCATTCGCTCACGACCTTCGCGCCCGCCGGAAACTGCGGCGCCTCGCCGATGCCGAGCGCGATGCGCGCGAACAGGAACTGCTGCAGGCTCGTGACGAGGCCGCCGAACAACTGCGCGACCGACCACACGAACATGCCGAGGCCGAGCATGATGCGCGCGCCGAAGCGGTCGAGCATCACGCCGATCGGCAGTTGCGAGAACGCGTACGCAAATGAGAACGCCGACAGCAGCAAGCCCATCTGCGAAGCCGACAGCCCGAGTTCCTGGCTGACCGAGTGATTGGCGATCGACAGCGTACTGCGGTCGAGGTAATTGACGATGCCCGCCAGCGTGAGAAACGTGAGTGCGACCCACTGGATGCGCTTCAAGCGCGGTGACTTGGCCTGCATGATGTCTCCTTTGGCGCTCTGTTCGGCGCTCATTCGGTTTCGAGTTGTGTTGTGTTGTGTTGTGTTGTGTGCGGACAGTTCAGCGGATGAACTGATCGACGTAATCGGCGCCGAGGCCGACCTCGGTGAAGTGCTTACGGCACATGTCGATCTTCGTGAAGACGTCTTCGTAACCGGTGTGATTGCCGTACGGATCGCAGTAGAACATCACGCCGTTCACCTGGAAGTACGTGATCATTTCCTCGACGTCCTCCGGCACGTAGAGCGTGTGCGTCTCGCCGGGCGGCTCGAAGACATAGCTGCCTTCGGTTGCGACCCAGTCGTGCTCCAGGTAGCGCCACCGGCCCTTGAGCACCATGCCGTGCACGGCTTGCGGATGCCGATGACGCGACAGCACGCCCGACTTGCGCACGCGCAGCAGGTTCATCCAGTAACCTGTCGATGCATTCAGGCACAGCGGCCGGAACCAGACATTCTCCGCTTGAGGGACCCAAAGCCGCTCGTCCTTCGGTATCGCCGATTCGACGACGATTTCCTTCGCCGCCTCGGCGGGGAATGGAAGTTGATAAGGCATGAGTGCTTCTGCCGTGGGATTTGGCGCGGTCATCGCGTCTCCTTGTCCATATTGTGGATAACGAACCGTATTATGGACAATGTTCCGTGCGATGTTGACGCGTGTCAAGCGTTTTGAGTCGACAACGTGAACGCGAGCGGGTCGCGCTTCGCAACACGGAAGTGTGCCTTTTCGATTTGCCCCGGCGATCGGCACCGTCTACACTGGATCGGCTGACGCAATGCAACACGAACCGCGCCGCGTCACGCTGCTGCCACGTTCATCGCCGATCTTGACGATACCGCGCCGATCGCAAGGGGCAACGCGCCTCGCCTGGTTTCACGCCGCCTGTCCTCCCGCACGCAACCGTGCGATACCGACGGCGGCGCCGACTCTCCGATGGAGTTCGAAGCGACCATGATTCAGCCCAGTCCGGCATCCGCTCCCCTTCCTCCCGCGACGTCCGTGCCTAGCGGATTCGTCCCGGCGAAGGCCGCCATCGATTACATCGTCGACGCCTGGCAGCGAGGCATCCTGTTCGCCGACGTGATGCGCGAGCGCGGCAACCAGTATCAGGCCCACTTGCTGGAACGCGCGCCGAACGTGCTCGATTTCGGCACGGAGCTGGTCGTCGACGGGCGCACGCTGCCGCGCCCCGTCAACTACGGCCTCGTGCGCATCACCGCTCCCGACGATCTCAAGCCCGACCGCGACGCCACCGGCGCGCACGATCCGGGCCGCCTGCGTCCGTTCATCGTCTTCGACCCGCGCGCCGGGCACGGCCCGGGCATCGGCGGCTTCAAGCGCGACAGCGAAATCGGCGCCGCCTTGCGCGCGGGCCATCCGTGTTACTTCGTCGGCTTCCTGCCCGATCCGGTGCCGGGCCAGACCGTCGAAGACGTCATGCGCGCCGAAGCGACCTTCCTCGAAAAAGTGATCGAACTGCATCCGGACAGCCCGGGCAAACCCGCCGTGATCGGCAATTGCCAGGCCGGCTGGCAAGTGCTGATGACGGCCGCGATGCGCCCCGAGCTATTCGGGCCGATCATCGTCGCGGGCGCGCCGGTGTCGTACTGGGCGGGCTGGCGCGGCAAGAATCCGATGCGTTATTCGGGCGGGACGCTCGGCGGCTCGTGGCTCACGGCCCTCACGGGCGATCTCGGCGACGGCCGCTTCGACGGCGCCTGGCTCGTGCAGAACTTCGAGACCCTGAACCCGGCCAACACGCTCTGGCAGAAGCAATACAACCTGTACACGAACATCGACAGCGAGGCGTCGCGCTATCTCGGCTTCGAGAAGTACTGGGGCGGCCACGTGTTCCTCAACGCGGGCGAGATGCAGTACATCGTCGACAACCTGTTCGTCGGCAACCGGCTCGTCAGAGGCGAGATCGTCACGTCGGACGGTATCCGCCTCGATCTGCGCAATATCCGCTCGCCGATCGTCGTGTTCTGTTCCTATGGCGACAACATCACGCCGCCGCCGCAGGCACTCGGCTGGATCACCGACCTGTATCGCGACGACGCCGATCTCTTCGGTCACGACCAGACCATCGTCTATGCGACGCACGACAGCATCGGGCACCTCGGCATCTTCGTGTCGAGCAGCACGGGCAAGAAGGAGCATCGCGAGTTCGTGAGCAACGTCGATCTCATCGACCTGCTGCCCTCGGGCCTGTACGAAGCACATATGGGAAAGCGGACTGATGCCACGCCGCACGCCGAATTGGTCGAAGGCGAACACGTGCTGTCGATTTCGCGGCGCGGCATCGACGACGTTCGCGCGATCGTGCAGCCCGACCCGGAAAGCGACCGGCGCTTCGCGACGGCCGCGTATGTGTCCAGCGTCAATCTCGGGCTGTACCGCAATTTCATGCAGCCGTGGGTGCATGCGTGCGTGACGCCGTGGGCCGCCGACGTGGCAAGCCGCGTTCATCCGCTGCGCGTGCCCTATGCATCGTGGTCGGACCGCAATCCGCTCGCATCGAGCGTCGCGCGTCTCGCCGAGGACGTGAAAGAGGCGCGCACGAGCGTCGCCGCGGACAATCCGTTCTGGCAGATGCAGAACGCGATGTCGGATGCGATCGGCGCGTCGCTCGACTTCTACCGCGATACGCGGGATACAGCCGTCGAACAGCTCTTCGAAGCGGTCTACGGCATGCCGTGGCTGCAGGCGATGGCGGGTCTTCCTCCGCGAAGCGCCGACGAAAGGGCCGACGAAAGCGCCGCCCCGCTGACCGAGCCGGGCGATTCGGAAGCACGCAGCGCGTCGATCGCCGCCGCGCACAAACATCTGCGCGACGACATGACGAAAGGCGGCCTTATCGAAGCGAGCGTGCGCGCGCTGCTGTTCGTGCGCCGCACGCATGGCGAGGCCGACGAGCGCCGTTTCAATCTCGCGCGTGAAATGCTGAGCACGTTGTCCGATCGCGGCATCCTCGCGTTCAAGGAAGTCGTGCGCGAACAGGCGGCGCTGCTGCGGCTCGACGTCGACGCCGCCATCGACGCCCTGCCCGGCATGCTGGCGAACGCCGCGCCGGCCGACATCCGCAACGCCGCGCGCCACATCGACACGCTTACCACGACGCTTCCGCTCGACGACGTCGAACGCGCCGACCTCGCGCGCGTGCTGTCGATTTTCGAATCGGCATCGAAGACGAAGACCAAATCGACGCGGCGGGCCGAGACGCGTCAGCAAGTCGAATGACGGGCTTCGCCGCGCGCAGGCCACACTGAAAACCGAGGGCACATGCCATGGAACACAAGCGTGAGAAGTACGAGCGCCTCGTCGCGTTTGCCGCGACGCTGCCGCCGACACCGACCGCCGTCGCGCATCCATGCGATCACGATTCGCTGTCGGCCGTGATCGAGGCGGCGCGCCTCGGGCTGATCGCGCCGATCCTGGTCGGGCCGCGCGAGAAGATCGAAGCGGCGGCGAGGGAAGGCAATCTCGATCTCGGCGATCTGCCCATCGTCGACGCGCCGCACAGTCACGCGGCCGCAGCCGCCGCCGTGCAACTCGTGCACGAAGGGCGTGCCGAGGCGCTGATGAAAGGCTCGCTGCACACCGACGAACTGATGGCCGCCGTCGTTTCGCGCGCCACCGGCCTGCGCACCGAGCGCCGCGTGAGCCACTGCTTCATCATGGACGTGCCCGGCCGCGAGGACGCGCTCATCATCACCGACGCGGCCGTCAACATCTCGCCGACGCTCGACGAAAAGCGCGACATCGTGCAGAACGCCATCGACCTCGCGCACGCACTGCGCTTTCCCGCAGCGCGGGTCGCGATCCTCTCCGCGATGGAGACGGTCAATTCGAAAGTGCCTTCGACGCTCGACGCCGCCGCGCTCTGCAAGATGGCCGACCGCCGGCAGATCACGGACGGCATTCTGGACGGCCCGCTCGCCCTCGACAACGCGATCAGCGAGGAAGCCGCCCGGATCAAGGGCATTGTGTCGCCGGTCGCGGGACACGCGAACGTGCTCGTGGTGCCGGACCTCGAAGCCGGCAATCTGCTCGCGAAGAGCCTCTCGTTTCTCGCCCACGCGGACGCCGCGGGCATCGTGCTCGGCGCGAAGGTGCCGATCGTCCTGACGAGCCGCGCCGATTCGGTGATAACAAGGCTCGCGTCGTGCGCGGTCGCTTCGCTCGTTGCGCTCGCGCGGCGCGAGAAAGCGTCTGCCGGCATCGTGTAGGGGCATCGCATGGACGTCATTCTGGTCATCAACTCCGGCTCGTCCAGCATCAAGTTTCATGGGTTCTCGGTGAGCGGCGGCACGCTCGATCCGATCGCGGGCGGCAAGCTCGAAGAGCTATACACGAAGCCGCGCTTCCAGGCGAAGCGGCAGAGCGGCGAAGTCATCGAAGACCGTGGCTGGCCGGAAGGCGAAAGCCTCGGCCACGACAACGCGATCGCGTTTCTGCTTGACTGGCTGCGCGCGCATGCGGGCGACGCGACGCTGCTCGCCGTCGGACATCGCGTCGTGCATGGCGGCAACCGTTATTCCGTGCCGGTTCGCATCGACGCCAAGGTGATGGACGAACTCGAAGCACTCGTTCCGCTCGCGCCGCTGCATCAGCCGCATAACCTCGCGGCAATCCGTTCGATCGAGGCGCGCAATCCGGACGTGCCGCAGATCGCCTGCTTCGACACCGCGTTTCATCACACGCAACCGGCCGTCGCGACACGCTATGCGCTGCCGCCCGACATCACGAGCCAGGGCGTGCGTCGCTACGGCTTTCATGGACTCTCCTACGAATTCATCGCGAGCGCGTTGCCGCAATACGGCGAGCGCGCCGCGCGCGGCAAGACGGTCGTGCTGCATCTCGGCAACGGCGCGAGCATGACCGCACTCGACGGCGGCAAGAGCATCGCGAGCACGATGGGTTTCACCGCCGTCGAAGGGCTCGTCATGGGGACGCGCTCGGGCACACTCGATCCGGGCGTCGTGCTGTGGATGATGCAACAGGCGCACATGGACGCGCACTCGATCGAGACGCTGCTGTACAAGCGCTCGGGCCTGCTCGGCGTCTCCGGGATATCGAGCGACATGCGCGCGCTGCTCGCGAGCGACGAACCCGCCGCGGCCGAAGCCGTCGAGTTGTTTTGCTACCGGATCTCGCGGGAACTCGGATCGCTCGCGGCCGCGCTTGGCGGACTCGATGCAGTCGTGTTCACGGCGGGCATCGGCGAATATGCGGCGCCCGTGCGCGAGCGCGTGTGCCGCGCGGCGGCGTGGCTCGGTGTGTCGCTCGACGCGGCTGCGAACGCGAAGCACGGTCCGCTCATCAGCGATGCCGCGAGCGCCGTCGAAGTCTGGGTCATACCGACCAACGAGGAGCTGATGATCGCTCGCCACACGCTCGACCGACTGGAGGCATGAGCATGGACCCGCTTTCCGCGCAGCCGTTCTCGCAACGCAAGGTGCTGATCGTCGGCATCGCCAATGAGCATTCGATCGCCCACGGCTGCGCGCGCGCATTCCGCGAACTGGGCGCGGAACTCGCCGTGACCTATCTCAACGACAAGGCGAGGCGCTTTGTCGAGCCGCTCGCGGAAGAGCTCGGCGCGTCGATGCTGCTGCCGCTCGACGTCTCGCAGCCCGGCGAACTCGAAGCGGTGTTCGACACCATTCGCGAGCGCTGGGGAAGGCTCGACGTCGCCGTGCATTCGATCGCCTTCGCACCGAAGATCGACTTGCAAGGCGGCCTTCTCAACAGTTCGGCCGAGGGTTTCGCGCAGGCGATGGACATCTCGTGCCATTCGTTCATCCGCATGGCGCGGCTCGCCGCTCCGCTGATGGACGACGGCGGTTCGATGTTCGCGATGAGCTATCTGGGCGCGTCGCGCGTCGTGCCCAACTACGATCTGATGGGGCCGGTGAAGGCGGCGCTCGAAGCGTCGTGCCGCTATCTCGCGCACGAACTGGGACCGAAGCGCATCCGCGTGCATCCGATCTCGCCGGGACCGTTGAAGACGCGCGCCGCTTCGGGGCTCAAGGACTTCGACCTGCTGCTCAACGAAGCGGCCGCGCGCGCACCGATCGGCGAACTGGTGGACATCATGGATGTCGGCTACACCTGCGCATTTCTCGCGACGCCGTACGCACGGCGCATGACGGGCAATACGATCTTCGTCGATGGCGGCGTCAGTATCATGAATGGGTGACTGCTGTGCTCTCGCTCACCGCGCGTCATTGATTCAGTCGCCAACGTTACGTGATCGAGGCGTGCGTGGATAGCGCGATCAAGGTGCAACCGCATGCACTCCGATGGCCGTGTAGTGCCACAGGCACGCCGTTATCGAAAATCATGTCAGAACCTTCGATGATCGGGTTGACACCGTGCCCCGGAAGCGGACAGGAAACCAGATCGCCCCGGCGCGCGACCTTGCGGCCTAATACGTCCATTGTGTCGGAGCCGCTGATCACAAATCCGCCGTGAGTGGTGGAGTCGCCTACACAGGCTATTGATGTCATGCTGGAAAATCCCTTTTGTGATTGGATACCCGCGATCATGCGCATTGACGTTTGGGTACGCAAGTTTGTTTGTTGACTAGGATGTGATTTGATGAATTGTTGTTCTGATGCAAACGCCCGGCGGTTGATCGTGGTTGGGCGTCGAGCAGACCGACCATTACCGCCGAGTAGATGAATAAAGGGCCACGCAAGGGCGCCCTTTATTCGTTCCGTACTTCGCACTCCGACGAAACTAGTCTCCCAGGATGCGCGGGCAGCCACGCTGCATCCTCCGCCGATATAAGCGCAAACCGTTTTGCGTTTTCCTGGGGTGTCTCATGCAGAATCTCAGCAATATAAAACCTACCTTACACGACGTTCAGTCTTTCTCAACCGCACAATAAATTGAGGTTCGCCGATCTTTCCCTGCGCGCGGCGACGTTAAATACACTCTAAAAGTCCCAATTGTTTCGCTCCGTTCCTGTTCAAGTGACCCCGAGTTATATTTGACTGAACGCGCATACGCGACCATATCGTCCTGCGGCACAGAATGAAATCTACTCACAAACGGGCCGGCTTGCGTATAGTCCCTGAGCACATCGTCTATCTTTGCTTTTAAACCATCAATATCGGCCCTTAGATCTACCACCAGGCTCATTCCTTTTGCATCGGGACGGTTATATAACACAAACGATTTGATGGGATAGCCAAACAGAGTTACGGAGATTTTCGGGTCATAAAATGACTCTTCTTTATCATCAGTCAGCCTCCCCGGTCCACTAACGATTCCCGCGCTCCGTAAAGTCGCCAAATCAGATCGTCCATCGGGCCTGAAAAATTTCCCGGGGGCACTTGCCATGCAAAGCGTCTGATCTGCCAGCCAGTCCAGTTCCTTTGACTGAACACAAGTCGAAAAAAGAAAAATTGCAAGTAATTTAAAGATTGAATATTTATTCATTAACGCCAACTTTAATCTCTGGATTTTCAAGATTTTTTGATAAATCGTCATTTACTTCGACTAATATAGTCATCCATCGCTTTTGAAAAATTTCCATTTTTTCTCATCTCGTTTGCCAACGCTTCGGCTTGTCTTATTTGCATAGCGGGCATATTTTTCCTATCCGCGCGTACGTCGTCGGCAGCCGTTTCATTACCGCCTTCCGCTGAAAGAATAAACAGTGCGGGACCAAGGATTTTGCTTGAATCTTTGATAGGTCCGGTTCCATCTCCCTCCAGCAGTCCAGATCCATGTAATGCACCCAAACTAAGCAACGCTTTTGGATTGCCTTGTGCAGCTGACAAGCGATAAAGCCGGGTCGCTTGCTTGACGTCTAGCTTTAACCCCAGGCCCAACTGGTATAGTTCTCCCAAGAGCGCCTGGGCCTCCGCGTTTCCATCTTTTGCCAAAGGGACTAATTCCCGAACTTCGGCTTTGAAATCCCCGTTTTCGCCCGCTGCAATCGCTGCCTTCAGATCTGCAAGAGCCGGTGTTGCCGTGCAACATGCAGAAAAAATGACACTGCTTACAATAAATTTTTTCATTTTATCTTTTAAATAAGAAGTCGGATGATATTTATTTGAATCACGAGTTTTAATAAATTAAACCCGCATCAATAAATTACGACGACATCGCTTGCAGCACTCCACTTGGTAGCAAATCAGACGGTCAGAGATAATTCTTACTTCTCCTGGCTCCAGCCGCGCGGGGTTGCGCCATTGCCGACGGAGGAACCGGTAGCCCTTGGGGTAACAGGTTTTCCATCCAGAGTAGCGCGGGCCCATTGCCTGAAGGCCCAATGGGTCAGCGTGGTTAGTTAGATGTCCGTTCACGTAAGCGAATTGATTTAGCCTGCCAGTTAACCCCAATCGGGTCATTAGACGTGTAGCGCCCGATCTTTAAAGCAGAGAAGCGGTCAGAGTCGCCATTGAACAGGGGCGGCTCTTCATTACCGCCGAGTAGACGAAGGGCCGCGTTTGCGGCCCTTTATCTTTACGACGCCTCTTCAAAATACCAAGTCAAAAACTGATAAAAAGTAGCCCAGCGAGGCGGCACCTTACCTTCCAGAAATTGTTCCCGCATTGCAAGATCGAAGTCATACACTGCTTGATCGTCCTTGCTGTACAGATACATGCCTTCACTTTCGTCTGACGTTAGCGCCAGATACTGCTCTGGAATCTGGTATCGCTCACGAACATACTGGGTTTGATCGGGTATCGCAGGAATAGCGGGCCCCTCTATGTCCAAGAGTTCTGCGACAGGGCGAGGACTTATAAAGCTTCCTTGGTATTCTAAATAAAAATTTCCAAATTCAGAGTCCAGAGCAATCCCTAAACCGTGAAGGGTTTTTTCGGCTGACCTCCTATCAGTACGGTTTACATCGCCGCTTGCCTTGGTCAGATGCATTTTCACATTTGATGGGATCATCGGTTACACGCTCCGTTTTTTGACGCATTTGCGTTGGTTGCTCGATCCTTCCAATACTGCTCTCGATCGGTATCGAATGCACCGCGGTCAACCGGGAAATCCGGGTTCTTTTGATTTCCGTATGGATGCAATGCTTCTCGGCCAGCACCGTTTGCTGCTCTATGCGTGCTCGTTGTTACCTCAAATAGAGGACCAATTGATTGCTGCCGTGAATGGTGCAATTGAATCTGTTGTGGAACACCATCTTTCATCATGAAGGGGGCGCCGCCTTCCATTGCGCGTTGCAAGTTCGTTTTTCCGCGATATTCCAGATCCCAATCAATATTCTGTTGGAACACTGTATATGAAAGGCCCGTTCCCTTACCGCACGGCCCCCAAGTCGATTTCTTGAATCGGTTAAGGCCTAACGGGTCGATCCACTCAGTCGGGTTAGGCGCATATAGATACGGGTGAACGCCACCGGCCAGCCCAATTGGGTCTTTACTAATAAACCTACCCGTGCCCGGATCGTAGTACCGATGTCGATTGTAGTGCAGCCCCGTCTCAGCGTCTTCGTACTGCCCTTGCGCCCGAATC
The DNA here is from genome assembly GCF_001544495.1 of Caballeronia telluris. Taxonomy (GTDB): domain Bacteria; phylum Pseudomonadota; class Gammaproteobacteria; order Burkholderiales; family Burkholderiaceae; genus Caballeronia; species Caballeronia telluris. The sequence goes on from NZ_FCNZ02000005.1 coordinate 129,504, forward strand.
GCATTCCCCACCGCATCGAGGCTGCTGCTCACCTGCGCCCGATCCTGCTTGCCACCCTTCAACCCGGCCCACGCCTTATACCGGGCAAGCCAAACCACCTTCCCCGACGCATCGACCAGTTCCTGCGGCGTGCCTAAATGATCGTTCTGATAGAAGTACGTCGCGTGCCGCGTGGTCGGCGGATATTCGACGAACCGTCCATCGGGGCCCGTCTTGAAGTACGCCGGCTCGACCAGAATCTCATCGAGTTTCACGAGCGGCACGAACGTCCCCGGCTCGTGCAGATACAGCGACACCGCTCGCCACTCATCCTTCGACGTATGCTGCCGTTGCACCACCGGCACCGAGTATTGATCGGCCGGATCGTCGCGAATCAGCTCGATGCGCCGATACTCCGGCTGCCGGTAAGCACCCCGACGCGGCGGCGGCACATGGAAGCGTTCTTCCATCAGCAGCACGTCGCCGTCCCAGGTGAACACCGTCCTGTCGATGCTCGCGTTCGGATGGTGAACTTCCTTCAGCACCCGACGCCCGAACGCGTCGTAGCTGAACTTCACTGTTAGCTCGGGAGCCACTGACCCCTCCCGTTCCAACGACTGCGGCGTCTTCGCAAACCGCCGCACTTCCTTGAGCCGGTTCAGCGCATCGTACCGATAGAGCCAGGTCGGCCCATGCCACTCGATGCGCCGCGCGAGATTGCCGTGGTCATCGTAGTCGTAGCGGGTGTTCCGATACTCGCGCATCAAGTTATCGAGCCACTTTGGCAGCGACGCCTCGTAGTCGCGCCGCTTCTGGCCGTCTTCCCAGGCGCGGCGGTCGTAGCGCCTCGGCGCCGACGTCTCGTCCGGATGCGTGCGCAGCCACGTATCGTCCTCGGCCTTTTCCCGCGCGAAGCGGGCGGTGCGCGCCTCGGCGCTTTCAACCTCCGGCGGGGCGGGAACCTTCTCCGGATCGACCGGATTGCCCGCCGGATCGAACGCGAAGTGTTCCGTCAGGTCGGGCGACACCGCCTTGAGCAAGCGTCCCACCGGGTCGTAACCGTACTCGGTCACGCCGCGCGTGCGATCGTCGATGCGCATCAGGTGCCCGGCCGCGCTGTACTGCAAGCGTCGCTCGGCGATCGGATCGTGTGACGCGTTTGATTTAACCGCGAGCCGCGCAAGCCGCCCCGCCGGATCGTAACTGCGGCTCTGCGCGAACGCCGCGTGCGTGCGAGCCGTCTCCCGATGCAGCTTGTCGCGCTCGAAGTCGAGTAGGGGCTTACCGTCGAGCAAGACGCCGTGTACGTGTCCCGAGCCGTAGCGCAGCCAGTCGACCGTGCGCGTGTTCGGCAGCACCGTGCGCGTGCGGTTGCCGAGTGCATCGTATTCGTGACGCGTGACGCTCGCATAGCTGGCCGCGTGATCCAGATGGACGTGCTGCTCCTCGGCGATCAGATTGCCCGCATCGTCGTAATGAAAGCGCACCGTGCTGCCTTCGGTCTGCGCGGTCGTGAGACGCGCGCGCTGATCGTAGTAGAAACGCTGACTGACCGTGCCCGAGGACCCGCGCGTATCACGCTGCGTCAACTGACCCAGCGGATTGCGCGTGTATTCGGTCGATACCTCGCCCTCGCGCGAGGCGCCCAACTGGCCGGCCGCGTCGTATGCGTAATAGGTGGTCTTGCCGTTGAAGCCGGTCTCTTCGATCAACTGGCCGAGCGCGTCGTAGCGGAATGTCGTCGCCTGATTGTTCTCGTTGCGCAGTTGCGTGAGGCGCCATTGACGGTCGTAGTGATAGGTGAGCCAGCGCCCCGCCGCGTCGGTGCGCCAGGTGAGTTGCTGATTGCCGTTGTACTGATAGCGCGTCAGTTGCCCCGCGCCGTCCGTGTAGGTCAGCAGATTGCCTTCGCCATCGTGGACGAAGCGCTCTTGCGTACCATCGGCGCGCGTGATCTGCGTGAGTTGGCCGCGTGCGTCGTGGACGAAGGAAGTGGCGTGACCCTCCGCATCGGTGCGCCGCAGCAAGTGGCCGCGTTCGTCATACGTATAGCGCGTAGCGTGGCCCGAGCAGTCGGTCGCTTCGGTCAGGCGCCCGGTTCCGTCGTAGGAGAACCGGCGTGTGCCGCCCTTCGGATCGGTCAGCGCGAGCAATTGGCCGCTGCTGCTCCAGGTGTAGCGCGTCACGCGGCCCGCCGCATCAGTGACGGATGCCGGCCGGCCCAGTGCGTCGTAGTCGGTGATCGTCACATCGCCCGCGGCGTTCGTCACCTTGACCGGCAGGCCGTCCTCGTCGTACTCGGTGCGCGTGATGTTGCCCATCGCGTCGGTCGTGGCGATCAGACGCCCCGCGTCGTCGTAGTCGAACTGCTGGGTCTGGCCCGCCGCGTTCTTGGCCCGGCTCAGGTTGCCGCGCGCGTCCCACAGATACGTGTCGGCGATCCCCGTCGGGTGCTCGACCAGCACGATCTGGTTGTGATAGTCGTAGCGGTGGATCGTCGAATTGCCGTCGGCATCGGTGACCTTGGTGTACCAGTGCTCGCGGTGATACTCGAAACGCGTGTCCTGCTGGATGTCGATCTCGCGCGGGTTGTCGTTCCCACTGCCGCGCCATTCGCGCACGACGCGCGCATCGGCGGGCGCGGGTAATCCGTCGCGGCGCCCCGGCCAGTCCCATTCGAGGTGCGTCGCGTAGCCGTTGAAGTCGGTGTAACGGGTCAGCAGGTGCTGCGTGTAGTCGAAGCTGCGGCGGTGGCCTAAAACATCCGTGTGCGCGATCAGGTCGCCTTCGCGGTTGTAGTCGTAGCGGGCGAGCACGTCGATCGCTTCGCCCGTTGCGTTCACGCGCGTAATCGACGCGACGCGGCCTTCGGCGTAGGCGAGACGGATCGCGAGGCCGTGGCCGTCGCTGATACCGGTCAATTCGCCTTGCTGGCTGTAGGCGAACGAATGGCCCAGGCCGTCGCGGCCGGTGCGGCTCGCGAGAACATATCGTTGACCGTGCAGTCGATAGTCCTCGCGCGAGCCGTCCAGATAGCGCAGCACCACGCTGCGCGCATCGGGGCGACTTACCGTCAGTTGCTCGCGCTCGACCGCCAGCGCATCGCCGATCGCGATCGGCGGCAGCTCGACCGCGCGGTTGTCGGGGTCGAAGAAGGTGAGCTTGCCGTCGTCTTCGGCGAGCGACAGGTGAAACGGACTGCTCCAGCGCGCGCCGAGCGGGCTCGCGTCGTATGCGGCGAGGCTCGAACGGTAGCGGCGCGCCCACACGATCGGCACCACGCCCTCGAGCGCGAAGTCGACTTGCGTCAGATTCTCGTCGCCCATCGCGTAGTTGACGGATTTGCCTGTGCCGGTCGACGGACAGCCGCAGCCGTCCTTCGCGGGCGTCTTGCTGCCTTTCTCCGGCTTTTGCGTGCTGTCCCGGTGCTCGCCGGGTTTCGTGTGGGGCTTGGCAGCCGCGCCGGGCGCGGCCTGCGCGGTATGCGACGGCGGGGGTTCATGGTGCTCACCGGCACCGCCTTTCGAGGTCGTATTTGCGCCCGCGTGTCCGTCTACATGCGTTGAGGCAGTCGGGTGTGTCGAACCTGTCGGGTGTGTCGAACTCGCCGGGCGCGTCGAACTCGTCGGATGCGTCGAACTCGTCGGGTGTGTCGAAGCCGCCGGGTGTGTCGAACTCGTCGGGTGCGAACTGGGCGCGGTAAGCAGCGCAGGGCCACGCCGGCGCTTGATCTCGTCGACGATCTGCTTTGCCATGAACAGCAGCGTGCCGGCCTTGGCGATATCGCCGATGGCCGCCGCGATCATCTCCGGCGCATGGCGGTCGAACTCGTCGAGCCACGCGAGGATCGCCGCGCGCTGGCCCGAGAGTTTGAGGAGTTCATCGATCCCGTACAGCGCGATTTCTTCGGTGGACGGCACCCACGACAGAAACCCGGTCTTCTCCTTGAGCATGCCCATCTGGTGCGCGGCCGTGACGGGGCTTTCGACGAACCCCCGCACCGTGTGCGACGCCCGTCGTATCCCGGAGATGATGTCGTCTTTCCAGCCTTGCAGGTGCTTGTCCAGTTCGGACATGAAGGCGAGCACGTTGCCGCCCGCCGTCGCCCAGAAGATGTCGACCAGCACCGCCGTCCCCAGACCCTTGGCGAACGCGATCAGCACTTCCTTCACCACCGCGCGCGCCGGGCGGCTCGCGTTGCCCGCGGCCGGCACCACGCCGATCGCATCGATGGTCAGCACGCTCCAGTTGAATATGTTCCTCGCACCGCCGTTCTTGCCGCTGCAAATACCGTGGACGTCGGTGGCGACGTCCCACAGCGACATCGCATTGCCCACCACCGGCAGCATGTACAGGCACTGGATAAAGATCTCGTGGCTGTGGTTCGCCACGGAACTCGCCGCGACGTATTGGAGTGTCGGGTGCGCGGCGGGCGCCACGGCCGGACTGACGATCACGCGCCGGTGTTCCGCATTGGCTTTGAGTTCGGCGGGGGTTTGATTCGCGTGCGACGTGTTCGGGGTGGAAGGCGGGGCCATCGTGTGTATTGTTCTTTTATCGGAGATTGATTCGAATGCGTTTCGCGAAACGCGCGGGCGCTCAGAGGGTCGTCTTGTTCAACGGACTGAACGAGGGCGGGCGAATGACGGTCTGCGCGGTTTGCGTACTGGCCTGCCCCGCGACCTGACTCGTCGCTGCGCCAAGCGCCGCCTGCGCGGCCGCTGTCGTGCCGCCCGTCGCCGCCGCAGCAGCGGTGCGCGTCAGCGCGCCGGCCACGCCCGCTGCCACGCCGCTCGACACCCCCGCGCCGGTCAGTGCGGAACCCAACGCACCGCTCGCCGTCTGCGTGAGCGCACTCACACCCGCGCCCTTGACCGCTTCGAGCGCGCCCGCCGCGTTGCCGCTCGCGACGGCCGAGACCGCCGCAGGCGCTGCGGCCAGCAAGCCCCCGGTCATGCTCGGCAGCACCGCCTCCGACCCTGCGTCAACCGTCTTCGGACGCCCATCCGGCGCCACGAACTTGTGCGCATCCGAATCGAGCCGCGCCTCTTCCTCGAAGTAATGCACAGCGCCGCCGCCACGCGGCACGCCTGCCACCGTCGCTTTGCCGTTAGCGTCGAGTTGGCCCACGCGGCTGCTGCCATCCGGGAACTTCACCTCGTATTTGGCGTTTCGAACCGGCTCCCCGTTCGGATACGTGTGCCACAACTGCATCCCCGTCTCTTGCTGCGTCGGCAGAAGCGGCAGCGCCGCGCGCTGCGTGCCCGATGGCCCGATGCGCAGCGGCCCTTTCAACGTGATGTCACCCGCGCTGCCGATCTCCACCTGCGAGCCTTCGAGCTTGATGTAAGCGCCGCCGCACATCAGCACGAGCTTCTTGCTCGCATTGAGCGTCACCGTGTCTTCGGTGCTGCTGATCGTCACGCCCTTGAGCGCGGTCAGTTCCAGCGCGTCGCTTTGCGCCTGAACTTCCACCTTGCCCTTGCCGGCGAAGAGCTTCATGCCCTGCGTGTTCGCAAAGAGCGACACCGCTTGGCCCGCCGCCACCGTGTAGTTGCCGCCGACAGCGGAATCGGCGTTGCCGCCGGCGGTCGCGAACAGATGACCACCCGCTGCCAGCTGCAAATGTTCGCCGCTCGTGAACGCCATCCCGCGCGGCGCGGATGCGAGCAGCACCGCCTCCTTCAGACCGTTCAACTGCTCTTCGAGCAAGGCTTGCTGCGCCTCGCACGCGGCGACCACCGCCTTCGCCTGCCGCACCGCGTCCGACAGGCTCTTCGTGCGCGCGTTCGCAGTCTGGAGCTGTTGTTGCGCCGCTTGCATGTCGAGCGCCTGACCGCTTGCCTGGGCTTGCGCATCGGCGCTGAGAAAGAGGCCCTTGCCCGCACGCAACGCGCCCCAGCTATCCGAGCGCAACTCGAAGCCGTCACCGCGCTTCTGTTTGCTCTTGTCGACCAGATAGCCGAGATTCAGCTGCGTCTTGCCGCCGTACTCGGTCGACAGCTTGATGCTCTGCTCGCCGTCCCAGTCCTCGAAACGCAGTTTGTTGTTGCTCTGCGTGCGGATCACGTTGCGCGACATCCAGCGATCCTGGCTCGTCACCAGATCGACCGCCTGACTGTGATGGTGCGCGTGCGCGATCTCCGGACGGTTCGGATTTCCCCCGACGAAGATCACGCCCACTTCCGTGTCATGCAGCAGCGGAAAGTGGAAACCCGTCTGCTGGGCGCCGGCGAACGGCTTCGCCAGCCGCAGCGGCACGCTCTCGGCGCTGGCGGGCCACTCGTCGAAATCGAAATCGAAGCGCACCGGGTAACAGCCTTGTTGCGTCAGGTACGCATACTTGTAGCTGTCCGGCGTGGTGATGCGCGCGCTCAACGTGCCGTGAATCTTCGGCCACGTATCGTCTTCGAGCCGAAGCCGAAAGCGTCGCTCGGCGGGAATTGCCTTGTAGATGTTCGTGTACGTCGCGTCGCGCGCGCCCGCGTGCGTGACTTCGACCACGAGCTGGCCGTGCGGCGCGTCGGGCAACGCTTCGTCCATGCGCAGGATGCGCGCCGGACACAGGCTGAGCACATTGCTCTTGCCCTCGTAGACGATCTGCCAGGCGAGCGCCGCCTCGTGGCGCAGACGCGCCTCCCATTCGGCTTCCTGCTGGTCCAGATGGTGCGTGCCGAACACATACGACTGGCCGAACGTGGTCGTGTCCTGACGGGCGAGATTGGCTTCGGCCTTGAAACGTTCGTAGGCTTTGTCGGGGTTGTAGTCGGCGACCAGAAACGATTCGGGAATCGTCTCGCTGTGCGTCTTCAATGCGAGCACCGCTTGTTCGCCGGTCGCCAGCCCCGCCATCTCCCGATAGGCGACCTTGAGCGGTGGCTGGTACAGGTAGTGGTCGATGTCGTCGGCGAATTGCACCCGATCGCCGAACTCGCCATGCTCGATGTAGCAATAAAGCCCCGCCTGCTGCATCAGGATGTGGATGTATTGCCAGTCGGAGGTTTGATATTGCAGGCGGAACTTGAGTTGCGGATACACGCGACGCAACTTGAAGCCGAACTGGTGAGCCTTGAAGCCCTGACGGCGCAGAATCGCTTCGATGATCTGCGGCGCGGTCTTGTTCTGGAACACGCGCGTGGCGCGCGTCAATCGCAGGCGCGCCACGTGCGCTTCGACCACGATCCGATAGGCGGTGAAATCCTTCGATTTGCCGGTCTGGCTGAAGTGCGTGATGCAGCCGGCGAACGTGCGGGGCGTGGACGCGTCAGGCGGCTCGATGGTGAACGTCGCGTCGCGGCCGAGATAGTCTTCGCGCGTGAGCGTGATGTCGCTCGTCAGGTCGATGGTGATGTGGTACGGGTCGCCCAGCCGCTCGGTCGCCTTGAACGACACCACTGACAAGCCCTTGGCGCTGGCGGCGCCCGGCACGTCGAGAAAACACGATTGACGGCCGGTGACAGCGGCTTGACGCGCGGCGCGTGGCTGCGCGCCGGAATGCTCGATGGTCGAACTCACGAACTAATCTCTCCCAGGGTTTGTTCTTGTCGTTGCCTGAGAGACTAGTAATCTGAGCCCTTCCTAATCCATACGATAAGTCCGAATCATCGAACAATTCGGCCGCCGCCGACTGACACGAAAGGAATCAGCATCCACCGATTCAATGACACAACTCCTCGAGCCGCTTGCCGTTGGTCTTCGGCCCGAATCCGCCGATCGACACCATCACCACCAGCATGCAGACCGTAATACCCACGAACACGCCCTCCACGCCGAAATCGCGCAACAGCGCCGCGATGATGAAGCCCGACATCATCGCGCCCATGCGGCTCGCCGAATACACGATGCCGTTCGCTCGGCAGCGCACCGAAGTCGGGAAAAGCTCGGACTGGTAGGCGTGATAGCACACCGAGATCGTCTGCCCGGCCAGGCTGATGAGCACGCCGAAGACGATCAGCGGTCCCACCGACCTCATCTGTCCGAACGCGATCCCGAACACGATCACCGCGAGCGCCGCGCCCACGATCAGCCACTTGCGCTGGATCTTGTCGGCGTAGAGCATCGCGAGGAGCGGTCCGACCGGCAGCGCGAACGCGATGATGAACGAATACAGCAGGCTCTTCGTCACGGTGATGCCCTGCCCGATCAGCAGCGTCGGCACCCAGTTCGCGAAGCCGTAGTAGCCGATCGCCTGGCAGAAATTGAAGACGATCAGCATGATGAAGCGCGAGCGGTACGGCGGCTGCAGCAGTTCGGCGAACGACGCGCGCCGGTGCATCGGCTGCTCGATCGCGGGCAGCGGCGGCGGCAGCGGCTTGCCCGACTGCCGCGCGACGATATCCTCGATCCGCTGCACGACCGCCTCGCCCTTCGCGACGTGATCGTGCGTCGCGAGCCAGCGCGGACTCTCCGGCACGGCGCGGCGGATGAACCACACGACCACCGCGCCCGCCGATCCCGCCAGCACGACGATGCGCCAGCCGTCGATGCCGAAGAGCGTCGTCGGCACGAGCCAGTACGAGAGGATCGCGGCAACCGGCGCCGCCGCGAACATCACGAACTGGTTGAACGCCATCGCGCGGCCGCGCATGTGCTGCGGCACGAGTTCGGTCACGTAGCTGTCGATCGTGATGATCTCGACGCCCACGCCGATGCCCGTGATGAAGCGCCACAGGATCACGCCTTCGGGCGTCGTCTGGAAGGCCATGATCGCCGACCCGATCGAATACCACAGCAACGAATACGTGAAGACCGAGCGACGGCCGAAACGGTCCGGCAGCCAGCCGAAGCCGAGCGTGCCGACGAACAGCCCGGCGAACGTGGCCGCGATGAACCCCGCGATGCCGGTGAAGCCGAAGAACGACGTCGTCGTGGTCGCGAGCATGCCGCTCTTCGCCATGCCCGGCGCGATATAGCCGGTGAAAATCAGGTCGTAGATCTCGAAGAAGCCGCCGAGCGAGATGAGGAACACGAGCACCCACAGATGCCGCGTGATCGGAAGGCGGTCCATCCGCGCGGAAATTTCCGCACCCGGGTTGATGCCGACGCGAACGTTCGGCGTTGCAAGCGGGGAACTGCCCGCGACGACGGAAGGCTGCATGTTTGTCTCCTTTTATGTCGGCGGCACTTTTTTCGATGCGTGCCTGCCGGCGTGATGGTACTGAATGAACTGTCGGACGCGTGTGATGCGCTCAGGCGGCAATCCGGCTCTTCAACCGCGACAACACTTCCTGCGTGTGCTCGCCGACCTTCGCCAGCGCCTGCCGCACGCCGGGACGCCGGCCGCCCATCGTGAGCGGCAGCAGGACGACCTCGGTCATGCTGCCGTCGTCGGTTTCCATCGGCACGAGGCCGCCGCTCGCCTTCAGATGCGGGTCGTCGAGCAACTGTTCCGGGCGCACGATCGGCGCGTAGGGAATGCCCGCCGCTTCGAGCTTCGGCGCGAGTTCGTCGGCGCGATGATCCTTCAGGATCGCCCCGAGCACGTCGAGCAGTTCGGGGCGGACCGCGACGCGCAGCGCGTTGTTCGCGAAGCGCGGCTCGGCCGGCAGATCGGGACGATGCAGCACGTCGCAGAGCGTGATGAACTGCTTGTCGCTGACCGCGCCGATGAACAACTGTTCGCCGCCGGCCAGCGTGAACACGTCGTAGACGCTCCACGCCGACACGCGCGCGGGCATCGGGGGCGGCGGCTCCTTCGTCATCGCGTACTGCTGCATGTGCTGCGACGACAGGAACACGCAGTTCTCGAACAGCGCGCTCTGCACTTCCTGTCCGCGGCCCGTGCGTTCGCGTTCGCGCAGCGCGGCCAGCACGCCGATCGCGCCGAACATGCCGCCCATGATGTCGTTCACCGACGTCCCCGCGCGCAGCGGACGGCCGACCGGTCCCGTCATGTAGGAGAGACCGCCCATCATCTGCACGACTTCATCGAGCGCGAGACGCTTCTCGTAGGGTCCGGGCAAAAAGCCCTTGTGCGACACGTAGATGAGGCCGGGATACTGCTGCGAGAGCGTGTCGTGGTCGAGGCCGAGCTTCGTCATCAGGCCGGGGCGGAAGTTTTCGAGCATCACGTCGCAGGTGCCGATCAGTTCGACCGCGGCGTCGCGGCCTTCGGGCGTGGTGATGTCGAGCACGACGCTTTTCTTGTTGCGGTTGAACGAGCGAAAGAAGCCGATGCCGAGGCCCGGCAGCGTGCGCGTCTTGTCGCCGCCGGGCGGTTCGATCTTGATCACTTCGGCGCCGAGGTCCGCGAGGATCATGCCGCACGTCGGTCCCATGACCATGTGCGTGAATTCGATGACGCGCACGCCGTCGAGGGGAAGTTTCGTATCGTTGGTGTTCATGATGTCCTCAGGCGGCGAGCGCGTGGGTTTTTGGCAATCCGGCACGCCACAGCGCGCCGTGCAGCGATTCGCCTTCGAGCCACTGCGCGACCTTCGCGCGCAGCGCCAGCAAGGCGGGAATATCGATGCCGGTATCGATGCCCATGTCGGCGAGCATGAACGCGAGGTCTTCGCTCGACGCATTGCCGCTCGCGCCCGGCGCGTGCGGGCAGCCGCCGATTCCGGCGAGCGTGGCGTCGAAGCGCGCGACGCCGGTTTCGAGCGCGGCGTAGACATTGGCGAGCGCGAGGCCGCGCGTGTCGTGGAAATGGCCGCACCAGAAGCGCTCGCCGGCGATCTTGCGGGCCTTCTCGAAGAGATCGCGCACGGCGGCGGGGCCCGCGTAGCCGACCGTATCGGCGATGCTCACGCGGTCCGCGCCGGCATCGAGCAGCGCCTGCATGCAGCGCAGCACTTCGCTCTGCTCGACGCGGCCCTGGATCGTGCAGCCGAACGCCGTGCCGATGCCGCCTTCGATCAGCGTCTTCGACCCGGCCGCGTCGCGCGCGGCACGAATGCGCGCCACCTCGGCGACGACTTCGTCGGGCGTCTTGCGCAGATTGGCGAGGCTATGTTCATGACTCGCCGAGAGCGGCACGAGCATCAGATCGGCCTGGGTATCGATCGCGCGCTCGGCGCCCTTCAGATTCGGCACGAGCACGGAAACGACGAGTTCCGGCAGCGTTTTCGCATAAGCGACGAGTTCGGCGGTATCGGCAAGTTGCGGCAGCAGGCGCGCCGGCACGAACGAGCCGACTTCGATTTCGCGCTGACCGGCGGCGTAGGCATCGGCGATCCATTCGATCTTGCGCTCGGTCGGCAAAATGCTCCGGATGCTTTGCAGGCCGTCGCGCAAGCCGACTTCGCGAATGGCGACCGCCTTGGGGAATGGGGTCATGCGCTATGTCTCCAGTTAGCCGGTCATTGACGCCGGCGTTGTGCTAACTTTAGACATTCCAGCCAAACCTTAAAGCGGTATTTTGGAACCACTGACATTCCGAACCGGAACGGCTAAACAACCCGAACGCGCATTACGCCCATGCGAGACATCGACCTGAAAACATTGCGATTGCTCGTCGCGGTCTGCGATCACCGCAATATCGCGCGGGCGGCGGAGGAGGCGCACATCGAGCCTTCCGCGATCAGCAAGCGCATCGCGCAACTCGAAAACGATCTGGGCGTGCCGCTCCTGTCGCGCTCGCGGCGCGGCGTCGAGCCCACGGCGGCCGGCATCGCGCTCCTGGAACACGCGCGCAACGTGCTGTTCACGATGGAGCGCATCGCGAGCGACGTCGCCGCGTTCGGCGGCGGGCTGAAGGGCCGCGTGAGCGTGTGCGCGTCGGCATCGGCGATCGCGGAGGCGCTGCTCGACGACATCGCGTCGTTCATGCGCGCGCCGGCGCATCAGAACATCCGCGTGGACGTCGAGGAGCGGCTCTCGCTCGAACTCGTGCGGCAGTTGCGCGAGGGCGCGGCGAGCGTCGGCGTGTGCTGGGACAACGTCGACTTGCAGGGCCTCGCGCACCGGCCGTATCGCCAGGACCGGCTCGCGCTCGCCGTGCATGCCGATCATCCGCTCGCGGCCGAGGCGTCAGTGTCGTTCGAGCAGTCGCTCGCGCACGAGCACGTCGGCCTGCCGCCCGCCACCGCCGTCCACACGATGCTCCAGCGCGCCGCCGCGCGAGCCGGCAAGACGGTGTCGTATCGCGTGATCGTGTCGAGTTTCGACGCCGCGTTTCGCGTCGTCGCGGCCGGGCTCGGGGTCAGCGTCGTGCCGATGGAAGTGGCCGAAACGTATCGGCCACTGTTGGGAATCCGCGTCGTGCCGCTCACTGATGCGTGGGCGGAACGGCGCTTCGTCGTGTGTTTCCGGGATTTCGAGGCGTTGCAGCCGGCGGCGCAGCGGATGGTCGAGCATCTCGTCGAGCGCGCGGCGCAGTAGCCGCCCGCGCGCTTCCCACACGGGCAGCGCTTGGGCACAATGGTTGCGTCTGAGTCCCGAGATCACACGGCGACCGCCCACGAGCGGGGCCGCCTCACCTCCTAAACCATGCGCCCTGCCGACGTCGACGTTTCCCCCGCCCTCGAATGCCGCGCCCTCTGCAAGGCCTACGGCGGCGGTCGCGTCGTGCTGGCGGACCTCGACTTCGCGCTCGGCGCGGGCGAATTCGTCGCGATCATGGGCGACTCGGGCGTCGGCAAATCGACGCTGCTCAACCTGATCGCCGGACTCGACAGCGCCGACAGCGGTGACGTGCTGATCGACGGCGCGTCGATCTCGCGTCTGAACGACGACGCCGCCACGCGCCTGCGTCGCCAGAAGCTCGGCTTCGTGTTCCAGGCGTTCCATGTGCTGCCGCATCTCACGCTCGCGCAGAATGTCGCGGTGCCGCTGCTTCTGAACGGCATGGCGCCCGCGCCCGCGCTCGACATGCTCGCGGCGGTCGGACTCGCGGGCCGCGGCGACGACCTGCCGCGCCAGTTGTCGGGCGGCGAGCTTCAGCGCGTGGCGATTGCGCGCGCACTCGTGCACCGGCCGCGCCTGATTCTCGCCGACGAACCCACCGGCAACCTCGATCCGCAAACCGCGCACGAAGTGCTCGCGCTTTTCGTCGCCGAAACGAAGGCGACCGGCGCCGCGACGATGATGGTCACGCATTCGGAAGCGGCGGCGGCCTTCGCGGATCGCGTGCTGATCCTCTCCGACGGCGCGCTGCATGCGCGCACCCTGCCCGCGCACACGGACCTGCACGCGCACGAGACGCGCCGCGCATGAGCGCGCCGCCGCGCCCCGCCGCGCCCCTTCCCCGCGCTCATCGCGCTCATCGCACGCTCACGCGCTGGCTGCTCGGCGCGCAATGGCGCAGCCATCGCGGACGCGCGCTCGTCGCCATCGCGACGATCGCGCTCGGCGTCGGCCTCGGCTATGCGGTGCAACTGATCAACGGCGCCGCGTTCAACGAGTTTTCCGCTGCGGCGCGCAGTCTCTCCGGCCAGGCGGATTTGCAGATACGCGGCGCGCAGCCGTTCTTCGACGAAAGCCTCTATGCGCGGCTCGCCACGCACGCCGGAGTGGCGATCGCGAGTCCCGTCCTCGAACTCGATGTCGCCGTCCCGCGGCAGGACGCGCCGCTCAAACTGCTCGGCATCGACGTGTTCAAGGCGAAGCGCATCGCGCCGGATCTGACCGGCGTGCCGTCGTCGCAGACACCGTTCGACGCCCTCGCCGACGACGCCCTCTTCCTCTCGCCCGCCGCGCAGCAGTGGCTCGGCGCGGGCGCGAACGTGACATTGCGCCACGGCACGTCGGACGTGCGCTTGCGCGTCGCGGGCGGCATCGCGCGGGCGCGGCCCGGCCAGCGCATCGCGGTGATGGACATCGCCGCCGCGCAATGGCGCTTCGGGATGCTCGGCCGCCTGTCGCGCGTGGATGTGCAGCTCGCGCGCGGCGTCGACCGGGAAGCGTTCCGGCGCGCGTTGCAGAACGAACTGGGCGCGGGCTTCGTCGTCGGCGAGACGCGCGACGTCGAAAGCCGCACCGACCGGCTTTCGCGCGCGTACCGCATCAATATGAACGTGCTCGCGCTGGTCGCGCTCTTCACTGGCGCGTTCCTCGTCTTCTCGACGCAGGCCGCGGGCGTCGTGCGGCGCCGCACGCAGTTCGCGATGCTGCGCGTGCTCGGCATGACGCGCGCGCTGCTCGTGCGGCAGATCATGCTCGAAGGCGCGCTGCTCGGCGTGGCGGGCGCGGTGCTCGGGATCGCGCTCGGCTACGCGGTCGCGGCACTCGCGCTGCGCTTTTTCGGCAGCGACCTCGGCGGCGGGTATTTTCCGGGCGTGGAGCCGCGCGTCGAATTCGAGCCGCTCGCGAGCCTTGTGTTTCTCGCGCTCGGGATTGGCGTGGCGCTCGCCGGCACGCTGATTCCCGCGCTCGAAGCGGCGCGCGCCCGTCCCGCGCCCGCGCTGAAAGCCGGCAGCGAAGAAGCCGCGCTTACGCCGCTCGCGACGCCCTGGCCCGCGCTCGTGTGCCTCGCGGCGGGCGCGGCGCTGACGCAGGCGCCGCCCGTCTTCGATGCGCCCGTCGCCGGCTATGCGGCCGTCGCGCTTTTGCTCGTCGGCGGAATCGCGCTGATGCCGCGCCTCACGGCGCTCGTCTTTCGCGCGCTCGGACGGCACCGTGCCCGGCGGCGATCCGGCGCCGTCGCGACGCTCGCGCTCGCGCGCCTCGCCAACGCGCCCGGACAGGCGTCGATCGCGATGGGCGGCGTGCTGTCGAGCTTCACGCTGATCGTCGCGATGGCGATCATGGTGTCGAGCTTTCGCAATTCAGTCGACGACTGGCTCGCGCATCTGCTCGCCGCCGATCTCTACGTGCGCGTCGCGGCGAGCGGCGACACCGGCGGGCTCGCGCCCGGCCAGCAGGCGCAGCTTGCCGCCGTTCGCGGCGTGAAGCACGCGGCGTTCGCGCGGACGTCGCGTGTGACGCTCGATGCGTCGCGGCCGCCCGTCGCGCTGCTCGCCCGCGAGATCGATCCCGCCGACCCCGGCGCGGCCATGCAGCTTACGGGCGCCGCGCTTTCGCCGCGCGACTGGACGAGCGGCGACACGCCGGTGTGGGCATCGGAGGCGATGGTCGATCTGTACGGCTATCGCGTCGGCGAGCGCGTGCGCCTGCCGCTCGGCGGCGAGGTGCGAAGTCTGATCGTGGCGGGCATCTGGCGCGATTACGTGCGGCAGACGGGCGCGCTGCAAATGCGTATCGACGACTACCGGCGCCTCACGGGCGACACGACCGCCACCGACGCCGGGATCACGCTCGCCGAGGGCACGCCGCCGACAGCCGCCATCGACGCGATGCGCGCGCTGCCCTTCGCCGGCGCGCTCGAATTCGCCCAACCGGGCGAAATCCGCGCGCGCACGCTGACCATCTTCGACCGCAGTTTCGCCGTCACCTATCTGCTCGAAGCGGTCGCCGTCGTAATCGGGCTGTTCGGGGTCGCGGCGACCTTCTCCGTGCAGACGCTCGCGCGGTCGCGCGAATTCGGCATGCTGCGGCACGTCGGCGTGACGCGCCGCCAGATTCTCGCGATCCTCGCGGCGGAAGGCGGTTTGCTGACCGCGCTCGGCATCGCGATGGGCTGCGTGCTCGGCTTCGCGATCAGCCTGATTCTCGTGTTCGTTGTGAATCCCCAGTCGTTTCACTGGAGCATGTCGCTCTATGTGCCGTGGGCGCTGATCGGCGTGATCGGCGGCGTGATGCTGGTGTCGTCGTGCATGACGGCGCTTTTGGCGGGGCGCCGCGCCGTCTCCGTCGATGCCGTGCGCGCCGTCAGGGAGGACTGGTGATGCGGCACTGGCTTCTGGCTTTGTCGATGACGCTGCCGCTTGCCGCCGTCGGCGCCGACTTCGCGCCCGTCGTGCCGGGCAGCGCGATCGACTATCCGCGCGACACCGGCGCGCATCCGGCCTTTCGCACCGAATGGTGGTACGCGACCGGCTGGCTCGACACGCCGGATCGCCAGCCGCTCGGCTTTCAGATCACGTTCTTCCGCTCGAAGACGGGCAAGGGCGCGGCGAACCCGAGCGCGTTCGCGCCGGCGCAGCTCGTCATCGCGCACGTGGCGCTGAGCGATCCCGCCTACGGTCGGCTCGTGCACGACCAGAAGGTCGCGCGCGAGGGTCTCGGCCTCGCGTGGGCCAGAACCGGCAGCACCGACGTCAAGCTCGAAACCTGGACGATGCTGCGCGGCACGGACGGCCGCTACGCGGTGAACGTCGACGCGGCCGGATTCGCGCTGCATCTGACGCTCGCGCCGACGCAGGCGCCGCTGATCCAGGGCGAGCACGGCTATTCGCAGAAGGGACCGCGGCCGGAGCAGGCGAGCTATTACTACAGCGAGCCGCACTTGCAGGTGAGCGGGAGCGTGACGCGGCCGGCTGCATCGGATGCGGCCAAAGGCGCGGCCGTCGACGTGACGGGCAGCGCGTGGCTCGATCACGAATGGTCGAGCACGCTTTTGTCCGACGATGCGTCGGGCTGGGACTGGCTCGGCGCGAATCTCGCCGACGGCGCCGCGCTGATGGCGTTCAAGGTCCGTGGCCGCGACGGCCGCGCGGTCTGGGCGCACGCCGCGCTGCGCGAGCGCGATGGCCGCACGACGCAGTACGGCCCGGGCGACGTCGATTTCACGCCGCAGCGCCAGTGGCGCTCGCCGCGCACGGACACGTCGTATCCGGTCGCGATGACCGTGCGCGCGGGGCCGTGGCAATGGCGCCTCACGCCGCTCATCGACGATCAGGAACTCGACTCGCGCGACTCCACCGGCGCGCTGTACTGGGAAGGCGCGGTGACGCTGAACGGAATCGGGCAGAACGCGCAGGGCCCGGGGCGCGGCTATCTCGAACTGACGGGCTACGCGAAGGCGGTCGACGTGGAGAAGCGCTAAAATCGGCGTTCATTCTGCGCCCGCCCATGCCTGTCTCTGACACCCTAGCTGACGCCCTCGTCGACGCCCTGCTCGATTCGCTCGCGCGCCCGATCGTGTTCGTCGATCTGGAGACGACCGGCGGCAACGCGACCACCGACCGCATCACCGAAATCGGCGTGGTGGAGGTGAGCCGCGCGGGCGTCGAGCGCTGGAGCGTGCTGGTCGATCCCGGCACGCCGGTGCCGCCCTTCATCGAAAAGCTCACGGGTATCAGCGACGCGATGCTGCACGGCCAGCCCACATTCGCGTCGCTGGCCGAGGCGCTGATCGAACGCCTTGCCGGCAAGCTCTTCGTCGCGCACAACGCGCGTTTCGACTACGGTTTCCTGAAGAACGAATTCCGGCGCGCGGGCCTCGCGTTTCGCGCCGACGTGCTGTGCACCGTGCGGCTGTCGCGCGCGCTCTTTCCTTCGGTGCAACGACACGGACTCGATTCGCTGATCGCGCGCTTCGGCCTCGCGCCCGAAGGCCGGCACCGCGCGCTCGCGGACGCCGATCTGCTCTGGCAGTTCTGGCAAAAGATTCACGAGCTGTATTCCCAGGATCTCGTCGATGCCGCGATCAAAACGTTGATCCGCCGCGCTGCGTTGCCCGCCGCGCTGCCCGAAAGCGCCCTCGACGCGTTGCCGTCGACCGCGGGCGTCTACGTCTTTCATGGCGACGACGACCTGCCGCTTTACGTCGGCAAGAGCATCAACCTGAAAGACCGCGTGATGGCGCACTTCTCGGGCGACCACCGACTCGCGAAGGATCTCGCGATTTCGCAGGCGATCCGGCGCATCGAGTGCCGCGAGACGGTCGGCGAACTCGGCGCGCTGCTGCTCGAAGCGAAACTGGTCAAGGATTTGCAGCCGGTGCACAATCGGCTGCTGCGCCGCGCCGACGCGACTTGTGCATGGCAATGGCTGCCGGGCGCGCACGCGCCGGTGCTGATCCACGCGAAGAAGCGCGACTTGTCGCGCGAGGCGGGTCTGTTCGGCGTTTATCAGTCGCGTGCGAAGGCGCAGGCCCATCTGCGCCGCCTCGCCGACGAGCACGAGCTCTGTCACGCCACGCTCGGCCTCGAAAAGATTCCGCCGTGCAGCGCGCGCGGATGCTTTGGCTATCAGGTCAGACGTTGCCAAGGCGCATGCGTCGGCGCCGAAACGTTCGCCGCGCACACCGCGCGAGCCCGCGAAGCGCTCGCTGCGTCGCGCGTGATCGAATGGCCGCACGCCGGGCCGATCGCCGTCGCCGAGCGCGACGCGAATTCGGGTCGCGCGGCGTGGCATGTCGTCGATCGCTGGTGCTATCTCGGATCGTGCAACAGCATCGACGAAATCGGAGCGCTCGTCGCGCGTGCCGGTGAAATCCGCGCATTCGATTTCGATGTCTACGCACTCCTCTCCCGACGACTCGTTTCCGGCGAACTCGAATGGATCGCCTGCGACGTGCGCCCGTGTTTTTCTCTCGCGGTGCAGCAAGGGCCGCTCGTTGCCGCTTCGTCCGCATCGAACCCGCGCAAAGCGTCTCGCAAGCAGAATCTTCAGGCGATTCTTCATGCAGCGCAATATGCACTTCCGTTCGCGTGAGCGAATCGAATAAGTGACCGCATTGTGCGGCAGGCCTCTCTGAGCGAATGCCCGGTTATATATCGTTAGGCTTGCAGCGAATCCCCGGACTAACAAACACTTCCCTTTCAATCAGACGATTAGTGGTTCTCTATTCATCCGATTTGAACTCCGATTAATTGAGGAGAAGATATAGGTCGAATTCCGGCTAGTCCGATCTCGCTTCGTGTGCGAGGATTCGGGCTGACCACTGGCTGAAAGCAAAACGAAACGCGCCGCGCATCGGTCCAAGAATCGACCGCGAATCTTCGGACAAAACGCGCGGCCGTCGCAAGAAAGATACTTCGACAGAACGAAGCGCCGGCACCCTTTTTTGCCGGCCCAGCAACATTGCATGGAAACAGGAGAACAACGATGTCGTTGCTCAACAGGCTGAAGGACAACGCCAAGGAATGGTTGCCGGACAGTCTTTTTCTAAGCATCTCTCATCGCCAGAAGATAGGCCGCTTCCCCAATCTGAGAACGCCCGCGACGTTCAACGAAAAGATTCTGCACCGGTGTCTCCATCCCGATCCGCGCTATGTGGAACTCACCGACAAGCTCGCGGTGCGCGATTACGTCGCGCGCGCGATCGGCAATGAACATCTGATTCCGCTCATTTCGGCCATCGATCAATTCACGAAAGACACATTCGATTCGTTACCCGATTCGTTCGTGATGAAAGCGAATCACGGCAGCGGATTCGTGAAGATTGTCAAACACAAGTCGGAAACTTCGTTCGACGAATTGAATGACCTCGCGACGAAATGGCTGCATACCGACTTCTACCGGATCGCGCGCGAGCGGCATTACCGCAGTATCACGCCGAGGGTGTTCTTCGAGGAACTCCTGCTCGATTCGAGCGGCGAGGTTCCGCCCGACATGAAAGTGCATTGCTTCAACGATGCCGCCGGCAAAACCACCTTCTATACGCTCGTCATTTCGGATCGATTCACGCCGCATCCGCGTGGCGATTTCTATGATGCCGAGTGGAATCATCTCGACATTTCCATCGGGCACTATCCGCGCAGCGAGGTCGCCGCGCCGCCGCCGAAGAACCTCGACGAGATGCTCGACATCGCCGGCAAGCTCGCGCGGAACTTCGAGTACGTGCGCGTCGATCTCTACGCGCCCGACGACCGCATCCTCTTCGGCGAACTCACCTTCACGCCGGGTGCGGGCGTCTACCGTCTGATGCCGGAAGCCATCGACTACAACTGGGGACGCCTCTTTCACGCGAACCTCGAGCAGTAAAAACACTCCAAACGAACCGCCAGGCCGCATGACGGGGCACCGATGGTGTCGCGCCGTGCGGCGCTGCGCGTTCGCGCTCTGCGCTCACATCATTGAGGAACATCATGGCTAAAGTGCTCGTTCTCTACTACTCGATGTACGGTCACATCGAAACGATGGCGGAAGCGGTAGCCGAAGGCGCGCGCTCGGTAGCGGGCGCCGAGGTGACGATCAAGCGGGTGCCCGAAACGATCCCGGCCGACCAGGCCGCCAAGTTCGGCGCCAAGCTCGACCAGAAGGCGCCGGTCGCGACCCCGGACGAACTCGCGAACTACGACGCGATCCTGTTCGGCACGCCGACGCGCTTCGGCAACATGGCCGGCCAGATGCGCACGTTCCTCGACCAAACGGGCGGCCTGTGGGTCAAAGGCGCGCTGGTGGGCAAGATCGGCAGCGTGTTCGCGTCGACGGGGACGCAGCACGGCGGTCAGGAAACCACCATCACGTCGTTTCACTCGACGCTCTTTCATCAGGGGATGGTGGTGGTCGGCGTGCCTTACGCGTGCGCGGGTTTGACCAACATGAACGAGATCACCGGCGGGACGCCGTATGGCGCGACGACGCTCGCGGGCAGCGACGGGAAACGGCAGCCGTCGCAGAACGAACTCGACATCGCGCGGTATCAGGGCAAGCACGTCGCCGAACTGGCGAAGAAGTTGGCCGGGTAATTCGACGGACGGCGCGGGTCGCGGGCGCCTCGTCCTGTCGACCTGGCTTTGATGGTTTATCGCAGCGCGCGTGCAGTTAGAAAACGCGGCGGCGCTCGACCGTTAGTTGCGATTTGAGCGACAACCGGTTCTCCGCGCTTGCCGCCGCGACCGGCTCGTTTCGCAATGCGCGCGAACGGTCGATGTGGTGATCGATCAGCTTGAGTCCGTCGCGCGCGAGCGTCGGCTCACGCGGCGCTCGCCTGCTCGACGCCGCCGAAATCAAGCACCAGCGGCGCGACCGGCCGGCTCAAGTGGTAGCCCTGCACGAAGTCGCACTGCGCCGCGCGCAGGATGTCGAGCTGCTGCTCCTCCTCCACGCCCTCGGCGGTGACCATGATCCCCAGGTCGTGCGACATGTCGATGATGCCGCGCACGATGGTTCGCGTCGCGGCGTCGAGCGCGAGCTTCGCGGTGAACGACCGGTCGATCTTCACGGTGTCCGGCAAAATGTCGGCGAGATAGCGCAGGCTCGAATAGCCGGTGCCGAAATCGTCGATGGCGATGCGCACACCCAGTTGCTTGAGCGCCGTGAGCGTCTGCTGCGCGAGTTCCGGATTTTCCAGCAGCGCGCTCTCGGTCAGTTCGATTTCAAGGCTGCGTGGCGACAGGCCGTGCTTGCGCAACGCGCGATCGACGACATTCACGATGGCGTCGCCCCGCAGTTGCCGCGCCGACACGTTCACCGACATGCACAGTTCGCTCGCCCCGTTCTTGCGCCACTCCGCAAGCTGACCGAGCGCGCGATCGACCACCCACGCACCCACGTCGACGATAAAACCGCTCTCTTCGAGAATCGGAATGAAGACGGCCGGCGCGATCAGTCCGCGCGAAGGATGCATCCAGCGGATCAGCGCTTCGACGCTCGTCATCGACAACGCGCCGGGCTCGTGGATGCCCTGGTAATGCAGCAGGAACTCGCCTGACGCGAGCGCCATCGGCAGACCGCGCTCCAGTTCGAAGTCTTCGATCGTGCCGGTCGCATCCTTGTCCGCGAAGCGAAAGCCGTTGCGTCCCGCTTTCTTCGCCGCGTACATCGCGATGTCCGCGCTCGTCAGGAGCGCCTCGTGATCGAGCCCGTGCTCCGGATAGAGCGAGATGCCGATCGACGCCGTCACGAACGCGCCCGCGTGATCGTTGCGGCCGCTGCTCGACAACACGTCGAGCAGCGTCTGCGCGAGCGACGCGAGCTGCGCCTTGTCGGCGGTGCTGCCGGCCAGCACGGCGAATTCGTCGCCGCCGAGCCGCGCGACGTAGGCGTCGGGCGGCAGCGCGGCCTGGATCACGCGGCCGATGTCCTTCAGCAGACGGTCGGCGGCGGTGTGGCCGAGCGTATCGTTGAGCACCTTGAAGCGGTCGAGGTCGATGAACATCAGCCCGAACGGCGC
The DNA here is from genome assembly GCF_001544495.1 of Caballeronia telluris. Lineage (GTDB taxonomy): Bacteria > Pseudomonadota > Gammaproteobacteria > Burkholderiales > Burkholderiaceae > Caballeronia > Caballeronia telluris. The sequence continues at coordinate 151,330 of NZ_FCNZ02000005.1, forward strand.
GGCTTTCGCGCAGCGCGCCTCGATCTGGCGCACGAGCGCACCACGGTTGGCAAGCCCCGTTAGCGAATCCGAATAGGCGAGCCGGTCGAGCGCCGTGATGCGCTCCTGCTCGGCGGTCACGTCCTCGCTGATGCCGACGATCCGCACGACCACGCCCGTCTCGTCGCGCACCGGATACGCGGTGCTGCGAATCCAGCGCACGCAGCCATCGGTGCGGCGGATGCGGTACTGGAAACGGCCTTCGCTCGATTCCTCGACGACACGGCGCATCTCCGCGAGCAGCGGTTCCGCGTCTTCGGGCAGCACGAGATCGAGCCACGCGGACGGCCTTTGCATCAGCACGCACGGCGCGATGCCGAACACCGCCTCGATGCCGGCGCTCACGTAGTGGAAGTACTCGAAATCGGCGCTGTACGAATAGAACACGAGCTGCACGTGCGCTTCCATCTCCGACATCAACTGGTCCTTGCTGCGCAGTTTCTCCAGCAATTCGTTCTGTTCGGAGACGTCCGTCGACGCGCACAGCATCGCCGTGATGCGGCCCTCGTCGTCCGCGAGCGGGATCAGGCGCGAGTCCCACCACTTCGGGCGGCCAGTCGCTGTCGCGCATTGTCCGGTGAAGGTCGTGCGCTCGCCCGCTAGCGCCCCGGACCACGCGGCGTCGGCGGCGGTGCGGTCGGCGCCGCTCCAGAAGCCGAGCCAGTCGGCGCCGGCGAGTTGATCCGGCGACGCGGCGTTCATCAGGTCCGCGCCGAATTCGGTGATGCGCAGCATGCGGGCGTCGGTGTCCAGCAGTTTCAGGCATTCGCGATTCGCGTCGAGCAGTCCGCCGCTCAATGCGAGCGCGGCGCGGCGCTCGGCGTGGTCGGCGGCGAGCTTGCGATGCGCGGCCGCGAAGGCGCCCGCGCCCGCGATGGCCGCGGCCACGGCGCGTGTCACGGCGAACGTTTCGAACGCGATGAGGCCGGCCAGGAACACGAGCGTCGCGGCGCCGAATGCCGCGCCGGCGACGATGGCGAGCGACGCGAACGGCAACGCGCGGCGCTTCGCGTGACGCGCGAGAAAAAACGACAGGAACAGCTGGTTGCGCGGCGACGCGCCCTCCGCAGACGAAGCGCTCCCCGCGCCCCGGTCCTTCCGACTGCTCAGGCGTGATCCGGTTTTCACTCCCACGCACATTCTCCAACGGGGTTTCATTGACGGCCCGGCGAATCTCGCACAAAGCCACGACATAGAGGGGTTAACGTCCGTCGATGAAAAAACCTGAGTGGCGGGGCGGTGCAACGCAGGGAGTGTGCGAGGGTTTGTACTTAAAGGGGCCGAATGCCCGAGGTTGAACATCCGGCCTTTCATGCTTGCGCTTAAGAAATTTCGACGATCGGCAAACGCGGCCTCAACCGTGCCGCGGCTTGAGCAGAACCTTGATCGAATCGAGCGAATCGGCGACCTTGATCGCTTCGTCCCATTCTTCCAGCGTGAATCCGTGCGTCACGATCCCCTTCGACGTGACGAGCCCGCGCGCGAGCAGATCAATCGCGATGGGATAGCAGTAAGGCCCGAGATGCGCGCCGCGCACATCCAGTTCCTTGCGGTCGCCGATGATCGACCAGTCGACGGTGGCATCCGCGCCGAACACCGAAAACTCCACGAAGCGCCCGAGCTTCCTGATGAGATCGAGCCCCTGCGACACGCCCACCGGCACGCCCGTCGTTTCGATATACACGTCGCAGCCGTATTGATCGGTCAGCGACTTGATGATGGCGAGCGCGTCCTCGTTCTTCGGATTGATCGTGACGTCCGCGCCGTACTCGCGCGCGAGTGCGAGGCGCTCCTCGACGAGATCGATCACGACGAGCTTCTTCGGCGTCTTCAGATGCGCGACCTGCGTCATCATCAGGCCGAGCGGCCCCGCGCCCGCGATCACGACAACGTCGTCGAGCTGGATGTCGCCGCGATTGACCGTGTGGATCGCGCAGGCAAGCGGCTCGATGATCGCGGCGTCTTCGATGGAGATGCCGTCGGGAATCTTGTGGACGATGGCGGTCGGCGGAAAGCGCATGTATTCGGCCATGCCGCCATCGGCCACTTCGCGCTGAAAGCCGAAGATGTTATGCACCTCGCACATCCAGTAACTGCCCGACTTGCAATAGCGGCACTTGCCGCAAGGCACAATCTGCTCGGCGATCACGCGCTCGCCGACGTTCACGCCGAAGTGCTCGGCCGCGCCCGCGCCCAGTTCCTCGACATAGCCGAAGAACTCGTGCCCCGGAATGACAGGCGCCTTCACCCACGGGTTCGGTCCGCCCCAGAACATCTTCGCGCCCGACCAGCACTTGCAGTCGCTGGCGCAGATGCCGCATGCGGCGATGCGGATCACGAGTTCATTGCGCCCGGGCCGCGGACGCTCGACGCGTTCGACGCGATAGTCCTTCGGGGCACGGCAGACGATGGCCGTCATCTGCGTCGATGTGTCTTTCGTTGCGCTCATGGTGCTCTCGTTGTGGTGAGTGTCGTGAGGTTCGTTGCTGCGTCCGTTCGTACGTTCATCCCGCCTGGAAACCGCCGTCGACGGCGAGGCTCACGCCGTTGACCATGCTCGAATCGTCGCCGAGCAGATACGCGATCGTGCGTGCCACTTCGAGCGGCTGCACGAAACGCCGCAATGGAACGCGCGCGAGCATCGGCCCGGATTTGGCGGGATCGCTCCACGCTTTCTCGGCCATCGGCGTCATCGTGACGACAGGGTTCACGGTGTTCACGCGAATGCCATGCGGCCCGAGTTCGACGGCCATCACACGCGTCATCGCGTCGAGGGCGCCCTTCGATGCGCAGTACGCCGCGTGCAGCGGCAGACCGACCGTCGCCGAAAGACTCGACACGTTGACGATCGATCCCGCGACGCCGCGCTCGATCATGCTGCGCGCACACGCCTGCGCGACGATCATCGCGGCGCGCACGTTGACGGCCATGGTGAGGTCGAAGGCATCGACGGACACGTCGACGAACGGCGCGAGTTCGGCGATGCCCGCGCAGTTCACGAGCAGATCGACCGGCTGCGCCACGCGCGCCGCTTCACGCGCGGCGTTCGCATCGGCGAGATCAACGCATCGCGTCTCGCAGCCGATCGCGTCGTTCAGCGCGGCGAGGTCCGACGCCGAGCGGCTCAGCGCGAACACGCGCGCGCCGCGCTCGGCCATCAAGAGCGCGGTCGCATGACCGATGCCCTTGCCCGCGCCCGTCACGAGCACGGTCTTGCCGGCGAATTCCTGATTCCTGTCGATGGTCGTCATGGTGGTCTATGGCTGTTCGCACAGGCGGCGCGCGGTGTCCTCGTCGGTAACGAGCACCGACGGATAGCGTCCGCGCAACGCCGCGCGTGTCACATGAAACTTCTTCGCACCGCCGCTCACGAGCACGACACGCCTGATCTTGCGCAGGTCGTCGAGCGTGATCGCGATGGTGCGCCGGTTCAACGGATGATCGATCAGTTCGCCATCGGCATCCATGAAGTGGCCGAGCAAGTCGCCGACCGCGCCCGCCTTCTGGAGCGCGCGCACCTGATCGGGCGTGTCAATGCCGTAAGTCACGACGAGCGACTCGGTCAGGTCGCCGCAGGTCAGCAGCGCGAGATCGGCACTGCGGGCAAGCTCGTAGGTTTCGCGCACGGTGTCTTCTTGCAGGATCATGTCGCGCGCCTTCTGGCTGCTGACGTAGATCGGCGCGGCAAAAATGAACCCGTTCGCGCGGCAGATGTTCACGAAGTCGGAGACGATATCGAATGTGTTGATGCTCGGGCAATGCGCGAGCCCGCCCTGCAGCGACACCGCCGACACCAGCGGATAATTGCGCTGCGGCATCGCGCTCAGTACCGCGCGAATCGTGCGTCCCCATCCGAGCCCGATGGTTTGCCCTGCAACTATCTGCTTCGAAAACCACGTGGCCGCGCCGATGCCGAGCGCCGCCATGTTCGCCTGCGGATTCGCGCCGCTCGGCACCACGACCGCGTCTTCGAGGCCGAAGCGCTTGACGATCGCCTCTTCCAGCGCGACGCACGGCGCGATCCGGCTGTTGATCGTGATCTGCACGAGACCCGAGTCGCGGCTTGCCGCGAGCAGGCGATTCACGCGCACGCGGTTGCTGCCGATGCGCTGCGCGATCTCCTGCTGCGTCAGGTTGCCGATGTAGTAATGCCACGCGACGCGCGCCTGCAATTCCTTCTCCGCGGCGCTGGATTCGTCGGTTTCGGCGATGACGACGGGCGGTGCTGTCTTGCTCATGTGTGTTGTGGTGTCGATAAAAAGCCGCCGAGTCTAATGCAAAGTGCTACTTCACCGCGCCCATGGTCAGACCCTGCACGAGGCGCCCGGATACGGCCAGCGCGAACACCACCATCGGCAGCACGATCAGCGTGCCGGTTGCCATGATTTCGCCCCAGGGCAATTCGTAGCCGCTCATGTAGCTCGTTGCCGCGACCGGCGACGTGATCGCTTCGGTGCGTGTGAGCACGAGCGCATACAGCAGGTCGTTCCATGAAAAGATGAACGCGAAGATCGCCGACACGACAATGCCCGGCATCGCGAGCGGCAGGTTGATGCGCCAGAACACGCGCCACGGCGATGCGCCGTCGAGCCGCGCGGCTTCATCGAGTTCGACCGGGATGTTGCGGAACTGATCGGTGCAGATCCATACGACGATCGGCAGCGAGAACGTCAGGTAGAGCAGGATCAGCACGATATGCGTATCGACGAGATCGAGCTTCGTCGCGATCAGGAAGAACGGCACCGCGAGCACGACCGGGCTCACCATGCGGTTGGAGATAAACCAGAACCACAGGTCTTCCTTGCCGCGAAACTCGTAGCGCGCGAGGGCATACGCGGCGGGCGTGCCGAGCAGGATCGCGAGCACCGTCGTGCTGCTCGCGATGATGAGCGAATTCAGCAGGCTGCCGCCCACTTCGTGCGTGAAGAGCGCCGCCGAGTAATGCGAGAGCGTCGGCTTGAAGAGCCACACCGGGGGATACGCGAGCGCATCGGCCTGGCTCTTCAGGCTCGTCGTGACCATCCAGTAGAACGGAAACACCGACGAGAGGAACACGACGAGGAGGCCCACGAAGTGCCATCCGGTCGTGCGGCGCCGCACCGAACGCGCGCGTTTCGCGCGCTTGCTCGCGCCGCCATTCGAAGCGTTCATCGGTGCTGTACTCACGCGGCCTCCCGGTACACGAAGCGAATGTAAAGACGCGACAACACGATCGTCAGGATCAGGAGCAGCACCGCCTGCGCGGACGCCATGCCCTGATCGAAGAGACGAAAGCCGACGCGCTGGATATAGATGCTGATGAATTCGGTTGCGGTGCCGGGGCCGCCGCGCGTCATGGTGAAGACGGCGTCGAACATCTTGAGCATGTCGGCGGAACGCAGGATCAGGATCGCTGTGAGGCCCGGCAGCAGATACGGCCTTTGCAGATGCCAGAGAATCTTGCTCCATTTCGGCGTTTCGAGGCGCGCCGCTTCCTCCGCTTCCTTCGGCACCATCGCGAGGCCCGCCAGCATGATGAGCGCGCAGAAGGGCGTCCACTGCCAGATGTCCATGATCATCACGGAAACGAAGGCGAGCGTCGGATCGGCGAGCCAGTCCTGCGGCGGAATGCCGAGGAGACCCGTCAGATAGTTCGCCACGCCGAACTGGCGATTGAAGATCAGCCGCCCGATCAGGCCGACCACCGCGTAAGTGGTCGCCATCGGAATCACGAGGCTCACGCGCGCCGCCGCGCGCATCCACGGCAGCGCCGTGCGATGCAGCATCAGCGCGGCGAAGAGCCCGAATGCGACTTCGATGGGCAGCGTGAGGCACAGGAACAGCGCGGTGCGTCCGAGCGCGCCCCAGAAGGACGGATCGGTCAGCGTCGCCACGTAGTTGTCCACGCCGACGAACGGCGTGCCCGAGGCGAGGTCCGCGAGCTTGTACTGATGAAACGAGTTGTAGAGCGCGAGCAAAAGCGGATAGACGCCGATCACGGCGAGCGCGAAAATCGCCGGGATCAGAAACCAGAAGGCGGGCGAACGCGGCAATATCCCGAATCGTCGTGCGCGGGGCCGTATCGGCCTCGCCACGGTTGCGGGCCGAGCAGTGCTGTTCGCCATCGAATCGCCTCCTGGTTGCATCGCTAACTATCGCTTACTTCAGCAGGGGTTTCTTGCCGTCGTAGTAGCCCGCTTTCTTGAGGATTTCCTCGGTCTTGGTGCCGATGGTCTGCGCGCCTTCCTTGACCGTCACCTGGCCGAGCATCATCTTGCTGCCCCATTCGCCGATCACTTCCGACACTGCCGGCCATTCCGGGAAACGCGGACGATAATCCGGCACACCGCCCTGCCACGATTCGACCATCGGCTTCACGAACGGATACTTGTCCTGCACCGCCTTGTCCTGATAGACCGCCGTGCGCGCGCTCACGCCACCCGCTTCGAGGTACGGCTTCGCCATCTCTTCGGACGTGATCCACTGGATGAAGAGCCACGACGCCGCCTGCTTCTTCGCATTCGACTTCGCGTTGACCGCGAGCGAGAAGCCGCCGAGCGCAGGCTTCAGACCGGCCGATCCCTTCGGTTCCGTCGTGATCGCGAGGCAGTCGCCGATCTTCGACTTGCTCGGGTCGGTGAGCGTCGGATAGAACGCCGACCATTCGGTGATCATCGCGACCTGCCCTTGCGCGAGCGCATTCACGGCTTCCGCGTGATCGAAATCGACGATGCCCGGCGGCATGAACTTCATCAGCTTCTGCCGGTATTCGAGCCCGGCCTGCGATTGCGAAGACATCAGGTTCGACTTGAACTTCGCATCGAGCAGCGAGCCGCCGTTCGGCCACAGCACGCGCATGAAGCTGTCAGCCGATTGGGTCTCGCCGCGCCGCGATTGCAGCGCGAACGCAAACTGGTTCTTGTCCGGCTTCGTGAGTTTGGGCGCGTACGTGTTGAGCAGGTCGTCCCACGTCTTCGGCGGCTCGTTGAAACCCGCGTCCTTCAGCATGCACTTGTTGTAGAACATCAGGCCCGAGTAGTTATCGAACGGCAGGCCGTAGGTGGTCTTGTCCCAGGTGCCGAACGAATCGAGCAGGATCGGGAAGAAGCCTGGCAGATTGAGCTTCGGATCGGCGAGCTTCGGATCGTCGGTGAACTTCTTGATCGGCACGAGCCACTTGTTGCTCGCGAATTCGCCGATCCACACCACGTCGACGAGGACGATGTCCTGATCGCCTCCGCCGACGAAGTTGAGCACTTCCTTCTCGCGCGTATTCTCGTACGGGATCACTTCCCAGCGCACCTTGATCCCCGTTTCCTTCTCGAACTGCGGGATCAACTTCTGCGCCGCCTTGTAGCCCGGCCGGTCGAGGAAGACGGCCTTGATGGTCGTGCCCGAATACGGCTCGGCCGCTTCCTTGAGCGTCCACGCATGGGCGTTCGATGCAGCGAGTAGCGATGCGGTTGCCGTCACGAACATCACGGCGGTGGCCTGTCTGATGAGGCCCAAGCGGGGCGTAAAGCGCTTCTTCATGCCTGTCTCCTTGTTTATTCTTGAGCTGTGAATGCGTTAGCGCTGCGTCGTTGCCGGTGCGGCTGCTCTGGTGGTCCGTCGTATCCTGCCTGCTCCGTTTCACTTGTAATTCCAGTTTTACAATTGTATATTTGGGCTCGAACACGTTGTCAAGAACAAAATCGCAAGGCATTCGATGCTGCGCTGCGGGAACCGCCGTTCCCTTGCATGCGCGGCGCGACCGTCAACGGAATCCGCGCAAGTCAAACGCGGGACCCTTTGCAGGAGACATGCATGAGCGCAGTCCATTTGCAGCAAATCCGCAAGGCCTTTGCAGGCACCGAAGTGCTGAAGGATGTCGACATCGAGATCGTCGACCGGGAGTTCATGGTTTTCGTGGGGCCGTCCGGCTGCGGGAAGTCCACGCTGCTTCGCACCATCGCCGGGCTGGAAGAATGCGATTCAGGGCAAATCCTGATAGGCGGCGAAGACGTCACGGACCTCGAACCATCGCAGCGCGGCGTCGCGATGGTGTTCCAGTCGTATGCGCTCTACCCGCATATGTCGGTGTACGAGAACATCGCATTCGGGCTGCGCATGCTCAAGCTGCCCGAAGCGCAGATCAAGCAGCGCGTCGAGCGCGCCGCGCAGATCCTGCAGATCGGGCAATTGCTGGAGCGCCGTCCGCGCGCGCTGTCGGGCGGGCAGCGGCAACGCGTGGCGATCGGCCGTTCGATCGTGCGCGAACCGAAGGTCTTTCTCTTCGACGAACCGTTGTCGAATCTCGATGCCGCCTTGCGCGTGCAGATGCGCCTCGAGCTCATCAAGCTGCACAAGCAGCTCAACGCCACGATGATCTACGTGACGCACGATCAGACCGAGGCCATGACGATGGCCGATCGCATCGTCGTGCTGAATCACGGCAAGGTCGAGCAAATCGGCTCGCCGCTCGAGTTGTATCGCACGCCGCGCAACCGCTTCGTCGCGGGCTTCATCGGCTCGCCGAAGATGAATTTCATCGACGTGCGCGTGCTGCGCACCGATGCCGCTGGCGTGACGATCGAGTTGCCGGGCGGTGCGCCGCTCACGCTGCCGTTCACGGGGCACGCGGTCGCGGCGGGCGAAACGCTCACGCTGGGCATTCGCCCCGAGCACTTCGTCGAGTCGGGCGGCGGCGACATCGACAGCGGTCTGACCGGCGAAGTGATGGTGATCGAACACCTGGGCGGCGAGACGCTTTTGCACGTGCGCCTGCCGAGCGAGTTGCTGATTCAAGTGAAGGGCTCGGGCGAATCGACCGCGGTGGACGGACAACGGCTCAACGCGGGCTTCAGCATCCGTCATGTGCATCTGTTCCGCGAAGACGGCAGCGCGCTCGAACGCATGCGTCCCGTGGCCGAGACGGCGACGGCGACGGCGTGATCAGAGCGTCGCGCGTTCGACCAGTTCGAAGTCCACGTCGATCATCGGCGTTCCGGGCGCGCCGCCGAGCCGTTCGATCAGGCAGCGCGCCGCCGTCGCCCCGATGCGTCTGCCGTCCACGCGCACGGTCGTGAGCGCGGGTGACGTGTCGGCAGCGAACGCCAGGTCGCCGAAGCCGCACACCGCGATGCGCCCGGGCACCGCAACGCCCATCTTCCGCGCCTCGGAGACGACGCCCAGCGCGAGCAGATCCGAGCCGCAAAAGATGGCATCGATGTCGGCGCTTTGCGTGAGGATGCACGGCAGGCTATCGCGGCCGAGCGCGACCGAACTCGGTGGCTGCACGAGCACTTCGGGCACGTCGTGGATGCCATGCGCGGCGAGCGTTTCGATGAAGCCGCGGCGCCGCGCGAGCGCGCGCTCGTCGTTGGCCGACACGAGCGCCGGGTGCCGCCTGCCCCGCGCGACGAAGCGCTCGGCCACCGCCGCGCCGACGCGTTCGTGCGAGAAGCCGACCAGCATGTCGATCGGCTGCCGGGTCATGTCCCACGTCTCGACGATCGGAATGTCTATTTTCTGGAGCCGTTCGCGCAGCGTGGCGGTGTGAGCGACGCCTGTCAGCAGCACGCCTTCGGGACGGCGGCTCAGCACGGCGTCGAGCAGGTCGTCCTCGTCGTGGTCGTTGTAACCCGAGAGGCCGAGCAGCACCTGATAGCCCGCGCGCGACATCGTATCGCTGAAGACCTGCACCGTTTCGGAGAAGAGCGAATGCGCGAGTGTCGGCACGATGGCCGCGATGAGGCGCGACTTCGCCGAAGACAAACCGCCCGCCAGGCGATTCGGCACCTAGCCGAGGGCCTGCACGGCCTGCCGCACGCGCAGGAGCGTGTCGGGAGCCACGGTCTGCGGTGCGTTGAACACGCGCGACACCGTGATGGGCGAGACGCCCGCCGAGGCGGCGACGTCGGTGATGCGAATGCCCTTCGGCGCGGCGCGCGAGCGCTTCGTGGAGGTTGCAATGATCGGCGAGGGCGGTTTGGGTGTAGGCATGGTCGCGCGGGGCGCTTCGTCGTTGGGGATCGTTCGGTGCGCTTGTGCTTCTAGGAAAGAAGCGCAGAAACATCAAACTTCGGCGCACCGGCAAGCCCACACCGCCAACATCGCAATTCAACCGCGCTTCCGCCATTCGGCAAACGCGGCAAGCGTCTCCTCATTCGGCGGATAGGTCCCGCGCAGCACGGCGCCTCCCTCGACCCGCTCGATGATGAACGCCTCCATCAGCTCCTGCTCCGTAGCGTCGCGAGCGACCTCCTCCGCGAGATGCCGCGGAACGATCACGACGCCATCCACATCCCCGACGACGATATCGCCCGGATACACCGCCACGCCGCCGCACGCGATCGGCACGTTCATATCGACCGCATGATGCTTCGCGAGATTGAGCGGCGCGCTCGCGCCCGCGCAAAAGAGCGGCAAGCCGATGTCCCCGATCGTGCCGCTGTCGCGCACGCATCCGTCCGACACCATGCCCGCGACGCCGCGTACCTTGAGACGCATCGTGAGGATCGAGCCCGTCGATGCCACCGAGCGGTCGCCGCGACAATCCTGCACGAGCACGCTGCCGGCCGGCGCGCTTTCCACCGCCTTGCGCTGCGGATGATCGGGGTCCTGGAACACGCCGACATGATCGAGGTCCTCGCGCGCCGGGATATTGCGCAACGTGAACGCCGGACCGACGAGATTAGGCGCGCCCACGGCAGGCTTCTTCAGCGGCGCCACGCCTTGCAGAAACACGTTGCGCAAGCCGCGCTTGAAGAGATGCGTCGTGAGCGTCGCGGTGCTTACGTGGCGGAGCAGTTCGAGCGTGGCGTCGCTTACCGCGATATCGGTGGATGTCATGGCTTTCGTCCGTGGATGGGTTCAGTGGATCTCGGGTTCGTCGTTCTTCGGCGACACAGCGGCCGGCTCTTCGAGGAAATCGAAGTCGCAGCCCTTGTTCGCCTGCGTCACGTGAAGCTGATGCATGACGCCGAAGCCGCGCTCGAAGTGACGCTTCAGCGGCGTCCACGCCTCCTTGCGCGCGGCCAGCTCCTCGTCGCTCACATCGAGGTGCAGGCGCCGCGCGTGGACGTCCAGCTCGATGACGTCGCCGTCCTTCACGAGCGCGAGCGGCCCGCCCACGAACGACTCCGGCGCGACGTGCAGCACGCACGCGCCGTAGCTCGTGCCGCTCATGCGCGCATCCGAAATGCGCACCATGTCGCGCACGCCCTGCTTCAAGAGCTTCTGCGGGATCGGCAACTGGCCCCACTCGGGCATGCCCGGCGCGCCGACCGGCCCCGCGTGCTGCAACACGATCACCGAATCGGCGGTGACGTCGAGCGCTTCATCGTCGATGCGCGCGGCCATGTCCGCGTAGTCCTTGAACACGATGGCCGGTCCGCGATGCGTGAGCAGATGCGCTTCCATCGCGGCCGGCTTGATGACGGCGCCGTCGGGCGCGAGGTTGCCCGTCAGCACGGCAAGGCCGTCGCTCGGAACGAGCGGATTGTCGCGACGGCGGATCACGTCGTCATTGAAGATTTCCGCGCCCGCGATGCTCTCGCCGAGCGTCGCGCCGGCGACCGTCATCTGCGTGCCGTCGATCAGTTCGCCGAGTTCGGCAAGGAGCGCGCGCAAGCCGCCGGCATAGAAGAAGTCTTCCATCAGGTATTGCCCGGCCGGCCGGATGTTCGCGATGACGGGCGTGACGCGCGCGAGTTCGTCGAAGCGCGCGGTCGTCAGTGGAACGCCCGCGCGCCGCGCGACCGCGACCATATGAACGATCGCGTTGGTCGAGCCGGACATCGCGAGCACGGTGGTGATCGCGTTGTCGAACGACTTCGCGGTGAGGATGTCCGACGGCTTAACGTCGGTCCACACCATCTCGACGATGCGCTTGCCGGTCATCGAAGCGAACTGCGCATGACGCGAATCGGCGGCGGGGATCGACGAAAAGCCGGGCAGCGTGAGCCCCATCGCTTCGGCGGCGCTCGTCATCGTGGATGCGGTGCCCATCGTCATGCAATGTCCCGGCGAGCGCGCGATGCCGCTCTCGACGCCCTTCCACTCTTCTTCCGTGATCCTGCCCGCGCGCAGTTCCGCCCAGTATTTCCAGGTGTCCGAGCCGGAACCGAGCGTGCGGCCGTTCCAGTCGCCGCGCAGCATCGGGCCGGCGGGCAGGAAGATCGCGGGCAGGTCCATGCTGATCGCGCCCATCAGGAGGCCCGGCGTGGTCTTGTCGCAGCCGCCCATCAGCACGCAGCCGTCGAACGGATACGAGCGCAGCAGTTCCTCGGTTTCCATCGCGAGAAAGTTGCGATAGAGCATCGTGGTCGGTTTCTGGAACGGCTCGGCCAAGGTCATCACCGGCATCTCGACCGGAAAGCCGCCCGCCTGCCAGACGCCGCGCTTCACTTCATCGACGCGCTGCTTGAAATGCGTGTGGCACGAGTTGATCTCGCTCCACGTGTTGATCACCGCGATCACCGGCTTGCCCATGTAATCGGATGCGTGGTAGCCCATCTGCGCCGTGCGCGAGCGATGCCCGAACGAACGCAGATCGTTCACGCCGTACCACCGGTAGCTGCGCAGTTCCTCGGGCGTTTTGCGTTGTGCTGTCACTTCCGTCTCCGGTTGGTAGCGCTATCATTCGCGGCGCATGGTAGCGCTGTCATGAATATGCGTCGCTCAGGGTTTATACGCACGCTGCATTCCCGCGTCGCCGGCCGCGCTTCCGGTTTGCGCTTATCATCGGGAGTCACGCCTGAGCAAACGAACCGCCCACATTGATACGGAGCCGCAGCATGTATATCGCCATGAATCGCTTCAAGGTCGCCCTCGGCTCGGAGGCGGCGTTCGAGGAACTCTGGACTTCGCGCGACACGCATCTGAAGGAAGTGCCGGGCTTCGTCGAGTTTCATCTGCTCAAGGGCCCGCAGCGCGACGATCACGTGCTCTATTCGAGCCATACGATCTGGGCGAACCAGGCCGCGTTCGAAGGCTGGACGAAGTCCGACGCCTTTCGCGCCGCGCATCGCAACGCGGGCAACGAGAGCCGCTCGCTCTATCTCGGCCATCCCGAGTTCGAAGGCTTCGACGTGATCCAGACAGTGAAGTAGGCGGCCGTCCGCCGCGATGCAAGCTTTTTGCACGAGCGTGGCGGTCCTCGCGTTCGGGTGCATCGCGGCCGGCTGCGCCGCGGTACACGAGGCGGACTGCGCGCAAGGCGAGCAGCGCTCGGTCAGCGATGTCCTGTACTTCGGCACGTCACGGGCGGCAGGCACGATCACGTCGGCGCAATGGTCCGGCTTCCTGCGCAGCGCGGTCACGCCGCGCTTTCCGGAGGGACTCACCGCGTGGCCCGCGTCGGGCCAGTGGCGCACGGCCGGCGGCGCGGTCGTGCACGAAGCGTCTTTTGTCCTGATCCTCGTCCACCCCGAGGACGACACGAGCGAAAACTCGGTGCGCGGAATCATCGGCGAATATAAATCGCGTTTCGACCAGGAAGCCGTCATGCGCGTGAAGGGCCACGCCTGTGTCTCCTTCTAGCGGACACGCGGTCGGCGTCGATCGTAATATTTCTCACATACCCGTGAAAATCGCTCGCTTGGCGAGGCGAAGCCGCGCGCCTACGATGCAGCCATCGGACCAAGCTCCCGGATCTTGTCGTTTCATTCCAGCGTGAACCTTTTCGCGCCGAGGCGGCTGTACGATGGCTTCGCAGTCCGACTCCACGTGCAGGCATAAAAATGAATCCGCTCAACATCGCGCAGTTGCTCGTCCTCGCCGCTCTATGGGGCGGGTCGTTTCTCTTCATCCGGGTCGGCGTGAACGACTTCGGCGTCGCGCCGCTGATGGCGCTGCGCGTCGGCATCGGTGCGCTCTTTCTGGTGATCATGCTCGCCTTGCGCGGCAAGGCGCCCGATGCGTGGCGCACGATCCGCTCGCGTGCGTGGCCGCTCTTCGTCGTCGGCTTTCTCAATTCGGCCGCGCCGTTCTGCCTCTTCGCGTACGCGGAACTGACGCTCTCCGCCGGCGTGACATCCGTCATGAATGCGACGACGCCGCTGTGGGGCGCCGTCGTCGCGTACCTGTGGCTGAAGGACCGCCTGAGCGGGCTGCGCATCGCCGGGCTCGTGATCGGCTTCGCGGGCGTGCTTGCGCTCGTGTGGGACCAGATCGCGACGCCGCACGGCGCGACGACCGCCCCCGTCTCTCCCGCGACGACCGCCCTCGCGACGGCCGCCGCGCTCGGTGCGGCGCTGCTCTACGGCGTCGCGGCGAGCTATACGAAGAAGCACCTCATGGGCGTCGATTCGCTGACGGTCGCCGCCGGCACGATGCTCTGCGCGACGCTGCTGCTCCTACCCTTCGCGGTCTACTGGTGGCCGGTCGCGGCCGTGTCGGTTCAATCGTGGGGCGCGGTGGCCGCGCTCGGCGTGGCGTGTACCGGCATCGCGTACATGCTGTTCTACCGGCTGATCGCGGTGGTCGGTCCGGCGCGGGCGATCACCGTCACCTTCGTGATTCCGATCTTCGGCATTCTCTGGGGCGCGATCTTCCTGTCCGAGCATGTTTCGGCGGGCATGATCCGGGCCTGCGCGATCATCCTCGTCGGCACCGCGCTCGCGACGGGCGTCGTCAAGCGCATTCCGCTCGTCGGCCCGCGACGCGCCTCCGCTTGCGCGAAGCAGTGACCGAAGAACCCTCGACGCGCGTTCGCCCGCGTCCGTAAAGACCTCCTCACCGCGCCACATGGAATTGTGGCGCGCGCCCGCCTTGGTGGATACTTCGCTTGTCCATTCACCAGGAGGCCACTCATGTCCGCCGTATCGGCATTCAAGCTCGTGCTGATTTCGCTCATCGCCATCATCGCGCTCGAACTGGTGGCGAAGCGCCTGCGGTTGCCGCCCGCCGCGGCGCTGCTCGTCGGCGGCGCGGCGATGGCGTTTGCGCCGGGCCTTCCGCCCGTCGATCTCGATCCCGACCTCGTGCTGATCCTCTTTCTCCCGCCGCTCCTGATGGACGGCGCGTACTTCTTCGTCTGGGCCGACTTCAAGCGACATTTGTCCGGCATCCTGCTGCTCGCGATCGGCGCGGTTGCGTTCACGACGTTCGTCGTCGGCGTGGTCGTGCATCTGGTCGCGCCGGCGCTGCCCTGGGCCGCGTGCTTCGCGCTCGGCGCGGTGGTCTCGCCGCCCGACGCCGTTGCGGCGAAGGCGGTGCTCGAACGCGTCGCGCTGCCGCGCCGCCTGATGGTGCTGCTCGAAGGCGAGAGCCTCCTGAACGACGCCGCCGGCCTCGTGCTGTTCCGCTTCGCCGTCGCGGCGGCGCTGACCGGCGCGTTCAGCGCGCCGCACGCGCTCATGAGTTTCACGACGCTCGCGGTCGGCGGCGTCGCGGTCGGGCTCGTGGTGGGCTTCGTGATCGTGCGGCTCCTGCGCCTGCTCGAAGACGACTACCTCGCGATCACGCTGTCCGTGATTTCCGCGTGGATCAGCTACATCGCCGGGGACATGCTGGAAGTGTCCGGCGTGATCGCCACGGTGACGACGGGCATGGTGCTCGGCTGGCACCAGCACGAAGTGTTCACCGCCGCCGTGCGCACGCGCGGCACCGCGTTCTGGCAAGTGGTCGTGTTCGTGCTGGAGGCGCTCGTCTTCGTGCTGATCGGGTTGTCGCTGCGCAGCGTCGTGATCCGGCTCGGCGGCGGCGGCAATGCCTTCACGGTGCTGGCGCCCGCCGTGATCGCGGTGGTTGCGGCGGTCGTGCTGTCACGCTTCGCGTGGGCGTTTTCCGCCGAAGCGATCAAGTCCGTGTTCCGCCGGCTGAGGGGACGCAAGGACGCATCGCCCGACTGGCGTTCCGCGACCATCGTCAGTTGGGCGGGCATGCGCGGCGTGGTCACGCTCGCGATCGCGCTGTCCCTGCCCGAAGCGATGCCCGGGCGCGACCTCATCCTCTTCTCCGCCTTCGTGGTGATCCTCGTCACGGTGCTGCTGCAGGGCACGACGATCGGTCCGCTGATCCGCTGGGTGAAGCCGCCCGAACTGAACGAGGTGTCGCACCACCTGACCGAAACGCAGGCGTGGGCGCGGCTCGAAGCGGCGCAGCTCGCGGCCATCCAGCCGCTCGTCCACGATGCCGACGGCAAGGTGGTTCATCCGCGGCTCCTGGAGCAGTACACGTACCGCGCGAAACTCACGCAGCAGTACCAGCATGCGAGCGCGTATCCGTCGAAGGAACGCAGCGCCCACTACGACGTGGTGCTCGCCGCGATCAAGGCGGGCCGCTATGAGTTGCTGTGCATGCACCGCGCCGGGCTGATCCACGATGAAGTGCTGCGCGCGCTCGAACGCGATCTCGACTTGCAGGAACTGGCGTCGCGGCATGCGCGGGAATAGACGGCCTCGACTGATCGCCGGCGACATTTGCATTTTTTTCGCGCTGTCCTGTCGATTCCGGCGCGCCTCGAACGACGTGTGAGAGGCAGGCGCCACGCATCGTCCGCGCCGGCCGGCCAATCCGACCAAGGAGCTTCCATGCAACTCTTCGCTCACCCCTTTTCGTCGTACTGCCAGAAGGTCCTGATCGCGCTCAGGGAAAACGACACGCCGTTCGAGTACCGCGTGCTCTCGCCCGACGACGAACAGACCCGCGCCGAGCACGCCGCGCTGTGGCCGCTCAAGCGCTTTCCCGTCCTCGTCGACGCGGGGCGCACGGTGCTGGAGTCGAGCATCATCATCGAATATCTGGCGCTCAATCATCCCGGGCCGGTGCGCCTCCTTCCCGACGACCCGCGCGCCGCGCTCGACGTGCGCCTGATGGACCGTTTCTTCGACAACTACATCATGACGCCGATGCAGAAGATCGTCTTCGACGCCATGCGCGCGCCGGAGCAGCGCGACCAACCGGGCGTCGACGACGTGCGCGCGATGCTCGATATGGCCTATCGCTGGCTCGACAACACGATGGAGGACCGCGAATGGGCGGCCGGCCGCGCGTTCAGCATGGCCGATTGCGCCGCTGCGCCGTCGCTCTTCTATGCGGACTGGACGCATCCGATCGCGAGCGAGTTCGCGAACGTGCGCGCCTATCGCGAGCGGCTGCTCGCGCGGCCTTCGTTCGCGCGCGTGGTCGACGATGCGCGTCCGTATCGCGGATTCTTTCCGCTCGGCGCGCCCGATCGCGACTGACCCGGCGCGCGGGCGGTTCAGCGCGTCATTCGATTCCTTCGTGCTGCAACGCGAGCTTCACGGCCGGCCGCGCGCGCATGCGCTCGGAAAACGCTGTGAGGCGCTCCGGCACGTCGATGCCGACCTTGCCCGCCCAGAGCAGCATCGTGAAGAGATAGGCATCGGCGACGCTCGCCTCGCTGCCGAACAGGTAGTCGCCCTTCATCATCGAGGCGATCAGGTCGAAGCGCTGCCCGATCTTCTCGCGCGCGGCAGCCGCTTCGGCATCCGATGATGGCTTGAACACGCGGCCGAACTGCTTGTGGATTTCGGTCGAGATGAACGCCAGCATTTCGAGCAGTCGCAGCGCGCCTGAGTCACCCGAAGGCGCGAGCGACGGTTTTTTCTGCGCGACCCACGACAGGATCGCGACGTTCTCGGTCAACACGCGGCCGTCGTCCATTTCGAGCGATGGCACGTAGCTCTTCGGATTGATCTCGTCGAACTTCTGGCCCGTCTCCGTCAGTTTCGTCTTCAGGTCGACGCGCACGCGGTCGAACGACATACCGGCTTCGTGCAGCGCGATGTGGTCTGCGAGACTGCAGGCTCCGGGCGAATAGTAGAGTTTCATGGCGAGTGCCTCCTTGCCGTCGAACGGCTGTGGTCGGTCTGATCGGGCAGCAATGCGCGTGCCGACGACGCACGGCGCGTGCTTTTCCCGCGCTAAACCCCGTCGTTCGCCCCGCCCGCCATGCTCGAAAACACGCCATCGCGACGCACGAGCCCATGAAACAGCGCCGCCGCCAGATGCATGAGGAAGGTCGCGAAGAGCAGCAGCGCGAGATATGTGTGCGCGGAACGCAGGAACGCATAGGCTCGCACGCTTTGCGGCAGGATCGGCGGCAAGTGCACCGAACCCGCGAGCTGCACTGGATAGCCGGCTGCGGACAGCATCGCCCATCCGACGATCGGCATCGCGAACAGCAACGCATAGAACAGCCAGTGCGAAAGATGTGCGGCCCGTTGTTGCCAGCGGGGCATGTCGTCGGGAAGCGCGGGCGTGCCGTGCGTGATTCTCACGACGAGGCGCACGGCCACCAGCACGAGTATCGCGATGCCGAGCGGACGATGGATCGTAAGCAACACGTGGTGCCACCACGAGAGCGTGGACACCATGCCGATGCCGATGAACAGCATCGCGATCACAAGCGGCGCCATGAGCCAGTGCATCAAACGTGCGATGGGGCTGAAGCGGGTCGTAGCGGAAGTCATTCGTTACCTCGCGAGGCTGCGTGCGCCTCTTCGTGCGTGCGCCGGTTGAAGGAAACCGAATACGCCGACGAACGCGCCGTGAGGAGCGGGTCGTCGGAGATCTTCAGGCCATCGGGAAGAACGGTCGGGTCGAAGTTGATGTCGCGGCAGTCGCCATCGCTTTGCGCGCTCTCGCGTTCGACCACCAGCGTGCCGGCGTCGATGCGCTCGCGATCGGCCGGCCATGCGACGGTGGCGTCGTTCGTGACGTCGCCGGGTTGCGCCACGGTCAGAACGAGATGCCAGCGCAACGGTCCGTCCTGAAGACGGCCCTTCAGTTCGTCGTCCAGGAAGTCGTGTTTGGCCGTCTGCTGCTTCTCGACCGGCAGGTAGTCCGACTCGGGCACGACGGACCAGCGAACATCGTGCGTTCCACCCGACGCATCAATTGCGCGGAACGCATTGATGCCGTAATACGCGGCGTTGGCAAAGCTCGTCGACGGCGCATGCGCCGCGACCCAGCGCCGGAACGGCTGCGTCTCCGGATGCGCGGCGAAGAACGCGGCGAGCTTCGCCGGATCGGGCTTGCCCGTCGCCGGATCGGGACGCGATGCGACGAGTTGCTCGTAGAAGCCCTTTGCATTGTTCACGATGAACACAGGTGTATTGTTCATCGCCGTGCGCCATTGCTCGCCATCCGCGGACTTGAGTTGCAGCGCCATGCTTCGCACGGGCGCGCTTGCATCGGCGGCGGCCGGGTTCGTGCCGGGGATCGCGAAGCGTCCAGTCACCGGTGTGCGCACGCGGTCGAACACCTGCGCGCGCGAGATGCGCGAGGCGCGGCCGTTGCCCTCGAAGTAGCCCGCGAAGCAGACGCCCTTCGCGTGATTGCGCCGATAGCCCCCATGGACGCCGCCATTCGTTTCGAAGGTATCGATGACGCGGGCGGACGTCAGGCGCTGCGGTGTGAGCGCGCCCGCGACATAGGCGAACGCGCCGCCCGTCGCGAGCACGACGACTCCGATCGCCGCGAGCTTGCCGATCTCGCCGCCATGTCGGACGGGATGACGCAGCACCTCCGCCAGGGAAAATGGACGCTGTCTCATGCCGCGGATTCCTCGACAGCACTGCGGATTGCAATGAGCTTACTCAAGTCGAACTCCATCGATTGTTGGGGTATGCCAGCACGCGAACACGATCACAGCGGGCTTTATTCCGTTGCACCGAATATTTATTGTCGCGCGCTTTTTATTTGGCGATTCGGGAATAGAGCGCAGACGGCGCCGGTTATCCCAGGTACCCACCCGTTAATTTCGAGGAGTCGAACATGAAGACCTTTGCTTCCCTTGCCTTGTCCGCCACGCTGCTGGTTTCGTCGGGGGCGTTTGCCGAAGGACTCACCCGCGCCGAGGTCCGCGCGCAACTCGTCGCCGCCGATCAAAACGGCTCGCGACTCGTCACCGATGCGTCGTATCCGGATGTCGACTCCGTTTATCAAAACCAGGTCGCGCAACGCCCAAGCGGCAACGTCGACGCGGACGCCAACGCATACGGCGGCGCCATGACCGGCTCGGCATCGAGCGCCGCCCGCGCGACGGGCACGTGCGTCGGCCCGGTCAGCTTCTGCCATATCTACGCGGGCTCCTGAGCGCCGCGCAGGTCATCGAAATCGCGCGGTCCGGGCCGAGTGTGTCCGGGCGCCGGTTTGCCTTCGTCCATTTTTTATCTGGAGTGCCGTCATGAACAAGCTTCTCATCGCCACGCTGGCCTGTGCTTCCATCCTCGTCACGCCTTCCGTCTTTGCACAATCGAATGCGCCCGTCACCCGTGCACAGGTCAGGGCGGAACTCGCCCGGCTCGAAGCAGCCGGGTATTCGCCCGGCGGAGAGGACGCTCATTATCCGGACCAACTGCAGGCCGCCGAAGCGCGCGTCGCGGCGGCAAACACGCCCGATAACAGCGCGTACGGCGCAGCGGCACAAGGCAGCTTTGCATCGGGCGTACCCGATGCGCATGCGGACGCGCGCTCGCCCTATTCCGGGCAATAATTTTCGACCGTGTGGAATAAAGCGTGCGCATGCGCTGTTTGCATCTTATAGACCACCCTGTTCGCCAACGACCGTGGACGCGTCAACCGTGAATCCGCCTTGCCCCATGCCGTTGTCGGAAGCCGACATGCAGGCATTCGCCGATGGCCTTCTCGCGCCCGAGCGCGCTGCCCGCGTGCATGCGTATCTGTCACGACGGCCCGACGAGGCGCGCCGGGTCGCGTTCTGTACGCGGCTCAACGCGCAAATGCGGTCCGTCTTTCGCGACCTTGGCGAGAGCGCGCCGCCGTTGCGCACGGCACAGCGCTACCGCATCCAGCTCGCGATGGCCGTGCTTGCGTGCTTCGCGTTGATCGCGGCGGCGGTCTTCGTCACGGTGCGCGTGCCGGACGCCGCGCTCGAACGCGCCGCGATCGTCGCACTCGCGGACGCGCCCATGCATGCCGCGTCCGCGAGTGCGCCCGATCTGTCGTCGGCGGGCTTTAGGGCGATCGGCGTACGCACGATCATCGTCGGCGCTTTCGCCACCGCCGATGCCTACGTGTACCGCAACGTGCAGCAGGAACCGCTCGTCGTCGTCACCGTGCGCGGCGAGCCGGGCGCCTCCGCGCCGCCCTGGCGGGCGCGTAGAATCGGCGGCGCGCGCCTGTTCGAATGGACCTCTGCCGCCGGTGTTCGCATGATCGTCGGCGGCAACGCGGGCACGCGCGGACTGATGCGCGCGGCCGACCTCCTGACGAAGGACTGAACCCGGCTTTGAACCTGATGCCTCGATCGCCAAGGAAAGCAGATGAGTGTCCGAGACCAGCTGATGGATCACGTGCCGCGATTGCGACGCTATGCGCGCGCGCTGATCCGCAACCGCGATCTTGCCGACGATCTCGTGCAGGACACGCTCGAACGCGCGCTGCGTCACACGGACAAGTTCCAGTCCGGCACCGACCTGCGCGCGTGGCTCTTCACCATCATGCATAACGTGTTCGCGAATCAGGCGAGCCGCGCGGGCGCGCGAGCGGTCCACGTCTCCGTCGACGACGACGCGTTGCCTGAAAGCGAATTCGCGGTCGCGGGCACGCAGTCGCAGTCGCTCGAAGTGCGCGATCTCGACTATGCGTTGCAACGCTTGCCCGTTGAGCAGCGGCAGGTCGTGCTGCTCGTCGGGCTGGAAGAACTCAGCTATGCGGAAGTCGCGCTCGCGCTCGACATTCCGCTGGGCACGGTCATGTCGCGTCTTTCGCGCGGACGCGAACGGTTGCGCGCGCTGATGGCGGGCGCGCAGCCGGGCGCAAAACTGAAGGTGGTGCGATGAACGAACAACACGGACCGATCAGCGAAGAGGATATCCACGCCTACGTGGACGGCGCGCTCGCCGAGCATCGGCGCGCGGAAGTGGAACGCCTGCTCGAAACGGACGATGCGCTCGCGCGACGCGTCAGCGATTACTTCACGCTCGGCAACCTGCTGCACGAGCGGTACGACCGCGTGCTGAGCGAGCCCGTTCCGCAGCGTCTGTTGCCGCGCGAACCCGCGGCGCCGGTTGCCGAAGTCGCTCGCAAGCGCTGGTTCGCCGCCGCGAACTGGCCGCAGTTCGCGGGACTTGCGGCGGCGCTCGTCGTCGGTATCGGGGTCGGCGTGGGAGGCATGACGAGCCAGCCCGCGCGCGAGATGCTGATGTCGGCGACCGGCGATTCGCCTGCGCGGCGCGTGAGCGCGAGCAAGGAGGAATCGTTCGCGCGGCAGTCGGCCATCGCCTACGTCACCTATGCGCCGATGGTCACGCGTCCCGTCGAGGTCGGCGCGGATCAGGAACAGGAACTCGTCAAGTGGCTGTCGAGCCGCCTCGGCACAGACGTGCACGCGCCGATCCTCACGCGCGTCGGCTTCAACCTGATGGGCGGGCGCCTTTTACCCGGCGAGGACGGCCCGGTCGCGCAGTTCATGTATCACGATGCCAACGGCGAGCGCATCACGCTCAACGTCTCGCATCGCAAGCCTAAGAGCGACGTCACCGCGTTCAAGCTCTACGAGGACGGCTCGGTGAAGGTGTTCTACTGGGTCGACGGCGACTTCGGCTACGCGGTCTCGGGTGCGATCGACCGCAAGGTGCTGCTCGACGTCTCGCACGACGTCTACGAGCAGTTGACCGAAAACGGCAGCGGACGGAGGGCGGACTGAGCGGTTCGTCTCCGGCCTGCGAGGTCTTGTCGGCCGTCTGCAAGGATGATGTGAATTGTCATATCCACCTCGTATCGGTCAACGTGACGATGGCAGGCCCGTTACTCCACTGACTCGCGATCATGCCGCACGTTCGGCGCGGCAGAGGCGAGCACTCACTGGAGCAACATCATGATCAAGACGAAAGCCCTGCTGTCCGCATGCCTGATGGCCGCACTGACGATTGCCACGCTGACGCCCGGCCTCGCGCAGGCAGCCCAGCACAAGGAGTGTCACTGGAAGCACATGCATCACGTCTGCCACAAGGCGCACTGAGCCTGGCGACCGGTCAGCTTTCTAAGGACGAGGAAAGGACAATGGGAATTCTGGACGAAGTGGGCAAGATTGCCGGAGCCGTGGCCGCCGTCGAGGCTGCGGAAAAACTCGATGCCAATGCGTCGCTGCTGACGAAGGGTATCGCGGCCATCGCGCGCTTCGAGGGCGCGGGCGCGCTCGAATCGGCCGCTCACGATCAACAGGAAGCAAAAGACGCAAGCGATCAGGTCTGACCAACGGTCGACCATCGACGGTCGTCGTCGGACTGTACGGCGCTCAAGCCGTCACGACGACGACCCTAAAGCGCTCGCGCCTGCACCGCATTCGTGCGTGATTGCGCGGCGCCCGGAACAATTCGCTTCATCAGCGTGCATGGCGACCGCCTGATCGGCGCAACTACAAGGCTTTAGCGCGATGGCACGCTTATCGCTATAGAAAGCCCTGCACGGAGCCGGCGCATCATCCGGTTTAGCAAAGACAATCTGCAAATGGACGACTAGGGTTCCGGTCCGCGGGCAAGAAGCCCAACGATGCTGGTCCGAGAGTTGTCGACCTCAAAGGCACTGCGCGAGGTTACACGGCGGGATAAAAGCCCGGGAGAGAACGCGATCGAGAGTCGCGCCGCTCCTGCCGCCGATAACCGCCCCTTCGAGGTCAACCTCATGCGCAAGCTATCCCGTCTCCTTGGCATCGCCGCCCTCTCCCTCGCCGCGTTTGCGTGCTCCTCTTCGTCGTTCGCCGCTGGCCGCCAGGACTTCAAGGTCTGCTGGACTATCTATGCGGGCTGGATGCCGTGGGGCGAAGCGAAGACTCAGGGCATCGTCAGCAAGTGGGCGAAGAAGTACGGCATCAACGTGGATGTCGTGCAGCTCAACGACTACATCGAATCGATCAATCAGTACACGGCCGGCAAGTTCGACGGCTGCGCCATGACCAACATGGACGCGCTGACGATCCCGGCCGCGGGCGGCGTCGATACGACCGCGCTCATCGTGAGCGATTACTCGAACGGCAACGACGGCGTGCTCGTCAAGGGCAAAGGCAAGAAGATCGCCGACCTCAAGGGCCAGCAGATCAACCTCGTGCAGTTCTCCGTGTCGCACTACCTGCTTGCCCGCGCGCTCGAATCCGCCGGCATGAGCGAGCGCGACCTGAAGGTCGTCAATACCTCGGACGCCGACATTGCTGCGGCCTTTGCCACGCCGGCGGTCAAGCAGGCTGTCACCTGGAACCCGATGCTCGCCGACCTGAAGGCGAAGCCGAACGTCACCGAAGTCTTCGATTCGAGCAAGATCCCCGGCGAAATCATGGACATGATGGTCGTCAACACGAAGACGCTGCAGGAGAACCCCGCGCTCGGCAAGGCATTGACGGGCGCCTGGTTCGAGATGATGACGCTCATGCACGCGACGAGCGCCGACAGCACCGCTGCAATCAACGCGATGGCGAAGGCGTCGGGCACTGATCTCGCGGGCTTCAAGGGCCAGCTCTCCACCACCGCGCTCTTCTACACGCCGAAGGCCGCGCTCGACTTCGCGACGAGTGCCGACCTGCCGCGCACGATGACGCGCGTCGCCAAGTTCTCCTTCGATCACGGTCTGCTCGGCCAAGGCGCGCCGAGTGCGAACGCGATCGGCATGGCGTTCGACAACGGTGTCGTGATCGGCAGCAAGAGCAACGTCAAGCTGCGCTTCGATCCGACCTACGTGCGTCTGGCCGCCGAAGGCAAGCTCTGAAGTCCACGAGACCAGAAGGAGGCCGCGCGATGCGACTCATCAACCGACACCCGAGCCGAAGCGGCGCGATGATGCTGCTACTGATGCCGTTCATCGTGCTGCTGGCGGTGTACTTCACCAGTTCGTCGCTGCGTCTGAAAGAAAATCCTGACGACAAGGTGCTGCCTAGCGCCGCGCAAATGAGCGACGCGATCCATCAGTTCGCGTTCACCGAAGACAAGCGCACCGGCCAGTACCTGCTGTGGGCCGACACGGCGGCGAGCCTCAAGCGCCTTGGCATCGGGCTCGTGGTGAGCGCCGCGATCGCGCTCGTCGCGGGCATCGTGACGGGCAGCATCCCGCTCGTCACCACGACGCTCTCGCCGTTCATCACCGTGATCTCGATGATCCCGCCGCTCGCAGTACTGCCGATTCTCTTCATCGTGTTCGGTCTCGACGAGCTGTCCAAGGTCGTGCTGATCGTGATCGGCATCACGCCAATGATGATCCGCGATCTCCAGCAGCGCGCCCGCGAGATTCCGAACGAGCTGTGGGTCAAGGCGCAAACACTCGGTGCAACAAGCTGGACGCTGATGCTGCGCATGATCGTGCCGCAGTTGATGCCGCGCCTGCTCGTCGCGCTGCGCCTTGCGCTGTGCTCGGCTTGGCTCTTCCTGATCGCGGCCGAAGCGATCGCATCGGTCGACGGTCTCGGCTATCGCATCTTCCTCGTGCGCCGCTATCTCGCGATGGACGTCATCCTGCCTTACGTCGCGTGGATCACGCTGCTCGCCTGGCTCATCGACGAAGGTCTGCGCCGCATCACGCTGTGGGCTTTTCCATGGTACGGCGGAGGCGCGCGATGATCGAAGTCCGCAATGTGTGGAAGGAATACGGCGATCAGGTCGTGCTCGAACGGCTGAACCTGACGATCGGCGAAGGCGAGTTCTGCTCGATGGTCGGCGCTTCGGGTTGCGGCAAGTCCACGTTCTTGCGCTTGCTGCTCGGCCAGGAACGCGCAACGCGCGGCGACATCCTGCTCGACGGCGAGCCGCTGCCGGGCGAGCCGGATGCGCATCGCGGCGTGGTATTCCAGCGCTACTCGGTGTTCGAGCATCTGAGCGTCGTGCGCAACGTCATGCTCGGTCTAGAACTGCGGCAGTCGAAATTGATGGGGCGGCTCTTCGGCGCGGCCCGGCGTGTTGCACAGGACGAAGCGGTCGAGATGCTGGAGCGCGTCGGGCTGGCGGCCGCGCTCGACAAGTATCCGCATCAGCTTTCGGGCGGCATGCAGCAACGGCTCGCGATCGCCCAGGCGCTGATGATGAAGCCGCGCATCCTGCTGCTCGACGAGCCGTTCGGCGCACTCGACCCCGGCATTCGTCGCGACATGCACGAACTGCTGTTCGATCTATGGCGCGAGTCGGGCCTGACGATCTTCATGGTCACGCACGACCTGAAGGAAGGCTTCACGCTCGGCAGCCGCGTCCTCGTGTTCGACAAGGTGCGTGTCGATCCTCAGGCGCCCGGCGCCTATGGCGCGCGCATCACCTACAACATTCCGCTCGATCACAGCCGCGATGCGGCTTCGTCGATCCATGTCGCGCGTGCCGCCGTCGAAGGCGCCGCGCGCGCCGAAGCGCTACCCGCTTAAAGGACATCACGGAGATGGAATTGCTACTCGAAGAATCCGTTCCCGGCGGCGGACACACGTCGCTCGTCGTCAAGCGCGGACAATCGCTGCGTATCACCGACCTGCGCGGCGGCGCGAACGTCAGCGTCATGATGTTCAACGCCGCCGAGAAGAACGAGCGCCTGAACCTGCCGGACACGCTCAAGTGCCAGCACACCGCGAAGCTGACCGCCGGCGATTGCCTCTACTCCGACATGGGCCGCGTGCTCGCCGCCATCGTCGCGGACACGTGCGGCTGGCACGACAGCATCGGCGGCGTATCGAACGCGGATGAAGTATGCGAGAAGTACGGCGCGGGCCGCTATCAGGAACTGCGCAACGCGTTTCATCGCAACGGCACGGACAACCTGCTCGTCGAGATGGGGAAGTGGAACCTCGGTCTTTCCGATCTGCTAATGACGCTGAATCTCTTCAGCCGCGTCGACGTGGACGAGCAAGGCGCGCTCAGCTTCGTGAGCGGCAATTCGAAGGCGGGCGACTACGTCGAACTCTATGCGCCGATGAAAACGCTCGTCGTGCTCACCGCGATTCAGCATCCCCTCGACCCGAACCCGGTTTATTCGCCGCAGCCCGTCAAGCTCACGCTCGCGACGGCCGACCGCGAAGTCGCTGAAATCTGCCGCACGTCCTGCGAGGAAAACGTGCGCGGCTTCATCAATACCGATCGCTTCTATCTTTGAGCGGAGACCGACATCCATGACGACCTACCTCACCGCCAGCGACCGGAAAGCCGACGATGCAGTCCATCGTGAAACGCTTGCCGCGGGCGAACCGTGGATCAAGGAACTGAAGGCAGGACAGACGCTGCGCATTCGCGACATCGAAGGCAATCAGGCCGTCGATACGCTCTTCTTCAGCCTCGACGATCCGCGCGAACGTTTCGATCCGCAACGCACGCTGCGTCGCCAGCAAAGCCTGTATCTGACGACCGGCACTGTGTTGTATTCGAATCTCGGGAATCCGATGCTGACCATCGTCGCCGATACCTGCGGGCGGCACGATACGTTAGGCGGCGCATGCGCGCAGGAAAGCAACACCGTTCGCTACGCACTGGAAAAGCGCTACATGCATAGCTGCCGCGATAACTTCCTGCGTGCGTGCGCACACGACGGACGCCTCTCCAAGCGCGACCTGAGCCCTAACGTCAACTTCTTCATGAACGTCCCGGTGACAGCCGAAGGCGGCCTGAGCTTCGAAGACGGCATCTCGGCGCCCGGCAAATACGTGGAGTTGCGCGCGGAAATGGATGTGATCGTGCTGATCTCGAACTGCCCGCAGTTGAACAATCCCTGCAACGCGTATAACCCGACGCCTGCCGAGTTGCTGATATGGGACTGACCCGCCTGCGCGCATGGCTTTACTTCGTGCTGCTCGTGCGAGCGGGTCGCCTCGTCGCCTATGCGCGCGACGACCTGAAGGCGAAGCACTAAAGACTTCTGCCGGGGACGACCCCGGAAAACATCTTTTCACGTGGCGGGACGGCCCGCCCACGCATCCAGCCTCCTCTCATGTTCGAGAAAGTCCTGATTGCCAATCGCGGCGCCATTGCGTGCCGCATCCTTCGCACCCTGCGCGCGCTCGACGTCCAAGGGGTCGCCGTCTATAGCGAAGCCGACCTCGCGAGCCGTCATGTCAGCGAGGCGTCCGTTGCGCACTCGCTCGGCGAAGGCGCCGCGTCCGCGACGTATCTCGACGTCGCGAAGATTCTCGATATCGCGCGTCGCGAGAACGTGCAGGCGATCCATCCCGGTTACGGCTTTCTCTCGGAGAACGCGGAGTTCGGCGAGGCAT
Source organism: Caballeronia telluris (assembly GCF_001544495.1). Lineage (GTDB taxonomy): Bacteria > Pseudomonadota > Gammaproteobacteria > Burkholderiales > Burkholderiaceae > Caballeronia > Caballeronia telluris. The sequence goes on from NZ_FCNZ02000005.1 coordinate 179,486, forward strand.
GCGGAGCCGCGGGCATCGCCTTCATTGGACCGACGCCCGCTCAACTGCGCGCATTCGGCCTGAAGCACACCGCACGCGCCATCGCGGCGGAACAAGGCGTGCCGATGCTCGAAGGCACGGGCCTTCTCGACGATGTGGATGGCGCGCTCGAAGCAGCAGCGAGGATCGGTTATCCCGTGATGCTCAAGAGCACGGCGGGCGGCGGTGGAATCGGCATGCGCGTGTGCTGGAACGCGGACGAACTCGCCGCACATTTCGACGTGGTGAAGCGGCTCGGCCAGAACAACTTCAGCGATGCGGGCGTGTTCATCGAGAAGTACATCGAACGCGCGCGGCATCTCGAAGTACAGGTCTTCGGCGACGGTCTCGGCAACGCGCTCGCGCTCGGCGTGCGCGACTGTTCCGTGCAGCGGCGCAACCAGAAAGTGCTCGAAGAAACGCCCGCGCCTTCGTTGCCCGAAGGCATGACCGACGCGCTCTGCGAAGCGGCACTGCGACTCGCGAAAGCGGTGCATTACCGCTCGGCAGGCACGGTCGAATTCGTGTACGACAGCAGCGCCGGGCGATTCTATTTCCTCGAAGTGAACACGCGGCTCCAGGTCGAGCATGGCGTCACCGAGCAGGTGTGGGGCGTCGATCTGGTGCGCTGGATGATCGAACTCGCGGCCGGTACACTCGCGCCGCTCGAAGAACTCCGCGCATCGCTCAAGCCGTGCGGTCACGCGATCCAGGCCCGCCTCTATGCCGAAGACCCCGGCCGCGATTTCAAGCCGAGCCCGGGTCTCTTGACCGAAGTCGTGTTCCCGCAAGCCGACGGACACGCGCTTCGCATCGACACGTGGATAGAAGCCGGATGCGACGTGCCGCCCTATTTCGACCCGATGCTCGCGAAGCTGATCGCGTATTCGCCGACGCGCGACGAAGCGCGTCAGGCGCTCGCCGATGCACTGAACGCGACGCACATCTACGGCGTGGAAACGAATCGCGAGTACTTGCGCCAGATTATCGACGACACGCCGTTCGCCTCGGGCGAGCCGTGGACGCGCTGTCTCGAAGGCCTGCGCTACCGTGCGAGCACGGTGGAGATCGTAAGCGGCGGCACGCAGACGACCGTGCAGGATCATCCGGGCCGGCTCGGCTACTGGGCGGTCGGCATTCCGCCGTCGGGTCCGATGGACGACCGCGCACTGCGTCTCGGCAACCGGCTGCTCTCAAACGCCGACAGCGCCTGCGCACTCGAAATCACGATGAGCGGCCCGACGCTGCGCTTCAACACGGATGCGGTGATCGCGATCACGGGTGCGGCGCTGAGCGTGACCATCGACGGTGTCGACCAGCCGATGAACAGCACGCTCTTCATCGCAGCAGGCTCGACGCTCGCGCTGGGCACGATTCGCGGCGCGGGCGCGCGCGCGTACCTGTGCGTGCGCGGCGGTTTCGATGTCGCGCTGTATCTCGGCAGCCGCAGCACGTTCACGCTCGGCCAGTTCGGCGGGCACGGCGGACGCGCATTGCGCGCGGGCGACGTGTTGCATCTGCATCCGCTCGAAGACCGAAGTCATGGCGCGCGCCTTGCGTTCGCGCCCGCACTCGAGCCGGTGCGCACGCTTCGTGTGATCTACGGGCCGCATGGTGCGCCTGAATACTTCAGCGCGCGCTATATCGGCCAGTTTCTGGATACCGAATGGGAAATCCACTTCAATTCGAGCCGCACCGGCGTGCGTCTGATCGGTCCGAAGCCCGAATGGACGCGCGAAGACGGCGGGGAAGCGGGCCTGCATCCGTCGAACATCCACGACAATCCGTATGCGGTCGGCGCGATCGATTTCACCGGCGACATGCCGGTGATTCTCGGTCCCGATGGCCCGAGCCTTGGCGGCTTCGTGTGCCCGGTGACGATCATCGAAGCGGACCTCTGGCAGATCGGGCAGTTAAAGGCCGGCGACAAAGTGCGCTTCGTTCCGGTCCGGCTCGATGAAGCGCGCGCGGCCGCCGCTGCGCGTATCGTCGAACTGGATACGCTCGCCGCGCAGCCCGCGCCGAAACATACCGCAGGTCCGCTCATCTCACCGATCGTGCTCGACGTCGGCGCGAATCACGACCGGCTCGTGGCGCGCGTATCGGGCGATACGCATCTGCTGCTCGAACTCGGGCCCGCCGAACTGGACCTCGTGCTGCGCTTTCGCGGCCATGCGCTGATGCAGTCGCTCGAAGCGCTCGCGCTGCCCGGCGTGATCGACGTGACGCCCGGCATCCGTTCGCTGCAAATTCATTACCAGCCCGAACGCCTGCCGCTCGCGCAACTGCTCGTCACGGTCGGGCAAGCGTGGCAGCGCGTGCTGCTGCAAAAGGACTTGCGCGCGCCTTCACGGATCGTGCATCTGCCGCTCTCGTGGGACGATCCGGCTTGCCGTCTCGCCATCGACAAGTACATGACCACCGTGCGCCGCGATGCGCCGTGGTGCCCGAGCAACCTGGAGTTCATCCGCCGCATCAACGACCTCGATTCAATCGACGATGTGAAGCGCATCGTCTTCGATGCGAGCTATCTGGTGATGGGTCTCGGCGACGTCTATCTCGGCGCGCCTGTCGCCACGCCGCTCGATCCACGCCATCGGCTCGTGACCACGAAGTACAACCCGGCACGCACGTGGACAGCGGAGAACTCGGTCGGCATTGGCGGCGCGTATCTCTGCGTGTACGGCATGGAAGGCCCCGGCGGCTATCAGTTCGTCGGGCGCACGCTGCAGATGTGGAACCGCTATCGCGCGACGGCGGACTTCGCGGGCCGCCCCTATCTCCTGCGCTTCTTCGACCAGATACGCTTTTACGAAGTGAAGGCCGACGAACTGCTGCGCATCCGCGAGGACTTTCCGCTCGGACGCTATCCGCTCAGGATCGAGGAGACAGAGCTGTCTCTCTCCGACTACGAAGCCTTTCTCGATCGCGAAGCGCCCGGTATCGACGCATTCCGCACGCGCCAGCAAGCCGCGTTTCAAGCGGAACGCGAGCGCTGGCGCGAAGCCGGGCAGGCACAGGACAGCTTCGAGCCACCGGTCGCGGCGGACACGGAAACCGTCGCCCTCGGAGACGGCCAGACCGCGGTCGAGAGCGAGATCGCGGGTAATCTCTGGCAGGTGCGCGTGAAGTCGGGCGAACGGGTCGCGGCGGGCGATCTGCTGTTCGTCATCGAATCGATGAAGATGGAGATCTCCGTTTGCGCGCCATGTGCAGGCATCGTCAGCGATATTCACGTGATACCGGGAACGCCCGTGAAAGCGGGACAACGCGTTGCCGTCATCGACAGCCTCTAAGGAAAACCGACCCATGCCCTCATTCGACCTGCGTCTCTCCACGTTGCGCGCCGCGTACCGCGCGAAGGACACGACGCCCGCGAAGCTCATTGGCGAATTGCGCGCGAAGGCTGCGGCGCTCAACCCCGAGTTCAATCTCTTCATCCATCTGCTGAGCGAAGACGAACTCGCACCGTATCTCGCCGCACTCGAAGTGCAAGACGTCGATACGCTGCCGCTCTACGGCATCCCCTTCGCGATCAAGGACAACATCGATCTCGCCGGCATTCCGACGACGGCCGCATGTCCCGCGTTCGCCTATATGCCGGCCCAATCGGCGACGCTCGTTGCGCAGTTGATCGCGCTCGGCGCCGTGCCCATCGGCAAGACGAACCTCGATCAGTTCGCGACGGGCCTGAACGGCGCGCGCTCGCCCTACGGCAAGTGCAAGAACAGCGTGCATCCGGATTACCCGTCGGGCGGATCGAGCGCGGGGTCGGCGCTCGCGGTCGCGCTGGGCGTCGCGAGCTTCGCGCTCGGCACCGATACCGCCGGCTCGGGCCGCGTGCCCGCAGCACTGAACAACCTCGTCGGCTTGAAAGGGACGAAGGGCCTGCTCTCGACGGCCGGCGTCGTGCCTGCTTGCCGCACGCTGGATTGCGTCACCTACTTCACCGCCACCGCGCGGGAAGCGAGCGAACTGCTCGCGCTGACCGCGAAGGAAGACGCGCGCGATGCCTATAGCCGCGCCAACCCGCAGTTCAACGATGCGGCCGCGTTCGGTGCGCTGCCGCCGTTTCGCTTCGGCGTGCCCGCGTCACTGGAGTTCGCGGGTTGTGCGGAGAGTCCTGCGCTGTTCGAGCAAGCCCGTGCGGCGCTCGTGGCGGCAGGCGGGACCGCCGTCGAAATCGACTTTGCGCCCTTCGTCGAGGCGGCGAAACTGCTCTACGAAGGGCCGTGGGTGGCGGAGCGCTACAGCGTGGCGGGCGAGTTGATGGAGAAGCAGCCCGAGGCCGTTCTGCCCGTAATCCGCGATGTGCTCGCGAAGGCGCCGGGCACGACGGCCGTCGACGCATTTCGCGCGCAGTATCGGCTGCAGGCGCTCAAGAAGACCTGCGATGCCGTGCTCGACGATCTCGACTTCGTGCTGACGCCGAGCTATCCGCGTCCGGTCACGCTGGCCGAACTCGAACGCGATCCTATCGGCCCGAATTCGCTGCTCGGCTATTACACGAACTTCATGAACCTGCTCGACTACGCGGCCGTCGCGGCACCCACCGCCTTCATGAAGAACGGATTGCCGTGGGGCATCACCGTGTTCGGACGCGCATTCACCGACCAGTATTTGCTGAGCGTCGCCGATACCTTGCAGCGGTCCTGCGGCTTGCCGCTCGTCGGCGGTGCTTCGCCCGACTTCGCTCCAGCGAAGAAGCCGGCGCGCAACGACCGCGTGCGGATCGTCGTGTGCGGCGCGCATCTAGCCGGCCTGCCGCTCAACGGTCAGTTGCGGGCTCGCGGCGCGCGCCTCGTCGAAGCGACCACCAGTGCGCCGCATTATCGTCTGCATGTGCTCCCGGCGAATGAAGGCGAGACGCGCCGTCCGGGCATGGAGCGCGTCGCGCGCGAAGGCGCTGCGATCGAAGTCGAAGTCTGGGAGTTGCCGAGCGCCGAACTGGGCTCATTCCTCGCTGGCATCCCTGCGCCGCTCGCGCTCGGCAAGGTCGAACTCGCCGATGGCAGTTGGGAGACGGGCTTCGTCTGCGAAGGATACGGACTCGATGGCGCCATCGACATCACGCACTTCGGCGGCTGGCGTGCGTGGCTTGCCACGGCAAAGGCGAGCGCAAGCTGACGCATGAAAGCCTCTCGTCACCTTCCGATCGCTCTTTAGCCGCCGCGTTGTGTTTCGTCTCACTTAAGTGACCGCTGCGCCATCTCGGCGCCAGCATCTCGTCACGACATGCGCCCTACACTTGGGCCTCGTGGTCGTTCGCGTCCATTCATCGCGCAACGCGCACGTCTTTTCATCCCGAGGAGTTCATCATGAAGACATTGATCCGCGCCGCAGCCGTTGTTCTGGCCGTTTCGCCGTTAGTCACGTATGCCCAGTCGGAGCAGCCCCTGACGCGCGCGCAGGTCCGCGCCGAACTCGTGCAACTGGAAAAGGCCGGCTACGATCCCGCGCTGAGGGACCCGTATTATCCGAACAACCTGCAGGCCGCCGAAGCCAAGGTGCAGGCGGGCGACGTCAACGCCAAGCCCGGCATGACGAGCTATGGGCCTTCGGTGGAAGGCACCTCGGGTTCGGGTACGGCGATGCCCACGAACTCGCAGTAAGCGTCTTTTTTTCCCTTCGACGCACGATCCCGGACGGCCACGCCCGGACCCCGTGCGCGGTCGATGAAAACCGCGCGTCGCTCATCGCTTTTCCCTTCGCATGAACGTCGCGCCGCGCGCCGTTGCCGCTGCCTGACCGTTCTGCCATTTTCGCGTCATGTCGGCGTTGGCACCGGCCTTCTAACATAGAGGCTGGTTCGCGCAAGACCCGATCGGGCGCGTCTCTCCAACGATCGCGCGCCATACGCCGACCGTCCCCGTCTATCACCGTCCGGCAGGGCGCCTTTGCGCGCTTAGCCGTTGATCCCTTCTTGCCGGATGGCTCGAGCACGCATCAATGTGGATAGTCAACGTTGCGCTGAAGCGGCCCTACACGTTCATCGTGATGGCTATCATGATCCTGCTGGCGACGCCCTTCGTCTTGCTGACGACGCCCGTCGATGTGCTTCCGGACATCGACATTCCCGTGGTCAGCATCATCTGGAACTACACGGGGCTTTCGGCGGAGGAGATGGCGAACCGCATCACGTCGGTGAACGAGCGCAGCCTCACGACGACCGTCAACGACATCGAGCACATCGAGTCGCAGTCGCTGCCCGGCATCGCGATCATCAAGCTGTTCCTGCAACCGACCGCGAACATCCAGACCGCCATCGCGCAGACGGTGGCCGTCGAACAGGCGCAGCTTCGGCAGATGCCGCCGGGCGCGACGCCACCGCTCGTCATCAGCTATTCCGCGTCGAGCATTCCGGTGATCCAGCTCGGGTTGTCGAGCCCGAAGCTCTCAGAGCAAGACCTCAACGACACGGCGCTCAACTTCCTGCGCCCGCAGCTCGTCACGATTCCGGGCGCGGCCGTGCCCTATCCCTATGGCGGCAAGACGCGCCTCATCTCGGTCGATCTGGATACGCGCGCGCTGCTCGCCAAGGACCTCACGCCTTCCGACGTGGTAAGCGCGGTGAACGCGCAGAACCTGATCCTGCCGACCGGCACGGCGAAGATCGGGCCGAAGGAATACACGATCAACATGAACGGTTCGCCCGCGACCGTCGCGGGCCTGAACGACATTCCGGTGCGCACGCTCAACGGCGCGACGACCTATCTGCGCGAGGTCGCCCACGTGCGCGACGGCTTCTCGCCGCAGACCAACATCGTCCGGCAGAACGGCCAGCGCGGCGTGCTGATCTCGATCCTGAAGAACGGCAGTGCATCGACGCTTTCGATCGTCAACACCCTGCATGACCTGTTGCCCGGCGCACGGGCGGCCTTGCCGCCCGACCTCTCGATCACCGCGCTCTTCGACCAGTCCGTGTTCGTCAAGGCTGCCGTGCAGGGCGTGGTGCGCGAAGCGCTGATCGCCGCCGCCCTCACGGCCGCGATGATCCTGCTCTTTCTCGGCAACTGGCGCAGCACCTGCATCATCGCAATCTCCATTCCGCTTTCCATTCTCTCCTCGTTGCTCGCGCTGCATGCGCTCGGGCAGACGATCAACATCATGACGCTCGGCGGCCTCGCGCTCGCGGTCGGCATTCTCGTGGACGACGCGACGGTCACCATCGAGAACATCGAGCGGCATCTGCATCTCGGCACCGACCTTCACGAAGCGATTCTCGAAGGCGCGGGCGAGATCGCGGTGCCGGCGCTCGTCTCGACGCTTTGCATCTGCATCGTGTTCGTGCCGATGTTCTTCCTGACGGGCGTCGCGAAGTTCCTGTTCGTGCCGCTCGCGGAAGCGGTGGTGTTCGCGATGCTCGCTTCTTACGTGCTCTCGCGCACGCTCGTGCCCACGCTCGCGATGCTGCTGATGGGCCACGCGCACAAGCCGAAGGCGAACGCCCGACCCGGCCTCTTCACGCGCTTGCACAAGCGTTTCGATCGCGGCTTCGAGCGCATGCGCGGCGCGTACATCGTCATTCTGAGCAGCCTGCTCGTGCGTCGCCGCGTCTTCGCGAGTCTCTTTCTCGGCTTCTGCGTACTGTCGGCGGGACTCGTCTTCGTGCTTGGCGAAGACTTCTTCCCGAGCGTCGATGCAGGCGACATCCGCATGCACCTGCGCGCGCCGACCGGCACGCGCATCGAGGAAACCGCGCGTCTCGCCGACGAAGTCGAGAAGGTCGTGCGCCAGATCGTTCCGCCGACCCAGCTTTCGACGATCCTCGACAACCTCGGTCTGCCCTATAGCGGCATCAATCTGTCGTACAGCAACGCGGGCACAATCGGCACGCTCGACGGCGAGATACAGGTCGCGCTGACCCCGGATCACGAGCCGACCGAAAGCTACATCGACAAGCTGCGCGAAGTCCTGCCGCAACGCTTTCCGGGCGTGGACTTCTTCTTCCAGCCCGCCGACATCGTCACGCAGATTCTCAACTTCGGCCTGCCCGCTGCCGTCGACGTGCAGATATCCGGCGCTAACCAGCAAGCGAATTTCCAGGTGGCGAGCAAGCTGATGAAGCAGGTGCGCATGATCCCTGGCACCGTCGATACACATATTCAGCAAAAGCTCGACGAGCCCGCCATCAATCTGCAAATGGACCGCACGCGTCTTCAGCAGCTCAACCTGAGCGCGAACAACGTCGCGCAGAACGTGCTCATCTCGCTCTCCGGCAGCTCGCAAACCTCTCCCGGCTTCTGGTTCAACAGCAGGAACGGCGTCGAGTACAACCTCGCGGTGCAGACGCCGCAGTATCAGGTGTCGTCGATCGACGAACTGCTGCGCACGCCGGTCTCCGCCAGCGTCAACGGTCCCACGCAACTGCTCGGCAACCTCGTGCGCCTCAGTCCGCAGAACCAGTTCGCGGTGGTCACGCACTACAACATCAAGCCCGTGATCGATTTGTTCGTGAGCGTCGAAGGGCGCGATCTCGGCAGCGTCGCGCGGCAGGTCGACCGTCTCGTCGACGACGCGCGCCGCGCGCTGCCGCGCGGCAGCCAGATCGTCGTGCGCGGACAGGTGCAGACGATGCGCAGTTCCTTCTTCGGGCTCGGTATCGGTGTCGCGATGGCGATCGTGCTCGTCTATCTGCTGATCGTCGTGAACTTTCAGTCGTGGATCGATCCGCTCATCATCGTGAGCGCGTTGCCCGCCGCGCTCGCCGGCATCATCTGGATGCTCTTCCTCACCGGCACGCATCTCTCGGTGCCCGCGCTGACGGGCGCGATCATGACGATGGGTGTCGCGACCGCCAACAGCATCCTGATGGTCGCGTTCGCGCGCCAGCGGCTGACCGCCGGCGCGCCGCCGCTCACCGCCGCGCTCGAAGCCGGCGCGAGCCGCATCCGGCCCGTGCTGATGACCGCGTTCGCGATGATCATCGGCATGATTCCGATGGCGCTCGGTCTCGGCGAAGGCGCGGAACAGAACGCGCCGCTTGGCCGCGCCGTGATCGGCGGGCTGCTCTTCGCCACGGTTTCCACTTTGTTCTTCGTGCCTGTGATCTTCGCGAGCATCCATAGCCGGCTTGCGCGCCGTGAAGCGGCCCGCCATGCCGACGATGCCGATGCACACCAGGATCCGGCATGAAACGCCACCCTGCGACGGACTGACATGACCGAGAAAACCCATGCATCGCTTGCGATCCCCGCGCGCGACCCCGACGAAGGCCATGGGCTGCCGCCTCGCAACGTCGAGTGGCGGCGCGCGAAGATCGCGCTTCTGATCGTGCTCGCGCTGCTCGCGCTCGGCGCAGTGCGCACGGTCGTCGTCGACATGATGCACAGCCGCTCGGTTGCCGCGACGACGCAGCAAAACGCGAAGCAGTTCGTCAACGTGGTGACGCCGACGCAGACCGACAACGGCGGCGAAACGCTCTTGCCCGGCACGCTGCGCGGCTTCGTCGAGTCGCCGATCCATGCGCGCGCGACGGGCTATCTGCTGCACTGGTATGTCGATATCGGCACGCGCGTGAAGCAGGGACAACTGCTTGCGGACCTCGATACGCCCGAGATCGATCAGGAACTCGCGCAGGCCGTCGCGCAACGCGACCAGACGAGTTCGAGCCTCGGCCTCGCCAAAAGCTCGCTCGAACGCTGGCAGCAGTTGCGCCAGCGCGATGCCGTCTCGCAGCAGGAACTCGACGAGCGCCAGAGCACCTACAACCAGGATGTCGCCAATCTCGCGGCAGCCGATGCGAACGTGCGGCGTCTGCGCCAGCTCGAATCGTTCAAGCGGATCGTCGCTCCGTTTGCGGGCGTGGTCACGCAACGCAACGTCGATGTCGGCGATCTGATCGATGCGGGAAGCGGCGCGAGCCGCGCGCTCTTCGCGCTGGCGCAGTCGGACCCGCTGCGTGTCTATGTTCAGCTTCCGCAAGCGTATGCGCAGAACGTGAGCGTGGGCCAGCACGTGGTCGTGACGCAGGCGGAATTGCCGGGCCAGCCATTTCACGGCACGCTCACGCACATCTCGGGCGCAATCGATGTGCCGACGCGTTCGCTGCAGGTCGAAGTCACCTTGCCCAATCCCGATGGCCGCCTGCGTCCCGGCGCGTACGTTCAGGTCGCGTTGCCAGCGGCCGTCCACGCACGGCTTCTCGTGCCCGGCAACGCGCTCCTGTTTCGCGCGGAGGGACCGCGGCTCGCGGTGGTCGATGCGAACGGCGAAGTGCATCTGCGCAAGATCGACATTGCGCAGGACCTCGGGCAGTCGCTTGAAATCGAAAGTGGGATCGAGCCGACCGACAAGGTCATCGTCAACCCGAGCGATTCGATCGCGGATGGCGATCATGTGCTGATCGCTTCGCCCCAGCAGAAAGGCAAGAAGGCATCATGAAGCGCACCTGTGCGGCGCTCGGCGCGCTGCTTCTTTCGGCTTGCACGCTCGGGCCCGACTACAAGGCGCCGCAGGCCGACGCGCCGCCGACCTGGAAGACCGACTCGTACTGGCGGCTCGCCGAGCCGTCGCATGCGCCGCTCGCGCCCGACTGGTGGCTCGCGTTCGACGATCCGCAACTCGTCGGGCTGGAAACGCAAGCGCTCGCGCAGAACCAGACGCTCGTCGCCGCGAGCGCCCATTACGCGCAAGCGAGAGCCACGCTCGCGAACACGGCCGCGCAGCGTCTTCCGGAGATCGATCTGTCGGCGCAGGCATCGCGCGCGCGCATCTCCCGCAACCGGCCGGTCAACAACTACGCCTTGCCGAACAGCTCGACCGTGCAGAACGATCTGCGCTTAGGCCCGACCATCGACTATGACACCGACCTTTTCGGCCGCATCCGGCGTCAGGTGGAAGGCGCGGCAGCTTCGGCGCAACAGTCCGCCGACGATCTCGCGAACGCACGCCTCGTGCTCACCACCGATCTCGCCACCGATTACTTTTCGATGCGCGAACTCGATGCGGAGATCGACGTGCTCGACCGCTCGGTCGTGTTGCAACAAAAGGCGCTCGACTACGTGAAGGCGCAGCATGATCTCGGCGCGGTATCGGGGCTCGACGTCTTGCAGCAGCAATCGCTCCTCGATACGACGCGGGTTCAAGCGCGCCTGCTGCACACGCAGCGCGCGCAGTTCGAGCATGCGATCGCGGCGCTCGTCGGCGTGCCCGCACCGCAGTTCGCAATCGCGCCGATGGTCGTTGCGAGCGCGGTGCCGGCCATTCCGCTCGGCGTGCCGAGCGATGTGCTGCAACGCCGTCCCGACATCGCGTCCGCCGAACGTGCGATGGCGGCGGCGAACGCGCAGATCGGCGTCGCCAAGGCCGCGTTCTTTCCAAGCCTCACGCTCAACGGCAACATCGGCTGGGAGAGCACGGAGTTCGCGAACCTGCTCTCCGCGCCGAGCCTCTTGTGGACGCTCGGCACGATGGCGAGCCAGGTGATCTTCGACGGCGGACGGCGCGCGGCGAACGTCGATTTCGCCAATGAAGGCTACAAGGCCGCCGAGGCGAACTATCGTCAGACGGTCCTCACTGCGTTTGAACAGGTGCAGGACGGCATCGTCGGACTGTCGGTGCTCGATAGTGCCGCGAAGGAGTCGCGCGCAGCCGTCAGCGATGCGCAGCGATTGCTGACGCTCGCGAACGATCGTTATTCCGGCGGCCTCGTCGCGTTTCTCGATGTGATCACCGCACAGCAGTCGCTGCTCACGAGCGAGCGGCAAGACGTGCAGATTCGCGGCCAGCAGATGACGCTATCGGTTTCGCTCGTCAAGGCACTGGGCGGCGGATGGCAGACGTCGAGTGAGGAGGCATCGCGATGAAAGCAGGCAAGCATGCGGGCCGCAAGGCTCGTATAGTAGTCGTCGATACAACGCAGATGCGCACGCACACAAAGAGGCCGGCATGAAAGTCCTGATCGTGGAAGACGAACACAAGGTAGTGGATTACTTGCGCTCGGGCCTGACCGAGCAAGGCTGGGTCGTCGATATCGCGCTAGACGGCGAGGAAGGCACGCATCTCGCCACCGAATACGATTACGACGTGATCGTGCTCGATGTCATGCTCCCCAAGCGCGACGGCTTCGCGGTGCTCAAGGCGCTGCGCACGCAGAAGTCCACGCCCGTCATCATGCTGACCGCGCGCGACCACATCAACGACCGCGTGCGCGGACTGCGCGAAGGCGCCGACGACTATCTCACGAAGCCCTTCTCCTTTCTCGAACTGGTCGAGCGCCTACACGCGCTCGCCCGACGCACGCGCGCGCAGGAATCCACGCTCATTTCCGTCGGCGACCTGTATGTGGACCTGATCGGCCGCCGCGCGACCCGCGACGGCGTCAGGCTCGATCTCACTGCAAAGGAATTCCAGTTGCTCTCGGTGCTCGCGCGCCGTCACGGAGACATCCTCTCGAAGACGGCGATCACCGAACTCGTATGGGAAGTCGACTTCGAAAGCCATACGAACGTCGTGGAAACGGCGATCAAGCGGTTGCGCGCGAAACTCGACGGCCCGTTCCGCACGAAGCTGCTGCATACCGTGCGCGGCATGGGCTATGTGCTGGAAGTGCGCGAGGCGCGCGAGATGCGCGAAGCGCGCGAGGACCCGAGGCCATCATGAAACGCTCGATCTCCCGGCGCCTTGCCGCGATGTTCGCGGTCGTGGCGCTCTTCGTGTTCACGCTGGTCGGCACCGGCCTCTTTCTCGTGTTGCGTTCGCAACTGGAGAATCATCTGCGCGAGTCGCTCGACACGCGCGCCGAGATCGCACGCCTGATCGTGCTGCATGCGTCGACGCCCGAGAAGTGGAAGATGGCGAAGGAAAAGCTCGCCGACATCACGCCGCGCGACAGCTCCACGCTCTTCGCCGCATCGAGCCAGGACCCGCGCTTCACCTACGGCACGCCGCTCACGGGCAGCGTCCGCAAGCAGATTCCGGGCGGCTACGTGCGGCTTCGTCCGAACGGCCGCGCCTACGACATGCTCACCACGGCGGTCACGATACCCGCCAACGGCGTGCGGCCGCCGTTGCAGCTTCAGGTCGCCATCGACTGCTCGCCGAACGTGCGCACGATGCGCGTGTTCGGCTTCGCCCTCACCGCGCTGACCGCGCTCGGCACCATCACCGTGCTGCTGCTCAGTTACTCCGTCGCGAAGATCGGACTCGCGCCGCTCACGCGGCTTACGAAAGACGCGTCGAACGTGCGGCCCAACAACCGCTCGCAGCGCCTGAACGCCCGCTCGCTGCCTCACGAACTGGAAGACCTCGCGAAGTCATTCAACGGCGCGCTCGAACGCCTCGACAGCGCCTACGCGAGGCTCGAATCCTTCAACGCCGACGTCGCGCACGAATTGCGCACGCCGGTCACGATCCTCATCGGGCAAACCGAAGTCGCCTTGACGCGCGACCGCTCCATCGCCGAATTGCGCCATACGCTGCAATCGAATCTGGAAGAGTTCGAGCGCGTGCGCGCCATCATCAACGACATGCTGTTTCTCGCGCGCGCGGATCAGGGCGAGCGGGCCACGGGACTCGTCGAGGTATCGCTCGCCGCAGAGGTCATGCGCACGCTCGAATTCCTTGAGATTCCGCTGGAAGAAGCACAGGTGCGCGCCGCGTTGAAGGGCGATGCGCGCGCATGCATCAATACGTCGCTATTCGGGCGAGCGCTCAGCAACCTCGTGATGAACGCCATCCAGTATTGCGCACCGGGCGCGGCCATTTCGGTGTCGATCGCGCGCGAACCCGGACGCATCAGCATCGCCGTGGCGAATCCGGGCGAACCGATCGAGCCGTCGATGCTCGATCACCTCTTCGACCGCTTCTATCGCGCGGAGAGTTCGCGGACCAACAGCCGCGAAAATCATGGGCTGGGTCTTGCGATCGTGAAGGCCGTCGCGGAGATGCATCGCGGCACGGTTTCCGCCACGAGCGCGCACGGCATCAACACGTTCGCGTTCTCGGTGGCGCGCTTCGGCGCCGAAGCGCGGCCCTCGGGACCGCCGCCCGCATCGCCCTCGCAAGCAACTTCGACGAACGCAAACACGGGTGCTGGCATGCGCCATCGTTCGGTCGGATAAGCCGCTTGCGCGGCTCTCGATGACTCATTCGCAAAGGTATTCGTCAGAGGCGTTCTTCGCCGATGCGTCCTTGAATTGACCGTACTGGCGATAGGTCTTTCCGTTGACTATGACGCTCTGAACCGATTGCGTTTGCGTCGCGTCCTTGCGATGCGCATCGACGTTCGCGTTCCACGATGAGACGTTCGGTGCCGATGCCGCAGCGCCCATCGTCCGTGTGACGGGATTGCCGAACGCGTTCGTTGCGGCATTCCCTTGCGACGCGTGATAGCCCCACTTCGACGTGAGCGTGTTCATGTCGATCTGGCGCGGCGTCCATCCGACAATGGCCGGTCCGTTCACGACCGGCGACAACTCGACCGCGACGATCTGCGTGCCACGGCGCGCGACGAGCAGGCACTTGCCGCCCTCGGCGGTTCGCAATGGAACAGCGCCGCTGAACGACAGCAGCGTGAGCGGGGGCGCGTTGGGCATCGGCTGCGCGCCCGCCGGATTCGCCGCCCACGTCGCCGACGTGACCGCGCCCGTGGATACGGTCTGCGCGCTCACACTTGCCGCTGCGAGCGTCGAAAGCAGCATGAGCATCAGACGACTCTTCATACGGTGCCTCGAATGGAAAACAAGGGTTGGCCTTTCCGGTCCATCAACAACGGCCAACCCTAAATGGGAGAAGGCGCCACCCGCTATCCTTTCTCCACGGCGCAAGTTGCCATTGCACCTTTGATTGCACATCGGCGTGTTACTTGACGAGCGACACTTCGATCTTGCCGCTGTCGATCGGCGTCGCCTTCTTGGCGTCAGGCGCGGCCTGCGTCTTCATCGAGACCGCAGGCTCGTTGGCCGCCGTCATCGGCAGGCCGAGGCGCGCGCGGATCAGCGGGTCGCGATACTTCTCGTCGTCCGAAAGCACCGCGCCTTCGCCCGACTTCGCGAGCGGCGTGGTCGTGCCCGGGCACAAGTGGCCTGTCGCTTCGACGGCGCGGCGGTTCGCATCGCTCTGGCACAGGAGCGCGAGTGCCACGTCGGTGAGACCCATCGCTCGGAACTCACGCGCATCGAGGCGTCGCACGCAGGCCTGATCGACCATCGTCGTGCCGCCGGTCGCGCCGAAGCCCGTCACGGAGATGCCGAAGCTCGCCGATCCCATGCAGGTGTCCGAGAGCGTCGTCGTAAGCGACGGCGCGGCGATCGCCGGCGTCGTGCGCACCGAGTACGAGCTCTGGTTGTAGTCGACGGTGGCGCGCGTGTCGTACGGGCTCGACCCGGGCGTCGTCGCGGCCTTGCTCGTGGCATCCGTGCCGCCCGTCGTGCCTGCTGTGCCCGTCGTGCCCGAGCCGTTTACGCCCGTCGTCGCCGCGACGTTCGACGTGCTGCTGGTCGTGCTGTTGGATGCGGTGAGCGAAGGCATGGTGAGCGAGATGTTCACGTTCGACGTGCCGCCGGTCGCGCTCGAGCGGCCGCCCGATGCGTTGGCGCTGCCGATGCCGCCGATCGACGACGAATTGGAATTGGTGGTAGCCGACGACGTCGCGGACGTCCCGATGTTGTTCAGGCTCGATCCCCCGCCCTGCCCGACGCCGACCGACGACGAGCCCGAGGTGGAGCCCGATGTCGAATTGGCGGTCGTGTCCGCGTGGGCGGCATGGCCGACGCAAAACAGAACAGCGCATGCGATATGCAATGTGGTCTTGTTCATTGTAGTTCTCCGGAAATGAAGGGGAACGTCACGCTCGTGCGATCCCTCGATACGGCTTGGAATTGTTATGGTTCTGCGTACAGGTTCAGCGGCGAGGCGCAGCGGCGGCCGTTGCATCGGCGCACCGTCTGCCGCCTCGTTCCGGCAGCGAAGCGAAGCCGCGCTTTAGCGCCAGCCGCGTCCGAGCGAGCTCCATGCGTTGGCTGCGGCGTCCGCGCCCGATCCGCCCGTCGCCGACGACGTGCCGTGACCGAAGCCGCCCGCGTTCGACGTATTGATGTGGCTCGTCGTGGCGTTGGTGCCGTTGCCGGTCACGCCGAAACCGTTGCCCGACACGGCTTGCGCGTTCGCGTTCGACATGCCGTAGTCGCTTGCGGTGAACGAACCGAAGCCCCTCACGGCCGCCGAGGTCTCGCCGCCCGACGAAGACGTCGAGGTCGAATGCGTGGTCGTGCCGGCGACGGCCGCGACCGAGAAGAGCGAGAACAGTGCAGCAGCGATCAGCGTGCGTTTCATGATTTGCATTCCTTATTAGATAAAAATTATCTGTCTCTTATTGACTTAAATCCCAACCGCCTCGCGGCTTAGCGCCAGCCGCCGCCCAGCTTGCTCCATGCATTCGCAGCGGCGTCGGCGCCCGAGGTGCCGCCCGCTTTCGCGCCGCCGAAGCCCACGCCGCCCGCCGACGTCGTGTTGATGTGGCCGGTCGTGGCGTTGGTGGTGTTGCCCGTGTTCAGGTAGCCCGAACCAGCAGTTGCCGTGGCGTGGCCGTTGGCGGCGCCTGCGTCGGTCGCGCTGAAGTGGCCGAAGCCGACCACGCCGGCAGCGGTAGAGCCGCCCGAGGTCGAGCTTGAGCTGGAGCTCGTGCCCGTTGCAAATGCAGCGACGGAGGCGAGAGAGAGAACGGCTGCGACGATCAGATTGCGTTTCATGGTGTGTCTCCTTGGTTTGATGGCGCACGGTTATCCAGCTACATCGACGCCGATATGTAGCAGGTACAGCAGAATTCGTTGGATCACGTCGGGGCGTGCGGGCGCCATCGACCGGAATCGTTCGTTGTCTTGAACGATGCCCCGCGCGACGCGGCACAGCCGAGAAACGTGCGGCGCGTCAGGGACGCGCGAATGCTATGTGAGGGTCTGGAAAGATGGCGTAAGCAGCGAGGCGAAGCCTTGCATCGACGATCGATGCGCTATGAGCGTGCATGGCGGCGAAGCCTGCGGTGCGCTTGTTGTTTTGTGTGTTCTTCATCACTGTCCCCGTAGCATCTGGTGCCGATGCTTCTAAGTAGGTTCGTTGTTTTCGCGTTGTTCCTACGTTTTGGGTGACTGTACGGAAGACGGCCCGCGTCATGCGTTAGGCATCCAACACTAATCCTCACATCTGATTGCTTCGAGTAAGGATGCGTTCGGGAGCGCTCATTCGTGGTGCACGAAGAGACGAAAAGGCGCTGAAAACAAGGGTTTTCGCTGACGCGGTGGGGTTCTGTCGACCGCTTTCTTGCGGCAGAGAAACGAAAACGCCCGGCGCATTCGTCCGGGCGACGGCAAGGGAAATCGAATCAGACCGTGCTCAGACGGGCTATCTCCGTTTCGACGATCAGCTTCTTCAGCTCCGGCACACATGATCCGCAATTCCCGCCAGCCTTGAGACACGATGTGACCTCGGCCGCGGTCTTGAGTCCTTTCTCGCGAATCGCGGTGCAGATCGTGTTGCGCCCGACGCCGAAGCACGAGCACACCGTCGGCCCGGTGTCGACGCCCTTGCCGATGGGCTGTCCGAGCAGCAAGCCGATCCGGTCCTCGTCGTCAAGCTTCTCTTTTGCAAAGAGCCCCGACAGCCACGCACGCGCTGGCAGGTCCGGGCGTTCGGAGAGGAACACACAGCCTTCGATGCGGTCGTCCACCACATGCACCGCGCGATACACGCCTGCGGAACGATCCTCGTATTCGAGCCAGTCAGCGTGCGGATCGTCGACGCGAAGCGCGGCGCGTGCCCATTCGCGATGATCGTCGCTGCCTTCGAAGTGGCGCCGTCCCGCGATCTCATGGCGCACGAACTGCGTGCCCTGAATGCGCGTCCAGTAAGTGACGTCATCGAGTAGCGGGGCCGTGCGACTCAACGCGAAGCCGTGCCACGACACATGGAATTTCTCCACCGCAACCGGCGTGTGCTTGAACTCCGGCTCGCCTGAAACCGGATCGACAGCGGGGTTCGCGACGGCGCCGATGCGCGCGTCCGACGCAACCTGATCGTTCCAGTGGATCGGCACGAACACGCTGCCGCGCGACATGCCGCCACCGTGCTGCACGCGCGCCACCATCGACCCCCAGCGGCTCGATACGCGCGCGAGTTCGCCTTCGCGCACGCCGCATGCAAGCGCGTCTTGCGGATGCATGTCGATGAACGCCTCGCCGATGTGGCCCGCGAGTTTCGCCGACTTGCCCGAGCGTGTCATCGTGTGCCACTGGTCGCGCACACGGCCCGTGTTGAGCACAAGCGGATAGTCGTCGTCGACAGCGTTGGCCGGCGCACGCGGCGGCGTCGCGATGAAGCGTGCGCGGCCATCGGCATGACGATAGCGCTTGTCTTCGAAGAGACGCGGCGTGCCTGCGTCGCCGTGCCTAAGCACCGGCCACTGGATCGGCGCGAGCGCGTCGTAGCGTTCGCGGTCCATGCCCGTCAGTCCGCGCAGGTTGAACGCACGCGGCAGTCCTTCGCCGTCGTTGCGATGCGCGCTGAGACGCGCGTGCTCGTCGAAGATCTCGTGCACGCTGTCGAAATCGAAGCCAGCATGGCCCATGCGGCGCGCGACATCGCAGATGATCCGCCAGTCCGCGCGCGCCTCGCCGGGGGCCGGCAGAAACGCGCGCTGGCGCGAGATGCGGCGCTCCGAGTTCGTGACCGTGCCGTCCTTCTCGCCCCAGCCGAGCGCGGGCAGCAGCACGTGCGCGAACGCGTTGGTATCGGTGTCCTCGATGATGTCGGAACTCACCACGAGTTCGCACTTCGCGAGCGCCCGCTTCGCCTGCTCGCCATCGGGCAGGCTCACCACCGGGTTCGTCCCCATGATCCAGACAGCCTTGACGCGGCCCGCCTCCATCGCGTTGAACAGATCGACCGCCTTGAGCCCGGGACGCTCGGCGATGGCCGGTGAATCCCAGAACGTCTGGACGAGCTCGCGATGCGCGGGCTGATCGAGTTCCAGATGCGCGGCGAGCGTGTTTGCAAGACCGCCCACTTCACGGCCGCCCATCGCGTTGGGTTGTCCGGTGAACGAAAACGGCCCCATGCCCGGCTTGCCAATACGTCCCGTCACGAGATGGCAGTTGATGATGCTGTTGACCTTGTCGGTGCCCGCCGTCGATTGATTCACGCCCTGCGAATACACCGTCACCACGCGTTCGGTGCGTGCGAACAGGCGATAGAACGCCAGCAGATCGTGCGCGTCGATCTTGCAGGCCCTCGCGGTCTTGGCGAGGTCGAAGCCGTCGGTCGCCGCGAGCGCCGCGTCGAAGCCGGACGTGTGCGCATCGACGAAGGCCGCGTCGGTGGTGTCGTGCTCCGACAGGAACGCGAGTAGGCCGTTGAACAGATCGACGTCGGTGCCCGCTTTCAACGGCAGATGCAGGTCCGCCATTTCGCAGGTCGCGGTATAACGCGGATCGATCACGACGATCGTAAGCTCCGGACGCTTCTCCTTCATCTTCACGACGCGCTGAAAAAGAATCGGATGACACCACGCCGTGTTCGAACCGACCAGCACGACGAGGTCCGCGAGTTCAAGGTCCTCGTAGTTGACCGGCACGATGTCTTCGCCGAACGCGCGCTTGTGCCCCGCCACCGACGACGACATGCAAAGCCGCGAGTTCGTATCGATGTTCGCGCTGCCGATGTAGCCCTTCATCAGCTTGTTCGCGACGTAGTAGTCCTCGGTCAGCAACTGGCCCGACACGTAAAGCGCGACCGCATCGGGGCCATGCTGTTCGATGATCCGCTTGAACGTGTTCGCGACCGTGCCGAGCGCGTCGTCCCACGACGTCGCCTGCAATGCGCCGTCACGCGCATCGCGCAGCTTGGGCGCGAGGAGCCGTCCTTCGAGCCCCACGGTTTCGCCGAGCGCCGAGCCCTTCACGCACAGTCGCCCGAAGTTGGACGGATGCGCTTCGTCTCCCGCGATGTCGGGCTGACTCTCTTCGCGCGGAGTCGCACGCACGCCGCAGCCGACGCCGCAGTAGGGGCACGTGGTACTCACACTCACACTCGCATTCGCACTCGCGCTCGCGCGAGCTGAAGCCGATGCGATGGGGATGACAGGAAAGCTCACGGTGTATTCCGGTTCACGCGGGCTGGGCCTCGCAAAGCGTCTTGCCGAACAGCAACTGGCTGCGCAGCGTCGAAATGTCGGTGCGGTTCTGGATCAGGTCGAAGTACCAGCCGCCGTCCTTCACGTCGCCGTAAAGAACAGCGCCGATCACGCGGCTGTTTTCGAGCACGAGACGCTTGTAGATGCCGCGTCGCGGATCGCGCAGCACGAGGTCCTCGGTGCCCGCGCCGCCGATGAATTCGCCCGCCGAATAGAGATCGACGCCCGTCACCTTGAGCTTCGTCGCGGTCGCGCGCTGCACATAGCGGCGATGGCCCGCGCCCGCGAGATGCGCGCCCGCAACGCGCGCCTGATCCCAGATCGGCGCGACAAGACCGAAGGTCGCCGAGCGATGCTGCACGCATTCGCCCACCGCATAGACGCGCGGATCGTAGGTCTGCAGCGTGTCGTCGACGACGATCGCGCGCTCGCAATGCAGGCCCGAGGCTTTGGCGAGCGCCACGTTGGGCCTGACGCCCGCCGTCATCACAACGAGGTCGGCGGCAATCTCGCGGCCATCGGCGAAACGCACGGCCCTCACGCGATCCGGGCCGACGATCTGCGTCGTGTTCGCCGCGAGTTCGAAGCGCATGCCCTTCGCTTCGAGCGTGCGTTGCAGGAGCGTCGCTGCGCTTCTGTCGAGTTGCCGGTCCATCAGCGCATCGGAGACGTGCACCACCGTCACCGACATGCCCTGCCGCTGCAGACCGTTCGCCGCTTCGAGCCCGAGCAATCCGCCGCCGATGATCACCGCGTTGCGATGGTCGCGCGCGGCGGCGAGCATCGTCTCGACGTCCTGTATATCGCGAAACGCGATAACGCCCGGCAGCTCGTGTCCCGGCACGGGAATGATGAACGGCTTCGAACCGGTTGCGATCAGCAGGCGGTCGTAGTGCGCCTCGACGCCCTTCTCCGAGCGCACGATGCGCCGCGCGCGATCGATCCCGACGACGGGGTCGCCCGCATGCAGTTCGATGCCGTTTTGCGCGTACCAGTCGCGCGTGTTGAGAATGATGTCGTCGACACGCTTTTCGCCCGCGAGCACGGGCGAGAGCAGGATGCGGTTGTAGTTGCCGTAGGGCTCGGCGCCGAACACGGTGATGTCGTAGAGATCCGGCGCGAGCTTGAGCAGTTCTTCGACGGTGCGCATGCCCGCCATGCCATTGCCGATCACGACGAGCCGCAGACGCCGCGGCGCCGTGCTGCCCGCGCTCGATCCTGAACTGGCGATCGCCGCTGCGTGCTCGATCTTCATGCCGCGACCCACACCTTGCCGCCGGATACGCGGGTCGGGTAAGCCGCGACCGAATGCTCGGGCGCTTCGAGGCACTCGCCGGTGCGCAGGTCGAAGTGCTGCTTGTAGATCGGCGAGGCGACGACGATGCGCTCGCCCAGGCTGCCGATCAGGCCGCGCGAGAGCACGGAGGCTTTCGAGTTCGGATCGAAGTTGTCGATCGCGTAGATCGCGGGTTCTTTGCTTGCCACGTGGAAGACGGCGATCTGCACATCGTTGACGAGGGCGCAGACGCCGGTATCGGGAACGATGTCCGACAGGTCGCAAACGGGGATCCAGGTTTGATCGAGGCGTTCGGCGTTCATGATCGGGGGTTTCCTTTTCAATGTCTCTTTGTTGAAGACGCGTCTGCGTCAAACCGTTTCGACGGCGACGACGGGCACGGGAAACGTCTTCGTCTTTTCCTCGACCGTTGCCGGCCGGATCTGCCCGCGCTCCTCGACGAACGTCACGTTGGCATCGCCCAGATCGCTATTGACGAAGTGCCGAAACCGCTTGCGCGTCTCGGGATCGGTCACGGCCTTCTTCCACTCGCATTCATACGTGTCGATCACGTGCGCCATCTCGGCTTCGAGGTCTGCCCCAAGCCCGAGCTTGTCGTTCACGACCACGTCGATCAGATAATCGAGGCCGCCTTCGAGGTTGTCGCGCCACACGCTCGTGCGTTGCAGCCGGTCCGCCGTGCGCACGTAGAACATCAGGAAGCGGTCGATGTAGCGAATCAGCGTCGCGTGATCGAGGTCCGACGCAAGCAGTTCAGCGTGCCGTGGCTTCATGCCGCCATTGCCGCATACAAAGAGATTCCAGCCCTTCTCCGTCGCGATGATGCCGACGTCCTTGCCCTGCGCCTCGGCGCACTCGCGCGTGCAGCCCGACACGCCGAACTTGATCTTGTGCGGTGCGCGCAGCCCTTTGTAGCGATTCTCCACTTCCACCGCGAGACCGACCGAATCGCCGACGCCATAACGGCACCACGTCGATCCGACACACGACTTCACCGTGCGCAACGCCTTGCCATAAGCGTGACCCGACTCGAAGCCCGCCGCGATGAGTTCTTCCCAGATGAACGGCAACTGCTCGACGCGTGCGCCGAAGAGATCGACGCGCTGGCCGCCCGTGATCTTCGTATAGAGACCGTACTTCTTCGCCACTTGCCCGACCGCGATCAGTCCTTCGGGCGTCACTTCGCCGCCCGGCATGCGCGGCACGACCGAGTAAGTGCCGTCGCGCTGAATGTTGGCGAGGTAGTAGTCGTTCGAATCCTGCAGGCTCGCGTGCTCCATCTTCAGCACGAACTCGTTCCAGCACGAAGCGAGGATGTTCGCGACCGCAGGCTTGCAGATGTCGCAGCCATGACCGCGGCCATGCTTCGCAAGCAGTTCGCCGAAGGACTTCACGCCCTCGACGCGCACGATGTGATACAGCTCCTGCCGCGAATACGGAAAGTGCTCGCAGACATGGTTGTTCACGCTCATGCCCTGCTTCTTCATCTCGGCTTTCATCACCTGCGTGACGAGCGGCACGCAGCCGCCGCACGACGACCCCGCCTTGCAGGCCGTCTTCAACGAGCCGATGCTCGTCGCCCCCGCGCACACCGCTTCGCAAATCTGCGCCTTCGTCACGTTGTTGCACGAGCAGATTTGCGCGGCCGCCGGCAGCGCCTCGACGCCCAGCGCGGGCTTCGCCTTGCCATCCGATTGCGGGAGAATCAGGAACTCGGGCGCCTCCGGCAGTTCGATGCGGTTCAGCATCATCTGCAGCAGCGTGCCGTATTCGGTCGCGTCGCCGACCATCACGCCGCCAAGCAGGAACTTGCCGCAATCCGAGACGACGAGCTTCTTGTACACCTGCTTGCGCTCGTCGTGATACTGATACGAGCGGCTGCCCGGCGTCTTGCCGTGCGCATCGCCAATGCTCGCCACGTCGACGCCCATCAGCTTCAGCTTCGTGCTCATGTCCGCGCCGCCGAACTCCGCCGCGTCGCCGAGCAGATGCTTCGCGGCGACGCGCGCCATGTCGTAGCCCGGCGCGACGAGGCCGAACACCATGCCCTTCCACAGCGCGCATTCGCCGATCGCGTAGATGTGCTCGTCGCTCGTGCGGCATGCGTCGTCGATCACGATGCCGCCGCGCGGACCCACATCCAGTCGCGCCGCACGCGCAATCTCGTCGCGCGGACGAATGCCCGCCGAGAACACGATCATGTCCGTGTCGAGATGCGTGCCGTCGGCGAACTGCATGCGGTTGCGGCCCGTTTCGCCGTCGACGATCTCCTTCGTATTGCGCTCGGTATGCACCGTCACGCCCAGTTCCTCGATCTTGGTCCGGAGCGCGCGGCCACCGCCTTCGTCGACCTGCACCGCCATCAGGCGCGGCGCGAATTCGACCACATGCGTTTCAAGCCCCAGGTCGCGCAGCGCCTTCGCGCATTCGAGGCCGAGCAGACCACCGCCGATCACCGTGCCCGTCTTCGAGCGCGCACCGCATTCGCGCATCGCTTCGAGATCCTCGATGGTGCGATAGACGAAGCAGTCAGCGCGATCGCGGCCCGCGAGCGGCGGCACGAACGAATACGAGCCGGTCGCGATCACGAGCTTGTCGTAGGCGAGCGTCTCGCCGGTCGAGACCGTGACGGTACGCGCGGCGCGATCGATCGAGGCAGCCTTCGCGTTCAACCGGAGCACGAAGTTCTCGCGCTCGAAGAAGCCCGGCGCGACGAGCGAGAGGTCTTCGGCCGTCTTGCCCGCGAAGAATTCGGAGAGATGCACGCGATCGTAGGCCGGACGCGGCTCTTCGCAAAGCACCGTGATGTCGAGGCCTTCGACGGGAGATTCCGCGAGGCATTCGAGGAACTTGTGGCCCACCATTCCGTGGCCGATGACGATGATTTTCATGACAGGAATCCTTGGATGGGCGGGTTAGTTCGCGATGCCGCTGTTGACCGACAGCGCATGCTCGCGCAGCGCTGCTTCGCGTGCCTTGTGCTCGGGGCTAAAGCGCACGGCCAGCGCGCAGATCGCCGAGACGGCGACGAGCATGCCGAGCATCGAGAGCGTCTGTTGCACGTTGCCGACGCCCTTCATCAGGAAGCCCGCCGCCACCGCGCCGACATTGCCGCCCGCGCCGATCACGCCCGCCACGCCGCCGAGCGCACGGCGGTCGATGAACGGCACGAGCGCGTAGGTCGCGCCGCAGGCCATGTGCGTGAAGAGCCCGAAGACCAGCATCGCGACGACGGCGAGCGCCACGTTGCCCGCATGCGCGAACCAGAAGAGGCCGATGCCTTCGCCGGCGATCAAGACGAAGAGGAGCGTCGAGCGCACGTCGAGGCCGCGCTTCGCGGCGAACTTGTCGGAGAGCCAGCCGCCGAGCGCGCGGGCAAAGAGCGCGAGCAGGCCGAAGCTGCCGGCCGCCAGTCCGGCGGAGGCGAGCGAAAGCTGGAAGTGATCGACGTAGTACACCGCCGCGATGTTGTGGATGAACACTTCGACGCCGAAGCACGCCGCATAGGTCACGAACAGCATCCACACGCGATAGTTGGCGCACGCCGCGCGAAAGCTCGCCCAGCCGCCCTTCTTGCCGCCGTCGATGGCGATGCCGCGCGCGCGCAGGTCTGCGAAATTGCCTTGCGGGCAGTCCTGCGTATAGCGCCAATAGAAGAAGGCCATGATCGGCATCGCGATGCCCGGCACGACGAGCGCCACGCGCCACGCCGAGTGCTCGCCCGCACCGATCGCGATCGCGGCCGCCACCAGCATCGGCACGAGCGCCTGCGCCGCGCCCGCACCCGCGTTGCCCCAGCCGGCGGTCGTCGCGTTCGCGGTGCCGACGACGTTCGGCGCGAACATCACCGACGTGTGGTACTGCGTGATGACGAAGCTCGCGCCGATCGCGCCGATCGCGAGCCGGCACCAGAGGAAGCTCTCGTAGCCCGTCGCGATGGCCGCGCCCAGCACGGGAACCGCGCCCGCCAGCAGGAGACCCGCATAGACCTTGCGCGGGCCGAAGCGGTCGCACATCGGACCGACGATCAGGCGCACGAGAATCGTCACGGCGACGGCGGCGATGTTGATGTTCGCGATCTGGTCGACGGAGAGGCCGAACTCGCGCTTGATGAGCGGCATCAGCGGCGCGCAGGCGAACCACGCGAAGAAGCACACGAAGAACGCCATCCACGTGAGGTGGAAGGCGCGCATCGGCGCGGTGCGCAGACTGAACAGATCGATTCGGGTTGCCTTGTTTGCCATTTTCTTTCCAGAAAAAGAAAAGGCGTCCCGCGAAGCAGGCAGTTGACCTGTTCGGGGGACGCCATTGTCCAAAAGCTCGTAGTGTGGGGTCGCGTATGTCGCGTGATGCAACGGATCGCCGTTGACCCGATGGCGAGACATAAGGCAAGGCCTATGCCATCGAGCCCGAATCCCTGTACTCATGCGGGTTTGCGGGAAATCGGCGGTGGCGCGCTTCGGCCAGGGCGGATTCATCGTGATGCGCGCGGGCACATGCATGGTGCGACGCAGCACTGTAGCCGTGCGGAGCGCGACCGCTGCGAACGGTGCGTGCGACGCTCACGCTCACGCAATTCATTCCCGCGTTCAATGCGTGCCGCGCCGATCGTGTGCAGCGCGAAGGCCCGCCGCACAGGCGCAGTGCAACCGCACGGCAGATGCCGTTCGAAAGCGCCTTGTCCGCTAAGGCTTTCGGCGCCATCAACGCGACTGGCCTGCTTATTGCATTGTGCTGATCGCTCACGGCAACGGCGCCGGCGAGCACGAATTCAAGGTCTTCTTTCAGTGCGCGGCACGAAAAGGCGGACGACTAGCAGCAGACTCAGGACAACGGCGTCCCCTCGTGCAGACACACGGGCGGACGCCGTTTTGGTTCAGGCAGGCCATCGCCGCCACGCACGGCGAAACGGGAAAGGACATCACGATGACGACGACTTTCACCACCGGCAAGGTCACGCTTCTGAGCGCGGGTCCGGGCGACCTCGATCTTCTGACGATCAAGGCCGCGAAGGCGCTCGCCGCTGCGGACGTCGTTCTCCTCGACGATCTCGCCAATCCGGAGATCGTCTCGCTCGCGCCGCGTGCGCGCGTGATTCGCGTCGGCAAGCGCGGCGGTTGCCGGTCGACGCCGCAGGCATTCATCCAGCGCCTGATGACGCGCTATGCATCGAAGGGACTGCACGTCGTGCGCGTGAAGGGCGGCGACGCGCTGCTCTTCGGACGCGCCGGCGAGGAACTCGCGGCGCTCAAGCGCGCGGACATTCCGTTCGACATCGTCAACGGCATCTCGTCGGGATTCGCTGCGGCCGCGAGCCTCGGCATCTCGCTCACGCACCGCGAGCATTGCCAGGGCGTGACGTTCATCACCGCGCACATGCAAGACCACGGCGAACCGGACTGGGCAACGCTCGCCGCCACCGGCACGACGCTCGCCATCTACATGGGCATGAGCCGCATCGAGAACCTCTGCGCGAAACTCATGGCGACGCTGCCTGCCGGAACGCCCGCGGCCGTCGTGCAATGGGCGGGCGGCGCGAACGAGCGCCGCCTCGTCACGACGCTCGGACGCCTTGCTGCAGAAGCGCAAGCGGCGCAGCTCGGCAGCCCGGCGGTGATTCTCGTCGGCGATGCGATCGGCGAAGCCGAGGCGTTCGACGCCATCGCGCCGCGCTACGATTCTCGCGACAGCCTCGCGCACGCAGCCTGACGCGGACCCGCCATCACGCCCGAACTCAACGCCGGAACGCCGGAACGCGCGACCCGACGCCCCGATATACTTGAACCAGAAGCGTGCGCCCCAAGCGAGGCACGCCGCCCGCACCGTCCCCGAATGAATCGTCCCCGCGTCTGACCCATGTTGCGCGTCCTTCTCGTCACCGACACGGACAAGCCGATCGGCGATCTGCGCCAGGCGCTCGCACGCCTCGGCTACGAGATGCTGCCCGAGGCCGCGACGCCCGCCGCGCTGCCGAAGGTCGTCGAGCGCGAACGGCCGGATGTCGTCATCATCGACACCGAGTCGCCTTCGCGCGACACGCTCGAACAGCTCGCGGTGATGAACAAGGCCGCGCCGCGCCCGGTGCTGATGTTCAGCAGCGACGCCGACCAGCAGTTCATTCGCGCGGCGGTCGGCGCGGGCGTGACGGCGTATCTCGTCGAAGGGCTCGCGGCCGAGCGGCTCGCGCCGATTCTCGAAGTCGCGCTCGCGCGCTTCGCGCACGAGGAGCAGTTGCGCCAGCGGCTTCAGAAGGTGGAAAGCGAACTCGCCGATCGCAAGGTCATCGACCGCGCGAAACGTCTCCTGATGGAACGCCGCCAGATGACCGAGCAGGAGGCGTACGCCGCGTTGCGCAAGCGGGCGATGGATCACGGGATGAAGGTCGCGGAAGTGGCGCGCCAGCTCGTGTCGATGGCCGATCTACTGGGATGACCCGCACGCTATGAATACCTCTATGCCTTTCGGTGCACCCGAGAAAACCCATGTTCGGGTCGGCTTCGTCGCGCTGTCGGACGCCGCGCCGCTCGCCGCCGCGCGCCTCTTCGACCTCGGCCGCAAGTACGGCCTCACGCTCGAACTCGTCCGCCAGCCGTCGTGGGCCGCCGTGCGAGACACGCTGCTGTCGGGCGAAATCGACGCCGCGCATGCACTCTACGGTCTCGTGTACGGCGTGCAGCTCGGCATCGGCGGACCGCAGGCCGACATGGCCGTGCTGATGGTGCTCAACCGCAACGGCGGCGCGATCACGCTCTCGACCGCGCTCGCCGACTCCTGTCGCGAGACCGGCAGCGTGAAGGACGCGTTCGCGTCGCTCGGCAGGAAGCCCGTGCTCGCGCAGACGTTCCCGACCGGCACCCATGCGATGTGGCTCTACTACTGGCTCGCGGCGAACGGCGTGCATCCGTTGCGCGACATCGAAAGCGTCGTGATCCCGCCGCCGCGCATGGGCGATGCGCTCGCCGAAGGTCAACTCGACGGCTTCTGCTGCGGCGAACCGTGGCACGCGCTCGCGGAAGCGCGCGGCGTCGGCAGGACCGTCGCACTCACGAGCGGCATCTGGCCGGATCACCCGGAGAAGGCGCTCGCGAGCCGGCGCGATTTCGTCGCGCTGTATCCGAACACGTCGCGCGCGCTCGTCGCGACGCTGCTCGAAGCGTGCCGCTGGGTCGACAGCGCGGCGCATCGCTCGAAGATCGCGGCGCACCTGGCCGCGCCCGATCTCCTCAACGTGCCGCGCGATGTGATCGAGCCGCGCCTGACCGGCGTCTACGATCCGGCGCGCTTTCCGAAGGCGCTCGCCGTCAGCTTCTTCGATGGCGGCGCGGTGAACTATCCGCGTGCGTCGGATGGGCTGTGGTTCGTGACGCAATATCGTCGCTGGGGAATGCTCGAGGGTGCCGTCACCGCCGACGACGCCGCCCTCGCCGCCGCGATCAGCCAGACCGAGCTGTATCGCGAGGCGGCTTTGCTCGCCAACGTGCCGCTGCCGGACGAACGGCGTGCGGCCGTTTTGTGCGATGGCCGCGCGTGGGAGGGCGACGCGAGCGTCTATCTCGATGGATTCGACATGCGTCGTTGATTACGATCGGGTTGCGGTGTAAAAACATCCTAGAAGAACCCGACCTCGAATCGCCCGCCAAGCGGAGGAACGCATGGAACTTCACACCGTCGACATCGACAAGCCCGAAGACCTCAACTTCATTCTCGGACAATCGCATTTCATCAAGACCGTGGAGGACCTGCACGAAGCGCTCGTCGGCGCGGTGCCGGGCATCCGGTTCGGGCTCGCGTTCTGCGAGGCGTCGGGCAAGCGGCTCGTGCGCTCGTCGGGAACGGACGCCGCCGCGCAGCAACTCGCCGAGAAGAACGCGATGTCGATCGGCGCCGGTCACAGCTTCATCATCGTGCTGTGCGACAACTTCTTCCCCGTCAACGTGCTCAACGCCGTGAAAGCGGTCCCGGAGGTGTGCCGCATCTTCTGCGCGACCGCGAATCCGACGCAGGTGCTCGTCGCGCAGACGGAGCAGGGACGCGGGATCGTGGGCGTCGTGGACGGATTCGCGCCGCTCGGCGTCGAAGGCGCCGAGGATGTCCAGTGGCGGCACGATCTGCTGCGCAAGATCGGCTATAAAGCGTAAGCCGGTCGGCCAGCCAGAAGCATCTTGACTTGATCCCCATATTGGCGAGAATGTGGGCCCCGGCCCGGCCGGGCGCCCCGGCACGCGTTTTTGGCGTCCGGTCACGAAATAAACGCGGATGCTGTATAACCGGCAGGAGCGTTCGCCGCGCCGCCCGCAGCGGGCCGCAAGGGCAACCACCGGCACGCCGCGAGTGAAGGCGCGCAAGCGCGCGCGCCTGCGCAACCGTCGGACAAAACACCCGCGCCGGCTCCCGGCGCGCATCGACGCCCGGCATTCCAGCACCACCGGCAGCCCAAACCAGTTCAGCGTCGCCTGAGGAAGAGTCGTCCTCGGGCAACGCCATCAGGAGCATGTCATGACCGACTTGAACCCGTCGTTTTTCGGCAGGATGTCGATAGCCTTCGGCACGTTTTTCAGCATTCTCGGCAACGCCGAGTTCGCCGGCCGCGTGAAGCGCCTGCGCGAAGCGCCCGAAGCCGCACCCGCGCCGGCGCGCGCTCCGGCCGCCGCGCCCGCCCCTGTGATGCTCAAGGAAGCGAGCCCCGACGCCGCGCTCCAGTTGCTCGGCCTGCTCCAGCGCGATGCGCGCTTCATCGATTTCGTCGAAGAGGACATCGTCAACTACACCGACGCCGACATCGGCGCCG
Organism: Caballeronia telluris; assembly: GCF_001544495.1. Taxonomy (GTDB): domain Bacteria; phylum Pseudomonadota; class Gammaproteobacteria; order Burkholderiales; family Burkholderiaceae; genus Caballeronia; species Caballeronia telluris. The sequence goes on from NZ_FCNZ02000005.1 coordinate 209,714, forward strand.
CCGCGCGCCTCGTGCACGAAGGCTGCCGCACCGTGCTGCGCGAGCATTTCACGATCCGCCCGGTGCGCGACGAAGCCGAAGGCAGCCGCGTCACGCTGCCCGACGGCTTCGACGCCACCGCGATCCGCGTGACGGGCAATGTCGTCGGCAAGCCGCCGTTTCACGGCAGCATCAGCCACCGCGGCTGGAAGGTCGCGGACGTCCGCCTGCCGAAACTCGCCGATAGTCACGACGCGCGCGTCGTCGCGCCCGCCGAGGTGGAACTATGAGCGATCCGCGCTATTCGATCGGCGTCGATCTCGGCACGACGCACTGTGCGATTTCCTGGGTCGACATCGCTTCGAGCGACGGCGACAAGACTGTGGAAGGCGTACTGCCCGTCGCGCAACTGACCGGACCGGGCGCCATCGAGCCGCTCGATCTGCTGCCGTCGTTCCTGTATTTGCCGCATCCGAGCGAACTCGCGCCCGGCGACCTCTCGCTGCCGTGGACCGCCGAGCGCGGCTTCGCGGTCGGCGAAATGGCGCGCAGCCGCGGCGCCGGCACGCCGATCCGGCTCGTCTCCAGCGCGAAAAGCTGGCTGTGCCATCCGGGCGTCGACCGACGCGCGGCCATCCTGCCGAACGATGCGCCCGAGGAAGTCGAACGCGTGTCGCCGCTGGACGCCTCGGTGCGCTACCTGACGCATCTGCGCGAGGCGTGGGACCACGCGCATCCGGACGCGCCGTTCGCCGACCAGGACGTCACGGTCACGATTCCCGCGTCGTTCGATCCGGCCGCGCGCGAGCTGACCGCCGAAGCCGCCGACGCCGCCGGCTACGCGCGCATGACGCTGCTCGAAGAACCGCAAGCCGCGCTCTATAGCTGGATTCAGAAGAGCGGCGGCGTCTGGCGCAAGCAAGTGCGCGTCGGCGACGTGATCCTCGTCGTCGATGTCGGCGGCGGCACGAGCGACTTCTCGCTGATCGCGGTCGTTGAGCGCGAAGGCAATCTGGAACTGCATCGCGTCGCAGTCGGCGAGCACATCCTGCTCGGCGGCGACAACATGGACCTCGCGCTCGCGCACGTCGTCGCGAGGAAGCTCGCTTCGCAAGGCACGCAGCCCGATCCGTGGCAACTGCGCGCGCTCACCTACGCGTGCCGGTCGGCGAAGGAAACGCTGCTCTCCGACCCGTCGACCGACGCCGTGCCGCTCGTCGTTCCGAGCCGTGGCTCGAAGCTGATCGGCGGCTCGATCCGCACGGAACTCACGCGCGCCGAACTCACGCAGACGATCCTCGACGGCTTCTTCCCGCAAGTCGAAGCGAACGCGCGGCCGGTGAGCCGCGCGCGCGTCGGCCTGACGCAACTCGGACTGCCGTACGCGCAGGACGCCGCTGTCACGCGTCATCTCGCTGCGTTTCTCGCGCGGCAAGTCGGCGCGCTCGCGGAACTCGGCGGCGCGGCCAGCGCCAACGCAAACGCAAACGCGAGCTTCCTGCACCCGACCGCCGTGCTCTTCAACGGCGGCGTGTTCAAGTCACCGCTCCTGGTCGAGCGCATCCTGTCGACGTTGAACGGCTGGCTCGCGAACGAAAGCGCGCCGCCCGCGCGTCTGCTCGAAGGCGCCGATCTCGATCTCGCGGTCGCGCGCGGCGCGGCTTATTACGGCTACGTGCGGCGCGGCAAGGGCGTGCGCATTCGCGGCGGCACGGCGCAGGCGTACTACGTCGCGGTCGAATCGGCGATGCCCGCCGTGCCGGGGCTCGAACCGCCCGTATCGGCGCTGTGCGTCGCGCCGTTCGGCATGGAGGAAGGCACCGATGCCGCGCTGCCCGCGCTGGAATTCGGCCTCGTCGTCGGGGAGCCGGTGCATTTCCGGTTCTTCGGATCGTCGGTGCGGCGTCAGGATCAGGTCGGCACGATGCTCGACTACTGGCAGCCGGACGAACTTCAGGAACTCGACGAAATCGAAGCGACCCTGCCGACCGAAGGCCGCACGCCCGGCGAAATCGTGCCGGTGAAGCTGCATGCGCGCATCACCGAGGCCGGCACGCTCGAACTCGAAGCCGTCCCGCGCGGCAGCAGCGAGCGCTGGAAGGTCGAATTCGACGTCCGCGGCGGCGCTCAAGGTGCGTAAGGCGCCGCGCACCCGATGAAGCGCTATTCGGTCGGCATCGACCTGGGCACGAGCAATACGGTCGTCGCGTATGCGGAAGCCGGTTCGTCCGACATCCGCGTGTTCGACGTCGAGCAACTCGTCGGTTTGGGCGAAGTCGGCGCGCGGCCGCTTTTGCCTTCGGTGCGCTATCACGCGGCGCGCGGCGAACTCGACGCCAACGCGCTGCATCTGCCGTGGCAGCAGGCCGGGCGCGAAGAGACGCAGGTCGTGATCGGCCGGCTCGCGCGCACGCTCGGCGCGCAGGTGCCGGGGCGGCTCGTCGCGAGCGCGAAAAGCTGGCTGTCGCACGCGTCGGTGGACCGCGTGGCGCCGATCCTGCCGTGGGGCGCAAGCGACGACGTCGCCCGAGTTTCGCCCGTGGCCGCGAGCGCGAGCTATCTCGCGCACGTGCGCGCGGCGTGGAACCATCGCTTTCCGAAGGCGCCGCTCGAAGACCAGGACGTCGTGCTGACCGTGCCCGCCTCGTTCGACGAAGGCGCGCGGGCGCTGACCGTCGAGGCGGCGCGCATCGCGAAGCTGCCGAAGCTGCGGCTGCTGGAAGAACCGCAGGCGGCGTTCTACGACTGGCTGTTTCACCATCGCGCGACGCTCGGCTCCGAACTCGAAAAGACGCGTCTCGTGCTGATCTGCGACGTCGGCGGCGGCACGACCGACCTCACGCTGATCAAGGTAGAGATGCACGACGGCGAGCCGCAACTGACGCGTATCGGCGTCGGCAACCATCTGATGCTCGGCGGCGACAACATGGATCTCGCGCTCGCGCATCTCGCGGAGGCGCGGTTGAGCGCGGGCAGCGCGCGGCTCTCGGCGGCGCAGATCTCGCAGCTCGTCGAGCGCAGCCGCGCCGCGAAGGAACAACTCCTCGGCGCCGATGCGCCCGAGTCCGCGTCGATCACGCTGCTCGGCGCGGGCTCGAAGCTCGTCGGCGGATCGCGCTCGGCGCATGTGTCGCGCGAGGAAGTCGAGCGGATCATCGTCGATGGCTTCTTTCCGGCCGTGTCGGCGGGCGAGCGGCCGGGGCGCACGCGCGGCGGCATCGTCGAATTCGGGCTGCCGTATGCAAGCGATCCGGCGGTCACGCGCCATATCGCCGCGTTTCTCGCGCAGCACGCCGCGCAATCGCGGCAGGCGCTCGGGCTTGACGAATCGCACGCCGAGGCGTCGCTGCCGGTCCCCGACACGCTGCTCCTCAACGGCGGCGTGTTCCGCGCAGAAGCGCTGACGCAACGCCTCGCGAGCACGCTCGGCGCGTGGCGCGGCGCGCCGCTCAACGTGCTGCACAACGCGAACCCCGATGTGGCCGTCGCGCGCGGCGCGGTCGCGTATTCGCTCGCGCGCGCGGGACAGGCGCCGCGCATCGGCGGCGGCTCGCCGCGCAGCTTCTTCCTCGTGCTCGACGACGATAGCAAGAGCGAGCGCGGCATCTGCCTCTTGCCGCGCGGCACGGAAGAAGGTCACGAAATCGCGCTGACGGACCGCACGTTTGCGCTGCGGCTCGGGGCGCCGGTGCGCTTTCACCTGGTGTCGTCGGTCGCGGATACGGCCCGCCAGCCGGGCGAGCTCGCCGATCTGTCGGCCGCCGGCGGCGACTTCGTGCGCCTGCCGCCGATCGCAACCGTGGTCGCGCCGCAGGACGCGAGCGGTCCGCGCGACACGCCGGTCCACCTGAGCTCGACGCTCACCGAAGTCGGCACGCTCGACGTCCACTGCATCGCCACCGACGATCCGTCGCAGCGCTGGCTGCTCGCCTTCCAGCTGCGCGGCAACGAGGCTCAGGGCGACGGCGAAGCCGCGCTGCATGCCGCATGGCCGAAGGCCGCCGAGCAGATCGACCGCACCTTCGGCGCGAAGTCGCACGACGTCGGGCCGAAGGAGGTCAAGCGGCTGCGCGCGCAGCTCGAACAACTGCTCGGTCCGCGCGATACCTGGGACATCGCGCTGTTGCGCGAACTCTACGGCACGCTGATCGAACGGGCGCGCCGGCGCCGTCGTTCGGCGGATCACGAACGGCTATGGCTGAACCTCGTCGGCTACGGCATCCGGCCGGGCTTCGGCCATCCGCTCGACGAATGGCGCGTCGAGCAGCTCGCGGCGCTCTACGACCAGGGCATCCAGTACGTAAACGAAAGCCAGATCTGGTCGGAATGGTGGACGCTTTGGCGGCGTGCGGCGGGCGGACTGCCGCCGGACGCCCAGGTGCAGTTGCTCGACGACATCGCGTTCTATCTCCAGCCGCCCGGCACCTCGCGCTATAAGAAGATGGCGGGCACGGCGAAAGTCGGCTACGACGACATGGTGCGGCTCGCGGCATCGCTAGAACGCGTGCCGGCCGAGCGCAAGGCGGAGATCGGGCAGTGGCTTCTCACGCGGCTCAAAAAGCCGTCCGAGAACGTGCAGAGCTGGTGGGCGGTGGGCCGCATCGGCGCGCGGCAGCCGTTTTACGGCAGCGCGCACGGCGTCGTGCCGCCCGCGACAGCGGTCGAATGGCTCAACACGATCCTCGCGCTCGACTGGAAGAAGATCGAGCCGGCGGCGTTCGCGGCGGTGCAGATCGCGCGCATGACCGGCGACCGCTCACGCGACCTGCCCGACGATATCCGCGAGGAAGTCGTGCGGCGTTTGACGGCAGCGAACGCGTCGAAGAGCTGGATTCAGATGGTCAGCGAGACCGTCGAACTCGACCGCGCCGACGAAGGACGCGTGTTCGGCGAGTCGCTGCCAGTCGGGATCAAGCTGATCGGCTGAACGCGACGGACGCCGAAATTGCTTCGCTCTCAGAAACGAGTGCGATGACCCAAAGCCCGACTGTCGCGCCGATACATCACGACACGACGCACTTTCTTGATTCCCGGCAACGCGGCGCCTATGTTTAAACCGTGTCATTCCGACACGCGAAGGAGGTCAACATGCCATCCCCGAGAAAAGCGCCGGCGAGCCATCCCGCCGAAACCGAAATGTCGAGCCGCAAGAAAAGCGCGTCCGGCACGAAGCAGGCACCCAGCAAGGCACAGGGCGCCAAGGACATGCAGGTCGCCAAGCGCACCACGAAGGCCAAGACAAAGGTATGACCGGCCCGAGCCCTCGTCCCCGTGTCGAGGGTGCCACCCAACCGATCGCAGCGCTCGCTTTCGACTTCCTTCCGGCTGGGCCCGCTCATCGCCCGCCACCGACCTTCGCAGTGGAACTCGGGTAACTCCTAAGTTTTCTTGATTTCGTCCGAAAAACGCGCTTGCCGCGGGTGAGATGTCGCCTAAAGTAGTTAACCTCCCTCCTGTCTATGCGAGCGCGACATGCGTGTCCCGAACCGGTTCGCCGGCATCCCGAGGTCCTGGTCGTATGCCGCCGCCGCGCGAGAAGCGGGCGCGAGTCTCGTCAAGAATCTTTCGATACCCAAGCCGTTCGCCGACCCGGCCCTCGAAGCGCAGTTCCTCGAAGAACACAGCCAGCGGTTTTGCGCGTTCCGGCGGGCGTCGGCGCTGCTCGCGCTCGTGCTGTGGACGTCGTTTCTCACCTGGGACCTGACCGTCGCGCGGCAGAGCAAGATCCTGAGCGTCGTGTTCACCGACCTGCTCGTGCTGCGCATGCTCGGCATCGTGCTCCTGTGCTGCGTCGGCGTGCTCGTGCTGCGGCCGTCGTTCCGTTTGCATGTGATGTCGGCGCGCGTCATTTTCACCGGTATTTATGGACTTATTTTCCTGATGCTGGTGATGATCGTCGTCACGCCGGCGCCCTTCAACTATTCGCAGCACTTCCCCGGCCTCTATCTCGCGCTCTTCTTCCAGTTTTCGTTCTTCTATCTGAAGTCGCGCTACGCGCTGACCGTCGCGATCCTGACGCTCGGCGGGGTCGTCTTCATTCAGGCGGCGTTCAACGTGCTATTGCCGGCCGATTTCGGCGCGGGGATGTTCTATCTGGTGAACATGGCGATCGTCGGCCACGGCGTCTGCGTGCACGCGGAGCGGGTGTCCCGCGAGCGCTACGCCGCCGAGCGCGAGCTGGCGTCGGTCAATAGCGAACTCAGCGACGCCAACGTCGAACTGGCGCGCAAGAACGACGAACTGGAGGTGTCGGAGAAGGATCAGGAGGTCAAGACCAACGCCCTGCTCGCGCTGAAGGAGCAGCAGATGCTCGCCGCCGAAACCGCGAGCCGGGACAAATCGAACTTCCTCGCGGCCGCGACCCACGACCTGCGTCAGCCGATGCACGCGCTCAACCTCTTCCTGCAGGCGGCATCGGAAGCGATCCGGCGCGGCGAATTCCGCGAAGCCGGCCGACTGATCGACGAATGCGGGCGCTCGTCCGTGATCCTCGCGCGGCTTCTGAACGCGGTGCTCGACCTGTCGCGGCTGGAATCGGGGCGCGTCGTGCCGCGTTATCACGTCTTCGACCTGCGGCTCATCATCGAGGAAGCCGCCGCGCAGCTTCGTCCGTTCGCGCAAAGCCGCGGCGTCGACCTGAGGCTGCGCCTGCCGCGCGAAAGTCTCGTCTGCGTGCGCAGCGACGCCCACTGGCTCGGGCGCGCGGTCGCGAATCTGATCTCGAACGCGATCAAGTACGCCAAGACGACCGACGACGCGACGCCAACGGTGATCGTGGGCGTCATCCGCTCGCCGACGCGCGCGCGCGTGGACGTGGTCGACAACGGCATCGGCATTTCGGCGGCGCACTGGGAGTCGATTTTCCAGCCGTTCTTCCAGGTCGGCAATCCGGAGCAGGATCGCGACAAGGGGCTAGGGCTCGGCCTCTCGATCGTCAACGCGGTGATTTCGATGCTGGACGAGCACCGGATCGAACTGAAATCGGCCGAGGGGCTCGGCTCGCGCTTCTCGCTGGAAATGCCGCTTTGCGGCGCCAGTCCCGAAAAACCCGCGCCGCGCGTGCCGGCAAAAGGCGATGCCGACGAAATCAGGCATCTCGACGGGCTGTATGTGCTCCTGGTGGAGGACGACGGCCTCGTGCGGGCGTCGACGGAGGCGCTCTTGTCGCAATGGGGCGTGTTATACGATTCGGCGGCGACCTTCGAGGAGTACGAGGAGATTCTGGAGTCGCTGGAGCGTTTTCCGGATCTCGTCATCACCGATTACCGCCTGCGCGACTTCAAGACCGCGCGCGAGGTGGCGATGCTCTGCACGGCGAAACTCGGCCGGCCATGTCCGACGCTCGTCGTGACGGGCGAGCCGCAGGCGACCATCGTGCCGCTCGCGTGCACACACGACGTGCTGAGCAAGCCGGTCAGCCCCGCCGATCTGCGGCAGGAGATCCTTTCGCTGATCTCGGGCCGCTGCCCGGATTTCGCCGACGAGGCTGTCTGAGTTCTCGTGGCGGCGGCGGGTAGCTTACCCTACGCCGTCGGATGACTCACCGGCATCTCGATGCCGCGCCGGGCCATTTCGACGATCAGGAACGTCCGGCGCGTCACGTGAAAGCGCGCGAGCAGGTCGCTCGAATACTCCTTCGCCGTGTTCTCGCTGATGTTCATCTTGCGCGCGATCGCCTTGTTCGACAGTCCCTGCAACAAATAGCGCAGCGTTTCAGTCAGACGCGGCGGCAGTTCGAGCGACTCGACGGTCGGGCTCGAATGCGTCGCGACCGGTTTCGGGCTGTGGCCGCCCTTGCCGAGCACTGTATTGGGCAAATAGACGCGACCCGAGAGAATCGTACGGAGCGCTTCACGAAAAACCTCCGCGCCCTGCTCGCTGCCCTTGGAAATGAACCCGCAGGCCCCGTGCTTGATGCATTCGAGCACGGTGTCGCGGTCGTCCTGTGCCGAAAGCATGATGGTCTGTACCTCGCGCTCTTCCTCGCGTATCCAGTTGAGCAGGTCCATGCCGGTCGCGTTGCCCCGAAGGTTGTAGTCGAGGAACATCAGATCGTACGAACCCGCGGATAGCTTTTCCTTCGCCTGCTCGAAGCCGTCCGCTTCGTCGATTTCGAGCAGCGGCTCATTCGCGAGAATCAGCGTCTTCATTGCGCTGCGCGTAAGCCCTTCGTCCTCTACCAGCAATACTGTTTTGAAATATCCGTTTTCCATTGCGAGTCCCCGAGAACATGAACCGATAGTACGCCCGTATTAAACGCTCGCCACCCTCCATTCGCGGGGATGTCGCCTCCCTCTTCTCGATCGCTTCGCCCCTTCTCGCTGCGGGTTTTGCGCGCGGCGTGACCGGCCGACAATGCGCTCATCCGATCCACCGCATCACGGAGACGCGCATGACCAGCCGATCACCTGCCGAACAGGAAAAGCATTTTGCGTTGTGGAGCATCAAGAGGGTGCGAACCCATAACGCGACCCGGCGCGTCCTGATCGCGCACAAGGACAAGTCGATCGCCGAGTCGCTCGCCGTGATGCTGCGGCTGAAGGGTCTGGAGGTCATCCATTCGCAGGACCTGAAGTCGGTGCGTTCGCTCGTCCAGAACTGGAAGCCGCAGGCGCTGGTCCTCGATACGAGCCTCGACAGCGAGTCGGGCTATGTCTTCATCCGCACGCTGCGCATGGACGCGGACATCACCGGACGGTTGCTCGTTGCGATGAGCGGCGTCTGGCCGGCGGACCCCGTCGAGACGCTCAAGGATGCCGGCTTCGATGCGCATTGCAGAAGGCCGTGCTCGACGTGGCGGATCGTCGATCTCGTCGAAGCGTTCTTTTCGGCGCCGGCCACCCGGCAAGGAGGTGTGTGATGAACCAGGACCATTGCCTCGTCGCGCGGGGTGTCATGCCGGCGCGTGCATCGCGTGCGTCGCGTGCCGATACGGTCGAAGCGGCTACGCGGCGGCGCCGTCGTCGTGCGCGCCCGGGCGGACGCCGGTTTCCAGCGCGAGCCACGCCTGTCTTTCACTACCTGGCTCAATGAACTCGACGCCCGTGCGGGGCAGTCCCTTCGCATGCAGGTTGAAGCCGTCGCTCACGTGCGAGACCGGCTCGACACACAGATAGCCCGCGCCCGCCGGGCAATGCACGACGGCGTGCGACAGCGCCTCCGACGCCTTCAGAGCGAGCGTCGCTCCGCCTGGGTAATACAGCGTCGCATGTCCGTCCCAGCCGCCGAGATAGCGCGTGTAGCCCGCTTCTTCGCGTTCGTGATAGCGCGCCGGCACGCCGGGCGTCGGCTCGATCGCGATTTCTTCTTCGTGGCGCCACAGCACCTGCGTGTCGAGTTCCGCCGACTGCGCGCCAAAATACGGATGAAAACCGAAACCGAGCGGCATCGGCTGCGCGGAACGGTTCACGACGCGCATCGCTAGCCGCGCGCCCGAATTGTTCAGCGTGAAGGTCTGGGTGGCTTCGAACGCCCACGGCCAGCCTTCGTCGCCCGCGCGATGCGCGTAGTGCAGCACGATTTCGTCGGCGCGATGCTGCGCTATCGTCCACGCAGCGTACTGGCCGAAGCCGTGCAGCGCGTGAGCGGCGCCCGGAAACGTCGAGAGCGCGACGCGCGTGCCGTCCGGCGCCGTGAAGCGCGCGTCGCGCACGCGATTCGAAAACGGCACGAGCGGATAGCAGCCGCCTTTCGGCCACGCGTCGCACGGCCAGTGTTCGGCCACGATCGGCACGAGCCACTCGTGCACGCGCCCATCGTCCATCGTCGTCGAGAAGCGCGTGATGCGCCCGCCCGCCGCGGGCGCAACGTCCATCGTGTGCGCGCCGCAAGCGATGCTCACGCGCGACGCCGCATCCAGTGCAACTATCTTCACTGCTTCTGCTCCTTCACGCGCGAGACGAGCTGCGTCGGGCTCACGAACTGCAGCGCGATCAGCACCCACACGAGCGTGATCGCCATATAGATCATCGCCATCGCATCGATGGACTGCGGCGCTCGGACGCCCGTCGAGAACACCGCGTAGTACAGCGCGACGACGAGCGTCTGCGTCGAAGGCCCGGCGGTAAAGAACGTCAGCTCGAACATGCCGATGGTGCGCACCAGCACGAGCAAACCCGCCGCGAGCATGCCGGGCACGAGAAGCGGCAGCAGCACGTAGCGGAAATAGCGCGCGGTGTTCGCGCCGAAAATGCGCGCCGCCGATTCGAGGTTCGGATCGATCTGCTCGATGAACGGCGTCATCACGAGAATCACGAACGGCAGCGCGGGCACCAGATTCGCGAGAATCACGCCGCTCAATGTACCCGCGAGTCCGACCTTGTACATGACGGTCGCCATCGGAATGCCGTAGGTGACGGGCGGCACCATCAGCGGCAGCAGGAAGATCAGCATCGCGAGGCGCTTGCCGGGAAACTGCACGCGTGCGAGCGCGTAAGCGGCCGGCACGCCGAGCACGATCGACAGAATCACCACCGCGCCGACGACCTGAATCGTCACCCAGAGGACGCTCGTCAGCTGGAAGTCGGTCCATGCCTGCGCGTACCAATGCAGCGTGAAGCCCTGCGGCAACGGCGTGCCGAACCAGCGTGTGGCGATCGAATTGACCGCGACGGTCGCGATCAGGAGCAGCACGTTGAGCAGGAAAAAGCCCATCGTGAACCAGACGAACGCTTTCCACAGCCGGTCCGCGACGCTCGCGTGCTGCTTCCGGCCGGGTTTGGCGCCATTGCCGAGCGCCGCGTCGGGCACGCCCTGCAACGCGGGCGCCGCGTGATGATCGGTTGCCATTAACCCTTGCCTCCCGTCACCGGACCGGTATAGAAAAAGCGCCGTGCGCCGAGCATCGCGCCGACGACCAGCAGTTGCACGAAGCCCATGATGATCGCGATCGTCGAGGCAAGCGAATAGTCGTAGCTTTCGAACGCGGCCTCGGCGGCGGCGATCGAAATGACGCGCGTCGGACCGGCCGGCGCGCCGAGCAAGACCGCCGACGGAAACACCGAGAACGCCTGCACGAACGACAGACACGCGGTCATCGTGAGGCCCGGAAGCAAGAGCGGCAGGTAGATCTGGCGGAACTGCTGCCACGGATTCGCGCCGAGCGTCGCGGCCGCGCGCGCGAGCGTCGGGTCGATGCCCGTCACGTAGGAGAGCGTCAGCAGGAACGCGAACGGAAAGCCCGATACGATCAGCGAGATCAGCACGCCCCAGTAGTTGTGCGTGAGGCGGACTTCGTCGGTATAGAGATGCAGCCCCTGCAACGCCTGCGGGAACCAGCCGTTCGGGCCAAAGTACGTGAGCATGCCGTCGGCGATCAAGACCGTGCCGAGCGTCACCGGAATTACGAGCAGCGTCGTCACGAACTTCTGGTACGGCGAATTGCGCCGCAGCGCGAACGCGACCGGCACCGACACGCCGACGTTGATCAGCGTCGCGGGCACGGCGAGCTTGAGCGTGACGAGGATCGTCGGCCACATCGCGGTGTCGGTGAAGAACGTGATGTAGTTGGCGAGCACGCCGCCGCCGTTCATCGGCGTGAACGACAGCACGAGCCCGTAGGCGAACGGATAGATGAAGAGCGCGACGATGAAGAAGAGCGCGGGCGTGACGAGCCAGCCCTTTGGATCGCGCCGGACAGGCAGCGCAACGGTGCTCATTGCGCTTCTCCGTCGTAGACGAGCGTGCGCGACGGCGCGACGCGCAGCGTGACGCGCTCGCCTTCGGCGAATTCGCCCGGCAGACGCGCCCACAGCTTGCCGAACGCGCTCGTCACGCGAATCAGCGAATCGCGTCCGCCGTATTCGACGGTTTCGACTTGCGCGTCGAAAGCGTTTTCGGTGCCCGGCGCGGCGCGTTCCATGTCCTCGGGACGCAGCGCGACGCTCACGCTCTTGCTGTTGAAACCCTCCATCGGCGTGCCCAGCAGGCGCACGCCGTTGGCCGTCACCGCGACGCCCTCGCCCTGCGTGCCTTCGAGCGTGAAGCTCGCGACATTGCGAAAGCCCATGAAGCGCGCGACGTGCAGGTTCTTCGGCCGCGAATAGACTTCTTTCGGCGGCGCGACCTGCTGCACGACGCCCTCCTTCATCACGACGATGCGATCGGCCATCGACAACGCCTCGTCCTGATCGTGCGTCACGTAGATCGTGGCGCGTTCGAGCTTGCCGTGGATGCGGCGGATTTCCGCGCGCATCTCGATGCGCAGCTTGGTATCGAGATTCGAGAGCGGTTCGTCCATCAGCACGAGCGGCGGCTCGATCACGATCGCGCGCGCGATCGCGACGCGCTGCTGCTGGCCGCCCGAGAGCTGGCCGGGCAGCTTGGCGTCGTGTCCGCTCAGTTGCACGAGTTGCAAGGCGGCCTTGGCGCGCTTCACGGCTTCCGCTTTCGGCACGCCGCGCATCTTCAAGCCGAATCCGACGTTCTCCAGCACCGACATGTGCGGGAACAGCGCGTAGTTCTGGAACACCATGCCGAAGCCGCGCTTCTCGGGCGGCAACACGTCGATGCGATCGCTGTCGAGCCAGATGCCGCCGCCTGTCAGCGGCTGCAATCCGGCGATGCAGTTGAGCGCGGTCGACTTGCCGCAGCCCGAAGGGCCGAGCAGCGCGATGAATTCGCCGCGCCGGATGTCGAGGTCGAGTCCGCGCAACGCCGCGAGTTGCACGCCTTCGGCGTTGGTGAAGCTGCGCGACACGGAGTCGAGGCGCAACTGTTCAAACGAATGCTTCATGACATTTTCCCGATGACGCGGCGGCTGTCGTCCCCAATTTGGTCGAGACGACAGCCGCCCGCGCGTGTGTGATGCTCCGGCGCCTTTACTTGGTCTTTTGTGCGCCGATCTCGCGGTCCCACTTCTGGAACGCGGCGACCATCGCGGCGGCGTTGAGCGGCACGACGTGCGGACGGTCCGCCAGCAGCTTCGCATACTCGGGGCGGCCGAACTTCTGGATCACTTCCTGGCTCTTCGCCGGCGCGGATTCGATCGGCACGTTCTTCACCGCCGGGCCCGGATAGAAATAACCGTCGTCATAGGTCATCGCCTGCTGGGCCGGTTCGAGCATGAAGTTCATCAGCTTGTAGAGCACGTCGAGCTTTTCCTTCGGCACGCCCTTCGGGATCACCATGTAGTGGGCATCGTTCACCCAGGTCATGTTGTCGAACGCCTGCACCTTGAACTCCGCCGGCACGATACCGAGTGCGCGCGGGTTGATGTCCCAGCCCGTCACGGTGACGGTCATGTCGCGCGTGCCTTCGCCCAGTTCCTTCATGACCGCCGACGTGCCGCCCGGGTAGTACGGAATGCAGTCGTTCAGTTGCTTGAGGAACGCCCAGGTCTTGTCCCAGCCGTTGACCGGATCGGTCGGGTCCTTGTCGCCGAGTACATACGGCAGGCCCATCAGGAACGTGCGGCCCGGTCCGGAATTCGCCGGACGCGCGTAGATCAGCTTGTTCGGATGCGCCTTGCACCACGCGAGCAGCTGGTCGGGCGTCTTCGGCACGTCCGTGACCTTCGCCGGGTTGTATTCGAGCAGCGGCCCGGCCGGCATGTACGTCACTTCGAGCCCGTAGCCTTGTGCCACGTCCTGCATCTTGCGCGGACCGGGCGCGTACTTGTCGAGCACGCCGGGGAACGCGGCGGATTGTTCGGGCAGTAGCTTTTCCCAAAGCCCCTGCTGAATACCGGCGGCGAGCGCATCGGTGCCTGTCAGCACGAGATCGATGTCCGAGCGGCCCGCGGCCTGCATCGCCTTGATCTTGCCGGGCAGTTGCGGCGCGGGCGCATTCGTGAACGTGATGTTGGCGACGAGATTCGGGTTCTTCGCCTTGAACGCCTCGAAGGCCTTTTGCGTCAGTTGCAGGTTGCCCGCGACATCGACGACATTGATCGACACGGGGTCCGCCGCATGGGCGGCCGTCGCCATCACTGCGCTCATCGCGACGCACAGCGCCGCCATCCTGACTGACAACGTTGAACGCAACTTCATGGTGTCTCCTCACTCTTTTCGTTTGATAAGCGACCGGTCGATTCTTACGCCGGCATTCTTGTACTTCTGAAACCTCAGAAAATAGCTAACCGCGTAAGCTGCTGTCAAGCAAATGCGCCTTGTCGAGTGGGCCGTCAAACAAGGCTTCGCGGGGCTTTGTCGCTTTGCCGGCGGACGTTTGCGGCGACGTCTCGGGATATACCCGAAGCGGCTTCCGTCGAACTTGTTTAACTTCTTTCGGCGCTTGTTCCGGCCGATGGCGAGGTCGATCGAGCGCCGTCCTCCTGAATTGCGGAGCGGGCGGGCAGGGTTTTGGAGCGGGGGGAAACTGGGTGTTGGCCTGCGTCAAAGCGTGGCGATGAAGGGAGCGGCGGCCCGACCGATGCACAGTTCGACGCGCGGCGCCGCTTCGTCCACCGTTGCCGGGTCTGTCGCCACAGTCTTTAGCGTTTTATATGTCGTGCGCGGCAAGTCGTATTGCGCGGCGCACGTTGGGTTTCGCGGCGCGCATTTACCGCTGCGGCACACTGTTCCAGATGATCACGTCCTGTTGCGCTTCGGTGCCGTAGCCGATCTCGTCCGAGGCGTAGGGCATGGATAGGGCGAATTGCCTCGTCAGCCTCTTCGATTGATCGAACACATGCGCGCAGACAGGATAGATATAGACCACCGTCATCTCTTCGATGGTGCCGTCCGCGAGCCCCTTCTCGAGATTGTGCAGGAGCGTCGTCATGAGCGCGGCGCCGAACGGATTGAACAGGAAGATGACGAGCCTGCCCTTCGAGAACTTGAGTTCGAGCGCATTCTCCACGAAAGCGCGCATCGGTGTTCTTTGGGGAAACCGGCGCGCCACGATCGCTGCGTTGCTGTTCGCGATCTCGACCAGCGGCGCGGCGAGATCGTAGCCGAGGACCGCTTCAAAGGGAAATTCGGTGGCAACGATCATCGGCCGTCCCTTGCCGCAGCCGATATCGATGAACGTCCGCCCTCGGACGTCGCCGACCTGCTCCAGTGCCCGACGCACGATGCTCGGTTGCGATCCCATATAAGGCAGGTTTCCCGCTCCCACGCCCGTGCCGCTGAGCGACTCCGGCGGATAGATTCCGCCTGTATCGGTGCCGAGTCTCCGGTCGATGGGATGCGTGCGATAGCATCCGCTGTACACCACACGCAATACAGGAACGCGTTCCCCAAGGCGGCGAATCACCGGTACGAACAACAGCGTTTGCGCCCAGTCGGGCAATGCTGCGACAGCGGCGATCAACGGCCACTTTATCTTGCGCTTGACCCGCGTCTTGAAGCTCGAGATCGTCGTCGTATTCATGGAATGCCCCATTGAACTTACGGCTGGTATGCGACTGGGTTGAGCGTTTCATACACAAACGGGCATCGCCTCAGATACTGCAGACGTTTGCACATCGACGCGTCGGCGAAGTCTCAATTCGAACGACACCCACTGATAGACAAGCATCGAGTGGAACGGCCGCTTATGTTCGTACGTTACCCGAACCATCTGCTCTTTGCAGGATGGTCGAAAGCGTAAGCAAGACGGGTCTTTATAGCGTTCAAACTAATGGTTGAATGTGTCCATGCGCACATAGCGCTCAAGTGAATGTGGATACGCTGTCACCACCCTGGGTTGATGTGACCTCGAGTCACTTCTAAAGCAGATTTCCCGGCCACCCGCAAACGTTTGCCTTTCGGCCGATCCCTTCCTTGATCTCCCAGGCTTACGATTCAAATTGGCGTAAGACGAATCAAAAGAAATGCCAACGCGTCCTGCGCCAGCGATGAATTGCTGATTAACCTGAAAAGGACATCTCCTCCTGGGGGCTCTATGACACTAACGAAGAACGGCCGGCGGGACTTCCTAAAGGAATCGGCCGCCGCAGTGGCAATGCTGACTCTTCCGATCACTTCAGAGGCAGCAACCTTAAAGCGGCTCGAATGGCAAGATTTCAAAACGTCAGGGCACCTTTCGTCCTTCCTGACTGCCGTGAGCGTCATGAAAAGGAATAGCAACGCGAACTCACCGTCGTCGTGGCAGTTTTGGGTCAACGCCCATGTCAACTATTGCCCGCATGGCATCGCCTATTTTCTCGCCTGGCATCGCGGCTATATCTACCACTTCGAGCAATGGTTGCGGACCGTGTCCGCTGACACTGGATTGACGCTGCCTTATTGGGATTATTACGCCAATCCGAACATTCCAAGCGAATTCACCGATCCTGCAAGCAAAAATCCGCTCTATGTGTCTCGCACGGGCACGAATGTCTATAACGCGCTGTCGCTGACCCCTTTCGCAGCGAGCGTCAAAAACTTTCAGCGCGGCACGGCGAATTCGTTCGAGGCTTCGCTTGAAGATGCGCCGCACAATCCGGTGCATGACTTGATCGGCGGCTACATGGCCGACATGATTTCGCCCATGGATCCAATTTTTTTCCTGCATCATTCGAACATCGACCGCCTCTGGCGCGCGTGGTCGCTCACCGGCGGCACCATGCCTGCGCGGAACAACCGTTACTGGAATGGAAGTTTCACTTACGGTCCAAACGTCAGCATCGCCAAGACGCAAACATACGACACGACGGGCCTCGGCTATGACTATGCGAATCTCACTCGCCCGACCGCCTTGCCTCGGCAGGCCAATGCTGGCCACATCGTGCGTGTTCAGGCTCAGGTTGCTCCGCTCATGAGCCGGCCGCCGCTGACTGCGCTGACGACTTCGCCGGCCAAATCGATCACAGCCAACCGGCGCTCGCTCGGGGGCGTCAAGAACCTCAACGTTGCCGACAACTCGGTGAGCATCGCGTTGCCTGTGCAGGCGGCCGACACCACGAAGCTGAGGGGACTGGTGGCGGCGGCACCCGCAGCAGCAGCGACGACGGAAGCGGCCCCTTCGTCCGCGACGGTGATCAATGTCGTGATGGATGGCTTGTCCGTCACCGGATTGGGCAAGAAAGGCGGCTACTTTTATAACGTGTACCTCAACTTGCCGGCCGGACCGCTTCCGGACACCGATCTGTCGAAGTACTTTCTAGGCACGCTTGGCCCGTTCGAGATTGCAGGTGCAACGCATCACGGCGGTGGCGAAATCAAGTTCCGCGCCAACGAAGTGCTCGCGAATCTCGGTGTGCCGGCCACGGCTCAGATGGTCGTCACGCTGGTTCGCGTGAGCGGCAACAACGCTCCAAAGGGCAAGGTCATCGGCGTGGCCGAAGTTCGGCTCGAAACAGAAGTGCCGACTGACGGCCAGTGAACCGCGGCGAGCGCAAAGCACGCGCACATAAAAAACGGCGCATCACGCTTGATTAGCGTAGATGCGCCGACAACCTTGCGTTTGCCCTCAAGTCGCGCGGCGCAGAAGGATCAGGAACGATCGCTTCTCACCGCGCTGAAAGGCGCCCGGTTACCGATACGTCTGGCAGCCCGACGAGCAGGTGTTGTTCTGATACTGTGCTGCACCGGCCGTCGCCCGTTGCCAGATCGCGCTGGGCAGACCCGCACGCTGGAACGCCGCGGAATCGCTGACACCCGAGACCGTGTTGTTACGGACAATGTTCGTCGAATAGTTCGCGTTGCCAGCAACGCCGCCCGTCAACATGACCGAATTGTTCATGTCCGGCGCGCCATAACCGTGGACGGCCGTCAGGGTGTTGTATTCGATGACGTTTCCGCCGGTATTCTGCGAGGCGTTGTCATTCTCCACGCCCATTGCGCAATCGATCAGCTTGTTGTGACCCATGTAGCCATTTCGGTGCGCAACGAACGCCGGACCGTAGTAGCCACAGCTCTGGAACGTGTTGTATTCGACACGGTCGCCGCTACCGCCGTCCACCGTACCGTAGGTCTGGAAGGCTGTTTGTCCAAAGAACTGCTTGAACGTGTTTCCGGCGAGCAGGAAGTTGCTGACGCGGTCGCCCGTCTGGACGGCAATGTTCCAGTGACGGTCGTCGTTGTTGTAATACTTCGGCGCTACCGAATTAGCACCGACAAATGTGCAGTTCACAATGCTGTCGCCGCTGAGCGATGCGCCCGACGGTGAAAACACACGGAAGACATTTCCCGCATACGGGTTCGTCTGTTTGATAACAGCGCCAGCCGCACATTCGATGTGTCGATAGCTGGTCGTGATATTGACGGTCTTATTGATCAAGCACGTCTTTGAGGCGGGGACTTTTACGTCTCCGGCATTAACTGCGGACTGGAAGGCTTTGGAGTCGTCCGTCACGCCGTCGCATTTTGCGCCGTATTGCTGCGGATTGATCGGATTAACGAGGGTTGGTGCCGTGAACGGCTGAGTGGAGGTCGCAGCGGCTTTGGTCGCTTTGACCGTGGAGTCGACTGCGTCGCTTGCGCCGCTGTCGCCGCCACACGCGGAGAGCGTGACACTGAAAGCGAGCGCCAATCCTACCGACAAAAGACCAGTGCTTTGTGAGGAACGGGAGGGAAGGATTGAGCTATAGAGGGATTTAAGTAGATGAATGCGCATTAGAAAAAAGAAGAATCATTACGGCCACAAAAACAAAGCTGTCCTCATTACTTGTATGAAGAAATCGCGCTAAAACGTTTGCGACAGACACTTTGCAACGAAACGCGAGGATAACCGCTCTCAATTGTAGTAACGTATGATCTTTGTAACACTTCGAAACGCTTTGTATGAGTACTTGACCTGAGAAAAACTTTCCGGTCACACGGCAAGGCATCAGTATGAATTACCAACGTACCGTTGATAGTTTGTGGCCCGTTTGCGTGTAGATGCCGCAGTTCACGAGTAAATTGCGCGCTGAAAACGTCAGAAGAATACCGGCCCGGTTGAAGGTCGACCGGTCAGATTGAGCGATTTCGTCTGATGAATTCGCAGTGCGGGAGTCTGGCGGGACGGCTGGGCAGGGCCGCACGGGAGGTCGATGTAACGCCCAATTACCGCTTGAAATAATTGCGATGCGAATAAACGCTGCGCAGATTGTGCCCAATCTGCGTCACAGTCGTTCGAATTTCGACTTCCTTTTTATTTCTGTAATGCGCAATTCGCCTATTAGAAAACCACGTCACACTCATAATGCCATGCCCGTCGAGTCGATTTATTCGTCCATTCTTCAAGAAAGATCATGGACATTAAAATAATGGCGACTCGACTTCAATTCTCGCTAATACTCCCCGGTTGAATGGCCTTGCATCGCCGGCTTGCCTTTAAACAAGCTGCGCACACGCTCATACGCGGTTTCATAGGTTCGCCAGCTCGTGTCGATCGAGAAATGTGTCTGCATACGCTGACGGGCCTTCATGCCGAGTTCGAGGCGAGCTTCATCGCTCAGGCCGAGCAATGCGATCAGTCCCGACGCCAGCGCATCGGCGTCCTCCTTGGGCACGAGATGGCCCGTCGCGCCGATCAGCGTCGCGGTATCTCCCACATCGGTCGCCACGCATGGAACGCCGGAAGCCATCGCCTCGCCGACAACCGTCGGCAGTCCCTCGCTGCGGGAAGAAAGGCAAAAGACATCGAAGAACGGAATCAGTCGATGAACATCGTCCCGCGCGCCAAGAAGATGACACACGTCCGCCACCTTCGCCTTGCGAATCAGCGATGTGAGCTCGACGTTTGTCGCATCGAGCCCTTTTCCTATCATCACATAGTGGCAATGCGGGAATGCGCGAGATGTCTTGCCGATCGCCGTGATGAAATTCTCGTAGTCCTTGGCCGGATCGACGCGCCCGACTATGCCGACGATAGGCGTATCGGCAGCCACGCCAAGGAGCGCTCGCAAGGGATCGTGCTGACGCGCCTGCGGCTTGAAGAGTTCTAGATCGAAGCCGTTCAGGATGACCTGCATGCGCGGTGCACAGTAGCCTCCTGCGCTGTGAGTGCGTTTGGCCGCCTCTGCGCAGCACACGATCACATCCGGAACGTATCGTGAAAGCACGGCGCAGGTCCTTGCAATCAGCGCCAGCTTCTTGTTTGCGCTAAAGGGCGGAAATTCGGTCTGATGCACGCCCCATGCGAGCGTCAGGCGTTCGGCGTCAACGCCGCGCCACCTGACGACCCATCGTGCCATGCAGGCGGCGATCCCGCCGAACAGATCGGCGTGATACATCCAGGTTTGCACGACGTCCGGACGATAAGCCAGGATCCATTGCACGAGTTTGAATAGCAGGAAGGGATTAGGCGCACTGCGGGACATGCCCAGAATCTTGACCTCGACGCCCAGCGCTCTGATTCGATCCCCCAGCATGTCCACCGACGATAACGAGATCACCGTGTGCTGAACGCCCTCACGCTGGGATGTCTTGATGAGGCGGTACAGCATCATTTCCGCCCCGCCCACGCTGAGCCCCGAAGTGATGTGGACTATTCTCATGAACGGTTGGCCTGGGTAAAAGACAGTTTATCGGAGTCGGTTAAAGGACAGAAACGCAACACACAGCGAGGCGCGTCACGCGTCGACCGAGTGTTCAGTTCGCTTGAGCGCCGAGTTCCCGATATACCGCCAGCGTTTTCCCAAGCACGATGTTTTCGTCGAATTCGCTTAAGACCTTTTTTCTCGCTGCCAGGCCCAGCTTTATGCCTAACGCGCGGTCGTCGTCCAGTAGCCGAATCGCATCGGCGAGCGCGCTGCTGTCGCGAGCAGGGATCAAAATGCCGTCATCACCATTGCGACTGACGACCTCCCGGCAACCAGGAGCATCCGTCGTGATGAGCGGGAGCGCGCAGGCCGCACCCTCGATCAAGGTAGTGGGCAGGCCTTCCCGGTAGTAGCTCGGCAAGACGACGACGTCCATCGTCGACAACAAGCCGGGCATGTCGCTTACGTGACCGAGCCAGTCGACGAGTCCCTCGCGAACCCAGCCTTCAATTAACGCCTTGTCGACAGCGGCGGGGTTGCCTTCGTCAGGCGCACCTGCGAGGAAGAACTTCACCGACCGGCTCTCTCCCTTTAAGCGACGCGCGGCTTCAACATATTCGGCAATGCCCTTCTCCCAGATCAGCCGGGCGGCAAGCAGGATGCGCAGCGGCGCGCGCTGCCCGGCGTCGGCCGGAGGACGCGGGATATAGCGCAAGCAATTGACGCCCGCGCCCTTGATGAGACGTATGGATCGCTCGTCTGCTAAGCCTGCCTGCTTGAAGAGCGCTATGTCATCCGAGTTCTGCAGGATGATGGCCGTTCTGCGACCGTTGAATGCCGAACGCATGACGAGTCTGACCAGTGGACGAAGCAGGCGCGCACGCAGGTCCTGACTGGTGAATACGTATCCCATGCCATCCACCGCATTGATCCGGATCGGTACGCCCGCCAGCTTTCCAGCAAGCGAGCCGTACACGGCACCCTTGATGGTAAAACCGTGAACGAGCGCCGGCTTCTCCCTCTGAAAGAAACGCGCCAGCCAAAGGACGAGACTGGCTTCCCGCCACGGATTCACGCTGCGGCGGTTCATCGGCATGACATGCCATCTGAAACCCAGTTCTTGCAGCTTGGCGCCGTACTTGCCTTCGGGCGAAACCAGGATGACCTCGTAACCGTTGTCTCGCAATTTGTTTGCAAGCGGAAGACGAAAGTTGTAGAGATACCAATCTGTATTCGCAAGGAGAATGACTTTTTGCTTGATCATTTGCGCTCTTCCTGATGGCACTGCCGGCCCTGGCTGCAGCATGGGTTCAAACCGGCCTGTGCTCGGCCGCGTCCGAAACTCGATAACACGTCTCAACGTACGCGGATGTCCGTGAAAATCCTGTCCCAGATACTCAACACGGACGGGACCGAATAGCGCTCGCGGATCGATGTCGCGCCCTTCTCGCCGAGTTCGGCGCGCAAGCATTCGTCCGACAGCAACCGGCGTAGTGCGGCTGCCATGGCATGCGCATCGTCGGGAGGGACCAGCAACCCGTCCTCACCGCCGCGCATCAGCTCTCTTGGTCCGCTGCGACAGTCGAACGCGACGGCGGGCAGCCCAAGCGCCATTCCTTCCATTAAGGCCATCGGCATGCCTTCGAAGCGAGACGAGAGCACAAAGACATTGGCCGCCGCCATTTCCCGCCAAGGCGTGCTGGTCCGGCCCGGCAGGAAGACGCGATCCGTCAAGGACAGTTCGTGGATCAGCTTCGTGAGTTCGCTGCGTTCCGGACCTTCGCCCCAGATCCACAGGTCCCAGTCCGCAAAGTCGCTGGCGAGCGATGCGAAGGTCTTGATCAGCAAATCGTATTGTTTCTGCGTATGCAACCGTCCCACCGAAATGAGGCGTTTGCGCGCTCCGGGCGACGCTGCGGGACGGTTCTCCTGATAGATTTCATTCGCGATCGGATTCGGTATCACCGCGAGGCGTTGCTCGCCAGGAAGCCACTTGCGAAACGGTGCTGCAATGTTCTCTGAAAGGAACGTCAACACCTTTGCTTGCGGATAGACGATCCGGCACAACACCTTCCAGAGCATCGAGCGTCCGTCCGCGGAGGGATCGTTGTGCTCGCATGCGATGACAGGAATGCCAAGTCCGCAAGATGAAACGATCGTGACGATGTTCACGTTGGTCAGCAGCGAGACGATCACGTCGGCTCTCAAATCGCGAAGCAGCGCTCTTAGCGTGACGAGGCGCTTTAGCAGTGTGAGCGGCCCACGTCCTTTGCGGCCGACGAGGTCGGCCAGATAGACCATCCGGACCTTGTCGGACACCGGATAAAAACAGTTGCCGCGTCCGCTGAACGTCGCAACCAAAGTCACGGAGTCGCCCCGCTCCGCCCATGAGCTGGCGAGCGTCGACGCGACGCGCTCTGCACCGCCGGTTTCCATTGAATTCACTACGAGGACGATGTTCATCGGATAGTTGTTCTCGTGACAGATGATTGAACCCGCCATTCCGCGGCGCTTCGGGCCACCAATGTGCGCGAAGCGTCAGTCGGGAGTCGACCCTTCATGAGCGTCGGGCCGCATGCGCAAGAGCACCATGCACACGACGAACGTACTGGCATACATGATCGCGGTGGATAACTGAGCGCCGGGTATGCCTAACCTCGACACGAGAAGACAGTTGCCAACGGCTTTCACGATGAAACCCGCTACCGCGATCTTCGCCATGATGCTGAAGCGCCCCTCGCTCGCAAACATCTGCGAGCACACGAGCACGGCAAAGTAAAACGGCAGTTGCAGCAGGCCCCAACGAAATACGCGCGCGACTGCAATGGTGTCGTCTGGTGTGAAGGCACCGCGCTGGAACAGCAAGGCGATCACTTTCGGCGCGGCGACCCACGACACGGCGACGCAGACGATGCCCGCCCCAAGCGCCACGAATGACCACGTCAATGCGGTTCTACGGGCGCGCTCATGATCGCCTTGATGCAAGATGTCCGAGAGAATGGGCAGCGTTGCCCGCGCTGCGGCCATCGCTCCCATACCGAGCAACAAGGCAAGCACGCGATTCGCATAGCCAAGCGTACCGTTCGCGCCCTCGCCCAGGTGCGCCATGAAGTACTGGTCGAGCGGCGCGCAGAAGCACAGCGCGATCTGCCCGATCATCAAGGTTCTCACTGCGCCGAACGTGCGAATCCATTCGGGCGATCGAAAGGAAAGCTTAAGCCCGCCATGAACGCCGTCCGCGTTTCGAGCAAGCGCACCCAGCCAGAGCGCCTGCACGGCAAGTCCGATGACTGTTCCTATGATCAGCGGGAGGACCGATCCGCCGTTGCCCGCTAGCAGCACGCAGCACAGGATCGCTGCGGCAGGTACGCCTTCGAGCAGCGTATTGATGTGCCTCTCACGCGCCTGAAGCCGCGCCGCGTACACGCTCGCCGCCAGCATGAGGACGCCCGTCGGTGCCATGCCCAGCATCAGCTGGCGACACATCTCTCGCGTCGACGCCGCGAACGCCCCGCCCATGGTGTCCATTAACAGAGGCCAGAAGAGATAAAGCGCAATCGCAAAGATCACGCCGGTCACGAGCGCCGCCGCCTGCAGTTCGCCGACAAACTGCACCTGCTGCTCCTTGCTCTTCTTGCGCAAATTGACGAAGGCCGGCACCAGCACGACACTCAGCACCGCCAGCACCGTGCCCGGCAACCATGTCACGAGCGTGACGGTGAACTGATAGGCATCGACGACATTGCTGATGCCGTACTGATATGCAATTGCGATTTCCTTTAAAGCACCGGCACATTTTCCGACTAACACGAATGCGGAAATGCGCGCGGCTCCTTTGGCTATTCGCAGATGATCCGGATGAGCTCGAAGCAGCCGGTTTCGCCACTGAGCAATTTGGAACATCAACGCTGTTACCATGAACTCCCGCTCCCCGACAAAGCTCGACGTTGCTGCGACACTCTCGCATGGGTAACGACGCGAGCGCGCGCGCATCCGGAATAGGCCAAGGGCAGCGCGTGCTACCACCTGGCTCTTTTGATTCTTGTTCAATCACTGCACGCTGGCGTCGTACTTGTAAGCTGTGTAGGCATGGCTGCCGTAGCGGCTTGCATGCCCATAGTTGGCCCTGCGGAGAGAAAATCCGTTCAGCAACACGCCGCTCACTCGTGCGCCGGTCTGCGCGAAGCGCTTGGTGGACTCTTCTATCTCGCCGATTCTCGTCTGGCCAAAGCGCGCGACCAGGAAGATGGATCCGGCGATCGGCGCCATGATGCCCGCATCCGATACGGCCAGCGCCGGTGCCGAATCGATCAAAACGATGTCGTATTGATTGGATGCTGCGATCATCAGCGTGCTGAAGTTTTTCCCCATGAGCAGCTCCGACGGATTCGACGGATAGAACCCGGCTTGCAGAAAGTCGAGGTTCGGCTGAATCTGTTTTTGAATGAGCTTGTCGAATGAATCGGGATGGACGAGTGCCTCGGCAAGGCCCGGCGCTAGCGCGCAGCCCAAGCTCGTGTGCAGATGGCCCTTGCGCAGGTCCCCGTCCACGAGCAGGACACGCTTGCCGCCCGCCGCAAGAATCGTTGCCAGATTCGCCGTGACAAACGACTTGCCGATCTCGGGAAGCGGGCCCGCCAACATGACAATGTTGTTACGCGCACCAAGGATGGCGAACTGCAACGCAGAGCGGAACGAACGCAAGCTTTCGACGGTCGGGTCGCCCGGAAAACGTAACGCGAGCAGCCCCTGGCGCTCAGGTTCGGTCTCAGCCTGCTTTTCCAGTTCGCGCTGCTTAGGACTGAGCGGCAGAGTCGCGTAAACCATGAGTCCTGTCTGCGCCTCGATATCTTCGGGCTCGGTCACCCCCGCGAACAGATGATCGAGCATCAGCGTGACCCCCACTCCGATGAGCACGCCAAGCAGCGCGGAAACCAGCAAGATCAGCGACTTGATCGGGCGGATCGGGTGCTTTGGAGTGTCCGACGCGTCGATGAGTTGCGCCGCTCCCACCTTGCCGGCGCGGATCAGCCGCAGTTCCTCGATGTTCTTGCGCAGTTCCGAATAAAGGTCGCTGCTCACGCGGACCTCGCGCATCAGACGAAGAGCGCCCTGCTCGTCCACAGGCAAGGACTTCACGCGCTCGTTGAGGTCGTCGAGATAATTCTGCATGGACGCAATCTGTTCGTCCACGGCGACGATACTCGGGTGCATCGCCCGAAACTTGCTTGAAAGTTCGGAACGGGTGCGTCGCAGCGTGAGAAGCTGGATCTCGGCTTCGGAAGCGTTCTTTAGCGCGATACGGCTCTCCTCGCCGATGTCGAGCAGCGTGTGCGTGTTGCGGTACGCGTTATAGCGAGCTTCCGCCTCTTCCATCTGCTGCTTCATCGCCGGCATCTGGCTTTGCAGGAAGTCGAGTGAATTGGCCGCGATGACCGCCTTTCTATCTGCGTTCTGGCGAACGTACTCGCGTCCGATCTCGTTGACGGTCGCGCTCACCCTGGCAGGATCGCGGCCTCTCAAGGTCAAGCTCAGGACGTTCGATTTCGTACCCTGCTCGGTGATCTGCAAGGCTTTCTGAAGGTCCGCGACGACATCCTGTCGCGACGAGCGCACCACGTCGAACGCGGCACCGGGCTTTCCTACGAGCCTGTCGACGCGCAATGTGATCACGCCTTGCTTAGTGTCGAAGCGCTCCGTCACGCCGACCTTGCCGGTAACCGGGGCGTCGAGCTGGTCGCCGTCGAGCGAATAGCGCCCGTCTTCCAGTGCGGTAATGGACAGGCCAGCGCCTTCCATGTCTTTGGGCACATCGAGAGAAGCGATGTCGATCGCTTCGTTTGCCCATGCGTAACCGTCCGCCTGAAGGAAATGCGGCCAGGGAAGGCTTTTGTAGTACCGCGCGACCCATGCGCCGATCAACGGGAAGTAGTGAGGCTTCGCGTTGATGTAGAGCTTGAGTGCGTCGACTGCGTGCGAAACGATCAGCTTCGAGCCGAGTATCTGCATCTCGCCTTCCGCGCTCGACTTGGCGTCGAAGGAAGCGGAGACGTTGCTCAATATGTCACGGCCTGAGGACGTGGGCGCCCCGGATGTGTCGTCCACCTTGATGAGGATGTTTGCCTGGTAGACAGGCTCGCTGAGAAATGCGTAGAGCCCGCCCAGTATCATCACCGAGCCGGCTATCGCTGCGATCAACATCCACCGTCTTAATAGTCTGCCTATTAGTAATCCCAGCCCTCCTTGATTCGAATTCTCCGTTGTTAGATACGAGGTTTTATTTGCTCGTTTCATTGGCGTCTCGTTGTAGATCGTTCTGCAATATAGGCAGTGCGTGATCGAGGAATGAGCAGCTTTTCTGCCGCGCCTTATTTTCAATAAACTGACCAATGTAAACACTTACGCGAAGACGTGCCGTATGAAGCCGGAACCGTCTTCCATTTGTCATGCCGTTCGGACTCCCACGGAAGGCGCTCCGTAATACCCGGCTCGCCGCGATAGCAACACCTTATACGAGCCGTGATACCAAAATTTGTAATTGAAGGTGGCAGTGTGTGCTCTCGCACACTTCCGATCTATTGATGCATGAAGCCACTGCGCAACCTCCATTGAGCGCTCTATAGTGATCGTCGTAAACGCGGTTAGACGACCGACAGCTTTGCGACTAGGATGTCATCGTCCTTAAAGATCTTTTTCTTAGACTGCGATTTACACGAAATATCGAAGAAAAAAAGGGATTGTGACAACGGCAATCCCGGAGACATCCTGTACGTCTTGTAGTACCTGTCGAGGGATGCATAACGAACGACACTATGTCGAAATGGTGCCTTCCGTCATTCCTGCGGCTCTGTCTTTGCGTTGATGCATGAAAGCTCTTGAGGCACCCTGCATGGACTGACGTCCATAGCCGTATCGCACTGCATCTTTTAAAGCTCCTTACGTGACTGACAGAGAACATGCTAAATCTTGCGCTAGGATTTGCCAGTTGCTTCCTCGTGACTTTCGTGATCGTCAGGTACGCCGATGTATTCGGCTCCTTAGCGCTTGATCACGATCTCAAAGGGGTTCAGAAGAACCATTCCGCTCCCGTGCCGCGCGTAGGAGGCATCGCTATCGTTTGCGCGGCCGGCATTACGTTCGCGGTGGGTGCGCTGTTCGGAGTCAATCCTCGTGGCGAACCGGCGCTGCTGCTCTTGAGCGCTGCACCTGTTCTGTGCGGCGGCGTCATCGAGGACCTGACGAAGAGCGTCAGCCCTGCAGTGCGCTTGCTATGCGGTTTCGCTTCGGCCTTGGCAGGCGTGTACTTCCTTCATGCCGTCGTCGGTCGTATCGATCTGCCGCTAATAGATCAATTCTTGGTGATTACCCCGATTGCAGTCGCGCTTACGCTTCTTACGGTTGCTGGCTTAACCAATGCAATGAATCTTATCGACGGCTTTAATGGCCTCGCCTCGGGAGTTGCCATTCTCGTCTTTGGATCGCTCGGCTATGTTGCACACCAGGTCGACGATTGGCTGGTGCTGTCGGTTTCCTTAACGATGATTGGCGCCATCCTCGGCTTCCTCATCTGGAACTATCCGGCAGCGTCGATCTTTCTTGGCGACGGCGGGGCCTATTTCGTTGGCTTCATGATGGCGGAGCTCGCCGTGCTGCTCATCGCGCGTCATCCGAACGTATCTGCTTGGTATGCAGCAGTGGTCACGATCTATCCGACCTTCGAAACGGTCTTCTCCATCTACCGCAGGCGCATAGTGCGAGGGCGTCCTGCGGGCGATCCGGATGGCATTCACTTGCACACTTTGGTGTTCAAGCGTCTCGTTCGCCACGGAGGCATGCTGCAGACCACACGACAGCACTCGCGCAGAAATGCGCGCACTTCGCCGTATCTCTGGATCCTTAGCTTGATCGGCATCGTGCCGGCGTCGCTCTTTTGGCATAGCCAGGTCGTCCTCTCGTTGACGGCGCTTATGTTTGTCGCGACTTACGTATGGCTCTATGCGTCCATTGTGCGATTCAAGGCACCGCGTTGGCTCGTCGCAAGCGTGAGCCATGAGGTCACCTCCAGGACAGCCGAACAAACCCGGCATTGAGCGCCAGTGCCGGCCTGTGCCCGACGCATCTCTCCATGGGAAATGCAAGCCCGCAGTTCGACCGAGATTCCATGGGAGCAGAATGCATGAAGAGCAGATTCGGTGCCGACACCTTTTACATTTTTATAGCGTTGCTGATTGCGTCGCTCACCAGTCATCGCGCCTACGTGGAGATGGCGGGCATCCTGCTGCTATGGCTGTGCTGTATGGCGACGAAGGATTCTCGTGAGATTTTCTTTAGCCCCGCGTACCTGATCTGTACGATCTCGGCAGCCTCGGTGATCAGCGCATGCTATCTGTGGTTTCTGATGACAGCGCATTGGGGCGTGGCGCCCGATCTCGAGAAATCCGCCGGCAACAACTATATGTTTCTCTTGCTTGTCGCTCTCTTCATGGTGTCGCTAAGAGCGCTCATTGCAGCGCGCATCCACCAGGTCGTGACGGCGCTCGGCATGCTGCTTGTCTTAAACAGCTCGATTCTCTTCCTGCAGACCGCCGTGCTGATCGTGACGAAAAAGTACATCGACTTCGTGCAACCGGTCACGGGCGAAGCGTCGCGCTATTTCAACTACGAGTCCGTGAATCCGATCTTTGAATTCAGGCCTACAGGTCTGTATGTGGAACCGTCGACGTTCAGCGCGGCGGTGGGCGTAATGGCCGTCGGATACATTCTGTTGAGCCGCGCTCAGGGTTCGCAGCCTGCCAAGTTGCCTGTCCTGTTCGCGATCGTGGCGATGCTCATCACGCAATCTGCCGCTGCGGTCGTCCAGGCCGGCGTACTGCTGACAGCGACCGTCCTGATTCAGGACAGGAGCATGAAGTTCTGGTGGAGCGTCCTATTGGCCGTGGTGATCGTTGCCTCGCCCGGCCTGATTGCCGCATATCTCGACAGCTTCCTTCTCAAGGTCGGCGCCGACTCGGGCATTCGCCTCGCGCTCATGAAATTCGCCTATCAGACTCGGCACGGCTGGGACTTCGTATTCGGCTACGGGCCTTTTGGTCTTGAGTCGAGTCTGTACGGACTCGCTTCAGGGGCCGGCAGCCCGCAAGTGTCCTCGCTCAACGACGCCGGCCTGTTCAACTTCTTCATCGTGAAGTACGGCATTGCCGGCGTGCTCATTCCGATCTGGATCCTGTCGAGAATGCGCCGCGACGTTGCTGGCATGTTG
This sequence comes from Caballeronia telluris, assembly GCF_001544495.1. Taxonomy (GTDB): domain Bacteria; phylum Pseudomonadota; class Gammaproteobacteria; order Burkholderiales; family Burkholderiaceae; genus Caballeronia; species Caballeronia telluris. The sequence continues at coordinate 239,284 of NZ_FCNZ02000005.1, forward strand.
TTCTTCGCGTTGATCATGTCGTCGAAGCTTTCGTACATGAACCCGGTGCTCTTCTTAGGCTTGCTGCCTCTCGTGTCTCGTTTCCCGACACCTGCCCCGCTTGCCGAGAATATCCCCACCGCGCGACGCCCCAAGACCGCGTCGCCGATGTGGACGTAGACGCGCACCAGATCCGAACGCCACTGTGAATCGACCTGTCATGAACAAGCCGCTGACCATCGTCACGCCTACGTACAACCGTGCGGAATACCTGCCTCGTCTTTATCGAAGCCTGGTGGCCCAGACGTGTCACGACTTTCAGTGGCTCGTGGTCGACGATGGCAGCACGGATTCGACGCCGGCATTGTGCGAGCGACTCTGTGCCGAAGGCTTGATCGACATGCGTTATATCAGGAAGGAGAATCACGGCAAGCACACAGCGCTCAATGCCGGCATAGCGGCGACAAACTCGGCGCTCGTGTTCATCGTAGACAGCGATGATTACTTGCTGCCCGATGCCGTGCGGCGGACGCTCGATACCTGGTCATTGTTCGGGAATGATCGCCTCTCCGGGATCTGCTTTCTTCGGGGCATCAGCGAAAACGTACCGCTGGGCCAGCCCTTTCCGCGAAACGAGGAGATCGCCTCGTACATCGACATGCGGTTCAACCGAGGCGTGTCCGGCGACAAAGCCGAGGTGTATCGCACCGATATCCTCAAGCGCTTCCCATTTCCCGAGTTCGAAGGCGAGCGGTTCCTGGCGGAAGATGCGGTATGGGCCCAAATCGGACTGCTGTACGAAATGGTTCATATCAACCAGATCGTCTACATATCGAACTATCTTCCGGGCGGACTGACGCGCGGCGACCACTCGATCAACGTGCGGTCGCCAAATGGCTCAGTGGAAAGCGTGAGGTGGTTTCTGTCGAAGCAGGTCCGACTCAAGGTCCGCGTCCCGATGGCCTGGCGCTATATCGCTTACGGCCTCTTTGCGAAGAGACGACTGAGCGGCTTGATCAAGGCGAGCGGCGCACCGATGCTGGTGCTGACGCAGATTCCCTTCGGCCTCGCTCTCTATTTGTTCTGGACGCGAAAATTCGCGGATCAACTGCACAGTCACCGTTTCGTTTCTGTCAATGACGAAGCGGCTTCGCACGTATTCAGCGGCGGTAAAACGCATCGTCCCAGAGCCACGGGAGATCGGCTGTGAGCGCAAGGGAGTAACAGGCACCACCTGTGCGCAAACCGGAGTGATGGATTGAACTTTTTACACGTGAATCAAGGGGTAAAACCGTTCTCCTTGGCCTTGGACTCGTTAGTCGACAGACGCGAGGCTTTGCTGGTAGTCGGTTCCGGCATGCGCGCGCCGTTTGAGTGTCGTTCATCGCCGCCGCTGGTCTGCCGGCGTCGGAAGACGTCGACCACGCCAACGACTGCGAGCGCGATAACGATTAGGAACGCGATAGTACCGATGATCTGTATGGGGGTCATAAACCGTGGTCACGAATAGCAAGTGTGTGAATGAATCCGACTATCGAGTGTCACTGTTTGGCCGCGCCGCACTTATTCAGATGACTTCGAATCGTTCGCCTTCCACAGTAGAAGGCCCAACAGTCGGGTCATTGCGGCGTAAGGGGCCGATTTCGGCCCTGCGAGAGCGCCCTGTCAGTCGATAACAACACATCCTGCAGTGCAATTATTATGCCAATATTGTGCAGCACCCTGCGGCGCCCTTTGATAAATATGGCTGGGCCTGCCAGCGCCGTGAACCCCACCGGGGTCACTCGTGCCTCGCACCGAATTGTAGCGCACGACGTTTGTCGAATAGTCGGCGCCGCCCGCCACGCCTCCGGTCAGCATGGCTGCGCTTCTCATATCCGGCGCCCCATACCCGTGTATGGCGCTGATTGTGTTGTATTCGATCAGGTTGCCTCCGCTCAGCTGCGTCGCATTGTCGTTCTCCACGCCGAGCGCGCAATCCACGAGTATGTTGTGGCCGATATATCCGTTGGTATGGGCGACGAAGACAGGGCCGTAGTAGCCGCAGCTCTTGAATACGTTGTAGGCGACGACGTCGCCGCTTCCGCCATCGACCCTTCCATAAGTCTGGAACATCGATTGGCCGAAGAAGCGGCTGAACGTATTGCCGATCAGCATGAACTTGCTTACGCGATCCTGCGTCTGGACGGGAATGTTGTAGTGCCTTGCGTCGTCGTCGAAATATTGCGGAGCGGCCGTATTGGTGCCGACGAAATTGCAGTTGACGATGCTGTTGCCCGTCAGAACGTCGCCCGTCCGGGAGAAGATGTTGAATATCCGGCCGCCGCCCTTCCCCGTTTGCGTCAGCGTCGTGCCGGGCGAGCACTCCAGATGCCGATTGCTCACCGTAATCTCGACCGTCGCGTTGATCACGCAAGTCCCGGCAGGCACCTTGACATCGCTCGTATCGACTGCGGCCTGAAATGCGGCCGAATCATCCGTTACGCCATCGCATTTCGCACCGAACGCGAGCGGGCTAACGGGATCGACGAGTGCAGGAATGACGATCTCGGGAACCGCCATAGAGGCTGCAGCGGCACGCCTCATGTAAGCCCCGTCGTCGCGTCGCGGATAAAAGGCGCTCAGCAGAAGTACTGCGGCCACACCCAGCAACCCGTATCTAAGAAAGGCGTCTTGATTCAAGGTCCCACCGGATCGTGTTTGCTAAAGACGCGGCGAACGTCTGACCTGAAGGTCGGTCAAGGCAGTATCTCGGTCGCGATTCCAGGCGCCGCAGCGGTGACGAAATGCGAATCAGCCCCGCGCGCCGTGAAAGCGGGCTTAGACAAAGCTTCACGCGATTGTCATGCAAAATCCGCTAATCGTGTCAAATCACTAAACATATTCAAAGTAAGGATTGGAAAGCAATGTACGGCGACGCACGTTTTAGTGATTGTCACGCGGTTATTCTCGAATCGTCGTGGTCGACCTCACATTCGACAGACAAGGCCGTTGCCGAAAAGGACGGGCGTGCGAATGAACTGTCCGATAACACATCCGGAGACCGGAGACATCTCCTTCTGTGTTTGTCAGCAACGATGCGGGTAGAAGCGAAGTATCTCAGGCATGCCGTACATGTCACGCAGCAGTTTTGCTAATTTCGCACATGAAGATCACCGCTCATCCCTCGCCTGGGGCGCAGCGGCCAGCGTCATGAACTGGTGTGCGGCACAACTCGTCAGCGAAGGCGACACGATATGGTCCAATCTGGTATTCCGCTAGGAACCTCTTTTTTTCCTTTGAATTTCGAAGTCAAGAAATCAGCACGTGAACTGTTTGCAGAACCGTCGATGCCCGCAACGTTTGCCGGGCTGACGGAGCGCTCGCTCTTTCATGAACCGTGGTGGCTAGACATCACCACCGGCGGAAACTGGGCGCTCGCCGTCGTGGAGAACGATGGCGAGGTCATCGCGGAGATGCCCTATTCGCTGCATAGAAAGGGGCTTTGGCGCATCTCGACGCAACCGCCGCTCACCCGCACGCTCGGACCCGTCATCAAGCCGGCGAAGAAACCTACCGATCAGGAATGGCGGCGCCGTATCGGCATCGCCGGCGAACTGATCGCCAAGCTGCCCTCCTGTGCCGTCGTTCAGCAGACGCTCGATACGCGCATCGCCGAAGCCGTCGCGTTCGCATTGCAGGGCTTCACCGTGTCCGCGAGCTTCACGCTCAAGATTCCGCCGGGCCGCAGCGAGGAGCATGTCTGGACGGACATGCGAGCCAATACGCGCAACGTAATCCGGCGCGCCGCCGAGCGTCTGACCGCGCGGGAAATGCACGACGCCGACCGGTTCGTCGACTTCTACGATGCGAATCTCGAGCGCCGCAAGCGTGGCAACGTCTACGGATCGCGCATGATGCGCGAACTGCTAGGCGAAGTCCTTAAGCGCAAGGCCGGCATGCTGTTAGGCGCGTTCGCAGCGGATGGCTCGCTCGCCGCCGAGATCGCTCTCGTGTGGGACAAGACGACGATGTACTACCTGCTTTCGTCGCGCGCGGAGGACTCGCACAGCGGCTCGATTGCCCTTTTGCTTTGGATCGCGATTCGCGCCGCGCGCGAGCGCGATCTCACGTTCGACTTCGACGGCATTCCGAACATGAATCTGCTGACGTTCCTGAGCGGCTTTGGCGGAACGCCGGCGCAAAGACTCATGGTCGAGCGCATCAGGGGCGATTACGCCGTGATGCGCACCATCCGCCGTAGTGCGCGCCGTTATGTGACGGGCGAAGCCTAGGCGACGGGTGCCGCATGAGGGGCGTGTTGCGCCCCCATCGCAGCCCGAATCGCGACAAGAAATCAGTCAGCCGTATGGAGACGATATGAGTCACGCGCAGTCCCGACTGGAAGTGATCACCGAGCCGGATGCATTCCTCGCATTGAAAGACGAATGGGACAGACTGTGGGTCGAAGCGAATGGTCACCATAACCAGGCGTTCCGGTTCTGCTGGCTCGCGTGGAATCACGTTGCAAACCCGCGCGGCCAGCGCCTGCGCTGCATCACGTACCGCGAGAACGGGCGGCTCACGCTCGTCTGGCCCCTGGTCAGTTACCGACGCGGCATCTGGAGAGTGCTGAACACGCTCACGCCCGGCACGGTCGAGCAGAGCAGCATGCTGGTCGCAGACGGTCCGGCTGCCGCTGAAGCGATCGCGCAGGCATGGCACGCGGCAACGCGCCTCTGCGGCGCCGACGTGTTCTTTCTGCCCTTCGTGAGAGCGGGCACCACCTTGCACGACCTGGCATCGGCACACAAGGGACTCATCGAAGAGAAGCAGAGCATTTCGTCTGCGGCGCTGTTGCGAAACGAAGTGGATTGGACAACGCTCTGCAAGTCGTTGAACCGCAAGCCGGGCATACGCGAGCGGCGCCTCGGCAGACAGGGAGAACTCGATATCCGGATGCTCGATCTGCCCGACGGTGAATATCAGCAGTCGGTGGACTGGATCCTCTCGTACAAGCGCGATTGGGCTGCACGTGTCGACAAGCGCGGCCCCTGGCTCTATTCGACCGCTTATCGCGACTTCCTCGTCGGACTGCTCGAATCGGCGGGCGGCGAGCCGCTTGCGCGCATCTTCGTGGTCGAACTGGACAAGAAAGTCATCGCCTCCGCGATGCTTGGCATCGGCAAAGGATGCCACTACTACATGATCGGCTCGTTCGTGCCGGAGATGAAACAGTTCAGCCCCGGCACGATCCTTAACGAGTTCGTCATCAGGTGGTGTCTGGAACGGCGCATGGACATCGACTTCGGCATCGGCACGGAAGAGTTCAAGGCGTACTGGAGCCGCGGAAACGTCAAGCGCACGTCCAGTTTCCAGATCGCCAACACATTGTGGGGCAAGGTCTATTTCCAGTCGAAGGATGCCGCACGCGCAGTGTCCGGAATCCGTTCGACAAAAGGCAGTGACACGGCCGGAGCGCAGCCCGCATTGCCGCGTGAAGCGGTCCAGGAAAGCGAGACGCCGCCGGTCGAGTCTCGCGGGTGATGGATGACGAAATGGCGTTCATACCGGAGATTTGTCTAGCAACTTGACCTACGGTGCTGTTCGCTAAGCGTGGCGCTTGAGAATCCTAGTTGCCAAACATCCGGTCTAGCGCGTTCTGCAGATGAGCGGCCATGGCGTGACCGGCGCGGTCCGCGTCGTGCGCGCGGATCGCTTCGAGCACTTCGAGATGCTCGGCCTGCACGAGCCGCTGGCGTTCGAGCGTCTTCACGAGCGACAGATTGCGCGACAGATTCATGCTGAACACGACCTGTTCTTCGATGAACGACATTACGGTAATGAAGAACTGGTTGTGCGAGGCGCGCGCGATGGCAAGGTGGAACGCGAAGTCGTCCTTCGCGCCGATGCCCTGGGTCTCGATCACGCGTTCCAGTTCGTCCCACGCCGCCTCGATTGCGGCGATGTCGCTCTCGTCGGCGTGGCGGGCGGCAAGCGCGGCGGCGCCCGCCTCGGTGACCACGCGAAATTCGTAGCAGCGGCGGATGTCGGACAGCGTTTCGAGCGGCGCGAAACGGCGCACATCCGGATCGGGGCGGCGGCCGACGGTCGTCCCCGAGCCGCGCCGCGTCACGATGATGCCGTCGGCCCGAAGTCGCGCGAGCGCCTCGCGCACGGTCGGGCGCGAGGTGGAGAAACGCTCGGCGAGCGCGTGCTCGGTCAGCAGCCGGTCGCCTTCCTTGAACTCGCCTTCGATGATGCTGTTGAGGATGTCGCTATAGATCCGGTCGGCCAGACCCGATGTCTTGCGCTCGTCGTTCATGTAGAGGCTTCACGGTATGTCGGCGTAAAGCCCCGATTGTAAGGCTAATTATTCGAGTTGTTGTACCGCGGGCGCGCTCCTCGGGTTTATCCGCAGAGCGCGCCGTTTCGGCACGAAGCCGCGACCGTCACATCGAAAGCAGCTTGCGCGCTTCGGCGGCAGTCGCGACCGGCCGCCCATACTCCGCGCACAGGTTCGCAACGCGCTCGACCAGTTGCGCGTTGCTCTTCGCGAGCGTGTCCTTGTCCCAGCGGACGTTGTCTTCGAGACCGGTGCGGCAGTGGCCGCCCATTTCGAGCGTCCAGTGATTCACTTCGAGCTGGTGACGACCGATGCCGGCCGCGGTCCACGTCGCGTCGGGCAGGTTCTTCCTCAGCTGCTCGACTTCGAATTCCAGGATCTCGCGGCGCGCAGGCAGCGCGTTCTTCACGCCCATCACGAACTGCACGTGCACCGGCGTCTTCAACAGGCCCTGATTGACGAGATCGACCGTGCTGTAAAGCATCGCCAGATCGAAGATCTCGATTTCGGGCTTCACGTTGTGGTCGAGCATCATCTGCGCTAGCGAGCGCACGAAGTCGGGCGGATTCTCGTAGACGGTCGTCGGGAAGTTCACCGAGCCCGTCGCAAGCGACGCCATGTCCGGCTTGAGATCGAGCATCGCGCCGCGCTGTTCGAACGACCGTCCGCGACCGCCCGTTGAAAACTGGATGATGATGTCGGGGCAGTGCTTGCGAATGCCTTCCTGAAGCTCGGCAAAACGATGGCGGTCCGAACTCGACTTTTCGTCTTCGTCGCGCACGTGCAGGTGAACCAGCGACGCGCCCGCTTCATAGGCTTCGTGCGTGCTTTCGATCTGTTCCGCGATCGTGACCGGCACCGCGGGATTGTCTTTCTTCTTGGGGACCGAACCGGTGATGGCGACCGAGATAATGCAGGGTTGAGTCATGCTCTTCGCTCCTTTGCGGCTCGGGCTCCGGCGCTCGGGGCCGTCCAGCCGATAATTTTAACTAACTAGTACGTTCCAAATTCTGCAGCAACGGCGCCATCGCGGCAAGCCCGGCAAACCCTAACGCCGGGACCGGAAATTCGCGGAATACATTGCCGGTATTGCGGGCGCGATCCGCGACGAAGTGACGGCGAGAACGCGCCATCGCCCGGTGAACCTGCCCGCAAAAAAGAGGCCCGTTAGCCGCGCTAACCCTGCGCGAGCGCGGTCGAGAGCAGTTTGCCGAGCTGTTCGTCCGTCAGCGCGGGGGTGATTTCGAAGCTCAGCAAGTCGGCCCACTCGTGCACCCACGCCGCGAGCGGTTCGATGTCCGAACACTCGCACACCGCAATCCCTGCCACGGGGCCGACCGCGTGCCACCGTCCGAGCATCTTTACGCCCTCCGGCGGCGCGCCGCCCGTCTTCACGAAGCGCTCGCTCGCCACCTTCTCCACTTCGGGTAACGCGGTCCATCTGGCGATGAATAACATGATCCTGGTCTCCGGGGAGAACAACGCGCAACCGGCTGCCGGTTGCGGCACGCCGGGTCGGCGACCCGTCGACGGCGCTTGGGACACGCGTCGCGAGTCGCTGATTCAGTATAGGAGCCAGATCAACAGATGCGCAGCGGATGAGCGCACCGCTTTGCGAACGCGCGGCGTCACGTCTGAGTAATGAGGCTGCGATGGCACGGCGGGCGCGCTGTAAGGCTGATGGTCTAGAACACAACAGCCAAGCGGCGCACGCAAAAGAATGCCGATCACGACGAGGCCCATCATCAGGAGACGCCATGAAAGAGCCATTGCCTTCGCCCGCGTGCGCATTACGCTTCGCGGCCCCGCTCATGATCGCGCTAGCCGTTGCATGCGGCGCGGCGCGGGCCGACGGTCTGATCGCGCCGGACGTGCGGCTCGCGCCGGTTCCGCAGTTGCCCGGCACGACTGGCTACATCGCACCCGACTACGACACGCAACGCGCCGCGCTGCACAGCATCTACCTCGCGCCGATCGAGATCTTTCTCGCGCCCGATTCGCCGTACAAGGGCATCGAGCCGACCCAGATGGCCGCGCTCACCGCTGCGTTCACCGACATCCTGCGCGCGGACGTGCTGAAGAATGCCGTCCTCGTCGATACACCGCAGGCCGATTCGATGATCGTGCAGGTCGCGCTCACCGACGTGCGGCTGACCAGGCGCTCGTTTCACCCGCGCGACATCACGCCGGTCGGCATCGTGATCAACGGAGTGAAGCGCGTCGCGGGCATCAGCAAGGTGTCGCTCGCGACGATGACCGTGCAGGCCGAAGGCCTCGGCCCCGACGGCGAGACGCTGCTCTTTGCAATCGACAATCCGCCGCCGCGCGGCGATGCCGCACCGGAACCGGTGCGGCTCGACGAAGTGCCCGCGCTGCTCGGCGCGAAGGCGTCGCGGCTGCAGTCGGCGTTCCTCGCCGTCCGCGAACGCCGCTGACGCTGCCGCGCACGCGTTACGTCGCACACGAGCGAACGTCAGTGCATGCCCGCGACGGGCACGACCATCACCGGCTGCGCATAGGTGACGACACGCATCGGCGCGACGGCGTATGCGGGCTGAACGACGACCATCGTCGGGCGCGGCGGCGGCAGCGGAACGACGGGCGCCGCCACCGGCACGACGTAGGTCGGCGCGGCGGGAACGTAGTAGTAGACGGGACGGGGCGGCGGCGCGTAGACGATGGCGGGCGCCATGTAGGTGACGCGCACGACGGTCGAAGCAGACGCGCCTTCGGAGCAGACAAGACCGAGAGCGGCGGCGGCAGAGATACTGATCATACGAAAGTTCATTTGATTCCTCGTGCATCGATCCGGCGGCGATCGGTACGTCGAACCTTCGCGTGGGAAGGCATGCCGCCGGTGGCTCGCTTCGCGAACCGTTGAGGCGCTCGTGGCGCCGACGTTGCAAACGATAGGCAAAAAGCCCGCGAAAGAGGAGCCAAAACCTATTTCATTCGATGTCGCGGGCTTTACGGCGAGGGATCATGTAGTCGCTTAAAGGCGGCGTCGAGCGAGTTCGTCGCCATGACACGCCGCGACACGATTTGTAGCGAGCCGGAAATTGCCTTGCCGCGGGTGGCGTCCCTAGAATGCGTCTGTCAACGGATGACTCGCCTGGAAGAAGCGGCGGCATCCGACGCAGCGAAGCGTTGAATCGATCGATGTCCGACCGGAGAACCCCGATGAAAAAGATGCTGGCCCTCCTTGCCGCGTGTAGCGCCCTTGCCTGTTCGACCGGCGCATTCGCGCAGACCGCGACTCAGCCGATGGGCGCATCGCCGCACGTCGAACACGCGATGCAGCAATTGCAGACCCGATTCTCAAGCGCCAACACCACGCACGACGGCAAGCTGACTCGCGAGCAGGCCGCGTCGGGCATGCCGCGCGTCGCGCAGCATTTCGACGAAATCGACACGCAGAAGAAGGGCTACGTCACGCTTCCGCAGATCGAGCGATTCATGCTGCAACGCGCGGCATCGCATTAAGCCCTACGCCACGATTGCTCGATTGCGCCCATCGCGCTTCATGGCTCGTTGTGCGGCTTGACGTTGCTAAGGCGAGCAGAAGTCACGATGGCTAAGACAAAGGCTAACGGTGTGTCGGCTGGTCAGTGGACCGTCGCCGGGCCTTCGGCGTGACGCACGGCCTTGCCGCCCGCGAAACAGACGACGAGCGCCGCCGCCAGCAGCACGCACAGCGCGAGCCGCAAGCCGACGAATCCCGCGCCGAGCCCGATCAGCGGCGGACCCACGAGGAACCCGGCATAGCCCGCGGTCGCCGCCATCGAGACGCCGATGGCCGGCGTCGCAGTCGAGCGTCCGGCTGCGCTGAAGATTACCGGCACGATGTTGGCAAGGCCGATGCCGACCAGCCCGAAGCCCACGCAAGCCGTGACGACATTCGGCAGGCCCAGCACCAGCGCAAGCCCCACGGTCGCGACGAGTCCGCCGGCCGCGACGACCATCGACGGACCGAAGCGCCGCACCGACACATCGCCGACGATCCGGCACGCCGCCATCGACAGCGCGAACGCGGAGTAGCCGAGCGCGGCAATGCTCGCGTCGCCGCTCAGGACCGAGCGCAGGAAGACGGCGCTCCAGTCGGCCACCGCGCCTTCCACCATCATGCAGAGAAACGCGAGCGCCGCGAGTTTCGTCACGCCGCCGCTCGGCAGCGCGAAGCCGGGAGCGGGCCTCGTCGTGCGCGGCCCTTCCTCGCGCAGCGCGAAGAGCGCAGCCGCGAGCATCAGCGCCGCGATGAAAACGTCCGGCAGCGCCAGTCCGCCGATCACATCCACGCCCGCTTTCTGAAGCATCGCGCCAGTCGCGGCGCCGAGCAGGCCGCCCGCGCTCCAGCCCGCGTGAAACGACGACATGATCGGCGCGCGCCATTGCGACTCGATGGCGCTCGCGTGGCCGTTCATCGAGACGTCGAGTGCGCCGTTGGCCGCGCCGAGCACGACCAGCACCGCGCACAGCGACACGAGGTTCGGCATCAGCGCGGGCAGCGGCAACGCGACGACGAACGCCGCCGCGAGCAGCGCGGTGGCGCGGCCGCTGCCGAAGCGGGGCGCGAGCTTGCCCGCGAGCGGCATCGCGATGATGGCGCCGAGCGCGAACGCAAAGAGCGCGAAGCCGAGTTGGGTGTCGCTGACGGCGAGGCTTTCCTTGATGCGCGGCACTTCCACGGCCCAGGCGCCGATCCCGAATCCGTTGCCGAGGAAGACCGCGAGCGTCGCGATGCGCTCGCGCCCGAGGTTGACGGGCCGCGTCATGCCGATGCCTCCATCACGTTGCCGCAGGCCGCCCGCAACTGCGCGAGGCGTTCGGCGGACAGTCCGGCTTCGACGATCAGGCAATCCACCGCCGAGGCCGGCGCGACCACGAACGGCGCGGCCGTCATCAGCTTTTCCGATGTCGCCGCGATCGCGACCACGCCGCTCGACTTCACCATTGCACGCTTGAGTTCGGCCTCTTCGGCGTCGAAGGCGGCGACGCCTTCGGCCGGATCGAACGCGCACGCGCCGAGAAAACAAACGTCGGCGCGGATCTGCTGGATTTGCAGGAGCGCGGTAGCACCCGTCGCGCCGGCCGAGCGCGCATCGACCCGGCCGCCGATCAGGATGACGTCGAAACCAGGCCGGTCGAGCAAACGCGCGCACGCCTGCGGCGAATTCGTCACGACAGTCAGATTGGCGTGGTCTGGCAGCGCGTTTGCGATGGCGACGTTCGTCGATCCGGAATCGAGCAGGACGACCTGACCCGGTTTGACGATCGACGCAGCGGTCGCGGCGAGGCTCGCCTTCCTGTCGACGGCCTCGCGCATGCGGTCCGACGCGCTGCGGTCGGCGGGCGATGCGAGCAGCGCGCCGCCGTACACGCGTTTGCAGTGTCCCGCGTCCGCGAGATCGCGCAGATGGCGGCGAACCGTGTGCTCGGACGTGCGCAATTCGGCTGCTAGTTCCGACGCCAGCACGCGGCCATGCATGCGCAGCCGGTCCAGGATCAGCCGTTCGCGTTCGTCGGGGAGAAGTCCGTCGAGGGCGTCTTGTCGGGTTCGTTGCATGGGTCGGTTGCGCTCGTGGTGCTCGTGTCTCGTAAAAACACGCATTAACGGGCACAACATATCACAATCGAGTACGCGCAACACGACCAATCGAGCAAAAACGAGCGCTTACGCGCTAACAAACGCCTGCACGAGCCGATTGAAAGCGCCCGCATTCGAGACGTTCATCCCATGCGACGCCCCCGCGATCGTCTCGCGGTGCGCGAAGTCGACCCAGTTAACGAGCTTGTCGACGTTGTTGCGGAACATGCGCGGACTTTTTTCGCCTTCGATCAACAGCGTGCGGCACTTGACGTCGCGCGCCGTCTCGCGCGAATAGGCGGGCAGCGGATCGCGCAACTGCTTGGGCAGCGTCGTCGCGTTGTCGATCGCCATTGCGCGAAAGCTCGCCGGGCTTCTGCGCCACGAGCCGGGCGTGCTCACCGAGTCGACGAAAAGTTCGAGGCCCGCGTCGATCTCGCCGTCCTCGATCATCGCCGCAACGCGCGTGCGCAACGCATTGGTCGCCGGCGGCAGCGCGGCGTCCGGCCTGCCGTCGATCTGCAACGGACCGCCCGGGTCCGCGAGCGTGAGCGTCCGGACGAGCCGCGGATGCCGGCGCGCCAACTGGAACGCAACGCAGCCGCCGCGCGAGTGCCCGACGAGATTGACCGGCGCGACGTCGATCGCCTCGATGAACTCGGCCAGTTCCGCGACGTGCGTCTCCCAGCCGAACTCGCCCTGGATGCACGCTTCGCTCGCCGGCCAGTAATGGCTGAGGCTCACGGAGATGCAGCGGAACTGCTTCGACAGCGCGGCCGTCTGCGCACTCCAGTAACGGTAGTCGCAAAGCGATCCATGCACGAACACGAGCGGCGCGCCCTCGCCCGCCTCGACGTACGGAACGCAAATGCCCGAGGCAATCGTCGCAAACGAGATGTCGGGCACAGCCAGCAGTGAGAGATCGGTTCGCGCGTTCATCGGTGGACTCCTTTGACGCCACTATGCCGCACGACGATAATCAAGAAAATCGCATAATATTGATGGCATCCATCTACTTTTCTGATAGCAGCGCATATCTCGATGAAGGCACTCGACCTCGACGTGATGGCGATGATCGTCGCCGTAGCCGACACCGGCAACATCAGCCGGGCGGCCGAAGTCGTGCATCGTTCGCAATCGGCGGTGAGCATGCAGATCAAGACGCTCGAAACCGCGATCGGCAAGCCGCTCTTCGTGCGCAAGCCCCGCAGCGTCGTTCCGACCCAGGACGGCGAAGTGCTGCTCACGTTCGCGCGCCGCATGCTCGCGTTGCGCGACGAAGCGTGGGCGGCCGTGGTCCGGCCCGACGTGACCGGGCGCGTGAGCATCGGCGTGCCGGACGACTACGCGTCCTCGCTTCTGCCGCCGATCCTCAAGAAGTTTTCCGCGACGTATCCGAAGGTGGAGATACAGGTGGTCGGCCTGCCGAGCGTCGCGCTCGCCCCGATGGTGAAGGACGGTTCCGTCGATCTCGTCTGCGCCACGCGCGTCAAGGGTCTCTCGGGCGAGTTCATCCGGCTCGAACCGATGGTCTGGGCCGCCGCGCCGAGCGCCCATGAAATCTGGCGCGAGCGGCCGTTGCCGATCGCCGTGTTCCTGCCCGGCAGCGTGGCGCGCGAGAACGCCATTCGCGCGCTGGAGCGCGCGAAGATCAGCTATCGCACGTCGTATGAGAGCCCGAGCCTGCTCGGCCTGTTGACGATGGCCGAAGCCGGTCTCGCCATCGTGCCGCTCGCGCGGTGCGCCGTGCCTTCGCATTTCGCGCTGCTCGGACAGGCGCAAGGTCTGCCCGAGATCGCCGCGCTCGAAGTGGTGCTCGCGCGCAGCACGGCGTCGAAACGGCCGCCGTGCGACTTTCTCGCGGAAAAAATCATTACGGAGTTGCGGCGCTAGGCACGCGCGACGAACGAGCGCGGGGCGGCGCGCTCAGGTGCCAACCACCTTCGCATACGACGGACGCTGCGTCGCCGCCGTGAACCACGCCTGCAACGAAGGCAGTTCCGGTGCGGGTTCGAGCCGTTCCGGATAATTCCGTGCGAGCGAGTACCAGCGCTCGGCAGACAACGCGACACACACATCGGCGAGCGTGAAGCGATCTTGCGCGAGGAACGGCTGGCGCGCGAGCAATGCATCGACGATGCCGAGCATGCGCGCCGCCTGCGCGTGCGATGTCCTGATCGCGTCGTAGTTGCGCTCGTGCTCCGGCGTGCGGGTCAGACCGAGAAACGCGACGCGCAACGTCGACCATAGCGTCGCCAGTTGCCAGTCCATCCAGCGCTCGACGTCCGCGCGCGCGGCGGGATCGGCGGGCAACAGCGAATCGCCGCCGCGCGTGGCCGCCAGATAGCGAACGATGGTGTTCGATTCCCACAGCACGCGGCCGTCCTCGACGAGCGTCGGAACGAGGCCGTTTGGATTGAGCGCGCGGAATTCGGGTGTATCGACCACGCCGAAATGCAGACCGGCGTCGATGCGCTCGAAGTCGCGGCCTTCTTCAAGACCGAGTTCGGCGAGGCACCAGAGCACCTTCTGCACGTTAATGGAACTGCGTCTGCCGTAGAGTTTCATGGAGCGGGTTCGTCCTTGCGAGGCGGAACATCGGGTGGGTGCCGGGCCTTGCCGCGACATGTCGCGTCGCGACGGCGGCGAAGTTCCCAATGATCCACGTACACGCCGCGTATCGCAACTCCCGGGAGACTTCAGGCCGCGAGCCTGAACACGCCAATGGCACGCTTCAGTTCGTCGGCCTGTCCCGCGAGCGCGGCTGCGGCTGCCGTCGCCTGCTCCACCAGCGCGGCGTTCTGCTGCGTGACGGAATCCATCTGCGCGATGGCGACACCCACGTGTTCGATGCCGCGCGTCTGCTCCGACGACGCGGCGGAAATCTCGCCCATGATGCCGGTCACGCGCGTCACCGCAGCGAGGATCTGCTGCATCGTCGCGCCGGACTGCTGCGCGAGGTCCTGTCCTTGAGTCACGTTGCCGACCGATTCGTCGATCAGCGTCTTCACGTCCTTCGCGGCGCTGGCGCAGCGTTGCGCCAGCGCACGGACTTCCGATGCCACGACCGCGAAGCCGCGGCCGTGCTCGCCCGCGCGCGCCGCTTCCACCGCAGCGTTCAGCGCAAGGATGTTGGTCTGGAACGCGATGCCTTCGATCACGCCGATGATGTCGACGATCTTCTCCGAGCTTCCCGCGATGCGGTCCATCGTGGCGACCACGCCGGCGACGACGCCGCTGCCGCTTTCCACCGTCGACGACGCGCTTTGCGCAAGCTGGCTCGCCTGGCTCGCGCTATCCGAATTGACCCGCACGGTGGACGTGAGCTCTTCCATGCTCGATGCCGTTTCGGCCAGCGACGCGGCCTGCTCTTCGGTGCGCGACGAGAGGTCGGTGTGACCGTCCGCGATGTCGCGCGACGCGGCCGTGATGCCGTCCGCGACGAGCTTGATCTGCGCGAGGGTTTCGGTGAGGCGCGACTGCATCGCGTGCATCGAATACATCAGGCTCGCGCGATCGTTGGTGGCGACTCGCACCGGCTCGCTGAGATCGCCATCGGCGATACGCCGGCAGATGACCGCCGCCTGTTCGGGATCGCCGCCGATGCTGCGCAGCACGCCGCGAATGATGAACGCCATCGCGAAGGTCAGCACCGCGCCGATCGCGAAGACGATCGCCAGCGACTTCAGCACGATCGCATAGAACGCGCGGTCGATGTCGTCGATGTAGGCGCCGGTGTACACATGCCAGTCCCAGTCGCGCACGTAGTCGCCGTAAGCGATCTTCGGCAGCGGCTCGTTCTGGCCGGGCTTTGGATACAGATAGGAGGTAAGGTGGGTGCCGTCGAGTCCGTGCTTCACGATTTCCGCGGTGAAATGCTTGCCGGTGCGGTCGACGAGATCGTTGATCTTGTTCTCGGTTTCCGGGCGCACCGGGTTCAGGAGTTGCACCATGTTCGAATCGACGACGAGCAGATAGCCGTTCTCGCCGTAACGCACCGCGCGCAGGCTCGCGAGGGCGGCGGCCTTGGCGTCCGCCTCGGAAACCTTCTTGCCCTGCGCTTCTTTCACATGAAACCGCACGACGCTCATCGCCGATTGCACCTGCTCCGCAAGCGCGGTTTCGCGCTGGTGCATCAGCATCTGGCGCGTCGAAAGCGCGTTGAGCACGCAAAGCAGAATGAGGCTGAGCCAAACGAAGCCGACGGTGCTGATCAGCTTGGCCTTGAAGCTAAATTTTTTCACGGTATGTCTTGGAGAAAGGACGAAGAAGCTGCGCGCCGGTTGTCCGGCACCCGTGCGGATGCCGGAGGACCCAAGCCTTACACCGTGATAACGGCTGCCGCGGCGCCGTCTTTAGTTTTGCTTGCTCGCGCGGCCATGTGTCAGGCAAATCAGAATGCGGTCGGCCCGACTGCGCCGACCCAGCGCTTCACCAGCGTCGGATCGGCCTCGTCCATGTAGAAGAAGTGCGTCATGCTCGGCCTGACGGGCTGCGTGCCGGGTTCGTCGAACGTCATCGTCACGATGCCGTGAAAGATCTTCAGCGACGGGCTATCGAGATATTCGACGACATCGTGATGCGCGGTGAATCCCTTGTCGATGAACTCGCGAAGGTGGTTGCGGATTGCCTCGCGTCCGTGCCAGTCGGCGACACCGAGATTGCATACGGCATCTTCGGCGAAGCAGTCGAAGCCTTTGCCGAAGGTCTTGTCGTCGATCTCCTTCCACATGTCGAGCAGCCATTGAGGCGGTGCGGTCTTCGTCATTGTGATCGTGGTCATGCCGTTCTCCGTGATTGGGGCATTGCTGTGCGTGTTGCGAGGACGCGCTGCACTTCAACCTGCATGCAGACGCTTCCCGCCGACATCAAGCAGAATAGGCGAACCGATCCGCGCTTCGTTGCCATCCTCCCCTCGCTTTCTGCCAGTGCGCCTTACACGCGACACGAAACCCTGTGGCTCTTGGAACACAACGCCGACATGCCAAAGCAACGCGTAGACGAACCTGACACGCCTCGTGTCGTCGAGATACTGGCCTACCCGTCCGTGCAATTGCTCGACGTCACGGGTCCGCTTCAAGTGTTTGCATCCGCGAACGATATCGTCGCCGGGGCCGGTAAAAAAGCGCCCTATGCATTGAAGATCGTCGCGCCGGAAGGCGGGCATGCCGTCACGGCATCGGCGGGTGTGGGACTCGTCGCCGATCCGCTTCCAGCCATCGGATCGCCAGTGGACACGTTGATCGTCGCCGGCGGCGAGGGCGTCGATCTCGCGGCCATGGACCCCCGCCTCGTCGACTGGGTGCGCGCGCGAGCGGGCGACGCACGCCGCGTCGCTGCAATCTGCACGGGGGCGTTCCTGCTCGCCGCCACGGGGCTGCTCGACGGGCGGCGCGTCGCCACGCACTGGCAATACTGCGCGGAGCTGGAGCGGCGTTTCCCCGCGCTGAACGTGGAGCGTGAACCGATCTTCGTTCACGACGAACCGGTCTGGACATCGGCAGGCGTGACGGCCGGCGTCGATCTGGCGCTCGCCCTCGTCGAAAAGGACTTAGGACATACCGTTGCGCTGGCGGTGGCCCGCTATCTCGTCGTGTTCCTCAAGCGTCCCGGCGGCCAGGCGCAATTCAGCTCCGCCCTCTCGCTTCAAATCGCGGAGGACAAGTTCGGGGCGCTGCAAGGCTGGATCAGCCAGCACCTCGCGGACGATCTGTCGGTTCCGGTTCCCGCGGACAAAGCCGGCATGAGCGAGCGAAGTTTCAGCCGACATTTCGCGCGCGCCACCGGCATGCCGCCCGCGCGTGCGATCGAACGCCTGCGGGTCGAGGCCGCGCGTAGCCTGTTGCTGGAAACGCGCTTGCCGATCAAGCGCATTTCGCAGCGATGCGGCTTCGGGTCGGAAGAGACGATGCGTCGCAGCTTCCTGCGCGCGCTGGAAGTGACGCCGCAAGAGTATCGCCTCAGGTTCGGGACCTGACGCGGCGCAGGTGTCGCGGCTTGGGCTTAGTCAATGACCGAGCCGGGCAAGCGCCTCCCTCATCGGACCCATCGACACCCTGACGATGCCATCGAGCGGCGTGTCCATTTCGAGGATCAGGAAGATCGCGCCGGAAGCCGAGAGCGCGCACAGCAGATACGCTGCGATGATCGTGCCGTTGCGCGGCGCGAGCAGTCCGAACGTCCCGAAGATGATCGCAAGCCAGCAGACCAATACGACGAGGAGCGGCTTCGGCAGCGTGCCTTCGCGTTGCAATAGCGCAAGCGATCGCGCGGCAAAGACGTCGTCCGTGATACGCAGCGCGCGCGCCTGCAGGTCGCGCTCCACGTCGCTCGCGGGAACGAGCGCGGCAACGCTCCGTTGAAACTCCACCATGCGTCCGATGACTTCCGGATTGTCGAGACGCGCCGAGCGCGTACCACCCGACGAATCGAGCAGTTCGATCCATGAGGCGTAGTTGTTCCGCAACGTGGTACGCAGCGGTTCGGTCTGCGACCCGTACTGCGCGAGGACGCTGTCGAGCCGCACCATGCTCGCCGCATTGTGGATGAGATCGTTTTCGACGGTATCGAACGAGCCCTTCGCCGACGAAATCAGCAGGCCGAGCACCAGCGCGGCGATCGTTGCAACGAGCCCGATGCCGAGCTTGATCGCGCCGCTCGATTCGTCGCTCAGGTGATGCGCCGGCAAATGGTCGCGCAAATAGAGGCCGAGCAGCACGCTGGCCGATACGCAGACAAAGACGATCAGAGCGATGATGACGTGGTTCACGCGGCGGCACTCCTGTCTTCCCGCTTAAGGCCTGCGTCGTCGATTTCGTCGGGGCAGTCCTTGATTAATAGCACAAACGCCGGCGTGGCCGTTTGCACGCTCACCAACGCCCGCGTGACATCAGTAGAGTCCGAGCCACTGCCAGATCCGAAAGCGTATGACCGCGGCGATCTCATGGAGCGCACTGTCGGAGTCGATCCACCCTTCGGGATGCGGCACCCACCACGAATACGGATTGCGCACGCTCGCGACATACGGTTGCGGGTGCAGACCGAACGCTTCGAACGAGAGCAGCGCGCGCCGCATGTGCAAGGATGACGTGATCAGCACCATCGAGTCATAACGATCCTGCCGCAGCAACCGATCCACATTGCGAGCGTTCTCGTAAGTGTTCATGCTGCGATCTTCGATCAGAAGATCGGAAGATTCGATTCCGGCCTTGAGCAGATACGGCGTGTACACCTCGGCTTCGGTGCGTCCGTGATGCTGTGGGTCGCCACCACTTACGATCACCCTACATACTGTTTCGACTTGCCGACATTGCTTGTAAAGCCGCGCCGCCGCTTCGATGCGCGCGCCGGTATCGCCTCGCGGCACGAGGCGATTGCTGGCGTCGAAGGTTGTGCCGCCGCCGAGCACGATCAACGCCATGCGCGGCTTGAACGTGGGCTCGACGGTCGTGTCGTGGCCGGTCTGCGCGAGCCGCACGAGCGGCCCGGCGAGCCAGCTGCCGAGTAGCCAGAACACCACCCCGCCCGCGATCAGCACCGGCAGGCGATGTCCGCGCCAAAGCACGAAGAGCGCGACGTAAATGACGAAGAGCGCGAAGAGAACCAAAGTTTATTGTCCTTAACAAACGAGTGCGACAGGTTACAGAACGCGTCCGCATGCGAGCGCCGGCGCACGGCAGAACGTGCGCATCGAACAGATCATTGCAGCGAAGCGCGCATCGCATCGTACACAAAGGCTCATATCAAAGCCCTGGCTTCATCGACATGTGTTGCTTCGTGCGTCGACTGCCGGAATTTCGTGCGCCATCGCACGGACGCGCATCCCGGCTAATTCGTTAAATACGATCATACAAACGGCATCGCTCGTCGCCCAACGAGAGATGTCACGCGCCCGAGTGCGATGTCCCGACAGCCGGACAATCCCGAGACCGGTCGAAGGCTTCGGGCAAGCGCGCGCATGACCTTGCGCGCGGCCTTCAGGCGAACACTCGGGACATCACAGAACCGATTCTCTCGGTAGGGCCTCACGGGGAAGCAAAATGAAAACTGAACTGCGCCGCATCCTGTCCGAATCTGCCCGACTCGACGTCCCGGTGGATTCGCTTGGCGACAGCGACGATCTCTATGCTGCGGGACTATCGTCGCTCGCCACGGTGCATGTGATGCTCGCGATCGAAGACGAGTTCGGGATCGAGATTCCGGACCGCATGCTCACGCGCCGCCTGTTCTCGAGCATCGACGCGCTGGCCGCAGCGATCACCGAACTGCGTCGCTCGCAGGCGGCAGCATGAATGCCAGCACCGAGGCATTGGGCAACGCAGAGTCGATGCCGGCCCTGATCTACGGCAACGGCGGGCAAGCGCCGCGCGACGAAGCCGCGTTGCTCGAAGCTGTGCGCCGGGTCGCCGCGATATCGGCCGTTCATGCCGATGCCGTCGACCGCGAAGCGCGCTTCCCGCGCGAAGCGTTCGACGCGATGCGCAACGAGCGCTTGCTCTCCGCGATGATCCCGCGCGCATTCGGCGGCGACGGACTCGCACTCGATGGCGTCGCGCGTCTGTGCGAAGCGCTGGCGCAAGCTTGCGCCTCGACGGCGATGATCTACGCGATGCACCAGAGTCAGGTCGCGTGCATCGTCGATCACGGCGCGCAGGTCGCATGGCAGCGCGATCTGCTCGCGCGCATGGTCGACGAGCAGTTGCTGCTTGCATCGGCGACGTCGGAGGAAACGATCGGCGGCAACATGCGCACGAGCGCCTGCGCGGTCGATCTCGTCGACGATGCATTCTCGATCGAAAAGCTCGCGCCCACGATCTCGTATGGCGCCTATGCCGACTGCATTCTCGTGACCGCGCGCCGTCATCCGGACGCGCCGCCGTCGGACCAGGTCCTGATCGTCGCGCCGCGCGATACGTTCGAGCTCGAACCGCGCGGCACGTGGGACACGCTCGGCATGCGCGGCACGTGCAGCGAAGGACATCGGCTGACGGCACGCGGCACCGCCGAGCAAATCCTGCCGGCGCCGTTTTCGAAGATCGCCGACGAAAGCATGCTGCCCGTCTCGCATACGCTGTGGGCTGCCGTATGGATCGGCGTCGCGGCGGACGCGGTCAATCGCGCGCATCACTTCTTTCGCAATCAGGCGCGCGGCAAGCCGGGTGCACTGCCGCCTTCCGCGTCGCGGCTCGCGCAGGCGGTCACGCTCCAGCGCATGATGCAGGCGCGTCTGAAAGCGGCGCTCGACGCGGTCTCCGAAGCAGACGTCGAGCGCACCGCGAGGGAGGCTAAAGAAAGCGACCAGGTCGACACGCCGCTCGGCGCATCGATCGGACTGGCGTCCGACCTCAACATGCTCAAGCTCGCCATTTCGACGACTGCGATCCAGGTCGTGCAGGAAGCGCTGATGATCTGCGGCATGGCCGGCTACAAGAACGACACCGAATTCAGCGTGGGGCGGCATCTTCGCGATCTTCTTTCCGCGCCACTGATGATAAGCAACGACCGCATCGAGTTGAACACGGCCAATCTGCTGCTCGCGCAGCGGCACGCCGTCACGGGGACAAACTAAAAATGAACATGCCGAATGAACAGGCCGCGCTCGCCGTGGCCGAAGAAAGCGCACACCCGCAGCAGCCCTATACCGGATCGGACCCGACGCTGCGCTCGCGCCTCGTCGAAGCCGGCATCCTGATCGAGACAGGGGAGAACGGTCTCTATGGACGCAGCGAAGTGTTCGAAGATGTCGTCGAGCGACTGAACAAGGTCATCACGCTGCTCGGCGCGGACCAGCAGGCGGAAGTGCTGCGCTTTCCGCCCGCGATGCGCCGTCACGACTTCGAGGACAGCGAATACCTGAAGAGCTTCCCGAATCTCGCGGGCAGCATTCATGCGTTCCAGGGCAACGACCGCGGTCATCATCGCCTGCTCGAAGCGCTCGACAGAACGATCGCCGTCGGCGACGAGGAACGCTCCGACGAATGGATGGACCAGCAAAAGCCGACTCGCCTCGTGCTCACGCCGGCCGCCTGCTATCCGGTGTATCCGCTGATCGCGCGGCGCGGCAAGCTCGCCGAAGCGGGCGCCATCGTCGACGTGTTCGCGTACTGCTTCCGCCATGAACCCTCGATCGATCCGAGCCGCATGCAGATGTTCCGCATGCGCGAGTACATCCGCGTCGGCAGCCCGCAACAGGTGATGGCGTTCCGCCAGAAGTGGATCGAGCGCGGCTCGATGCTCGTGCGACTGCTGCAATTGCCGTTCGAGATCGATCTCGCCAATGATCCGTTCTTTGGACGCGGCGGCAAGATCGTCGCCGACAGCCAGCGCGAGCAACAACTCAAGTTCGAACTGCTCGTGCCCGTCGCGACACCGGACAAGCCGACCGCCTGCCTCTCGTTCAACTATCACATGGAACACTTCGGCGAGATCTGGAAGATCAAGCAGGCGGACGACCAACTCGCTCACACCGCATGCGTCGGCTTCGGCATGGAGCGCACCACGCTAGCGCTGTTCCGCCATCATGGCCTCGATGTCGCGCAGTGGCCCGCACCGGTGCGCGCGCTCCTCTGGGGCGACGCCGCGCCGATGATCGCCGAGGGACTCGCCAGCCTCGGAACGCCCGCATGAACACGCCCTCGCCCGCTGAAGCCGTGGGCGCGCAGGGCGCCGCGGTCGCGCCGGTAGCGTCGGTCGAATCGATCGAACCCGTCGCGGTTCCGGCGTTCGAGGCCGCCCCGCGCGCGCTGGCTCGCGAAGCGGATCGCCACGCGTTGCATCAGGGCGAACGCGTCTGGCTCGAGACCAATTGCTACGTCGATCTGTGGATCGAGTTGCTGCACGACTTCGGTCTCGATCCGCGCGCGGCGCTCGGCTTTACCGTGCTGCAGGCGTTCGAAGGCGATCAGTTCACGTTCCCGAAGTTCTTGCTCGACGATCTCGCGACGCTCTATGGCGTGCAGGCTCAGGAGCTGGCGATCTACGACACGCTCGAACGCCAGGTACAAGAACAGACGCGCCGTGGGCATGTCGTGATCGTCGAGGTGGACGCGTTCTATCTTCCCGATACGCGCGCGACGAGCTATCGGCAGACGCATTCGAAGACCACGATCGGGATCAAGCGCATCGATACCGGCGCGCGGCAGATGGAATACTTCCACAATGCCGGCTATTTCACGCTAAGCGGTGAGGACTACGACTATCTGTTTCGTCTTGCTTCCGAACTCGCCGGCAATCCGCATGTGCTCTTTCCCTATGCCGAGTTCGTCAAGCGCAACCGGCCTGCGTTAAGCGATGCGTCGCTCGCCGACGCTTCGGCGAGCCTCCTCGCGATGCATCTCTCACGGCGTCCGAACAGCAATCCAATCGGCGAGTGGCGCGCCGCCTTCAAGGAGCACGTGCACGCGGTGCTGAACCGCGACGTCTCGTACTTTCATCTGTATTCGTTCAACGTGATGCGCCAGTTGGGCGCGAACTTCGAATTGCTGTCGACGTATCTTGGCTGGCTGCGCGAACGCGGCTTCGATATTCCCGATAGCCTTGCGAAAGATGCGCAGCACATCGCGAGCGAATCGATGGTGATGCAGTTCCGCCTCGCACGGGCGCGCATGCGGGCGCGTCCCGACTTCTGCGACGATTGCCTCGACGGTCTCGAAGCGTCATACGAACGCGTGATGACGCCCTTGGCCGCGCTCTTCTCGTGAACGGCAGGCCGCGCGAGCTCGACGCCGGATGGCAGTGCGTCACGACTGCGGCCGGTGCGTTCGTGTCCCCCGCCGAACTCGATTCTGTCAGCGGATGGATCGACGCGCCCGTACCGGGAACGGTGGCGTCCGCGCTGCGTGCAGCCGGGCGGCTCGACGAAAACGCGGAGCACGCGTTCGCGTTCAGCGACCACTGGTATCGCGTGCGCTTCACGGCCGATGGTGCCCGGACGCTGCGCCTGAACGGTCTCGCGACAATCTGCGAAGTCTGGCTCGACAACCGCAAGCTCCTCGATACGGATTCAATGTTCATCGAGCATGACGTCGATATTCACGTCGATGGCGAAGCAACGCTTCATCTCTGCTTCAGGTCACTAAGCGCCGCGCTCGCGTCAAGGCGCCCGCGTGCCCGTTGGCGCCCCCGCCTTGCGCAGCCCGCGACCTTGCGCAACGTGCGCACGACGCTGCTCGGCCACATGCCCGGATGGTGTCCGCCGATTCAGGCGGCCGGCCCGTGGCGTTCGGTGCAACTCATCGGCGATACGCGCGATTCGATCGATCGTGTCGACATTGCCACGCGCTTAGACGGGGCGGACGGAATAGCGGACGTGACCGTGCGCTTTCATCATCCGCAAGATGCGCACGCGGTCCGCCTGCATTGCGCGGAAGCTTCTGCCGATCTTCGCTGGAGCGATTCACGCACACTGACGGGCAGCGTGTGCGTGCCGAACGTGCGACTGTGGTGGCCGCATACGCATGGCGAACCGACGCTGCACGCGATAAGCATGCAATCCGAAGACCTCGGTGAAATTGCGCTCGTGAGGGTCGGCTTCAGGCAGATCGCGATCGATCGCGGCCCGTCGAACGATGGGTTTCAGATCGTCGTGAACGGCGTGCCCGTCTTTGCGCGCGGCGCATGCTGGACATCCGCTGACCTCGTGTCGCTGAATGCTTTGCGCGAAACAATGAAGCCGACATTCGACGCGTTGCGTGCAGCGGGGATGAACATCATCCGCGTGGGCGGAACGATGCTCTACGAGTCGGACACGTTCTACGAATTCGCCGACGAAACCGGCGTGCTCGTCTGGCAGGACTTCGCCTTTGCGAACTTCGACTATCCGGACGACGACGCCTTCCGCGCGACCGTGGAGCGCGAAGCGCGGCAGTTTCTTTCGCGCACGCGCCGCTTCGCTTCGCTCGCGGTGCTATGTGGCGGCAGCGAAGCCGACCAGCAAGCCGCCATGTTCGGGCTCTCCCACGCGCAGGGAAGTCAGCGGCTCTTCACCGAGCACTTGCCTTCGATCGTCGCGGCGGCACGTCCGGACGTGCCGTATGTCCGCAACTCGCCGTGCAGCGCGGAAGCCGACATCCACGTGCCTCCGTTTGCAACCCGGTCGGGCGTCACGCATTACTATGGGGTCGGCGCCTATCAACGTCCGCTCGACGACGCGCGTCGCGCGCAAGTGCGCTTTGCGTCGGAGTGCCTGGGCTTCGCCAATGTGCCCGACGATGTCGCGCTCGCTTCGATCCCGGACGCTTCGCGGCCGCACGAACCGCGCTGGAAGCAGGCGGTGCCGCGCGATCCGGGCGCGCCGTGGGACTTCGACGACGTGCGCGAGCACTACATGCGCTCGCTCTATCACGTCGATACCGCGCGCCTGCGCTATGAAGATCCCGAACGCTATCTGGAACTGTCGCGCGCCGTGGTCGCGGATGTGATGAGCGCGGTGTTCTCCGAATGGCGTCGGGCCGGATCGTCGTGTGCGGGCGGCATCGTCTGGCAGTTGCAGGATCTGCGCGCGGGTGCGGGCTGGGGCATCATCGATGCGCTCGGCGTTCCCAAGAGCGCACTGCACGGCCTCGCCGGCGTGTTGCAGCCGATCCAGGTCGTCATCACCGATGAAGGGCTCGACGGCCTCGACCTGCATCTGATCAACGAAAGCGCGCGCGATGTGCACGCGCGAATCGAGCTCGCGTGCCTGCGCGATGGTGCGACGAAGGTCGCCGGCGCATCGCGCGATGTCGTGCTTAAAGCGCGTAGCGTCACGCGGCTCAAAGCGACCCCTTTGCTTGGTCACTTCTTCGACTTCACTTACGCGTATCGCTTCGGTCCGCGCGCGCACGAAGCAACCGTCGTTACGCTGCGCGACGCGGTGAGCGGCGAAGCGATCTCGGAAGCGTTTCATTTCCCCGACATGTCGGCGAGCGACCGGCACGAACTCGGGCTCACTGTCGAAGTGGAGAAAGCTGGGGCGGGCTGGCAACTCGTCGTCGCAGCGACGCGGCTTGCGCGCTGGGTGCACGTCGTCGACCCGAACTTCCATGCGGCCGTGGACTGGTTTCATCTTAGTCCTGGCGCGACGCGCCGCATTCCGTTGATCGCTCGCAACAAGACTTCGGCATCGTTCCATGCATCGACGCCCGATGGCGAAGTGCGCGCGCTCAATGCACGGCGCTCCGCTGTCTATCGGGCAAGCCAATAGCACTCACCCGACTGGCTTTCGCGCCTAGGAAATGGCAGGCGTTCCGTCCGGCACCGGCGCGTCCTTCGACGTCACGCTCATTTCCTTTAGCAGCGTATCGCACAAAGCGATGACCTTCGCCGAACTCGCCGCAGCGAAGAGCGCGTGATCAATATCGTCGAAGACAGCGACACGCACCGATTCATAGCGCGAAAGACGCCTGCCATGCTTGCCGAAATGCGCGGCCAGTATGTCCATGCTGCTATCGAAGATGCCATAGACCAGCACCGTGCGAACGCCTTTCTCATTGAGCGCATGCAACATCGCGCCCGGCTCGGCCGGCACTTCTTTCGACGATGCAAACTGACGCCGGTCGAGTCCGAGCGCATCGACGACGCGCGTACGCACGCGTGTCGTCAGATTGCTCGCGATGAACTTCACGATGGGCATGATGCGCCGTTCGCCCCGGAACACGCGCTTCCACTTCGCCGGTTCGAACACAGAGATCGCATAGCCGGCCAGCGAATTTCGCGCGGCATCGCGCGGGCGATCGGGCGAAGGCGGCTGCGGCATGGTGAACGTGGGAATGTTGACCGTGACGACGCCCGTCAAAGCAGGTTCGACAATCGCGGCGCGCAGTGCGTGATACGCGCCCGAGCAGATGCCGAACGACACGATGTTGCGAAAGCCCTTGGCCGCGAGCCAGCGCGCTGCATCGGCCGTGTCTTCCGTGGCGCAGGGCGCATAGATGTGCGTGAACGGCTTGCCCGGCTTCACGTCGCCCTCTTCCGCCGGACTGTCGCCGCGACCGCGTGCGTCATAACGCAGCGATGCAATGCCGCGCCGCGCCAGCTCACGCGCGATACGCACCGAAAGCCTGCTGTCGCCGACATGCGCACTCGCGGACGTATTCGCAATGAGCAGCACCGAGTTACGCGCGAGCACGGTGCGCGGCTCGCAAAGAATGCCGAACAACTGACGCTCTCCGATAAGCACCGGCCGGTCCACCGCTTCGGGTGTTTCGATCATCAGATCGCCGGACCATGACGCGGACCCGGGCGACACCTGCGCACTGCGCGCGCGACCCGGCGCGATCCATTCGATGACACTCGCAAACGTCTTCGCCGGCAGTTCGGAGAGCACGCTCTCCTGAGCGAAGGCCGTGAATTCGTCGAAGGAAAGATACTCGACGCTCACGTCGTGTGCGATCAGCGCCGAGCGCAACGATTCGCTCGCGGCCGCCCTTACGTGAGCGATCAGCACACGTGCGGCCGGCTTGCATGTGGTGCCATGCATTATCGCGGCGGCATCGAATGTTTCAAGCGACAGCTTGAGTTCGTCGCTGTAGATCTGACCGAGTACGTTGAGCGGTCCGCTCGCGGGCTGCACGGCCTGCACCGGCGCCGGCAGCTGATCGAACCACGTCTTGCGGACCATCGTCAGTTCGCGCAGGTAGGCGCGGCCGCTGATCACGGGCGCGAGCAGCACGATGTCGTCGACGGGACGGTGCCGCGCCGCACTCAGCACGAGCGCTGCGCCAACCCGCAGGCCGCATAGCGTGACATGCGCGACGCCCGTCTCCTGCCTGAACCATTCGATGGCGGTCTCGATGTCGAACACGGCGGACTCGAACTGGTCCGCCGTTCCGTCGGCGCCCGCCGAGTCTCCGGTGCCGATATAGTCGAAGCGCAACGCCCAGATGCCGCGCGCCGCAAGTTCTTCCGCCATGTGACGCATGCCGTTACGCGTCCACACGGACTCGTGGCCGAGCGTGTTGCACAGGATCACGCCGCGATCGCCGCGTCCTTCATGCAACCACCCGAACCGGCCCCCGAAGACTATTGGTTTCATTATTGTTCCCTCGTGCCCTCGATCGCGTCGAGTGTGAGCCGACATTGTCCGCGAGCCGTCGCACACTCGATTGTTATCGCGCGCACATTACAAATGTAATGGCTGATGCGCAGGCATCGGCGGTGCTGCGGGCTGCATCTGAATGGCGGGCGACAGCGCAAGAAGATTGCGCCAGCGCGTGGAAAACGCGGTCACGCTGTAGTGGGCCTCGCAATAGGCAGCGAACTCGGCGGCTGCATCGAGCACGGCGTCGAGATGGCTCGACGGGTCGGTGACGAAGCGTTCGAGGTCCGCCTCGCTCATCGCGAGCGAGGCGTCTTGAAAGCCGAGACCTTCGTACGCGGTCGCGTTGCCTACCGGCGGACACCCATGCGAGATCGCTTCGAGCACCTTCGACTTGATGCCGCCGCCGAGGAATGCCGGGCACATCGCGATGGAACCGGAGGTGTACACATCGTCGTGCGAAGGCGCGAAGCCCGCGAAACGAACGTTCGGCACGGCATCGTACTCACGCACCATGCGCCCATAGACGACGAGCGGCGTGCGCGGCGCGAGGCGCTTCCATAGTCCAAGCAGATAGTCGATGGAAAGCCGGTTCTGCAACTGGGTATCCGAACCGATGAACACGAATCGAAGCAGATCGGCAGGACGCGCCAAAGGTCTCGTCGATGTCATCGGTGGCGCGATCACATGGACCTTGCGCATCGCCGTCCGCGAATCGAGCAGCGCTCCTAGGGCTTGCGCGTCATCCGACGAAACCAGCGTGACCGCATGCGCCGCTTCGACCGCCTGACGCTCGTGTCCTTGCAGGCAATATCGCTCGTATCGCAGGAACGCCTGGCGGATGAAACTCGCGTTGGCAAGCCTGACGAGCGGTCCCGGAATCGACTTCGTCAGATAGCCGGGAGAGACCGGCAAGCGCGCATCGTAAAGCATCGCGGCACGGCGCGACATCAGATCGTCGAAGTCGAAGATGATCGGCCTTCGCCCGATCAGCACGCGAATGCCCGACGCATAGTCGACGAGCCGGACGCCGTCGAGATAGACCACGTCGGGCTTGAACTCGGCGATCATCGCAGCGAGTTTGCGCTCCTTGCGGCGATCCGCGAACATCGCGACCTGAAGCGCACACGGTGCGCCTGTCACGATACCCCGCATCAGCCTGATCAACGCCGCCATCTTTGCGGCTGAGCCGCCCGATTCAAACAGCGAGCGGATCGTGAACTCGCGCAGTTCCACTTCGCTTCCGATCGCATCCCGGATGAAGCGCAGTGTTCGCTCGCGCCCGTTCGTGGCCTCGGGAGGGATGTCCCGCGTCATCACCATCAATACCCGCTTTCTCATGAGCAACCCCGTGCTTGTTCTTTACACCGCTTGTTATTTGTCGGACACATCGGCCTCGACTTTGCGATCGATCGCCCGTCGCGAGCGTGCCGTTCTGGAACGTGCCGTCACGGCCGACATCAGTACCCTTTCCAGCTCGACCGCCTGCTTTGGCGGCACGAAGCGCTCGCGTTGCGCATGGCAACGCGAGGCCATGTCCGCATAGAACGCGCGATCCGTCGCCATGCGTTGGATGAGTGCGCCGAGCGCACCGGTATCGCCTTTCGGCACGACGAGTTCCGGCATGCCCTCGTAAACCTCGGGCAAGCCGCCCGAAGCGAACGCAATCGATGGCTTGCCGAACTCCCACGGCTCTATCGCGACGATGCCGAAAGGCTCGTCCCACATCGATGTGACGACGACGAGGTCGACGATTCCATAGAATGCCTCTCGGTCCATGAACCCGTGGTGCTTGACCGTGAGGCCAGGGTACTGGCGAAGCAAATCGGGCAGGACGCCTCCCTTGTCCCTGCCGGCGATGTGCAGTTCGGCATCCTGAACGTTCGCGCGCTTGACGCTCTCCAGCAACGGCGCGATGCCCTTGGTTTCGTCGATGCGTCCAATGAAGCCGATGCGAAACGGCGTGCCCGGCGCACCCGGAAGCCTTTGCATGAACGAGATCCTTGCGGGCGCGTTGTGAACCACGCTGCGCTCGCTTCGCGCAAAGAAGCCGAGTTCGCGATGACGCTCTTCCACGAAGCGGCTCACGCTGACGGAATGACTCACCAATCGCGACAGCCACGCCTTCGGTCGCGCGAAGCTGCGGCACTGGCCGCACGGCGTCGAACACGAGTGCCCGTTCTTGAACATCGTCGAGCGCGGGCAGACGAGCCAGTAATCGTGATTGATGTGCACGACGGGAATACGACGCAACCACGCCGCAATCCACATTGCCGGGCCAAGTCCCTTTAGCGTATTCGTGCAGAGCACGTCGGCGTCCAGTTGCTTCAGCTTGCGCACCGCCATCACAAGCACGAGCGGATTGAACAGGTCGATCACGCCGAACAGTGTCTTCTTGAGAAAGCCGCGTTCGGTATGGGCAAACTGGTTGTAGACGTTCACGTTCGGAAGCAGATGCACGTCGATGCCGTCCACGACCGCGCGGCTGCCCGCTCGCGTGTCGGATAAGGTGAGCACGCTGACTTCGTGTCCGCGCGCGCTCAGTTGCAGCGCGAGCGCATGGACCATCACTTCGGCGCCGCCCACGACATTGGGAGGAAAGCGATTGGCACTGAGGCAGATCTTCATGCGCGCTCCGTGCGGTGAAGTGCGAAGCCGAAGGTGATCGCCCAGAACACCACGAGCGACACCGCGGTGCCTGTCGCGGGCGCGTACATCATGAGCGAGCGCGGCATGAGCACCGGTGCCGCCGCGATGGCCGCGACGGTCATCGCCTGCTTGATCATCACGAGACGGTAGCGGCGCGCGGCAACGAGCCAGGTGCTGAGTCCCGCGTCGGCGAACGTGGCGATCGCGCATGCGGTCGCATAGATCATGACCGGCACGCCCGCTTCGAAGGCCGGTCCGTAGATGAGCAGGAACACGCGTTCCCCGACGAAGATGCTGCCGATCCACGCGACCGCACCCACCGCGGCGAGATAGAGCGCGAGCTTGCTCGCCCTCGCGACGAGTTGCCGTTCGTTGCGCGCGGCATAGACCATCGTCGGAGCGAGCGCGAGCGCGAGCGTCGTACCGACCGAATTCCACTGCTCGACGAGCGATGCCGCCGCCGCATAGATGCCGAGATCGGCCTTGGACATCATCACGCCGAGCAACAAGCGATCCATGCGCAGCACGACGACGCTCGCCGCTATCGCGGGCCAGATCTTTAGCCCGCGCAAGACCAGCGTTCGCGTAACGACGGCATCGCCGAGAAGAGACTTCGGCGTGCGGAACGCAAGCGACCGATAGCGGCTGAACGGCGCGACCGCTGCGACGCACGCTTCGAGCGGCCACGCGAACGAAGCAACGACGGCGCCGACCGACGCATGCGCCGCGCCGAGCAGCCACAGCACGCGCACGCCGCTCGCGTACGCCTTCGCCCGCGTGATGACCCACGGCTTGGTTTCCGCATAAGCCATCAGCGAACCGAGCGCGAGCGGTTCGACGATCAGCACCAGCGCCGCGATGAGCGTGAGGGCCGTTGCGCTCGACGAAGGCATCGCGATGGCTACCGCTGCCATGAACAGGATCATCACCGCGACGGTCAGCGTCAGGCGTAAACGGAACGTGCGATAGAAGACGATGTGCCGCAGGCGGCGATGCTTGCCGAGGATCGGTGCGATAGTCGGAGAACCGAAGATCAGTGCCACGCTGCCGACCACGTATGCGAGCGAGAGCGCAAACTGAAGCTCGCCGAAGAGCTGCGCTCCATAGATGTTCGCGAACAGATGGTTGCTTGCGATCGCCGCGAGCGCGCCGACGATCTTCTCGCAGACCACGCCCGAGAACGACGAAAAAAGGAGTTGCACGAGTGAGTTCACGTTATCCCCGTATGCGGCGATGGAACCCGGCCGCGCGGGCATCGACGCAATACCACCAGGCGAGCGCGATCAGCACGTATCCGAGCGTGCGCAAGCCGAACAGATTCCAGTACTCGCCCTGCTGCAAACCGAAGCCCACATACGAGACGATCTTCGTCACGAGCCACAGCATCACGACCCCGCCACGCTGCGTCACGACGATCTGCGCGGCCGCAAGCGCGCCATACACGACGCCGGTCAATGCAATGAAGAGCGCCGCGCCCGCGAAGCCGAACCAGTAGACGGGCACCGCCATCTGGCCCATCGTGAAGGTCACGTCGTCGCGAACATAGGCGCGCAGAACGTCGGGGGTTCCGTAGGCGAGCATCACGTCGCGCAAACCGCTGACGGCGCCGTCGTTGAAGAACGTCGGCGCTGCGGGCGATGCAAGGGAACTCAGCACACGCGAAAATGCGGCCGCGCCGCCAGCTGGTGCATCGAAGAGGCCCGCGTCGTTATCGACGACGTACCAGACCTGGCCTTGCAGCAAGACGCGCGACATGACCGTATCCGACAGGTCGAGCCCTTGTCCCTTGTATGCATAGAACACCGATGCGCAGCCAAGCGCGAGCGCAATCGCCGCGCCGACGCCGAGATAGCGGACCACGCGCTCGCCGTTCGCGGCTTCGATGGCAATGAACGGCACGAGCACCGCGAGGCCCACGCCGAGCACCGACATAAACTGCTCGCCATGCAGCACCAGAAGTCCGACGTCGGCGACGATCATGAGGATCGCGGTCCATCTGACCAAGCGCGTCGGCGCCGAACAGAACGTGCCGAGCAGCACGGCGACGAACAACTGATTGTTCAGGAACAGGTTGAAGAGCGGCCCGGCACTCGCGCTATCGTTGCGTAGCGCAAAGCGGTTGACGCCCTTGAGCAGCGCGAAGCCTTCCGTCGCGCCGGCGATGACGCCCGTTGCGATCACGGCCGCGCCAAGCGCGAGCCCTAGCGCGATGCTGCCTTGCTCGACCGTCATGCGCGGCACGACCGGCCCACGCACGCGACCCTCGCGATACAGATAGTTGAAGCCGACCAGGGCGCAAGCCACAAAGATCAGATAGAACCACAGAAGCCGGCTGAAGGCGCCCGTTGCTTCGCCCTGGACGCCGGTCTCCACGAGAAAGCCGCCGCTCTCGATGCCGACGCCCGCGACGAACACCGAGAGACTGATGGCAAGGAGATAGAGCAGCGACACCGAAAACACCGGCCGCGCGATCACCAGCGCGACAAGACCCACACCCGCAAGCGCGAGCGCTCCTGTCGCGCTGTAAGATGCAAGGCCGAGCGACGGCAACGCCGCGTTGGTCACGAACGCGAGCGCATAGAACGCGGGAAAGATCAGACCGGCGGCGGAGTAGCCGGCCGCGCCTGAATTTGCCGCTCGCATCGAATGGTGTGCTGCCATCAGAGTCCTTTGATCCGCTATACCTGACGCTGCGTCGCACGACGCAGCGCGCGGTGCAGATCGGCGCTGACCGCCGCGCTCGAAAAGCGCCTGGCATTCGCCCTACCGCTTTGCGCCAGCGTGCGGCGCAAATGTTCGTCCTTCAAGATCCGTTCGATCTCCCTGCGCCAGCCGGCGGTCCGCGTCGGTTCGCTCACGGCAAGGAACGAGTCGGCCATCGTGAATCGGTATACGGGCAGATCGGAAGCGATCACAGGAAGCCCTACCAGTTGCGCTTCGATCACCGTGCGCCCGAAACCTTCGTGCAGCGTCGGCGATACATAAACGTCTGCGGCCTGATAGCAGAACGCGAGGTCTTCATCGCTCGCCCCTTCGATGAAATGCGCCTTGATGCCAGCATTCCGTGCGATGTCCTCGCACTCCTTGCGGTTCGCGGCGTTCTGCGCCTTGCCAACGCGCAGCATCATCACGTCCTTGCGGCCGAGTTCCGCCATCGCGCGAAACACGACAGCGTTGTTCTTGCGTGTTTCGTCGGTGCCCACATTGAGGAACACGCTTTCGTCGCCGATCGCGACGCCCAGCTTTTCACGCAAGTGCTCACGGGCGCGTTCACGCACGCCGGCATCGACAGGAACGATGCGTTCGTCGAACGCGTTAGGCACGAGCTCGATGCGATCTGGCTTGATCCCAAGTTCCTCGATGCCGTCGCTTACCGTGACGCCCGTCGTCGATACGACAAGATCGGCCTTGGCGATCAGCGGCTGCAGCATGCGCATGTAGCGTGCTTTGAGCGTCTCGACGATTCCGCGCGTGCGGTCCGGAAAGATGACGTGATGCATCACGATGCAGACCTTCCCGCGCGCGAGTCGCACGAACGGGATCATGTACGCCATGTCTTCCTGGTAGAGCACGATGAGGTCTGCCGAACGCGCTGCGAGCATCGCGCGTAACGGATAAAGCACGAAATGCGTCCAGTAGCGCTTGAGCGAGCGCGGCTCTGCGGGGATGTCGATGGACTCGACCGTGAAGTCGTCGAACGTCTTCATCATCTCCAGGCAATCCAGGCTGTAGCGCATCACCCCGTTCCAGCTTGCCGGCCGTGGCCCCAGGAACCAGACGACGCGCGTCCGGGTCGTCTCGTCCAGAGGCCCCGACTCGTTCAACAACGATTCGCTGATTGCATCCATGCCGCCGGTTCTCCGTGACCGCGCAAACGTGCGCCTGTCGGTTCCTTCGATTGTGCTGATTGTCCGCGCCTTTCTTAAGCGCCGTCGAGGTAGCGGTACGCGTCCGAGTAGTAGCCATAGCGCAGCGGCGATGGCTCGAAGCCGTTGAACACCAGACCGTCCACCTGCGTGCCGACCTTCGAGAGACGCGAGACGGACTCGGTCACTTCCGAATAACTCACCTTGCCTTGTCGCGCCACGAAGAGCGTTACGTCGGCGAAGCGCGATATCACGGCGGCATCGGCGGCCGGAAGCACCGGCGGCGAATCGATCACGATCATGTCGTACTCTTCGCGCATCGAATCGATGAGCGCGGAAATCTTCTCCGGGCCGAGGAGCTTGCGCATGTGTCTGACATGCTTGCCCGCGGCCAGCGCGTGCAGGTTCTCGAACGGCTCGGTGATGGCTTTGCTCGGTGCAATCGTTCCTTGCAGCACGCCCGCCAATCCCTGATTTCCCTTGACCTGCATGTAGCGTTCGATCGTCGACTTGCGCATGTCCGCGTCGATCAAGAGCGTTTTCAATCCCTTTTCCGCATACAGATAAGCGAGATTCGCCGAGATCATGGACTTGCCCTGTCCCGGCACGGCCGACGTCACGAGCACGACCTTTGCGCCCGCCGTCGATGCGAGCTTGTATTGCAGCGAGTGCGCGAGTGCGTCCATCGCCTCGACGAGCGGCGTGTCCGATTGCTCCTTGCTCACCATGAAGCGCGGAATGTTCGAAACGCTCGCTTCGAGCTGATGCGGCGAGATGGGCAGCACGCCGAGCGTCTGAATGCCCACCATCGACTCGAGCCGCTTGGGATCGCGGATACTTCCCGAGAGAAGCGGAATGAGTTGCGTCGCGAGGAAGCCAAGGACCGCGCCGAACGCAGCGCCGAGCAGCACGACGATCACTCGCTTGGGGCGCGCAGGCTTTTGCGGAGGCACTGCCTTGTCGACGATCGCAGCATTGCCCATCGCACCGGCTTGCGCGATCTGCAACTGCTGCGCGTTGTTCAAGAGGCCGACATACAACTGATTGTTCACTTCGACATCGCGCGCGAGGCGCAAATATTGTTGCTGCATCGCGGGAAGCCGCGCGATCTTGCCTTGCAGTTCCGCCGACTTTTGATCGAGCTGCCGGAACTTGTTGGCCGCCGCGACGAGTTGCGGTTGCTCGCCGGTGAAGCGCTGTGCCAGATCCTGATAAACCAGCTTGGCTTCGAGGCGCGACTTCTCGACCAGCGCCGATTCGTCGAGCAGCATCTTTGCTTCGCCCTGCACGTCGATCGTGCCTTCCTTGTTGCGATAGTCGTTTAGCGCCTGCTCGGCCTTTTGCACGCGCTCCTTGACGACCGGCAGTTGCGCGTTCAGGAATGCAAGGCTGCGTTCTGAATCCGCCGCGTGACGCCTCGCGTTCGACTCCAGATACGCGGCGGCGACCGCGTTGACAAAGCGCGACGCGAACACCGGGTCCGCATCTTCGAACGCGAGCTGGATGATGTTCGATTGCCGCTTCGTCTCCACCACATTGAAGACTTTCTGGATCTGTTCGAGCCGTGCCTGAGTCGAGAAGCGCTGCACGGTGAACTCGGTGCCGGGACGCGCAATCATCTTCTGCACGTTCACGGTGTAACCCGCGGCGGCGCTCGGCGTTCCGACTGTCCCGGTCAGCACTTCGTTACCGGCCGCGTCCTTGAGGGTCCACTTGTCATTACCTGCGTAGTCGAGTTCAAGCTTCTTTCCCAACTGTTCGTCTGGCACGTTGAACGTCTTGAACTCGACCGCTTCTCCGCCCCAAGCCCATAAAGGTTCTTCGATCAAAGGGGCGACAAGGCCGCTGGGCTCCTTGGGAAGAATCGAGCCGAGGAACGCGCCGACGAGCGGCATGCGATTCTTGACCGAGACTTCGGCCTGCGCGACGGTCGTGTCCATCGCCTGCGCGAGCACGGTACGGGAGCGAACGATGTCGATTTCTCCGACGACAGGCGAATCCTGAATATCAAGCGCTTTCGACACGTCGGAAAGCGAGCCGAGCGTGCTCGCCTTCCTTTCCTCGATCTGGATCAGCGCATCGGCGGAATACACCGGCGTGGAGAGCGCGATGTACATCACCGAGAGCACGACGCATGCAAAGAAGACGCCTATGAAGATCCATTTGTGGTCGAAGACGTTCTCGACCATGTCAAGCGGGGACAGCTTGATTCCTTCTCGCGATCCCTTGTCGCTCCATCCAAGATCGTCGTCAAGGAAAGGTCTGTTTCGGCTCATGCATGGACTCCACTATTCGCAGGAGATACAAGCACGCCTCTGGCTTGAGCGGCGATGCCTGATGGGAATTAAACATGTCATAACATGAGACCACAGTGCTTAACGGCATTCTGTTGGCAAGCCAACATGGTTAAAGGACTCAGAGACCGTATCCTCTCATCATTGAATTGATCGGCTCTTCTTTTAGACATGCTTAAGCCCATTGCGCTTGCCGTACTGCTTTCGATTTCCGCCTTGACAGTCGATGCGGGCGCTGCCGAATTCGTCTCGACGCTCAATGCGCCCAACACTTCCGCAAGCCCGCTTTTCAAGGGCTCGTCGAACGGCAATCTGGCGGGCACGACATCCGTGTCCAAAGTCGATGTTCATACGTTGCTTTACCCCGGAAGCACGACCAAGGTACTCGCGCACTACTTGCCCTGGTGGGGGCCGAACCCACGCGGCCTCGACGTGGGCTATCGCTCCGACGATCCGCGCCAGGCGCAGCGCACCTTCGACGATATGGCATCGCGCGGCGTCGACGGCGTGATCGTCGACTGGTACGGCGAGGGGCATTTCGTCGATACCGCCTGGAAGGCGTCGATGCCCGCGCTTGCCGCGAACCCCAAGATGAGCTTTGCGCTGATGGTGGACAGCGGCACGTTCAAGTTCAACGCTTGCAAAGGCTGCGACCTGAACCAGACCATTCTTCACCAGCTCGACTACATGGCGCGCGAGTATTTTCCTTCGCGCCAATACCTGCGTCATGACGGCCGGCCGGTCGTCTTCGAATTCGGCATGGAAGCGGTTGGCAAAGCGGATTGGGCTCGCATACAGGCAGCGCGTCCCGACGTTCTCTGGGTCCACATTCATGCACATGGCCTTAATCTTCCCGCAAGCAAAGGCGCTTTCGTCTGGGTAGAGGCGCAATCCAAAGCACGCGCGAAAGACGATCCCGCCAGCCTCACCGGCCTCGACATCTTCTACAACACCGCAACGAGCCAGCCCACGAAGATCGCGGTCGGCGGTGTGTGGAAGGGCTTCGACGATTCGATGGCGCCGTGGGCCGCCGCATCTCCGCACGTACTTGCACAAGACTGCGGCAAGACGTGGCTCGAAGGCTTCCGCATTCTCAACGAGCACTACAGCGCGCATCAGCAAATCCCCTTCCTTCAGCTCGTTACCTGGAACGACTATGAGGAGGGCAGCGCGCTCGAAACGGGTATCGCGAGTTGCGTGAAGATCGATGCGCGCCGCGCGGGTCAAACGCTGGCCGTATCGCTTAGCCATCCGGAGAACGTCGATCATCTTGAGCTCTATGAGCAGGCGGCTCCTGCATCGTTCAGACTCGTTGGACGCTACGCGCCTTCCGTCACGTCGATCCCGCTTACAGAGCGATCTTCCAATTCTTACTTTCTCAAGGCGGTCGGCAAGCCGTTCATGCAAAACGTGATCTCGCCACCCATCAAGCTTGAATAATGGCTGGTTTAGCCTTCAACAATGGGGTAACTTCCAGCAAGGCATCGATTGCCAGCGCGCCATTCGGCACCTCACTTTTCTCTTTTGAACCGAACAAAAAGCAATGGCCGACTCCCGCACGCCGTCCCGCTTCCATATCCGATCGTTTGTCACCGATCAGGATCGAAGCCGGCATATCCAGATCGAGATCTTGCCGCGCTGCGTCGAACATTCCTGGCGAGGGCTTTCTGCACAAACAGGATTTCCGGTATGCGCCCAACGCCGCGTCTGGATGATGCGGACAGTGGTAGACCCTGTCGATGGTCGCGCCTTCTTTGACAAAGCGATCGCTCATCCACTGCATGAAAGACGCGAACTGCGCTTCCGAGTAATAGCCACGGCCGATGCCAGCCTGATTCGTCACCACGATCACCGCATAACCAGTTTCATTTGCCAGACAAACGAGATCGAAGATGCCTGCGATGAACACGCATCGCTCGGGCTGGTGGACATAGCCGAAGTCGACATTCATCACGCCGTCCCGATCGAGGAATAACGCCTTACGCTTCACGACCGTAAGCCTCTAGCATTTGGGGAATGACGGTCTGCGCGCGCGCGTAGTCTTGCGGAATGCCGATGTCGATGAACTCCGTCACATCGGGAAAGACCCGCATATCCATTGCAGCAACCCGTTTAGCCAGGAAATCCTGCTCGAACGAAAATCGCTTGGGCAATTCGCACGCTAGAACACTTGCTGCCCTTAGCGTGTACGTTCCGGCGTTGATGAAGCCATGTCCTTCACGCTTTTCATGGAATGCGCGAAGGCGCCTGGTCTGCGCATCGAAGGCAAGCGTGCCGTAGCGGGAACCGTCCGGCACGGTCGTCGCCGCGATCACCAGGTCCGCCTTGGTCGACCGATGGAAGGCCGACAGACCGCGCAGATCGAGGTTGGAAATCGTATCGCCGTTCATCACGATCATGTCGGGCGCACCGTGAGCGCGCAGTGCGTGCACGATCGCGCCGCCGGTGCCCAACGGCTCATGCTCCTCGACAAACGACACTTCGATGCCGTCACGGGACGACGCGACAAAGTCCCTGATGTGTCGCTGGCCGTGTCCGATCGCGAGCACGATCTCAGGCGCGCCTTGCTGCACGAGCCGATGCAGCATCCACGACAGGAACGGCCGCCCGCCAATCGACGCCAACGCCTTCGGCATCTCGTCGCCGAGGACCGGACGCAAGCGCGTACCGAGCCCGCCCGCGAGAATGAGGCATGGCAGGACGTCGCTCATCCGAAGATCTTCTCTTCGACGATGCCGCATATGATATGACCGCACAGCAGATGCGCTTCCTGGATTCGCGGCGTCGACGGCGACGGAATGTCGATACAGACGTCCGTGAGTTCGCGCATTTGCGCGGCGCCGGCACCGTTGCCTGTAAAGCCCACCGTGAACATGCCCGCCGATCGAGCCGCTTCGAACGCGCGAATGATGTTGGGCGAGCGGCCCGAGGTCGAATATCCCCAGAACACGTCGCCTGCTCGGCCCGATGCCTGTATCTGGCGCTCGAAGAGCCGTTCATAGCCGTAGTCGTTGCCGATGGCCGTCAAGACCGACGTGTCGACCGTCAGCGCAAACGCGGGCAGTCCGGGTCGGTCGAAGCAAAAGCGGCTCACGAATTCGCCCGCAATGTGCTGCGCATCGGCTGCGCTTCCCCCGTTTCCTGCAAGCAGAACCTTGTTGCCCGCGCGAAACGCCACGGTGATGCGCTCCGCAACCTGCTGCACGCGTTCGATCAGACCGCTATCGGCCCGAAGCGCCTGCAAGACCGAAAGTGTCTTGTCGATCTCCCCCAGGACAGTCATCGTCATAGCTTTTTTCTCCACGATTGGGCGCCGATATCGGTGAACGTGCAATTGAGCACGTGACCATTGAGCTGGCTGCTGGCGCTTAGCGTGCGCATGACCCGTGGCCGATCTATAGGATCGACAAAGAACATCATGAAGCCGCCGCCACCCGCGCCCGATACCTTCCCGGCTTTAGCCCCCGCATTGATCGCGACTCTATAGAGTTCGTCGATCATGGGATTCGAGATGTTTCGGGCCATGCGCTTCTTGGATTCCCAGGCGTCGGCCATGGAACGCGCGAACGCGTGAAAGTCGCCGCGCAACACGGCTTCCTTCATGCGAACCGCTTCGGTCTTGACTTCGTGCAGTGCGGCAAGCGGATCGCTCTCGCCATTGGCGACGTTGGCGCTTTGTTCCTTGATGATGTTCGCCGATTCGCGCGAGACGCCGGTGAAGTAAAGCACCAGCGACGCCTCCATTTCCGCCTTGGTTTCCTGTTTGATGCGAAGCGGATTGACGATCACACGGTCGCCGTAGAACTCCATGAAGTTCAGCCCGCCAAAAGTCGCTGCGTACTGATCCTGCTTCCCGCCTGCAAGGCAGAGGTCGACGCGTTCGATATCGTGAGCGAGATGGGCGATGTCGTATTCGCCGAGCGGCAGCGACAGCAGTTCGCAGAACGCCTGAACGAGCGCGACGACGATAGTGGACGAGGACCCGAGCCCCGACCCCGGCGGCGCCTCGGAACACGTCGTGATGGTGACTGCAAGCGGATGTCCGCCATTGAAGTCCCTGACGATGCGGTTGTAGACGCCGACGTGCAATGCGAGGCCCGGACGCGTCGCCAGTTCGGGCGCGACAGGACCGCGCCAGGATATGTCGGTGTCGGCCGCGACTAGTTCTATTCGCGCGTCGTCACGCGGGGCAATGGACGCGTAAGCGAACTTTTCGATGGTCACGTTGAGCGCAAGGCCGCCGAACTGGTCCGAGTAAGGCGGCACGTCCGTCCCGCCGCCCGCCAGTCCCAGGCGCAGCGGAGCCCGCGATCGGGCGATGAAGCTTGTCATGATATTTTCTCGCCGTGTGGTACATCGCCACTTGCGCATTCGTAATCGCCCCGCGCTCCGTCGTTTGCAGCGCAAGCGAAACAACCCCCGCATTCCTTTCGGATGCCTTATCGTTTTGTCGATAAGCCACTTTCAAGTCCTGCCCCGTTCAAGCCACGCATTCTCTCTACGATTTCTTCTTTCGCTAGCGCATCGACGAAGGAGCCAGGATTTCCGTGCCAATGCGAAACCGATTACATACGGCGCATTGTGCAACAAGGATCTGGCGGACATGAGTGCGTCTCCGCACGTTGAATGATGCTTTTGAACGGACGCTTAACTTTAGACAAACACGTGGGCATCCAGCGCGACGAGCCGCAATCGCGGGCGCCCGAAACCCGATCGCTCGCCTAAGCAATGCTTAAGACGCGAGGTCGCGCGCAAACGTTTGTCTAACTGTCTGGAAAAGCCTCAGGCTATAACCCTGAGGCTCCGAGGTCATGGCTAGCAGGAAAGCAGGTCACGCAGCAGGGCGCGCGCACTGCGTCTCGGACGTTCCGACGCCAAGCGTCGCAGATCGCAAACCATGCGACGTGAGCAGGCGATACAGCGTCACGCGTGAAATTCCGAGTTCGTGGGCCGCGTCGCCGAGGCGTCCACGATGACGCAAAAGCGCCAGTTCGATCGCCTGCCGCTCGGCCGCTTCGCGCGCCTGCGCGAGCGACACCGGCGCGACTTCGACGTATTCGCCCAGTTCGAGGTCGCGCGCGGTAATCTGCCGCCCTTCCGACATCACGATCGCGCGCCGCACTCGGTTGATCAGTTCGCGCACGTTCCCGGGCCATCCGTAGTTGTGAAGCGCGGCAATAGCGCACGGCGAGAAGCCGCGCAGACGCCGGTTGGCGTCTTTCTTGAAGCGGTCGAACATGTGCTTCGCGAGCAGCTCGATATCCTTGCCGCGCGAGCGCAGCGGCGGCTCGTCGATCTGCAACACGCAAAGACGGTGGTACAAGTCGGCGCGGAAGCGCCCTTCAATCATCGCCGTCTGCATGTCGACGTGGGTCGCCGAGATGATGCGCACGTCCACAGGCGTTGAGCCGTGGCCGCCGAGACGTTCCACCTTGCGCTCTTGCAGGAAGCGCAAAAGACTCGCCTGGCTTTCGAGCGGCAGATCGCCGATTTCGTCGAGGAAGAGCGTGCCACCGTTGGCCGCTTCGACGCGCCCGATCTTGCGCTGGTTCGCCCCGGTGAACGCGCCGCGCTCGTAGCCGAAGAGTTCGGATTGCAGCAGGTGCGCCGGAATCGCGCCGCAATTGATCGCGACGAACGGCTCGTTGCGACGCACCGAACGCTTGTGAATCGCCGCCGCAGTAAGTTCCTTTCCGGTGCCCGATTCGCCGGAAATGAACACGGACGCATCGGTCATCGCGACCTTGCGGATCGAGCGGAACAGCGCGAGCATCGCGTCGCACGAACCGATCATCTCGTCCTCGGCGCGGGCCGGGGCGCTGCTCTCCTCCGCCTCCTGCAAGGTCAACATGCCGTGGGCGTGGCCGACGGCATCGACGATACGTTCATTCGCCGTCGGCAGCGTCACATAGTCGAAGCAGAAGTCGCGTATCACTCTGCGCGCGCCGGCTTCCATGATTTGTTCAGGGTGGCCGATCGCGATCCAGCCGATCGACGGAGCGGCGAGCAAGGCTTCCATGACCGCCCAGTCGCGCGGAAACTGGCAGTCGGAGAGATCCAGGATGCCAGCGCTGACACCGGTGATGCGCCGCATTGCCTGGCCGCGCTTGCCGGGGTCGACGAGTTCGACGTCCCATTGCCGGTCCTTCAGGCGCGCATGCAGATCGGGACTCAACCCGAGTCCCACGTAATAGAGTTTCCTTGCTTCCCCGGTCATTTCCTTCTCTCGATGCTTTTAGTTATGAGGAAGCAGTATGCCTTCGGCGCGCGATTCGGGATATGCACGGCAAACGTTTCACTGCCGTGAAATCTTTAGATCAATGCGGCTTCGGCGATAAAGGTTTTTGTGGGACTAATTGCCGCCAGCTTAAAAACA
Organism: Caballeronia telluris; assembly: GCF_001544495.1. Classification (GTDB taxonomy): domain Bacteria; phylum Pseudomonadota; class Gammaproteobacteria; order Burkholderiales; family Burkholderiaceae; genus Caballeronia; species Caballeronia telluris. The sequence goes on from NZ_FCNZ02000005.1 coordinate 282,372, forward strand.
GCCGAGGAAAATGCTACCGGCGGCGCCGTCGGCCCCAGCCCGACTCATGCGGCGCGCGACGACAGCGCTTTCAACAGGCTCTCCACGTTCACCGGTTTGACGAAGTGCAGGTCAAAGCCCGCCGCCTGAGCGCGCATGCGGTCCTCTGCTTGTCCGTAGCCCGTGATCGCAATCAGAAGCGGCGTCGTCTCGCCCTTCTTGCGCAGACGCCTCGCCAGTTCGTAGCCATCCATGCCGGGAAGGCCGATGTCGAGCAACGCGACATCCGGCTTGAATTCCTGCCCGACGTCGAGCGCCTCTGCCGGCGAATACGCCACCCGAGTGACGTGGTTCTCGGTTTCGCAGAGCATCGCGAGGGAATCGGCGGCATCGCGATTGTCGTCGACGATCAGAATACGGCGCACGGCCGCTTCCGGTTGCTCATCGAGCGCGGAAAGCGTCGCACCCGAGTGACGTTCCTGATGATGCAGCCGCGGCAGGTCGACGATGACCGTCGTGCCACGACCGGGCCCCGGACTTTGCACGGAAATTCGTCCGTCGTGCATTTCGACGAGCTTCTTGACGAGTGAAAGGCCGATACCGAGGCCGCCTTCCGAACGGTCGAGCGTGCGCTCGCCCTGCGAGAAGAGATCGAAAATCTTCGGCAGCAGATCGGGCGAAATGCCCGATCCCGTATCGCCGATCACGATCGACACCCACGCGTCGTCAGCATGCGCGGTGACGCTGATGCTGCCGCCTTCCGGCGTGTACTTGATGGCGTTGTTGAGGATGTTCACGAGAATCTGCGAGACCCGCGTGACGTCGCCGAACACCCAGTTGGTCGCGTCGGGCACTTCGACATGCATGTGCTGCATGCGCGCCTGCGCCATGCCGGCCACGGCCTCGACCGCGTGATACACGGCGGTGCACACCAGAATCGGCTCTCGCTTGAGCGCAATGCGACCCTGCGTGATACGCGACACTTCCAGCAGGTCGTCGACGATATGCGTCATGTGCTCGACCTGCCGCTGCATCAGGCCGACGAGGTCCTGTTCGCGCTCACCCAGCGGCACGTCCTTTTGCATCAGCGCGATGACCGTTCGCAAGGGCGCGAGCGGATTACGCAATTCGTGCGCGAGCATCGCAAGAAACTCGTCCTTGCGACGGCTCGACTCGCGCAGGATCAGTTCGAGGCGCTTGCGCTCGGTGATGTCGATGACGGAACTGATGACGCGCATCGGCTTGCCGGCGGCGCTGAGTTGCAGCAGCGCGCTGCCTTCTATCCACCGCTCGGGCTGGGAATTGTTCAGGCGGAATTCGAAGTTCGCGCTTGGCTTCTCGCCGTTCGCGAGGCGCCGGATATAGCGGTCGAGCGCGGCCCGGTCTTCTTCGTGCACGCGTTGCAGCGCCGCGACGTAAGGAACGCGTTCGGTCTTGCGCCGGTCGCCGCCATCTTCGATGGAGAGCACCCAATCGGACAGATCGAGCGTCGCGATACTGAGCTTGGCGGCCTGCATCGCCACCCTGAGCCTCAGCGAGCGCGCTTCGATCGCCGCTTTGGCCTCGTACTGCGCAGTGACATCGGTCGTCGTGCCGAACCATTCCTGAAGATTGCCGTTCTGATCGCAAAGCGGTGCGGCGCGCGCCTCGACGATCCGATACACGCCATCCTTGCGCCGCAAACGGAACGTAAGCGACTGCGTGGTCTTCTGGCGCAACGCGTTCTGCCAACTCTCGCGCGCCATCTCGCGATCTTCCGGATGGACTAGTTCCATCCAGCCCCAGCCCGCGATGCACGAAGGATCGACGCCCGCGAAATCGTCCCATGAACCGCCCGCTGGCCGCACGCTGCCATCCGGCGTCGCCGACCACACCATCGCTCCGGTCGATTCGACCAGCGCGCGATAGCGCCGCTCGCTGAGACTCAGCCGCTCTTCATGGATGCGATGATCGCTGATGTCGAACGTGACGCCGTACACGCGCACGAGGAATCCCTCGTGGTCGTACTCGGGATGTCCGCGCATGCGAAGCCACCGCTGCGGCGCGATCCGCTCGTCCAACAGAAAATCGAGTTCGAACGGCGCATGATGCTGCAGGACCGCATCGAGCTTGCGTTGATAGGGTTCGCGATACGCCGGCGCCACGCGCTCCGTCAATTCGGCGAGCATCACGGCGTCGGTGCCTTCGGGAAAATCGTAGATTTTCGCGAGTTGCGCGGTCATGCGCACGACGCGCGTTTTCATGTCCCATTCCCAGGCGCCCATGCAGGCACCCTGAAATGCGGCCTGAAGGCGCCGCTCGCTTGCTTCATACAATTCCCACGCGTGCTTGCATTCGTGGATGTCGATCGCCACGCCCACCGTATCGGCGATTCCACCCAGCTCGTCGCGCGTCGCCTGGAGATGCAGCGTATGCCAGCGGAACACGCCGTCCGCGCGCATCAGCCTTACGTCGACGTTGCGCAGCAGCGTGCGGCCCGTCATCTGACGAACCGCGTCGATGACAAAGCCGATATCGTCCGGGTAAACAAAGACGTTCCAGTGCTGCCCGAGCACCTTGTCATAGGGCACGCCGAGATAAAGGCAGGCCCATGGATTCGCATAGACGATGCGGCCATCGCGCGACGCACGCCAGACGAAAGCCGGAAGGAACCGGGCGGGCGCAGGATCCTCGGTACCCTGCGCGGGGTCGTCGTTTGTCGGTTGGCTGTCTTCGGCCATGGCAACGCTCTCTAAGACTGTTTTAAGCGGCTGCAACGAAGGCTCTCGCCCGTAGAGCATACGATACGCCGAACACCCGGGGCAGCACAGCAGCGAATGGGCCTACGGGTTTAGCTGCATGACTAAGATCGCGCGGTGAACAAAACGTCTGCATGTCGAAAAATCGAACGTGCGTGTGCTATGCGGGCAATACCCAAGATCGTTTCTATATGCAGCGTCTGCCAATCGACTTCCTGAATCAGTCTAAGCAATCTTGAGGCCTATGATCCGCTCGACTGCTACAACCGGCGTCCTGCTCGCGGCGATCCTTGGATCGAGCATGGCGTTCATCGACGGAACCGTCGTGAACGTCGCGCTGGCAGCGCTGCAAGCAAGCCTTCACGCGACGGCTAGCCAGCTCCAGTGGGTCGTCGAAGCGTATGCGCTGACGCTGGCGTCGCTCCTGCTTCTCGGCGGATCGCTCGGCGATCTCTATGGCCGACGCAAGATTTTCGCGGCAGGCGTGGTGATCTTCGCGGCCGCGTCGGCATGGTGCGGTCTGGCCGAAACGGTCTACACGCTCATCACGGCGCGCGCCATGCAGGGCATCGGCGCGGCACTGCTCGTGCCCGGCAGCCTGTCGCTTATCAGCGCTTCGTTTCCGGCGGAAAGGCGCGGCCGCGCGATAGGTACGTGGTCCGCATTCACCGCGATCATGGCGGCGTTCGGCCCAGTGGCGGGCGGCTGGATGATCGAACAGCTTTCGTGGCGCGCGGTCTTCTTCATCAATTTGCCGCTGGCCGCCGTCGTCGTCTGGATCACGCTGTCCGGCGTTCCGGAAAGCCGCAACGACTCGATGCCGCAAACCCTCGACTGGCCGGGCGCCTTGCTCGCGTGCGCCGGTCTTGGATGCGTGACGTTCGCGCTCATCGAAGCCGCTCGCGGCGGGACCGTCATCGCGACGACTGCGGCATGCGGCGTCGTCGCGCTCATCCTTTTCGTGGTTGTCGAGGCGCGCTCGACAGCGCCGATGATGCCGCTCGCGCTCTTTCGGTCGCGCACGTTCGCCGGCGCGAACCTCATCACGCTGTTTCTTTACGCGGCTTTCGGCGGCACGCTGTACTTCCTGCCGCTCGACTTGATTCAGGTCGAAGGCTACACCGCGACCGAAGCGGGCGCGGCGCTGTTGCCGCTCATTCTTCTTATCTTTGCGCTGTCCCGCTGGTCCGGCGGCCTGATCGCAAGCCACGGCGCCCGGCTTCCACTCGTCGTCGGGCCGCTCATCGTCGCAGCAGGGTTCGCGTGGCTCGCAGCGTCCGCATCGACCCGCGCCGGCGCTTCATACTGGAGCACGATCTTTCCGCCCATGTTCGTGCTCGGTCTCGGCATGGCGACCTGCGTCGCCCCACTGACGACCACGGTCATGAACGCAGTTCAATTGAACGATGCGGGCGTGGCGTCCGGCGTGAACAATGCCGTCTCGCGGATTGCCGGATTGCTCGCGATTGCCGTTTTCGGGGTCTTGCTGTCCGTTCGCTTCGACAGCATGCTGCAAGAAAAACTCGAAGCGCTTGCTCTGAGCGCCGATATGCGCAACGCCGTGTATATGCAGCGCGCCTTACTAGCAGGCATTCATAGCGGAAATCCGGCCGTGGCCCGTGCGATCGACGAGTCGTTCGTATCGGGATATCGCTTAGTGCTGCTCATTGCCGCTACCCTCGCCATCGCGAGTTCGGCCAGCGCCTATTTGCTGCTTCCCCGGGAGGACGTCGCTCAAAAGGGCTGAACCTTAAGCGGCTTCGCAGCTTTTAATTAAGTCGCGAATTCCACTTGCGAAATAGGTGGTTGGCGATGCGCGATTGACCTTGGAAACTAGAACGTCGATAATAGTTTCCATCGGGATGGATGCAGGAAGGCTGCGAGTAACTCGCCGCGCGACTGTTGGCCTAAGCTCTTGTCTTCTTCCATGAAACAAGCGCGCCACCTATTTCGGATAGCTGATTACCTTTTCAGACGTACCACGAACCCGATACGGAAGCTGACTCCATGAACCTCGCTCCTGCCCGCGCGAAGCTGACTCGGCGCTGCATCAGGCAGCCGATCAACGGCATCCATTTTGGATTGCTTTGCGCGCTCGTCCTGCTATCGGCTTGCTCGCGTGACGATCGGAATGTCTACCAGGGCTATGTCGAAGGCGAATTCGTGTATCTCGCTTCATCGCAGTCGGGTTCGCTTACGCAACTGTCCGTCGCGCGCGGCCAAACCGTGCGTTCCAATGCGCCCTTGTTCACGCTCGAAGCGGTCGATGAAACCGCTGCATTGGAAGGAGCACAACAGCAACTCGCCACGGCGCGCGCGCAACTCGCCGACATCGAGACGGGCAAGCGCGTGCCCGAAGTCAATGTGAACCGCGCACAACTGGCGCAGGCGCAGGCCAATGCGCGCAAAGCCGCCTTGCAACTCACGCGCGACGAAGCTCAATTCCGCGCGGGCGGCATCCCGAAGGCGCAGCTCGACGATTCACGCGCCAACGCCGATGCGACCGCGGCGCAGGTGCGCGAGCTGACGAACCAGGTCGAAGTGGCGCGCCTGCCCGGCCGCTCGCAACAGATCGCCGCGCAAAGGGCGCAGGTGGCCGCAGCCCAGGCATCCCTCGCGCAGACACAGTGGAAGCTGGACCAGAAGCGCGTCGTGGCGCCCGCTGATGGCCTGGTCTACGACACGCTCTATCGTGCCGGCGAATGGGTGCAGGCAGGCAGCCCCGTCGTACAGATGCTGCCGCCGCAGAACGTGAAGGTTCGCCTCTTCGTGGCCGAGGGCATCGTGGGGAATATCGCGGCCGGCCGCGCGATGACCGTGCATTGCGACGGCTGCGCGGCGGATGTCCCCGTCAAGGTCACCTATGTGTCGAACAAGGCGGAATACACGCCGCCCGTCATCTACAGCAACGAGAGCCGTTCGAAACTCGTCTTCATGGTCGAGGCGCATCCTTCGGTCGCCGATGCAGGCAAGCTGCATCCCGGCCAGCCCGTCACGGTGACACTGCAATGACCGCACCCGTCACCGACAACGTCATCGACGTCCAAAACCTCAACAAGCGCTTCGGAGACAAGCACGTCGTCAACGACGTCTCGCTGCAAGTCGCGCGCGGCGAAATCTTCGGCTTTCTCGGACCCAACGGCAGCGGCAAGACGACGTCGATCCGCCTGATGTGCGGCCTGCTCACGCCGGATTCGGGCACCGGCACCTGTCTTGGCTACGACATCCGCAGCGAGAGTGCGCAAATCAAGCGCAACGTGGGTTACATGACGCAGCGCTTTTCCTATTGGGAAGACCTGACTATCCGCGAGAACCTCGACTTCGTCGCGCGTATCTACCAAATGCGAAACCGGCGCGAGGCGGTCGACCGCTCGCTCGAAGGTCTCGGTCTGCAAAGCCGCGCGAACCAGCTCACCGGCTCGCTCTCGGGCGGATGGAAGCAGCGGCTCGCGCTCGCCGCCTGCATGCTGCACGAACCGAAACTGCTGCTGCTCGACGAACCGACCGCTGGCGTCGATCCCACCGCCCGGCGCGACTTCTGGGAAGAACTGCACCGGCTCGCGGCGCGCGGCATATCCGTGCTCGTCAGCACGCACTACATGGACGAAGCGGAGCGCTGTCACAAGCTCGCGTATATCGCCTACGGCAAGCTGCTTGCGAAGGGCACGGCAAGAGAAGTGATCGAAGCGCAAGACCTTCGCACGTGGGCGATCCACGGCGAACAGTTGAGCAAGCTCTCCGAGCAATTGCGCTCGGCGCCCGGCGTCGATCAGACCGTCGTGTTCGGCTCGGCGCTGCATGCAAGCGGCCGCGATCACGCAGCGCTCGAACGCGCGATAAGAAACGCGACCGAAGGCTCGCCGCTCACTATCGAAGAAATCAATACCGGTCTGGAAGACGTATTCATCTATCTGATGAGCCACTCGCAGGACAACTTCGGAGCGCCATCTTGAGCACGCGCATGGTCTTCTCGCTCACGCGCTGGTGGAGCATCGTGCTTAAAGAATTCCTGCAATTGCGGCGCGACCGCGTCACATTCGGGATGATCGTCGGCTTGCCGATCATCCAGCTCGCGCTCTTCGGGTTCGCCATCAATACCGATCCGAAGCACTTGCCGACCGCCGTCATCGTCGGCGACGAGAGTGCGTTCTCCCGCAGCTTCATCGCGGCGATGAAGAACTCGGCCTATTTCGACTTCGTCGGCACGCTGCCCGACGAGGAAGCCGGCCGGCGCGCACTCGCGCAAGGCCGCGTGCAGTTCGTGCTGAACATACCGGTCGGCTTCTCGCGCGATCTCTTGCGAGGCAAGCGCCCGTCGCTGCTCGTGGAAGCGGATGCCACCGACCCTACCGCGACGAACACCGCCGTTGCCGCGCTACCGAGCCTCGTGCAGCCCGTCGCCGACAAGGACATCACGGGGGCGCTCGCGCATCTGAACGGCAGCCCGGCGGCCTTCGGCGTGCAGATCCACAGCCTCTACAACCCCGAAGGCATCACGCAATACAACGTGGTGCCGGGCCTGATGGGCGTGATCCTGACGATGACGCTCGTCATGATGACCGGCCTCGCGATCACGCGCGAACGCGAGCGGGGCACGATGGAGAACCTCCTTGCGACGCCCGTCCTGCCGATCGAAGTGATGACCGGCAAGATCGTGCCTTACGTGATCATCGGCCTCGTTCAGGCGACGATCATCCTCGCGGCGACGTACTTCGTCTTTCACGTTCCGTTCGTCGGGAGCCTAGTCGCCATCTATCTCGCCGCGTTGCTCTTCATCGCGGCGAACCTGACGGTGGGCATCACGCTGTCCTCGCTCGCTCAGAACCAGTTGCAAGCGGTGCAACTCACCATCTTCTACTTTCTTCCGAACATCCTGCTCTCGGGCTTCATGTTTCCCTTTGCCGGCATGCCGAAGTGGGCACAGATGATCGGCAACCTGCTGCCGCTCACGTACTTCAACCGTCTGATACGCGGCATCCTGCTCAAGGGAAACGGCTGGATGGACCTCTGGCCTTCGGTATGGCCGATGATGATCTTCACGCTGATCGTGATGGGCATCGCATTGCGCTTCTACCGTCGCACGCTCGACTAGGAAACACTGCCATGAAGCACCTCGCTCTCGTGTCCTTAATGGCGTTGTCCGGTTGCGCGGTCGGTCCAGACTTTCAGACGCCCGCGCCACCCGATACCGAGCGCTATACCCGCGACGCGCCCGCCAGCGCGGCGCAAACCTTCCCAGCCATCGACACCGCGACGCCGATGTGGTGGAAGCGGTTCCGCTCGGATGCGGTGGATCGTCTCGTCGACGAAGCACTGCGGCAAAGCCCGACGCTCGATCAGGCGCGCGCCCGGCTGATCGAGGCACGCGAGAACTACAACGCGCAAGCGGGCGCCACCGCGTTTCCTTCCGTCGACGCCACGATGTCGGCCACACGCCAGCAGGTCGATCTTGCTTCCTTCGGCATTCCGAACGTGGCTAACCCGGGACCGTTCTCGCTGTTCAACGCGTCAGTCAGCGTGTCGTATACGTTCGACATCTTTGGCGGCAATCGTCGCGCACTCGAAGCGACGATGGCACAGGTCGACTACGAACGCTTCGAACTCGAAGCGGCGCGGCTCTCGATCGCGGGGAACGTGGTGGCGTCCGCCGTGCGGCGCGCATCGCTTCGCGAGCAGGTCTCGCTGACCCGGCGTCTCGCGGATGCACAGGCAGAGCAGCTTGCGATCGTCGACGCGCGCCATGCGGCAGGCGGCGTCTCCCAACTCGACGTGCGCAGCCAACGCACGCTGCTCGCACAAACGCGCGCGTCGCTGCCGCCGCTCGAAACGCAACTCGCCCAGGCCGATCATCAACTGGCGATTCTCGTCGGGCGGCCGCCGTCGAAAGCAGGCTTCGACGCGCTCACGCTCGACTCGTTTCAACTGCCCGCCGATGTGCCGCTCACGTTGCCCTCCACGCTCGCGCGCGAACGGCCCGACATCCGCGCGTCGGAAGCGTTGCTGCATCAGGCGAGCGCGAATGTCGGCGTGGCGACGGCCAATCTCTATCCGCAGTTTTCGCTCTCGGCAGGCATCGGTTCGCAGCGAACCAGCATTCAGGACGTGGTGAGTGGCCTGAACGTCTGGAACATCGGATTGAATATCACGCAACCGCTCTTCCACGGAGGCGAGTTGCGTGCGAAGAAACGCTCGGCGCAGGCGGCATACGACGCCGCGCTTGCGACCTACCAACAGACGGTCTTGCAGGCACTCCAGCAGGTCGCGGATACGCTCACCGCCTTGCAAAACGACGCACGAGAAATGCAGTCGCGCGAGGATGCCGCACGCGAGGCGCAAGCGAGCTTCGATATCGCTCATGCGCAGTACGCAGCTGGCGGCGTTAGTCAGTTCAGCCTGCTCGATGCAGAGCGCCAGACCTTGCAGACAGCGCTCGATCGCACGCGCGCGCAAGCGGACCGCTTCGCCGATACGGCTGCACTCTTTCAATCCCTCGGCGGCGCAACGCAGGCCGAAGCGCTCGCACAGGAGCGCTAGATGCCGCGCGAGAACGAGCCATCGGACCGGTCGACCGCTTCGACAGGAGCACACGAAATCGCTGCGCAATCTGCCTTTCCCCCGGTCGACTTCGACGACGGGCCGTCCGGCACCATTCTCGCGGCCGCACGCGAGATCCTGCTGCGCGAGCATTACAGCGGGCTCACGATGGACCGCCTCGCACTCGCGCTCGGCATGAGCAAGAAGACGCTCTACGTGCACTTCTCGTCGAAGGACGCGATGGTCGCCGCGATCATCGCCGCGACGGGCGTCTCGATCCGTCGCCAGGTGACGGCCATACTCGATGGCCCCGGCGGCTTTCCCGAGAAGCTCGAAGCACTGCTGCGCGTTGTCGCGGATCACGTGGGCGTGATGTCGCCGGACTTCCTGCAGGACCTGAATCGCTACGCGCCGCATCTCTTCGACGAAATCCAGGCCATCAAGGAACGCAATATTCCGACGGTGTTCGGCCGCGTGATGCGCCTAGGCGTCGAACAGGGCATGATTCGCGCCGATATCGACGTGACCTATCTCGCCGAATATTGGTTGCAGGTCGCCAAAGGCGTGCACGACACGGCGATGCTCGCACGCACGGGCCTCACGCCGCACGCGGCGCTCGAAAAGGCGCTGGATCTGTTCTTTCTCGGCGTCTTGACGCCCGCTGCGCGCAAGAAAGTCGGGCGGCAATTGCCGGGGGCATCGCGCGCCTAGATGCCGGTCTTTCCAGCAGTGAAAATCAGCCGAAGTCCGAGCGCCGCGATGGCGCAGGCGGCGACGCGATCGACCCATCGCCTCGCGCGAAGATAGAGCTCACGCGGATGACGGCTCGAAAACCCCAGCGCAACGATCGTGTACCACCCCGCTTCGATACAGAACACGAGCGGCGGCAACGCGATATAGCACCAGAGCGGCGGATGCTGCGGAAGCAGCGCCGCGAAGATGCTGCCGTACCAGATCGCGGTCTTGGGGTTGCTGAGTTGCGTGGTGAGCCCGACCCAGAACGACTTGCGTGCGTTGCGTGCATCGGCACTCGCGCCTTCATCGACCGAAAGCGGCTGCGATGCGCCGCGCCAGATCTTCGAGGCGATATAGAGAAGATACAGGCCGCCGGCAATCTTCAGCGCGATGTACAGCCACTCGACGGCGAGTAGCAGCGTATAAAGCCCGGCGAGCGCGATGCCGCCGAAGAAGATACCGCCCACGCCCATGCCGAGCGCGGTGGCAAGGCCGTCGCGCCGCGACAGGCTGATCGCGTTGCGCGCCACGAGCACGAAGCTCGGACCGGGAATCATCGCGCCAAGCAACAACGCGACGAGGATGGCGAATACCGCAGCCGATGCGTTCATGGGTCGTCTCCTGAACCAGCAGGATGCATGATGGCACGAATGGGCGGGAGGTGTCCCGGTCGCGCGCCGATCAACTGTCCATGCTCGACTGCACGACCGGTTGCTATAGTGCGTCCGGTGCACGCAACGGACATCGACATGAAAACAATCGGGTTGATTGGCGGGATGAGTTGGGAATCGTCGGCCGAGTATTACCGCATCGTCAATCAGGAGATGAAAGCGCGGCGCGGCGGACATTGCAACGCGCAAAGCGTGATGGTCACGGTGAGCTTCGAGGAAATCAAGGCGTTGCAGCACGAAGCGCGCTGGGACGAACTCGGCGAGCGCATGAAATCGGCCGCGTTGCAGGTGCAGGCCGCGGGCGCGGATTTCGTTTTGCTGTGCACGAACACGATGCATCGCGTGGCGCCCGTGCTTGAGGCCGCGCTGGACATTCCCCTCCTGCATATCGTCGATCCGACTGCGCACGCGCTGCGCGATGCGGGCGTGAGTCGCGTCGGATTGCTCGGCACCGCGTTCACGATGGAGCAGGATTTCTATCGCGGCCGGATGCAGGAGCGGCACGGCATCGAAGTCGTCGTGCCCGGAGCGGCCGAGCGCGCGCTCGTGCATCGCATCATCTATGACGAGCTGTGTCATGGCATCGTGCGCGACGAATCGCGCGAAGCGTACCGTCGTATCATCGACGGACTGCGCGCCGAAGGCGTGGATGGCGTGATCCTCGGCTGCACCGAAATCACCTTGCTGATTTCGCAGGAGGACGTTCCGATCCCCGTCTTCGATACCACCGCACTGCATGCGCAGGCAGCGGTGTCGAGCGCGCTGCTTTGACGCCGTGCGACGGCCTATGCGACGTCCGGAAAACCTTCGTACTGCGTAAATATCCTTGGCATCATGAAGGCGGGGATCATGTACCGCGAAAAGCAGCGTGACGTCGACGCCGGATGAATGACGTGCAGGCACGATCCATCGCGATCGTCTACGGCAATCGTCGTGCAGCCCGCCGCCACCACTTTCTTGATGAACGATTCGTCGTCGCAGAGATCGAGGTCGTCGAATGACGACAGCTTCATCAGGCGTCGGCGGTACACGTAAGAGAATCCGTAGAACAGGATGAAGTCCGCGCCGATCTGCAACTTCTCGTGAAACTCGACTTGCTCGACCGTGGCGCCGCCCAGCATGTAGTGCGTGCCCGTCTTCGCGTTCAGGTCCATGTAGCCGAAGAAGCCTGTCTGCGGCGCGTACATGTAGAACTCCGATAGCTTGACGAGTTCGGCATCGTGTTCCGCAAGCAAGCCCATCATGCGCGCGAGATAGTGCGACGCGTAGTGGTCGTCGTCATCGAAATGGGCGATGACTTCCGCGCGCGCCGCATCGATCAGGAAATTGCGCTTTGCGCCAATCGACAGGCGTTCGCCTTCGTTATGGAAATAGCGCACACGCGGGTCGCGCGCCGACAACGCCTGCATGAACGCGCTCGGCTGCGCGCTGTCATCGTGCACGAGCCATTCCCAGTCGACGGTCTGGCGCATCACGCATTGAGCTATTGCAGGCAGGAACGCTTCGCGGTTCGCGGTCGGTGTAATGATGGAGACGGCTGGAATGGACATGATCGATACGGTGGAAAGTCTCAGGCGACAGTCGATGCGGTGCGCAGTCTACACGGACGCCAGCGGTGAAATGCAGAAGAATGTCGCAAGACGCGAACGCGCCGTTGCCGCGCCACCCTTTCGGGTGGTGCGCGTGTCAGGCCCTTCTGTCATGCTGAATCCATTCGATACGCATCGCGTGCGAAGCGCGATGCGCAGGCGCTCCACGCGCTCCGCTAAAGAGCGGCAGCAAACCGGCAGGAGATTCACATGCAAAGCACATCGTCCAATGCAAGTCCGTTGGTGCAGTTTTCAGAAAGCCTCGCGCAGATCGTCGAGCAAGTCGGTCGAGGCGTGGTCGCGGTGCATGGGCGCAGGCGCATCCCGTCGAGCGGCGTGGTCTGGCGTCAAGGCGTCGTCGTGACGGCGGCGCATACGCTGCGGCGCGACGAAGGTATCGAAGTCACGCTCCACGATGGACGCACAGTCGGCGCAACGCTCGCCGGACGCGATGCAGGCACCGATATCGCCGTGCTGCGACTTGCCAACATCGACCTGACGCCGCCCGCCGTCGGCGACGCGCGGTCGCTCAAAGCAGGTCACTTCGTGCTCGCCGTCGCGCGCGGCGACGATGCGGCAAGCCATGCCGATTCGGGCGTGATCGGCAGCGTCGGCGGCCCATGGCGAACGTGGCGCGGCGGTCAGCTCGACGCGTTCGTGCGACTCGACGGCGGCCTGCATCCGGGATTCTCGGGCGCGGCGCTCGCGGACATGCGCGGGGAAGTCGTCGGCATCTGTACATCGGCGCTCGCCCGAGGCGTCGGCATGCTGATTCCGCGCGCAACGATCGACCGCGTCACCGAAGAACTGCTGACGCGCGGACGCGTCGCGCGCCCCTATCTCGGCGTGGGAACGCAGCCCGTGAGCCTGTCCGAATCGTGGGTCACGAAGATGCAACTCGCGTCGAACCGGGGCTTGCTCGTGAACTCGCTCGCGCCGGATGGTCCGGCGGAACGGGCCCGCGTTCTCATCGGCGACGTGCTGGTCGAAATAGCGGGCGACCCATGCGGCGGCTTCGACGAACTGCATGCAGCACTCGCCTCGGCAGCCATCGGGCAGCCGATGAAGGTTGCGCTGATCCGGGGCGGCGAACGCGTCGAATGCACGATCACGCTCGGCGAGCGGCCGCAGCGCAACGGTTGCCGCTGAGCGTGAGCGCCAAGGACACGTCGCATGTCCGATGAACCGCTTGCACGCAACGCCCGAGCAGGGCCGATCCGCGTCGCGGTGATCGCCCTGTCGGCGGAGGTGCGCGCGGGAATCGAGGCGCTCGTTGCATCGCATGAAGCCTTCCGTCTCGTTGCGAGCGCGAGTGACCTAGCGACACTGGCCGGGCGTCTCGACGGTGCGACGGTTGACGTGCTCGTGATCGACATGGAAGCGGAGCCAGCCGACTTTTCGACGGCGACGCTCGGCATCGACGCCTTCGTGTTCCTCACCGGCGACCCCGACAGCGACGCGCTTCCGGACCTCGATCTTAACGACGCAATCGCACTGCTTTCACGCAACGCCTCAAGGGCCGACATCGCCGCGGCCATCGAAGCGACGGCTGCAGGGTTGTGCGTGCTGTCGCGCGAGACGCTCGCGCGGCTGCTCGACGCACGCAAGCCGCAGCGTCATGACGGCGCGCCCATGCCGCCCGAAGCACTGAGCGCGCGTGAAATGGAAGTGTTGGCGATGCTTGCCGAAGGGCTCGGCAACAAGGACATCGCGCGGCTCCTCGTCATCTCCGAGAACACGGTGAAGTTCCATCTTTCGTCGATCTTCGGCAAGCTCGGCGCGAACAACCGTACCGAAGCGGTGATGCTCGGCATGCGATACGGGCTCGTGATGATGTAGCTCGACGCGCCACTCCGACAGACGCAAGCGGCCTGGACCACATAGTCTGCCGCGATGGCCTTGACCAACGCGGACTTCTCCCGTTTGGTTGCCTGCCCCACATAGCGAACATTACGCCACGTTAGGATGCTGTCGAGGACGCCAGACCGCGCCTCACGCATCGCGTTCAGCATGCGCAGCTTCGATGGCAGCCGCCGGCGGTTGCACCGCCCGGCGCCATTCGACCTTCGATCGAAGAATCCCGAAGGCTTCCAACATTCGAGACGACTTGCCCGGCCAGCCCGCTTACGCGCGGCGCCGTGGCGGCGGTCGTGTCGAACGGTGGCTTCGACAAGCATCCTTCAACTTCTCGACAGGCGAGACACAATGAAAATTACGGTAGTTGGCACGGGTTACGTAGGCTTGGTAACGGGAGCCTGTCTGGCGGAAATCGGCAACAGCGTCCTGTGCCTCGACGTGGATGTCAAGAAAATCGACATCCTCAATCAAGGCGGCGTGCCGATTCACGAGCCGGGGCTCAAGGAACTCATCCAGCGCAACGTCGCAGCGGGCCGCATCCGCTTTTCGACCAGCATCGCGAAAGCCGTGGAGCACGGCGACGTGCAGTTCATCTGCGTCGGCACGCCGCCCGACGAAGACGGCTCCGCTGACCTTCAGTACGTCCTCAGCGCCGCGAAGCAGATCGGTAAGTACGCGGAAGGCTTCAAGGTGATCGTCGACAAGTCGACTGTTCCCGTCGGCACCGCCGATCGCGTGCGAACCGCTGTGCAGGAAGAACTCGATCGACGCGGCGTGAAGCACGGCTTTTCCGTCGTGTCGAATCCCGAGTTCCTGAAGGAGGGCGCGGCGGTCGACGACTTCATGCGGCCGGACCGGATCGTGATCGGCTGCGCGGAAGACGCCGCGGGCGAACGCGCCCGCGCGATACTCACGCGCCTTTACGCGCCGTTCAACCGCAATCACGAGCGCACGATGTACATGGACGTGCGCTCCGCCGAATTCACCAAGTACGCGGCCAATGCCATGCTCGCGACGCGCATCTCGTTCATGAACGAAATGGCGAATCTCGCCGACATGGTGGGCGCGGACATCGAAGCGGTGCGACGCGGCATCGGGTCCGATCCGCGCATCGGCTATCACTTTCTCTATGCCGGCTGCGGCTACGGCGGTTCGTGCTTCCCGAAGGACGTACGTGCGCTGATCCGCACAGCGCAGGAACGCGGACAGAACCTTCGCATACTCGACGCGGTCGAATCGGTGAACGACGCGCAGAAGAGCGTCCTGGTCCGGAAGGTCTGCGCGCGGCTCGGTGAAGATCTGACGGGCAAGACGCTTGCGGTGTGGGGGCTCGCTTTCAAGCCGAATACCGATGACATGCGCGAAGCGCCGAGCCGCGCGCTCATCACGGCGTTGCTCGCGCGCGGGGCGACGATCCGGGCGTACGACCCGGTATCGTCAGACGAAGCGGAACGCGTTTTCGCGCTCGATCTGGAGAATGAGCCGGCGCAGCGGCAGCGGCTCCATTTTTGCTCACAGCAGTACGACGCCGTGACGAACGCCGATGCGCTTGTGATCGTCACCGAATGGAAGGCGTTCAAGAGCCCCGACATCGGCACGCTTCACTCGAAGATGAAACACCCGTTGATCTTCGACGGACGTAACCTGTACGAACCGGAAAACATGGCGGAACTGGGCTTCGTGTACGAGGCCATCGGGCGGCGCAGCGTCGAGCCGATGTAGGCGGCGGAAACGCGCCGGCTACGTCGCCAGGCAGCCGGCGCGATTCCTAAGCACCGCCTCATCCAGTGGAGAACTATGACGCATATCCTCGCGAATGTCGGCGACGCCGGCTTTACCCTCCCCATCGCACTCGCGCTCGCCGTATGGATCGCGACCTCGCGCTGGCAACTCGCATTGCGCTGGATTCTCACACTTGGCGTCGGCATGTGCTTCGTCGGCGCGACCAAGATCATTCACGCCGGCTGGGGCGCCGAGATCGAGCCGATCGGATTTCGCATGGTGAGCGGCCACACGATGCTCGCCACTGCAATCCTGACCGTCGTACTCGCGCTGCTTAGCGACCGGCTCGAACTCGGCAAGGGACTCGGCATCGCAGCGGGGCTTGCCATCGGCGCGGTCACCGCGGCGGCCCGCGTCGTGGATCATTCGCATTCGCTCGCGGAAGTCATTTCAGGCTGGATCGTAGGAGCGACTGTGGCGCTTCTGTTCCTGCGTGCCTACGCGAGAAGCGACGCCCGGCCGCGCTATCCGATGGGTGCCATCGCCGGATTCGCGCTCGTCGCAATGCTTGCTTACGGGCATCGCGCCCCGTTCGAAATGATGATCGACATTCACTCACCGGCTCTGCGTGCGCTTGTCGGGGCGGAACTGACGCGCTTCTTCTGATTGCCATCGCTCTAAGACGAATGGCCCGGCATTGCCGGGCCATTCGTCGTTTACCGATTCGACACGATCACTGATGCCGCGCGGTCTCTCTTTCCTCGACCATCGCTGCATCGCCGATCCGTGCCTTTGCTGTTGCTTCGGCGCGTGCGAGCCTCGGCGCCATCGTCGACTCTGCGCGAAAGCGGGCGAGCGCCACTTCGACGAATGCGCTTAGCGAGGCCTTGAACTTCTCGGTCGAGAAACGCTCCGCATTCTCGCGAATGACCTTCGGATCGAAGAGATGCGCGTTGCGCTCGAAGCGCTCCACCGCCATCAACAGCGACTCCTCAGTCTGCTCCTTGAAGAAAACGCCCGTCGGCCGCTCGTTCGGCATACCGATGACCGACTCCAGCGCACCACCCTTGCCGAACGTAACGACCGGCGTGCCGCATGCCTGCGCTTCGATGATCGAGATGCCGAAGTCCTCTTCGGCGGCGTACACAAAGGCGCGAGCGCGCTGCAGGTGGTCATGGAGCACCTCGAACGACTGGTAGCCCATGATCTCGACGTTAGGGCCTGCCTGCGCCTTGATCTTCTTCATGTCGGGACCGTCGCCGATCACGACGAGACGCCGCTCCGGCGTCTTTGAGAACGCCTTCACGATCAGGTCGATGCGCTTGTACGGCACCATTCTCGACGCGGTCAGATAGAAGTCGTCCTTCTGCGTGCGAACCTGCAATGAGCGCACGTCGACCGGCGGATAGATGACGGTCGATTCGCGCTGGTACGCCTTCTTGATACGACGCGCGATGAAATGCGAATTCGCTATCAGATGATCGACGCCGTTAGCGGAACGTGCATCCCAGCCGCGGATGTAATGCAGGAGAAGGCGCGCGAGCGCCGACTTGAACCCCGATGCGAGCCCCGATTCCTTGAGGTATTGATGCTGCAAGTCCCACGCGTAGCGTATCGGGGAATGCACATAGCTCACGTGCAGCTGATCGGGTCCTGTAAGGACGCCCTTGGCGACTGCGTAGGAACTCGAAATCACGAGATCATAGGCCGATAAGTCGAGCTGCTCGATCGCAAGCGGCATTAAAGGAAGATAGCCCCGATAGCGCTTGCGCGCCATCGGCAGCTTCTGGATAAACGAAGTGTGGACAGGCCGATCCTTCACGCACGTTCGGTCTTCCAGAAAATCGACGAGTGTAAAGATATCAGCATGCGGAAAACACTCTATGATTCTCTCCAACACCTTCTCGGCGCCCCCTGAAACCACTAGCCAGTCGTGGACAATGGCAACTTTCACGTTAACTCTCTCGCTATAGACGGTTGGTTGACGAAATCCAACGGGACCGACTTATAGTCGGGGCGAAGACTGCTGAGTTTGGTGGTGTGGCGTACATATCGACATCCGAGATCGAACCGCAAGGAGCAATAGTTCTAATTGCGCCTTTACTTTGCCGGTCCCGCGCACACCCGCTAAACAAATCAAGAGGACGAAACGAATCGTTCGACGCGCCACGCAAACGCGCGAGCATGACTTCTTTTGCAACAAACCCACGAACTACACCCGGATTAGCCGTAGTATTAGACGCTGACACCGCTAAAAGCCCGACGGGTAATTCTGTCTGTTGCCTAGCGCACGACAACTCCGATTCGGGTCGTCGATAATGGTTTATAAACTTGAAAGCCTGCCGAACGATGCGAGGTTCCTTGAACCGCGCTCGACGAGCTCGCAAGACGGTACAGGCTGCCAAGCCGGAGCGTTTTTCCGTCGCTGCCTTCCGTACCTGCCTGCGCGGCCTTGTGCCCCACGGGGATGCCATTGGAAGTAGTGATTGACTTCGTTTCACTGGCCTTAGCGTGAATACGTAGCATTGCGTCCTTACAGGAGAAGAACGATGTCGCTTTCCAAGAGGCTGATCGATGGAGCCAAGGAGTGGCTGCCAGACAGCGTATTTCTGAGCATTTCGCATCGTCAAAAGGTGGGCCGCTTTCCTAACGTCAAGTCGCCGAGAACCTTTAACGAAAAGATCCTGCATCGCTGCCTTTATCCGGACCCGCGTTTCGTCGACCTCACGGACAAGCTCACCGTTCGAGACTACGTCCGCCGGAAAGTGGGCGAGCAATATCTGATTCCGTTGATCGCCGATCCGGACCACTTCGACGAGCAGGTGTTCAACGCGCTGCCCAAGACGTTCGTGATGAAGGCGAATCACGGCAGCGGGTTCGTCAAGATCGTTCATGACAAGTCTGAGACTTCCTTTGCCGAGCTCGACCGCCTCGCAAGACAATGGCTCGTGACGGACTTCTATCGCGTCGCGCGCGAACGTCACTACCGCACGATCAAGCCGCGCATCTTCTTCGAAGAACTGCTCGCCGACAGCAGCGGCAGCATTCCCGCCGACATGAAGGTGCATTGCTTCTTTCGCGAAGGCTCGGCCAAGCCGACGATCTACATCGCGGTGATTTCCGACCGCTTCGGCGAGCATTCGCGCGGCGACATGTACGACGCGCAATGGAACCGCCTCGAGATCGCCATCGGCCACTATCCGCGCAGCGAGACGCCCGCTCCGCGTCCGCACAATCTCGACGAACTCCTGAGCGTCGCCACGTCGCTGGCGCGCGACTTCGAGTATGTGCGCGTCGATCTGTACGCACCCGATGACAAAATCTATTTCGGCGAACTGACGTTCACACCGGGCGCGGGCGTATTCCCGATGCGCCCGGATGTCGTCGACTATGAATGGGGGCAACTGATGGAGATGAAGCGCGTCTAGCACGTCTCGCGCTACGCCCTCTAATGCCCGGCGACGGACTCGATTGTCGCCGGACATTGTCTTCTCCGGCGCCTCGCTATTAAAGTCCACGATCTTGCATCACGCCGCCTCGGTCATGCGCACGCGCGGTGGCAGCAAGCGGCTGAATTCACCTTTGACGAGCCCATAGCATTCGCACGCGCGCGCTTCGAGCCCTGCGCGGTCGAGCACCTTGATGCAGCCGCGCGTCTGATAGATGATGCCGGCCGCATGCAACTGACCAGCCGCTTCGGTCACGCCTTCGCGGCGCACGCCGAGCAGATCCGCGATGTGCTGCTGCGTGACCTGAAGTTGATTGGACGAGCTGCGGTCGATGTCGATGAGGAGCCATCGGCACAGTTGCTTGCTGAGCGAATGATGTCGGTTGCACGCAGCCGTCTGCGCAACCTGCGTAAAGAGCGCCTGCATGTAAAGCATCATCATGCGGCGAAGGAAGTCGGAGCGGCGCAGATGTTCGCGCAGCACCTGCGCTTCCATCCGGTAAGCCGAGCCCGCGCATTGCACTTCGACCGTGGTAGGCATGGTTTCGCCATCGGTCAGAACGGGAACACCCGACATGCCTTCACGGCCGACTGCGGCGATCTCGACCGAGCGCCCGTCTTCCATCGTGTGCAACAACGAAATGATGGCGGTGGTAGGAAAATAAACGTGCCGGAAGCGATGGCTCGCATGGCACAGCAGCTGTGCGCCGCGCAACTGCACCAGTTCCAGATCGGGGGCGAGCGCCTGCCATTCGTCAGACGGCAGCGCTCGTAGCAGATGGTTTCCGTGCAGGTCGGATTGTAGATTCAACATAGATGTGCTCTCGCGATGTTGCGCAGTGAGCCGCGCTTTGCTTGCCACGCGGGCTTGACACTTGAAGTTGTTAACAACGATTACCTGCTCCGGACCGCTGGTCGCTGATCGCGACGGCGGTGCCCGAAGGAGGCCCCTGGTTCTCAATACTCGTGCTCTCTGGCGGCCTCGGCTGAGGCTTAAATTCTTTTGCTTGGCGTCGGTGCACGAGTACATGCGTCGCCTGATGGTCGACATGCATCGACCATTGCGTCGGCGATGCGCAAGCACGACGCGTTCATTGACAGCTCGGATACACCCGATATTTGACAGGGCGTGCTCCGGGGGTTCCCATGCAACATCTCCTGCACTACCGTGGCGACATGCGAGCGCTGCAGCACGAACGTCCGTAACAGGATTACGGAAGCGTGCCTGGCGCTCTAATTCACGCGGCCGTATTTGTCGTCGAAGCGAACGATGTCGTCCTCGCCGAGATACGAGCCCGATTGCACTTCGATGATCTCGAGCGGAACCATCCCGGGATTCTCCAGACGATGCTTGACGCCCAGCGGAATGTAAGTCGACTCGTTTTCACTTAGCAAGAAGCTCTCCTCCCCCCGAGTGACGATGGCGGTGCCGCTCACGACGGTCCAGTGTTCGGCACGGTGATGATGCAATTGCAGGGAGAGCCGGGCGCCCGGGCGCACGACAATGCGTTTGACTTGAAAGCGACTGCCCTTGTCGATCGAGTCGTATGTGCCCCACGGCCGATGCACCTTGCGATGTGCATCGACTTCGGGACTGTGCTCGTCTGCAATCCGTCCGACGACGTTCTTCACTTCCTGAACGCGCGACCGATCGGCAACCAGCACCGCATCTGCCGTTTCGATCACTGCGAGGTTGGTGACGCCGACGCACGCGATGAGGCGCCCTTCCGATTGCACGTAGCAGGATGTCGAGCCTTCGAACACGACGCGGCCCTTCGCAACATTGCCGTCGTCGTCCTTGTCGAGTGCATCCCAGATGGCATCCCAGGAACCGAGATCGGACCACGGCGCGTCTAGCGGCACGACGACGCCTTGCGTCCCCTGCTCACGCGCGAGATGCTCCATCACAGCGTAGTCGATCGAATCGCCATGCACGGCCTCGAACGACTCGCGGTCCGGCAGATGGCACGCGCCGTCCGCGCGGCCTGCATCGAATGCCGCGACGCAGGCGGCATGCATGGCGGGCTGCAAGCGCTCCAGGGTGCCGAGCCAGACGCTGGCCCGCACGACGAAGATGCCGCTGTTCCACCAATAGGCGCCTGAGTTCAGGTATTCGCCTGCAGATTCGCTGTCCGGCTTTTCGACGAAGCGTTCGATCTCATGCGCACCGTCTTCGAGCGAGGCGCCCAGCTTGACATAGCCGAAGCCCGTCTCCGCTCGCGTGGGACGCACGCCGAGCGACACGATGGCCCCGCGTTCCGCGTAGCGGGCCGCCTTCAGCACGGAGCGCTGAAATGCCTCGGTATCGCGGATGAGGTGATCGGCCGGCATCACGACGAGCACGCAGTCGTCATCCTCCGAACGTGAAGCGAGTGCCGCCAGTGAAAGCGCGGGAGCCGTATTGCGGCTGCTCGGTTCGACGATGAGACGGGCGTCGACGCCAATCTCTTCGAGTTGCTGAACGGTCATGAAGCGATGCTCGTCGCCGCACACGACGACAGGCGCTAACGCGTCGACGCCGTCGCGCGCGAGTCCTGCGACGCGCTGAATCGTCATTTGCAGAAGCGAGCCCGCGCCCAACATGCCGGCGAGCTGCTTCGGGAACTGCTTGCGGGAAATCGGCCAAAGGCGCGTTCCGGCTCCGCCCGCCAGGATGACCGGGCGGATCGGCAAGACGCATGCAGCGTCGGACGTGGTCACTGGATCAGAAAGGCGATCCGAAACGTCGCGAGCAGCAGCGTCCATGGCTTCAGGATGAACACTCAATTTGCACTCCGATATATATCGTTGCTTGACTGTCGCCTGGTCAGCGATGCGGGCTCGACACGAACGATCCCATCACCGATCGCTGTTCGATCGGCGGAGGAAGGCAGCCGTCCTCCGCGCGCTTCGGCGTGGGAACTGGCCGATATGAACGGTTATACCTGCAAAAAATGTTGCTGCGGTGAAGCATAGGCGCGTCGAAACGCCAAAAAAATAGCGGCGGCGAAAATTGGCGTGGTCTTGTCCGAAATGTGTGAGGTCACGGACCGACATTTCTTAATGTGGGATGCAATTGTAACAAGCGAGATTGAAATGTTTCAACGCGAAGCAATATCTTCCCGATTATAGAAAGTGAGTCATTATTACCATGCAGAAAGCGCAGGAAACATTTCCAATATTCGCCAAAGCCTTATACAGTAAGGGTCTTGAGCAGTGAACAGGAGTCAGTCGGCAACGCTCCGTGAAACTCGCCGAAAGACATCGAATTAAAAAGCTAAGTGACATTCCGAAAAGAAATTTATCGCTATATTACGGCTCACTGACGGTTCAGCGTCCTATCTCTATTATTAATATTAATTGGAAAAGCGAAATGAACAGCCGACAAATCGGCCAAAACACTGGCGATATCAGCCTCCCAATTTTCGCCGGCCCTCGAATGTTTCTACGATGCATCGCACAACCTGAAAACGCGAGATGAAGAAGGAACACCAATGAATCTGTCGACTGCGTCTGCACTATCGGAAAGCAAGCGACAAGAGACGTCCACCAGAGCGTCTCGTCATATCGGACTCCTCCTGTTCGAACGATGCTGCATATACAACGCCGGCGTCATCAGCGAAGCCTTCCGCCTTGCGAACGAATTGCAGCCCGGCTCGGGCGGTCAGCCGGCTTATCGCCTGTCGCTCATGTCGAAGAGCGGCGGGAACATAGCGACGTCGTCGTCCATTTCGATCTGGACCCATCATCTGCATGAATATGCAGTGACGGACTTCGACGCGCTCTTTGTGGCCTGCAGCAAAAGTGAAGCGATGGCCGACCGCGATCCGCACCTGCTGAGCTGGTTGTTCGGCGGCGAGCGATCGCTACACGACGCGCGTGACCGCACGAGCGAGACAACCGTGGATGGCGCGAGGACGCGGCCGGCCACGGTTCCCATTTATTGGTTCAAGGACATTCCGATGGCCGCGTGGTCGGGCGTCGAAGCGCCTGTGCATCTCGCGCTTGCGAAGATCGAAGCGGACTTCGGCACGCATATCGCGCGGCGCGTCGTGAGCGAATTGCAGCCGCAGCCTCTCGATCATCCGAACGTCATGGCGGATGACCTGTCCATTACTACGACGACGGACAAGATTCACGCATCGGCGAGCTGGATCAAGGAAAACTTCAGCAACTCGATTTCGATTTCCGATGCGGCCGAAGTCGCCGCGATGAGCAACCGCAACTATCTCCGGCGCTTCAAGGCGGAGTACGGCGTGACGCCTCAGCAGTACCTGATGAATGTGCGCTTCGAACTGATTTGTCGCCTCCTGCTCGACAGCGATCTGCCCGTCGACAAGATCGCGCGGCGATGCGGCATGGGTAACGGTGATCGCCTGGGAAGGCTGTTTCGCCGGCGTTACGGGATGTCGCCCACGTCATATCGCGCGGAAGGCGGCCTGGGCGCTGAAGACTTAAGCGAATCCTGATGACGCCCTCGCTTGCGGTTTGAAACGCCGTAGCGATATGTGATCTTCCGCACAGAGTCTTGCTTAGTGTGCGAAATAACTTACCAGTGGGGTACAGGTTTGTACCTATCGCTTATTGAACTTGTTCACGAAGACGCGCGTACCCGGTCAGAGTCTTCCTGACAACGATTTTGGAGAACCACGGATGAAAGAGCCGCAGCTAGCAATAGATCGTATTCGCAAGTCCATCAATACCGCGGACGCGCTGAACATGCGCTCGTCTGCCGTACTGGTCGCGGATTTGCACGTATTGCTCGACATCGTCGACAGCATTCACCTCGACGCAGGCGTGGCGCGCGACGATTCATACGTCATCGACGAGCCGGCAGTACGCGAAGAATAAGCAAGCATTGCCGCGGCCTCGCCGGAAGACTGGCGGGCCGCCTTACCTGAGGACGTCATGGGGTTTGCAATCAACGGCAAGTTTGCTTCACAACGCATCACCGGCGTCCAGCGAGTCGCCTACGAGTTGACGCGCGCAGTGCAGGCGCGCGCGCACTCGCCGGACGAACTCGAAGTCGTCGTACCGCACAATGCGGCTGATCTGGGTCTCGCGACACGGCAAGTGCGCATCGGCTCGGGCCTCAAGGGCAATCTGTGGGAGCAGATCTCGTTGCCGATCGCGACCGCACGCGATACGCTGATCAGCCTTTGCAACACCGGTCCGCTTCTCAAGCGCAGCCAGGTCGTCATGGTTCACGATATGGCAGTCTACGACGTTCCGCATGCATTCTCGAAGAAGTTTCTGTTCTGGTATCGCAGCAAATTTTCGATCCTGCGGCGTCAAAGCCGGCTCATCCTGACGGTTTCGAACTTCTCGAAGGCGCGCATTTGCCATCATCTGAAGATGGATCCGTCGAGCGTCGAGGTCATCCGTCCCGGCGCCGACCATCTCGATCGTATCGTCGCCGATCATTCGATCATCGGCCGTCTTGCGCTCACAAGAGACGCCTATTGCGTGATCGTCGGCAGTCTCGATCCGCGCAAGAATCTTCAACGCGTGCTCGACGCGATTCGGCAGCTCGGGCATATTCCGAACATCAAGTTCGTCATCGCGGGCGGCGCGAACGCACGCGTCTTTGCGGCGCAAGGTACGACGCCGCAAGCCGTGGATGACCGCGTGATCTGGGCAGGGTTCGTCTCCGATGCGGAACTCAAGGCGCTCTACACCGACGCCGCGTGTCTTGTCTTCCCCTCGCTTTACGAGGGATGCGGCTTGCCGCCGCTGGAAGCGATGTACTGCGGATGCCCCGTGATCGTCTCGACGGCTGCGTCTTTGCCCGAGGTGTGCGGCGACGCAGCGATGTATTGCGACCCCGAGTCAGTCGAGGACATCGCCGCAAAGATCACGCTGATGACGACCCGGCCCGACTTGCGCGAGCATCATCGCAAGACGGGCTTGCAGCACGTGAGGCAGTATCGTTGGGACCACGCAGCAACGAGGCTTGCGCAGGTCCTGTACGGCGAACGCCACGGCGGCGCGCCCTATCTGGAGGTGCAGTCGACGACCGAGTAGACTATAGGCAGCGCCCGCTCCGATCAATTGCCCGCGAACATCGTGGCTCGCGTCCACTCTGGGCGTCGCAATTGCATCGCCTCATTCCATTGCCCTCGGAGTGCGCCCGTCGCAGAACGGCGCGAGGGCTCCTGGATCGAAGAACTCAAACCAAACGGACGCCGTGAAAATACTCATCGCAAACACGTTGTACCACCCCGATTCGGTGGGCGGGGCTGAGGTATCGACACGCATCCTGGCCGAGGGGCTCGCCCAGGCGGGCATGGAAGTCTGCGTCGTGTGCGCGACCGGCACGGGTGCAGATCGTCTTAGCGAACTCAATGGCGTCAAGGTCTACCACCTGCGATCCGTCAATCTTTACTGGCCGCATCAACCGAAGAACCATTCGCGCGTAGCGAAGCTCATGTGGCACGCAATCGACCTGCACAACGTCGTCATGGCGCGCAAGTTGAGGGCGATCATCGCGCGCGAGAAGCCGGACGTCATCAACACAAGCAACCTGTCTTGCCTTTCCATCGACATCTGGCGCGTGGCGCGCAACGCCGGCGTGCCGATCGTGCACACCGCGCGTGACTACTACCTGATGTGCCCGGGTTCGACGATGTTCTCGCACGAGAAGGCGTGCAAGCGTCAGTGCGGCGTCTGCGCCTTCTACGCGGGACCGAAGAAGGCTGCTTCAGCGCGCGTCGACGTCGCGGTGGGCGTAAGCCAGTTCGTTTTGCAAAAGCACCTCGACAACGGCTTCTTTGCGGGCGCATCGCGCACCGCGGTCATCAACAACTGCTACGTGCCGCTCGGTGATGCACCGCCCGCGCAGCGCGCGCGGCGCTATGGCGGCGGGCCGGTGCGTCTGGGACTGCTCGGGCGCGTTTCGCCGGAGAAAGGTCTGGAAATCGTCCTCGATCAATTGCTCGGCGACAACACGATCGACTGGACGCTCGCGATAGGCGGCACGGGCGATCGCGAGTACATGGAGAGCTTACAGAACAAATATCGCGACCCGCGCGTCGAATTCCTAGGGCGTGTAAAAGCCGCAGAGTTCCTCAATGCCATCGACATCCTCCTCGTACCTTCGATCTGGAACGAGCCGTTCGGCCGCGTGACGGTCGAAGCCTATTCGCACGGCGTTCCGGTGGTGGGTGCAAACACCGGCGGTATTCCCGAAGTCATCGAGCCGGATTCGCATCTCATCTTCGACATCGAAAAGCCGCATACCGTCATCGAAAAGATCCGCGATGCGATCGAACTCTTGAAGTGCTCCTCGGTGCATGACCGGCTGCTCAACCACGCGAAGAGCTTTAGCCCCGCAACGATGGTCGACGCGTATATCGACGTGTATCAGAGTGCGATGAAGAAAGCGATGTGAACCGGCAGCGGTCACGAGAAACGCAAAATGCCCCGGAAAAACCGGGGCATTTCGTTTTCTGGTCGACGATCAGATTCGCGTGACCGCTCTCGAACCGGCCGCACGCGCGCCTTCGCCTGGACTCACTCGGCAACCCTGCGCTTGAGGAATGGCACGCCCTGAAGATACAGCGTCATCGCCATCGCTACCGCGACACATGTTTGAACGACGAGCACCGTGGCGGCGGCGCCCTGCTCTGCAAAGAGCTTCGAGAGCACAGCGAGCAAGATGAAATTCAGCGTCGCCGAGGCGATCAGCACGCGGCTGAAATGCGCCTTCATCCCGAGCGGAAGCATGGTCTGTACGCCGAATACGTCCGCGATACCTGACATGAAGGGCACGAACGCCATCCAGCGCAACACCTCGACGGTGGGAAGGAACTGCGGGCCATAGAGGATATTCACGGCGATCGGCGCGCCCGCGAAGATGGTGAGCGAGATGATCGCGACGACCGTACCCTGAAATGCCAACATCTTTCGCAGGAAAGCGAACGCGTCCTCGCGCGAGTGGTGCATGAGGTAGCTGATCCTCGGATAGGCGGCCGTCTTCAGCGGGCTCATCATGCCCAGGGCCGCGCGGATCAGCTTGTCGCCGGCGGCGAAATAGCCGGCCGCGACGTTGCCCGAAATGAGCGCGAGCAACACGATATTCGTCGATGCGTAGAAGTCGGTGATCGCAGTCGCCATAAAAACGCTTGAACCATCCTTCAGCGCTTTTATGATGGAACGCAGGGACGTCGGCACGAAGTCGAGTTCGCGGCGAAAGTACAAGTGAGTGATGATCGCAAGGCCCGACAACAACGGGACGAACGCATTCACACCCATCGCCCAGTAGATGTCGTCGCGCTCACGCACGAGAAGATACATCGCAGGGATGCTCAGCACGCGACTGGTGAACACGATCAAGCTGATGATCCGGAGATCCTCGACGCCCTGGAAGTACCATGTTGGAATCAGCATCGCGCCGACCGCCATACCGAAGCCGAGCATCAGCAGGTCGCGCTCGGCGGCAAGACGGGGAAAGACAAACGTCAGCGCCGTGAGCAACACGAAACCGCCCACGGTGATAAGACCCTGCGCCAGAAAGGTTTCCCAGAAAACGCGGGAACGCTCAGGGCGGTTGCTGCGGTTGATCGAAATCTGCGGGGTCGCGGTCAGACCGAATCCGTAGTTCGTCAGCACGATGAAGTATTGAACGAAGGCCATCGCGAACGCCAGGCGTCCATAGCCTTCCGGAGAGAGCACGCGTGTCAGCAGCGGAAGCGTGATCAGGGGGACCGCGTAGGTCGATACCTGCAGCATCATCAAGACCGCAAAGTTCTTCTTGAATGACGCCATAAACAGATGATCCTCGCTTGGAGCAGTGGCCTGGGTATCGCGAAACGCCTGAAGTGCTCGACGAAACGAACCGCAAAATGGAGGAACGATTTCAGGCGGCAAAAACCGCCTCGAACCGCTCTCCAGCAGGAAAAGGTACCGCGCACCTGCACCGCAGGCGCATCGGAGAACAGAGAGTGTATGACGTGCCGATGTACATCACCCTGAACATGAGCCGCGCACAATTGCCCCGATCGCGAGCTTTCTTGCAGACAAAATCGCGGGGCGCTTGAAGCGCTATTATTCTGAAGACAAATTAAATAAATTGCGAAGAGTACTCAGTGCGGTGCGCCACTTATAGATGAATAGGAGCGGTTCGCAGACGTGGACAAAAGCTCCCCGCCGCCCGGCCGTCATAAACTGGGGCCGAAACAAGGATGTTGGACTATTTCATTTTACCGGCACGTCATTGATGGCCGCGATGGCCGCTCGCCTTGAGCGCTGCCCGTCATATCGGCCAGTGTGGCCGCGAATAGCGATGAAAAGAGATTCGCTGATGAGCCACGTTCCGTTACCATTTAATAAGCAGAGCATATCCTGCTTTTGCGTGCGAAAGCGCACGATGAAAATAACAGTGGTTGAAGTAGATTCAACTTGTCAACCGACGGGCGCAGTCACGTTCCACGATTTGCGTACCGTTCAATATACGACGCTGCGCAGCAGCGCAATCGTTAAACATCCGGCCGGGTGCGAACTCGCCACCCGAGCAATGGCCTGGACTATCTGAGCGGCCTTCAAGATCGGTCTGTATCTCAACGGCGCTCACATACAGATTTCAATCATTAGTACATCTATATAATGGGGAAATTCATGACTTATCCGAAAATCAACCGGCGAGCTTTTCTGGGGGGCGCTGCTACGGCAATTTCCTGGGCCTCGTTTCCGTATATGGCGGCGGCCGCCACTCCGGTCGTTCGCCTCGAATGGCAGCAGTTCAAATCGACGACGCACTACGAGGCGTTTTATAGAGCGGTAGCCACGATGCTGGCCAACCCCAATGCGAACGATCCGAATTCATGGCAATACTGGACGAATGTGCATGTCAACTACTGTCCGCACAAGCAGCCGTATTTCCTGGCCTGGCACCGGGGTTATCTCTACTATCTCGAGCGGCAGATCAGGCTCGTATCAGGCGACAAAACATTCACGCTTCCGTACTGGGACTGGTTCGCAAACCCCAACATACCGAGCGAGTTCACCGATAGCGCAACCGGCAACCCGCTCTATTGCCCGCGGCTGAATACGAATGTCTACAGCGCACTCGATCTGTCGCCTTTCGCTGCCACCACGGTGAATTTTCAACGCGGCACCGCAAATTCTTTCGAAGAGAAGTTCGAGACCGCTCCGCATAATCCGGTGCACAACATCATCGGCATCTCGATGGCGACGATGCAGTCGCCGCGCGATCCGATCTTCTATCTGCATCACGCCAACATCGACAGGCTGTGGCACGCATGGTCGCTTCCGGACGGAAGGACGATGCCCGTTCCGAGCGATCCGTATTGGGCCGGAACGTTCACCTACGCCAATGGCCTGACCATCAACAAGGAACAAACGTATTCGAACCGCAGTCGGCTCGGCTATGACTACGCGAATACCACGAGGCCGACGGCGTTGCCGCGCCAAGCGGAAGCGGGTCGCATCATCCGCGTCCAGGCGCAGATTTCGCCGATCCGCACACGCCCGGCGATCAGGTCCTTTGCCGCCACACCCGCACGCACAATCGCGGCCGGCCAGCGTTCGATTGGCGGTGTCAAAGGCCTCGCACTGGCACAAGAGTCGGTGAGCGCTCGCGTGACGGGAGAAGCAAATTCGGTCAAGCCGCTGCAGGACATGCTGTCGGCAACCGCCCAGAGCTTCGACGCGGCGGCGCAGGGGTCGGCGGCGGCATCTGCACTGGCGCAGAAGAGCACGAGTCAATACAAGTCCATCAAGATCGTATTCGACGACATCGCGATAACGCGTGCCGGCGCTTCCGGCGGCTACTTCTATAACGTCTACTTGAATCTGCCCGAAGGCATCGACATCGATTCCGCACGCTCGAGGTATTTCATCGGGACGTTCGGGGCCTTCGAACTCGCCGGCGCGGCGCATCACGGAATGATGATGCTTGAGTTTCCGGCGACGGCGGCGCTTCTGAGAGCGGGTGTCGGAAACGCGCGCGAGTATGTCGTTTCGCTCGTTCGCGTGGACGGTCCGAACGCGCCGAAGGGGCAGGTGCTGTCGATTGGCGAAGTCCGCGTCGAACTGTCGACTGAAACGCCGTACATCGTTTCACCGGCCGGTACCCGCAAGCCGGGCGACGCCTACTAAAGCGAAAGGAAGTCCGGCTTTTGCCGGACTTCCTTTTTGTTTCCCGCGCCCGACGATGGCCGCCCACGGTAAGCCGTAATACAAATAAAATAACGCTATGCACGCGGCGCTAGCGCTTCCGCTCGATCTATTCTCGTGTGCGCTAGTCAACATACCGTAGCTATCCGATGTTGAAATCTATATGTTCCAGCACTCTTTGGCGCGACCCCGGTTGCGCTAAAGTACGCTGCGTCACGTGCGCCGGGATTCGATCCTCTGTCGAGTAGCTTCGACCGCTTCCCGTGCAAGACAACCCACTTTTACCGATCGCGAGAAAGGGGAATTTGCCTTTTATGCATTGCTTTTTGTTGGGCGACGATCTGCGTAGCGGGCGCCCACCACCGCCAGCCTCACGTCGTCCATAAGGACCGCGTCTTAACGACCGCTCAGCACGCGCGCCTGGCGATCCGCGATAATCAGTGCATTCCAAGATGGAGCAATCAATGTATCCGAGGATAGTCTCCGCACTGTTCTACATGTTCTTCACCTGCGTGATCTTCAATCCCGAGGTGAACGGCTTCACGATCTACTTCTATCTGTTCATTCCGTTCCTCGATCCGGGATTCTCGCGGTTCCTCGCGTCCACGGTCCGTCGCTGGAGCGTGCCGCTGCTCGTTGCCGTCCTCCTTAGTCTGACGGGATCGCCGAGCGTGGCGGTGCGCGTCATTTCGCTCGCGATCTGTATCGGCTACATCCTCTATACGATGGGTCGTCGCATCAACTATCTGCATCACTGGATGGCGATCAACGTCGGATTCGCCCTGGTGCAATTCACGCTGTATTACGTGGACAAGGGCCTCGCGTGGCAACTCGGGCCGACGCAGCTCGCCAAGACGATCTGGGGCCCGTACGCGACCAAGACATTCACCAACTTCTTCGAGATCTTCTACTTCGCTCGCGTGTCGGGCTTCTCGAGAGAAGCGGGCTTCTTCTCGTCGCTGCTGCTGAGTTCGCTGGTCCTCTATTTGTTCACCGAAAAGGTGAACAAGAAGATGGTCTTCGTCTACTTCTTCGGCCTCTTCATCGGGTTCTCGAAGTCGTCGATGTTGCTGTTCATCTTCGCGGCCCTGTATCCGTTCCGTCACAAGTTGCGGGCGGTTCATCCGCTCGTGATCCTGGTGGCATTCATAGGGTCGGTGAGCCTCATGTCGATCTATCTGGCGGATCACGGCTTCTTCGGCTCGGAGACGTTCGCCCACCGGTTCGGCGGTTATCCGTTCATGTACGATGCGCGGCTTGAGGATCTACTCTTCGGGATCACGCCGGCGGACGTGCTCGCGCACTACAAGTATTTGCCGTACATCCGTATGGTCGAGCCCGAAGCGCTTGCCGGCGTGCCGTTCGCCGGCCTCCCTGCCAGCGTCGCGGACATGGGACTCTTCAGCGCCCTGCTTCTCTTTGGCGTCGTCGCGTTCACGGCAAGCGACGGATTCGTCATGGCGCTGCTCCTGCTGATCACGTCGACGGTCAGCATTACCAGCGTGACGTCGTTTGTGCCGATCGCGTATGTCGTGCTCTACTGGCCGCGCTTCTGCGCTTATCGCGCTCAACGCATGCAACAGCTTGCAGACGAGCAGCAGACGCCGAAGAATCCGCTGAACCGGTTCCGCCGTGCGGGGCGGCAAGCGGCTTTATCGAGGACCTGAGCAGCTTCCTTCGCAATAGGCGCCCCGCGCTGTAGTCACACACGAGCCCGGTTCTGCCCGCATCGACGATGATGCGAATCGAACCGGGCTTTTCCATTTCCGTTCGACGTTCTGGCGGAGCATACGCGGGTCGCGGCAACCGCGATTCGTCTGCGCAAACGAAAGAGGCGCGCCGTTGGGCGCACCTCGCTTAACAACCGTTAGTCAGGGCAAGCCGCCTGCAATCAGCGGCGACCGTTTTTATCGGGCGCCGGCTCGCCGATATAAACGCCAGCGGGCGCGGCCGTCGCCGCGCGGCGACTCGACGTCAATGCATGTCCAAGCCGGATGCAAGGCGCCTCGACCAGACGGAAGCTGAGCCACGACAATGCGATCGCAAACACGGCACTGATCGCCATATAGAGACCAAGCGGGCCGCCATCCCAGCCCCATCGCTGACAGGCCCAGTAAAGCACATAGACCGGCACGCCGTGCAGCAGGTAAAGCGAATAGCTGATCTCGCCCATCCACGCAAAGAATCGCAGGTGGATCTTCCAGACCGTCGCCAGCAGCGCGAAGACCGCCAATCCAATGAGGTAGCTCACTGAATTGATGACGTGCTCGGGATCGTGCTGGATGATCGCGACCGCAAAGGTCAGCACCGAGATGCTGGCAACCACACCGGTGACAGCGATGAACGCCTTTCGGTACGACCAGTCGAGCTTGCATCCTCGTACACCCGGCAGGCTGAACACCACGCGCGCGTCGGGATTGTCATAGACCTGCCGGAAGCAGGCGCCCCAAAACATGATCGACAAGTGATACAGCATGCCCTTGTACTGACCGAGCGCGCTGGCCGGAACCATCTTCAGCGCGGACGTGATAACGAACGCGGCACCAAGCGAGACGCAAACGACGCACAGGTCCCGCATCCGCTGCAGCCCGCCCTGCCAGAACAGCACGAGACACAGTACATAGAACACCAGTTCAGTTTCGAGCGTCCAGTAATGCCCCATCATCTCCGGATGACCGAGTGCGTCGGGCAGCATCGTCGCATTCGCGAGCCACATGGCCGCTTCTGTCGGCTTGTCGAAGAGAAAACGGTAAGCGAGATACCCCAACGGGATCGACACCCAGAACGCCGGATACAACCGGAAGAACCGCCTGATGACGAACCGGCGCGTGCCGGCGGCAAGCGGCCCATACAGACTCTTGGGAATCAGCAAGCCGCTCAGCGCAAAGAACACGACGACGCCGATGCGCCCGAAGTTTGCGT
Organism: Caballeronia telluris; assembly: GCF_001544495.1. Classification (GTDB taxonomy): domain Bacteria; phylum Pseudomonadota; class Gammaproteobacteria; order Burkholderiales; family Burkholderiaceae; genus Caballeronia; species Caballeronia telluris. The sequence continues at coordinate 315,682 of NZ_FCNZ02000005.1, forward strand.
AATACGGCAGCTTGTGCAGCCATTCTCCCGAGCCTGCGATGCGGGAGAAGACTTCGGCGTAATGCATCCACATCACGAACAAGACCGCGACGGCCCGGATCGCATCGATGTGGGACATACGGTTAGGCAATACGGCGGCTGGTGTCTTCAATGGCTATTCTCCTGGTGCGAAAGACCGTCATCGATTGCGCACCCGCTTCCCAGCGCGAACGGGCCGCTTCCGTCATTCGATGACGCCAAAGGATTCGTTACGAGACTGCCCTCGACGTCGAATTCTCGCCTGCGGCCCGGCTGACATTCACGATCATCTTGCGACGCCATGACTGAGCCGTCGCGCGGACCCTTCTACGACCGCCTACATTTCCGCACCGTTAAGCGCGCGTATGTTCACTAGCGCACACGAGTAAAGATCGGCCAAAAGGACCAGAGGCGGGCTAGAAAAGTTGTCGTGTCCGACGCGCGATCGAGCCAGAGCGCTCATGGCCCGGACGCTCGCAAGCATAACCGTCATCCAGACAACGTGCACTCGCGCGTTGGAATAGCTTCCGACATGCCGCGGTAATCAATGCTTCCGCACGAAACATGCACTGGAAACGAATTCGCTCGCGGTGTCCATCGCTCAGTTAGCGAGACATAAATACCGCATAGGGAAATCCCTGCAAACTCCCTTCGTACCCCTTCGCAATTACCGAAATGACGTCATCGACCGGTCATTTCATCCTACGAATACGCTTACCGTTTATCCATTTTCGAAATAGTCCTACTGTCAGTGCCGGTTTTTGCGTGCTGCACGCGGATGAATTAAGGCCATGCATGCTTAATCTACCAAACATCGGAAAAATTTTTATTTCATACGATAGTAGTAAAGAACAATTTCCCTAAAGCCGGAACTGTTACATCGAGTTACAGGCTTCAGCCAAAAGGTACGACTATACTCAGCGCCCATAGAAACCCGTAATTACTTACCCATGTCGACCAAGCAAAACCATCAAGATCAGCAACAATTTCCTGAAATCGAATCGCAGGCCGCACTGAAGTTTCCTCGTCGGAAATTCCTGTCGGCAATGGCGGCTGGGGCCGGTAGCGTTGCCCTGTCCGCTTGCGGCGGCGGCGGCGCAGAAAGCGACCTCGCCGACGCGACCGCCAAGAGCGCCGAAATAGAAGCGACGGCGAAAGCGGCAACGACCGGTCAGAAGCTGTTCTATGGCATTAATGGTCACATGGCGTACAACTCCGGCATCTACAGCTACGTGACGCAGGCGAATCAAGTCAAGATCCTCAAGGATCTGGGCGCCACGGTTTATCGCGCCGACGTCGCAAGCGGCGGCATGGCGCAAGTCCTGGCAACGGCACTCAACGGCGCGTTCAAGGGCAGCGGCATCATCATCCTGCCGGTGCTGAACCCGCGCTCCGCCGGCTATGACGTCAAGAGTTCGGAATCGGCGGCGTACACGCTCGGCTACAACCTCGCGGTGAACTGCACGCGGCCGCTCAAAGGCCTCGTTAAGTACATCGAATGCGGCAACGAACTCGACGTCGCGCTGAAAATCGGCGGCGACGGCAGCGCGACTACCGACTGGAATGCGTCCTATTGGCCGTCGTTCCGTGGCGTGATCCGCGGAATGATCGACGGCGTGAAGGCGATCGACTCGTCGATTCAGGTTGGCGTGAACGTCGGCATCCCGATGGCGTATCGCGCGCTCCAGATGCTCTGGAACGGCATCTCGCCGAATGGCACGGCGGCCGGTCGCGGCGGCGCGGCGCTCGTGCGCTGGGACTTCACGACGTACCACTGGTACAAGAGCTCGTACAACATCCAGCGCGCCGGCCGCACGGCTTCCGTCGACGTTCTGCAGATCCTCAAGGACTCGTTCGGCAAGCCGATCTGGCTGACGGAATTCGGCTGGTCGGGCTCGCAGGACACGAATGCATCGGCGGCGGCGTATGTGACGAGCGCGATGACGCAGTACAAGTCGGTCAAGGACAAGTACAACATCCAGTGCGTCATGCTTTACGCAGTCATCGACGACAATTACGGTCTGGTGAAGACCGATGGCGTCACGAAGACCGCAGCTTACGACGCATTCAAGAATTTCACCCGAGCGAATCCGGTCTGATCAGCGATCAGCGACCGCCGTGCGCCGGCAGCGATTGCCGGCGCACGGTCAATTCGACTTGCATTACTCGCAAAATTTACTACGCTGCTTGGAGCCGCCTAAACGAAGCGCGGTTTTTGCACGAGCGCACGACGTGGCGCTTTTAGCGATCTTCTTGCCGTCCCGGGCACGCGCCAAACGATTGCGCATCAAATCGAATGCGTTTCAGATCAAGGCACAAGCGGGCCTCAAACGTAAGACAAATAAAAAATCGAATAAAAACGATCGAGGCACTAGCACTTCCGCCGGTTTTTTACTCGTGTGCGGTAGTGAACATACGCTGTCTTGTCGAATCCGGAAGGTACGGATTGCCCAGGCAGTGCCGACACCGCTTCTCCTGTCGCCCAGACTTCGCGCTTTGGCGCGCTGCTCTGATCCGTGCAGGAAAATTGCTTTCAAGGCACTGCGCAATCCGACGAAAACAGATTTGCGTCGCTAGCAGGCGGCGTCCGATCCGTACCGTTGTCGATGTCGAAGGCCGCGCCACAGCCCACCAGCCTGGCGCGTTACGGCTTGGTGACACCGGCAGCGGCATGCGGACATGCCGCGTACCGATTCTCGAATGAATGAGGAAAGCGTCAGATGAATACACCTGCTCTAGGTTTTGATCCCGGTCGCACGCGCAACAGCGACGACGGGTTTTCCGCAGCGGAACTGTGGAGGCTCATCGTCGACAACGTTGGGCTCGTGATTCTGATCATCGTGCTGGTGACCGGCTCCGCGACTCTTTACGCGTATCTCGCCACGCCGAGCTTCTCGGCGGACGCGCTCGTCAAAGTCGACTACCCGAACCCGAACGTGCTCGGCGTCAATTCGCAGACGCAGCAGCAGATGGTCCCGTCCACGCTGCCCACCGACGCCGAAATCCAGATCATCCAGAGCCGGACCGTGCTCTTGCCGGTCATCAAGAAGTACAAGCAGGACATTCTCGTCACGCCGCATCAGGTGCCGTTCTTTGGACGCGTCTCGTCGCTGTTCGCGACGCAAGGCGATCCGATGCCGGCCATCTTCGGGCTGAAGTCGTTTGCGTGGGGCGGCGAGGATGTCGCGATCGACTCGCTTCAGGTACCGGGACGCCTGCAGAACAAGGAACTGACGCTGCGCGTCCTGCCGGGCAACGCCTACCAGTTGATGGACCATGACGGCAATGCGCTGCTGCACGGCACGGTCGGCCAGGTCGCGAGCGCGGACGGCATCTCGATCCTCGTCAGCCATCTGGCGGCACGCCCCGACACCGAATTCGCCGTGACTCGCTTTAGCGAATACAAGGCCGTCGAGCGCTTCCTGAAGAAGCTTAAGGTGCAGGAGTCGGCGAAGGACTCGGGCGTCGTCCAGATCCTCTACGAAAACGACGATCCCAAGCTCGCGCAACTGATCACCAACGCGATCGCGCAAACCTACATTGCCGCTCACATCGACCAGCATCGTCAGGAAGCGAGCGTCACGCGCGACTTCATCATCGGCGAACTGCCCCGTCTCGAATCCGAGCTGAAGCGTGCCGAGTCCGAACTCAGCAAGTACCGCACGGATGCAAGCTCGATGACGCCCGGCACCGAAGCAGCGTCGTATCTTCAAGGCAGCCTCGATCTCGAGAAGCAGATTGCGGCGCTCAAGATGCAGCGTCAGCAGGTCGCGAGCCGCTTCATGCCGTCGAGCCGCGAAGTGCGCACGATCGACGATCAGATCACCACGCTTACCGCGCAGAAGGAAGCGTTCGACAAGCGCTTCAGCGGCTTGCCCGTTTCCGAGCGCAAGTCGGCCGATCTGACGCGCGATGCCAAGGTCGCCGAGGACATCTATGTCGCAATGCGCGAAAAGGCGAGCGAGCTTGCCGTGACGCGCGCAGGCACGATCGGCAACGTGCATGTCATCGATACGGCCGTGTTCCCGACGGAACCGGCGAAGCCCAAGCGCCTCATCGTGATCGCGGCGGGCGGTGCCGCCGGTGTGGTCCTGAGCGTGCTCTTCGTGTTCTTCCGCAACCAGCTTTCGCGCAATGTCGAAAGTCCGCACGTCGTCGAACGCCATCTCAACCTGCCGGTTCTGGGCGCGGTGATGTACAGCAACGAACAGGCGCGTCTGGACCGTTCTGCAACGCCTGCATCGCTCTTGCCCGGCAAGGTGCGAGGCGCCGACGAGCCCGCGCTCGCCAACGGGGCGTCGCACGATGGCAATGGCGCCAATTTCCTGCTCTCGGACGACGGTCCCGACGACATGGCCGTGGAAACGTTGCGAGCCGTGCGCGCTTCGCTGATGATCGACATCGAGCGCGCAAGGAACAACATTCTGGCCGTCGCGGGCGCGACGCCCGGTACGGGCAAGACGTTCGTCGCATCGAACCTCGCGGCACTGCATGCACAGTCGGGCAAGCGCGTGCTTCTGATCGATGGCGATCTGCGCCGCGGCCGCATGGCCTCGATCTTCGGACAGTCGCGCCAGAGCGGTCTCGCCGAAGTGCTCGCCGGCCAGCTCGAAGCGGACGACGCGATCCGCGCATCCGATGTGCCGGGTCTCTCGATCATCACGGCTGGACGCTTCCCGCCGAATCCGTCGAAGTTGCTCTCGACGACTCGCCTGCCGCTGCTGCTCGAATACCTGAGCCCGCAGTACGACCTCATCATCATCGACACGCCTGCTGTCCTCGCGGTCAGCGACGCGAACATGATCGCGAGCAACGCGGGCACCACGGTCGTCGTGGTACGCCCGAGCGCGCAAAGCGAAAGCGAGCTGGAACAGGCGATCAAGCGTCTCGATCTCACTGGCGCACGCATCTCCGGCGTGATCTTCAACGCCGTGCCGAAGCGTCGCAGCGAGAAGCGCACGTACGCCTACGCGAGCGCGTATGCGCCCAACGTCACGCAGCGCGACGCCTGACGTCGACCGCCTCATGTGAAGCGACGGCCCTGCCGAAGCACCACCTTGCAACGCAAGCCGTGGATGCTTCGCGCAGGACCTCGATCGCGAATGGACGAACCGGGCCTCACGCCCCTCCGCTCACGCGGGTCTTCGTCACTTTCGCGGCGCTCGTCCGCACCGGTCGAGCGTTGCCGCTTCAAATCCCCCAAAGCAGCGCCATACACAAGGAAGCCACGATGCCAGCGGTCTTCACCTCGCACGCCCTGTCACGCTCCGGCCGGCTGGCCGGAGTCATCGCGTTCGCCGCGCTAGCCAGCACCGCGCAGTCCGCCTTCGCCGCCGATGCCGCGATGCGCGTGCTGAACGCCCCGGGGTCGCTCATCATGGAGGGTCCCGGCACGAAACGGGTCGACATCCAGGTCGCGCCGCAAGCCGGTGCGGGCACGAACCTCGTCGCGACGCTGTATCGATACGATGAGGACGGCAAGCCGTCGGACACGCCGGTGACGACTTATCAGGCGTCGGCGAGCGGAGGGAAAGCTTCATTCAACGTCGCGATTCCGGCCTACGGGCTTTATCTGCTCGACACGAAACTGCAATCGGCGGGCGGTTCCGGCGCCGAACTGAAGATCAACATGGCGGCGATCACGGCGGGTGGCGCCGGATTCACCGACGCCGGCGTCATTACGCACTTCGGACAGCACAAGGGCAATCCGGCTGTCGTGCTGCCGCTCGTCAAGAAGGCGGGTTTCAACTGGATCCGCGATGAGCTGTACTGGAGCGAAGTCGAAAAGACGGCGGGCAACTTCAGCTTTCCCGCCGACTACACCAACTATGTCACGCAGGCCGCCAAGCTCAACCTCAAGCCGCTGATCATTCTCGATTACAGCAACCGCAAGGCGTATCCGAACCTTCTCAAGGGGCCGCAAGGTTTTCCGGTGAACCAGCAGGAACGCGATCTTTTTGTACGCTATGCGCAAAAGCTCGTCGGCATGTACGGCAAGCAGGTGAAGCACTGGGAAGTCTGGAACGAGCCCGCCTTCGGCAAAGTCACCTACGAAAACTACGCGGCGTTGCTGAAGGATGTCTATCCCGCGATCAAGAAGGTGAGCCCCGACTCGACCGTCATCTCCTGCGGCGGCGGCGGCGCAGGCGGCGGCCCCGGCGGCGACTGCATCGTGGCGCTGATCAAGGCGGGCGTCCTCGACTATCAGGACGGTTTCAGCATCCATCCGTACATGTCGCCGCACGACCCGGACTCCGGCTATCCGGCAAAAGGCGCGCCCGTCAATCCAGTGAACATTCCCAACGTCTGGCCTCATCTTGCGCGCATGATGAATGCAAACCCCAGGGAGGGCCACGGCAAGCTGAAGGTGTGGATCACGGAAATCGGCTGGCCGTCGAGCCCGCAATCGGCCGGCCTCAGCGAGCCTTCGCAAGCGGCGAATATCGCGCGCACCTATTTGCTCTCGCGCCGCTATGATGAAGCAACGGAGGGCGTGTTCTGGTATGACTTCGTCGACGACGGCGTCGATCCGAACAACAAGGAGTCGAACTTCGGGATGCTGCGCGCGGACCTGACGCCGAAGCCCGCTTACGTGGCCGCGTCCGTCGTCATGAAGACGCTCGGCGCGAGAAAGTGGGCGCGCGCGCTGATCGACAGCCGCGACGTGAAGGTCTATCAGTATGGAACGGATAATCCGGTCTACGTCGGCTGGCAAACCGGTTCGAGCGAGAATGCGGCATCGGTGCAGATTCCGCCGGGCAAGTACACGCAGCGGGACTGGCAGGGCGCCACCTCGACCGTCACGGTCCCGAGCGGCGGATTTCAGTGGCAACTCGGCGCGCTGCCGAAGTACCTGACTCCGGCGGGGCAGTCGAATTGAGCGCCTGAGCGTTGAGCGGGCGAGAACGAAAGTAAGGGATGTGATCTAGAATAGACCCTCTTAGCGCTTACTTAACGTTTGTTGAGGGCTCGCCCAAATTTGCTCAACCCGGCAGCGTCGACTCGATGTCGATCGATCCTAGCCCAGAATCGATGGCCCGTTGAGCCGGAGGTATTCGATGACAACTCAGCAAGAAGCTTTGAACAAACGAGATCTGTATCGCACGTTCGCATACGGGCCGATGGAAGGCGTCGTGTTCGTCCTGGCGCCGAGCCGCGATCACGCGTCGCGCAAGATCCGCAATACGCTCGCCATTTTGTACGGCGCGCCGCCGCATGAAGTCGAATTCGACACGCCTGCGTCGTATGACGAACTCGTGAAGGCCGGCATCAGCACGGACGAAGAGTTGCGCATCTTCGAAACGGCGCGCGCCGGAGACAAGGTGGTGAGCTGGGCCATTGCACCGCTCTTCTTGACCAACGACCGTGCGCTGCTCGGCAAATGGGCCGAGCTCTACGCAGGCATGGCGACGCAAGAAGCACGCGATCTCATCCAGCGGGCGCGCTAGGCGCACGCATTCGTTTCGCTCAAACGGCCGACGCAAGCGGCCGCCCGGCCGCCTGCATGGCGCGTCGATCGTCTCCCGCAGACTCAGAAGCCCAGCCCCGGCAGTACCTGCGTGCCCTCCGCCGCAACCGACTGCAACAAGCCCGGATTCACGTTCAATGACTTGAGTATCGTCGGCGCGACCTGCGTCGTACTCACGGTCGTCGCGTTCGTCGCCGCCTTCAGACCGGGATACGCGACGAGCAGGCCCAGGTGGCTGTCGTCGGGCGCGTTGCCTCCGTGTTCCGCGTCCTTCGACTTGCTGCTCGTATAGATCACACCCGGATTCGGCTGCACGATGATGTCAGGCGTGCGGCCCTGCGCGGGATCGCCAAACTTCGCCGTGAGCGCGGCTCCGGAAAGAATCGATGCTTGCGCGCCGTCCGCGCAGATGCCCGTCTTAGTGCAGCCGAGGTTCGCCTGCAGCGTGGCGACCGCGCTCGTCGTTTGCGAAGGATCGCGCAACCAGATCAGCCCGACGTCGTCGCTCTGTTCGAAGCCGGTGCCGACCAACCCCGATCCGTCGTTCAGGCTGCCAGTCTTCGTCGCGGCCTGGCCGTAGTTGCCCTTCGGATCGAGATAATTGTTCGCCTGCAGGAGCGCAGCGAGCGTGTCGCCGTTCTTCACGAGCTTCGTATGATCGGCAGGCGACTGGCCGTGCTTCGAGGTCACGATGAACACCGTCGAAGCGAACAGGTTCTTCGCCTTGAGCTCCGCCACCATCTTGCCGATCGCCCCGTCGACATACGTGATCGCGCCCGCGACCTGCGGGCCCGGCGTGAACTGGGCGTCGGTGTAGCCGCCACCGCTCGCGTTCGTCGCCTTCTGCGCGACGCTCAGCGTCTGAAAGTTGGTACCGAAGACGGTCGGCACGGCGACGCTCTACGCCCCGGTCGAATCCTTGCCGTCGATCTGGTTGACGATCGCCTGCACGTGCAGATTGTCGAAGAGCTCTGTGTGCGTGTACACGTCTGTGTAGTCGGATTGCGTCGCGGGGTCGATCGAGTTGATCTCGGTGCGCGCCAGATCGTCGACGCCCTTGCCCGATGGCCCGTTGACCCAGTCATAGCCCCACGCGTGCTTGTCGGCCCACGCAGTTCGCGCATTCGCCACCTGCTGCTTGACCACTTCGAATACCGTATTCGTCTTGATGTAGTTATGCGGATACACCGGCGTGCAGACGCCGTTCACCTTCGCATTCGGGATCGCCTGGGGGTTGAACGCGCCGCCGCCGTCGAGGTGCGTGAGCGCGCCGCCGTTCATCCCGTCGATACCGGTGGTCTCATCGAACACCACGTTCCAGCCTTGCGCGCCGTTGCATTGCGTGTCGCTCGGAGCGTAGAGCGTGCGGTCGTAGGAGACGTCGTAGAAGAGCCCCGCTGATTTCGGCGAGCCGCCCGTGAGCAGCGCGGCAAGTCCCGGGAACGAATCGGAGAGTCCCGGTGTGAATGCGTTCGTGTAGGTCACGCCGTTGTTCGCGAGCGCCGCGATGTTCGGGCACGTCTTGGCCGCGACACAGTTCGCCAGGTCCTGCTGATGCAATCCGTCGATGCTGACAAGCAGCACGTGCTGCGCGCCGGCTATGGCGTTCGCAGGCGTATCGTTGTGATTCGACCCGCCGCACGCGGCAAGCGTCAGCGCGGCAATCAAACTTAAGGCGGGTGCAGCGTGGGATCGCACGTTCACTATCGGTCTCCAGTATCTTCGACTACGTTGAGTGGTCAAAACTGGGCAACAGTGTGCGTGGTGCGCGAGTCACACGCGTTACGGGAACATTGCGACCGCTTTCCCGGCCGTTACACTCGATTTACGCTAAAGGCCAAGCGTAAGCAGGTGCTGTGAATGGACGCGTAATACCAAAGAAAAAGCCCGCGAGCCGTGAATCTCGCGGGCCATCCGGTCATGTGAGCGCGAGCCTTGGCCCGCGCCGTCAATCACTTCTTCATGGCCGCGCTTTGCGGATTCAGGTTCGTGAGACGTCCGCTTTCCGTGCCGGCGGCTTCGTCGATCACGGCGTTGATGAGCGTCGGCTTGCCCGATGCAATCGCTTCCTTCAGCGCCTTCGTCAGTTCATCCGGCGTCGTCGCGTGGTGGCCGATGCCGCCGAACGCTTCGATCATCTTGTCGTAGCGCGCGTTCTTCACGAACACCGTCGGCGCGACGTCCTTGCCGCCAGTCGGGTTCACGTCGGTGCCGCGATACACGCCGTTGTTGTTGAAGACGATCGTGCAGACCGGCAGGTCATAGCGGCAGATCGTTTCCAGCTCCATGCCGCTGAAGCCGAACGCGCTGTCGCCTTCGATCGCGACCACTTGCTTGCCGCTCGTCACCGCTGCGCCGATCGCGAAGCCCATGCCGATGCCCATGATGCCCCACGTGCCCGAGTCGAAGCGCTTGCGCGGCTGGTACATGTCGATGATGCTGCGCGCGTAGTCCAGCGTGTTCGCGCCTTCGTTCACGACGTTGATGTCCGGATGCTCCTTCAGCACGTCGCGGATCGCGCGCAGGGCGCTGTGGAAATTCATCGGCGACGGATTCTTGTCGAGCGTCGCGGCCATCTTCGCGAGGTTCTTGCTCTTGCGCTCGTTGATCGCGTCGGTCCATTCGGCGGACGGCTTCGGGAAGCTCGCGTCGATGCCGCCCAGAAGCGCTGACACGCACGAACCAATATCGCCGATCACCGGCGCTGCAATCGCGACGTTGCTGTCGATCTCGGTCGGCGAGATGTCGATCTGCACGAACTTCTTCGGAGCGCCCCAGGTCTTGCCCTTGCCATGCGAGAGCAGCCAGTTCAGGCGCGCGCCGATCAGCACGACGACATCCGCTTCCGCCAGCACGAACGAGCGCGCCGCCGAGGCCGACTGCGCATGCGTGTCGGGCAGCAGGCCCTTTGCCATCGACATCGGCAGATACGGAATGCCCGTCTGCTCGACCAGCGCGCGGATCTCGTCGTCGGCCTGCGCGTAGGCTGCGCCCTTGCCGAGCAGGATCAGCGGACGCTTCGCGCCCTTCAGCACGTCGAGTGCGCGCTTGACCGATTCCGGTCCGGGGAACTGCGCCGGCGCCGCATCGATGACGCGGATGAGCGACTGCTGCGCCTTCACCGCGTCGATGGTCTGCGCGAGCAGTTTCGCCGGCAGGTCCAGATACACGCCGCCAGGACGGCCCGACACGGCGGCGCGAATCGCACGCGCCACGCCCACGCCGATGTCCTCTGCATGCAGCACGCGATACGCGGCCTTGGCATAAGGCTTCGCGGCGTTCAGCTGATCCATCTCTTCGTAATCGCCCTGCTGCAAATCGACGATCTCACGCTCGCTCGACCCGCTGATGAGGATCATCGGGAAGCAGTTGGTGGTCGCGTTCGCCAGCGCGGTCAGACCGTTCAGGAAACCCGGCGCCGACACCGTCAGGCATATGCCGGGCTTTTTCGTCATATAGCCGGCGATCGCCGCGGCGTTGCCCGCGTGCTGCTCGTGGCGGAAACCGATGAAGCGCATGCCCTCGGCTTGCGCGAGGCGCGCCAGGTCGGTGATCGGAATGCCGACCAGACCGAAAATCGTGTCGATGTCGTTCAGTTTCAGCGCATCGATGACGAGATGGAACCCGTCCGTTTGCTTCTGCGTGTCTTCCGCCTGCGCGGCCTGCGGGGTGATCTCAAGCACATCTGCCATGACGTCTCCTTGTCGGCGGGTGTTGTTGTCTCGTGGTGATATACAGTATTACAGACACAATATTTATCAAGCTATCACATCCGTCGTATTTGTCGAGTTTCGAGCGCTACGGGAAACCCTAAGCGGGTTAACGTTGATTATTTGAATACGATGTATGGAATATTGTATATCACACGAAGGTTCAGGAAGTCCTCATTCAACCAAAGCTGTCAGGAGACAGAAGCCATGACGAAGCCGCTTGAAGGCATCAAGATCATCGATTTCACGCACGTTCAGGCAGGTCCGGCGTGTACGCAGTTGCTCGCCTGGTTCGGCGCGGACGTGATCAAGGTCGAGCGGCCCGGCGCCGGTGACGTGACGCGTACCCAGTTGCGCGACATTCCCGATGTCGACGCGCTCTACTTCACCATGCTCAACAGCAACAAGAAGTCCCTCACGCTCGACACCAAGAAGCCGGAAGGCAAGGAAGTGCTCAAGAAGCTGATCAAGGAATCGGACGTGCTGGTCGAAAACTTCGGCCCGGGCGCGCTCGACCGGATGGGCTTTTCGTGGGACACGATCCGCGAGCTGAATCCGAAGATGATCGTCGCCTCGGTGAAGGGTTTCAGCGACGGCCATCACTACGACGACCTGAAGGTCTATGAAAACGTGGCGCAATGCGCGGGCGGCGCGGCATCGACGACGGGCTTCTGGGACGGTCCTCCGACCGTCAGCGCCGCTGCGCTCGGCGACAGCAACACCGGCATGCACCTCGCGATCGGCATCCTGACGGCGCTGATGGGCCGCCAGAAGACGGGCAAGGGTCAGAAGGTGGCGGTTTCGATGCAGGACAGCGTGCTGAACCTGTGCCGCGTGAAGCTGCGCGACCAGCAGCGCCTCGACCGCCTCGGTTACCTCGAAGAGTATCCGCAGTATCCGCACGGCACGTTCAGCGACGTCGTACCGCGCGGCGGCAATGCCGGCGGCGGCGGCCAGCCGGGCTGGGTGCTGAAGTGCAAGGGCTGGGAAACGGACCCGAACGCGTACATCTACTTCACGATCCAGGGCCACGCATGGGCGCCGATCTGCCGCGCGCTCGGCAAGCCGGAATGGATCGAAGATCCGGAGTACAACACGCCGAAGGCGCGTCAGCCGCACATCTTCGAAATCTTCAAGACCATCGAAGAGTGGCTGGCCGACAAGACGAAGTTCGAAGCGGTCGACATCCTGCGCAAGTTCGACATCCCCTGCTCGCCGGTGTTAAGCATGAAGGAACTGGCCGCCGACGAATCGCTGCGCGCGAGCGGCACGATCGCGGAAGTGCCGCACAAGGAGCGCGGCACGTACCTGACGGTCGGCAGCCCGATCAAGTTCTCGGACCTGAAGCCGGAAATCACGGGTTCGCCGCTGCTCGGCGAGCACACGGACGAAGTGCTCGCAAGCCTCGGCTACAGCAACGACGAGATCGCGCGTCTGCGCGAGGCACAGGCAGTCTGACGCGGAACTCGCACCGGCCGGCCAGCATGGCGGCCGGTGCGATGCATTGAATCGCAGCATCAGAACATGGCGACCCACATATGACCAGCACCTCACAACATAGCGCCATCGATGTTGGGCAACTGATCGACGCCATCGGCGACGCGATCGTGATCTCCGATGCGGCCGGCGCCATCATCCTGTGGAATCCGGCGGCAGAACGCATGTTCGGGTTCACGCAGGACGAAGCGTTCGGCAAGTCGCTCGACATCATTATCCCGGAACGTCTTCGCGGACGTCACTGGGCCGGTTATGAAAAAACGATGGCGACGGGTCAGACGCGTTACGGCCATGACGTGCTGCGCGTGCCTGCCGTCGACAAGGAAGGCCGTTCGATGTCGATCGCGTTCACCGTCGCGCTGCTGCATGCGCCGGACAACGCGGTATCGGGCATCGTCGCGGTGATTCGCGACGAGACGGAACGCTTCCAGCAAGAGCGCGATTTGCGCAAGCGCATCACGGAACTCGAAGCAAAGGCAAGCGCTTCTTAAGGGCTGCACTGGCCCGGTTTTCTTCAACTCATCCAAACGTCGAGGACCCGCCGCACAGACAGATCACCCGCTCAATTGCATCCAGGGCGCCGATCGAGCGCAACAATGCAACCATCTTGCATGGGACCCGGGCAGAGCGCTAAAGCGCCGATTCGGGTCGATTGCAGCTTGCATGGGACCCGAGTAAGGCGCTAAAGCGCCGACCCGGGTCAATAAAGGAGACGTACAGACATGGCAAACACCTTTACCCCTGACCCCCTGCGAGCGGCCAAAAGCCCGAATCGTTGGGCCCAGCTCGTCATCGGCATCATCTGCATGGGCCTGGTCGCGAATCTGCAATACGCGTGGACGCTCTTCGTCGTGCCGATGGATGCCAA
>NZ_FCNZ02000006.1 GCF_001544495.1 Caballeronia telluris
AGAACACGATGTTCGTGATCTTTCTCGGTGAAGGCGCGGCGTTGCTCGGCCTGATGTACTTCGGCCACAACCCGTATTTGTTCATGTTCTTCGCCGCGATGATCTTCCTGTGTTGGGGCGAGATTTTCTCGATCTTCCCGGCGACCTGCGCCGATACCTTCGGCAGCAAGTACGCCGCGGCGAACGCCGGCACGCTGTACACGGCGAAGGGCACGGCTTCGATGCTGGTGCCGGTGGCGTCGCTGCTGTCGGCGGTGGGCGGCTGGAACGCGGTGTTCATTTGCGCGGCGGGCATCTCGATCGCCGCGGCGATCGCGGCCAAGTTCCTGCTCGCGCCGATGAGAAAGCGCTGGATCAACAACACGGCGCTCGAGTACGAGAACGCAAGCTTCGAGGTCCCGGCGGAGGCGCGTCCCGCTTCTTCGTCAGGCCGTTGAGAGAAGCGCCGCGCACCGCAAAGCCAGTGCGCGGCGCGCTTCGTCTGCCGATCAGAATCAATGCAGGAACACGACCATGTCAGAGACCTACGACGAGCAGGCGGACCTCACGTTCCTCGCCATCGCACGCAAGCTCGAACCGATCGACGCAAGCGCGCCGCTGCGCAAGCAGGCGTACACCCAACTGCGCCAGGCGATCGCCGACGCGGACATCTACGGCTCGGAGCGGGAAATCCGTCTTGACGAACGCAAGCTGACGACCGCGCTTGGCGTGAGCCGCACGCCGGTACGCGAGGCGATCACGCTGCTCGAACAAGAGGGATTTTTGCGGACCGTGCCGCGGCGCGGCGTGTACATCACGCGCAAGACGCGCGCGGAGATCATCGAGATGATTCATCTGTGGGCCGCGCTCGAAAGCATGGCGGCGCGTCTTGCCGCCGAGCGCGCCACCGACGGGGAGATCGCCTCGCTGCGGGCGATGTTCCATGACTTCCACGATCACTCGCCCGCCGACGACATCGACAATTATTCCGACGCGAACATCGCGTTCCATCAGGCCGTGGTGACGCTGTCGAAGTCGGAGGTCATTTCGCAGACGCTCTCCAACATCTTTGCGCACGTGCGCGCGATCCGTCGCCATACGATTTCGCAAAGCGACCGCGCGTCGCGTTCCATGGCCGATCACGAAGAGATCATCGCCGCGCTCGAACGGCGCGACGGCGAACTGGCGGAAGCCATCGTGCGCCGCCATTCGCTCGATCTGGCGGCATTCGTCGAGACGAACTGGGGGATGTCGGCCTAGTTCATTGTCCGGCCAGTCTGCGCGCTTCCTCCAGCGCTGCGACGATCGTAGCGACGGTGCGCTCGCGCGCCGTGTCGTCGTTCTGACGCAGCGCATATGACGGGTGATAGGTCGCGACGATCCATCGGTCGCCGAACGGCACCGCGCGTCCGAGATGCGACTGCAGGCTCGCGCCCTTGCCGACAAGCGCATTGAGCGCGGTTGCGCCGAGCGTGACGATCACGCGTGCATCGACCGTGCGCAACTCCTTGTCGAGCCAGTAAGCGCACGCATCGACTTCCTGCTGTCCCGGCGTCTTGTGCAGACGCCGCTTGCCGCGCGGCTCCCACTTGAAATGCTTGACCGCGTTGGTCAGATAGACGTCGCGGCGCGCGACGCCCGCCCGTTGCATCGCGTCGTCGAGCAGTCGGCCGGCAGGGCCGACGAACGGTTCGCCCTTGAGATCCTCCTGATCGCCAGGCTGCTCGCCGAGCAGCATGATGCGCGCGCGTTCGCTGCCCTGCCCCGCGACTGCCTGCGTGGCCGTGCGCCAGAGATCGCAGCGGCGACAGGCATCGAGCGACGTGGGCGTGTCGCGTTCGGGCTGCGCTTCGCTCGCCTCCACCGGGATCGACTTTCCGCCGAGCGCGCCAACGCCCCTTGCCTGCGCCATGCGCCGCGCGCCGCTTCTTGCCTCGCTGACGAGGCGCGGGATGAGCGCGCCTTCCGGCAAGCCTTTCCAGAAGCGCACCGGCATGTGCAGTTCAAGCGCGTCTTCGTTAAGACGCGCTGGATTGAAGGTGCTCTTGTAGTAGGTGAGCCAGAGCGCTTCGGCGGAATCGGGCGTGTCGCTCACGTGATCGGCGGCGAAGGCATGACGACGCTCGAGCCGCAACGTCTCGCCATTGAACATCGCGGCGCCCGTGGGCGTCGTGATGAGCCACGTGGATTTGCCCATGCGCTTGGCGAAGTGTTCGGCACCCCAGGCGAGGACGTCGTGATCCGGCTCGTACCACGCGACATACTCGGGCGAACCGAGCGAAGCGTCGCGCTTTCTGAAGCGCACATACGCGATCATGTCGTGCTGCGCGCGTCGCACCGCTTTCGCCATTCGATGCAGCCGCGCGCCGTCTTCATCGGCGGCCGATGCGACCGCACGATCACCCTGCGCCCACCGCCACAACACGCGATAGAGAAAGCTCCAGCGGTGCGCATCGCTGAAGTGCGCGGCCTCCTTGATGAGCGTTGCCAGTTCCTTTGAAACGCGCACGGTCGGCGCGTGCGATTGCGCTTCGTGACGCTCTGCCTCCGAAGGTTCGAACAGCGACGGCTCGGCGGCGTGAGTCTGCGAAGTACGCCATTCGATCGCTTCCGGCGCGAGTCCTTGCGAAAGCGCGCTTAGCGCCGCGCTGCGCCACGCGTCGAATTCGTCGTCTATCGTGATCGTCTTCATCAGAGCAACGCGAGCTGCACCGGCGCGGCAGAAAGCGCGCGCCTCAACTGTTCCGACGATGTCTCGCGAACGGGCGGCCGGTAATCCTGCGTGACGACGAAAGGCTTGACCTTCTCCATCCCGCAGCGCAGCCGGACGAGATCGGCATAACGAATACGCCGCGAGCGCCGCAATTCGACGAGTCGCTTCGCATTGCGCATGCCGATGCCCGGAATACGCGCGATCGTGCGCACCGGCGCCGCGTTGAGATCGACCGGGAAGCGCTCGCGATGCGCGAGCGCCCAAGCGAGCTTCGGATCGACGTCGAGCGGCAGATTGCCGGGCGCATCGAGCAGTTCGGATGCGGAAAAGCCATAGCCGCGCATCAGAAAGTCCGCCTGGTAGAGACGATGCTCGCGCAAAAGCGGCGGCGCCTTAAGGGGCACGATCGACGGACTATCGGGAATCGGACTGAACGCCGAGTAATAAACACGCTTGAGCCGATACGATCCGTACAGCGTCTCGGCGGTGGCGAGAATAGTGCGGTCGTCGGTTTCGTCGGCACCGACGATCATTTGCGTGCTCTGCCCCGCCGGCGCGAAGCGCGGCGCGCGCGGCTCCGCTTCCGACTCTTCCTGCGCGAGACGGATCGTTCCCATCGCAAGCTTGATCGTGCGGCCGCTCTTTTCGGGGGCGAGCTTCTCGAGGCTGATCTCGGTCGGCAGCTCGATGTTGACGCTCAGTCGGTCGGCATAGCGCCCCGCCTGAGCGATGATTTCGGGGTCTGCGTCGGGGATCGTCTTCAGATGGATGTAGCCGCGAAAACGATGCTCCTCGCGCAGCGACTTCGCGACGCGCACCAGTTGCTCCATCGTGTAATCCGACGAGCGGATCACGCCCGAGCTGAGAAAGAGGCCGTCGATGTAATTGCGGCGATAAAAGTCGAGCGTAAGGCCGACGACTTCCTCTGGCGTGAAGCGCGCACGCGGCACGTTACTCGAACGGCGATTGACGCAGTACTGGCAGTCGTACAGACAGAAATTCGTCAGCAGAATCTTGAGCAGCGAGACGCAACGGCCATCGGGCGTAAAGCTATGACAGATGCCCGAACCGGTGCTCGCGCCAAGCCCTTCAATGCCCTGCGACGCGCGTTTGGGCGCGCCGCTGCTTGCGCACGACGCGTCGTATTTCGCCGCGTCCGCGAGGATTTCGAGTTTTTCCGACAGCTCCATGCCCACTACCGATACTGTATATGCGTACAGTATCTTAAGCCGCATCGTGGCATGAAGCAATCGGTTTCAAATCGTCCGCATTGCCCTCCTTTTGTCCATCCGCAAGCAGGAGAAGCGTCAAACTAGTTCGCTATGCAATCATCCGAGCGTCACGGCATCGCGTTCCATGTATGCGCCGTCACGTGCCACTTGCCGTCTGCGCCCTTGCTCATCACGCTGAGCAGCACGCCCTTGTACTGCGACTTCTTGCCGTCCTTTTCCGCGACCGCGGTCCAGTTGGCCGTCTGATACATCGTGTTGCCGCTATGGCGCACCTGAATGACTTCGATGGTGTGATCGTGGACGCCCGCATCGAAGAAGCTCTTAAAGAGCTTTTCGATCTCCGCGCGACCTTCGATCGACTTGCCATTACCAGGCGACACCACCGCCTTCGGGTCGTAGAGCGCGGCGAGCGCGTGCGCGTCGCCGCTGTTGAATGCCTTGTTCCAGGTGGCGTTGGCTGCATCGACTGCCTTGTCGCCCTGTGCAAGAACGGGATGCGAAGCCGCGAGCGCGAACAGCACGCACGCGCCGACATATCGGACGGACTTTTTCATTGCCTATCTCCGGTGGCGTAATCGCAGACCGGACGCCTTCGCGCTTGGTCAGAGCGGCGGCGACGGACGAGCACCAGCACGGCGCCCAGCGCGGGCGCCGATCCGGAACAGGCAGTCGGGTCGATCTTTCTTACAGTTACCAGTCTGCGCGAGCAGTATAGGAAGGGGGTCCTCTGTAATCAATTAACGCGCCGCGTTCGTAGGGGGCGCTTAACGCGTCTCCATCCAGCTCACGTGCGCGCTCACCACGCGCCAGCCGTCCGCCGTCTTCATCCATGTCTGGCTTTGACGTCCGATACGCGGTTCGCCTTCGCGACGAAATTCGATGTTCGCGACGGCAAACGCATCGCCGTAAGAGGTCACGACGCGCGCCGTGATCGTGCGCGCGAGTGCTGTACCGGGACGCGCCGCCCGGAACGCGCGAATCGCCTCGTAGCCGTAGAGGTTTTCCGTTGCGCCATAACGCAACGTGTGAGGCGAATCGAAGAAGAGTTCGTCGAGCGTGGCGACGTCGTTGGTAACGAGCGCCTCTTCATAGGCATCAAAGGCCGCGTCGACTTCGGCGAGCACGTCGGGACGATTGATCTCGTTCATTGCGCGCCTCCTGAGCGCAGGAACGAAGGCGGTTCGGGACACCATGCAAGCTGCGCGTCGACCAGACGGCGCGCCGCTTCGAACGCACGGTCCTCGCGCCAAGGCGCCGCGATCACCTGCACGGCGAGCGGCAGACCGGTCGACGTGCGCATCGGCACCGCAACCACCGGCAGTCCGATACACGATATTGGCTGCGTCAGCAGCCCGAGGTTCGGACGCGCCGCCAGACGCTGGCCGCCCACATCCATGAACTCCTGCCCGATGTGCGGAGCGACGACAGGCGTCGCGGGCGCGATCAGCACATCGTAATGCTCGAACAGTTCAAGCACCCGCTTGCGCAACGCGGCGCGCACGCGCTGCGCCTGCAACACCCACGCAGCGGGCAGCAAGGCGCCCGCGATCAAACGATCGCGCGACAGCGGTTCGTGCTCGTCGTATCGCGAGCGCAGGCTCGGCAGATGCAACTGGCCGCCTTCCGCCGCGCTGATCATGAACGCCGCACCGCGCGCGGCCGCCGCCTCGGGAAACTCAGTCGTCTCCCGAGCGCCGAGCGCGCGCGCTGCCGACAACGCGACCTCGCGTGCTTCATCGCCTGCGTTGTCGTCGAAGTAGCCGCCCAGCCGCGCGACACGCAACGCGCCGCTTCCATCCGATGCGCCGACCGGCTCGATCGCGCGCGCGGAACATGCAGGGTCGTCTGGATCGATGTACTGCAATGCGTCGTAGGTCACGGCGAGATCGTCGATGTTGCGCGCGAACGCGCCCATGTGATCGATGCTCGCGACGAACGGAAACGTGCCGTGGCGCGAAAGGCGCCCATAGGTCGGCTTGACGCCGAACACACCGCAGAGCGACGCGGGCACGCGCACCGATCCGTTCGTATCGGTGCCGAGCGTGACCGGCACGAAGCCGGCGGCGACCGCTGCCGCGCTGCCGCCCGACGATCCGCCCGACGTGCGCGACAGGTCATGCGGATTGCGGCACGGTCCGGCGTGATGGTTCTCGGTCGTGAAGCCGTAGGCGAACTCATCCATGTTGAGCGCGCCGACCATGATCGCGCCCTGCTCGCGCATGCATCGCACGAGCGTCGAATCGCGCTTGGCGGGAGGGTTGCCGGCCAGTATGCGCGACCCCGCGATAGTCGTGATCCCGGCCACGTCGAACAGGTTCTTCGCGGCGAACGGCACGCCCGCGAGCGGCGGCAGCAACTCGCCTTTCGCACGCTTAGCGTCGAGTTGCGCGGCTTCGTCGAACGCGCGTTCCATCGTGAGCGCCGTGAACGCATTGACGTGCTTGTCGCCGATCGCAATGCGGCCAAACGTGTCTTCGATCAGATCGCGTGCAGTGAATTCGCCCTGCGCATACGCGCGCGCGATGCCGAGCGCATCGAGAGGATAGCGGGCGGCCGTCACGGTCTGTACACCGGTGCGGGTTCGTCGTCGGCGGCGAGCGGGTACGACAGCACCGGGCCCGCGAGCATCGCGATGCGCGCGAACTGCTCATGCACGCGCGCGGCGGCCGCTTCCGTCACCGAGGGAAAATGCAGCGCGAGCGCGGCATCGACATAAGCGGTGGCGGTCGCCCGGTCGGGCGGCGTGTTGACGTCGTCGGTCATTGGGCTCCTCTACTCAATGGATGAAAACAGGTGGCGAACGAGCGCGATCAGCGCACGATCGCTTCCGCGCGGCCCGATGAAGGACAACGCCAGTGGACGATCACGCTCGTCCGCGAGCGGCACGGTCACTTGCGGCAGACCGGCGAGCGCGGCGATGGCGTCCATCGTCAGCGCATCGCGATAGAACGCGCCGATGCGATCGTCAGACGCATTCTTCTCGATGAGCGCGAGCGGCGTGGTCGGCAGAACGATGACGCTCTGGCTCACGAGCGCGTCGATGCGTGCCGCCAACGTCGAGCGCAAGACGCGGCAGCGCGCGACTTCACCGTCGTCGAGCAGGGCGAGCCTCGCGAATCGCGATGCGATCGCGGGCCCGAAGCGCGGTGACGTCGCGTCGATCCAGCCGCCGAGCGACGCGCGGATCGCATCGTCCTGAAGCTGCTGGTAGCAATGCAGCCATCGCGCGGCATCGCCGTCAAAGACGCTGATCTCGTCGTGCGCGCCGACGCTTGCCGCCAGCGACGTAAGCGTTGCCGCATCGTCGGGTTCGTTCGCGGCGCGCGCCTCGAACGCTTCCGCGCATCGCGTCAGGTGCGGCGGCACATCGGCGGGCGCCGTTCCCGCGAGCAGCACGTCCGCCACGCGCGCGAGCAACTCGCCCGAGCGCGCAAACCATCCGACCGTGTCGAAGCAGGGCGCAAAAGGCAACACGCCTTCAGTCGATACGGCATCGTGCGTCGGCCGGATGCCCCATAGTCCGCAAAATGCGGCGGGCACGCGCACCGAACCGCCGGTATCGGTGCCGAGCGCGAAATCGACCTCGCCGCTCGCCACCGCACTCGCTGATCCGCTCGACGACCCGCCAGGCAACGCATGCGGCCAGCGTGGATTGAGCGGCGTGCCGTAGTGCTCGTTGACGCCTTCGAGGCTGTACGCAAGTTCGTCGGTGATCGTCTTGCCGTCGACCGATGCGCCCGCCGCGAACAGTGCCGCCACCGACGGCGCATGTCGCGCGGCCTCGGCGTGCGTCGCGAGCCAGTCGGGATTCCCGCCGCCCGTGACGACGCCCGCCACGTCGATCAGGTCCTTGACCGCGAAACGCAAGCCGTCGAGCGGACCGCTCGACGTCGCCGCGATGCGCACTCTCGCACCGGGGACGAACGCGCTCATCGCGTCTCTCCTTGCAATGCGTCGGCCAGTTGCGAAGACGTCGCGACAAAGCCGAAGCACTTCTTCACGTTCCAGACGGTCGCGTCCGTACAGAACGCCGGCGACGATGTCGCGCAGCAATCGGACAACATCACGCAGCCATAGCCGAGGAAGTTGGCGTCGGTGAGCGTGTGCAGCACGCACTGGTCCGTATTGACGCCCGCGAAGAACACGGTGCGCGTGCCGAGGTTGCGCAGGATGCTGTCGAGCGGCGTATCCCAGAAGCCGCTGATGCGGTACTTGTCGACGCGGATGTCCTGCGGCTCGGGCGCGAGTTCATCGACGACCGCCGCCGCCCACGAATCCTTTTCGAGCACATGCGCGCCGTGCCCGGGAAGCGGCTCGCCGAGGCCGATGCCCATACCCGTCGGCTTGTACAAATGGATTTGATTCGGCGGCATGTTCGCGAGATCCGGACGATTGCCCCAGTTCACCCAGATCACCGGCACGCCTTGCCGACGTGCGATCGGCAGCAGGCGCTGCAATGGTGCAATCGGCGCGCGATCCGCTTCGTAGTCGCCCCCAAGATGGGCAACCCATCCGCCTTTGGTGCAGAAGTCATTCTGCATATCGATCACGACGATCGCTGCTTTCTCGATGTCGAAGCGCACGCGCTGCGGCTCCGAATCGAGCGTCGCGAGGCGTGGCGAAGGCGTCGCCGGCGCCATGTCGACGAGCGTCTGCGTGGCGCTCCAGCGCGTCTGCGCGAAGACGCCGAGTGCGCCGGAAAGCGCTGTCGTATCGGGATTTTCGCCGTTTTCCAAGGTGTTCTCCAAAGCGTGCCTCAAAGGGAAATGGAACAGAAGCGGCTGGCTTCCACGATGCGTCGATGCAGCCTTCACGCGCATCGCTCATCGCACGTTTCGTCTTCCATGCATTGCATCGTCAGGCGTGCATGGCATCGAAGTTGCATTGACGATTTGTTCATGAATAACCTACTTACCCAAATCCAACGCAAAAGGAGTGCCAGTGATGACTGGATCACAACAACCGTCGCCGCGCGTTCGTCACCGCCGCTTCGTCGCGCGAACCGTCATCGTCGTGGCATTGATCGCGATCAGCGCGCCCGCGTTCTTCATCACGAAAGCGCGTGCCGCCGACGAAGCGATGCGCGTCGGCGTGCTGATCCCGGGCTCGAAGACCGACAAGGGATGGATGGAATCGGGCTACGACGGCGTCGTCGCCGCGCAGAAGGAATTCGGCCCGAAGCTGAAGACGCAGATCATCGAGAACATCAACTACGCGGACATGGAGCAGGCGCTCACGAATCTCGCGACGAAGAACCAGCTCGTGATCGGTGTCGGCGGGCAGACGCAGGCCGCGGTGCTGAAGGTCGCCAAGCGCTTTCCCAACGTGAAGTTCTCCATCGTCGGCGGCAGCAAGGGCGAGACGATGCCGCCGAACGTCGCGGGCTATGACGTGAAGCAGGCCGAGATCGCGTTCGTCGCGGGCGCCACGGCCGCGATGCTGTCGAAGTCGAATGCGGTCAGCTACGTGGGCGGCATGGAGATTCCGTCGATCGTCAACGCGGGCAAGGAGTTCGGCAACGGCGCGCGCTACATCAATCCGAAGATCAAGTACTTCGAGAGCTACACCGGCGACTTCGACAACGTCGCGAAGGCGCGCGAAGCGACCGCCGCGGCCATCGCGCAAGGCGCCGACGTCCACTATCACATCCTGAACCTCGGCCTGCGCGGCCTCGAACAGGCGGCGAAGGAAAAGAACACGCACATCATCGGCAGCTATACGGACCGCTGCGGCAGCGACGCGCTCTATGTCGCCTATAGCATCACGGGCGTCGGCTACCAGGCGCAATACGCGATCGAACAACTCGAAAAAGGATCGTGGCAGCCGGGCTACAAGGCGTTCGGTCTAGCGATGGGACCGAAGGCGTCAGCCATGGCCGTATGCCAGACGACGCCCGCGATGCAGGCCAGAATCAAGCAGATCGAAGACGACATCCTGAGCGGCAAGATCAAGGTCTCCGAAGGATGAACGCCGCCGCCCTCGCGCCGCGCACGAACGCGGCGCCGATCCTCTCGCTCGCGGGCATCGGCAAGCGCTTCGGCGCGTTCCAGGCGCTCGACGACGTCTCGCTCGGCCTGATGCCCGGCGACGTGCATTGCCTGATCGGCGAGAACGGCGCGGGCAAGTCGACGCTCTGCAACGTGATTTTCGGCGTGCATCAGCCGGACGCGGGCACGATGCGCGTCGATGGCGCCCCGTACCGGCCGCGCAATCCGCGCGAGGCGCTTGGCGCCGGCATCGCGATGGTTCATCAGCACTTCAGCCTCGTCGACGACGCGAGCGTGCTCGACAATCTTTTGCTCGGCCAGTCGCGCGGCTTTCTCGATCGCGCGGCGCGCACGAAGGAAGTGCAGGCGGTGCTCGCGAGCGTCGGCCTCGATCTCGCGCTAGACGTGCGCATCGCCGACCTGTCGGTGGGCGAGCGTCAGCGTGTCGAGATCGTCAAGTGCCTGATGCGCGAGCCGCGCCTGCTGCTCCTCGACGAACCCACCGCCGTGCTGCTGCCCGCCGAGATCGACGCGTTGCTCGATACCTGCGCGCGCGTCGCCGAACGCGGTTGCGCGGTGGTGCTCGTCACGCACAAGCTGAAGGAAATCTGCCGCATCGCAACGCATGCGACCGTGCTGCAATCGGGACGCGTCGTCGCGCGCTCGGCGTCGCCTTCGACCGACATCGATCATCTCGTGCACGCGATGATCCATCGCGCCGAAGCGCCGGACGACAGCGAAGACATGGCGAGCCGCCTCTCGCTCGCGCAACTTCGCGCGACCTCGCCCTACTCGCGCCCGCTCGACGACGAAGTCCTGCAGATCGACGGCCTTTCCGCCCGCGATGCCGAGGGCGTCGCGCGCTTGTCGGACTGCACGCTCGTCGTGAATCGCGGCGAGATCGTCGGCATTGCGGGCGTCGAAGGCAATGGTCAAAGCGAACTCGGCGCCGTGCTCGCGGGCATGATGCCGGCGGCGGCGGGACGCTTCTTCATCGCGGGCCGCGACATGACGAACGCAAGCCCGCGCGAACTGACGCGCGCGGGCGTCGGCATCGTGCCCGAAGACCGGCACGCGGTCGGCTGCGTGACGGGCATGAGTCTCGCCGACAACCTGCTCATCAATCACCTCGACCGTTACACGCAGTACGGCTTCCTGCGACGACGCGCGATGCGTGCCGCCGCGCTGGAACTGATGACACGCTTCGACGTACGCGCAAGCGGACCCGACGCGCTGTTCGGCGGCCTCTCGGGCGGCAACCAGCAGAAGGCGGTGCTCGCGCGCGAACTGACGCTCGATCCGCTCGTCTTCCTGCTCGCCGCGCAACCGACGCGCGGTCTCGATGTCGGCGCGGTCGCCGCTGTCTACACGCACATCCGCGCGGCGCGTGAACGCGGCGTCGGCGTACTGCTGATCTCATCCGAACTCGACGAACTGATGAGCGTCGCCGATCGCATCGTCGTGCTGTATCGCGGACGCATCATGGGCAGTTGCACGCCCGATGCGGCCAATCGCGGACGCATCGGCGCATGGATGGCGGGCTCGGGAGACACCGCATGAATCCCGATCTGAATCTGCATGGCACGCTTTCGCGGTTGCGCTTCAGGCGCGGCGACGGCAACGCTTCGCCGCAAGTGCGCGTCGCACTCGTGGTCGGCGCATCGGTTGCGCTCGCGCTCGTCGCGGCGTTGCTGTTGATCGCGGTAGTCGGCGTGCCGATCCGCGATGCGATCGCCGCCTTCGCCGACGGCGCTTGGGGCTCGCCTTACGCCATTGGCGCGTCGATCAACCGGAGTCTTGCATTCGCGCTCGTCGGCACGGGCTTCGTGATCGCGAACCGAGCGCGGCTCACGAACGTCGGCGGCGAAGGGCAGATTGCGATCGGCGGCATTGCGGCCACCGCGATGAGCCTCTACGGCGGATGCGCGCATCTGCCGTTCGGCCTCTCGTTCGCCGTGCCGATGCTGACCGCGGCCGCCGCGGGCGCGGTCTGGGGCGGCGTGCCGGGCCTGCTGAAGGCGAAGGCCGGCACTAATGAGGTGATCAGCACGCTCTTGCTGTCGTTCATCGCCGTGTGGTTGCTCTACTGGTGTGTGCAGAGCGAAGCCCTCCTGCGCCAGCCGATGACGAGCGGCGCCACGCTGCCCGAATCGCTCGACATTCCGGACGCGGCCAAGCTGCCCGCCGTGCTCGCCGCGAGCGGCATGAACCTCACCATCGGATTGCCGCTCACACTCGTGCTGGCGGTCGCCTCCGCCGTGATGCTCCGGCGCACGCGCTTCGGGTTGTGCCTGCGCGCCGCCGGACTGAACCCGGTCGCGGCGCGGCGTGCCGGTCTGCCGATCACGTCGGCGCTGGTCGGCGCGCTCTCGCTCGCCGGTGCGTTCGGCGGCCTTGCGGGCGCGCTGATGCTGCAAGGCGACCAGTATTCGCTGAAGGCGGGCTTTTCGTCGGGCTATGGCTTCGACGGGCTCGTGGTCGGCTTGCTGGCGCGCGACTCGATCGTCGGCGTGTTCGCTGCCGCGCTGCTCTTCGGCTTCCTGCGCTCGGGCGGCATCAACATGGAAATGGTCGCATCGGTGCCCTCGGCGCTGGTGCTGATCGTGCAGGGCATCGTCACGGTCGCGCTGGCAGGCGGCGCGATGTGGCTCGAACGCAAGGGAGCGCGGCAATGAACATCGAGCTTCTGGCGGTCTTCGCGGGCGCTTCCATCCGCCTCGCCGCGCCGATGATGCTCGCCGCGACGGGCGAACTCATCAGCGAGCGCGCGGGCGTGCTCAACATGAGCGTCGAAGGCATGATGCTGACCGGTGCGTTCCTCGGCGCGACGTTTTCCTGGCTGACCGGCAATCCGGGGATCGGTCTCGTGTGCGGCGTGCTCGGCGTGATTCCGCTTGCGCTGTTGCAGGCGTTCCTGAGCATCACGCTGCGCGCGAACCAGATCGTGACTGGCATCGGCATCAACATCCTGGCGCTCGGCGGCACGACGCTCGCGTATCGCCAAGTGTTCGGCGAGCGCTCGAGCGCCGTGATTCCCGGGCTGTCGCGCTGGTCGCCGCCGGGGCTCGGACACTTGCCGGTGATCGGCGAACCCGTGTTCCATCAGGTGTGGCTGCTGTATGCGGGACTCGCCGTGCTGATCGCGACGTCCATCGTGATGCGGCGCACCGCGCTCGGCATCGCGCTGCATGCGGCGGGCGTCGCGCCGCGCGCGGTCGATCAGTCGGGCTTGTCGGTCGCGTGCCTGCGCTATGGCGCGGTGGTGTTTTCGGGCGTGATGTCGGCGGCGGCGGGCTGCTTCATCTCCATCGGCGACATCCACACGTTCACCGAAGGCATGACGAACGGGACCGGCTATCTCGCGATCGCCGCGATCATCTTCGGCAACTGGAAGATCGGGCGCACCGCGCTCGCGTGCCTGCTCTTCGGAGCCGCGACCGCGATGCAGTTCCAGTTGCCGATGTTCGGCATTCACGTGCCGACTGCGCTGCTCATCATGCTTCCGTACCTGCTCGCGCTCGTCGCGGTGGCGGGGCTGATCGGGCGGCAGACCGCGCCGCCCGCGCTGACGCAGCCGTTTCGACGATGAGCTCGGACGGAGTACCATCGCCGAGATCATCGACGTGCATCGATCTGCACCGATTCCCGTCCGCTCAACCATTCGACACTGTCCATGCCTAGCAAGAAGCCGTCATCGTCTGCTAAAGCGCTCGGCGCCGATCCGCCGGCTGCGCCGACCACCCGTCGCCAGCAACTCGCGAGCAAGACGCGCGAGCGGATGCTGAAGATCGCGATCCGCGAATTCGCGGACAAGGGTTATAGCGGCGCGCGGGTCGAGACGATCGCGAGCCGGTCGAAGGTCAACATCCGGATGATTTATCACTACTTCGGCGGGAAGGAGAAGCTGTACGTCGAAGTGCTGGAGCATGTGCTCGCACGGCTGCGCGAGGCGGAACTCGCGGTCACACTCGACGTGCATACCGTCGATCCCGCTGCCGGCATCATCCAGCTTTACGACTTCACCGAAGCACATTTTTCCGCGCACCGCGAATTGCTTTGCCTGCTTTCGTGGGAGAACCTGAACCGGGCGCGGTATCTGAAGCTCTCGAAAGTGATTCAGGCGATGTCGTCGCCGGTGCTCGATAAATTGCGCAGGCTGATCCGGCGCGGGGAAATGGGCGGGACGTTGCGCCGTGGCATCGATCCTCTGCATCTGTATGTCACGCTCGTCAGCCTCGCTTATTTTCACAAGTCGAATGCGTATACGCTCTCGCGGATGTTCGATACCGACATGCTCGCGGCGAGTTGGCAGGCCGCGCATAAGCAGCAGGCGCATGAACTGGTGCGTGGGTTTCTGCGGAAGGGCACGATGCGGCAGGGGCTGGCGGTGGCGTAGGGTCTAGGGTTCGATCTCGGGATTGGAACCGTCACCGTCGATCCCAAGCACCGTCACTCCCACATCCACGCGATGCGACCCGCCCCCAAGAATAAGCCCGCGCAGCAGCGACACATCGCTATAGTCTCGCCCGATCGCGAGCGTGATGTGATCCAGATCGGCGAGCACGTCGTTGGTCGGATCGAGATCGATCCACCCGCTGCCCGGGCAAAACACCGACACCCACGCGTGCGAGGCATCCGCGCCAATGAGCTTCACCTGCCCCGGCGGCGGATCGTTGCGCAGATAGCCGCTCACATACCGCGCGGGCAGGCCGATCGCCCGCATGCAGCCGATCATCACCTGCGCAAAGTCCTGACACACCCCGCTCTTCAGTTCGAACGCCTGATGCGCGGGCGTATCGTATGAAGTGGAAAGCGGCCGGTACTCGAAGTCGGCATAAATGCGATGCATCAAATCGATCGCGCCTTCGGCGAGCGGACGCCCCGGCGTAAAACTGACGAGCCCGTATTCCTGCAAGTCCTGCCGCAAGCCGATATTCGGCGACGCGAAGCAGAACTCCGTCTCCGGCACGAACGGCGCGCCGGCGAAATAACGCGTGCTCGCCGCGACCGTGTCCCAAGTCGGGGTCGCGGCCGGATCGAGCGACGCCCAGCGCGGCGTCAACTCCACCGTCGTCTCGCTGATCATCTGCAACGACCGGTGCGGCGACTCCAGCGAAAAATACAGCACGTCGTTGCCGAACGCATCGACGCGGCTGTTGATGTACGACGGCGCCGGCTCGATGCTCTCCTCATGCGCGATCACGCGCTGCCACGCCGTGTTCTGCGGACGAATCGTCGCGAGATGCTGCGCCGTTTCGACGTAGGTGGAGTAGCGGTAAGTCGTCCGGTGCGACACCGACAACACGGCCTTTTCGATCGTCACGACGACACCTGCAGCGATTGCGTCTTCGCGTGGCTGAAGTAGCGCGCGCTGATTTCATGCGCGGCCGCGCTCACCTGCGCTTCCAGTTCGTCGCATGCGGCGACGAGTTCGGCGTGCATGC
The DNA here is from genome assembly GCF_001544495.1 of Caballeronia telluris. Taxonomy (GTDB): domain Bacteria; phylum Pseudomonadota; class Gammaproteobacteria; order Burkholderiales; family Burkholderiaceae; genus Caballeronia; species Caballeronia telluris. Next base: position 15,356 of record NZ_FCNZ02000006.1, read on the forward strand.
CGCCGGCGTCGGTCGTGCAAAGCGCTTCGAGATTGCGCAGCGACGCCGCATGCCGCGTCGCCGCGCTGAAATCGCTGTGCGCGCCGCGCCCGGCCGCCTGTGAAATCTCGACGAGCTTCGTGCACAGGCGCTTGTACACGCCATAGAGACCGCGCGGATTGGTCGGCTCGACCACCAGCAGGTCGATCAGCGGCGGCACTTCGAAGCGTCCCGGGTAGAGCGAGCGATACGTCAGCGTGCTGTCGAAAAGTTGCAGCAGCAGATCGAAGCCGCCGGGCGTCGCGATCTGCCGATGCTTCGCCGCCGTGCGCAGGAAGGTCGCCATCGTCGCGACACGTTCGATGTGCCGCCCCGCAAAAATCAGCCGCCACGCTTCGTCGCGCGTCATGCGGTCGCCCTGCGCGCCGCTGATCGCGAGCAGTTGCGACGAGAGCGTTTCGAGCGTGCGCGTGAGCAGCACGCGGTCGTAGCGCTCGATGCCGCGCACCGGATGCAGCGCCTGGATCGCATCGCGGAAATCGTTGCGCGCCGCGAGAATCGTGCGCCAGTGATCGGTCGAGAGGCGCCCGCGAATCTCGCCGCTCGCGCGCGCCTGGCTCGCGAGGTTCTGCCCGATGCTCGACGCCGCGCTGCCTTCGCCGAGGTTCGCGACGAGCATCCGTTCGAGCGACGCCGACGTATAGCCGCTACGCGGCGCGCCCGGCGGCAAGAGGCCACACTGCCAGGCGAGATCGACCATCGTGTCGAGCAAGCCTTCCGCGTCGTTGCTCTCCAGCGACGAAAGAATCACGCGCATCAGCCGCGTGTTGTTCTCCGCGCGCTCGCCATAACGGCCGGCCCAGAACAGGTTCTCCGCGGCGCGGCTCGACACCGTGCGGTGCTTGCGCGCGAGGTCGTCGGGCGTCATCGGCGTGGGCAGCAGCGAGAGCGTCGAACTCGGATGGCTCGACAGCACCCACGTATCGACGCTGCTGCTGCCATATTGCATCGATACCGACGGCTGCCGTTCCGCGCCGAGGCGCGTGAAGCCGCCCGGCATCACGGACCAGCCGCCTTCCATGTCGGCGATCGCGTAGACGCGCAGCACGCTGGAACGCCCGGCGATCGTGCTCTCCTCGTATCGCGGCGCGTGCGAGCCGGGAAACAGTTCCTGGATCGTGAAGGCATCCGGCATCGCCTCGATGCGCTTTTCCCACTTGGCGAGCGGCTGCAAGCCGTCGCCGAAACCGCGCGGACTGCGCCCGTTCATCTCGACGCCCGGCCACGTCGGAATCACGAATGCTTCGTCGAGCGATTCGAGCGCCGCCTCGCGCGCCGCCGCCTCTCCGCACCACCACGTCGGCACGCTCGGTAGTTCGAGCCGCTCGCCCAGCAGCGAATGCGAGATCGCGGGCAGGAAGCCATGCAGCGCCGGCGATTCGACGAAGCCGGAGCCCGGCACGTTCGACACCATCACGTTGCCCGCGCGCATCACCTGCAAGAGACCCGGCACGCCGATGCTCGAATCCGCGCGCAGTTCGACGGGATCGCAGAACGCGTCGTCGAGACGCCGCAGCAGCACGTGCACGCGCTCCAGTCCGGCGAAGGTCTTGAGAAAGAGCTTGTCGTCGCGCACGGTCAGGTCCTTGCCTTCGACGAGCGTCACGCCGAGATAGCGCGCAAGGAACGCGTGCTCGAAGAAGGTTTCGCTGAACGGCCCCGGCGTAAGCAGCGCGATATGCGGCGAGCCTTCCTCGCCGCGCATCGTCGCGCGCCCGCCTTCGACGAGCGATGCGATCAGCCGCGAATAGAACGGCGCGAGGCGCTGCACGCGCATCGAACGGAACGGGTCGGCGAAGACGCCCGCCACGATCAGCCGGTTCTCCAGGGCATAACCGAGCCCCGACGGCGCCTCGGTGCGATGCGCCATGATGACCCACTCGCCGCTCGGCGCGCGCGCGAGATCCACCGCGACGAGTTGCAGGTACTGACCGCCCGGCGGCACGAAGCCCTTCACCGAGCGCAGGTAGCCGGGGTGGCCGAAGACCATCGCAGGCGGCAGGAAGCCTTCGTGCAGTAGCGTCTGCGGCCCGTAGACATCCTTCACGATGGCGTTGAGCAGGGTCGCGCGCTGTTTGATCGCGCGTTCCAGCTTCGCCCACTCGCCTTCGTCGATGAGGAACGGCAGAAGGTCCAGCGCCCACGGACGCGGCTCGCCGTTATCCGCGTAGACGTTGTAGCTGATGTCGTTGTCGCGCACCTGCTGCGCGATGGAATCGACGGCGTGATCGAGACCGGCGATGCCTTCGTCGCCGAGCAGATCGAAGAAGCGCCGCCAGATGGGACGCAACTGGCCCGATTCGTCGCGCAGTTCGTCCCAGTGGCCCTCCCTCACCGGCAGCGCGCGCAAAGGCGATGAGACCTTCGCGCGGACCGCGGCTTCTTCGAAAGGGAGTGAGGTTTGAACGGCCAAAAGTTGAACCGGTTGTCGTTTTAGCAATCGATCGCCGGCGGCAATTTCACCGCCAGCGGCGCAAGTCGAGCGTGAACGGAAATTCGAGGCTGCGCTGCGGTTCGCCCACGTTCACGCGTCCCGGCGTGTGGCCGCTCTTGAAGAAGCGCGCGCGCCGCCGGCTTTCCGCCTCGTAGGCGTTGACCGGAAACGTACCGTAGTTGCGGCCGCCCGGATGCGACACATGATAACGGCATCCGCCGATCGAACGCTTGTTCCATGTGTCGATCACATCGAAGGTGAGCGGGGCATCGACGCCGATCGACGGATGCAGCGCCGACGACTGCTGCCACGCCCTGAAGCGCACGCCCGCGACGTGTTCGCTCGCGCGGCCGGTCGGCTGCAAGGGCAGCGGCACGCCGTTGACCGTCACCACGTGCCGGTTACTGTTCAAACCGAGCACATGCACTTCGAGCCGCTCGACCGACGAATCCACGCAACGCACCGTCCCGCCCGGCGCGCCGTCCTCGCCCATCACGTGCCACGGTTCGAGCGCGTTGCGCACCGTCAGTTCGATGCCGCTCGACTGGACCGAACCGACCAGCGGGAAGCGGAATTCGAAGTGCGGCGCGAACCACGCGGCGTCGAACGCGAAGCCGGATGCGTTGATGTCGGCGATCACGTCCTCGAAATCCATCCGGATGAACGAGCCGAGCATGAAGCGGTCATGCAGCTCCGTACCCCAGCGCGTGAGACGCGTCGCGTAAGGCTTCTCCCAGAAGCGCGCGACGAGCGCGCGCAGCAGCAGTTGCTGCACGAGACTCATGCGCGCGTGCGGCGGCATTTCGAAACCGCGCAGTTCCAGCAGACCCAGGCGGCCGGTCGGGCCGTCGGGCGAATACAGCTTGTCGATGCAGAACTCGGCGCGGTGCGTGTTGCCCGTCACGTCGATCAGCAGGTTGCGCAGCGTGCGGTCGACGAGCCACGGCGGCAGCTTCGCGCTGTCGCGGCCGCCCAGCAGGTCGAGTTGCCGCTGCAGTTCGTTGAACGCGATCTCCAGTTCGTAGAGCTGGTCGTTGCGCGCCTCGTCGACGCGCGGCGCCTGGCTCGTCGGACCGAGAAAGAGCCCCGAAAACAGATACGACAGCGACGGATGATTGATGAAGTACGCGATCAGGCTCGCGAGCAGGTCCGGCCGACGCAGGAACGGACTGTCGGCAGGTGTCGCGCCGCCGAGCACGAAGTGGTTCCCGCCGCCGGTGCCGGTGTGGCGGCCGTCGGTCATGAACTTCTCGGTGCTCAGATACGTCTCGTGCGCCGACTGATACAGGTACTCGGTATGGTCGACGAGTTCGTCCCAGTTCGCGGCCGGATGAATGTTCACTTCGATCACGCCCGGGTCCGGCGTCACCTGAAGCAGCTTCAGGCGCCGGTCGCGCGGCGGCGGATAGCCTTCAATAATCACCTTCATCCGCAAATCGGCGGCCGTCGCTTCGACGGCGGCGAGGAGGTCCAGATAGTCGTCGATTTCGGTGAGCGGCGGCATGAACACATGCAGCAGGCTGTGGCCGCTGCCGAACGATTCGGCTTCGACCTTCGGTCCCGCCGCCCGCGCCGGATCGCGCGCCTCGACGCACAACGCTGTGCGCCGAATCCACGACGCGGACTCGCCTCGCGCGGGCTCGCGCGCGGCCGCTGCGGCCGTCGTCGCCGACGTTCCCGCGCCTGCTCCCGTGCCGGCTCCGGCGTCCAGACCGCCGACGCCCGCCCAGCCCGCCGTCTCGACCGCGCCCGGCACGCCGGCCGCGAGCGTTCCGCCGCCGTACTGCATGCGCAATTCCGTCGCCGATCGCAACGGCGCCTGCTGCCCGAACGGATCGACCGGATGCTGATACGGATAATCGCCCGCGCTCACCCACGGCAGCGAGTCGAGCGGCAGCCGATAACCCATCGGCGAATCGCCGGGAATCAGATACATGCGGTCATCGCGGAAGAACCACGGGCCGCTGACCCAGTGCGGCGGCTGCATCGGGACGTCGCGTTCGCGCGTGATCGGCAGCACGTAGCCCGTCACGCGCGCGAGACCGGCGTCGAACACGCGCCGCAAACGCACGCGCTCCAGTTCGTCGTCGAGTTCCGAGTCGAACGGATCGACGTTGACCGGCAGCTTGCGCTCGCGCCACAGGTAGTAGAACGTGTCCTCGTAGCCGGCCTGGACGTGTTTCGTGTCGAGCGCGAGCTTGTTCGTCAGATGCAGGATGAAGCGATGCGCGTCTTCCGCGGTATAGGCGCCGGGTTCGCGTTCGTCGGCGAAGAGCGTCGGGTCGGACCAGACCGGCTGGCCGTCCGCGCGCCAGTAGAGCGACATCGCCCAGCGCGGCAACTGCTCGCCCGGATACCACTTGCCCTGCCCGATATGCATGAAGCCGCCGACGCCATAACGCGCGCGCAGCTTGTCCATCAAGCCGACCGCATAGCCGCGCTTGGTCGGCCCGAGCGCGTCGGTGTTCCATTCGGCGGCGTCGCGGTCGCGCACGGCGACGAACGTCGGCTCGCCACCCATCGTCAGACGCACGTCCATGTCCGCGAGACGCCGATCGACCTGCGCGCCCATCGCGAGCACGTCGGACCAGACTTCCTCCGTGTACGGCTTCGTGACGCGCGGCGTTTCCAGCACGCGCTCGACCGACATCAGATGCTCGAACTCGACCTCGCTCTTGTCGACGGCGCCGGAGATTGGCGCGGCGCTGCCCGGCTCCGGCGTGCACGCGACGGGAATGTGCCCCTCGCCCGCGAGCAGGCCGGACGTCGGATCGAAACCGATCCAGCCCGCGCCCGGCAGATAGACCTCGCACCATGCGTGCAGGTCGGTGAAATCGACTTCGGTGCCGCTCGGGCCGTCTAGCGAGCGCTGGTCCGGCGTAAGCTGGATCAGGTAGCCGGAGACGAAGCGCGCGGCGAGCCCGAGATGCCGCAGCGTCTGGACGAGCAGCCAGCTCGTGTCGCGGCAGGAGCCGAGCGCTTTTTCGAGCGTCTCCTCCGGCGTCTGCACGCCGGGCTCCATGCGGATGATGTACGCGATCTCACTTTGCAAGCGCTGGTTCAGCGCGACGAGGAAATTGGTCGTGCCGGTCGGTGTCCGGTCGATGCTCTCGACGAACTGCTTGAGCAGCGGCGTCAGTGCTCCCTTCACGAGATACGGCGCCAGTTCCGTCGCGACGTGCGGCTCGTACTTGAACGGGAATTCCTCGGCGCTCGGTTCGAGGAAGAAGTCGAACGGGTTGTACACCGCCATCTCGACGACCAGGTCGACCGTGACCTTGAACTCGCGCGTCTTCTCCGGGAAGACGAGGCGCGCCTGATAATTGGCGAACGCGTCCTGCTGCCAGTTGACGAAGTGATCGGCCGGCTCGACCCGCATCGAATACGAGATCACCGGCGTGCGGGTGTGAGGCGCGGGCCGCAGCCGCAAGACTTGCGGGCCGAGCGCGACAAGGCGGTCGTAGCGGTAGTGCGTGATGTGGTTCAGCGCGACGCGGATTGACACACCTGGCTCCTCTTCGAATGAGATGATCTGCAACGAGGACGTTACCGACCTCGCGGATTGTACGTCGCATCATGCGGCAGACAATTTACCGATTGAACAAAGTCGCATGGCCGGGACGCCCCGCCGGTCTTCGTGTGTGAATCGCGGCACGTCGCTTGCTCACTGCTTCCGATAGTCCCGCACCCACCTGACTGTCTATCATGAAAACGTTTCATTGCGACCGATGCCAACAGCACGTCTTCTTCGAGAACGTGAAATGCGAGTCCTGCGCCGCGCTGCTCGGCTACGTGCCCGCGCTCGCGGAAGTCTGCGCGTTCGAACCCGCCGATGAAGGCACGTGGCGCAACCTGCATGCATCCGCGAACGGCGCGCTGTACAAGCAGTGCAACAACTACGCACTGGAAAACGTCTGCAACTGGATGCTGCCCGCCGACTCGCCCGACGTCCTGTGTCCCGCGTGCAGCCTCACGCACACCATTCCGAACCTCACGGTTCCGGAGAACCGCGTCTACTGGTACCGGCTCGAAACCGCCAAGCGGCGCCTGCTCTATGCACTCGGCGCGCTCGGGCTGCACGTCGAATCGCGCAAGGACAATCCCGAGGGCGGCCTGCAGTTCGAGTTCCTCGAAGACGGCGGCGTCGGCGAGAAAGTCCTGACCGGCCACGACAACGGCCTCATCACGATGAACATCGCCGAAGCGGACGACGCGCATCGCGAGAAGACCCGCATGGAGATGGGCGAGCCTTATCGCACCTTGCTGGGGCATTTCCGCCATGAAATCGGCCATTACTATTTCGACCGGCTCGTGACCGGTTCGAAATGGGAAGAGCCGTTTCGCGCGCTCTTCGGCGACGAGCGCACCGACTATCAGGCCGCGCTTCAGGCGCACTATGAAGGAGGCCCGCCCGCCGAGTGGGACGCGTCGTACGTGAGCGCCTATGCGACCACGCATCCCTGGGAGGACTGGGCCGAGACGTGGGCGCACTACCTGCACATCGTCGATACGATCGACACCGCCGCCAACTGCGGCCTCGAACTCAAGCCCGACGACAAGAACGAACCGACGCTCACCGACAGCTCGCCGATCGAGAGCGAAAGCTTCGATAACCTGATGAAGCGCTGGTTTCCGCTGACCTATGCGCTCAACAGCCTGAACCGCAGTCTCGGCCTCGCGGATGCCTATCCGTTCACGCTCGCGCCGAAGGTGATCGACAAGCTGCGCTTCGTTCATCGCGTGATTGCGAGTGCGGACTCGAAGCAGGAAGCCATGCCGAAGCAGATCAGCGAGGCCGAGTCTTCCGGCGCGGAGTCGCCAATCGCGAAACCCGCCGACACCGCGCCGGATGCCAGGAACGCGCCCGCGCCTTCCGATGGAACGGCAGTTGCTTGATAACGGGTGCGGCCCGCCCTACCCTTCGCCGCTCCATTGCTGCATCACCGAGAAAGGACCTCCGATGAGACTCCGCGTTGGTTACGACCTGATGTATGAGTGCGCGCAGCCAACACCGATGTTGCTGATGCTGAACACTCATTACTCGCGCGCCCAGGACATGCTCGTGCCGGATCACATCTATACCGATCCGCTCGTGCCACTGCGCCAGTACCGCGATTCGTTCGGCAATCTCTGCACGCGGCTCACCGCGCCGCCGAGCAGGCTGACACTGTCGGCGCGTGGCGTCTTCGAGGTCCCGCCGACTCACGAGATACCGGAAACGAACGGCTATCAGCATGCGATCGAGGAACTGCCCGACGAATGCATGGTGTACCTGCTCGGCAGCCGCTATTGCGAAACCGATTTGCTGTCAGAGGTCGCATGGCAGCGCTTCGGTCACACGCCGCTCGGCCGCGGCCGCGTGCAAGCAATCTGCGACTTCGTGCACAACCACATCCGCTTCGACTACAACTGCGCGCGCCCGACCAAAACCGCCTGGGAAACCTGGCAGGACGGCGCGGGCGTGTGCCGCGACTACGCGCATCTGGCTGTCGCGCTGTGCCGCACGATGAACATCCCGGCGCGCTACTGCACGGGCTACATCAGCGACGTCAACCTGCCACCGCCCTACGCGCCGATGGACTTCTGCGCGTGGTTCGAAGCGTATCTCGGCAATACGTGGCACACGTTCGATCCGCGCAACAACGCGCCGCGCACCGGACGCATCCTGATGGCGCGCGGCCGGGATGCCGCCGACGTCGCCATCAGCAACACCTTCGGGCCGACGATCCTCAGCAAGTTCCTCGTCGTCTGCGAACCGGAGTGAGGCACGCCGGACGCACGCGGCAAGGATTCGTTCCGCTCATGCCGTTTGCGTCTGGCTCTGGCTACTCGGCGGCGGCTCGCCCGGTTCCGGCGCGAGCGGCAAGAGGAAGTCCTGGCTGACGTGGCTCGCGAGATCGTTCACGCGCGCAAGAAAGCTCACCAGATACGCGTGCAGGCCGCCCTGCAAGATGTCCTGGATGCGCGCGTTCTTCAGTTCCTCGCACAGTTGCGTAGCCATCCGCGCCGTCTCGCTGCTGCGCCCGTTCATCACCTTGCCGATCAGATGCTGCACTTCCGCGATGCTCGCCGCGAGCGAGCGCGGCCAGTCGCCGTACAAAATCAAAAGACCCGCGACGCGCTCCGGCGTGACGACATCGCGATACACCTTGCGATACACCTCGAAGCCCGACACGGAACGCAGCACCGCGGTCCAGTGGTAGTAGTCGAACGGTTGCGCCGACGTATCCGCGCGCTGCTCCATCATTTCGAACTTCACGTCGAGGATGCGCGCGGTGTTGTCGGCACGTTCGATGAAGGTGCCGAGCCGCATGAACCAGAACGCGTCGTCCTTCACAAGCGTCCCCAACTGCACGCCGCGCGACAGATGCGAGCGGAACTTGACCCATTCGAGAAACTCGTAGGGATCGCGCTCCAGAATGCCGTCGGCGACCAGGCGCTGTGCGTCGAGCCACGTCGTGTTGAGGCTTTCCCACAATTCGCTGTTGGTCGAGCTGCGCACCGCTCGCGCGTTCTCGCGCGCCGCGCGCAGGCAACTCAGGATCGACGACGGATTCGACAAGTCGCGAACCATGAAGTCGATCACGTCACGGCTTTTCATGCCCTGATGCCCGGCGGCATAGACGCCGGAGAGTTCGGAAATCGACAGCATCGCGCGCCAGCCCAGTTCGGCGTATTCGTCGGACTGCGGCAGAAGCGACAACTGGTAATTCGCGTCGAGCATCCGGGCTGTGTTTTCGGCGCGCTCGATATAGCGCGCCATCCAGAAGAGATGATCCGCGGTACGGCTCAGCATGGGTGCTCCCGGTCCTCTTGTTCGACTCTTGTTGAAAGTGGCGACGAATGTCGTGAGCGATGGTGGCTTTCCATCAGCGCTCGAGCACCCACGTGTCCTTGGTGCCGCCGCCCTGCGACGAATTCACCACGAGCGAGCCCTCGCGCAATGCGACGCGCGTGAGTCCGCCCGGGACCATGCGCACCTCGTTGCCCGACAGCACGAACGGCCGCAAGTCGATATGGCGCGGCGCGATGCCGGCATCGACGTAGGTCGGGCAGGTCGAGAGCGCGAGCGTCGGCTGGGCGATGTACTTGTCCGGATTCGCCTCCAGCACGGCGCGAAACGCTTCGATCTCCGCCGTCGTCGAGGCCGGCCCGACCAGCATGCCGTAGCCGCCCGCCCCGTGCGTTTCCTTGACGACCAGATCCTTCAGGTTCGCCAGCACGTGCTTGAGATCGTCGGGCTTGCGGCACATCCAGGTCGGCACGTTGTTGAGGATCGGTTCCTCGCCCAGATAGAAGCGCACCATGTCGGGCACGTAGGGATAGATCGACTTGTCGTCGGCGATGCCCGTTCCCACCGCGTTGCACAGCGACACGTTGCCCGCGCGATACGCCGAGATCAGTCCCGCCACGCCGAGCGTCGAATCGGCGCGGAACACGTCCGGATCGAGGAAGTCGTCGTCGAGACGCCGGTAGATCACGTCCACGCGCTGCGGCCCCTGCGTCGTGCGCATGTAGACGTGATCGTTCTCGACGAAGAGGTCCTGCCCCTGCACGAGTTCAACACCCATCTGCTGCGCGAGGAACGCGTGCTCGAAGTACGCGGAGTTGTACATCCCCGGCGTGAGCACGACGATGCCGGGATTGTCGACGCCTGCGGGCGCGGCGGCGCGCAACGTATCGAGCAGCAGGTCCGGATAGTGCGCGACCGGCGCCACGCGATTGCGCGCGAAGAGGTCGGGGAAGAGCCGCATCATCATCTTGCGGTTCTCCAGCATGTATGACACGCCGGACGGCACGCGCAGGTTGTCTTCGAGCACGTAGAACTCGCCCTCGCCGGCGCGCACGATGTCGATGCCCGCGATATGCGCATAGATGTTGCGCACGACGGAGACGCCCTTCATCTGCGGCCGATACTGCGCGTTGTTCAGGATCTGCTCGGCCGGGATGATGCCGGCCTTGATGATGTCCTGGTCGTGATAGACGTCGTGGATGAAGCGGTTGAGCGCATTCACGCGCTGCCGCAGGCCGCGCTCCAGCGCCTTCCATTCCGTCGCGGGGAAGATGCGCGGAATCACGTCGAAGGGAATGGTGCGCTCGGCATCGACGCCCAGTTCGTCCTTGCCATACACCGCGAACGTGATGCCGACGCGCCTGAAGTTCAGGTCCGCCTCCGCCCGCTTCAGGTGAATCTGCTGCTCGCTCTGCGTGTTCAACCAGTTCATGAATTCCAGGTAATGCCTGCGCGGATCGCCCGCGCCACGAAACGCCGCCGCCGGAACGCCCGCCGCCTGGAGGTCGGAGCGTTCGAACATTTCGTTGAAGAAAGCTTGCGTCATAAACCGGTCTTCCATGTGAAGTGCGTGCCGGGCTCGGTCCCGGCTTATCTGTGCATGCTTTCGCACGGCCTTCGCACGGCGTTCGTCGCTTGCGGTTCGCGACAGTCGCAAGACAGTCGAACGCCGGCCGCACCGGCGCGCGGTGCGGACATTGTCTCGTCACGCGGCGAGCGCGAACGTGCGATGCATAACGCCCGCAACTCCATCGCGGCGGCGCAAAAGTGAACGAGATGGTTAAAGCAACAAACACGCCAACGTTGCGGGGTACGAAAGGAAGGCGTGTCGTGCCCGATTCGATAGCGCGCCGAGCGGCACGTTTTGGCGCCTCCGCACCAACGCGGGGCGCGATTTACGCACGATCGCACAGTTAAGGGTTTTGCGGGGTCGCTTATGCTTGGCGTTCTTAGCTGACCGACTTCGGAGGCGATCCATGACGCAATCAGCATTTTCAGGCGCACTGCCACTCCCGCATTCCTTCGATTTCGAAGGCCAGTCGGTGCGCTACGGCGTGATCGGCGCGGGTGAGCCGCTCGTCTTCGTGCACGGCACGCCGTTCTCGTCGCAGGTCTGGCGACGCATCGCGCCGATTGCCGCCCGCGTGCGGCAGGTGTTCTATTTCGATCTGCTCGGCTACGGCGCGTCCGAGCAGCGCGCGGGACAGGACGTGTCGCTCGGCGTGCAGAACCGCTTGCTCGCTGCGTTGCTGAAGCACTGGCAGCTCGACACGCCCGATGTCGTCGCCCACGACTTCGGCGGCGCGACGTCGCTCCGGGCCGCGCTGCTGAACGGCTGCGAATACCGGTCGTTGCTGCTCGTCGATCCGGTCGCGGTGGCGCCTTGGGGTTCGCCGTTCGTCCGGCACGTCCGCGCGCATGAAGCCGCGTTCGCGGGCGTGCCGGCCTATATCCACGCGGCGATGCTCGATGCGTACCTGCAAGGCGCCGTCCATCGCAAGCTCGACGCCGAGACCTTGCGCATCCACGCCGCGCCGTGGACGGGCGAAACAGGTCAGGCGGCGTTCTACCGGCAGACCGCGCAGATGGATCAGCGCTACACCGACGAAATCGAGCCGCGCTACGGCGATTTGCGCTGTCCCGTTTCGATCCTGTGGGGCGAAGAGGACCAGTGGATTCCGGTCGAACGAGGCGAGGCGCTATCGAAGATGATCCCCGGCGCGCGTCTGACGCGCGTGCAAGGCTCGGGTCATCTGATGCAGGAGGACGCGCCGGAAGCGATCGTCGGCGAGTTGCTCGGGTTCCTTCAGCAAGCGCGGTGAGGACTCCCGCGCGCAATTCGGGCAACTCCCCGCCGCCGGCGCGCGCGCACTGGCCCGGATACTGCATTCGATCCGCCGGTATGATTCGTCAGTCCGGTTTTAACCAAACAGTACGGACCCCACGCTGTTTCGCCGCATGAACGACGCCCTCGCATGGTGCACGCGCACGCCATTGCGGGGCGTTGCCTTGCCAGGCCGATGCACGCGGACCGTCTCTGGACCGGGCCGACCCGCCAACCCGACCCGACGAGGATCAACGTGAACAACCGCGCGGCCGAACCGAGCCTGGCACGACATGCATTGTGGAATCGCAAGCAGACGCGGGTTCCGGCGAATTCGCGGCGAGTGCTCCTCGCCAATGCCGACAAGGCGCTCGGCGAGTCGCTCAGTTCGCTGTTCGCGCTGAAAGGCTTCTCGACGGACTTCGCGCTCGACGTCACCTCCGTGCGCACGATCGTTCGATCCTGGAAGCCGCAGGTCACCTTTCTCGATACGCGCATCGGCGGATGCGGCAACTACGCGCTGGTGCGCGAACTGCGCGCGCTCAACGGCGATCGGAGCGGCGTCATCATCGCGATGAGCAGCTTTTTGCCCGAGGAACCGGTGCGTCTGTTGAAGGAAGCAGGTTACGACGGCCATTGCCGGCGGCCGTGCGCCGTCTGGCAAATGACCGATCTGCTCGATGAGTTCTTCGCGCCGGGGCCGGGCTCCGTGCGGTGACGGCGATGGCGCCGCCGCGTTCAGTCGGAAGTGCGCGCGTTGCGCTTGGCGACGCTCGCCGCTTCGCTCGACGCCGCCTGCGGCTGCGGCGTCAGTGCGAAACCCGCTTGGCCGTCTGGGTGTGCGTCTGCGTGTGCCTGCGCCTGCGATGCGTCGCTGGCCGCGACGGCGCCCGCGACCGTGCGTTCAACACCCGGCTCCTCGTTCTGCGCATGTTTCGACGACCGTCCAATGCCGGCGATGAGGAGCGTCGCCGCCACCGCGACGCCGACGAGTACCGCCACGACCGCGAATCCGCCGGTGTTCTTCCGCATGACTCTCCCTGATCCGATGCAATAGCGTTCAAGCGCGTTCAGAGCCGCAGCACGACCGCCCCGGCGATCACCGCGGCCACGCCGGTCCACTGGAGCGCGGTCAGCCGCTCCGCGCGCAGCGTCAGCCCGAGCAACGCGGTGACGCCGCCCGACAGCGTGCTCAGCACGGTAACGACCGCGACCGCCCCCGTCGACGCCCCGATGGCGAAGCTGCCGAGCGCGGCGAGACTGGCCGTCGATTGCGCGAGCAAGAGCGGCCACGCGGACGCGGGCGGCGCGGCCCACGTTTCGCCGCGCGACAGCGTCAGGAGGAGCGCGAGACTCGCCGCACCGAACGCGTAGCCGACGAAGAGCGTCGCCGTGGTGCCGAGCGTCGGCAGTGCGTAGCGTCCCTGAACGAAGAAACCGACGCCGTACAGCAAAGCGGCCAGTATCGCAAAGAAGACCGGGGACGTCTGCGCGCCATGCCGCACGGCCGGCGCCTCGCGCGTGAGCGCGGTCAGCGGCACGCCGCCGATGCAGATCAGAATGCCCGCGACGCCCAGCGCGCTCAGACGCTCGCCGCTCAGCACGGAGAGGAGCGTGGTGACGGCACCGTAGCTCATGGCGATCGGCGCGACGATCGCGGCCTTGCCGGTCGAGAGCCCTTTCGACAGCGTGAGCGAGCCGAACAGCGTGCAGACCGCCGCCGCGACCGCGCCCGCCCAGCCGCTCGCGGGCGCGGCGAAAGCCTGGCTGCGCGCGGCGGGCATCGAGAGGAACACCGTCCCGACGACGACGAGCCCGAAACAGAGCGACACGAAAACCGCCCGCCGCACGCCGATCCTGCGCGCCGACATGCCCGCGAGAAAATCCGTGATGCCCCAGAAAAACGCGGCCAGAAGGCCGAATGTCACGCCCACGTCCGGTCCTCCGCCGGGAAACGGCTCATCCTATCCGCTTCGACGGGAAGCGGCGGCGCAGCGGATCAGCGGACGGACGCGTTCACGGCTCGCTCGCGCTTATCGCCGGCGCGGCTTGCGGGCCCCGCGAGTGCTCCCAAAAGCGGATCATGCCCTTGCCCGCCGATTTGGCTTCGTAGAGCGCGCTGTCGGCGTGTTTCAGCACGTCGTCGAACGATTCGCCGGCGCCCGCGATCGCGATGCCGACGCTCGCGCACACCAGCGCGCGCCCGCCCGACGTCAGCCGATACGGCGCCGACAGCTCCTGGATGATGCGCCGCGCGAGCACGGCGCTCGCGGACGTGCCCGTCTGCGACGCCACGACGGCGAACTCGTCGCCGCCGAAACGCGCGACCAGTTCGCCACGCCGCATCACGTTGCGCAGACGGTCCGCGACCTGCTTCAGCACTTCGTCGCCGGCGTTGTGACCGAGCGTATCGTTGACGTGCTTGAAGCCGTCGAGATCGACGTACATGACGGCGACGCGCTGTCCCCGCACGCTCGCCGAAGCCGACAGGAGCCGCTTCGCGTGATCGCCCAGATAGCGGCGGTTCGGCAGGCCCGTGAGCGAATCGTGATGCGCCCAGTGCAGGATTTTCGCTTCCGACTTCCGGCGTTCCGTGACGTCCTCGATGATCACGACCTCGCTGCCGTCGGGCACCGGATTGCGCGTCATTTCGAGCTGGCGGCCGTCCGCGAGCTTGAGGTCGAGCGGCGCGCGCTCCTCGCGCAGCCATTCGCCGCAGCGCCGCACGAGTTCGTGGCGCAAGGTTTCGCCGAACTTCGCGAGTCCCACGTAGCCGATGAATTCCGGCAGCGGCACGTTCAGCCGCAATTTCTCGACCGTCGCGCCGAAGAGTTCCGCCGCCTTGCGGTTCGCGATGACGACCTTGCCGGCTTCGTCGATCGTGCACAAGCCGTGCGGCATGTGGGCGAGCGCGGCGTCGAAGCGGGCGGCGAGCTCGGCGTGCCGCTCTTCCGCCGTCATCAGCCCGACGAGCGCGCGATAGTGGCGGCGCACGACCGACACCATCGCGCCGACATACAGGAAGAGCGGCGGAATGAGAATCCAGTAGGCGGTATCGGCGGCCAAGGCGGCGCCGATGCCGATCGGCACGGCGCCCATGAAGATCTGCGCGATCGCGAGGCGCGGCAGCGCGGCGTTGCGCGACGCGATGCCGCCCAGGATGCCCGCCGTCACCATGATGGCGAGCGTGGCGAGCACGGCATCGCGCGAGATCACGCACGCCATCGCGCCGAGGCCGAGCAGCAGACACGCAGCGAGGGCAAACGGCACGTAGCGCGCGGCCCACGGTCCGGGATGAAGCGGCGCGGGGCGGCTTTTCGCGCGATAAAGCTGCACGACGGCGAGACGCGCGGTGAGCAGGCTGACGTCGAGAACGAGCCAGAGGATCGCCCAGCGCTCGTGCAGACGAAGCACGGCGGTCATCGCGACGAACACCCCGGCGATGCCGGACAGAAGCAACGGCCGATTGTCTACGAGAACGGTCGAGAGGAGCGAAGCGCGGATCGCGGGCGTGATGTCGCCATCCTCGGTGGGCGGCGTCGCCAGTACGGAATGAGTGAGGGACGGGTGGACTGGCATGCGGTGGCCGTGTAGGGACGAGGGTTCTGCTGGCCGCACCGGAGCCGCCGCTATTCGCGTTTACGGCGGGGTTGCGCGGTTCTTGAATGCGGATGAATCTGGCCGTTTGTGCGGCGCATCGTATGGAAGCGTGCGCCGCGCTTGGGCATAATGGCCGCGTTCCAATTTCCGGTCATCGCCATGCCAGTTTCACCCCGACGCGCCCGCGTGCGGCGCAAGCCGCCGCGCGGGGCGCTCGTGCGTTATCAGGACCGCATCGCGGAAGTGCTCGGTGAAGCACGCGGACAACGCGTGATGATCCGCTCGATTCACGCCGACGGCGTCGAACGGAAGACCGCCGTGAAGTGGGTGAATCTGGTGCCGCTGGAGGGGCAGTTGTTTTAGCTGGGTCGCCTAGCCCGCCGCGCCGACCGGTCTGGCAAACCGGGCGCGAAAACCGAACAATCGGTGAATGAGGGAAGGCTTGATCCGCTGCGCCGTTTGCGGCGTCGCTACACCCGCAGACGCTGGCGGCGCTGCCGGTTCCGGCATCCCGATCGTCACCCCCGCCTCCCGCGCTTTCGCACATCGCTGATTCAGCAGCATCCGCATCGCGGCTTCATCGATCAGTGCGCGCGCCTGAATCCAGCCGTGCTCGAAACGCAGCGCATAGTCGATGTCGGTGAAATCGTGATGCTGGCCGGAGTCGGCGAGCGCGGTCGCCGTCGAGATGACCCGTTGCAGCGTCCAGGCTTCTATTTCGTCGATGTCCGTCGGCACGTGCGAACCTCGCTCACTGATGAGGTCTACGGATCTTAGCCCAGCGCCTCGCCGCGCCCGTCGTCTGCCGACAACACCGCATTAAAAAAGCTAGACGAATGAACGTGCGTAAAAAGCACTTTCCGCGCGGTGTACGCAACGCGCTTGAGCAGCGAAAAGCGCCGTCTTTCCGGTCGCCTACGCACATTTAATTCACCCCTATAATCGCCGGACCCGGGCGCCTCGACGGACCGGAACCCGGGGCCGGCGCCCCGCGCGCCGCTCTCATGCACCCGCTTCCCACCTCACGGAGCCACCGATGAAAGTGAATGCGCTGTCGAAGAAGGGTCTGCCACGCCGCCGGTATGCGGCGCTCACCACGCGAAGCGCGGCCGCGCTCGCCGCCACGCTCGCCTTCGGCGCGTGCGCGCCAACGTTTGCGCAAGACTCCGACGACTTCCGCTCAGGCGGTCATCGCGGCGATCACGGCGGCGGCGACCGCGACGTGAAAGTGATGATCATCTCGATGTTCGGTCCCGAAGGGCAGGTCTGGCTCGACCGCCTCGGCCCGTGGAAGGCGATCAAGGTGCCGGGCCTGTCGCCCGACTATCCCGAAGTGCACTGCAACCGGCAGGACATCTGCGTGCTGACCACCGGCATGGGACACACGAACGCCGCCGCTTCGCTGATGGCGCTCACCTTCTCCGACAAGTTCAATTTGCGACGCACCTACTTCATGATCGCGGGCATCGCGGGCATCGATCCGAATCAGGGCACGGTCGGCTCGGCGGCGTGGGCGAAGTATCTGGTGGACTTCGGCATCCAGTGGGAGCTCGACGCCCGCGAAAAGCCCGACAGCTGGCCGAGCGGTTTTACCGGCATCAACACGAAATCGCCGACTGAGAAGCCGCCGCTCGACTACCGCACGGAGGCGTTCGCGCTGAATGCGAAACTCGCCGATACGGCGTTCGCGCTCTCGCAGAACGTCGTGCTCGCCGACAGCCCGGAGGCACAGGCCGCGCGCGCGAAGTTCAGCTACGCCCCGGCGAATCAGGTGCCGAAGGTGATCCAGTGCGACACGCTGGCGGGCGACACGTGGTGGTCGGGCAAGTACATCGGCGAGCGGGCGCGCGACTGGACCAGGCTTCTCACCGATAACAAGGGCACCTATTGCACGACGCAGCAGGAAGACAACGCCACGTATGAGGCGCTCAAGCGCGCGGCGAGCACGGGCCGCGTCGATCTGAACCGCGTGGCGGCGTTGCGCTCGGGATCGGACTTCGACCGTCCCTACGAGGGCCAGACGGCCGGGGACAATCTGCTCAACTACCAGGCGCAGGGAGGCTTCGCGCCGGCAATCGAGAACCTGTATCGCGCGGGCAATCCGCTCGTGCAGGACATCGTCGCGCACTGGAGCGAATGGCGTTACGGCGTGCCGACGCGCTGAGCCTACGAACGAAGGCGGCGCCGGCCGCCTTCTCCACGGCGAATGGTTCGGACCGGAAAACAACAGACCATTTGCCGTGTCCTTCGGCCGGCTCCGCACCGCGCCTCCATTTACAGAAATCGTATTCAAAAGCGCCCGGCGGAACACTACACTGCCTTTCATGGTTTAGCTGCATCGTTCAATGCGCCGGCTTCGCCCCTCGAAGCATCCGGCATTGACAGGCGTTCAGTCGATCGGCAAAACGATCAGTACAACGGAACCGACCACCATGACGGGCACAGTCCATGTCCGCCGCCCCCCGCGCGGCGGACGCCGGCTACGTCTGGCCTTGATCTCGCTTCTCGGCACGTCGGGCGCCTGCGCGCTCGCCGCGCCGGGCGGCGGACAGATCGTCGCCGGCTCGGGATCGATCGCGACGAGCGGTCCGCATACGGCAGTGCAGCAGAACACGGACCGTCTCGTCATCGACTGGAACCGGTTCAGCACGCGTGCCAACGAGTCGGTCGCGTTCAGCCAGCCGGGCGCGCGCTCGATCGCGTTGAACCGCGTCGTCGGGCAGGACCCGTCGGTGCTGCTCGGCAAGCTCGATGCCAACGGTCAGGTGTTCATCGTCAATCCCAACGGCGTGCTGTTCGGTGCCGGGTCGCGCGTGAACGTCGGCGGCCTGATCGCGTCGACGCTCAGCCTGTCCAGCAGCGATTTCCTCGCGGGCCGCTATGCGTTCGCGAGCGGCGGCGCGGCCGGCGCGGTCGTCAACAAGGGCGTCATTCGCGCGGCGCCGGGCGGTTATGTCGCGCTGATCGGCCGCCGCGCGGTCAACGAAGGCACGATCGCCGCGCCGGGCGGCCAGGCGGCGCTCGCGGCGGGAAACCGCGTGACGGTCACGCTCGGCGAGCACTCGATGATCGGCCTCTCCGTCGATCAGGGCGTGCTCGACGCGCTCGCCGCCAATCGCGGCCTGATCGAAGCGGACGGCGGGCAGGCGCTGCTCGCGGCGGGCGCCGAGGGCGCGCTGCTCGCGGGCGTCGTCAACAACACCGGCGTGATCCTCGCGCGCACCGCCGTCAACCAAAACGGCGTGATCCGGCTCGTCGCGGAAGGCGGCACGGTGCAGGTCGGCGGCGTGCTCGACGCGTCCGCGCCGAACGGCGGCAACGGCGGAACGATCCAGACGGTCGGCTCGCGCGTGGCCGTCTCGCCGCACGCCTGCCTCACGACGGCCGCAGCGAGCGGCGACACCGGCACGTGGCTCGTCGCGGCGCGCTCGCTCACGGTTGCCAGCCACGGCGGCGACGTCTCGGGCGCAACGATCTCGCGCGCGCTCGGCACCACGAATGTCGCGCTCGGCGCGTTCGGCCGGCGCTCGGGAACGGTTTCGATCGACGATGCGATCGGCTGGAGCAGTCCGAATACGCTGGCGGTGCTGGCGCGCAATGACATCGCGGTGAACGCGCCGCTCGTCGCGCCGGCGGGCGTCGTTCTGTTCGGCACCGGCGCGTCGCTCACGCAGCGCGCCGGTATCGCCGCGGCGGGCGTGGCGCTCGTCGGCGGACGCGGACGCTACCGGCTCGACGATCCGTCGAACCGTATCGCGACGATCGCGGCGAACACCGGATCGGTGACGCTCGTCGATGGCGTGCCGCTCACGGTCGGCACGGTCGGACCGGTGTCCGGCATCGCGACTTCCGGGCCGGCGACGCTGCGCGCGCCGTCGCTGACGCTCGACGCGCCCGTGCAGAGCACGGCGACCGGCACGGCGGTGACGCTCGCGTCGGTATCGGGTTTCGCGAACCGCGCGGGCGCGGGCGCCATCTCGACGCGGAACGGCCGGTGGCTCGTCTATTCGAGCGATCCGAACGCCGACGCGTTCGGCGGCCTCCAAAGCGGCAATCTCGCGCTTTGGGGCGAGTCGTTTCCGGCGGCGTCGGCGAATCTCGCGGCGGCGGGCGGCAATCGCTTCGTGTTCGGCGTGCAGCAGCAGGCGGTGCTCAGCGTGAAACCGGGCAGCGCCAAGGAGGCCGGCACGGCGCGCGCGCTCGGCCCGGAGGACGTCTTGCTGAGCCTGCGCTACACCGGCGCCGACTACGGCAACGCCTTCGCCGACGGCCCCACGACACACGAGCCGCTCGCCTTCACGGTGACGAGCGCCGGCGCGGGCGCGGGCGCGGCGGCGGGCGAGTACATCGTCACGGTTACGCCGACTTCGCTGCCCGCCGGATACCGCGTCAGCACGCTCGTCGGCACCTTGCGGGTGAACGCGACGACGACGCCAACCGAGCAACCCACGGCGGCGCCTAAACCGCCCCAGCCACCGGTCACGCCCCTCACGCCGATTCCGCCGGAACCGGCGGCAGAGCCGCCCGCGACGTCTCCCGTGCTGACAGCGCTCGCGCCCGCTCCGCTCGTGATCGACGCGGTGCAGACGGTCGCGGGCGAGACGCGCGACGATCCCGATCACACGGCCGTGGCAATGCCGCCGGGACTGACGCGCCCCGCGACGCCGGTCGTGCAGACGACGAGCGACCCCGCAAGCGACGGCAGCCGCTTGCCCGACGATGCGTGGCCCGGCAACGTCTGCCGCATGTGATGCGAGCCGGAGCGCGCCGCCATCGACGCTTCGTCCTGCAAGGCGCTCCCGTCTTGCTGCTCGCGTTCGCGGCCCAGTGCCGGCATGGCGTCTACGCGCAGATTGCGCAGGTGGTGCCGAACGCGGGCAGCACCTTGCGCGAACAGCAGCAGCAACCGGCGCCCGCGCCGCCGTCGTCGGATTTCCGGCTGCAAGTCGCGCCGCCGCCCGCCGCGCCGCCGTCCTCGTCGCCGGGCGGCATCCGTTTCGCCGTCAACGCGTTCGAGCTGAGCGGCAACGCGATCGTCACGCCGGACCTCCTCGCGCTTCTGAAAGACGACACCGGCCCCGCCCGCTCGCTCGACGACCTGAACGCCGCCGCCGCGCGCATCACCGCGTTCTACCGCGCGCACGGCTATCTCGTCGCGCGGGCCTACGTGCCGCCGCAGACCATCGACAACGGCGTCGTGCACATCGCGATCAGCGAGGGCCATTTCGGGCGCGTCGAATTGTCGAACCAGTCGCGCACGCGCGAAGCCGTGCTCGCGCGCTTCATCACGCCCGAGCGGCTCGGCGACGTGATCGACGAGGACCGGCTCGCGCGCGCGACGCTCCTCATGCAGGACGTGAGCGGTACGACCGGTGCGAGCGCGACGGTCTCGCCGGGCACGGCGCCCGGCACCTCCGACCTGACGCTGCAGGTGCCCTCCGCGCGACCGCTCTCGGGCAGCCTGCAAGCCGACAACTTCGGCGAAACGTCGACGGGAACCGCGCGCGTCATCGGCGCCATGCAGTGGAACAACCCGCTCGGCCTCGGCGACCAACTGGGCGCGCGCGTGCTCACCTCGATCACCGGGCAGACCTACGGCAACATCGGCTACACGTTGCCGCTCGGCGGCAGCGGACTCGCGTGGGGCGTCGCCTACACGCGCTCGACGTATGTCGTCGGCGGCGATTTCAGCTCGCTCGATGCGCACGGCAGCGCGAACGTCGTCTCGACATACCTGAGCTATCCGCTGCTGCGCTCGGTGTCGGCGAACGTGATCGCGACGCTCGGCATCGATCACAAGCTGCTCGCCGACAACCTCGGCGCCTTCGACATCTCGAACGACAAGAACAGCGACGTCGGCCGCTTCGGCCTTACGGGCAACGTGGACTTCGCGAAGAGCATCAGCACCTTCGACGCGAGCCTGCAACAAGGCAACCTGCGTCTCGACGATCCCGCGCCGCAGCAGGCCGTCGCGCAGACGGCCGGCGCGTTCACCAAGCTCGTGTACGCGTTCACGCACACGCAGGCGCTGACCGATGCGACGCAGGTCTACGTCGCGGTGAACGGGCAGTTCACGTCGCGCAATCTGGACTCGTCGGAGCAGATGTCGCTCGGCGGGCCATACGCGGTGCGCGCCTATGCAACCGGCGACGGCGCGCTCGACCAGGGCTGGGTCGCCACCTTCGAATTGCGCCAGACAATCCGGCAATCGCTCGTGCCGGGCCTCTTCACGCTGATCGGTTTCATCGATACCGGCGACGGCAAGCTCGTCGCCCATCCCTTCCTGCCGGGCAGCAATCATCTGAGGCTGTCGGGCGGCGGCGTCGGCGCGTCGCTGATCGCGCCGGGCAATTACCTGCTGATGATGTCGTATGCGCACACGCTCGGCTTTGTGCCCTCGACGCTCGGCACCGGCCACGCGAACCGCTTCTGGCTCACGCTGGCGAAGTCCTTCTAGCCCGGTCCCCCGACATCGTGAAAACGCTCCGCGCCCTTGCTTCGTGTTGGTGGTTCGGCCTTTTCGCCGCGATGCTCCCGTGCGCCGGAGCCGCAGCATCCGCGCCGGTCGCGACGGTGACGGCGCTCGTCGGCAGCGTCGCGATCCAGTCGGCGGACGGCGCGCAGCGGCTCGCGGCGGTCGGCGGCGAAATCAAGAACGGCGACACCGTCGAGACGTCGGCGGGCTCAGAGATCGTGATGGTCTTCACTGATCACCAGCGCGTATACCTGAAGCCGGGCACCGTGTTCCGCGTCGACGACTTCAACTACGCGCCCGCGGACGCGCAGCAAGGCCGCAGCTTCCTGTCGCTCGTGAAGGGCGGGCTGCGCATGCTCGACGGACTCGTCGCGAGCCAGGGCAAGGGCGAGAACTACAAGGTGAAGACGCCGACCTCGACGATCGGCATCCGCGGCACGGAATACTCCGTCACCGATTGCGGCGACAACGCCGCGTGCCAGGGCGACCAGATCGTCGTGTTCGCGGGCGAGATCGTGGTGAGCAACGAAGTCGAGATGCGCGTCGTGCGCGCCGGCGAAGGCGTGATCGTCGCCAGCCTGCGCGCGCCGCTCAGGGTGCTGCCGGCGAGCCGCGTGACGCCGGTCGTGCCGTCGGCGGCGTGTCGATGAGGTCGCGGCGCTGACAACGCAACTCCTGCGGCTCACGCTGCCGACGCTGCGGCGTCTCGAAGCGGAGGACGCGGCGCTCGCGTCGCGCATCCACGAATTCGTCGTGAAGGTGCTCGCCGCACGGCTCGCCATCGCCATCGCCAACGAGCAGATTCGCGCGGCGCACTAGCTTGCGGGCGCCGTCGGCATCGGCGCGCACGGACGTTCATCGTCATCCGAGGTCGACTTGAAACAGCACGCATTGCGCTTCGCCGCCGGCCTTCTGATCGTGTTCGCGCTTATCGGACACGTGCTGCATCGCTACGACGTGCGCTTCATCGACACGCTCGACGCCCTCGCCTACGACACCAAGATCCGGCTCACGATGCCGCGTGGCGTCGATACGCGCATCGCGATTCTCGACATCGACGAGAAGAGTCTCGCCGAACTCGGCCGCTGGCCGTGGGACCGCGCGCGCATGGCGACGCTCGCCGACACGCTGTTTACCCGCGACGGCGTCGCGCTGCTCGCCTTCGACATCGTGTTCGCGGAACCCGACGAGAGTTCGGGGCTGCCGGTGCTGAACCGTCTGGGCAAGAGCGATCTGCAGGACGACGCGCAGTTTCAGCGCGCACTGCCCGGCCTCGCCGCCCAACTCGACTACGACCGCCGTTTCGCCGACGCGCTGCGCGGCCGGCCCGTCGTCCTCGGCTACTACTTCGCCAATCAAGGCGCTTCGAGCGGCGCGATCCCGCCGCCGGTGCTTCCCGCGACCGCGTTCGGCGCGCATCCGATGACGCTCTTCGACTGGAGCAGCCACGGCGGCAACCTGCCCGCGCTGCAGACGGCGGCGGGACGCGGCGGCTTCTTCAATCCGGTGATCGATTTCGACGGCTCCGTGCGGCGCGTGCCGCTCGTGACCGAGTATCGCGGCGGCGTGTACGAAGCGCTGTCGCTCGCGGTCGTGCGCGCGCTGTCGGGCGACGCGCCGCTCGCGCTCGTGTTCGACGACCCGGCCGACGCCGCCTCGACGCTCGCCGGTCTCGCGCTGCGCACGCCGCGCGGCACGCTCGCGATTCCCGTCGATGCAAACGGCGCCGCGCTCGTGCCGTATCGCGGACGCGAGCGCAGCTTCGCCTATTTTTCCGTCGCGGACGTGCTGGCCGGCCGCGTCGCGTCCGGCGCGCTGCGCGGCAAGATCGCGCTCCTCGGCACCACGGCGCCGGGCCTCGTCGATCAGCGCGCGACGCCCGTCGGCGAGGTGTATCCCGGCGTCGAGGTCCACGCGAACCTGATCGCCGGCATGCTCGACGGCACGCTGCGCGCCGAACCGTCGTTCGCCGGCGCGGTGCAGGCGCTGGCGGTGCTCATCGCTGGCTGCGCGATGATCTTCGCGTGGCCGTGGCAGGCGCCCGCCCGCGCGACGCTCCTCACCGTGCTGCTGACGGGCTGCGTGATCGCGGCGGACCTCGCACTCTGGCGCTATCGCGCGTGGTCGCAGCCGGTCGCTTCGCTGCTTCTTGCGATCGGCGCGCTCTTCGTGCTGAACATGTCGTATGCGTTTTTCGTCGAATCGCGCGCGCGGCGGCGCTTCACCCAACTCTTCGGCCAATACGTGCCGCCGGAACTCGTCGAGGAAATGAGCCGCCATCCCGAGAGCTACAGCATGGCGGGCCGCCGCGCGGAACTGACCGTGCTGTTCAGCGACGTGCTCGGCTTCACCGCGATTGCCGAGACGCTCGAACCGGAGGAACTTGCGGTGATGATGAACGAGTATCTCGGCACGATGACGGCCGAGATCCGCAAGGAACGCGGCACGCTCGACAAATACATCGGCGACGCGATCATGAGCTTCTGGGGCGCGCCGATGGAGGACCGCGACCATGCGCGCCGCGCGGTGGCCGCCGCGCTCGGCATGCGCGCCGCGCTGGCCGAGCTGAACCGGACGTTCGCGGCGCGCGGCTGGCCGACGCTCTGGGTCGGCATCGGCATCAACACCGGACCGATGACGGTTGGCGACATGGGCTCGACCGTGCGCAAGGCGTACACGGTCATGGGCGACGCGGTGAATATCGCGGCGCGGCTGGAAGGGCTGACGCGTCACTATCGCGTGTCGATTCTGGTCGGCGAAGCGACGCGGCTGAACGCGCCCGATGTCGTGTATCGCGAGATCGATCGCGTGCGGGTGCGCGGACGCGCGACGCCCGTCGCCGTGTACGAGCCGCTTATGACCAACGATACGTGGGCCGCAGCCGATGCCGCCGCCCGCGAGCCGCTCGCGCAATGGCACGCGGTGCTTCGACACTATCGCGCGCGGGAATGGGACGCGGCCGGGCGTCTGCTCGCGACGCTCATCGAGCGCGATCCGGAGTGCGGTCTGTATGTGGCGTATCGCGAGCGTATTGCCATGCTGCGCGAAACCGCGCTGCCCGCCGACTGGGACGGCGTGAATACGTTCGATACGAAATGAAGGGCGGCCGTTGCGCGCTGTTTTAAGTAGCGAGTACGAAGCATCCCCCACGAACGCATGCCTCCTTCACGCGGACTATCTGCGCGCGGCGAGTGTCTATAACTTGGTTATCGTGCTGGCCCGGCTGCATCCGGACGCGACCGCCACATTCGATCGCGTTCCTCAGCAAGTCGCTTGGCAGGGCAGGCGCCATTCCGGCCGCATTCGCGCACGCAATCACGCGACGCGGCACGACACCATCGACGCAAGGCGCCGTGATCCCGGCGCCGTCAAGGAGTTCGACATGAAAGCAAGACTTTTCGCCGCCGCTGTTGCGGGGCTTTTCGCCATCGCGGGCGCCGCGCAAGCGCAGATGCCCCACGATCAGCAGCAACTCGTGCAGACGATGCGCCCGATGCAGACTGCGCAGTCCACGCAAGCGGCGCAAGAGAACGCCGGCATGCAGGCCGCATCGACCGATGACACGTCCTACGGCGGCACCCCCGCGAGCCGCAGCATGTCCGCGCCGGGCCAACGGCCAAGCTCGTGCAGCGCCGCGCCGAACTGCGACATCTTCTTCGGCCAGTAAGCGCCGCATGCAGGGCGCGTCCGGATGGACGCGCCCTTCCGATTCCCGCTTTCCGCGCGCAAAAACGTTCGCAAATATGGGCGGCACAGCGCGTTTCAAGACGCTCCAGCGCCATATCGACTCCGAATGAAAATTTCGCTGGATCGATATTGAAAGTCCCCTCGCGGCTCCTATCTGGGTATCAACGCAGCCACGAAGCCGTTCGCTTCGCGGCCCTGACCGATCCCAACGTCCGTATCACGGAGACGAAGCCATGAGTGACCTTTATTTCACAAGCGACCTGTTCGGTGATTTCGATCGCGTGCAACGCCAGATGTCCGCGCTGCTCGGCAATCTGCCGTCGAGCATCCGTTCGACCCGCGCGAACGCCTTTCCGCAACTGAATATCGGCAGCACCGACGACTCGATCGAGATCGTCGCGTTCGTGCCGGGCGTCGATCCGGCGTCGCTCGACGTCACGGTCGATAAAGGCACGCTCACCATCAGCGGCGAGCGCAAGCCAAGCGAAGCGAGCACTGAAGGCGAAACGCGCACTTACGCGAAAGAACGCTTCTTCGGCAACTTCCGGCGCGTGATCGAACTGCCGCAGAACGTCGATCCCGACAAGGTCGGAGCACGCTATTCGAACGGCACCCTTGCCATCAGCGTCGGCAAGCGCGAAGCCTCGAAGCCGCGCGCCATCGCCATTCAGTAACCGGATACTCGGCACATCGGGAGAGAAGCCATGAACGCACAGACACAGATCGCAGAACGCAATACCGGAGCAGCCGCCGAAGTCGCGCGGCGCGAGCCCCAGCGTAGCCGGCGCGCCGCGCTGACGCCGGCCGTCGACATCGTCGAAGACACGCACGGCGTGACGCTGTGGGCCGACCTGCCGGGCGTGGCGCGCGAAAACCTTGACGTGCGCGTGCACGACGGACGGCTTTCGATCGAAGCCCAGGCCGTCGTGTCGACGCCGGATAATCTGCGGCCGAGCCATGTCGAAATTCGAGAGCCCTTCTTCGCGCGGGCCTTCACGCTGAGCGACGAGTTCGACACGTCGCGCATCGACGCCAACCTGCAGAACGGCGTGCTGAAGCTGACCATTCCGCGGCGGGAAGAAGCGCGGCCGCGACGCATCGAAGTGCGCACGGAATAATCAGCCGCGCGTTGATTCAATGCACAAAGCAAGCCATCGTCCCGCGACGATGGCTTTTTTTGCATCGCCGATCAGGCCTCGACCCGCACGTCCCCCGCGACGCCGCCGCGTTTTCGCCCCGCTCCCGCGCGCGGCCACGGATCGAACTTCGCCGCGAACGCCTCGAAGCCTTCGATTGGCAACGGCCGGCAAAAGAAGTACCCCTGATACGCGTGACACCCGGCGCTCGCGAGAAAGTCGCGTTGCGCTTCGGTCTCGACACCCTCGGCGATCACTCCGAGCCCGAGGCTTTGCGCGAGCGCCACGATGGTCTTGGCGATGGTGGCGTCGTTCGGATCGACGAGCACGTCGCGCACGAACGACTGGTCGATCTTCAACTGGTCGAGCGGCAGCCGCTTCAGATACGACAGCGACGAATAGCCGATGCCGAAGTCGTCGAGCGAGAAAACCACGCCCTTCGCCTTCAGCGCATACATCTTCTGGATGATGTCCTGCACGTTGTCGACGAGCACGCTCTCGGTCAGTTCCAGCTTCAGGCGATGCGCCCGTGCGCCGGTGCGCTCGATCGCCGCCAGCACCTTGTCGACGAAATCGGGCTCGCGCAACTGCTGCGCGCTCACGTTCACCGCAATCGTCAGGTGCGCCATCTCGGGCCGCAGCGCCCATAGCGTGAGCTGCGTGCACGCCGTTTCCAGCACCCAGTTGCCGAGCGGCAGGATCAGTCCGGTTTCCTCGGCGAGCGGGATGAAATCGGCGGGCGGCACGAGGCCGCGCTGCGGATGCCGCCAGCGCACGAGCGCTTCGGCGCCCGTCACTCTGTCGCCCTGCGTGACCTGCGCCTGATAGTGCAAAAGGAACTGCTGGTCCTCGATGGCCTTGCGCAGATCGACTTCCAGCGCCGCGCGCTCGACCACGACGGTCTGCATCGCGGGATCGAAGAAACAGAGCGCGTTGCGGCCGCGCTCCTTCGACTTGTACATCGCGAGATCGGCCTGCTTGAGCAATTCGTCGATCGACGTGCGATGCCCCTTGAAGACCGTCGCGCCGACGCTCGCCGTCGAGCGGTATTCGACCGCGCCCAGCTGATACGTATTGCCGAGCAGCGACAGAATCTTTTCGCCGAGCGCCTCGGTCTGGATCGCCGCTTCCTGCCGGTTCTCGTGCAGGCTCTGCAACACCACGACGAATTCATCGCCGCCCACCCGCGCGACCGTGTCGCTCTCGCGCACGCTCGACGCGAGCCGTAGCGCCACTTCCTGCAGCAGCCGGTCGCCCTTGTCGTGGCCGAGCGTGTCGTTGAGCGTCTTGAAGTGATCGAGGTCGATGAAAAGCAGCGCGCCGCAAGTCCCGCCGCGGGCGCTCGCCGTGATCGCCTGCTTCAGTCGGTCGAGCAGCAGCGAGCGGTTCGGCAGGCGCGTGAGCGCATCGAAGAAGGCGAGTTGCCTGATTCGTTCTTCCGCGATCTTCCGCTCGGTGATGTCGTGATGCGTGATGACATAGTGCGTGACGGCGCCATCGTCGCCGCTCACCGCCGAAATCGTCAGCCACTTCGGATACACCTCGCCGTTCTTGCGACGATCCCAGATCTCGCCCTGCCAGCCGCCCTCGCGACGGATCGTGTCCCACATGTCGCGGAAGAACGCGTCGTCATGACGGCCCGAGCGCAACACGTGCGGCATCTGTCCGACGATCTCGGACGACGCATAGCCGGTGCACTCGGTGAACGCGGAATTGACGCGCAGGACGGTGTTGTCGGCGTCGGTCACCATCATCGCTTCGAGCGAATCGAACGCGACGGCGGCGATGCGCAACTCCGCTTCGAGCTGCTTGCGCTCGGTGATGTCGCGCCCGCTCGTGCGAAAGCCGGTGAACGTGCCGCGCGCGTCGCGGATCGGCGCCCACGACACCGAGAACCAGATGTCCGAGCCGTCCTTGCGCACGCAGCGGAATTCGAGGTCGTCGCCGCGCAGGCCGCGCAGCCCGTCGGCGAAGGCGGGCGCGACGCGCGGCATGTCTTCCGGATGAATCAGCGTGGCCGCGAAGTCGGGCATCGCCATGCATTCGTCGACGGTGTAGCCGGTGTATTCGGTCACCGACGGATTGATCCAGCGCGGCTTGCCATCCGGTCCCCACCAGACTTCCCAGTTCACCGTGCAGTCGGCGATCGCGCGGAATTTCTCTTCGTTCTCGCGCAGTTCGCGCGTCATCATCGAGGCGAGCTGCATCGCCCGGCGACGGCCCGTCAGCGTGAGCCACGCGAGCAACGCGAGGAGCAGGCTCAGGCCCGTGCCGGCCACGGCGATCGTCAGTTCCGCATTGCGGCCGAAGCGCGTCCTGAACTCGTCCTGCGCGTTCATCGCGAGCATCCAGTTGTGTCCGGCGACCACCAGATATTCGTTCGCGGAAAGAGGCACGCCCGCGTGCGGCGCGGCGGCATCGGAGGAACGGTAGAGCAGCGAGCTCGCGGACGCCTCGACGCCGTCATACACGGCGAGCGCA
The DNA here is from genome assembly GCF_001544495.1 of Caballeronia telluris. Classification (GTDB taxonomy): domain Bacteria; phylum Pseudomonadota; class Gammaproteobacteria; order Burkholderiales; family Burkholderiaceae; genus Caballeronia; species Caballeronia telluris. The sequence goes on from NZ_FCNZ02000006.1 coordinate 44,825, forward strand.
AGCCCGGGCGGCCGCTCGCCGTAGAGGCTCGCGATGACGTCGCTCATGCGAAACGACGCGTAGACCCAGCCGACCAGATGCGCCCGCCGCTCGGCGACCGTCAAGAGCGGCTGGCCGCGTTCGTAGACCGGCAGATACATGACGAAGCCGGGCGGCGCATCCGGCTCGGTATCGACGGTCAGGCGCAGCTTGCCGGTGATGCAGGCCATGCCGGAATCGCGCGCCTTTTCCATCGCGAGGCGCCGCGCGGGGTCGGCCCACGCGTCGTAGCCGAGCGCCGCGCGATTTCGGCCGAGATACGGCTCGCGCTGCACGATCGGCGCATAGTTGCGGCGGCCGCCGTCGGGCTGGATCGCGTAACTGGCGAAACCGAGCCGGCGCATCTCGTCGACATGCGCCTCGCGACGCGCCGCCGGCACCCATTCGACGATCCCGATCGCCTGGATGCCGGCGAAATTGGCGTCGAGATTGAGCGAGCCGACATAGTCGTGAAAATTGCCGCGGTCGACGCCATCGGTGGCCGCGAAGAGGCTCTGCACGCCGCGCAGCATCAGCTCGTAGGTCGCCATGCGCTGCTCGACGCGGCTCACCGTGTCGCCGAGCGAATACTTGAACTGCGACAGCAGTTCATTGCGGGAGCTTTGCCGCTCGTGGCTCCAGATGGTCCAGGTGACGCTAAGCGCGGCGCACAGGATCAGGAGCGGCAGCAGAAGAAGGCGCGCCCGGCTCACGGCGGCGTCTGGAAATCGACCATCGACTTCGCGAGGTCCGGCTTGAAGTATTTCTCGAAGATGCGCCGCACGGTTCCGTCGGCGCGCATGCCGTTCACGAGCGCGCGCCACTTCTCCTGCTCGGCGGCGGGCAGCGCCTTCTTGGACATGATGAGACCGTGCGGCGCGGCCGGATCGTTGAACTCGATGATGGTCGTGACATCGCGGATCTTTCGCTCTTCGAGCGCGGGATAGTCGAACGGCTCGATGATCATGCCCTGGATACGGCGCAGCAGCAGCGCCTGGTAGAGCGGATCGGGGCCGCCCGCCTGGCTCGTGCGATTCGCGGCGGCGAGTTCGTCGACGAGATGGTTCGCCGATGCGCTATAGCGGAAGCCGCGGATCACGCCGAGCTGGAAGGCGTCGTTGTGCTCGAAATCGGCGAGCTGCTGGATGCCGGCGTCGCGGCGCACGAGCAGGTAGTACTTGTTGCTGAAGTACCAGGCGAACGACGCGTAGCGGTCGCGATCGGCGTTCGTGATGCCGGAGAGGCTGAAATCGAGCGCGCCGGATTCGATCAGTTGCCAGATGCGCGCGCGCGACATGAGGCTGACGCTGACCTTGCAGCCGCTGCGGCGGATCAGTTCGTCGGCGAAATCCTTGTCGATGCCGGTGTCGGTATCGGCGGAATAGAGCAGGCCGTGATCGTGCAGCGCGAGCGTGAACGGACGCGAGCAGTCGGGCCCGGCTGCCATCGCGGGACCGAGCGTGCACAACGCGAGCAGCAAGCCGCCGATTCCGTGTCGGATCACTACGCCTCCAGGAGATTGAAGCGAACGAAAGCGGATGCCGTCGCCGGGCGCTATCGATAACGCGGTTGATGTGCCTTCCTGCATGGACGGCCGGTGGCCCATACGATGCACGAGCGCGAAGCGCTCCATATGCGTTGTCGGCAGGGGCGCGGCAATCTTGAGGGCGCGCGGACGATTTTGTCGCGCGAGGCGAATCCATCCATCCGGATGCCCGCTTTCCGGCGGTGCGCGGCCCCTCGCATGCCGGGTGGCGCGCGCGCGACGGGTATCGAAGAATGGGCGCAGGACACGCGGAAACGATTCGGCGGGGAGCAGCTCATGCGGTGCATCGTGGTGGCATACAACGGTTCGGAGTGCGCGCTCGGCGCCGCGCTTTTCGCGAAACACATGGCGCAGCAACGCGGCGCACGACTGCACATCCTGACGGTCGCGCGGGTGCCGGCGGTCGGTTTCGACGCCTGCATGAACGAGATCATGGAGCAGCGCATCGCGCACTGGGAACAAGCGCTTTCCGTATTGAAAGCGAGGCTGCCGGACACGCAGGACACGATCCGGCTGTCGCTGCGCACCGGCGACCCGTGGCGCGAGATCGTCGATTACGCGGCCGAGCACGGCGCGGGCGAAATCGTCGTGGGCTGCCGCCGCTACTGGCTGGGGCGCTGGCCGGCGAGCCACGTCGTGCGGCGCGTCGTGGCGCATGCGCGATGCGCGGTCACCGTCGTGCCGAAGCCCGGCCGCGCATTCACCGCGACGCACGGCCACGCGGTCGCCTGATCGAAGGCGGCGCGTTCGCTCACAGTTGCGATTCGATCGGCAAGAGTCCGAGGAACCAGATTCCGGTGCGCCGCATCGCCGACACGTCCGGCTCCTTGTCGAGTTCCGTCAGCGTGCCGTCGGACGCGGTGTCGATCCAGACGATGTGGCTGCCGCCCTGCGGATCGCCGCGCAATTCGAGCCGCCACGCAACGCGGTCGAGATTCTTGCCGATGCCGTCGACCACTTCGCCCGCCGCCTGCGCGCTCTCGCAATACACGCCGATCTCCGTGTTCAGTTCGACCGAGCGCGGATCGAGGTTCATCGAGCCGATGAAGATGCCGGTGCGGTCGAACACGTAGGTCTTCGCGTGCAGCGAAGCCTTCGACGATCCGAAGGTCGATTTCTTTTCCGTCGACTGGTTGCCCGCGACCGGCTTGAGTTCGTAGAGACGCACGCCCGCTTCGAGCAGATCCTTCCGATAGCGCTGATAGCCCGCGTGCACGGCGGAGACGTCGGTGGCCGCGAGCGAATTGGTCAGCACCGTGACGCGCACGCCGCGCGCGGTCATGCCGGCAAGCCACGCGACGCCTTCCTTTTGCGGCACGAAGTACGGCGAGACGACGAGCATCTCCTGCTCCGGCTGAAGTTTCAGCGCCTTGAGCTGCGACATCAGGTGTCCTTCTGCATCCGTCGGCGCGCGGGTGATCTTCGCGGGATCGTCGTAAAGGAGCGTCGCCTTGCCCCAGGAGAATTCGGCATCGCGGCTGTGCAGCGCGTCGGTCAGGCGCGCCTTGGCCTGGATGAAGTACGGCGTGCTGCGCTCGGACGCCATGTACGCGTCGAGTTGCGCGCGATAGTCGAGCAGGTCGTTCGGGTCTCCGTGACGGCCCATCAGGTTGTCGATCGGATACGCAGCCTCCGAGTTCCAGTATTCGTCGAACGCGACCGACACTTCGCGCACCACCGGACCGTGCACGAGCACGTCGAGGTCGCCGAACGCGACGGTCGTCGAGGCGCCAAAGTATTCGTCGCCGATGTTGCGGCCGCCGAGAATCGCGCCCTGGTTGTCGGCGATCAGCGCCTTGTTGTGCATGCGCCGGTTCACGCGGAAGAATTCGAGCGCCGAGCCGAGCCGCTTGAAACTACGGCTCGCGACCGGATTGAAGAGCCGGACTTCGACGTTTGGATGCGAGGCGAGCGCGAGCAGCACGCGATCGTCCGCGTTCGTGCCGAGGTCGTCGAGCAGAAGGCGCACGCGCACGCCGCGGTCCGCCGCGCGCAGCATGGCGGCGGCGAGCGTGCGGCCCGTGGCGTCGTCGTGCCAGATGTAGTACTGCATGTCGAGCGTGCGGTCTGCCGTCTCGGTCAGGATGATGCGCGCGACGAGCGCGTCCATCGCATCGGGCAGCAGGTGGAAAGCGGTTTCGCCGGGATGCGCCTGCTCGCCCGGCGCGAACGCGGCGCCAAGGCGCGTGCGGGCGGTGTCCTGAACGGCGTGCGTCGCGATGCGGCCGCCTTGCGGCGGAAGGCTCGCGCACGCGTTCAGAAGCAGGACGAGCAAGGCCGCCATCAGTCGACGAAGCTGGATCATGTGCGCTCCCCGCGTGACATGAAAGAGCGCTGCCGAGGACAGCGCGCCGTCGGTGATCCTACATGGTTTGCCGCGCGCGCTGGTTTCGTCTGGTGTTGGCTTCGGAGGTTTGTCGGCTAGTCGTCGGCGCCGGGGTTCTTCTCCGGCAGCGGCTGATCCGTGCCGGGTTCCACAGGCGTAGGAATGGCGTCGCCGATCGGCTTCGAGACTTCGTTCACCGCCTCCGGCGTGTCCTCGACAGGACCCGCAACCTCGGCATCGTCTGCCACGCTATCGCCCTTTTTGGGTATCGGCTGATCGAGGCCCGGTTCGACCGGCGCCGGTATCGCATCGCCGATGGGTATCGACACGTCCGTGGGCGCGTCGCTTAGGTCGTCGTGTGCGTCGTCCGGCGTTTCGTTCTCGTCCGAAGGTGAAGTCGTCATGACGGCCTCCTGCCGGCAGTGGTTGATTCAACCTGCCGCAAGACCCGTTCCACGATCATTATTGTCTTCGACACTTCACTGGCTCGCGCCCGACACGAGCCGGTCGATCATGTTGCGGATCGCACGCATCTGGACGCCGCGATGGTCGGCGAAATGGCTGCCGGTGTAGCCCCACCAGTCCCAGCAGCCGTTGGGATTCAGGCCGGGGATGGAGACCGCCTGCGGAAACAGCACGACGATCCGGTTGGTCTCCGCCCAGCGCGCGTAGCCCGCGTCGCGCACGAACGTCTCGCCGAAGAAGAGGCCGCCGCCCGGCGGCGAGTCGAGCGGCAGATAATCCTGGCCCTGCTCGCAGCCGTGCAGCGCGACGTGCAGGCGGCAACGCGTCCCGGTCTTGCACGCGGCGGGCACGTAGAGCCAGCCCGAGGCATCCATGCCCGTCGTCCAGGCGAAGCTCGCGGGGCGATCCGCCGGCAGATAGCGCGTCTGGTCGAAACGGAGAAAGTGCGTCTGCGTCGCTTGCGTCGTGGCGGGCGCTGCGAGCGGCGCCGGACCGTAGATCCAGCCGAGCATCTCCTTCGCCGCGTCGAACCGGCATTTCCCGATGAACGGCGACTCGGACTTCGAACACGCCACGCCGTAGTTCGCGGTCGGCATCGTGTGACCGGTCTTGTCGCGGTCGATCTCCGTGCGGCTTTGCTCCGGCACGCCGAGCGCCGCGTAGTAATCGCCCAGTTGCTTCACGACGGGTCGCGGCACGGTCGCGTCGCTCGCGCCGGAAATCATGATGACGCGCTGGCCGCCGATGTTCGCCGCATCGTCGATCAGGCGGCTCGCCGCGAACGCCTTGGTCTTCGCGACGAGCGCGGGGACGTCGGCGCTCGTCGGCGTGACTGCGCAGAGGCTCGCCGGCTGAATCGTGCAGGAGCATTGGGTCGTCGCGATCGCGATGCTGCCCTGCGCGCAGTAGTACGGCCCGCCCGCCACGACGCCGACGCCTTTCACGATCGACGAATACGCGACGCCGAGTTGCACCGCCATGAAGCCGCCGGACGAGAGGCCGGAGACCGAAGTCTGGCTAACGTCGATGTCGAGCGCAGGCAGCGGCGGGTAGGTCTCGGCAGAGACGAAGCCCGGCCGGAGCGCCGACAGCGCGAACGCGCAGACACACGGAATGGCTTTCATCGGCTCGCCTCGCGCGGTTCGATGTGGCTCGTGCACAAAGGGAAACGCCCGCGCACGCGCCTTGAGCAAATGCGCGACTGATCGAGATAATCTTAGGAGGAAAAACCGGCGTGTTCGGCTTTGTGTCGTCCCGATGCCGGAGATTGGCCGATTTACCGGGCGAGCGCGCCCCGCACGAACGCCGGTCCTTCGTCGCCCTGCGCCTCGGCGCAGCGGCTCGAAAGCGCCACGACATTGCGGCCCATCGCTTTCGCGCGATACAGCGCGCGGTCCGCGTCCTGGATCATTTCGGACACGTCCATGCCCGATTCCGGGTCCCAGCTCGCGCTGCCGATGCTGGCCGTCACGCAGCCGAACTCGCTGCCGGCGTGACGAAGCGACAGATCGCAGATGGCCGCACGAATCTTTTCCGCGATGAACGACGCCCCCGCCGCGTGCGTGTTCGGCAGCACGACGACGAATTCCTCGCCGCCGTAGCGCGCCGCCGTATCGCCGGGACGCCGGATGCTGTCGCCGATGCACTTCGCGACCGCTGCCAGCGCTTCGTCGCCGGCCTGATGGCCGTAGGTGTCGTTATAGGCCTTGAAGCGGTCGATATCGACGAAAAGCAGCGAAAACACGCCGCGCGCGCGCCGTGCGCGGCGCCATTCGAGGTCGAGGACTTCCCCGAACGTGCGGCGGTTATTGAGGCCCGTCAGACCGTCGGTGCGGGCGAGCAGCTGCAATTCCGATTCCGCGCGCATGCGCCGCCGCAACTGTCTGCCGAGCACCGCCGAGAGCGCGACGAACGCCACGCCGAGCGCCGCCATCAGCGAGCCGATCGTGAGCGCGCGGCGCCGCCACGCGGCGTAGATATCCTGCTCGGCGACCGCCACCATCACGATGAACGGCAGATGCGGCAGCGTCTTGAACGTATAGAGGCGCCGGACGTGGTCGATGGAGGCGGTGTCCGAGAAGTCGCCTTCCTTGTCGGCGACGAAGCGGCGGAACGTGCTGGCCTTGCTGATGTCGCGTCCGATGATGCGTTCGTCGAAGGGCTGGCGCATGACCATCACGCCGTTGCCCCCGATCACGGAGGCCGATCCGCGCGCGCCGAGCGACAGCCCGGCAAAGAGATTGCGGAAATAGTCGAGGCTCACGGCGATCATCGCGATGCCCGCGAACGACCCGTCCGGGCGCGAGATGCGGCGGCTCAGCACGATGCTCGGCGTCGGGCCGAGCAGGACGAAGCGGACCGGATCGCTGATGAAAAGACCGGCGTCGCGCCTGTCGCGCTGCGCGGTGAAGAACGCGGCGCTGGCGAAGTTGGCCCAGCGCGGCACGTCGCTCACGGAATCGATGACGACATTGCCCGACGCGTCGAGCACCAGCAGCGCTTCGAGAAATTTGGCGGTGGCCGCGCGGTCGAACAGGACGTCGCGACGCAGATGCGCGGGCAGCGCGCCGACGGCGGGCTGCCTCAGTCCTTCGATGATCGCCTGAAGCGAGAGATCGTAAAGCTCGAAATTGCGGACGATGTCGCGCTCGGCAATCAGCGCGACATTACGCGACGTTTCGCGCGTGCGTTCGAGCGCATCCTGACGGCTCTGATAAAGCACGAGCGCGCATAGACCGACCATCACGATGGCAAGCAAGGCAGCGCCATACACGATGCCATGCAGCGCGATGGATTGCTTGTCTTTGAATCGTTCTCGCAGACGTATAAACCATTCGTTCGTTTTCATTGATCAGAACTTTGAAACGTTTGCCAGAGAATTCTATTTATAAAAACACTTCAGTGCCATTGAAAAAAATCTGCTGAAACGTTTTCGTTGGATAAATGCCCACATCAGGAAAACCCCGATGATCCTTTCGCAATACGAATGCAAGGCTGCGTTAAGATCGCGGAAAACCCAAGCCCGGCGGGGATTGCAGGGAAATTCCACGGTAACGTCTGAAGGGTTCAGCCGCATTGCGCACGGCGGATCGGTACGTTATTCAGCACGAACATTCGTGTTCTGCGAGTTGCGGCGATTAACCATCGTCTAATCGTAAGCTAGTTTAGCGTCGTTGCCATGCGCACAAAAACAGGACAAAAGCGGATCAGGTTTTCGGATACGAAAAATGGCGATGACAAGTGCGGACATCAATCTCGTGGGCGAGCGTGAATCACTTTGGCGCCTGTTCTGGACGGTATGCGGGTTGTCGGCGGTATCGTGGGGCGGACTCGCACTCATGGCGCAACTCGAACGCCATTATGTGGAACGCCGGCAATACCTTTCCCCATTGGCCTTCGCCGATCTGACGGCGCTCGCGTGGATGGTGCCCGGGCCAGTGGGATGCAACGTCGCGGTGCAACTGGGACACGTGCTGCGCGGCCGCGCGGGCGCGTGGGCCGCCGGAATCGGGAGCGTGCTGCCGTTTTTCCTGCTGATGACGCTTTTCGCGATCTTTTATCGCACGCCGCTGGTCCGCTCGCTCACCTCGCCGACGCTCGTGAATCACTTCAGCGTCGTGCTGGCCGTGCTGATCGGCGTGACGTGGTACAAGCAGACCCGCACGATCCTGCGCGGCAAGGTGGAATGGGCGGCATCGCTCTTCGCCTGCGCGACGCTCGTGCTTGCGCACGGGCCGGGGGCCTACGTGCTGGTGCTCGCGAGCACCTTCGCCGCGGGATGGATGCTCGAAGCGGAACGCGAGACCGTCTCCGATGTACTGCACACGCGCAGCGACTGGCGGCTGCCGGTGGTGCTCGCCGCGCTGCTGCTGGTTTTTGCGCTGCCGCTGCCGACGCCGTGGCAATTCACGCTGTTGTGGCCGCGGCTCGCGGGCGCGGGGCTGACGCTGTTCGGCGGCGGTTTTTCCGCGCTGCCGGTGTTGAAGGCGCTGTTCGTCACGCCGGGCACGGGCGTCTCCGACAACGATTTCACGCTGGCCTTTGCCCTTTCGCCGATCGCGCCGGGACCGCTTCTGAACGTGATTCCGTTCTTCGGCTATCTGATCGATGGCTGGCTGGGCGCGCTCGTCGCGACGGTCGCGTTGTTCGTGCCCTCGGGATGCCTCGTCATCTTCGCCCAGCGGCATCTGGCGGCGCTCAAGAGCTATCCGCGCTTCGAGAACGGCATGCGGCTGCTGCGCGCCGCCACCACCGCGTTCCTCGCGATCGCGGTGCTGAAGATTCTCCTGCACATTCCGCCGCAGCCTGCGTACCTCGTGACTGCGGCCTTCGGATGCATGTGCCTCGCGAAGCTGAAGCTGCCGGTGTACACCGTCTACGCGACCGTCGCGGGCGCGTTCGGCCTCTGGCTGCTATGCCATTAGGAATCGCTCGCTGAGGCCTGTTCCGGTGCGACGGCCGGTTCGGCCGTCTGCTCGGCCGCCGGTGCAACGCCGGCCGGCGCCTCGCCGATGGCCGGCGCCTGTTCCGACGTCGCAGCCTGTTCGGACTTGCGTGCCGCCTTCGCGGCGCGGTTCGATTCCGAATTGCGGGCCCGCACGGCATCTTCCGCTGACACCTCGCCCACGGCCGTGCCGCCGAGATCCACGCGCGGCGCGCCCTCGACGAGACTCGACCAGTAACGGCTGCCGCGACACCAGATCTTGATGGCGTCGCGCAACTCGGCTTCCGTCAGCGCTAGTTGTTCCGCCTGCGCGACCAGATCCTTGAAGATGCCGACCTTCAGCGGAACCTTCGACGCCGGCTTTTTCGGGAACGCCTGCGGGAAGCTGTTCTGCAGCTTGCGGATCGTCAGGACGACGGGATCGGTCGGCTTCGCGTCGACGGGCTTTGCCTGCACCGGCGCCGGACGCGGCGACTTCGCGCGCTCGGGCCGTGCGTGCGCCGTCCTCGCCTGTCCTGACTTCGACTGCGCGGGCTTCGACTGCGCGCCCTTCGCTTGTGCGCCCTTCGCTTGCGACGGTTGTGCGTCGCGGCCGGGCTCGCCCGCCTGCGGACGATGCTGCCGGGAAGGCTTGTTCGGTTTGGACGCCTCGGACGTCTTCGGCGGCGGCGTTTTCGCCCGTTTCGCCAGTTGCTCTTTCAGTGCCGCGAGTTGCTCGAAGCCCATGGTGCATGCCTCAGGAAGTTTTCGATGCCGGTCGTAAATGACGAGCGCCAGTCGGCCGCTCGTCGCGTGACCGCAGAACGCATGATACGCAACCGGTCCGCATCGTGCCGCGCGAATCAAGCGAATCGCGTGTGAACCGGCGCTGGCCGCCGGTCGGGGCGAGCGGCGGGCAAAAAAAAGCCCGCTCAGTTTGAGCGGGCACAATCCATATCGGTTGAGACATGGAGGAGACACGATCAGTATAAACCCGAATCGTGTAAACCGCTAGTGCAAGATGCATCCTATTGCTTATCGAAATTGGCGAAGGAAATCGACGAAGGCCCGCAGCGGCGCCGGCATGTACCGGCGGCTCGGGTAATACAGGAACGGCCCTGAAAAGCTGCACCACCAGTCTTCGAGCAGCGGTTCGAGCGCGCCGCTTTCGAACGCGGGCGCGAGCCACTCCTCGAACAGGAAAATGACGCCCAAGCCCGCCACCGCCGCGCTCACCGCCATGTCGGCTGCGATGGTCGTCACGACGAGCGGCCCGCTCGGGTCCACGCGCACCGTCTTGCCCTTGCGCTCGTATTCCCAGGGCGGCATCGCACCGCTCGCGAAGCGCTGTCGGATGCACGCGTGTCCGAGCAGATCGCGCGGATGGCGCAGCCGCGCGCGCCCCGCGAGATAGGCGGGCGAGGCGGCGGTCGCGAAGCGCTGCCGCCTCGGGCCGATCGGCACCGCGATCATGTCCTGTTCGAGCCGCTCCTCGTAACGCACGCCGGCGTCGCAACCGGCGGCGAGCACGTCGACGAAGGTATCGTCGACAGTCAGTTCGAGCCGGATGTCCGGATGTGCGCGCAGAAATGCCTCGACGATCGGCGACAGAAAGAGCCGCGCCGCGACGGCCGGCACATTCAGCCGCAGCGTGCCGCGCGGACTCTCGCGAAAACCGTTGACGACGTCGAGCGCGGCCTCCACTTCGCCGAGCGCCGGCACGAGCCGCTCCAGCAGTTGCGTGCCGGCTTCGGTGAGCGTGACGCTTCGCGTCGTGCGCTGGAAGAGCCGCACGCCGGCCTGCGCCTCCAGCCGGCGCACGGCGGCGCTCAACGCGGATGCCGAATAACCGCTCGTGCGCGCCGCCTCGCGAAAACCGCGGCTCTGCGCGACCGCCATGAACGCCGCCAGGTTGCCCAGATCCAACGCCATCGCGCGCCTCCGCCGTTCAGATCGCAAAGCGATCATTGTGCAGCTTCTCGCACGACCTGTATCGAATGAATCCACTTATCGCACAACGTGCTCGCGCCTATAGTTTCTCCACGGCAATCCCACATCAACGGAGAAATCGCATGACTTCCTCAAGCCATCTCGGCGGGCACTTTACCTTCGCGGACGGCGCGATCACGGTGAACCGCATGGGCTACGGCGCGATGCAGCTCGCCGGTCCCCAGGTCTTCGGGCCGCCCAAGGACGAAGACGCGGCCGTCGCCGTGCTGCGCGAAGCGATCGCGCGCGGTGTCGATCACATCGATACGTCCGATTTCTACGGCCCGCATGTCACCAATCAGCTCATCCGCCGCGCGCTGCATCCGTATTCCGACGACCTCGTGATCGTCACGAAAGTGGGCGCGCGCAGGGAAGCGGACAAGTCGTGGCCCGCCGCGCTCTCGCCGAAGGAACTCACCGACGCCGTGCACGACAATCTGCGCAATCTCGGCCTGGACGCGCTCGACGTCGTCAATCTGCGGGTCGGCGGCGTTCATGGGCCGTCGGAGGCGTCCATCGAAGCGCCGCTGACCGTGCTCGCCGACCTCAAGCGCCAGGGGCTGATCCGCCATATCGGTCTGAGCAACGTCACGCAGCGGCAATACGAGGAGGCGCGGCCGATCGCGGAGATCGTCTGTGTGCAGAATCACTACAACCTCGCGCATCGCGACGACGATCCGATGATCGACGCGCTCGCCGCCGAAGGTGTCGCGTACACGCCGTTCTTTCCGCTGGGCGGGTTCACGCCGCTGCAATCGTCGGCGCTGGATCGCGCCGCCGCCGCGCTCGGCGCCACGCCGATGCAGGTTGCGCTCGCGTGGCTGCTGCAACGCTCGCCGAATATCCTGCTGATTCCGGGGACATCGTCGGTCGGGCATCTGCACGAGAATCTCGCGGCGGCGTCGCTCGCGATTCCGCCCGAGGTATTGGCCGAACTGAACGCGATCGGGTCCGGCGCGCAGGGTTGAACGCGGCTGCGTCGTTATTCGACTTCGCCGTCGTCGGAGTCGGCGTCAGTGTGGGCGTCGCGGGCGCCGGAGGTCGTTTCGTGGTCCATCGCGGCGCTTGCTAGCGATGTCGCGAGTTCCGGACGCGCTTCCTTGCGCTCGCTGTAACGGTCGGTTAGATAGTCGGTCCGGTCGCGCACGAGCAGCGTGAACTTGATCAACTCCTCCATCACGTCGACGACCCGGTCGTAGTACGAGGAAGGCTTCATGCGTCCGTCGGCATCGAATTCCTGCCAGGCCTTCGCCACCGACGACTGGTTCGGGATGGTCACCATCCGCATCCACCGGCCAAGCACGCGCAGCGCATTGACCGCGTTGAACGACTGCGAGCCGCCGCTCACCTGCATCACCGCCAGCGTGCGGCCCTGCGTCGGACGCACGCCGCCCGTTTCGAGCGGCAGCCAATCGATCTGGTTCTTGAACACCGCGGTCAGCGTGCCGTGGCGCTCCGGACTGCACCAGACCTGCCCTTCCGACCAGAGCGAGAGCGCGCGGAGTTCGCCGACTTTCGGATGATCGGCGGGAACGCTGTCGGCCAGCGGCAGGCCGTGCGGATCGAAGACGCGCGTCTCGGCGCCGAGATGCCGCAGGATGCGCTCGGCTTCGAACGTGAGCAGCCGGCTGTACGACGTCGGCCGAAGCGACCCATACAGCAGCAGGATGCGCGGCGGATGCAACGAATTCGACAAAGGGGTGAGCTTGGCGAGGTCGGGTACGTCGGCATGAGGTGCGCTCAGATTCGGCAAGTCGGACGACATCAGCAATTTCCTGGTTGAAGCGCGCCGGCCGCGCAGGCGGCGCCCGAGCAGCAGTTCTCGGTCAGAAAGCCGATGAGACCGTTCATCGCATCGAAATTAGCCGAGTAGTAGATAAAGCGACCCTCCTGCCGGCCGCTCACTAGCGCGGCGTGCGACAGGTCCTTCAGATGGAACGACAGTCCGGAAGGCGTGAGGCCGAGTTGCTGGGCGATTTCGCCCGCCGGCAAGCCGGCCGGACCGGCGACGACGAGCGCGCGAAAGACCGCGAGCCGCGAATCGTGGGCGAGCGCGCCAAGCGCGCGTACTGCGAGGTTCGAGTCCATGTCGCGGAGAATACGCGCGTCGCGATGTTATTTCAAGTTTTGTTGAAACGATAACGGCGACGCGATGCCGTTCGCATTGAGCCTCGGCGCATCGCGACCTGTTTTTTCGACCGTTCGCGTCTATAACGGATTCAATCGACCACCGACCAACAGACAGTTCACATGGATGACGCACACCGGCTGAAGTACTTGCGAATCGCGCTGGTCGTGGTCGGCGCGATATCGGTCGCGGGGTTTTATCCGCTGATGATCGTCTGGCCTTCGGGCTGGGCGTGGCAAGCCGGCTATTCCGACTATCCGGCGATGATCGTCGGCATCTACGCGACGCTCGGCGTGTTCCTGATCCGGGCCGCGCGCGATCCGCTCGACCACCTCAGCCTGATCTGGTTCACGGTCTGGTCGAGCGTGGTTCACGGTTCGATCATGGCGGTGCAGTCGTTCGCCCATCCGGCGCATCGCGCTCACCTGCTCGGCGACGTCCCCGCGCTCTTCATCGTCGCGATCGTGCTGGCGGTGCTGACACCGCGCAAGGGAAAGGCATCATCCTTGCGGTAGTACGATGCGCATTCGGACCCGACGCGCCGCCTGCCGAAAACTCTTGCAAGGATTGACATCATGCGAATCGAAACCTCGTTCCTGTTCGATCTCGACGGCACGCTCGTCGACAGCGTGTACCAGCACGTGCTCGCCTGGAAGGAAGCCCTCGACGACGAAGGAATCGAGCTGTCGGTGTGGCGCATCCATCGCAAGATCGGCATGAGCGGCGGCCTGTTCACCAACCAGTTGCTGCGCGAGACGCACGGCGAGATCAGTCCGGATCGCGTCGAGCGGCTGCGGCGCTCGCATGCCGAGGCGTATCAGCGGCTGCGCGCGCAGGTGTGTCCGCTGCCGGGCGCGCGCGAACTGCTCGCGGCGCTGACGCAGGCCGGCACGCGCTGGGCCATCGCGACAAGCGGCCGGATGGAGACGGCGGCGGTGAATCTGGCGGCGCTGGGCGTCGATCCGGCGACGGCGGTCGTCGTCACGCGCGACGACGTGAAATACGCGAAGCCCGATCCCGACCTGTTCATCGCGGCGGCAGAGCGGCTCGGCGTGTCGATCGAACACACGGTGGTGGTCGGAGACAGCATCTGGGACATGCTCGCCGCGCGACGCTGCCGCTCGCTCGGCGTCGGCTTGCTGTCGGGCGGATATGGCATGGACGAACTGGAACGCGCGGGCGCGCTGCGCGTCTACGAAGATCCAGCGGACCTGCTGCGGCATCTGGACGAAGTGGCCGCGCGGCCGTAGCGGCCGGGAGTCCGCGCGAACGCGGCGCGGATCTCCCCGGTTCGACGTGCTCGTCGATCAGTTTTTGAGGTCGTCGGGCACCTTGCCGCCGTTTTCCGCGAGCTTCTGCATGACCGCCTTGTGCAGCCACATGTTCATCGCTGCCGAATCCTCCGTGTTTCCGCCGTAGTGCAGTTCCTGCGCCAGTTCCTTGCGCGCGGCGAGACTGCTATCGAGCCCCAGCAGTTTCATCAGATCGACAATCGACGTGCGCCAGTTCAGTTCCTGCCCCTGGCTCGCCTGCATGCTGACCAGAACGGCTTCGACATCCACGGCTGGCATCGGCGTGACGGGCGGCTGGACCGCGCCCGCCGCGGCTGGCGTCGACGAACCCGACGGCGCGGCGGACGCCGACGCGGGGCTCGGCTGCTGCGGCGTGGCAGGCGCTGCGGTCGCGCCGGAACCCGAGGCGGCCGGATGGTCGTGCGGGAAAATCTTGTTGAGGATGGTCGAGAAGATGCTCATGTCGGTCTCCGAGAAGTGGGCTGATTGCCTCGTCCCCAAGCGCAACGATCGTTCCCAGCCATTCGCTTTTGCGTCGATGTGCGTGTTTGCCTGCCTGCCCGGCCACATCGTGGGCGCACGCGTCAGAAGCGTTTTCTTCCCGCTGATGCCGAATTGCAACGCCGATCAAAAAATGCCTGCCGCCCTTGAAGCGGCGCCCTATAACAAAAGCAGGAAGCAAGAAAGCCGGCACGCACGCATGCATCCTCCGCCGTATGAATCGCAGACGGCAGCCAGTCGTTAAGCGTTTCGTGAAGAACGCAAGAGCCGCTTCCCCGGAACGCGCGCGCGAATCCTCGCGCCGCGCATCTTCTAACCGAACCCATGTCGCGCGAGCCAGGGACTCCCGCCCCGAGCCTCATGCAAGGAGCATCAAAATGAAATCCACTTTCGTTTTGACCGCAGCCGCCGCCGCGGCCGGCCTCGTCTTACTCTTGTTGCCGGAAATCGCGGGCGGCCAGGAAACGCGCAGCGCCCCGCCGAGCGCGCGCGCGACGATGCAGCACAACGCCAATCAGTCGGCGCAGTCGACGACCGACATGTCCTACGGCGGCGTCACCGATACACAAGGCGCCGCAGGCGGCGTCAACGCGGCGCCCGTTCCCGCCGACACCGCGCCGGGTCAGGACAAGGGCGGCCTGCCGTCGACGCAGGCGCCCTCGCGGTAGTAATGCACAGTCTTCCGCCAGCGGATGAACCGGAGCCGGGCTCGCATCCCGCGGCCCGGCCGGTTCGTGACGCCCGCTAGCGCGCGTCACTCACGGTCGTGTTCATCGTCTGACCCGCGATCAACGTGTTTTTCAGCGCGATGTCGTGCACGTTGTACGCGTAGATCGGCCCGGGCGTCGTCGAGGTGGCCGGACCGGCGGCAACCGGCGTGCCGAAGTCGCAGTTCGTGATGGTCACGCCCGTGATCGCCGGAATCGTCGGCGTGGGTGCCGGACCGTTGTAGTCGAACGCGACCGGACCCTGCGCCACGATCGCCTGAAAGCACGAGCCCGTCAGCCCGTTGAGCGTCACGTTGCTCGCCTTCACGTTCGAAATGTTGACGTTCTGCACGAGCGCCGGACGCGTGCGGATCGCGTCCTTCGACGGCTGGTAGTCGCAGTCGAACGTGACGATCCCGCCCTGCGCCGCCGACGGATTCGCCGCCGCGGCCGTCGCCACGCCGAGCGGCACGCTCGCGTTGATCGGACTGCCCGCGAGCAGGCTGCTGCCGTAGCCCGAAGGCGTCAGGCTCACGCCGTTCGGCAGCGTCACGTTGTCGACGTAGAAATCCTTCACGAAGCCACCGCGGTTCATGTTGGTCTTGATGCGGATCGCGATGTTGAGCGAATTGGTCGCCCAGAACTGGTTGAGCATCGCGAGATTGCGCGCGTAGATCTTCTGCACGCCGCCGCCCATTTCGCTGCCGAGCGTGATGCCGCCGTGGCCGCTGTTCATCGTGCAGTTCTGGATGACGTGGTTCTGCGCCGGGCCGTATTCGTTGTCGAGGTTCTTGCCCGACTTGATCGCGATGCAGTCGTCGCCGGTATTGAACACGACGCTGTCGCACAGGACCATGTCGCACGCGTCGGGATCGAAGCCGTCGTTGTTCGGGCCGATGCTGTCCACGGTCACGGTGCGGATCACGACGTTCTTGCAGTCGGTCGGATGGTGCTGCCAGAACGGCGTGTTGTTGGTGCGATAGCTTTCCATCAGCACGTTCGTGCAGCCGATGAACTCGACCATGCACGGCCGCAGGTAATGGCCGATGCCGAAAATGCGCTTTTCGATGGCGACGCCCGCCTCCGACAGCGCCGGCAGGTAGTTCTGGTCCTGCTGCCAGGGCGTGGCGGGATCGGTGAGCTGGGTGTAGAGCGTATCGGCGATGCCCGGCGCGGCCGTCCTCAGATCGACGTTATTCGGGTTGAGATAGGCCTGCGACGGCGTCGACGAGCCTGCGAAACCGTAGGCGCCGCTGTTGCCCTTCCAGGTCCACCAGCAGGTGCTCGTGTTGCCGGTGCCGGCGAACGGTGTCATCGCCTGGCCGTTGAGGACGGAAGTGTTGCCCTCGCCGGTGATCGCGACGTTCGTCTGGTTGCGCGCGTAGACCGGCGGGCCGTAGTTCAGGCAGTCGTTCGATTGCCAGCGGCTGTAGTAGAGCTTGCCGTTCGCGCCGCAGTCGATCGGGCCGTCCTTCGCGTAATCGGCGGGATTCGGGCTGAAGTAGATCGTGCAGTTCGCGCTCAGGTGGAAGTTGACGTTCGAGAGCAGCACGATCGGGCCGGCGCAATACCACGTGCCCGCCGGCACCACGACGCTTCCGCCGCCCGCCGTGTTGCATGCCGCGATGGCCGCGAGAAACGCGGGACGCGAATCGAAGGAGCCGGGCGCGTGCGTCTGGTCGGCGCCCGTGCTGAGCGGAGACTTCGACGGGTCGGTGTACGGATTCGTCGCCGCGACGACGGCGCAGGGTTTCGCGCCGTAATCCGTGACGAGGAACTGGCGGCTCGGGAACATCGACTGCGCCACGCCCTGCAGCGAGTTGATGATCTGCGTGGCGGCGCCGGTCGAGCCCCAGATCGGATCCTCGACGACGGGCGGCGTCGCGGGCGAGCCGGAATCGTCGTGGCCGCCGCAGCCGCCGAGCACGCCGAGCGTGCCGAACAGCGACGCGCCCGCCGATACGCCCGCGAACTTCACGAAAGTGCGTCGCGCAGGCGAATGCAACGCGACGGGTGTGTGCGCCAGCGTCCTGTCCTTCGATTGCTTCATTCTCGTCTCCTTATCCGGCCGGGCCGGTTATTCACGGTGGGTCGTGATTGCGTATTTCCGTGCTGTTTGCCGGGCGATGTAAAACGTTTGCCCTAGGCCGTCCAGGGCGAAGCGTTGCGCGCCGTTCTTGAAGCCGCATAGAAACGATGTCATACAACTAAGGACGTCGCTCTATTCGGCGGTGCGGTGCTTCATTCATCGCCATGTCGCTGACAATAGCCAAGTTGTCAGGCAGACGTCAAGCGACTTTTCCCGTCGTCCGGACCCGCAAAAACCCTACGTGTAAGGTTCCGAAAGGATAAGCGAGCGTCCGTGTTTACCCGTTAGTTAATCGTTTTCCATTGACACCATCACACGATTGATCGAAAGTTGTCGTACATCTTCAACGACGTCATGCGCTCCGCAGTTGTACGACGTCACATATTAATGAGATGCAGCGGCAACCCGCCGCGCACCCTCTACGCAACTGGAAGGAGACACGCCATGCTGGCAGACAAGATCAAGGGACTGAGGTGGTGGATCGTCGGGCTGATCATGCTCGGGACCATCTTCAACTACCTCGCGCGCAGCTCGCTCTCAGTCGCGGCGCCGACGCTGACCGACAAGCTGCACATGACCACGCAGCAGTACTCGTACGTGGTCGCCGCGTTCCAGGGCGCGTACACGGTGATGCAGCCGGTGGCGGGCTATATCCTCGACGTGGTCGGGCTCAAGATCGGCTTCGCGATCTTCGCGACCGCCTGGGCGGCGTCGAATATGATGCACGGGCTCGCGACCGGCTGGGGCTCGCTCGCGTTCTTCCGCGGCCTCCTCGGCATGAGCGAGGCGGCGATCTTCCCGGCGGGCATGAAGACCATCACGCAATGGTTCCCGGCGAAAGAGCGCTCGGTCGCGACCGGCTGGCTCAACACCGGAACGTCGATCGGTGCGATGCTCGCGCCGCCGCTCGTCGTGTTCTGCATCCTCCAGTTCAACTGGCAGACGGCGTTCGTCGTGACGGGCGGTGTCGCGTTCATCTGGGTGGCGCTGTGGCTCTTTTTCTACCGCTCGCCTGCCGACCATCCGAACCTCTCGGAAGACGAGCGCGAATACATCCTGAGCGGCCAGGAAGAAGGCAAGCTCTCATCGACCAAGCGTCCTTCGTGGAAGCAACTGCTCTCCACGCGCCGTTTCTGGGGCATCGGCATTCCGCGCTTTCTCGCCGAACCGGCATGGCAGACCTTCAACTTCTGGATTCCGCTCTATCTCGTCTCCGTGCGGCACATGAACCTGAAGGAGATCGCGCTGTTCGGCTGGCTGCCGTTCCTCGCCGCCGATCTCGGCTGCGTCTTCGGCGGCTATCTCGCGCCCTTCCTGCTGCGCAAGTTCAACACGCAACTGCTGACGTCGCGCAAGCTCGTGATGATCGTCGGCACGCTGTTCATGTTCGGCCCGGCGTGCATCGGCCTCGCGGCGAGCCCCTATGTCGCGATCGGCCTCTTCTGCCTCGGTGCCTTCGGTCATCAGACGATTTCGGGCGCGCTTTACACGCTCGCGTCGGACGTCTTCGGCCAGCACGAAGTCGGCACGGCGACCGGGCTCTCCGGCATGATGGGCTGGCTCGGCGGGATGATCTTCTCGCTGATCGTCGGTGCGCTCGCGACCACCATCGGCTATAACCCGCTCTTCGTCTGCCTCGTGCTTTTCGACATCATCGGTGCTACCGTCGCATGGTTCCTGCTCAGGCCGGGCGACTATTCGGGCACGCTGCGCGCACCGACGATCGCCACGCCGGCCACGAGCACCGGACGCTGACCCTGTCGATGGCCGACCGCGCCACAGCATCGGCGCGCGGCCGAGTCAAACTTCAAGAAGGAACTTATCGTGACCAAGATTGCATTGAGCGGGGCAAGCGGACAACTCGGCACCGTGCTGCGAAAGGCGCTCATCGAGCGCGGCTACGACCTGCGCTCGGCGGGCGGTTCCAAGGCACTCGTGCCGATCGTCGAGGGCGAGGACATCATGCACGGCGACCTGCGCGACCCGGCAGTCGTCGATCAACTGCTGAGCGGCGTCGATGTGCTGATCCATATGGCGGGCACGAGCGTCGAGCGTCCGCTCCCCGAGATCATCGACAACAATCTGCGCGGGCTCGTCGAAGTGTATGAAGGCGCGCGCCGCAACAACGTGCGCCGCATCCTGTTCGCGAGCTCGAATCATGCGATCGGGATGTACCCGGTCGAAGACAAGCTCGATCTCGATTGCGAGTTCCGCCCCGATGGCTTCTACGGTCTCAGCAAGATGTGGGGCGAAGGCATCGCGCGCATGTACTGGGACAAGCACGGCATCGAGAGCGTGTGCGTGCGCATCGGCAGCTGCATCGAAAAGCCGACGGAATTCCGGCACCTGAGCACGTGGCTCGCGCAGGAGGATTTACTGCAGATCGTCGAGCGGACCGTCGATGCGCCGGAGATCGGCTATATCGTCGTGTGGGGTGTGTCGGCGAATACGCGCAGCTACTGGAACAACGAAGGCGCCGAGCGTCTCGGCTACCGTTCGCAACACAACGCCGAAGATTACGCGGACGACATCCTGAAGAAGCCGAATCCGCTCGATGCCATCGGTCAGCGCTATCAGGGCGGCAGCTTTGCCGGCATCGACTTCACGCCGCCGGAAGCGCGCGTTAAGCGCTAACCGGCGCGGCGGGTGCGTTTACCATTGAGAACCGAAGGTTTATCGAAGGGCAAGCAAGCGAACTATTCGACATGAAAGACTGACGGGCCGCGCGCGGCCTGCAACCAGGAGGAGCACGAGCATGCGTGAGAACCGGATTCGTTCGATCTGGAAGGCGGGCGGTGCCGTCGTCAACGGATGGCTTGCCATTCCGAGCGCGTTTTCCGCGGAGACGATGTCGCATCAGGGATGGGATTCGCTGACGGTCGATCTGCAGCACGGCGTGGTCGATTATCAGAAGGCGGTCGAGATGTTCACCGCGATCTCGACGACCCAGACCGTACCGATGGCCCGCGTGCCGTGGAACGAGCCCGGCATCCTGATGAAGGTGCTCGACGCGGGCGCGTATGCCGTGATCTGTCCGATGGTGAACAGTCGCGCGGACGCGGAGCGGCTCGTCGCCGCGACGCATTATCCGCCGATGGGCACGCGCAGCTTCGGGCCGGTGCGCGCGCTGCTGTACGGCGGCGCGGATTATCCGAAAGCGGCCAACGATACGGTGGTCGTGTTCGCGATGATCGAAACGCGCGAGGCGCTCGACAATCTGGAAGAGATCGTGTCGACGCCGGGCCTGGATGCGATATACATCGGGCCTTCGGATCTGTCGCTCGCGCTCGGCTGCACGCCCACTTTCGACGATGTCGACCCGCCGGTTGCGGAAGCCATCGACCATATTCTCGCGCGCGCGAAGGCGCACGGAATCGTCGCCGGGATTCACAACGGCACGCCGGAGAAGGCGCTGGAGCGGATCGCGAAGGGGTTTCAGTTCGTGACCGTCAGTTCCGATGCGAGGCTCATGGCGGCCGGGGCGCAGCAGGTCGTGGGGAAGATGAAGGCGGGCTTGCCCGGCGGGGCGGGTGGCGGGTATTGAGGCGGTTGGTATAGCAAGGCATGGCGCGCCCGGAGCGCGAAGCACTCTTGTTGGAAAGGTCCGGGCGCGTTAGCCAAAAGATACCGTTCACGTCGCCTCGATTTCCAGAGATTCGAATTCGATCACCAGTTCGGCTCCAGCCGTCGCCGCCACAAGGGCGATGTAGCGGCCCTGCTTTGGCGAATACCGATCCGCCTTCTCAAGCACTGCCAGCGCCTTTTCGTAACGCGTGTCCTCAGGCTGGAGAATTTTGATTTCGTACACGATGTTCACGAGGCCAAAGTGCTCCACTGCGGAGCGACTCGTGCCGGCGAACGTCAGAGTTGCCCGCCGCTCGTCGAAGTACAGGCCGATCGTGAGCCGATTTCCTTGCCTCACGGCAAGGATGTCGATATGCCAGTCGTGGAAGTAAACGACCCTCTTCAGTTCATCCATTTAAGCGCCTGCTAGTAAGGAAGAAGAGAGACGCGGTTACCGTTATCGCGTACTCCGTTGTCCCAATTATGGGAATGAGGGACACCGAAGCCGTGATCATGATCGAAGTCGATATCAACAGCCGCGTTGCCGTTCACATCGAACAGACGCAATTGCCCGCTGCCGGATGGATTTTCTACCCAAGTGCCGGGCGGACCGCCAGTGATCGGCAGCCATGCCGTTTGTATGTCCGCGTCGCCGCCGAGAATTCCGGAGGCTTCGTCGTACTCAAACGGTTGTACGTCTTCGAATAGCGACGCGCGCGCTGTCCCCGCGTCCGAATATTTCTCCGTCCACCCCGCCGCCCGAAAAAACGAGTCGAGCAGCGGCGAGCTTCCAATCGTCTTCTGTAGGAAGTCAGCGTTGATTTCGTCCATCAACGCGTCCGTTTCGGCCCAGGTCGGCCGCTCAGCGTCTATCCGCTCAAGTTGCGCTTGATAGCGGTCCGTGACAGATGCATAAGGAGTCTCGCCGTAGTTCTCGACGTCCCGCAATGAGGAGTCGGCTTGCTTCAGTGTGCACCCGATGCCACAACTGCGCATCGGTTCTTCGGGAATGACGGCAACACTGCCACCGCGCACCATGACCATGAGCGTCTGCGTGACCTCGAGGTCCGACCCGCGTTCCGCGAGGCGGGCGTGCCAGTGAAAATTTTCGCGGAGGAACCGGCGAACCCGCTTCACCAATGCGGAATCTTTCGCCCACACATCAGCATAGGCCAACGCCGTGAATTTTTTACCCGCTTCGGCCGCCAGTCTGCGGGCGTCTTCAGGATCGTACGTCATGTACGGTTCGTCGCCCCGGTAAAGCATGTAGCGATGCCACGAGTCCGTCTTCAGTTCGATCGCCATTCAACGCCCGTCCACAAAACGATAGTTCGTTGGACGCCGCGTTTCTGTTCCTCTTGAACGGTGCACCGCGTAGAAAGCGCCCAGTATCCGCCGACACCTTTCGATGCCGACGGCCGGGATTCTCGCCTAAAAGGTGAACAGCGTCCACTATTTAGCAATGCGAACAGAAATGCATCTACATCAAACGGTGTCTGACGCTCGCCCCGAGCGTCAGCGAAACCCTCAAGTCACCGGCGCCGGATTAAACAACACCAACGCATTGTGCAACTTGAGCGCCTCCGCGCAAGTCTGCTTCCTCCCGCTCGCGATCTCCAGCATCAACCGGAACAACTCCCAGCCCACGTCTTCGATCGACGCCTCGCCGGTCGCGATCGTCCCTGCGTTCACGTCCATCAGATCGTGCCACCGGCGCGCGAGATCCGAGCGCGTCGCGACCTTGATCACCGGGACTTCGGCCAGGCTGTAAGGCGTGCCGCGCCCCGTCGTGAACACGTGCAGGTTGATGCCGGCCGCCAGTTGCAGCGTCCCGCAGATGAAGTCGCTCGCCGGCGTCGCCGCATAGATCAACCCCTTCTGCTTCACCTTCTCGCCCGGCGATAGCACACCCGAAATCGGCGAATTGCCCGATTTGATGATCGACCCCATCGCCTTCTCGACGATATTCGACAACCCACCCTTCTTGTTGCCCGGCGTCGTGTTGGCGCTGCGATCCGCGCTGCCGCGCTTCAGGTAATCGTCGTACCACGCCATCTCGCGGATGATTGCCTGCGCGACCTCCGGATTCGCCGCGCGGCTCGTCAACTGATCGACGCCATCGCGCACTTCGGTCACTTCCGAGAACATCACCGTCGCGCCCGCGCGCACCAGCAGATCGGTCGCGAAGCCGACCGCCGGATTCGCCGTCAGTCCGGAAAACGCATCGCTGCCGCCGCACTGCACGCCGACCACCAGCTCCGACGCGGGACACGTCTCGCGCCGCCGGTTGTTCAGGCGCTCCAGATGCCGCTCGGCCATCCTCATGATCGAGTCGATCATCGACTGGAAGCCGACGTGCGCCTCGTCCTGCAGCACCACGACATCGCCGTTATCGTCCGCGCCGTTATCGCCGATGTCGGCCACGTCGTCGACGGCCGTCGTCACGATCGGGATCGTGCCCGGCGGCATCAGGCGTTCGGGTTGCAGCTTCTCGCAGCCGAGGCTCACCATCATCACCTCGCCGCCGAAGTTCGGGTTCAGGCTGATGTTGCGCACGGTGCGGATCGGCACCATCGCGTCGGGCGCGTCGATCGCAACGCCGCAGCCGTACGTGTGGCCGAGGCTCACGACGTCGTCGACATTCGGAAAGCGCGGCAGCAGTTCGGCCTTGATGCGCGTGACCGCGTGCTGAACGACGTCGGCGACGCACTGTACGGTCGTCGTGATCGCGAGGATGTTGCGCGTGCCGACCGAGCCGTCCGCATTGCGATACCCCTCGAAGGTGAAGCCTTCGAGCGGCGGCATCGCGGGCGGCTTGACGGTCGCGATCGGCAGGCCTTCGAGGCCCGGCGGGCTCGGCATGCGGATCACGTGCTCGTTGATCCAGCTGCCCTTCGGCAGATTCTTGAGCGCATAACCGATCACGACGTTGTAGCGAATCACTTCATCGCCCTCGGCGAAATCGGCGAGCGCCACTTTATGTCCTTGCGGCACGCGTTCGCGCAGCGTCAGGCCATCGGCGAAGGTCGCGCCCTCGGGCAGCCCGCCATCGTTCACGACGATCGCGACGTTGTCCTGCGGATGAACGCGTATGTAAAGAGGAGACTGTTCCATGTCACCGGTCCTTTTGGTCCTTTGCGTGTATTCGTTCGACAGCGCGTGTCGGTCAGTTTCACAGCTATATCATACGTCATCCTACAACTTGGAGACACGCCGCTAGCGTGAGTATTTACCCTAAAGGTGCGCTCGCATCGCACATTCCTTGTTGAATCCGCGAAATTCATGTTGTACGATGACGTATCAGATGGCTTCTGCCTTCCACACGCCGCTCTCGGATATTCAACCATGACCACACCGCAAGAACTCAAGCAAATCGTCTCTGAAGGCCTGCTGTCGTTTCCCGTCACCGATTTCGACGCCAAAGGCGACTTCCGCCCCGACACCTACGCCGAGCGCCTCGAATGGCTCGCGCCCTATGGCGCGAGCGCGTTGTTCGCGGCGGGCGGCACGGGCGAGTTCTTCTCGCTGACCAAGAGCGATTATTCGAACGTCATCCGCACCGCGACCGAAACCTGCAAGGGCAAGGTGCCGATCCTCGCGGGCGCGGGCGGCCCGACGCGCGTCGCGATCGAATACGCGAAGGAAGCCGAGCGCCTCGGCGCGAACGGCGTGCTGCTGATGCCGCATTACCTGACCGAAGCGTCGCAGGAAGGCATCGCCGATCACGCGGAACAGGTCTGCAAGGCCGTGCCGAAGATGGGCGTCATCATCTACAACCGCGCGAATTCGAAGCTCAACGCGGACATGCTGGAACGCCTCGCGGACCGCTGCCCGAACCTGATCGGCTTCAAGGACGGCGTCGGCGAGATCGAGGCGATGGTGACGATCCGCCGGCGTCTCGGCGACCGCTTCTCGTACCTCGGCGGCCTGCCGACCGCTGAAGTCTACGCAGCGGCCTACAAGGCGCTCGGCGTGCCGGTGTATTCGTCGGCGGTGTTCAACTTCATCCCGAAGACGGCGATGGACTTCTACCGCGCGATCGCCGCCGACGATCACGCGACGGTCGGCAAGCTGATCGACGAATTCTTCCTGCCGTACCTCGCGATCCGCAATCGCCGCGCGGGCTATGCGGTGTCGATCGTGAAGGCGGGCGCGAAGCTCGTCGGCCACGACGCAGGTCCGGTGCGCGCTCCGCTCACGGATCTCAACGAGGAAGAACTGGCGCAACTCGACGTGCTCATCAAGAAGCTCGGCGCCCAGTAAGCTGCAGGCGCCGGCGGCCCGTCTGCCGGCGCACTCCCGTTTCAAAGACTGATGGAAGGAGACAAGCCCGTCATGCAAACGACCCACATTGCGAGCGCCGCTGGCGTCGCGAAACGCACGAGCGTCCGGTACACGATCCTGTTGATGGTCTTCATCATCACGACGTTCAATTACGCCGACCGTGCGACGCTCTCGGTGACGGGCTCCGCGATGCGCGGCGAGTTCGGTTTCGACGCGATCAAGATGGGCTACATCTTCTCCGCCTTCAGCTGGGCCTACGTGCTCTCGCAGTTGCCGGCGGGCTGGCTCCTCGATCGCTTCGGCGCGCGACGCGTCTATGCCGCGAGCATCTTCTTCTGGTCGCTCTTCACGCTGCTGCAAAGCGCGGTCGGTCTCGCCGGCAGCGCGGCGGCCGCGGTCATCGCGCTGTTCGTGCTGCGCTTCGCGATGGGCGCCGCCGAATCGCCCGCGTTCCCGGCCAACGCGAAAGTCGTCGCGAGCTGGTTTCCGACCGCCGAGCGCGGCACCGCATCGGCGATCTTCAATTCGGCGCAGTATTTCGCGGCCGTCGTCTTCACGCCGCTGATGGCGTGGATCACGCACAAGTTCGGCTGGCACTACGTGTATGTCGTGATGGGCATCGCCGGGCTGCTGCTCGCGCTGACCTGGCTCAAGGTCATGAAGAATCCCGCCGATCACCCGCGTGTGAACCGTGCCGAACTCGATCACATCGAGCAGGGCGGCGGCGTCATCAACGCCCCGAAGAAAGCGGCCGCAGGCGATGCACCGCGCGCAACGAGCTGGTCGCTCGTGCGCCAGCTGCTGTCCAACCGCATGCTGGTCGGCGTCTATCTTGCGCAGTACTGCATCAACGTACTCACCTACTTCTTCCTCACCTGGTTTCCGATCTACCTCGTGCAGGCGCGCGGCATGACGATCCTGCAAGCGGGTCTCATCGCTTCGCTGCCGGCGATCTGCGGCTTCACGGGCGGCGTGCTCGGCGGCGTGCTGTCCGATTCGCTGATCCGGCGCGGCCATTCGCTCACCCTCGCGCGCAAGGTGCCGATCGTCGGCGGCATGCTGCTGTCGTCGTGCATCATCGGCTGCAATTATGTGTCCACCGACTGGGTCGTCGTCGCGCTGATGTCGCTCGCGTTCTTCGGCAAGGGCATCGGCGCGCTCGGCTGGGCCGTGGTCGCGGATACGTCGCCGCGCGAAGCCATCGGCCTGTCGGGCTCGATCTTCAACATGTTCGGCAACATCGCCGGCATCGTGACGCCGATCGTGATCGGCTATCTGGTCGCGCAAAGCGGCGGCTCGTTCAACGGCGCGCTCGTGTTCGTCGGCGTCAACGCGCTCCTGACCGTGTTCAGCTATCTCGTGATCGTGAAGGACATCAAGCGCGTCGAGCTTCGGCAGCCGGTGGCGCAGTGAGCGGCAGACGGGGTCCGACGACATACGACCCGGCCGCCCTGAGCGCCGCGCGCACCGGCGAAACGCCTGCGCGGCGGCTCGAACGGCCGTCGATGAGTCGTCAGACAACGCTATAATGAATCGACCCGTCTTGCCGCATTCACCGCCGCATTGACCGCCGCATTCACCGCCGCATTGACCGATCCAGGAGCGCTTTGATGGCCGCCCAATTCACCAGCATTGCCGCACCGCGCCGCGCCCGCAACCTGGCGGAGTCCGTCGTGGCTTTCGTGAAGGAGCAGATCGCGTCGGAAGCGCTGAAGCCCGGCGACAAGCTGCCGACCGAATCCGAACTGATGGTCGGGCTCGGCGTGAGCCGCACCGTCGTGCGCGAAGGCATCTCGCGCCTACAAGCGAGCGAGGTGATCGAAACGCGTCACGGCATCGGCAGCTTCGTGCTGGAACCGCGCCGCGAGAAGCTCGGCATCGACATGGTGCCCGCCACCACGCTGCGCGACGTGCTTTCGGTGCTCGAATTGCGCATCAGCCTCGAAACCGAGAGCGCCGGTCTCGCCGCGCAGCGCGCGCAAGCCGAAGACCTCGCGCGCATGCGCGCCGCGCTCGCCGCGATCGAAACGACGAGCCGCATGGGCGGC
This sequence comes from Caballeronia telluris, assembly GCF_001544495.1. GTDB lineage: Bacteria > Pseudomonadota > Gammaproteobacteria > Burkholderiales > Burkholderiaceae > Caballeronia > Caballeronia telluris. The sequence continues at coordinate 72,205 of NZ_FCNZ02000006.1, forward strand.
GACAGCGTTTCGGCGGATCTGCAATTCCACATTTCGGTCGCGCAGGCGACCGGCAACCGCTATTTCGTCGACATCCTGACGCAGATGGGCAGCGCGCTGATTCCGCGCAACCGCATCGATTCGGCGGGCATCGCGCATTCGGACCCGAAGGCGTATGTCGCGCTCGTCAACCAGGAACACGAAAGCATCCTCGATGCGATCTCGCGCCACGACGCCGACGGCGCCCGCGCGGCGATGCGCATGCATCTGTCGAACAGCCGGGAGCGGCTGCGTCGAGCGAACGAGTCGTCCGAAGCGAAGGCCTGATCGCAATGCGTCGCCCATGACGCGAGCTTCGACGGCGCCCCACCCCCTCATCAGGAGAACCACATGCAAAAGGCAGGATTCATCGGACTCGGGATCATGGGCAAGCCCATGGCGGCCAACCTTCGCAAGAACGGCGTCGAACTGGCGGCGTTCACGCGCAGCGGCGTGCCCGACGAACTGACGCAAGCGGGCGTGAAAGCCGCGGCCAATCCGGCGGAAGTCGCGAGCCAGGCGGATGTGATCTTCATCATGGTGCCGGACACGCCGGACGTCGAGCGCGTGCTGTTCGGCGAGAACGGCGTCGCGGAGAAGCTGAAGGCGGGGCAGATCGTCGTCGACATGAGTTCGATCTCGCCGATGGCGACCCGCGACTTCGCCGCGCGCGTGCGCGAGCGCGGCGCCGAATATCTCGATGCGCCCGTCTCCGGCGGCGAAGTCGGCGCGAAGGCGGGTTCGCTCACGATCATGGTCGGCGGCTCGCAGGCGACCTTCGACACCGTCAAGCCGCTCTTCGACATGATGGGCAAGAACATCTCGCTGATCGGCGAAGTCGGCGCGGGTCAGGTGTGCAAGGTGGCGAACCAGGTGATCGTCGCGGCGACCATCGAGGCGGTCGGCGAGGCGCTGTTGCTCGCGTCGAAAGCGGGCGTCGATGCCGAGAAGGTCCGCAAGGCGCTGATGGGCGGTTTCGCGTCGTCGCGCATTTTGGAAGTGCATGGCGAACGCATGACGAAGCGCACTTTCGATCCGGGCTTCCGGATCGAGCTGCATCAGAAGGATTTGAATCTCGCGCTCTCGACGGCGCAGGCGCTCGGCGTTTCGCTGCCGAACACCGCGACCTGCCAGGCGCTCTTCAACGCGTGCACGGCGCACGGCGGCGCCGCGTGGGACCACTCGGCGATGGTGCGCGCGCTCGAAGTCCTCGCGAACCACGAGATCGGGCAGTCGTCGAAGTAGGTTTTTGAAAGCATGACGGCGGCGCGGGTCGAACGGGCGGTGAAGCCCGTCCCCGCCGCGCGCCGGGTGCGGCCGCGCTCGCGGCCGCACCGTTCCCGCCGAATCGGCAATGGACGAGCAAGCCGATTTTATTGCCCCGGTGTAACATTCCAGCCCTGATTTCTCCCGGCCGAACCCTCGATCCCGCTCGCTCTGCGTCCGGGATCGCGTAAGGTCGCTGCCAGCCGGCGCCGTCGCGGCGCACGAAAACAATGACCAGCCCCGCCACTGCATCGAATCCTGCTTCAAAACGCGCGTTCGTGATCGCCGCCGTGATGGCGTCGATGGCGATGGTCGCCATCGAGGCGACGATCGTCTCCACGGCGATGCCGCAAATCGTCTCGCAGATCGGCGATTTGCATCTGTACAGCTGGGTCTTCTCGTCGTTCCTGCTCGCGCAGACCGCGATGACCGTGATCTTCGGCAAGCTCGCCGACCTGTACGGCCGCAAGCCGGTGATCCTCGCCGGCATCGCCATTTTCCTGATCGGCTCGGTGCTCGCCGGCTTCGCGTGGTCGATGCCCGCGATGATCGTCTTCCGGCTGATCCAGGGCATCGGCGCGGGCGCGATCCAGCCGGTCACGCTGACGGTCGTCGCCGACCTCTATCCGGCCCGCGAGCGCGGCAAGGTGCAGGGCTATCTCGCGAGCGTCTGGGCGATCTCCGCCGTGCTCGGGCCGATGGTGGGCGGCCTCATCATCCGCGACTGGTCGTGGGCGTGGATCTTCTGGCTGAACGTGCCGATCGGCCTCGCTTCGGCGGCGGGCTTCATCGCGTATCTGCGCGAAGCGCCGCGCAGCGCGCGTCCCTCCATCGACGTGCTCGGCGCCGTGCTGTTCACCGCGGCGATCGGCTCGTTCATGATGTCGCTGACCTACGCGGGAACGTCGGAGGACCGCGCCGCGACGCTCACCGCCATCGCGTGCGTGGTGTTCGGCGTGCTCTTCGTGCTGCAGGAGCGCCGCGCCGCCGAGCCGATGATCTCGTTCGCGCTCTGGAGCCGGCGGCCGATCGCGGCATCGAATGCGGCGACCGTGCTTTCCGGCATGATCCTGATGGGCGCGACCACGTTCCTGCCGATGTATGTGCAGGGCGTGCTCGGCCGCGCCCCGGTGATCGCCGGCCTCGCGCTCACGATGATGATGGTCGGCTGGCCGTCGGGCGCGACGCTGGCCGCGCGCTCGTTTTACCGCTTCGGGCTGCGGCCGATTCTCGTCGCAGGCAGTGTCTTCGTGCCGGCGGGCGTGCTGTTTTTTGTGCTGCTCACGCCGCAGTCGTCGCCGGTTCTTGCCGGTGTCGGCTCACTCGTCGCGGGCTTCGGGATGGGCCTTTTCAGCGTGAGTTCGCTCGTGCTGATTCAGGAAATCGTCACCGTCGACCAGCGCGGCAGCGCGACCGCATCGAATCTCTTCTCGCGCAATCTCGGCAGCACGCTCGGCGCCACCGCGTTCGGCGCCGCACTCAACTACGGTCTGAGCCACTCCACGCTCAGCCGTGCGATCACGTCCGAACAGTTGCGTCAGTTGCTCGACGCGCGGCACCTCGCGGAAGTCAGCGAGCCGGTCGTGCGGCTCGTCCTGCACGCGTCGCTGCATCTGACCTTCTGGGCGATGCTGGCGATCGGCGTGTTCATCGTGCTGTTCGCGTCGTTCGTGCCGCATGTCGCGCTGAGTCACGCGAAGAGCCCGGCGCTCGAACCGCTGGCGCCGGTCGAAGACTGACGCGCGTCGCGGCTAGCGCGGGCCGTAGTCCAGCTTCGGATACCAGTCCGTGCCGCGGCCGCCCGGCGTCATGTCGAGCACGGTCCAGAGCGGCATCGCGTCGGGTGCGCCGCGCGGGTCCTGGCCCGGATCGGCCGACTCCGGCCCCATCTCGTCGCCCCAGAAATGGCGCACCGTCCCGTTCGACTTCACGAAGACGTTGAAGCCGGCGTTGTCGCCTTCTTCGGGGTCCTCGTCGGCGTAATCGCGATTGAAGCGGTTGCCGCCCGACGAATAGAGTCGCAAGTGCCGCCAGCCGCGCTCCTTCGCGAACCCCGCGAGGCGTTGCACCGGCGAACGCGCGATCACCGCGAACGCGACGCGTTGCAGGATGTCGGGCATCTCGCCGTCGAGCGCGCTCAGAAAGGACGTGCACATCGGACACGAGCGCTGGCGCTGCGGCCCGAACATCCAGTTGTAGGTGACGAGCGTGTCGTGCGCGCCGAACATCTGCGAAAGCGTGACCGGCCCGTCGACGCCTTCGAACAGATAATCCTGCGGCACCGCGCCGCCCGGCGGCAACGCGCGGCGCTGCGCGGCCACGCGCTCGATATGGCGGCGCAATTCGATTTCCTGCACGAGCAGCGCGTTGCGCGCGGCGCGGTATTGCGGGCTTTCGCCGGGAAACCGGCGCCTGGACTGGCCGAGTTCCTCGGCGGGCCTGAGAACTTGCGGGGAACCGTCTGTGGAAGGCATCGTTTGTCTCCTAAAGCGTTGCGGGCGGCAGAAGCGCCCCCATCACCACGACGAACGATGCGCCCGCGAATCGACACGGGCTTTCTGCTGACGAACCGCCCCGCAGAGTAGAATTTGCTGATCGACCACTCACCGGACGACGCTCGCCGTCGAGCCGCGACTCCAAGATGAAACCGCCTTCCACCGACGAACGGACGCGCCGCCGCCCGTCCACCGTCACGATCAACGTGCTGACCGCGCTTATCGGCCTCGTGACGCTGGGTGCCGGAATCGGCTGGCTGGTCTATAAGTGGATCGTCGACATGGAAGTGCCCTATTTCGCGATCCCGCTCGTGATGACCGTGCCCGTGATCGTGGCCGCCGCGTTTCGCAACTACTGGGATTAGCGGGCCGCTATAGGCGACGCGTCAAATCCGGTACAACGCCACGGCGTTGTCGTGAAAGAGTGCGAGTCGCTCTTTCGGCGCGAGATCCGCGACCATCGACTTGAAGCCGCTCCACAGATCGCCGAGCGACACCACCACGCTATCCACCGGAAAGTTGCTCGCGAACATCGCGCGCTGCCAGCCGAAGATGCGCAACGCATCGCGCACGACCGGGCCGTTGCGCTCGACGCTCCATCGCACGCCCGGCTCGCCCAGCCCCGACACTTTCAGCCACACGTTCGGACACGCAGCGAGCGTTTCGAGCGCGGCGCGCCAGCCGTGCAACCCCGCTTCGCTGCGGTCGGCGGGCAATCCCGTGTGGTTCACGATGATCGCGACATCGGGGAAATCGCGCGCCAGCTCCGCCGCTTCGCCGAAGTGCCACCAGGGCGCCTGCAACTCGAACATCAGACCGCTTTGCGCCAGCAACGCATAACCGCGACGCCAGCGTTCACAGCGCATCGAACCGGCGGCGGCGAACGTCGGCGTGTGCTCGCCGAGCGGCACCGTCTTCGGCTTGTGGCGCACGCTGCGCACGAGCGGCATCGACGCGAATTCGCGGAGCACAGGTTCGACATCGGCGCGATCGAGCCACACCTGTCCGACGATCGCGTTCGGCAAGCCGCAACGCGCATTCAGCGCCGACGCCCAGCGTGCTTCGCCGAGCGGATCGCGCGGGTCCCACTCGCCTTCCATCATCACCGTCTTCACGACGCGATGACCTTCGGTTCGCGCGAAATAGTCGTCGGGCAGGAAGTCGCGGCAGATCGACTCGTAGTCGCCGTAGCGAAACGGAATGCGCGGACGGTCGCACAGCCACGGATGGTAGTTGTGCTGCAAGTCCCAGAAATGATGATGCGCATCGACGATGGGCAAGTGCGCGTCGTCGCCCGTCGCGAGGAAGCGTTCACGGAGCGCGCCGATGTCGGCTTCTTGCGTGTGCATTAGCGCATCCGGTCGAGCGCCATCTGCGTCGCGATGTCGAAGGCCTTTTGCGTCGCGCCGACGTCCGCGCGGCCCGCGCCGTGGATGTCGAACGCGGTGCCGTGCGCGGGCGTCGCGATCGGCACCGGCAGTCCGCCGTGCACGGTCACGCCGCGCCAGAAGCCCATCAGCTTCATCGCGATCTGGCCTTGGTCGTGGTACATCGTGACGACGCCGTCGAACGCCTTCTGATCGCGGGCGCGCACGAAAATGGTGTCGGCGGGAAACGGGCCTTGCGCGTCGTAACCGAGCTTCTTCGCCTCTTCGACGGCCGGCGCGATCACGTCGATTTCCTCGCGGCCGAACGCGCCGTTGTCGCCGTTATGCGGATTGAAACCGCACACGGCGATGCGCGGCGTCGCGTTGCCCGCGCGCTTCAGGCCGTCATGAATCAGCCGCACCGCGCCGATGATGCGCGCGGGCGTCAGCCTTGCGCTTACGTCCTTCAACGCGATATGCGAGGTCACGCGCGAGGTCCACAGTTCGTCGAGCACGTTGAACTCGCAGAAGGCGCCGTCGTAGCGAAGCTGGCGCGCGAACCATTCCATCTCGTCGCCGGTTTCCATGCCCGCCATGTGCAGAGACGTCTTGTTGACGGGCGCGAAGAGCATCGCCTGCGTCTCGTTCGCCTGCGTGAGCGCAAGCGCTTGCTTGAACGCTTCGAGGCTGTAGCGCCCGCCGCGCTCCGTCGAGATGCCGCGCTCGTAAGGCGCGTCGTCGGGCAGGCGGAAGTCGATGAGCGACGGCACATCGGTATTCGTGGCCGCGGACTTCGCATCGTCGACGAGCGTGTAGTCGAAGCGTTGCCCTGCGATCTCCATGCCCTTCTCAAGCTCGCGCCGGTCGCCGATGACGAGCAGATCGGCGCGCGCGCGGTTCTCCGGTTTCGCGACGAGACGCGCGATCAGTTCGGGGCCGATTCCGGCCGGATCGCCGAGCAGGACAGCAATGCGAGGTTTCATCGTGTTCACCTTGTATTCGTGCTTTCAGTGTGTGCGGCGCAGATCGATGGCGATCGAGCCGAAAATATAGACGAGCGCGCAGGCGCTGTAGAACTGCAGCACGGCGTCGAACGATCCCGTGCGCTGCAGGATGAAGCCGGTGATGAGCGGTATCGAAATCCCGCCGATGCTGCCGAAGCAGTTCATCAGCGCACCGAGCAGCCCGACGCGGCGCGGACTGGCGAGCAGCGACGGCAAGCTCCAGTAGAGGCTGCCCCACATCAGGAAGAACGCGGCCGCGCAAAGCACCGCGACCGCCACGACCGCCGACGTGATCGACGGCAGCAACCAGAAGACCGCGAGCGTCGTGAGCCCCGAGACCGTGACCATGCCCTTCACCACCTTGCCGCGCGAAAGTCCGCGCGCGCAGAGCGCATCGCAGAGGAAGCCGCCCGCGAGCGAACCCAGCGCGCCCGACAAAAAGATGAAGAACGTCGACGTGCCGATCTGCTGGAGGCTCAAGCCGCGCGCTTGCGTCAGATAGCTCGGTCCCCACGTGAGCAGGCCGAAGAAGATCATCGCCCAGCTCATGCGGCCGATGCACATCGCGACCGCCGAGCGCTTCGGGAATGCCGGCTCATTGTCGGCGGCGAATGCGGCGCTCGCAAGCGGCGGCGCACCATCGCGGATATGGTCCAGCTCGGCGGCGTTCACGCCCGGGTGTTTCGCCGGATCGTCGCGCAGATAGCGCCACGCGAGCCAGCCGCACGCAATCGTGACGAGACCCGCCGCGATGAACGCCATGCGCCACGAGCCGAACACGAGGATCAGGTTCGAGATCGCGAGTCCGCCGATGGCCGCGCCGAGCGGCGAGCCGGCGTCCATCAGCACGGCGCCGCGCGCGCGTTCGTGACGCGAGAGCCAGAGCGCGTTGAGCTTGCTGCCCGCGGGAAAGAGCGGGGCTTCCGCGCCGCCGAGGCCCACGCGCATGAGCAGCATCGAGAGACCGCCGGTTGCCGCGCCGAGCAGCGTCTGGAACACGCCCCACAGGATCGTCGCGCCCGCGATCACGCGCCGCGGACCGTACCGGTCGATCAGCCAGCCGCCCGGAATCTGCAAGAGCGCGTACGACCAGAAGAAGCTCGACAGGATCAGGCCCTGCATCGTCGGCGAGAGCGCGAACTCCTTGGCGATGGTGGGCATCGCGATCGACAGCGAGATGCGGTCGACGAGGTTCACGAGCGTGATGAGAAACACCACGCCGAAGATGCGCCAGCGCACGCTGGTCGCGTGGTCGGCGTGAGAAGCGTCGTGCGGCGCGGCGCGGGCGTCGGCGGGGGTTTGCATGGCTGTCTCCGATATCGGTTTTGTAATGGCCTTGCGTGTTACTCGATGATGTCGAAATCGGCGAGATGCTTGTTGCTCAAGCTGATGCCGAGTCCGGGCATCTCATCGGAAAGCTGGAGGAAGCCGTTCTCCGGCTGCGGCTCGCCTTCGAAAATGTAGTAGAACAACTCGTTGCCCACTTCGACGTCGAACACCGGGAAGAACTCGGACATCGGGCTCGCGGTGGTCGACATCGTGAGGTGATAGTTGTGCATCTGGCCCGCGTGCGGGATCACGGGCACCGACCATGCCTCCGCCATCGCATTGATCTTGCGCGCCGCCGTGATGCCGCCGACACGGTTGGTGTCGTACTGGATCACGTCCACCGCGCGGCGTTCGAGCAGGTCCTTGAAGCCATAGCTCGTGTATTCGTGCTCGCCGCCCGACACCGGGATGATGTTCATCTTCTTCAGTTCCTGATAACCCTCGACGTCGTCTCCGATCACCGGCTCCTCGATCCAGCGCGGATTGAACTCGGCAAGTCGCGGCAGCATGCGGCGCGCGTATTCGAGCGTCCAGCCCATGTAGCACTCGAGCATGATGTCGATGTCGTCGCCCGCAAGCTCGCGCAAGAGACGCACCTGTTCGAGGTTCTTTGCCATGCCCTTCGGACCGTCCTTCGGGCCATAGCCGAAACGCATCTTCATCGCGGTGAAGCCCTGGTCGAGATAGCCCTGTGCTTCGGACAGGAACGCGTCGCGGTCGTCGTTGTTGTAGAGCTTCGATGCATAGCACCAGATCTTTTCTTTCGTGCGCCCGCCGAGCAGCTTGAACACCGGCTTCTTCGCGGCCTTGCCCATGATGTCCCACAGCGCGATGTCGACCGCCGAGATCGCCGCCATGCCGATTCCCTTGCGGCCCCACGCGAGCGTGCGGCGGTACATCTTCTGCCAGATGTATTCGTTGTCGAACGGGTCTTCGCCGATCGCAATCGGGGCGAGATATTCATCGACGATCTGCTTGGCGATACGCGGCGCAAGCGCGCAGTTGCCGATGCCGATCGTGCCGTCGTCGCACTCCACCTCGACGACGAGCCAGCCATGAAAGCGGAACGAGCCCATCGCGTCGCCGCGTTCGTACAGGATGTCCACGGCGTTCGTGCAGAAGTGCGCCTGCGGCGGCACGACCTTGCCTTTCCATTCGAAGACGCGCGTGCGGATGTGCTTGATTTTCATGGCGGGTGGATCTCCGTGATGTTGTCGGTGGCCCGGCGTTCGTCCGGCGCCGTTTTCAGTGATGCTAGTGTGCGAAACTATGCGATAACTGACCACTGAATAATTCGAATCGGCCTATTTCCTGGAGTTATCGCTCGCATGATCGCGCCCGCCTCGACCATCAAGAAACGCCTGCGCCTGCGCCATCTTCAGTTGATGGTCGCGCTCTCGGAAACGGAATCGCTCAGAAGCGCCGCCGACGACCTGGCGATGACGCAGCCCGCCGCAACCAAGGCGCTGAAGGAACTGGAGGATACGGTGGGCGTGTCGCTCTTCGTGCGGCACGCGCGCGGCATGGAAGCGACCATCTACGGCGAGGCGGTGATGCGCTATGCGCGCGTGGTGTTCGAGGATCTCGAAGAGTTGCGCGAGGAGCTTGCCGCCATCGAAGCGGGCGACATCGGCAAGGTGCGCATCGGCGCGGTGATGGCGCCCGCGCCGGACCTACTCACGCGCGTGATCGTCACGTTGAAGGAGGCGCATCCGCGCCTGCAGATCACGGTGCAGATCGACACCAGCGACGTGCTCGTGCAGGCGTTGCAGCAGGATCAGCTGGATATCGTGGTGGGGCGGATTCCGTATGGCTATCCCGCGCTCGATTTGAGCTTCGAGACGCTCTCGGAAGAAGCGCTGTCGATCGTCGCGCGGCCGGAGCATCCTGTCGCGCATGCGCCCGCGAAACCGAAACTCGCGGAACTGGCGGCTTATCCGTGGATCGTGCAGCCGCATCCGAGCCCGATGCGGCAGGTGATCGACCAGACGTTTCGCGAGTCGCGCGTCGCGCCGCCGGTGAGCACGGTGGAGACGTCGTCGATCCTCACGACGCTTTCGCTTCTGCGCGATTCCGACATGCTCGCCGTCCTGCCGAGTTCCGTCGCGCAATACTACGCGGCGCTCAATACGATCGCGACGCTGCCCACGCCGCTGCGCGGGCGCCTCGCGCCATACGGGCTGATCCTGCGCAAGAACCGCCGCATCAGGCCGGCGACGCAACTCGTGATCGACGCGATACGCGCCGCGTGACAGCCTCAGTGGCCGACCCGTTCGGCCAGTTCGAGATCGCGCGTGACGCCCGTCGAGCCGATGCCCGGCTCCAGCGCGATGTCGGGCCGCATGAAGAACGTCATCACGATGCCGACGGCGAGCAGCCCGAGCGATCCGGCGAACGGCAGCGTCCAGCTTCCGGTGTGATCGACGACGAAGCCGAACACGATGGGCGAGAAGATGCCCGCTACCGCCGACCCCGCGTTGACGAGTCCGCTCGCGATGCCGACGTGCTTCGGCGTGATGTCCATCGGCACGGCCCAGATCGGCCCGATGGTCATCTCGAGAAAAAAGAACGAGAGGCTCATCGACGCGGCCATGATCGGCAGCGACTTCACGAACATGACCGGCGCGAGGAAGACGAGCGCGCCGAGAAACGCAACGATGATCATGTTGCGCCGCGCCGCGACGACGTTGCCGGTGCGCTTCAGGATGCGGTCGCTCAGCACGCCGCCCGCCGTGTTGCCGACCACGCCCGAGAGGAACACGCCCGCCGAAAAGAGCGCCGAACTCTTCAGATCGAGGCCGCGTCCGTGCATGAAGAACGTCGGCAGCCAGGTGAAGAAGAGCCAGCCGGTCCAGCCGTAGCAGAAGTACACGATCATCGTCGGCCCGATGCGCTTGATGAGTCGGCCCCAGGGCGTCGGCTCGCGCGTCTTCTCGATCACAACCTTGCCCGCCGGCGGCAGTTCGGCTTCTTCCTCGGCCGTCATGTGACGATGCTTGCGCGGGTTGTCGGCGAAATACCAGGCGTAGACGACCACCCAGATCGCGGTCAGCACGCCGACGAGAATGAACGACGCGCGCCACGAAGCAAACGCGACGATCAGCGCGATGAGCGGCGGCGTCACCGCATTGCCGAGGCGCGAGAACGAGTGCGTGAGGCCCTGCACGAAGCCGCGCTTGCTCGCGGGATACCAGTTCGTCAGCGCGCGCGCCTGCGCCGGCAGCGCCGCGCCCTCGCCCACACCGAGCAGCATCCGCGCGCAGAAGAGCGACACGACGCCGCCGGCGAACCCCGTCGCGACCGTCGCGACGATCCAGATGGAGGCGCAAATGGTCAGCGTGGTCTTCGCGCCGAAGCGGTCGCTGACCCAGCCGCCGATCACCTGGCAGATCGCGTAGGTGTACGCGAACGCGGCGAACACGAGGCCGACGTCGGTGTTGGTCAGATGCAGATCGTCGCGGATAATGCCGGCCGCCGCCGACAGGTTCACGCGATCCAGATACATGATGAACGACATCGCGCACATGATCGCGAGTATCGAGCGGGTGACTCTTGGTCGATGGAACATGTCTCCTCCGGTTGCGCTTGGCTGCGCTTCTTCGATGTCCTCGCGTGTCCTCTGCATGCAGCGAGCGTGCTGCGAAGGACCGCGTGGAGGCCAAGTCTCGGCAATTCAGCGATATCCGTCCACTGAATTTACGTAATGCGTCGATATCCTGCGGTTATCGCTCGTGCGGCCGCCGGGTGCGGCCGCGTAGTGCGGCCATATCGGGCTAATGCTCATGCCGCGCGAGCGCGTTCGTCGTATATTCGCTGTCGGGCATGCCGGGTTCTGCCGCCGTGCGCGTGCGCTTTGCCGGTTATCCGCTGGTCCAAAAAAACAGGAGACGTCGATGAACAAGGCACTTCAGGGATTACTGGCCGTCGCGGCGGCGTCCGCGTGCGTGCAGATCCAGGCGCAGGAAGTCGTAACGATCGGCCATTCCGCGCCGCTGACCGGCCCGCAGGCGGTCAACGGCAAGGACAACGAGAACGGCGCGCGCATGGCGATCGACGATCTCAACAAGCGCGGCGTGACCGTCGCGGGCAAGAAGGTCACGTTCAAGCTCGACTCCGAAGACGACCAGGCCGACCCGAAGATCGGCGTGCAGATCGCGCAGAAGCTCGCGGACAGCGGCATCGTCGCCGTGGTCGGGCCGTACAACTCGGGCGTGGCGATTCCCGCGTCGCGGGTCTACAACACGGCGGGCATTCCGATGCTGCCGGTCGCTTCCAACCCCGCGCTGACGAAGCAGGGGTTCAAGAACATCTTCCGCATCGGCGCGAGCGACGAACAGCTCGGCGGCACGATGGCCGAATTCGCCGTGAAGACGCTCAAGGCGAAGACCGCCGCCATCATCGACGACCGCACGGCTTACGGACAAGGCGTCGCGGAAGAGTTCGCGCGGGTCGCGAAGGCGCAGGGCCTGCAGATTGTCGATAACCAGTACACCAGTTCCAGCGCCACGGACTTCCTCGGCATCCTGACCACGATCAAGTCGAAGAACCCGGACGTGATCTTCTTCGGCGGCTACGCGTCCCAGGGCGCGCCGATGGCGAAGCAGATGCGCCAGCGCGGCATTCGCGCGAAGCTGCTCGGCGGCGATGGCATCTGCTCGGCGGACATGGGCAAGGTGGCGGGCGCGGATGCGTCGATCGTGTACTGCGCGCAGGGCGGCACATCGCTCGACAAGACCCCGGCGGGCAGCGACTTCCTGAAGCGCTACAAGGACACGTATCACACCGACACGCAGGTGTACGCAGTCAGCTACTACGACGGCGTGATGCTGCTCGCCGATGCAATGGTCAAGGCGGGCACGACGACCGACAAGGCGAAGCTGATCGCCCAATTGGCGAAGTCGGATTACAAGGGCATCGCGGGCACGTATTCATTCGACGCGAAGGGCGACCTGATCGGCGCGCCGACGACCGTGTATACGATCAAGAACGGCTTGCCCGCGCCTTACACACAATGATGGAGAACGCATGAAGATCACGAAGGCGATAAGCACAGTGGAAGTGCATACGGGCGGCGAGGCGTTTCGCATCGTCACGAGCGGACTGCCGCGGATGCAGGGCAAGACCATCGTCGCGCGTCGCGCATGGCTCAAGGAACACGCCGACCACATCCGTCGCGCGCTGATGTTCGAGCCGCGCGGTCACGCCGACATGTACGGCGGCTACCTGACCGAACCCGTGAGCGAAGGCGCGGACTTCGGCGTGATCTTCGTGCACAACGAAGGCTACAGCGACCATTGCGGACACGGCGTGATCGGGCTCGCGACCGCCGCCGTCGAACTGGGCTGGATCGAACGCACGTCGCCGGAAACGCGCGTCGGGATCGACGCGCCGTGCGGCTTCATCGAAGCGTTCGTCCAGTGGGACGGCGAACACGCGGGCAACGTGCGCTTCGTCAACGTGCCGTCGTTCATCTGGCAGCGCGACGTGACGGTCGATACGCCGAGCTTCGGCAAAGTGACCGGCGACATCGCGTTCGGCGGCGCGTTCTATTTCTACGCGGACGGCGCGCCGTTCGATCTGCCGGTGCGCGAATCCGCGGTCGTTCGGCTCATCGCGTTCGGCGCGGAGGTGAAGGCGGCGGCGAACGCGGCGTTCAAGGTCGTGCATCCGGAGATCCCCGAGCTGAACCACGTCTACGGGACGATCATCGCGAACAGTCCGCGGCATGCGGGGTCCACGCAAGCTAACTGCTGCGTGTTCGCCGACCGCGAAGTCGACCGCTCGCCGACGGGCTCGGGCACGGCGGGCCGCGTCGCCCAGCTTTATTTGCGCGGACGGCTCGGCCGTGACGAGACGCTCGTCAACGAATCGGTGATCGGCACGGTGTTCAAGGGGCGCGTCCTGCGCGAGACGAAACTCGGCGAGTTCGACGCGGTGATTCCCGAAGTGGAAGGCAATGCGTACATCTGCGGCTTTGCGAACTGGATCATCGACGAGCGCGATCCGCTGACCTACGGTTTCCTCGTGCGTTAAGCCGCGCTCGCCTGACGTACGCCGTCACCCCAGCCGCGACGTCTGCACGCTTTCGTTCGTCACGAGTTGCACCGGCGTCTCGATGTACGGTGAAAGATCCCGCTGCTTCCTTCCTTCGACGAGCGCCTTCAACGCCACGTCGATGCCGAACACGGCCTGCCGCGCCGCGAACTGCTCGACGGTCGCGAGCACGCGGCCGTCCGCGAGCATCGGGCGAATCTGCCCGATGTTGTTATAGCCCGTCACGTACACGCGGCCGCTGCGTCCCAGCGCGCGCACGACGCCCGCCGCACCGATCGCGATGTTGTCGTTGGCGCACAGCAGCGCGCGAATGCCCGGATGCGCGTTCAGCATCGACGACGCGATCTCGCGGCCGCTCGACACGCTCCAGTCGCCCGACTGCACCGCGACGATCTTCACGCCGGCGGCATCCATCGCTTCCCTGAAGCCCGTCGTGCGCTCCTCGGCATTGCGGTCCGCCGCCACGCCTTCGATGACGCCCACTTCGTCGCGCGGCTTGAGCCGCTGCGCGAGATAGTGCCCGACGAGCCGCGCGCCCTTGCGGCTATCCGGTCCGACGAACGGAATCGACACCTGCGCGGCGTCTTCGGCCGCATCGTCGAACGGATTGTCGATCGCGATCACGACGATGCCCGCCGAAACCGCCTTCGCGGCCACCGGCACGAGCGCCTTCGAATCGACCGGCGCGATGACGATCGCCGCCGCCTTCGCGACGATCATCTCTTCGACGAGCCTGATCTGCCCGGCCGTATCGGTTTCCGTTGCGGTGCCGCTCGTCGTCAGGTCGAGTTGCGACGCGTAGTGCCGCTGGTAGTTCGTCGCACCTTCGATCATCGCGACGACGAAGGGATCGTCGACCGATTTCATCACGAGCGCAATGCCGAACTTGCGGTCTGCGACCGCATCGACACGCGCGGCCCGGCCAAGCCCGGCCGCCGCGAGCGCGGACGCGACAAGCATGCGGCGGCGAAGAATGCGTGTCATTTGAAGAGCCGTCGTGTCATGGCAGGCGATGACCGATTGTACCTTCGCATGCCTCGCCGTCAGACGCGATAAAACCCGCACTCGACTGCTTCTGCACGCAACACTTGGGCGTTGCGCGCTGTCCCGCTTTGCAACACCCGCACCAAGCGGCTTCTCGCGCTCACGACCGCGTGGCGGCCCTCTCCGCCAATGGCATACGACTTGCCTTGAGCCTTGTCGCAGCGCCCCACGATACCGCGCCGCGCCACAACGAATATCAAGGAGACAGGGATGAGAACGACTTCGATACCGAGGCTCACGGCACTCGCCGCGATCATGACGACGGCGCTCGCCGCCGCGTACGCATACGCCGCCGACGCGTATCCGCCCGTGACGTACGAGCGGCTCACGAACGCGCAGGAGGACCCGGGCTGGCTCACCTACTATCGCAACTACGGAGGCCAGTCGCACTCGCCGCTCAAGCAGATCGATACGTCGAACGTGAAGAAGCTGAAGCAGGTGTGGAGCTACAAGTTTCCGGCGGAGCTTCAGCAGGGCTTCGAAGCGACGCCGCTCGTGAACGGCCGCTATCTCTTCGTCACCACGCCGAAGGACAACGTCTACGCCTTCGATGCCGCGACCGGCAAGCCGCTCTGGAAGTACGAACCGAAGCTCGGCGCGGAATCGTTCAAGACCGCCTGCTGCGACGTGATCAACCGGGGCGTCGCGCTGTATGGAAAGAACGTCTATGTCGCGATGCTCTCCGGCGACGTCGCCGCGCTCGACGCGCAGACCGGCGCGCTCGTCTGGAAGAAGCAGATGTTCGAGCCGGGCATCGGCTATGCGTTCTCGCTTGCGCCGCTCGCGCTCGACGGCAAGCTGATCGTCGGCAGCGCGGGCGGCGAGTACGGCGCGCGCGGCTTCATCGCGGCGCTGAGCCCCGACGACGGCAACGTCCTCTGGAAGCGCTTCACGGTGCCCGCCGCCAACGAACAGCACGGCGATACCTGGCCGAAGGGCATGCAGGAGCACGGCGGCGCCCCCGCGTGGCTGACGGGCACCTACGACGCGGCATCGAAGACGCTCTACTGGGGCGTCGGCAATCCGGGCCCGTGGCTCGCCGACCTGCGTCCCGGCGACAACCTCTATTCCGACTCGCTGCTCGCCCTCGATCCGCAAAACGGCGACCTCAAGTGGCACTACCAGTACACGCGTCACGACACGTGGGACTACGACGGCGTGAACACGCCGGTGCTCGCGAAGATCACCTACGAGCAGAAGGACTACGACGCCATCGTCCACGCCGATCGCAACGGCTACTTCCACGCGATCGACCGCACGACCGGCAAGCTGATCTACGCGAAGCCGTTCGTCACGGCGACTTCGGTGAAGGGCTACACGGCCGACGGCAAGCCGATCCAGGACGACTCGAAATACCCGAAGGTCGGCACGACGATCGACACGTGTCCGAGTTTCCTCGGCGGCAAGAACTGGTGGTCGGTTTCCTACGATCCGCAGAAGCATCTCGCGTTCGTGCCTTCGCTGCATGCGTGCATGTCGCTGTCGGGCAAGTCGGTGAACTTCATGGAAGGTCTGCCGTATCTTGGCGAAGGCTTCGGGATCAAGCCGGAACCGGGCAGCAAGGGCTATGGCGAACTGCAAGCCATCGACGTGAACACCGGCAAGAAGGTCTGGAGCCACTGGACCAAGCTGCCGTGGAACGGCGGCGTCGCGACCACTGCGGGCGGTCTCGCGTTCAGCGGCTCGCTCGACGGCCATCTCTACGCCTTCGACGAAACGAACGGCAAGGTCCTCTGGCAAAGCCCGAAGCTCACCAGCGGGATCATCGCGCAGCCTTCCGTGTTCGAAGTCGACGGCCAGGAATACGTCGCGATCCTCACGGGCTACGGCGGCGCCAACCCGATCTGGGGCGGCCCGATGGCGAAGGCCGCCGAGAAGATTCCGCGCGGCGGCACGCTCTACGTGTTTGCGTTGCAGCACGGCTGATCGGGCGATGCCGCCCATCGCCGAGACGGGCGGCATCGCGAGTACCGAATTCCTGAAGGAACACTTCCATGAAGCATCATTCGATACAACTGGCCTGTGCGGCCATGGCCGCGACGCTCGCGGCGCTGCCGGCCTTTTCGCATGCGGGCGTGCGCGTCTGCACGTTTCCCGGCAGCCCTTCGACGGCGCTCGATCACAGCGTGGCGAAAGCGGTGTTCAAGACAGCGGGCCTCGACGTCTCCTTCGTGCGCGAAGCGATCGGCGAAGGCGACGACGACGGCGTGTCGCCGAAGGAGCTGCACAAGGTCCTCGCGAAGCATTGCGATGTGATCGCGGGCTTTCCGCGTTCCAGCGTCGCCGACGGTTCGGATAGCAAACTACGTTTCTCGGCGAGCTATCTGCGCTCGGGCTACGTGAGCGTCGGGCTGCGCGACAGGCGCGCGCAGTCCGACGCACCCGACATCGTCGCGGCGACTTATGCGAGCCCGGCGCAACTCATCGCCGTGCAGCAACGCGATGTCGAACTGGATCTGGAGAACACGTCGGAATCGACCGTCGATGCCGTCGCGAATGGCCGTGCGCGCCGTGCGATCGTCTGGTATCCGGCGCTCGTCGCTTATCGTGGCAAGCATCCGCAGACGCGATTTGTGACGGCATCCACGCGTTCCGCTTACGCCGACTGGTCGCTCGTGTTCGCGTTCGCGCCGGAAGCGGCGCCTTTGCAGAAGCGAATCGATCGCGCGATCGCGACGATGTCCGCCGATGGACGCCTCGCCACGCTCACGAAAGACTGGGCGCTCCCCGCCGACGAAAAGACCGCGCAGACGACGCCCGCGTATCTCGACGGCCCGTCACGCGGCGCCGCCGACGCGCATATCGTGCGCGTGGACGCGAGCACCACCGCCGATCCCGCGTTCAGTCAGGCGCAGGTCGCGCACGGCAAGACGCTCTACGCGAGTTCATGCGCCAAGTGTCACGGTCCCGACTTGCAGGGCATCACGGCGCCGGCGTTGCGCGGACCGTCGTTTGCGCCGGCGTCGGCGAAGGCGCATCCGATCGGCGCGATCTTCCAGTACATGGCGAGCAACATGCCGGCGGACAAGCCGGGCAAGATGCGCGATCAGGACTACGCGGACATCATGGCGTTCCTGCTGCATTCGAATGGCTACGGGGCAAGCACGGCCAAGCTCACCGCCGATGCCGCCCGCGCATCCACGACACCGCTCGCGGCGCGCACGGCGCAGTGAGGCGCGTAGCCTCGCTGCGTTCGCGCAGCGAGGCTACGTCCGGGGAAGATCAGCGATTAGCGATATACATCGTGATTTCGAAGCCGAATCGCAGGTCGGTGAAAGCGGGGGTGGTCCACGTCATGAGTATCTCCTTGGATGTTGCATGGGTTGGTGTGCGACCGGTCAATGTCGACGGTCGGTACAAGGCAGGCAAGCTTCGTGCCGTCGCGTGGTGCCCGGAGCCGCTCACCGCCGTGCGCCGCACAGTGTTCCAAAGCGCAACACCGTTGCTCCACGCTGGCACAGCGGAGCAACAGTTCGCGGCTCAGGAGTCGTCGGTCCGCGCGCCGAGCGCCACCCTGCGATAGATCGTATTGCGCGAGATGCCGAGCGAACGCGCCGCCGCCGATACGTTGCCGTTGTGCCGGGCAAGCGCCGCCGTAATCGCGGATGCGGTGAACGTATGCAGGTCGGCATCCGCATTGGGCGCGGCTGTCGTGCCGGGTGCCGCGCCCCGCTCGACGTCGTCGAAGAAATCGTCGGGCAGATGTTCGATGCGGATTTCGCCGTCGTCGTCCACCATCGCCGCCGCCGTGCGCAGCAGGTTGCCAAGCTGCCGGAAGTTGCCCGGCCAGCGGCATTGCTCGAAAAGCTGCATCACGTCGGGCGCGATCGACAGCGGCGCCGCGCAGCTCGCCTCCTGCTGAAGCATGCGCTGCACGACCGTGCGCAGATCCGAACGCTCGCGCAGCGGCGGCAGCTTCACGACAAGACCATTGAGCCGGTAATAGAGGTCTTCGCGAAACCGGCTTTCCGCGATCATCTCGCGCAGGTCGCGGTGCGTCGCGCAGACGATCGCGACATCGACCGGAATCGACTTCGCCGAGCCGAGCGGGTTCACGAGCCGCTCCTGCAATACCCGCAGCAGGCGCACCTGCAACGGATACGGCATGTCGCCGATCTCGTCGAGAAAAAGCGTGCCGCCGTTCGCCTGGAGGAGCTTGCCCGTCGCGCCCTTGCGGCGTGCGCCGGTGAACGCGCCTTCTTCGTAGCCGAAGAGTTCGGATTCGATCAGCGTCTCGGGGATCGACGCGCAATTCACCGCGACGAACGGCCCCGACGAGCGCGGCGAATCGTGATGGATGGCCTGCGCGAGCAGTTCCTTGCCGGTGCCCGTTTCGCCGGTGATCAGGATCGGGATGTCGCGATCGATCACCTTGCGCACCTTGCCGATCACCGCCGCGACGCGCGCATCGCCGGTATCGAGGCGCGCGAGTCCGCCGCCCGTCGACGCGCGCGGCGCGGGCGCTTCGCGCTCGCGTTCGCGCTCGCGTTCGCGTTCGCGTTCGTAAGGCCGGCTCGAGGGACGCTCGCTGGCGGTCACCGTCTCCCGGCGATGCTCGACCTTCGCGCTCACGACGATGCCATCGGGCAAGCACAGCGGAATCGGCTGGCCGCGGCTGCCGTTCACGCGGTCGATCAGTTGCGAAGCCGTCAGCCCGAACAGCGACGACAAGGTATGCGCCCGCAGCGCCGCGAGCGGCAAGCCGAACTGGAACTGCGCGCTGCGATTCGCGGACAGAAAGCGTCCGTCGCGCGTGAACGCGGCCATGCCTTCCATCAGCGTGCCGAGAAACTCGCGGCGGCCATGAAACCCGATCCTCAGGGTTTCTCCGAAAGTGCTCGCGAACAGATGGTTTTCGATCATCTGCACCGACATCTTCGCGAGCGCCATCGTGTGCTGGTGATAGCTGCGATGGTCGCCGGTCACGTCGAGCACGCCGATCAGATCGCCGTAAGGATCGAGGATCGGCACGCTCGAACAGGTGAGGAAACGATTCGCGGCGAGATAGTGCTGCTCGCCATGCACGACCATCGGACAGCGCTCGGCGATCGCGGTGCCGATCGCGTTCGTGCCCTGGCGGTCTTCGGCCCAGTTCGCGCCGGGGCGCAGTGCGACTTTTTCCGCGCGGCGCAGGAAGTCGTCATCGCCGGTGGAGTGCAGCACGAGGCCCTGCGCGTCGGTCAGCACGATCATGCTCTGCGTGTTGACGATCTGCTCCTGCAGCGTCGCCATCACGGGCAGCGCGTGCGCGCAGAGGACACGGTTTTGTTCCAGCTTCACGCGCAACTCCGCGACGGGCAGGACGTCGTAATCGGGCGCGCTCGAACTCTTCAGCCCGAACGCCTCGGACCGTTGATGCGAGGTGCAGATCGACGGCGCGAGCCAGGAGGTCTCGCCCAGCGCGGCAACGTGATGGCCGGCAGTGTTGTGCATCGTCTCCTCCTTATTCGATTTCGGTCTGGCGCCGAAATCATATGGCTGCAAACGAAGCAAGTTGCAGGCCATCGAGTGTGCTGCGAAGCGTGCTGGAGCGCAGACTGTCGGCCGAATCGGCCGAAGAATGCGGTCGTGAAGCGGTGCGCCTGGACCAGTGTAGCCCGCCGAAATCCATCGGGCGATTCGGGTTCGCCGCGTGTGGGCGCGGGCCCGACAGTCTGCGGGTGTGTGTTGTGTCACGAACACCACCGTTAGCTTGGCAAGCTTTGATTTTCGTCTAAAAATCAATGGTTTAACGCGATCCAGACAATTGGCATGTGATGTGCACTGTTTGCTGCGAGCCAGCGTTGCTTTCTGCGTCGATCGACTTCGGACAGCATCGGACGGCTTCGAAGGAACCGGGCGCATCGGCGTCCGGCGTCAATGCCGGGAGTTCCTCATGCTGCTCGCTCGACTGTTCCGCTGTGTGCTGCGCGTTCTGTTCGCCGTGGCGTTCTGCACGCCCGCCGAAGGCGGCGCCGCGGTCGTCGGCGGGCCGGGCGCGCGCCACGCAGGCACGACCGGCGCGCTCGAGGCCGGCATCGAACGGCTGCGCGGCGCGACGTGGTGGGAAGCGAATCGCAAGATCCGGCCGGAACTGGCGCAAGTCGGCGACCTGATGTTTCTGCTGCCGCTCGCCGACTCGAAGCTCCAGCCGTCGTCGGATGCGATCGGCCGCGTTCAGCGTCTGCGCGACGCGCTGCGCTCGCATCTGACCAAACAGCCCGCCGGGTGGAATCGCCTCGTCGCGCAAGTGCGCGCCCAGCGCGCGAAGGCAGGCGACGAATCCGCCGTTCTGCTCGCCGACGCGCTCGTCAACGAGGTCCGTTATCGCGACGGCACCGACGGCACCTACTATCCGCCGTCGCGCTTTTTTGCCGAGAGCGGCGTATGCAAGGATTTCGCGACGGCCAAATACCTGCTGCTGCGCGATGCCGGCTTCGAACTCGCGCGGCTTCGGCTCGTCTCGCTCGCGCCGCGCTACAACAACACGCCGGACGACTGGCACGTGATTCTGGTCGTGCAGATGAACGCGCCCGGCGAGCCGCTCGCGCTCGATTCGCCGACCGCTTCGCCGGCAAGGCGCGCGGGCGATGCACTCGACGCGTCGCATTCGACGGGGCCGTCCGCGCTGCTCGATGCGATTCTTGCGGGCCGCAAGCCCGCCGATGCGGTGTTGCGCGCGCCTTCGGGTCCGCTCGTCGCGGCGCTTGCCCGCTCGGGGCAGGCCGAACGGCCGCTTGCGACGGTCTTCAACGAAACCGGCAGCCGCTCGTTCGAACGCGACGCGCCCAGCCCGCTCCGGCGGACGTCGCCGGGCCGCGCGGTCAGCCCGATGTACGCGGATGAATTGGGCCAGCCGTGGCAAGTCGACGGCTCGGGAACGTTTCCGAAATGGCGCGTGGCGGCGAATGAAAGCGCATCGCCCGCGCTGCTGCGCGTCGCGGCGCGCTGAAGGAAACCGGGACGCGTCAGACCGAGCGCCGGATCTCCGCGATGCCGAACGCAGCCAGCGCCAGCCCGGCGACGCGGTCGATCATCCGCCGCAGCCGCGCGCCGAGCGCGTGACGCGCGCCCGACACCACGGCGACGAGAAAGCACCACCACGCAATCGATCCGAAGAACACGCCGAGCACGGTCGTCAGCGCGACGCCGGACGAGAACGGCCCGCGCGGCGCGAGCGTCGCGAAAAGCGCGGCGAACATGATGATCGTCTGCGGGTTGGTGAGCGTCAGCAGCAGCGAACTGGCGAACGCGCGCGCGGTGCCGGAGGCGTCGCCGTCGAGGGTGGCAGCGTCGGTGGCGGGCTTCTGCAACAGCGTGCGCAGGCCGAGGTACAGCAGGAAGAGCCCCGCGACGAGGTGCAGCGGCTTGTCGTAGGCGAGCATGAACTGCGACACGCTCACCATGCCGAGCGCGGCGACGAGCCCGTAGATCGCATCGCCGCTCGCGATGCCGATGCCGATCGCGAGCCCCGCGCGCGGGCCTTCGGTCAACGTGCGGCGGATGCACAGCATGCCCATCGGTCCGACGGGCGCGGCGACCGCGAGACCGACGCCCGCGGCGGTGAAAAAGAGTCCAGCGTTCGCCATGAAGGCTCCGGATGAGGATTGTCGTGGGACGCGCGACGCTCAGTCCGGGGACGGCGCGTCCTGGTCGGCGTCGATGCCGAGTTCGCGCGCCATCTTCGCGACAAGCGCCTCCAGCCGCTCGACTTTCGCCGCGAGATAGCGCTGCTCGGCCCTGAGCGCGTCGATTTCGGCGAGCGGCGCGGCGGCGTCATCGCTCACGGCGCGCTCGCGGGTCTCGTCGATGCTCGGTTCGCCGCACAGCAGATGCGCCCAGCGGCTTTCGCGCTCGCCCGGCACGCGCGACAGCTTGACGACATAGGGCGTCGCGCCGCCGGCGAGTTCGTCGAGAAAGCTTTCGACCGACGAGACATCGGCGAACGAATGCAGGCGCGTCGTGGCCGAGCGCAGTTCGGCGGGCGTCTGCGGACCGCGCAGCACGAGCGCGGTCAGGAGCGCGACCGCCTGGCTCGGCACGCGCAGCACGCGCTGCATGTTGTGCTCGAAGCGCGGCACGCGGCTGCTGCTGCCTTCCAGCACAAGGCTCAACCGCTTCAGGCCGTCGATGGCCGCGAGCACGTCCGACTCGCTCGCGTTCATCACCGGCGAGCGCGCGGTTTTCTGGTTGCAGCCGGACGTGAGCGAGTTGAGCGAGAGCGGATACGTGTCGGGGACGGTAAGCTGCTTTTCGACCAGCACGCCGACCACGCGCGCTTCGAGCGGCGTCAGCGGGCGGATTGCGCGGGGCGCGGAGGTGTCTGCGGTGGTGTTCATGATCGTTGGCGACTGGCGAGGGCTTGCAGCCCGAATAGGATAGCCGGGGCGTCCGGCGGCAGGTTCTCGACGACGGACGCGCGCGTTTGTCCGCTAACTCGCCGCCGCTGTCTTGCGCGGCCGGCGCGCTCGCGGTGCGGATTTACGCGCCGGTTTGCGGGCCGGCTTCGGCTGTTCGGTGGACGGCGTGTCGTCGGGATGATCGTGGAACGGGTCCGGCGAGGCGGCCGTCTCCGCGATGTCGGCGCCTGACGCCGCTTCTTCCGATGGGCGCGAATCCGCGTCCGCTCCCGGCCAGAAAGGCTGCGCGCTTTCGGGCGATGTCTGCGCGCCGCGCTTTTTCGTCGCCGTCTTGCGTCCGCGACGCGCCGCAGGCCTCGACGGCTGCTGTGCTTCGGCTCGCTCGGAGACTTCCGCCGGCTCGTCGGCGGCTTCTTGCGGGATTTGCACGTCGTGCTCGGGCGCCGCTTGCGGCACGAACGACTCGGCTTCTTCCGCCGCATACTGCGGCTCGACCGCCGCGCTTTCGACCGGAACCGGCGTTTCCTTCCGCCCGCCGCGCCCCTTGCGCCGGCCGCCGTTCTTCTCGCCCTTTTCGTTCCTGACGACGCCCGTCTCCTCGACGTTCGACACCGCCGGCTCCGCGACGGCCGCCGCGTTCGACCGGAACACGAACGCGCCCGATTTCTCGTCGCGCCCGACTTCCAGGAGCCCGCGCGCCTGGGCTTCGTCGAGCAGATTGCCGAACGCGCGGAACCCGAAGTACGACTCGCTGAAGTCCGGTTTGCGCCGCTTGATCGCGCTCTTGAGCACCGACGCCCAGATCTTCCCGCTCTCGCCGCGCTCGGACGACAGCGCGTCGAAGGTTTCGACCGCGAGCGCGATCGCCTGCGCCTTGCGCGCTTCCATGCTGTGCTTTTGCTGGCGGCCGTCGTCCGACGAGCGCTTGGCCCGCGCGCTCGCCTCGCTCGCCTCACGCTTCGCGATCGCGCGCTGCTGCTCGCGCACGAGATCGTCGTAGAAAATGAATTCGTCGCAATTCGCGACCAGCAGATCGGACGTCGAATTCTTCACGCCCACGCCGATCACCTTTTTCGCGTTCTCGCGCAGCTTCGAGACGAGCGGCGAAAAGTCGGAGTCGCCGCTGATGATGACGAACGTATCGACGTGCGACTTCGTGTAGCAAAGGTCGAGCGCATCGACGACGAGCCGGATGTCCGCCGAATTCTTGCCCGACTGGCGCACGTGCGGAATCTCGATCAGCTCGAAACTCGCCTCGTGCATCGACGCCTTGAAGCCCTTGTAGCGGTCCCAGTCGCAATACGCCTTCTTCACGACGATGCTGCCCTTGAGCAGCAGCCGCTCCAGCACCGGCACGATGTCGAACTTCTCGTACTTCGCGTCGCGCACGCCGAGCGCCACGTTTTCGAAGTCGCAAAACAGCGCCATGCTGACGCTTTCCTGAGTTAAAGCCATGTGTTCTCCCGCTGTTTTTCCGTTTTGTCGCCGAGTCGTCGATGTGCGATCCGAGGCTCAAGGCATCTTGAATTTGCGCACATGATAGCCCCTCGCGCTTGCGCGGCCGCGCGCGCGGCTTTCCGCCGTCGCGCCGAGGACGTGTATCATCGCGTCCATCCCGCTTTTTTCCGCCTTTCCGCCATCGAGCGGCGGCCTTTGCGTGTTTTCCCGCGAGGCAGTCCGCCGTCCGCCCGTTTGCCTTTTTGCTCGCCTCGCGAGCGAACCGGGGCCAAGCCGGGCGCCGACCGGTGAACACGGACCCCGCGGACGAACCCATCGCTTATCTCGACACCATGCCAGTCTCCGAACTTCAACGGCGCCGCACGTTCGCGGTCATTTCCCACCCTGACGCGGGCAAGACGACGCTCACCGAAAAACTCCTGCTGTTCTCGGGCGCGATCCAGATCGCGGGCACCGTGAAGGGGCGCAAGAGCAACCGCTACGCGACCTCCGACTGGATGGAGATCGAAAAGCAACGCGGCATTTCGGTCGCGAGCTCGGTGATGCAGTTCGAATACGGCGATGCCGTCATCAACCTGCTCGACACCCCGGGCCACGAGGACTTCTCCGAGGACACCTACCGCGTGCTGACCGCCGTCGATGCTGCCGTGATGGTGATCGACGGCGCGAACGGCGTCGAAGCGCAGACGCTCAAGCTGCTCGAAGTCTGCCGCGCGCGCCGCACGCCGATTCTCACGTTCATCAACAAGCTCGACCGCGAAGTGCGCCAGCCGCTCGAACTGCTCGATGAAATCGAGCAGCATCTGGGCGTGGCCGCCGTGCCGTTCACCTGGCCGATCGGCATGGGCAAGGAATTCCAGGGCGTCTATGACATCCAGCGCGATCAGGTGCGCCTGTTCCGTCCCGGACAGGACACGGCCGGCGGCGAAGTCGAAACGCTCACGGCGCCCTCCGACGAGGAAGGCGAGCGCCGTTTCGGTTCGAGCTGGACGCGCGCGAAGGAAGAAATCGACCTGATCACGGGCGCGACGCCCCCGCTCGACCGCGACGCGTTCCTCGCGGGCCAGCAGTCGCCGGTGCTGTTCGGCTCGGCGATCAACAATTTCGGCGTGAAGGAAATTCTCGACGCGCTCGTCGATCTCGCGCCGCCGCCCTCGATGCGCATGACCGTGCAACGCCCCGTGATGCCGGACGAACCGAAGTTCACCGGCGTCGTCTTCAAGGTGCAGGCGAACATGGACCTCGCGCACCGCGACCGCGTCGCGTTCATCCGCGTGTGTTCGGGCCATTTCGAGCGCGGCATGGCGCTGAAGGTCACGCGCTCGGCGAAGACGTTTCGCGCGAACAACGTCGTCACGTTCCTGTCGCAGCGACGTGAAACGGTGAGCGAGGCGTATCCGGGCGACATCATCGGCATCCCGAATCACGGCACGCTGCGCCTCGGCGACACCCTCACCGAAGGCGAGGAACTCCAGTTCACCGGCCTGCCATTCTTCGCGCCGGAAATCTTCCAGACCGTCGAAGTGGTCGATCCGATGCGCGCGAAGCAGCTCGGCGAGGCGCTCAACCAGTTCGGCGACGAAGGCGCGATTCAGGTGTTCCGTCCGGTCGTCGGCGGTTCGATCATCCTCGGCGCGGTCGGGCAACTTCAGTTCGAAGTGGTGGCGCATCGACTGTCGGCGGAATACAAGGTCGACGTGCGCATCATGCCCGCGCGCTATCGCATGTCGCGCTGGGTGACCTGCGACGACGCCGCCGAACTGCGCCGCTTCAGCGACGCCTACGCGGGCCGCATGGCGCTCGACGCATCGAACGCGCCGACGTATCTCGCTTCGCACATCTCCGAAATCGAAGTCGCGCAGAAGGCGTGGCCGAAGATCGTCTTCAACGAACTGCGCGAGCACTCCGGCGCGCCGTTCCGCAAGTCGCTCTGACGCATTTGTTCTAAGGCATTTGTTTTGACGCATTCGTTTTGACGCATTCTTTCAACCAACGAGGACCATCGTGAAGAGGCTGTTGACGTTATTGCTGGGTGCCATGCTTGCTGTTTCCGTTTCGACCTTTGCTCAGGCGAAGGACTGGTCGACGATCCGCTTCGGCGTCGATGCGAGCTATCCGCCGTTCGAATCGAAGGCGCCGGACGGCACGCTCGTCGGCTTCGATATCGACGTCGGCAACGAACTGTGCCGGCGCCTGAACGCGAAATGCGTGTGGGTCGAGAACGCGTTCGACGGCATGATTCCCGGCCTCAAGGCGAAAAAGTTCGACGGCGTGCTCTCGACCATGTCGATGACGCCCGCGCGGGTCAAGCAGATCGCGTTCAGCAGCAAGCTCTTCCATGTGCCGACGCGCCTCGTCGCGAAGAAGGGTTCCGCGATCCAGCCGACGGCGGAATCGCTTGCGGGCAAATCTGTGGGCGTCGAGCAGGGGTCGATGCAGGAAACCTACGCGAAGGCACACTGGGGCGCGAAGGGCGTGCAAGTGGTGTCGTATGCCGACCAAGACCAGGTCTATGCGGACTTGCTGACGGGGCGCATCGACGCGTCGCTGCAAAACGCGGTGCAGGCCGAGCGCGGCTTTCTCGACACGCCGCGCGGCAAGCCGTACGCGTTCGCGGGCGGCGCGCTGGAAGACAGCGCGATCTTCGGGCCGGGCACGGCGATCGGCTTGCGCCGCGAAGACACCGACCTGAAGGAGAAGCTCGACGGCGCCATCGCCGCGATGATCAAGGACGGCACCTACAAGAAGATCGCCGGCAAGTATTTCGACTTCGACGTGTACGGCGAGTGAAGTCCTGACGCGCGATGTCGAAGGCGGCGCCCCGAGGGGCGCCGCTTTTCATTTCAGGCGCACGCTTTCGATCAGTTCGGACACGCCGAGCCAGAGAATCTGCACGCCGATGCAGAAGATCACGAAGGCGAAGAGGCGCATGGCGACCTGCGTGCCGACGGTGCCGAGCAGGCGTTCGAGGTGGCCGGAAAAGCGCACGCGCACGTAGATGCTCGTGCACAGGATCACGAGCGCGACGCCCACGCCGACCATATGCACCGGCAACAGTCCCGCACGCGGCGAGCCGGTGCCGAGCGCGATCGCCACGGCGATGGCGCCCGGGCCGACGGTGATCGGCAACGTCAGCGGATAGAACGACTTGGCGCGCAGCGACGCCGTGCGATCGGTCGCGGGCGCGACTTCGGCGGCTTCGGCTTCCGTGTCGTCGGGGGCTTGCAGGAGATTCCAGCCCGCCATCGCGATGACGACGCCGCCCGCGACCCGCAGCACCGGAATCGAGATCCCGAAGAACGACAGCACATACGCGCCGATCGAGAGCGAAGCGAGCAGGATCGCGAAGCTGTTGACCGAGATGCGCCGGGCGATTTCGCCGCGCTCGGCGAGCGTCGCGTGCGGCACCATGCTGAGCACGATGAGCGCCGTGGCCGGCGGATTGATGAGAGGAAAAAGCCCGGCGACGATCACGAGGACCGTCTTCGTGAATTCGTTGAGCATGGAGTTCCTTGGGTCGCTGACGCTTCCTGGTTCGCGAAGTGCTCGTCCGGGATCGAGTATAGGTGAGGCGATCCGGCGGGACCAGCGCCGACCAGGCCGTGCCTCCGTTGACAGAACCACGCGTCTCTTCTAGTTTACTGGATAAGAAATCCATTAAACTGGACAGCATGGAAATCAATGCAATCATCGCGGGCCGCGTGCGGGAACTGCGAGACGCGCAAGGCTGGTCGCTCGACGCGCTGGCCGAACGCAGCGCAGTGAGCCGCTCCAACATCTCGCTCATCGAGCGCGGACAGAGCAGTCCCACCGCGACCGTTCTCGACAAACTCGCGACCGCGCTGAAGGTGCCCCTCGCCTCGCTGTTCGAACAGAGCGTCGCGCCGGCCGCCGAACCATCGCCGGTTTCTCGCGCAGCTGAACAGCCGGTCTGGACCGATCCGGCGTCGAAACATATCCGGCGACACCTGTCGCCTGCCGCACGCTCGCCGATCCAGCTCGTCGAGGTCAGGTTTCCCGCTGGCCGGCGCGTCGACTACGACACCAGTTCGCGCCACGCCCAGATTTTCCAGCAGGTCTGGCTACTCGAAGGCGCGATGGAAATCACGGTCGGCGAAACGCGCTGGCGGCTCGAAGCCGGCGACTGCCTCGCGATGCGGCTGGACTGCCCCACCGCCTTCAGGAATCCCACCAGGAAGGCCGCGCGTTATCTGGTGGCGCTCACCCACCCTCCCTCAATGAACGGACCAACGGATGATCGACAACGTGACTGTGCGCCGCGTCGGCACAAGTGAAGCGGCAGCGTGCGTGGAAGACCTGACCGATGTGCTCACCGACTGCGTCGAAGGCGGCGCATCGGTGAGCTTCATGCTGCCGATTTCCCGCGAGAAGGCCGTGGCATTCTGGCAAACGGTCGCCGAAGGCGTCGCGCGCGGGGAACGTGTACTGCTGGTCGCCGAAGACGGAACCGGGCGGATCGTCGGTACGGTTCAAGTCGTCACGAAGCAGCCGGAGAACCAGCCGCATCGCGCGGACATCGCAAAGATGCTGGTGCATCGGCAGGCTCGGCGGTGCGGAGTCGGACGGCTGCTGATGGCGGAGGCCGAACGCGCGGCACGCGAGGAGAACAAGTCCGTGCTGGTGCTCGATACCGTGACCGGCGGCGATGCCGAACGGCTGTATGAGCGTGCGGGGTGGCAACGTGTCGGCGAAGTGCCGCATTACGCGCTGATGCCTGACGGCGAATTCTGCGGAACGACGTTTTATCACAAGCAACTTCTGTAGCGTCGCCCACTGTCCCGCCTCCACCATCAACTCCGCAAGATACTTCTTCCACATCTCCGGATGGGCGAGCGTCTGGTGTCCATACGACGGCTCGCCCGCTCCGGCATCTCCACATAGCGCGCGATCGTCGGCGAAATTCAACGCGTAGAGCCGCACGCGGAAGCGTCCGAATTGCGGCGCGGGGTCGTAGTCCCACGACGATTCGAACCAGTAGAGCGCATCGCTGGCGTCGGACTTTGTGGACTGATCGACCGCCGACTGGTACGCGTTCCGCGGCGCGGTCCGGCGCGTCGCGATGCATGCGCGCCGCGTTGCCCGTGGTGATCGCGGCCCGAGCACGTCCGTTCGTGTCCATTCGATAGCTTGCTAACGAATTTGTCTCAAAATATAATGCGCGCCATGCAAAATCTCGACGCCCTGCGACTCGCCGTGAGCAGTACGCTCGTGACCGCCGCCCGCCAGTGGCGGCGCGCGAGCCACGGACTGCTCGCCGCCTACAACGTCTCCGAGGCCTGTGCCGCGCCGCTCCTGATCGCCGGCAGGCTCGGCGCGGGCGTGCGGCAGGTGACGCTCGCGGACCACGTGGGCATCGAAGGTCCGTCGCTCGTGCGCCTGCTCGACCAGTTGTGCGCCGCCGGCCTGATGCGCCGCGACGAAGACCCCGACGACCGCCGCGCGAAAACCATCTCGCTGACCGACGAAGGCCGCGCAATCACCGCGACCATCGAGAAGGAACTGACCGGGCTGCGCGGCGAAGTGCTCGAAGGCGTGAGCCGCGCCGATCTGGAAGCCACGCTGCGGGTGTTGACGCTCTTCAACGGGTCCAAGCGAGTGGCCGCGCCCCGGCGCGCTCCGGCCCAGGAACCCGCGCGCGAGCCCGCCCATCGCGATCCGACGCGCCCGGACACCGCACCATGACGCTACCGTCCACGCGCGACTGGCTGTTTTCGCTGAAGACCTTCACCGCCTCGATGCTGGCGCTCTATATCGCGCTCAGGCTAGAACTGCCGCGACCCTATTGGGCGATGGCGACGGTCTACATCGTGTCGAATCCGTTTGTCGGCGCGACGCGTTCGAAGGCGCTCTACCGCGCGCTCGGCACGATGCTCGGCGCCTCGGCGGCGGTGCTGTTCGTGCCGCCGTTCGTGGAATCGCCGTATCTGTTCAGCTTCGTCGTCGCGCTGTGGACGGGCACGCTGCTCTATCTCGCCATTTCCGACCGCACCGCGCGCAGCTACGTCTTCATGCTCGCGGGCTACACGCTGCCGCTGATCGCGCTGCCCGCCGTGACGAACCCGGCCGGCGTCTTCGATCTCGCGATCACGCGCACCGAGGAAATCCTGCTCGGCATCGTGTGCGCGAGCGTCGTCGGCGGGGCGGTGTTTCCGAGCCGGCTTGCGCCGTCGCTCGTCGAGCGCACCGACGCCTGGTTTCGCGACGCCGCGTTCTACGTCAAGGAGACGCTTTCCGGCCGCATCGCGGGTCAGCCGATCTCGGCGGCGCGCCAGCGGCTCGCCGCGACCGTCAACCAGCTCGAATTCCTGCTGAGCCAGCTCGCCTACGATCACGCGCGGCCCGACATCCTCGTGCGCGCGCACGCGCTGCGCGGACGCATGCAGTTGCTGCTGCCGATCGTCTCCGCGCTCGCCGATCCGCTGATCGCGCTGCTCGGCGGCGCCAGGGCGCGTCCGGCGGGCCTCGCGACCCTGCTCGCCGATGTCGTCGGATGGTTCGACGCGCCGCTCGCCGACAACGACGCGGCCGAGCGCGAAGCCGACCGTCTGCGCGAGCGCATCGCGACGCTGGAACCGGCGGCCGCCGAACTCGCGACCTGGGAAGGCGCGCTCCTGTCGAACGCGTTGTGGCGCCTGAAGCAAGTCGTCGACGTCTGGCAGGACTGCCGCGCGCTGCGCATCCTGATCGCGCGCGAGAAAGGCGCCTGGCGGCCGCGCTTCAGGCATTGGCGGCTCGGCGGCTCGGCGCGCTATTTCGATCGCGGCATGCTGATCTTCTCGGCGGGCTCGGCGGTCGGCGCGATCTTCGTCGCGTCGAGCCTGTGGATCAGCTCCGGCTGGAACGACGGCGCCGCGGCCGTCTCGCTCGCGGCGGTCGCGTGCTGCTTCTTCGCCGCGCTCGACGAACCCGCGCCGCAAGTCTTCGCGTTCTTCGTCTGGACCTGCGTGAGCGTGGTGCTCGCGGGACTCTACCTCTTCGTGATCCTTCCGAACGTGCACGATTTCGCGATGCTCGTCGTGATGTTCTCGGTGCCGTTCCTGATCGTCGGCACGCTGATTCCGCGCCCGCAGTTCAATCTCGCGACGATGCTCGTCGCCGTCAACACGGCCTCGTTCATCAGCATACAGAGCGCCTACGAGGCCAATTTCCTGACCTTCCTGAACAGCAATCTGGCGGGTCCGGCGGGCCTGCTCTTCGCGTTCATCTGGACGCGCATGACGCGCCCCTTCGGCGCGGAACTCGCGGCGGCGCGCCTGATGCGATCGAGCTGGCAGGACGTGGTGCTGAGCACGGCCACGCCGCCCGACGGCGATCAGCGCAATCTCGCCGCACGCATGCTCGACCGCCTGATGCAACTGATCCCGCGCCTTGCCGCCACCGACGACCATCGTCATCCGTCGATCGAGAGCTTTCGCGATTTGCGGGTCGCGTTCAACGCGCTCGATCTCACGCGCGCGCGGCGCCGCACGGGCGACGACGTGAGCGCGTCGATCGATACGGTGCTCGACGGCGTCCGCGATCACTACAACCGCTGCGTCGCGCGGCGCGAGCGCCAGCCCGTGCCGGCGAGCCTGCAAACGGCCATCGACGCAGCGCTCGCGCGCGTGTCGACGGCAAACGGCGGCGGCGACGAGCCGCTTGCCGAAGGTCAGCCCGCGCCCGCCGCTTCGCTGCCCGCGCGCCCGTTGCGCGACGCGTTGCACGCGCTCGTCGGCATCCGGCTGTCACTCTTTCCGCAGACGAGCGGCGTGACCGGTCCGGCGCAGGAGGCTGCGGCATGACGTTCCTTCACCTTACCCGCGCGGAGTCCGTCCGATGATCGGCGAAATCGACATCTTCGGCGTCTTCGTGCCGGCCATTCTCGTGCTGATGCTCGTCGCGTATCTCGTGAATCTCGCGATCCGCACGGTGCTCGCGCGCGTCGGCTTTTATCGCTTCGTCTGGCACCGGTCGATCTTCGATCTGGGCATTTACGTGCTCGTGCTCGGTGCTGTCGTCGTTCTTTCCCATCGGTTCATGACGTGAAAAAAACCTGGTTCTCCGTTGGACAGATTCTCCTGACGCTCGTCGTCGTGGCCGTCGCGTGCTTCGTGCTGTGGCGGCTCGTCGGCTATTACATGTTTTCGCCGTGGACGCGCGACGGCCACGTGCGCGCCGATGTCGTGCAGGTCGCGCCGGACGTCGGCGGACTGATCGTGCAGGTCGATGTCGTCGACAACCAGCCGGTCAAGCAAGGCCAGACGCTCTTCGTGATCGACCAGGCGCGCTACGCGCTGACGCTGCGTCAGGCGCAGGCGACCGCGCAGCAGCGCCGCGCGACGCTCGATCAGGCGCGCCGCGAGGACGCGCGCAACCGCGCGCTCGGCGATCTGGTCGCGCGCGAGGCAGCGGAGGAAACGCGTTCGCGCGTGCAGCAGGCGGAAGCCGCGGTCGCCGACGCCGAAGTCGCCATCGATACCGCGCGCCTGAATCTCGCGCGCACGGTGATCGTGAGCCCGGTCGACGGCTATCTGAACGACCGCGCGCCGCGCACCGGCGAATACGTGGCGGCGAGCCGGCCGGTGCTGTCGGTGGTCGACATGCATTCGTTTCGCGTCGACGGATACTTCGAGGAAACGAAGCTGCGCGGCATCGACATCGGCCAGCCGGTCGACATCGAGGTCATGGGCGAGCCGGGCGTGCTGCGTGGGCACGTGCAGAGCATCGCGGCGGGTATCGAGGACCGCGACCGCACGCAGGGCACGAATCTCCTGCCGAACGTGAATCCGGCGTTCAGCTGGGTGCGGCTCGCGCAACGGATTCCGGTGCGCATCGCGCTCGACGAAGTGCCCGCCGACTTCCGCATGATCGCCGGGCGCACGGCGACGGTCTCGGTGCGCGGGCTCGCGCCGTCGCTCGGGCCGCAGCGCGCGGCGTCCAGTGTGCCGATTGCTTCGGGCGCTTCCACGGTTCCGGCCGCTTCCGCCGCGCAGCCGTCGACGGAAATCAAGCGATGAAAACGCCGCGCGCGCTCACCCTCGCCCTCCTGCCGGCCGTCTGCGCGCTCGCCGCGTGCATCACGGTGGGTCCGGACTATTCGCTGCCCAAGGACGCCGTGGTCAACGCGCCGCTCGCGAACGCGCCGCTCGACGGCGCGGGCGACGCGCTCGTCGGCCATCAGGCGGTGCCGCAATACTGGTGGCGTCTCTACGACGATCCGGCCCTCGACGGCCTCGTGCAGGACGCGCTGAAATCGAACGCCGATTTGCGCGTCGCGGCGGCGAACCTCGCGCGCTCGCGCGAGGCGCTCGGCGTCGCGGAGGCGCAAGGCGGCTTCTCGGGCAAGGCCGACGCGGCGGTCAAGCGCGCGCAGGAATCGGGCGAGCAGTTCCTGGTCTTCGAAAAACTGCCCGTCGTCAACGAAGGCGACATCGGCCTCAGCGTCTCATATGAAATCGATCTGTTCGGCACGCTCAGACGCGGCGTCGAAGCGGCCGGCGCCGATACCGAGGCCGTGCAGGCCGCCAGCGATCTCGCGCGCATCACGGTGGTCGCGGACGTCGTGCGCGCCTACGTCGAGAGCTGCTCGGCCGCCGAGGAACTGGCGATCGCGCAGCAGTCGCTCGCGCTGCAAAAGCAGCGCGTCGTGCTCACGCGCCGGCTGCGCGACGCGGGTCGCGGGAACACGCCCGACGTCACGCGCGGCCAGACGCAGGTCGAAACCCTCACCGCCGATATTCCGCGCTATCGGGCACGCCGCCGGATCGCGCAATACCGCCTCGCGATGTTGCTCGCGCGCGCCCCCGCCGACCTGCCGAAAGCGGTGCTCGCGTGCCACGAGACGCCGCGCATCAAAAACGCGTTGCCGGTCGGCGACGGCGCCGCGCTCCTGCGCCGCCGCCCCGACGTGCGCGAGGCCGAACGGCGGCTCGCGGCATCGACGGCGCGCATCGGCGTCGCGACCGGCGCGCTCTATCCGACCGTCGCCATCGGCGCTTCGGTCGGGGTGACGGGCGTCGCGGCGGATCTCGGCAAGCCGGAAACGCAGCGCTGGGGATTCGGGCCGCTCATCAGCTGGACGTTTCCCGCGAACGGCGCGCGCGGCCGCGTGCGCGAGGCGCGGGCCGGCGCGGACGTCGCGCTCGCCCGCTTCGACAGCGTCGTGCTCAACGCGCTGCGCGAAACGCAGACGAGCCTCGCGACCTACGCCGCCGACTACGAGCGCATGGAGTCGCTGCGCGCGGCGCAGAAGTCGGCGGCGCAGTCCGCGAGCGAGACGCACCGCTTCTATGTCGCTGGGCGCGAGTCCTTCATCGCCGACCTCGACGCGACGCGCACGCTCACCACGACCAATTCGCAGCTCGCGGCGGCGGAAGGCCAGGTCGCGCTCGATCAGGTCAACCTGTTCCGCGCGCTCGGCGGCGGCTGGGAAACGCCTGTGGCGAACGCTCGTCCGGAAATGGCGAAAAAGTAGGCGCAATCCGGGCACGCCGATAAATCTGTCAACTTTTGTGTACAGTCACGCGTTGATGGAACGTCGTGTAATCGAAGTGAATGGCGCGAAAGCGTGTCACGACAGCCTGGCACAACGGCCGCACGTGCCGCGCGTGTCTCGTATCCGAAGGCCCTACCCGCTCAATAACAGGAGTTTCAGATGAAACAAACGAACAAGTTGGCAGTAGTCGGCATGCTGGCATTTGCACTCTCCGCGCCGGTGTTCGCGCAAGGCGCGGGCGGCGGCTCGAACTCGGATGGCGGCAAGGCCGAAGGCCCCGATTCGGGCATGGCGGCATCGGGCCCGCACGTGAAGCACAAGAAGGGCACGGGCGGCACGACGCTGCATCAAGAGAACAAGGCCGCGCACCTGAAGGGTGCATCGGCGGCGAAGGCAGCATCGGCGCTCGGCACCAACGACAAGGGCCAGCCGCAGTAAACGGCGTCTCGCTGTACGAAAAGCCCGGCCACGACGCACGGCCGGGCTTTTTTTCGCCCAGGTTTCGAGGATCCGTAGCACGATCAGATCGGCTGGGCGTTGGGCAGCGGGTTGCCGAGATCGTCGGTCGGCACCAGTTGCTTGTTGAACGCGGCGAAGTACGCGGCCCATTCGGGCTCGCCGAGGTCCGCCAAAAGACAGCCGTCCTGCCAGATGTCGTTGTGATCGTTGGAGTCGTCGCCCGGACGGTGGATAAAACTGCCCGTCGAACCCTGGTTCATGTGCGTGTCGTGGATGCCGTTGCCTTCGGCGTAGAAGCGGCCGAACACATACACGTCGGACTGATGCTGCTGGGCGCGAAGCAACAGCCGGTACAGCGACGCCGCAGGCTCCGGGAATTCCGAGCCGTCCATCACGTCGCTGTTGCGCCAGTTGCCGGTCGTCGAGAGGATGTCGCTGCGGATGAAGTCGATCGCGGGCAATGCGGCCGTGCCCGTCAGCGGATGCGATCCGGCGCTCGTCTGTCCGAGCGTCTGGATGACCGGGTGGCGGAAGTCGTAGACGAGCTTGTACTTCAGCAGGTCGTCGTCGTCGTTGGTGCCGACGTTGACCGCGACGTCCCATTGCGCGCCATCGACGAGCACACCGAAGTGCTGGTGATACTGCGTTTCATGCTGCCGGCGAGTCGCCTTCAGCACGGGCGGCGAAACGATTCGAGCCTTGACGAAACCGTAGGCCAGTGCCATCCGATACTCCTTCGTTGCGTGAGCGAAGAGCGAGCAGGATAACGCGATACTCGTCGAGGCGCGTTCCGGATGATCGCCCTATGCCTCGCGCCGCCCGGACTGATCGCGAACTGCGGCTGCGAAACGGTCTGCGCTCCACGACTCCGTCAGCGCGCGGCGAAAGAGCCCCTGCTGACTCTCCGGCGCAAGACCGCCTTGCGGCGGGTCCTTGTCGAGATTCGTCGGAAACGGATAGCCTTCCGCCGTCGAGGCGATCACCGCGTCGGCCTCTTCCGGCGTGATGCGCTGCGTCCGCATTCTGTCGAGCAGGACTGGATAAAGAACCTCGCACATCTTCGTGCGGTTCAGCGATTCCATCGCCCGGCCGTAAGCGGAGGAAATCTGCAGGAGGTTCGCCATGCGGTGCACCGAGGTTGTCCGATTCTCGCCAGCGGCGTGGAACAGCGCCGGACTGAAAAAGACGGCATCGCCTTTTTCGAGCGGCAACTGGACGTAGTGCGCCTCGAAGTAATCGCGAAAGTCCTGCCGACGCCAGGCGAGATAGCCTTCGGCATAGCGCTGCGAGAAAGGCAGGAGCTTCGTCGGACCGCTTTCCACGGGCATGTCGGTGTGGGCCACGGCCCCCTGCAAAGTGAGAAACGGCGACATCGCGTGAACGTGGGCGGGATAACGCTCGGCCTCTCCCGCGGTTTGAAAACCGAGGTGGTAATCCCGGTGCGCCTGCTGCGCCTGACCGCCCGGGCGCACGACGTTGACCTGCGACGTCACCTGGAAGTGCGGACCCAACCACGCTTCCGCCATCGCCACGAGCGCCGGACGGGCGAAGTAGCTGGCAAACACCGAGGGCGCTCGCAGGCAAAGCTTTTCCTGCGCATTCCAGATGCGGTCGTTAGCGCCCGCCTTCGCGAAATGGTCCGCGGCCGCGATCCCGGCTTCGCGCTCCTCGCGGATGATCGATTCGAAGACCGCCGTCGCTGCATCGACCGGTGCGGTGTCGGTGTACACGCGCTTGAACACCAGCACGCCCGCGCCCGCGTGCAGGACGTTCGCCCATTCAGCCTGGAGGTCCGCGCGTCGCGATGCATCGTCGAGCGCCGCGCCAAGTTCCCGGCAGTCGTACACCGGAACGTGATCGACAGTCTCGGCGGCAAACCGCAGACCGTCGCCGTCTCTACGCGGTTCAAGCGCAGAGACGAATTCCCGGAGCGAACAATCCTGCTCCCGGTACCAGTTGCGTTGGGGTTCTCTGGCGTTCATGGTGTCTCCTTCTGTTCTGGTTCCAACGATAGCCCTCCCGCGCGCGCTTGCGTTACCATAAAAACCTCAAAAACACCTCAACCCGGGACCGTCGACGTGGCTCATCGATTCCTCATGAAGGAAATCGCGCTCCAGGCGGGGCTCGGGCTCGCGACGGTCGATCGCGTCCTGAACGGGCGGGAACACGTCCGCGAGCACACGCGCCAGCGCGTGCAGCACGCGATCAAGGAACTGGAGAAGCAGCAGTTCCAGTTGGCGACGAGCGGACGCAAGCTCGTCGTCGATGTCGTCGTCGAAGCGCCGCGGCGGTTTTCCGACGAAATCCGTGATGCGCTGGAGTCGGAACTGCCGGGCCTGCATCCGGCCGTGTTCCGGCCTCGCTTTCTGATGCACGACACGATGACGACGGCGGACGTCGTGGATGCGCTGAAGTCGATTGGCCGACGCGGCAGCCACGGCGTGTTGCTCAAGGCGCGGGATGTCCCCGAGGTTGCCGGCGCTGTCGCGCAGTTGCAGCAACGCGGTGTCCCCGTGATCACCATTTTCACGGACATACCGCTGTCGGCGCGCATGGCCTACGCGGGACTCGACAACCGGATGGCAGGCGCGACAGCCGCTTACCTCATCGGTCAATGGCTCGCGCGCCGGGACGGCGACGTCCTCATCACGATGAGTGACGAGCGCTTCAGAGGCGAGGAAGAGCGCGAAATCAGCTTTCGCGAAGAGTTGCGGCGGCGGTATCCGAAGCTGAGGCTCGTGGATGCGAGCGGCGGTCACGGTCTCGACGTACAGACGGAAGAGCGCGTCAGGCGAGCGGTCGGTTCAGGGCGGAAAATCGTCGCGGTGTATTCGATGGGCGGCGGCAATGTCGCGATACTGCGCGCGCTCGAGTCGATCGGCCAGAAACCGAAATGTTTCATCGGGCACGACCTGGACCGCGACAACGTCGAGTTGCTGCATGACGGAAAGCTGAGCGCGGTGTTGCACCACGACTTGCGACAGGACATGCGCACCGCGTGTCACCACGTCATGCACTTTCACAAGCTGCTGCCGGCGTCGGCGGTCGGGTCTTCGTCGTCGGTGGTCGTCATCACACCGACGAACATTCCGCAATCCGTCGAACAGCGATTCGGCAGACGGACCGCTCAATCAGGAATCTCGGGCTCGACGAGCCTTGCCAGTTGAACCAGCGACTCCTGCCAGCCGAGGTAGCACATTTCCACGGGAATGACCTCGGGTATGCCCTCTTGCACGATCGAGAGTTCGGTTCCGCAGGACACCTGCCGCAGTGAAACCGTGACGTGCATCTCGCCGGGCAGGTTCGCGTCGTCGAACCGGTCCGTGTAGCGAATCTTCTCGGACGGCACCAGTTCGATGTACTCGCCGCCGAACGAATGGCCGTGGCCCGTGCTGAAGTTGCGAAAGGACATCTTGTGCGTGCCACCGACACGGGCTTCCATGTGGTGAACCTGACAGGTGAATCCGTATGGAGGAAGCCATTTCGCGATTGCATCGGGTTCGAGGAAGGCGCGATAGATGCGCTCGGGCGGAGCGCGCAAAACACGGTGGAGCTGGATGGTTCCGGTTGTCATGGTGAGTTTCCGTTCACGGAGAAGTGGGTCATATCCCTACGACGATGCGCCGCCGTTCATATCGACACGAGCGGGATCAGGGAAAACCCGCTCGCTCGACACTCACTGCGCCGCTTGTTGCCACCGCAGGACGGGATGCGTTCCGCCGGCCGGCATCACCCAGGTTCCGGTCGGGCTGAAGTCCCAAGTCGGTCCGAAGCTCGACGCCGTGCTCATCTGAGCGGTGCTGAGCCCGTTTGCGGCAGGCGCCGGCGTGCCGCTGTACACCCCGTCGGTCGCGGTGCTGGTCTGCACGTCCCAGAAGACGTTGTTCGCGATCGTTCCGCCATTGTTGAGAGCAATGCCGCCCTTGATTTGCGGATAAGCGTGCGAGTCCAGCGGCGACGCGGCGAATGATTCGCTGATCGTGCCGTCGTTGGTCCCGACGAGGCCGCCGAGGTAAGTCATCGAGGCGACGCCCGTCGCGTAGGATTGCGCGATCGTTCCGTTGTTCGTGGTGACGAGGAGCCCGCCATTGGAACGCGAACCGCCGCTCGCCGCGCCATCCACGAACGACTGGACGATCAGGCCGTTGTTGACGACGGCGAGTCCGCCGAGTGCCTCCAGCCCCGTGAAACCCGCACTGCTCGACGAGCGCTCGATGGTGCCGTCGTTGCGTGCGACGAAGCCGCCCGCGCCCGACCCGGCAAAGTACTGCACCGACACGCCGGACGTATGCGAGTGGGTGATGAGCCCTTGGTTCACGCCCGCGATGATGCCGACCGGGCCCGAGACGGAGCCATTGGCGTATGCGTTCTCGACGCTCAGGTTGCGCACCACGCCCGTCGGACCGATCGTCGCGAACAGTCCGAGGTTGATCTGCGAATCGTCCGCAGCCTGAAGATTCACGCGACGAATCGCGTGGCCCATGCCGTCGAACTGGCCGGTGAACGCTGCGTTGCCTGGACCGCCGACGCCGTTGAACTGCGTTCCCATCGTCGAGAAATCGATGTCCTTGGCGAGCGCATACACGCCCGAGAGATCGCTCGACACTTTCTCCATATCCGCTCTGGAACTGATGAGCCGATAAGCGGTGAACTGCGACAGCAGGCCGCTGAATGGCGCCGCGGTCCACGACGGATTGCTTCTCACCGTTCCGGCCGTGAAAGTGCCGTTCATGTCATAGAGCGCGGAAACGACGCCCGTTCCCCGCGACCAGTCGATGGTGCCGCGACTCACGACGCTGCCGCCGTTGTCGATGCCGTGCGAATCGGCGCGCAAGATCAGATTGCCCGCGCCGGTGTTCGCAAGCGTCGCGAGCGGGCCGAGCGTCACGTCATGCAACGCGTTGAGCGTCAGCGATGCATCGCCGGTCCATCGCACGGCCGCGCCGAAGTTGATGTTGCCGCTTGCGCTGTTGGCGCCCGTCGCGTTCACCGTGATCGACGTGCCGCCCGACAGATTGCGTGCGAGCGTGGCCGAGTTCAGCGGCCCGGCGTTGAATTCGGGCGTGCTGACGTTCCATAGCGCCGCATCGATCACGGCGTCGTCGAGATGCAGCGTGTTGCCGGTCGTGATCACCGTGCCGCCGTTTCCATTCGCATCCGACGCCTCGACGCCCGAATGCACGTGCGCCGTGCCGCGGTCGGCGACGAGCCACACTTTGCCATCGCGCGTCTCGGTGCCGGTCGCGCGCACATCGCCGTTACGGCCCGCGAGCGCGAAGACGTTGCCATCGGCGGCGCGCAGGTCGATCTGCGCGGCCTCGATGCTGCCCTTGTTCACGACATCGCCACGCGTACCTGGCTGGACGAAGACCTGCGGGCCCCTTGCCGAGTCTCTCAACAACACCTGATTGCCCGTGGCGAGTTCCGCCGATCCCGTCGGCGCATTGATGCTGCCATCGTTCTCGACGAGTTTGCGGGAGATGAGAAAGACGTCGCCGCCGGTCGAACTGATCTTGCCCAGATTGACGACGACGCCATCGCTCGAACCGGCAAGACTGAGCGGGCCGCCGTTCATGAAGTTGTCGTTGCCGATGTCGAGCGTCGACGCAACGAAGCGGCCGCCCGTGGTCACGATGCCGCTCGGTCCCACCACGACGCCTTGCGGGTTGATGAGATAAAAGCTACCCGTGGCAACGAGTTGGCCGTTGATCAGCGAACGATCGGTGCCGGTCACGCGACTCAACGTCGCGCCCGTGCCGTTGTTGACGTTGACGGTGTTGCCGTTGCCGATCGAGAAGCCGCGCCAGTCGATCACGGCGCGCGGCGTGCTCTGCGTGATGTCGACGCCGTTGCTGCGCGTCGCGATCGAACCCGCGCCCGCGACGAACTGCCCGCCTTGAGGAAGCGGTCCCGCAGCGAACGCGCTCGCGCCTGTCGCCGAGAGAAACAGCGCGAGGATGGCAACGCGTATCGTCCGGTGATGTTGGAAGAACAGAGGCTTTGTCGAGCGTGACTGCACGGTCGCAGGATGATGACGGCATTGCACGAAATATTCCTCCGCATTGGCCTACATTCTCAGGAACGTTGTCTTTCCCTGCCGGGTTTCGAGCAGTGACCGCTGCGAACGCGGGCTCCCACCGACACGGAGCGCCACGTCACTTCGCTTCGAGCAGCGCTTTCAGCGTATTCAGATCGCGGGAGATCCATTGCGCATCGGCGGCGAATTTGTCGTCGCTCATCCCCGGTACGCGAAACAGCGCGAACAGCACTTCCGTGCCCGTGCCGTTCGCAACCGTGCGCATCGGCACGTGGACTTCGGTGCCGTCGGGCAACTCGACAGCGTGATCGAGTACGCCGTATGCGTTGCGTTCAGTGAAGCGAACAATGACCGGACCGTTCTCGCCTTCGAAACGCCAGACGGTTCCTTCGTTGCCGAGCGGCTTGCCCAGACCCGATGCCCAGCGCGCGAACGACGCAGGCTGCGACATGAAGTCATACACGTCCTGCGGACTGTGCAGGATCGCGATGCTGAGCGTTTTCGATTCGGCTAGTTGCATCGTGATGTCTCCGTGTATCGCCCGGGCGAAGTAACGCGTGGGGAGCCGTCACGATAGCACTACACGATCAATACACGCCCGCCACGCCCGCCGGCCGATGCTTGAAGCGTCGATGCACCCAATAGTACTGATCCGGATTCTTGAGGACTTGCGTCTCGAGAAACGCATTCATTCGACGCGTATCGACCGTATCGCTTCCCGACGGAAAATCCTCCAGCGGCGCGAAGACCGTCAACTTGTATCCGCGATAATCCGGCAACACCTCGGTCACGAACGGCACCACCCGCGCGCGGCCAAGCCTTGCAAGTCGCGCAACGGACGTGAGCGTGCAGGCGGGAACGCCGAAGAAAGGGACGAACACCGAGTTGTCGATGCCGTGATCCATGTCCGCCGCGAGCATGACAGGCTTGCCCGAACGCAGTGTTGCGACGATCTTTCTCGCACTCGTCGAGCGTTCGATCATCTCTGCACCGAACCTGCCGCGCTGCCGTTTTGCGAGGTCGCACATGCGCACGTTCGACATGCGTGTGTACAACGAGGCGGCAGGCTGGCTCGTCGAATACACGATGCAGCCGACTTCAATAGCCACGAAGTGAAAGCCCATGAAAATGGTAGGCGGAGCATTCTTGTCGTGAAGATCGATCGCGCTGTCGATCTCGACGAGCCCTTTCATCGACTGCGCGCTGCCGAACCACTGGATGCCTCGTTCGAGATAGCTGCGCACGACATGGCGAAAGTGATTCCTCGCGAGTTCGTCGTATTCGCGTTCGGTCTTGGTCGGGAAACAGAGGCGCAGATTGACGAGGACAATATGTTTGCGGCGGCTTGGAATCCGGTACAAGGCGGCCCCGAGGGCGCTGCCGAGTCTTGCGACCAGGCCATAAGGAAGCACGGCGAAAAGCCGTAGCAGCGCTACCATGAGCGCAAAACCGATTCGGTCCAAGCGTTTTTCTCCTGACGAACCGTCGAATTGCGCCAGCAGGGGCGCTTTCCGTAGACGGTTCCTGTCGTAGTTGTCGATGCCCGAAACCCGACGTCCTTCCGCGAGTGATGCAGAAGCAGATGAGTAATGGAACCGGGAAATGAATGGTGGACGCCGGACGGCGATGTGCGCGGGCACACGCACCATCGGCCTGAAAGCAACCATGCCGATCGTAAGTCGTCGGTCTCTTTTAGGCTACTACATCTTGCAGACAGCGGCCATGAAAAAGTCGCCAGGCGTTGCCTGTCTCGCGGTTCGTCTACGATCGCGATTAACCTGATCCGTCAGTCGATAAGGAGACGAGCATGAGCGAGCTGGACCTGAGCACTATCTATCGGCGCTACCTCGATTGCCTGAACAAGCGCGATTGGGCGTCGCTCGGTCAGTTTGTCGAGGACGACGTCGGTCACAACGGCCGGCCGATCGGTCTGTCAGGCTATCGTGACATGCTGGAAAAGGATGTTTTCGACATCCCCGACTTGCGCTTCGAAATCGAATTGCTCGCGAACCAACCGCCTGTGCTCGCGAGCCGTCTGCGGTTCGACTGCACGCCCCGACACAATTTCCTCGGATTGCGAATCGACGGCAAACGGATCGCCTTCGCGGAAAATGTGTTCTATCTGTTTCGCGGCGCAAAGATCGCGCAGGTTTGGTCGGTAATCGACAAGGCCGCGATCGAAGCGCAATTATAGTCTGTCGCGTCGTGCTCAACCGTCGCGCTCAACCGCTTGCGATAAGCGAAGCACGCGGACGCTGCGGCACACCGTCCCTTGTGAGCGCTGCGAGCGTGAGGATGCTGCTGCACAGTTCGCGCAACGGCACGGGCTTCACCAGAAAATTCCACACGCGCAGGCGCATCGCCCAGATCGCGATCGACATCGAATTGCGTCCCGCGATCACGAGGACCGGCAGCGCCGGATGCTCGCGACGCACGCGCGTGAGCGCATCGATGCCCTGCGCGCTCGGCTCGTCGAACTCGAAACAGACGAATGCCGGCCTACGGCTCGCTATCGCGTTCGACACGTCCTCCGGATCGTCGACGAAGTGAATGTCGAATGCGCCGTCGAGCGTTTCGGCGAGCGACGCTTCAGCGTGACGCGTCAGGTCCACCCACACGAAACCATAGTACGGCGATGCACTCGCTGGATCGAACGAATGTGACATGAGCGATGTCCTCCGGGCGTTCACGCAGACTTGCCATGCCCGTACTCTGGGCGATCCGGCGCCGGCGAAACACCCCGCTTGGGACGGGGCGAAGCCCCTGCAGGCGAAGGGAGCCGGATGAGGTATCGTGTGATGTGAACCTTGCAGCAAGCGCAAGATCGCAGAACATCATTTCGATTTCACCTCACCGCCATGACCATCGCCCTGCACACCTGGAACACGCCGAACGGCCGCAAGATCAGCGTCGCGCTCGAAGAAATGGAACTGCCGTACATGGTCAAAACCGTGAACATCTCGAAGGGCGAGCAACACGCGCCCGAGTTCCTGCGCATCAGTCCGAACAACCGCATTCCCGCGATCGTCGATCCGAACGGCCCCGACGGTCAGCCGATCAGCGTCTTCGAATCGGGCGCGATCCTGCTCTATCTCGGCGAGAAGACCGGCAGGTTCCTGCCAGCGAGCCTGCGCGAGCGCGTGCCTGTGCTCGAATGGCTGATGTGGCAAAT
Source organism: Caballeronia telluris (assembly GCF_001544495.1). Classification (GTDB taxonomy): domain Bacteria; phylum Pseudomonadota; class Gammaproteobacteria; order Burkholderiales; family Burkholderiaceae; genus Caballeronia; species Caballeronia telluris. Next base: position 116,742 of record NZ_FCNZ02000006.1, read on the forward strand.
GGGCGGCTTCGGTCCGATGCCGGGACAGGTGCATCACTTCCGCCTGGTCGAAGCGGAAAGCGACCGGCGCTACGGCCTCAAACGCTATTCGGACGAAACGCGCCGCCTTTATGGCGTGCTCGACCGCCGTCTCGCGGAAGTGGAATACGTGGCGGGCGCGCTGTCGGTGGCCGATTTCGCGATTCTCGGCTGGGCGTGGCGCCACGAGCGCCATCAGGTTTCGCTCGACGATTTCCCGAACGTGAAGCGCTGGTACGAGGCGCTGTTCGCGCGCCCCGGCGTGCAGCGCGGCTTCGACGTCAAGCTCGACGACGCCTGACCGTAAGCCTTCGTTCGCCGGCGTTAGCGCTCAACGCGCCGGACGCGTGCGCGGCACATCGGCGACGGCCACTAGTTCGCGATCGACGAGATCGAACTTCAACGGCTTGTCGGCCGGCATCGACTTCTTCGCAATCACGCGACGCCAGTCATGCTCGCTTCGCACGTCCCGGAAGAACGCGACGATCGCCACGTATTCGGTGTCCGCGCGCATCGGTTGCGAGACGCTCGCCGCGCTTCCCGGATTGACGACGACGCCCGCGCTGTCCTGCAAATCGGCGCCGAGCACCACGCGATCGTTCTTGAGGAGATCGTCGTAGGAAGCGGCATCGAAGGATTTGCGGTCCTTCAACTGATAAACCCGCACCGCCACCGACACGGGACGATCCGCCTCATCCGGATTGAGCGACGCGCGCGCGGTGAGATCGAGGTTCAGTGTCTTGACCTGCTTGTAGAACACCGCCTGATAAGCGTCCGACGTCGTATCGGACACCGATTGCCAGGCGCCGCATGCGCTCAGGATCAGGCTCGCGGCGATGGTCGTGACTAGTGAAACTGCTCGCATGCAAACTCCAGTTTATGCAGGGTGGCCGGACACGGCGCGTCTCGCGGCCGTCGGCGTGGGAATCGCCTCGTATCGGCCGAGCGGGATCGTGATGACGCGATTGCCGACGGGTTTCAACAACGTCGTCCAGGCAAGCCGTGCGCCGGGCGCGCTTTCTTCGCGCGTGCCGCCAAGCCTCAACAACGGCGCAATCGCCGCCGACACTTCCATGCGCACCACCACGTCCGCCTTCGTTCCGAGATACACGCGCAGCAGGCTCATCATTTCGCGATAATGCGGCGCGCCGGGCAAGAGCCCTTGCGCCTGCGCGGCCGTCGCGGGCGACAGCGTGACGCGCACCGCGCCGCCGCGATCGATAACACGCCGTCCGAGCACATGTCCGCGACTCAAACCCGCTTCGTCCGAGGAATGCGCGCCCGAGCCCAGCCGAGGCCGATCGTCGACGTGAACCCACACCGGAAAGCGCTCGTCGACCTTCACGCCCGCGCCCGGCACCGCCAGCGCGACGATCCCCGCGAGCCCCTCCGCCGTGCGCGTGCGTTGCGTGAGCAGTCCGAGCAAGCCGAGCACGCGCACGGACGGCAGTCCGGCGCCTTCGGCCTTGTCGCCGAGACCGAAGCCCGCAAGACACAGCAGATTGCGCGACATCGGATCATTGCCGCCGCGCTCGAAGCCCGCCGCATAACGGTACTTGCGCCACGCGCGATAAAAAAGCGTCGCGATCCGGTGATTGAACACGTCGAGAAAGGCCATGACCTCCTCGTGCCCTTCGCGCCGCAACACGATGTCGTCGATCAGATGCGGCGGCATCGCCGCGTTCACGCCGTACAGCCCGAGAAACGTCGTGCGAACCGATGGCGGGCGATGGGGCCGCTCATCGTCGTATTCGACTGCCGCGAGTTCGGTGCCCGGAAAGCCCACCTTCGGGAATGGCCGGAAGCGCACGGGCTCGCCGGCGGGCGTATCGCGTGTGCCGAGACCGTCGCGCTGCGGCGCGATGCGTTCGAGCAACTGACAGAGCTGGAAGAAGTTCATCCGCGACGCGCGCGCGAACACGAGCGGCGCGATGCCGTCGATCGTTTTGGGCGCGTTCATAGCGGCGAGCGCTCCGCGTGGCTCGCTGCCCATTCGACGCGCTCGCCGGTCGGCAGGCTCACGATCGTCAGTTGCGTGAAGAGGTTGATCTCGGCGTAGAGCGCGAAGAACCGATGCAGCAGTTCGCCGAACAGATAGACATCGCCCTCGCCCGCGAACGCGTGACTGTCGAGCGTCACTTCGATCAGCACGCCGCGTTCGACGCCTCCGCGGATCACGCGACGCGACAGCTTCTGCGCGACGTGCTGAATGCCGGCGAGACGGCGGCGGTTCATCTCGTCGTTCGTCCAGTCGTAGAGCGCGAGCGCGCCGCGCAAGACTTCGGCGTCCATCAGCGACAGAAAGTTCGGCGCGAGATGCGACAGCACGCGCCACTGGAAACGATCGTTGAGAGGCGGATAGACCGGCAGCGTCGGCGCGGTGAGATTGCGCACCTGCGCGACGTTCGGCGCGCTTTCCACCAGATCGTCGATGCTCGCCTCGCGCAGACCCTTGCGCGGCAGCATGCCGTTCGTGCCCGTCACGCGCAGCGACAGCGTTTCCTCGGGCAGGTCCTGCATCGCTTCCCACGCGTGGCCGCCGAGGATGATCCACGTATCGAAGAGCCCCTTGGCGCCCTGCCGCACGCGTGTGTGAAAGTACCGTTCCGGCGCTTCGTGACGCAGCATGCCGCCGCGATGCCGGAACGTCGAAAACGGCACGTATTCGAAGCGCTCGGCGGTTTCGTGATCGAACGAATCGACGGCTTCCACCGAATACGTCTCGACGAAACTGCCGTGATGATGCATCGGCTTCACGCGATACTCGGTGTCGTGATGATTGATGCGCACCGGTTCGGCGTCGAGTTCGAACAGGTTGATGATCGGCGTGCAGAAGAGCCGCACGTTCGCCGCCGTGAAGCGCAGGTCGGCCGGATAGCTCTCCTTCAGCAGCACTTCGACCTCGAAGCTCCACGCATCGACGGGCAACGCATCGATGCTCAGGCCACGCAGATCGACAAACAGGAACTTCTCGCGAAACGTGAAGTATTCGAGCAGCAACTGATAGCCGGAAAACGCGACGTCGGCCTTGGGCCACAAACGTTCGTCGGCCGCGAAACCGGCCGCTTCCAGCCGCGCGTTGTCGATAACCGTAGCCGCGCCGTCGCGCACGCCGGGAATGCGCCAGGAGACGGACTGCACCTGCCACGTCAGCGCGAGATGCAGGGCGAACGCAACCGGCAGATCGGCGTTCAGATACAGCCGGATGCGCGACAGATCGAGCGATTCGCGACGCGCCGAGCGGTCGATTTCGAAGCTCATGCGGATGACCGAGCGCCCGTCGTGACGCACGGACGGCGCGGCATCGGTCAGGCGGATCGGCATCAGCGTGACGGATTGCGTCGTCCGGTAGAGGCACTGAACGCCGCTCGCGCCCACTCTGCCGGAACGCACGGATAGACCGGCGGGCACGATCTCGGTCTGCTGCAAAGTCTCGAGCGCGGGCGTCATTTCGAGGATCGACAGCGACGGAATCATGCGCAGATAGTGCGGCCAAAGCAGGCTGACGAGCCCTTCGGTCAGCTCGGGCAATTCGTCGTCGAGCTTCTGGCGCACTCGTCCCGTGAGGAACGCGAAGCCCTCGAAGAGGCGCTCGACATACGGATCGCGATCGCCGACGCGATCCATGTTCAGCATGCGCGCGCGGTCCGGATGCGTCTCGGCGAATTCCTTGCCGGCCTCGCTCAGATAGCGCATCTCGGCTTCGTAGTAGCGCAGGATGGAATCGTCCATGATGGTTTCTTCTTCGATTACAGCGCCACGGCGCGCGCGGGATCGAGCACGGTCAGTTCGCCCTGCAACTGTTCGGCGCGGCGGGTGAGCGCGGGTTTGTCGGCATCTTTACGCGTCATCGCGGCCTTCAGCACGCGCAGCAGGTGATGTTTCACCTCGAAGGTCAACGCCGGTTCCCAGCGCGCGAGGCCGAAGTGACCGGTCGAGTCGTTCAGGTCGGTCAGCAGATGCAGCGCGATGTCGGGCTTGCCGCCGTGGTCGGCGACGCGCGCCATCAGCCAGCGCTGCAAGAACCGCTGCCGATCCGACTGGATGCCGGGCAGCGTCGCGAGCCACGCGTAGGCTGCATCAAGCCCCTGGCTCGCGAGAAGATCGCGCGCCTGCGCCTCCATCTCGACCCAGCCGTTCGCACCGTCTTCGTCGCCCGACACCGGCAGCGGCGCGAGCGTCTCGCCCGCTTCCAGATCGCGCACCACGGCGTGACGCGCGATCCAGTCCAGCGTGGTGTCGTCGGCGAAAGGCGTGCCGTCGCTGTACGCAAGGCGTTCGATGCCGTTCAGGCGTTCGAGCAGCAGCGCGAAATCGGTGCGCAGCACGTCGCGCCATTCGGTGTACGGCCCGCCCGCGTGATCGAGCGCGGTGTGCTGGAAGAATTGCAGGTCGAACCAGAGATGATTCGCGCCCTCGGTGAACGCGCCCTCGACGCGCTCCAGCAACTCGTGCCACTGCTTTTGCAGCACGAGGCGCCGAAACTGCTGCCGCAGCTCGGCGCGCGGCGGGGGCAGACGGGTACGCGATTGAGCATCGGCGGGCGGCAGATCGTGGACGGTATCCCAGCGCACGCAGCGAACCAGACGCGCGGCCGGCAGATAGCCGTTTTCCTGCGCGCGCAGATACAGCGCCATCGTGCGCGTCTGGTCGAGCAGATCGCGTGACGAGGCGATCGGCGCCGCGCCGCCTTGCGCGCTCGAAAGCGGCGCGGCGGGCGCGCTCGACGACGGCTGCACCGGCTGCGTATCCGACTCAAAGCGCGAAATGAGCGGCTGAAGGTTCGGACGCGCGGCTTCGGTCCACTCGCTCGTGCGGGTGACGAGCAGATTCAGCGCCGCCATCGCGCGTTCGAGATCGGCGGGCGCGAACGACGCGTGCGAATCGCCCGAAGCGTTTGCATCGACGCCCGCCAGCTGATCGATCATGCGCGACGTCGCGAGCCAGTCGAGCGCGCCCTTCTTCGCTTCCGGACGCGCGGGCAGCAACGCCTCGCCAAAGCGCTCGACGAGCGCGGCGGTCAGTTCGAGGCCATCGGCGAAACCCGCCGTTCCGTCCTGCCGAAGCCGCGCGAACGCGTAGTAAGCGGCGAGCCGCAAATCCTTGCCGGTCTCCTTGAGCAACTGCTCGCAGGAGCGCGCGACCAGCGCATCGTCGATGCCGGAGAGCTTCGCGAGTTCGTCCTTGATCGCGAAGAACGCGTCTTCGTAGCCCGGATCGCGGCCGATGCCGCCCGCGCCGGGAAGCGGCTCCAGCCATGCGGACCACGAGCCGATGCGCTCGCGCATCAGATCGTCCGGATCGCGCGCGCCGAACAGTGACTTGAGAAAAGTGGAGAAAAGATTCATTCGAACTCCGGCGCGGCGTTACGCGGCAAGGGCATTGCGGCATGCTTCGCCGCTTCGATTGCCGCTGGGGGCAGCGGCGGCGGATTGGGCCCTTGACCCGGCGCGCCCTTCGCGACGGCGCCGCTCAGGAAGATGCGCGACGGCAAGGTGAAGTGGCGCAGTTGCAGCGCGTCGAGCGGACCGGCGCCCGCTTCGCTGCGCAACTGCACCTGCAACGCGAGCGGCTTTTGCGGCGCGCGCGGCGGCGTTTCATCTCTGGAAGTCGCGCGGCTGCTCGACGCCGGATTCGCCTCCGCGACGGACACGATCGTCGCCGCCGCGTCCGCGCTCCAGTCGTCCTTGACGTTGCGCGGATGCGGCGGCGCGGCCGGTGCGCTCGCCGGCTGCCTCGCCTTCGCACGCTCCTCCTGAACCACGGACGATGCGCCCGGCGTCCACCTGAGCACGTAACGCGCGCCATCCTGCTGCGTGACGACCGCGCGTTCGAGCAACCGGATCAGGCCGAAGCGCCCCGCGAAATCGAGGTCCGAGCGAACGCCCGCGTTTTCCGTCTGCCATTCGACGTGCGCGTTGTTCTCCAGCGCATCGCCCGGCCAGATGAATGGCGTCCACTCTTCCTTCTGGTTGAAGTAATGCAGTTCGCGGCCCGAGAGTTTGAACTTCATGTCGGTGATGCCGGGCGTCGAGACCGCGCGCAACTCGTAGCGCACGCCCGCGTCGCCGTTCGGAAACAGCACGTGCGACACGCGCGTGAGGCGATTGAGCGCGCGCACGAATTCGGGATCGACGGCCAGCGTGTTTCGCGTCGCGCCCTGGGCGACGACCCACTGGTCGCCCTGGCGCTCCAGAATGCCGGCGAGCTGCGTCGCGACGAACTGCGCGATCACACCGCTGTCCGCGCGCAGGAAGCGCGCCATTTCGGGCAGCGACGCGTCGTTGTCCGAATCCGCGAACGGATAGCGGCCGCCGAACGACCTGTTCCAGGCCGCGACCACCGATGCGCGCCACGTCTCGTTCAAACTCGCCGATGCAGGCTTCAGCACGACGTCCCAGGTCTGGTCGAGCGGACGCTGGAAGAGCGCATCGCCGAGACCCGCCCATTGTTCGCCGAGACTTGCCGCGACGCGGCTCGCGTAGTCGCGGCTGTCGCCGAGATCGGACGTCTTGCCTTGCAGGATCGCCTGCGCCGCAGTGCGCGACATCGCGTCGGGATCGGGACTCGTCATGATCTGCTGGAGCTTCAGACGCACCGCCGTGACGCGTTCGAGATAGCGCGGCAGGCTCAGGTCCTGAGCCGTGCTCGCCTTCGACGGGTCGCTGCCGGTCAGACGCAACAGCGGACCGAACGCGCCAGCAAGCGGCGCTTCGGGCGGCGGCGGCGGCGCTTTGGATGGATCGTCCTTCTCGCCGCCTTTGAGCAGATCGCGCGCTTTGGAGACGAGCGTGTCCGACAGCGAGCGACCCGTGGCGCCCGCGTTCGCCTGATAGACGATCATCTTGAACAGCGCCGACAACGGCGAGCGTTGCGGATCGGCGTAGAGGTTCAACTGATCGACCGTGCCCGAGAGCGACGTGTCCGGCTGCCAGCGCACGCTGTTCAGGAACTGCTGCCAATTGCGGGCGTAGTCGGCGAAATAGCGCTGGCGCAGCGCATCTTTCAGCGACGCGGCTGATGTCGCCGATGTGACCGTGGATGCGTCCGAGAGCACCCAGTCGCCGGCGACCGAGCGTTGCTCGTCGGCATCGTCGATCGCGCGGCCGATGCGTTCGTCCCACGCCGCGCGCGTGTAGACGCCCGGAAGCGTTTCCTTCGTCATGAATAGACCGCGACTCGTGGCGGCCCCGGACGAGCCTTCCTGCGCGGCATCGCCCAGGAGCGTTTGCAGCGATACCGGCGGGTACTTGCTGCGGTTCTCGTCGAGGATCTGCTCGTAGACGGTGTCGGTCGAGTTCTGCAAGCCCACTACGCTGACGAGCGTCTGGCGCGCGGTGCTGACGAGCGTCGCGTCGGGTGCCATTGCGAGCGCCGCGCCGTGCTGCGCGAGGTGATTCGCGTGGAAGGTGATGAGACGCTGCGTGAGGTCGCGCCAGCCGCCCGGGGTCACTGGCGATGAATCGGGGCGCGCGGGCTGCGCTGTTTCGAGTAGCGCGGGAATCAGGAATCGGGTGTCAGTGTGCTGCGGGTTGGCGAGCATCAGGTAGGTCTTGAGCGTGCTGTAGGCGCGTTTTGTCTGCGCGTCGCCGCCGCTTGCGAGTTCCTGGTCGGTCAGTGCGCTGAGTTGCCGGAGGTCGGCTTCGAGTTTTGCGCGGATGGGTTGGGTCAGGATGCGGTTGCTCGCCGTGGCGTAGGTGGGCCATAGGGCGGTGAGCAACGCGGCGTCGTGGTTTAGGCCGAAACGGGCGTACCAGGGGGCGCCTTCGTGTTGGCGGGTTTCGAGGGTGTCGAGGTGTTTTTGGAGGGCGTCGAGGGTCTGGGCGGCTTGGGTGGGATCGAGCGCCGCTGTCGCGCTGAGCGCGAGATTCGCAGCCGCCTCAATGCCGGTTCGGTTCACCACCCCGGACAGGATCGTGCCGATGAGCGACAAGGCGGCAAGCGTTGTGACGGCCCAGGCGACCGAGGTCGACGGTGAGAAGCCGACGCGCCGGCCACGGACGTGGCGGCTGTGTTCGGCAACCGTTTGCCAGGTCGCAAGCGCGCGCGCGCGTGAATCCTCATGCTTCGCAGCAGTGTCGGCGCCTTGCGAACTGAACAGCGGCGCAAACAGGATGCCGAACACGGCTGTTCGACTTGCGCGACCGTTATTCAGGCGCATGACGAGTGCGGAGAGCGCATCGGTACGATGCGTCACATGTCGCGAGACTTGGGCGAGACAGCGCTCGTTGATATTCGGCACCAGCCTCTGCACGCTTAGATCTGCGAGTCGTCGCGACACGCTCTCCAGCGACAGTCGCATTTGCGCGCTGTCGATACCACGCGTCGACCACGTGATGGCGACGGGATCGCTGGCAGCCGGTATGACGCCGTCGACATCGACCACATCGAGGAGGTAAGCGGGCGCAGCCCATCCAAGCAGACGGCTTTTTCGCACAAGCTCATGTTCGAACATGGCCGGATCTTGTGAGGCTCGCGCACCGTCGGCCGCGCGCACGATCTGAATCACCGCATCGACAGACCGCCGACGCCACCCCGCGCGGAATCGCGCGAGCCACTCGGTATCGCGCTTACCGCTTCCTTCCGCATAGAGAAGCACCGCACCGGACGAGACGTGCCACCCACGGGCACTCAGCCCAGGAACCAGCGCATCGACCACGTCCTTTTCACCCGATATCAGGAGCCACGGTTGCCCGTAGCGCCAACGCCACCCGTAAGCAAGCTGTAGCGCTGATTTAAAATCCATGTACCGCTGTGCGACAAGGTCGATCCGCGCGTCGTCCGTCCCTGCCCGCGCCGCTGGATCGCGTTGATAGCGATCCGGTTCGCGCTTCGGTGCATGCTTAGCAACCTGCTGCCACGCCCACGTCAATGGCGCGCGTAGCCACAGCAATATCATGCCGCCCATCAGGGCGACGCCGATCCGAATCACCGGCGAAGCGTTATAGTCAGAGCCAAAAAAATACGCGATGATCGCGGCGAACAACGTGATAGTCCAAACGACAATCCAATAACCCTTGACCTTCATGCCCTTCATTGCTCGATTTCCATTTCATTGCCCTGCGAAACCGGTCGCACGACGGCCACGCTGAATGCCTGCTCGCGTACCGCGATCATCTGTGGTTCGCCGCTTTGCCACGCATGCTCCGTCGCCAGAGCCGCCGCCAACCATCCCGCCGCCGCTCCTGGTTTGCCTAGAGCAAGATCGATATCGTGGATACCCGGAAAACCTTCTTCTTCTCCAAGCTTTAGTCCGAGTTCGGTCGTAACGTTCAGGAACGAAGGCTTGTCCTGTCCGACGAGCCCGGCCTGCCACACGTGGTGGAGCTCGGCCGCTGATAGTCCCCCCCATAGCAAACTGGTCGTCACGGCGTCGCGAAGTTCTGCCCCAGTGGATTCCACCGGCCTATGCAGCAATGCAACGGCCTTTAGACCCGACCGCTCGACTAGAGGCGTCCAACCGCACAAGAACGCGACGCCAACTTCGGCGCTGTTCTCAGGCGGCTCCGCGTGAAGTTGTGCGGCAACGAACAACGTCAATTTTTCCAGCGCGGGACCGCCTTTGATATCCAGCCATTCATCGACTGCCATTAGCCCTCGTTGCACGTTCAGCAACGATGCGGACGCTTGCGCGTGTCCAGTTTGCTCCCAACAATGCTTCCATGTCTCCAGCAACTCGTCGCCATCCATTTCAGGGGGCACCTGCAATCTGACTTCGAAAGGGACGGTTTTTGGGAATCCGCTCAACGTTTCGTCGAGTTCACCCAGTAACGACAGAAACAAGGCGCGATAGCGGCAGGGGCTTTCTTTGTCCCCGGTCAGCGTCAGTGCAGTGTGACGAATTGCGCCCTCCCCCACGCGAGGCGCCCGCGCCTTCAGCGCGGACTGCTTCTCGTCCGCAATGGCAGATGCGACGCCGTACTCGCCCATCGCGCATACGTAGGCCGAACCCAAGACCGCCAGAGGCTCACGCGCGAATTCAATGGCCCGCGCTCGATCGGCTTCGAAGACTTCCCTCTCCGCCTGAAGCCTGTCGGTTTCGTCGTCGTAATAGAACAGACGCAGACCAAACGCCAAGCACCACGCGAGCGCGGGAAACGCCAGCACGCGCGCCCAGAACCACGCCGAACCAGTCGGCTCGCCCTTTGGCCACGTCAATAGAGTCAGCGACACGCCGGCGAGCATGAACGCAACGAATAGCGCTAGCCACGCAACTGGCTTGGGTGGCGATGGCGACTCGATCCGCGATGCGAGTACGGACAGTTCCACTGGCATCGCTTTAGACCAGACTGGAAAGCAACCGGCAGCCGCAAACAGCGCGGTACCCGTGGCGGGCGATCGGCACGCCGCCATCGGTCATGGACTCGTCGCCGGCGATGATCAGATTGGGATGGATATCGTGCTTTGGGCAGGAGACTTCGTCGCCCTTGCGGGCGACCGGGCGTCCTTCGAAGCGCATCGTCGTCGAAGCACTGACGACAGCGCCGCCGTGGTCTGTCGGGTCACCCAGTCGGATCAGGTCGATCATTTTTTCTCCTTAAAACTCGGGTAGAGCGTTTTCTGTCTTAGCGATAACTGCTCTGCGTATCATGAAACCCGACCGCGCATCGCCTGAATTTCTATTCCGGGAACGGAGTCACCGTATCCGAGATCTTTACCCAACCCGTCGAAGTCCGGCCGCTTGTGTCATTCAAAAATTTCACAAAATAGAAGTCGTTTCTTTTATCAAGAGCCACTACAACATCACCGCGGACGAGAAATCCATTCCTTTTCGAGAATCCACCATTTTTATAATCGAAGAAATTCGATTTTCCTCTTATTACTAAAAGGCCGACAATGGGTGTGCGCTTCTCGACGCTATTGGGAACGGCAGAACCTTTCTGAAATCCTCCACCGGCCGCGGTCAAACATCCGTCAGGCAGCCGCTCCATCTGAATGGTCCAACGTTCTCCGGCGATGACCAGTTCGCCCGGTAGATCTTCTGCAGGATCACGGTTTTTGTAGGTGCTGTCCGTTGAAAAAGTCTGTACTGTCAACTGCGACGAGTGCTCCGGTTTGGATGCCGAAGTGAAAAAAAATCTGCAGGACACCGGGGGCCGGATGCTCTCCACGCCCGGCAGTGTCAGTCCGTAATATCCATTTATTTTTCCATCTTTTTCCTCGGCGACAATGTACGGCGTATCGAATTCGATCAGCGTATTTGCAACTGCAAACTGACTAACAAACGCAAAGAACGCGATAAATACATTTGAGATGATTCTTGAATCGATAGATGCCATTACACCCCATCCTTTTGCGATCGTTTCTTTACCAGCGCTTCGTACTGCTTTTTCAATTTCAAGTCGTAGCCGTTTTGCCCCTTTCCATTATATGTGCGCGCAATATGCAACCAATCTTTAGATTGAAGTGCCGGCTGCAAACGATTCATCTTAATAAAAGATAGAAACGTTTGGAACTGGCCAGCTTCATTTTTCGACACCGCCTTTACCATGTCGTGAACCGAGACAAAGCCCCCAGAATAGTTTTCTCCAAGTACCTGAAACTTGCCCCACGAGCATGCTTTGAGAGCCGCATCTTTGTCTAGCTTGTACGCCCTCATAAGCCGCTGATAGCTAAACTCGTTGTTTAACTCTTTTCCTCCAACGTTGGGATATTGATCGGCCGACAACTCATCGACGCTTTTAATTTTGGTAAGCTTCCCATACGTATAAGGGACTTTTGCCGAAAGCCCCGGGTAGTCTTCGTCATACTTGTGCTTCGGATTTGTATTGCGCGAAAATACGTGCCTTTCGTACAAAATGAATGGTCGATTATGCTTGTCAAAACCGCTCCCCCCTGATTCAACCATTTCGATTGCCCTTATTACTTCTACCTCGCAGCCAAACGCCTTCGCCGCAGCAATGTAGTCGGCTTCTGCTAATGTTTCTCCCGTGTATTTTTCCAGAAACTCGAGACTTACCGCGTCCTTAGTGACACGCGCGACCGGTTTATCCGAGCGGTCGCATGTCTCGTGAGTTCGGATTCCAAGCTCTCCCTGCAACCAACTCCACGCGCTTTGTAAAACTCCTTCCGTCGTTCCCACGTCATTTCTTTCATCCGCACCTGCGCTTGAATGATGCTGTGTGTCCGCGGGCTGTTTGGGAGACCTGTTTTGTCGGTCGACCTGACTTTCGTTCGGATGGGGACGGGTTCGCGCCTCAAGCTTGAGCTTCGGACTGACAAGCGTAACTAGCTTGTTGGCATAACCGGACACAATCGTGGCAATCTCCTTAAGATCGCCCTCCGCGCGACGGACAAAAAGCGCAACTTGATCCACCGGCGAATCGGTTTGTATAGCAACTGCACGGCCGTTGTCATCCGTCTTTCCAGATGCTTCCTTGCCGCAGTACCTGATTACGTATGGCAAGTCGCGCAACGGATTATGATCCCGATCTAGAAACTGAACATTCACTCCGCAAACCGCCCTTTTACTCAAAGCGAGCTTCTTCCCGACTGCAATCCGATTTGGGTTTCGGATGCCGTTCAACTTAGCGAGTTCGGAAACGGGCACGCCGGTCCTACGGGCTATACTGGACAATGTGTCATTCGGTTGAACGATGTAGAAATCGCTGGTAGTCACGTAGCGCTCTCCGGTTCAAAGTCATCGTCCAATAACTCAAGTTCCTCAACGACACCCCAGTTTCCCCCGCCGATGAAAGCTGTTATCAGCTCAGGCCCACTGGTGAATATGCGATCGGTGATTCCATTTTCACTCGTAGTGCCGGCGCGAAGCAGCTTGCCCTGCTCATTGCGGATCTCGTACTCGACTCCCGCCCACTTCTCATTACTAGCGGGATCATTGGCAATAACCTTTGAGAGGTCGAATTTTTGACTGAATTGCTTTGAGTCGGGTATCTGAGCGAAGTCCAGCCCTTGTAACCGCATGCTTACCGGCCCCGGCTTATCCCAAGACGCGCACTTCTCCAGAATGTCCCCCGGCGTGCCGTTCTCGATGCGTTCAGCGTTGATCTTGATGTACGACCCGCCCGCGCCGATCCAAACTTCCTTCGCCGCTGACAGGATCAGCTTGCCTTCCGTGCTCGTGATCGTCACGTCCTTCAGTGCTGCCAGCGACATCTCGTCGCGTTGCGCCTGAATCTCCACCTTGCCCTTGGCCGCGAACAGCTTCATGCCCAGCTTCTGCGCGAACAGCGACACTGCTTCACCGGCTGCCACCGTGAACCGCCTCATCACACCGATGTCCGCATTTCCGCCCGCGGTCGCGATCAGATTCTGATTCGCGCTCAGTTGCAGGTGCTCGCCCGAGACGAGTGCGACCCCGGCCGGCGCGCTGACGAGTACGCCCGCCTTCTTCAGATCGTTCAGCGTGCCATCGAACAACGCCTTCTGCTTGTCATAGTCAGCAGCGATCGCTTGCGCGGCTTTCGCCGCCTCAGCCAACGACTGCATCTGCTGCAGCGCCTGTTCAAGCAAACCCTGCGCAGGCTGCATGTCCAATTGCTTGCCATTGGCCGCTTGCTGGGCGTCGGCGGAAATGTAGACGCCCTTCGCACCCCTCACCGCCACATGCCCATCCGACCGCAGTTCCGCCCCTTCCCCCCGCTTCTCCCGCTGCCCGTCGACCATATGCCCCAGATTCAGCTCACTGGTCTGAAACGGCGTGGTCAAATGAACGTGCTCGGTCCCCTCACGATCCTCCATCCGCAGCTCATTACGGCCAGCCGTGCGAATGATGTTGCGCGTGTTGTTCTCGTTATTGACGTGATCCTGATGCTGACTATCGTGCATCGCGCCGATGATCACGGGCCGATCCGGATCGCCTTCCGTATGAATGACGGCGACTTCCGTCCCATCGATCAGCGGATAGTGATGCCCGTAGTCGCGCCCGGCATACGGTTTCGCCAACCGCACCGGCCGGCTGGTACCGCCCGGACTCCACGAATCCAGATCGAACGGCAATTGAATCCGATACCACCCTTGCGGCGTCAGATACGCGTACTTGTAGTTATCCGGCGACATCACGCGTGCCGGAAGGATGCCGCTGATCTTCGGCTTGGCGGCCGGATCGACCATCGATCGATAGACACGATCCGAAGGAATCGCAGTGAAGACGCTCGAATACGCCTCACCACGCGACGCCTTATGAAGAACCGTCGTCAGCAAAAGCCCATGCTCAGCGTTGGCAAGCTCGCGGTTGCTGAAGCGAAACACCGCACCCGGCGTCATGCCGATCACGTTACCGGTGCCTTCGAAAGTCACCTGACGAGCGAGCTCCGCCTGATGCCGCAGCGTCGCCACCCGTTTGCCCGCGTTGGGCGTCGGATGATGCTCGCCCCATCGATACTGATTGCCGCTCGTCGTCTCATCGTCGCGGGCAGCGTTGATGTTGGTCAGAAGTGTCACGCCCGCCGTGCGATGGTTGTAGTCATCGACCGTGACCGACTGCGTCACGCGCGTGCGATGCTCGGCCAGCGACATCACCGATTCCACCCCCGCGCTCGCCATCCCGCCTTCCGCGCGATAAGGCGCGATCAGCTTGGGCTCGCGCGCATACGCGTCGAGATCGTCGCCGAAGACGATCACATCGCGTTCGGCGGTCTGTTCGAACCGAAACCAGATGCCTTCGTCGGCGGCGATTCGCTTGATGAATGCCAGAGCCGATTCGCTGTACTGCGTCGTGTACTCGCGACTCTGATACTCCGCGCGCAGCTTGAACTGAAAATCGACGGCGGTGAAGCCATGGTGACGCAACACGTCTTCGATGATCGACGGCACCGTCTGGTTCTGAAACAGCCTGCTGGCGACCTCGAGCTTCAAGTCCGACAGCCGCGGCTCCAGCACCACGCGATAGCGCGTTTCATCCGCCGACGATCCCAGTTCATCGAACGCGGTGACGATGCCATTGAACAACCGCGCCGGCGCCTTCGCCAAGCGCGCGGTCAGCTCCGCGGGCAGTCCCGCATTCACATCGACCGGTTCGATAGCAAACTTCGCCGGCTTGCCGAGCACTTCCGCCACGGGAATCGCGGCCCGCACGCTCGTGAATTCAATCGCCAGCCGATACGTCTCGCTGATCGCCTCGCGTCCCTCGAACGCGAGCACCGAGAACGGTGCGGGCTGCTTCGCGAGACGCAGGCTGTACGCTTGCGTCGGTAGAATCATCGAACCCATCGGATGTGTCTCCTGTCATCTACAAACGCAACGCGCCGTCCCACGCCTGCACGCGCGCATGCAGGCAGGAAACGGCGCTGGTTTCAGCTCTTCGCCTTCGGCATCTGCGACACCAGCGACAAGCCGATGTCCATCCCTTCCACCTGGAAGTGCGGAATGATGAAAAGCTTGATGCGGAAGAACCCGGGGTTGTCCTCGATGTCTTCCACGGTCACCTTCGCCTCGCGCAGCGGATGCGACGCCTGCAGGTCGTCACCCGGATCGGTCATCTCGGTGACGAGATTCTTGATCCAGTTGTTCAGTTCCATCTCGAGCAGACGACGGTCCTTGGTCGTGCCGATGTTCTCGCGCTGGATCAGCTTCAGGTAATGCGCGATGCGCGAAAGCAGGAAGATGTACGGCAGACGCGCATTGATGCGGCTGTTCGCGGTCGCTTCCTTCGTGTCGTAGAGCGCGGGCTTTTGCGCCGAGTTCGCCGAGAAGAAGCACGCGAAGTCGTGGTTCTTGTAGAACGACAGCGGGATGAAACCGAGATTGGCGAACTCGAACTCGCGCGTCTCGGGAATCAGCACTTCGGTCGGGATCTTCGGCTGATAGCCAGTGCCGAGGTCATATAGATGCACCGGCAGATCATCCACTTTGCCGCCTGCCTGCGGGCCGCGAATCTGCACGCACCAGCCATTCTTGATGAAGCTGTTCACCATGTTCGCCGCAAACGCGAACGACGCATTGACCCACAGATAGCGGTTGTGATCCGTGCCCTTGACCGCTTCCTGATAATTGAAGCCGCGCACCGGCGTCGTGTCGGGACCATAGGGCAGACGGCCGAGCACTCGCGGCATCGTCAGGCCGATATAGCGCGCGTCATCGGTATCGCGGAAGCTCTTCCACTTGATGTACTCGGCGCGATCGAAGTAGTTGCCGATATCCTGGATTGCGGCGACTTCTTCCATCGTCTCCTTGCCGAAGAACTTCGGACCGACCGAGCCCATGAACGGCATATGCGCCGACGCAGCCACCTTCGAGATATTTCGCAGCAGCGCGATGTCCTGCGGCGAGTTGGCGAACTCGAAGTTCGAGATGATCGAACCGATCGGCTGCCCGCCCGGCGTGTCGTATTCCTGAATGTACGTGTGGCGATACAGGCCGCTCTGGATCACTTCGGGCGTGTCCTCGAAGTCCTGTTGCAGCGCTTCCTTCGAGCAGTCGAGCACTTCAATCCGGATGTTCTTGCGGAAGTCGGTGCGATCGACGAGGAACTTGAGCCCGCGCCACGCCGATTCGATTTGCTGGAACTGTTCCGTATGCATCACCGCGTCGAGCTGGCGGCTGATCTTCTGGTCGAGCGTGTCGATATGAAAATCGAGCAGCGACTTGTCGAGACGATCCACCGGCCGGCTCGCTTCGTCGACCATCTTCAGGAACACGCTCACCGCGCGCGAGAGACGTTCGTCGCTCGGCGCTTCGGCGAGCGCGTCGTTGTCCTGGAAAGCTTCGAGCGGACGCGCGCTTTCGACGGGTTTCAGGTTGATCTTCTCGAAGAGCGTCGCGTAGACGCTGCGGCCATCCTGCTCGAGCGTGGTCGTGATCGTTTCGGCGGTAGCGGCGCCGGACTGCTGGGTTTCGTTGCGTGCCATGGTCTTCCTGTCTTGCGTGCGTTGTACGTGCTGGATTGAATGAGCGGTGAATGCGCGCTCAGGCATGACCTACCGGCGGCATGCTGCTCGTGCCGATCTTTTCCAGATCCGCGCGCAGGCGCTCCGACAACGCCGGGTTCTTGACGATCTTTTCCAGTTCGCGGCGGAACGTGCTGTTGTCGAGCAGGTTCGATTTGAGGTCGCGCAGCAGATTGCGCGTGGCGAGCAGCGCCTGCAGCTCGGGAATTTGACGCGCCACCTGTTCGGGCTCGAAGTCCTTCATCGACTTGAAGTTCAGCGCGACGGTGGTGTCCGAGCCGTCACCGGCCAGCGTGTTTTCCACGTTGATCCGGGCCTGCGGATTCAGTTCGGCCAGCACCGCATCGAAGTTGATCTTGTTGACATCGACCTTCTTGCGATCGGCGAGCGCGCCGGTTGCCTGGCCCGCGCTGTAATCGCCCATCACCAGCAGTTTGAGCGGCAACTCGACGCGCTTTTGCGCGCCGCCCGTATGTAGATCCAATGAGATATTAACGCGGGACTTCGGGATCTCTTTCTGAAAGCTTTCAGACATGGCTTTGCTCTTTCCTATATCGATGGTTTAAACGACACGCAGGCGTCATCATCACGAACCATAGCCGTGCCCAGTGAAAGGACTCAGGTTGTGAGTGATCCGGAAGTCGGCCCGCTTACTTGAATTTATTATTGCGCCCCTTTTTCTTTTATTAGAGCAGGCGTGACAAACGGTCGTCAAGCGCTAAAACTAGAGATTTTATTGAGATGCCTGAAGGATTATTTTCGAGATACCGAAGCTAAATAGATAGCCGTTTCCGAAAAACTGCGCGTAGACCCGTATTCCTCGGGAACCCCGCCATATCAACGGACATACGCCGAGCGCAGCACAGATGAATCTTATAAATTCTCGTCAGAGCGGCCTTTCATCCGCGCAAGAGACGATTAACGCGATGAGGCGCAACTCATGCCGCACTCATTCCAAATTATCTCAATAATAGACGCGACACTTCGGTTCGTGTTTAATACGACGATTATTCGATAAACCAAAAGATAACCACGAATCGTTATGCGGACTTTCAAGCCGCTTTGGCATGAGGGGTTGATTCTCACGCCTCAGCATTTTCAGCAGCAGGAACGATGGCTCAATGTCGCGCAACGGCAGTTCGCGTCGCTTGCTATTGCCGAGCCCTGGGGAATCATCGACGTTCAACTCGATGAAG
This sequence comes from Caballeronia telluris, assembly GCF_001544495.1. Taxonomy (GTDB): domain Bacteria; phylum Pseudomonadota; class Gammaproteobacteria; order Burkholderiales; family Burkholderiaceae; genus Caballeronia; species Caballeronia telluris. Next base: position 134,803 of record NZ_FCNZ02000006.1, read on the forward strand.
ACACGCTCGCCGCCGGCCGGCTCACGCTTTCGCGATTGAAACTGCGCCTGACCGACGGCACGCTGATCGATTCGTCTGCGATGGATGTGCTGCCGCGTCCGCGCGACCTGACGCGTGATCTTCCGTCCGACGTGCAAAGCGTGACGATCCTCGCCGCGCTCCCGCTTCTGAACGCCGACGGCAGCAACTGCCGCTTCGACGATGAAACGCTGTCGCGCCCGCGCCGCTACTTTCGCGAGTTCGTCGAAGTGCCCGATCTGAACGGCACAGGTGTCGAGGAGCTGTCGGTCGAGCGGCACGCGGTGCATCTCCTGTTCGATTTCGAGCCGCACGCGGATCACGTCGTGTGTCCGATCGCGCGACTCGTGCGCGGCGTGCGCGGTCAGTTCGAGGTCGATCGTGCGTTCGTGCCGCCGTGTCTCACGCTCGCCGCGCATGAACGCCATCAGGAACGCATCGCGCGGCTCTCGGACATTCTGCTCGCGAGAAGCGCGGCGCTTGCCGCCCGGCGCAGCGAACGCATCGACCAGATCGCCGAGTTCGGTGTCGCCGACGTATCGCTCTTCTGGCTGCTTCACTGTATTCACACGCATTGGCCGAAGCTGTCGTTTCTCGGCACGCATCCGAACCAGCCGCCCGAGCGTCTTTACGACGTGCTCGCCACGCTGTCCGGCGCGCTGATGACCTTTTCCACCGGCACGTCGCTTGCCGCGATCCCACCGTACGAGCACGCGAAACAGGACGAAATTTTCAGCGCGCTCGAAGCGCTGATCCGCGATTTGCTCGATGCGATCATCCCGTCGCGCGTCATTCCGATCGGCCTCACGCACAAGAGCGCCACCCTCTGGGCGGGCCAGTTCAAGGACGAGCGGCTGCTCGAAGGCGCGGACTACTACCTTTCGGTGAATGCGGCACTGCCGGCGTTTCAGCTCATCGAACAGATTCCGAAGCTCTGCAAGATCGGCTCGCCCGACGATATCGAGCACATCGTCAATTCGGCGCTCGCGGGCATTCCGCTGAAGGCCGTTCAGCGCGTGCCGGCGGCCATTCCGGTGCGCCTGGAGAACCAGTACTTCGCGCTCGATGCAAGCGATCCGGCGCATGCTCGCATGCTCGCCGCGCGCGCTTGCCAGCTTTATTTGCCGGCGTCGGTGCCGGAAGCGTCGCTCGAACTGTATGCGGTGCTGACGTCATGAGCGAGACAGACACGATGCTCACCCATACCCCGACGATGCGCGCGTTGCTGCGCGACACGGCGCTTCAGGTGTCGCAACTGACGCAGGGTGGAACCAACGAAAACGTGCCGGATTTGCGCCGCCGTTGTCTGCAACTGGTCCACGACTTCGACGCTGCGCTCGAAGCCCGGCAGGTTCCGCACGACGTCAAGGAAGACGCGATCCATGCGCAATGCGGGCTGCTGGATGAAATGGCGATGAAGTATCTTCCCGCCGACGGACGCTCGCAATGGGATGAATTTCCGCTGCAAGTCGAATGTGCGGGGAATCACAATGCCGGCGAACAGGTGTACGAGCGGCTCACGGCGCGCATGCGCGAAACGCCGTGCAATCTCGAACTGCTGGAGTGTTACGCCGCCATCCTCGGACTCGGATTCCGCGGGCGCTACGCGCGCGACGAGAACGAACGCGAGCGCGCAGCACTCGTCAAGGCGCTCAATGCGCAGATCGCGAAGGCGCGGCCGGCGCGCCAGCCGACCTTCATCATCAATAGCGGCGGCGGCAGTCGCTTCGACCGGCTGCGGCAAGTGTCGCCGTGGGCGCTCGCGGGTGTCGCGTGCGTCGTGGCGGGGCTGATCTGGCTGGCGTGGCGGCAGTCGCTCGATGCGCAACTGGCGCATCTCCTTGCCTTCAGAACGTGACGCGCGAAATGAGTTTATTGAGCACCGGCCGTTTCGCGCGGTATCCGTTTTGCACGCTGGTCGCGCTCGCCGCGCTGCTCGCGGCCAGTGTCGTGCTCGCGGTGCTGCCGTTGAGCCGCGGCGTCGCGTGGAGCCTGGCGATCGCCGCGTGCGCGACAGGCGCGGCGTTGGTCGCGTGGCACACGCTGCGCATGCGGCGCGCGCAGGAGCAGAACGCCGCCACTTTATCGGCACTCGGCCGATCCACTGCCCTGAGCAACCTGCCGATCGAACTTCGCGCGCGCATGCCGCTCGTGATCGTGCTCGGCGATGCGCTCGAACGCATCTTCGCGAACGGACGCAACCTGCATGTCGGCGCGGGCGCGATCTGGCTGCGCGCGGACCGGCCTCAGAAACTCGCTGAACTCGCGCTCGCGCTCAAGGCATGGCGCGGCGATCGTTCGCCAGACGGTGTCGTGCTCACGCTCACGCCCGACGCTCACACGCACGAATCGCTGACGCAGACGCTGCGCGTGCACCGGCAGGCGCTCAGCGATACCGCGCGCCTGCTCTCCACGGCCGTGCCGGGTTATGTCGCCGTTTATCAGCGGCTCACGCAAGACAGCGGCAGTCCGACGCCCGCCGATGCGCAGTGGTTCGGTCTGTCGTCGTCGGCGATGCTGCGTGATGCGCGTTCGTTCGACGCCGTCATGCAAGCGGCCGACGACACCGCGCGCGAGCAGGCCGGCGAGCGGCCCGAGCGTCGCGCGGCGGGTCTCGCGGCGCTCATCGGCTGGACCTGGCAGGTCGTCAACGACGCATTGCAGGACCGCCGCCAGCCGTCGTCGCCGTGGCCGCTGCACGGCGCGGCATGGACCGACTGCGGTCCGGCTGCGAACGCTGCGTCGCCCTGGCAGGCGCATCTGCGCTCGCTCACGCGTCTGTCCGCTTTGCCGCTCGCCGAATCGCCAGCGCCCTGGCCGTTGCCCGAACTGCTCGTCGATGCCTGTCCGAAGCGTGCTTATGTATCGCCGCTTCTGCGCGGATTCGCGCACGCCATCGCGATTCTTGCCTGCGCCGGCGCGCTCGCGAGCTGGGGCGCGGCGAAGAACAATCAGACGCTGATGACGCAGGTCGACGAGGATCTCGCGCGGTTTGCCAGCCTGCCCGCCGATCACGATGCCGCGCGCCGCTCAGCCCTCGCCGCGCTCACGGCCGACCGCGACCGGCTCGACCGCTACGAGCGCACCGGCGTGCCGCTGCGTCTGAGTTTCGGCATGTATCACGGCGCGGCGCTGCTGCCGCCGCTCAATCGGGCGATCGCGTCGTATCAGCCGCCGCCTCCGCCGCCGGCCATCATCACGCTCGACAGCATGTCGCTCTTCGACAGCGGCCGCGCCCAGCTCAAACCTGGCTCGACCCGCGCGCTCGTCGGCGCGCTGGAGATGATCAAGGCGCATCCGGGCAAGCGAATCCTCGTGGCCGGCCACACCGACAACGTCGGCGACAGCGCGGGCAACCAGCGCCTCTCGGTCGCTCGCGCGGGCGCCGTGCGCGACTGGCTGATGGAAGCCGCCGCGACGCCCGAATCGGCGTTCGCGATCCAGGGCTACGGCGACACGCGCCCGATCGCCGGCAACGACACGGCCGATGGCCGCGCGCGTAACCGCCGCGTCGAGATAACGCTCGTTCCGGACGATTCCGGGAACTGAATCCGCCCCGGAGCAGAGGGCTTCGGGGCTTTTGCTGCAACCCACCAAGGAGAAAAAGAAATGGCTATTCCGGCATACATGTGGATCAAGGACGATGGCGGCGCCGACATCAAGGGCTCTGTCACCGTCAATGGCCGCGAAGGAAGCGTCGAGATGGTCGAGTTCGCACACGGCGTGAACATCCCGACCGACAACAACACCGGCAAGCTGACCGGCACGCGCGTGCACGCGCCGATCACGTTCACGAAGGAAACCGACGCCTCGACGCCGTATCTCTACAAGGCGGTGACGAGCGGCCAGACGCTGAAATCGATCGAGATCAAGTGGTACAAGATCGACGACGCCGGCAAGGAAAAGGAGTACTTCAACACGAAACTGGATAACGTGAAAGTCGTCGCGGTCAAGCCGAAGATGCTCGACATCAAGAACCCGGCGTTCGAGAAGCACAACCACCTCGAAGACATCGAACTGCGTTACGAGAAGATCACCTGGTCGTACAAGGACGGCAACATCATCCACGCCGACAGCTGGAACGAGCGCTCGTAATTCGTTTCCTTCGATGCTGGCACGCGTCCGGTTGAATCCCCTTCAGCCGAGTGCCAGCGCGTTTGTCAGTCCGCCTCGCGGACTGACGCTTCTAATTCCCTCTTCGTCATGACCCAACGCGACCTCTCCCCGTTCCTGCGCCGTCTCAACGATCATTGCGCGCGCGCGCTCGCCGATGCGGCGAGCCTCTGCGAAACGCGCGCTCACCGGGACATCGAGGTCGAGCACTGGCTCATCAAGCTGCTCGAACTCGGCGACGGCGATCTCGTCGCGATCGTGCGCCGCTATGAACTCGACGTCGACGCGATCTGGAGCGGTCTGCTCGCCGCGATCGACCGTTTCCCGCACGAGATGCGCGGCAAGCCGGCTTTGTCGCAACGGCTCGGGACGTGGCTCGAAGCAGCGTGGATGCGCGCGTCGCTCGAAGAAGGCGCGACGTCGATCCGCTCGGCCCATCTTTTCGCGGCGCTCGCCGACGCGCCGCATCTCTTGCGCGCGCCCGACGCGTGGCCGCTGCTCTCCGTTTCCGCGACGCAGATCGACCGGCTGCGGGCAGAGCTCGACCGGGTGTCGGTAGAAGCGACGCACATCGACGGCGACGGCAACGAGAGCGCATCAACTCCGCGTGAGCCGGAACAGCAGGCGCCGAAAGTCACGCATCGCAACGAATCTGAAGCGCTGCGCCGCTTCACCATCGACATCACGCAAAAGGCGCGTGACGGCAAGATCGACCCGGTATTCGGACGCGACGTCGAGATCCGGCAAATGGTCGATATTCTCGCGCGGCGCCGCAAGAACAATCCGATCCTCGTCGGCGATCCGGGCGTCGGCAAGACCGCGCTGGTCGAAGGGCTCGCGCTCAGGATCGCGGAAGGCGACGTGCCCGCGGCCATTCGCAGCGTGAGCGTGCTCACGCTCGATCTTGGTCTTTTGCAAGCGGGCGCGGGCGTCAAGGGCGAATTCGAGCAGCGTCTGAAGAACGTGATCGAAGCCGTCCAGCAATCGGCGACGCCGATCCTGCTCTTCATCGACGAAGCGCATACGCTGATCGGCGCGGGCAACACGGCGGGCGGCGCGGATGCCGCGAACCTGCTGAAACCCGCGCTCGCACGCGGCGAGCTGCGCACGATCGCGGCGACGACGTGGTCCGAATACAAACAATACTTCGAGCGCGACGCCGCGCTCGAACGGCGCTTCCAGATGGTCAAGGTCGACGAACCCGACGACGACCGCGCCTGCCTGATGCTGCGCGGCCTGAAGGAACGCTATGCGTCGCACCACGGCGTGCATATCACCGACGCGGCGGTCGGCGCGGCCGTGCGCCTGTCGCGTCGTTATCTGACCGGGCGCCAGTTGCCCGACAAGGCCGTCGATCTGCTCGACACCGCCGCGGCGCGCGTCAGGATGAGCATGGACGCGACGCCGATCGCAATGTCGACCTGCATCGCCGAACGTGCGGCGCTCGACGTCGAACGCACGGCGCTCGTGCAGGATCAGGGGGCGACCGCCGCCGACATGAGCGAGCGGCTCGCCGCCATCGACGCGCGGCTCGCGGCGCTCGCGCTCGAACTCGCGCGGCTCGAACGCGAGTACGCCGAGCAGAAGGCCGCGACCGAAACGCTGATCGCGCGCCGCGAAGAATGGCGCGCGGCCACGGACGAATCGACGCGTCGCGAACTGAAGCAAGCGATCGCGGCCGCGCACGCCGTCATCGCGGAACATGGCGCAAACGCGCTGATCCACGCGGAAGTCGACGAAGCGGCAATCGCCCGCGTGATCGCCGACTGGACGGGCGTCCCGGCGGGCAGCCTGCTCTCCGACGAACTCGCGACGCTGCTCGATCTGGAGACGCAACTCGGCCGCGTCGTGGTCGGACAGGACGACGCGCTCGCTGCGCTCGGCAAGAGTCTGCGTGCCGCGAAGGCCGGGCTCAAGTCGGAGGAAGCGCCGCTCGGCGTGTTCCTGCTCGTGGGACCGTCCGGCGTCGGCAAGACGGAAACCGCGCGCACGCTCGCCGATCTGATGTTCGGCGGCGAGCGCGCGCTCGTCACGATCAATCTGTCCGAGTATCAGGAAGCGCATACCGTGTCGCAACTGAAGGGCTCGCCGCCGGGCTATGTCGGTTACGGGCAAGGCGGCGTATTGACCGAGGCCGTGCGTCAGCGGCCCTACTCCGTCATCCTGCTCGACGAAGTCGAAAAGGCGCATCGCGATGTGCTGAATCTGTTCTATCAAGTGTTCGATCGCGGTTTCATGCGCGACGGCGAAGGGCGCGTGATCGATTTCCGCAACACCGTGATCCTGATGACGTCGAATCTCGGCAGCGACGAGATCATGGCCGCGACGGACGCGGTCACCGACGCCGGCGGCGAAGCGACCAACGGCATGCTGATGGAAACCATCCGCCCGCTGCTCGTCGAGCACTTTCAGCCGGCGCTGCTCGCGCGCTTTCAGACGGTCGTTTATCGGCCGCTGTCGGCTGACGCGCTGGCGTCGATCGTCCGCATGAAGCTCGACAAGGTGACGAAGCGCATCGAACGGCGCTTCGACGTGCCGCTCGTCTGCGACGACGCGCTCGTCGCGGAACTCGTGCGAGCCTGCCGTCTGCCGGACTCCGGCGCGCGCAACATCGACAGTCTGCTCGACCAGCAAATCCTGCCGGTGCTCGCGCGCGAACTGCTGGCGCGCGCGGCGAGTCAGCGCAAGAGCGCGGCCGTCCGGCTGTCGTACTCCGATGACCAAGGCATTGCCGTCGAATTCGACGAAGCAGGCAACGTGCAATGACGACGGGCCCGTCGCTCTACGACATGCTGCTCGGCCACATCGACGGCGTGTCGCTCGACGCTCACGACAACAACACGCTCGAAATCCTGAGCGTGCTGGAGAACGTGAGGCGCATTTTGAACACGCGCGCGGGCACGCTCAAGCATCTGCCGAATTACGGGCTGCCGGATCTGAGCACGATCTATCGGAATCTGCCGGCGTCGGCGCATCAATTGAAGGCGCAGATGGAAGCGACGCTGCTTGTCTACGAGCCGCGCATTCGTTCGATCGATCTCGACGTACTGCCGACCGAGAACGGGATGCTGATCAGCTATGAGATGACGTGTCATTTGAGGAAGCACGGTCTCGTGCGCTTTGGGACGCACTATGAACCGCACGGGCGCACAAGGGTGGAATGGCGGCGGCGGGGGGATGGGGATTGAGCGACGCGCTTCGCGTCGCTGCGACAGGCAACTTCAAATGATCTAAACACTTCCTCGCACGTATCCGCCCGAACGCCCACGCCGTGTCCCCGCATTGGCGCCGCACCCTCAACCGCGCGTAATATTGAGCACCTCAACCCGACCGCCAATATAAAAGCCGAAAAGGGAGACACCATGAGCACCGGCATGTATGAAGCAGGCCTCGACAAAACGGCCGCCAACTTCGCGGCCCTTACGCCGCTCACGTTCATCGAGCGCACCGCGGCCGTCTATCCGACGCTCCCCGCCATCGTGCACGGCGCCATCCGCCGCAACTGGGCCGAGACCTACGCGCGCGCGCGGCGCCTCGCCTCGGCGCTGAACGCGCGCGGCATCGGCGCGGGCGACACGGTCGCCGCGATGCTCCCGAACATCCCCGAAATGGTGGAGGCGCACTTCGGCATTCCGATGGCGGGCGCCGTGCTCAATACGCTCAACACGCGCCTCGACGCAAGTACGCTCGCCTTCATGCTCACGCACGGCGAGGCGAAGGCGGTGCTGATCGACCGCGAGTTCTCGGCGGTGATGCGCGAGGCGCTGGCGCAGCTCGACCACCCGCTCCTCGTGATCGACATCGACGACAGCGAATACACCGGAGCGGGCGAGCGCATCGGCGAGATCGACTACGAGCGTCTGCTCGCGAGCGGCGATCCGGCGTTCCAATGGGCGCCGCCGTCGGACGAATGGAACGCGATCTGCCTGAACTACACCTCAGGGACGACCGGCAATCCGAAAGGCGTCGTCTACCACCATCGCGGCGCCTACACGAACGCGGTGAGCAACATCCTCGAATGGGACATGCCGAAGCACGCCGTGTACTTGTGGACGCTGCCAATGTTCCATTGCAACGGCTGGTGCTTTCCCTGGACGGTCGCCGCGCGCGCGGGCGTGAATGTCTGCCTGCGCCGCGTCGACGCGAAGACCATCTTCGACCTGATCCGCAGCGAACGCGTCACCCACTATTGCGGCGCGCCGATCGTGCAGAACCTGCTCGTCAATGCGCCCGATTCGATGAAGGAAGGCATCGCGCATCGCGTGCACGCGATGGTCGCGGGCGCCGCGCCGCCCGCTGCGATGATCGAAGGCATGGAGCGGCTCGGCTTCGAACTGACGCACGTCTACGGTCTCACCGAAGTGTATGGACCGGCCGCCGTGTGCGCGCAGCAGGACGCGTGGCGCGCGCTCGATATCGGCGAGCGTGCGCGTCTGAACGCGCGGCAGGGCGTGCGCTATCACTTGCAGGACGCGGTATCCGTGCTCGATCCGCTCACGATGCAGCCCGTGACCGCCGACGGCGAGACCATCGGCGAAATCATGTTTCGCGGCAACATCACGATGAAAGGCTATCTGAAGAATGCAGCCGCAACCGAGGAAGCGTTTCGCGGCGGCTGGTTTCACACCGGCGATCTCGCGGTCGCGTACCCCGACGGCTACGTGCGCATCAAGGACCGCAGCAAGGACATCATCATCTCCGGCGGCGAGAACATTTCAAGTATCGAAGTGGAAGACGTGCTGTACCGTCATCCGGCGGTGCTTGCGGTGGCCGTCGTCGCGAAGCCGGACGCGCGCTGGGGCGAGACGCCCTGCGCGTTCGTCGAACTCAAGGCGGGCGCCAACGTGAGCGCCGACGATCTGATCGCGCATTGCAAGGCGCATCTCGCGGGCTTCAAGGTGCCGCGCGCAATCGAGTTCTGCGAACTGCCGAAGACATCGACGGGCAAGATCCAGAAGTTCGAATTGAGGAAGCGCGCGGGATCGGTGACGGCCATCGACGTCTGACGGAGCGAAGACATGAGCGAAGCACCTTTGATCGTCGAACGGGACGCATACGGGCTACCCGGCGTCCTCTGCATCACGCTGAACCGGCCGGGCGCGTTCAATGCGTTGTCGGAAGCGCTGCTCGACGCGTTGCAGCGCGCGCTCGACGAAGCGTCGGAGTCGGACGCACGCGTGGTCGTGATCGCCGGCAGCGGGCGCGCGTTCTGCGCGGGGCATGATCTGAAGGAGATGCGCGCGGAGCCATCGCTCGACTACTATCGGGCGCTCTTCGCGCGCTGCTCGCAGATGATGCTGACGATCCAGCGCATGCCGCAGCCGGTGATCGCGCGCGTGCACGGCATCGCGACGGCCGCCGGTTGCCAGCTCGTCGCGATGTGCGATCTCGCCGTGGCCGCGAGCGATGCGCGCTTCGCCGCGTCGGGCGTCAACTACGGCCTGTTCTGCGCGACGCCGAGCGTACCGCTCTCGCGCAACGTGTCGCGCAAGGCGGCATTCGAAATGCTCGTGACCGGCGATTTCATCGATGCGAATACGGCGCTCGAACGCGGCCTCGTCAATCGCGTGGCCGAGCCCGATCGACTCGACGATGCCACGCGCGCGCTCGCGGCAAGCATCTGCGAAAAGCCGCGCGCGGCGATTGCGGCAGGCAAGGGCCTCTTCTACCGGCAACTCGAAGCGGGCATCGAAAGCGCGTACCAGCTTGCCGGCGAGACGATGGCGTGCAACATGATGGACGACGCCGCGCTCGAAGGCACGCAGGCATTCATCGACAAGCGCACGCCGAACTGGCGCAAACCGTAACTGCGCTTCTTAGCCCATCGTGAGCACGACCCGAAAGCGCGCCGCGCCGCTCATCATGCGGTCGTAGGCTTCGGGCGCGCGCGCAAGCGGGAATTCCTCGATCATCGGCTTCACGCCCGAGAGCGCGCTGAAGTCGAGCGTGTCCTGCGAATCGGCCGACGTGCCCGACGGCCAGCCCTGCACCGAATGCCGCCCCATGATGAACTGCGCGATCGGCACCTCGACCGGCTCCTGCCCGATCCCGACCATGATCATCTTGCCGTTCAGCCCGAGGCCGCCGAGCGCCGCGCTCATCGCCTTGCCGCTCGTCGCCGTTGCCAGGATCACCTTCGCGCCGCCGAGCGCGGTGAGCGATTCGGCGACGTTCTCCGCGCTGCTGTCGATGTAGTGATGCGCGCCCAGTTCGGTTGCGAGCGGTGCCTTGTCCTTGCCGCGCGCGATGGCGACGGTCCGAAAGCCCATCTTCCTCGCGAACTGCACGCCGAGGTGCCCGAGCCCGCCGATCCCGAGAATCGCGACGACCTCGCCCGCCCGCGCGCCGCTGTTGCGCAGCGCGTTGAACGTCGTGATGCCGGCGCAGAGAAGCGGGGCGGCATCGACGTCCGAGAGGTCGTCGGGGATACGGGCGAGCGCCTGCACGGGCGCGACCATGTAGTTCGCGTAGCCGCCGTCGTAGCTGATACCGGGCACGAGCGCGCGCTGGCAAAGCACGAAGTCGCCGCGCCGGCAGTGATCGCAATGGCCGCAGTGACCGCCATGCCAGCCGACGCCCACGCGTTGTCCGACCTTCCACTCGTCGACTTCGGCACCGACCGCATCGACGACGCCCGCGATCTCGTGTCCCGGCACGCGCGGATATTGCAGACCCGGCCACTGGCCTTCCTTGGTCAGCGAATCGCTGTGACAGATGCCGCACGCCTGCACCTTGATGCGGACCTGCCCCGGCCCCGGCTCGGGCACATCGCGCTCGACCAGTTGCAGCGGGCCGCCCGCTTCCGTCACTTCCACGGCTTTCATCGTTGCCATCGCGTGTCTCCGGTGTCGGTGAATTCTGGAATTTACCACCGCGGAGATTTGCAGGCAGGGACCGCTCAGCCGCCCGCCGATTCGACCGGATGCCGCGCAAGCCACGCCCATTCGGCGTCGTCGAAAAGACGCGAGCGCGTGAGAAAGCGCAGACCCGTGGGCCGTTCCAGAGAAAACATGCCGCCGTTGCCCTTCACGCAATCGATGATCAGTTGCGTGTGCTGCCAGTATTCGAATTGCGATTCGCTCATGTAGAACGGCACGCCCGCGATCGTGCCGAGCTTCACGTCCGAGCCGCCGACCATGAACTCGCTGGCCGGAAACATCATCGGCGCACTGCCGTCGCAGCAGCCGCCCGATTGATGGAACAGCACGTCGCCGTGTTCCGCCCTGAGCTGCTCGATCAACTCGATGGCTGCGGGCGTCGCGACGACTCGCTCTATGTCCTCTTGACTCATGGCGCGATCCTCTTGGACGAGCGGCCGTTCAAGACCGCTCGCGTCGCTCGAAAAGCTTAGAAGAATCCAAGCGGCTTTTGGCTATAGCTCACCAGCAGGTTTTTCGTCTGCTGATAATGATCGAGCATCATCTTGTGATTCTCCCGACCAATACCCGACTGCTTGTAGCCGCCGAACGCCGCATGCGCCGGATACGCGTGATAGCAGTTGGTCCACACGCGTCCCGCCTGAATGTCGCGGCCGAACCGATACGCACGCGTGCCGTCGCGCGTCCACACGCCTGCGCCCAAGCCGTAAAGCGTGTCGTTGGCGATTTGGAGCGCTTCCTCTTCGTTCTTGAAGGTCGTCACCGAGACCACCGGCCCGAAGATTTCCTCCTGGAAGATGCGCATCTTGTTGTGGCCGCGAAACACGGTCGGCTTCACGTAATAGCCGTTTTGCAATTCGCCGTCGAGTGCATTGCGCTCGCCGCCGATCAGGCACTCCGCGCCTTCCTGCTTGCCTAGATCGATGTACGACAGGATCTTTTCCAGTTGCTCCTGCGAGGCCTGCGCACCGATCATCGTCTTCGAATCGAGCGGATGCCCCTGACTGATCGCCGCGACACGCTTCAACGCGCGCTCCATGAAGCGGTCGTAAATCTTCTCCTCGACCAGCACGCGCGACGGACACGTGCACACTTCGCCCTGATTCAGCGCGAACATCGCGAAGCCTTCGAGCGCCTTGTCGAAGAAGCTGTCGTCTTCGTTCATGACGTCGGCGAAGAAGATGTTCGGGCTCTTGCCGCCGAGTTCGAGCGTCACCGGAATCAGGTTCTGGCTCGCGTACTGCATGATGAGACGCCCGGTCGTGGTCTCGCCGGTAAAGGCGATCTTCGCGATGCGCTTGTTCGATGCGAGCGGCTTGCCCGCTTCGAGTCCGAAGCCGTTGACCACGTTCAGCACGCCGGGCGGCAGCAGGTCTTCGATCAGTTCCATCACGACGAGCAGCGACGCCGGCGTCTGCTCGGCGGGCTTGAGCACCACGCAGTTGCCGGCGGCGAGCGCGGGCGCGAGCTTCCACGTCGCCATCAGGATCGGGAAATTCCACGGGATGATCTGACCGACCACACCGAGCGGCTCGTGGAAGTGATACGCGACGGTGTCGTCGTCGATTTGCGAGAGCGAGCCTTCCTGCGCACGCGCGCAACTCGCGAAGTACCGGAAGTGATCGATGGCGAGCGGAATGTCGGCGGCCATCGTCTCGCGCAGCGGCTTGCCGTTGTCGATGGTCTCGGCCACCGCGATGCGCGTGTGATTCGCCTCGATGCGGTCCGCGATCTTGTTAAGGATGTTCGCGCGCTCGGTCGCGGAGGTCTTGCCCCACGACGCCTTCGCCTTGTGCGCGGCATCGAGTGCGAGTTCGATGTCGGCTTCGCGCGAACGCGGGATCGACGTGAACGGCTCGCCGGTGATGGGCGAAATGTTGTCGAAGTACTCGCCGCCTAGCGGCGCGACCCACTTGCCGCCGATGAAATTGCCATATTGCTTCTTGAACGGGTATTCGGTCGTCAGGAACTGCATCTCGGCGTGATTCATGTGTGCTCCTCGCATATCGTTTGAGTGACCGGCCCGGTCTAACCGTGCCGTACCGGCCACCCACGCTTGCGAGTTCCATGCCATCCGCCGCTTGCCGCTCCGGCGCGGGCTGCGCGCGTTAGCGCGGCCCATGCGCTGTCATCTTCTGGCGCAGTGTATCGAAATGGGACAGACGATCTTATTCTTCCGATCTCGCCAGACGCTCGATCATCGCGATGCCCGCAGCCGGATTGATCGCCTTGTATCCGCTAATGACGTAGAGATAGACATCGCGCGGCGTTTCCTTCGCCGGCGGCGCCGTAACGGTTTCGAGTCCCTCGGGAATGCCGCCCGACGCCCACACGCGCGCGCGTTCCGTCCACAGATCGAGCTGCTTCTTCGGATAGCCCAGCCGATGCTTCTCCTCGGTGCCCATGATGCGCGCGTAGACGAATGGCGCCGTCGGGTCCGCGATCTGCGGATACTTCGAATCGCCCGCCATCACGATCGCGACGCCGTACTTGCGTGCGAGCGCCACGAACGCCTGATCGCGAAAGCTCTCATGCCGCACTTCGACCGCATGCCGAATCGACCGGCCTTCGACGCGCTTCGGCAACAACGCGAGGAAGCCTTCGAAGTCCTCGGCGTCGAACTGCTTGGTCGGAGCGAACTGCCAGTTCACGGGACCGAGCTTGTCCTTCAGTTCGAGCACACCGCTCGCGAAGAACCGTTCGATCGAGTCGCCTGCCTCTGAGAGCACGCGCCGGTTCGTCGCGAAGCGCGGCGCCTTGAGCGAGAACACGAAATCGTCGGGGGTTTCGTCATGCCATTTCACGAAGCTGGCCGGTTTCTGCGATCCATAGAACGTGCCGTTGATTTCGATGCTGTTCAGCTGGCGGCTCGCGTATTCGAGTTCGCGCTTTTGCGCGAGCCCTTCCGGATAGAACGTTCCGCGCCACGGCTCGAACGTCCATCCGCCGATGCCGATTCTGATGTGTGTCTTCTTCTTTGCGGTTGCCATCGATGATCGCTCGCTCTGACGTGAGATGTGCTCGAGTTTAAGGAATAAGCTGCAATCGTGTGAGCGTCGACTTTGGCGACGTGCTCGCCGTTCTGCGCAAAATTCTCAACTGACTGAAAAACTTAGCGCCGTACTTAAGCGACGCGCGCCGACTCAAGGCCGTCAGGCATGACGTTGGCGCCCGCGCGCGCGATGGCATGCACGATGCTTTGACTCGGATAACCCCCATACGGACGCGACGCGCCTCAGCGGCCGGGCAAGCCAACGGAGCCGTGCCATGCACAGAACCATCGAACCTCACGATCTCGACCACATCGATTTATCGCACTATCAGGTGATTCAGGTCTCGGACGGCCACCACAGCGTCGTCATCTGGGAAGGGCCGTTGCCACTCGGCGACCTGCGGGCGGGCGAAGTGCGCCCGTCACTCACCGATTCCGCGTCGACGCTGACGATAAGCGTCCCCAATCCGCTCGACGCCGGACGCCGCCGCGACATCTGCCAGCATGTGTGGTCGCGGGTGACGGGGCGGCGTGCGGCCGCGCATGCGCCACGACGCGCGCGGCAAGGATGACGGCACGGCGCGCTTGTCGAAGACAAAAACGAACGACCGCGCGACAAAAATCTTGGCAGGCACGACGGAATGACTAAACTCTAGACATTTCGACTCCAGCCAGGACGCGCGGATGATCACACCAGCACAGCCGGCGGTGAAAAGGACAACGCGAAAGAGCCGCCCAGGCGCGCTCGCTGTGCTTGTACTGTTCCTTACCCTCGCGTCGCACGTGCACGCCGAGCGCGTCTGGATCGTCGCCGGACCGAGCGATCCGAGCGTCTCGGGCATCGCGAAGAAAGCCGAACCGCTCTACCGGTCGGTGCCCGATGGCTTCGTCATCCAGACCGCGGACTGCGGCGACAAGCAAAACGTCTTCATGTGGGTCGGCGCGACGGCCAACGCCGACAAGCCCGCGCTCGCGGCGCGCCTGCGCATCCGGCAGACCGTCCCGGATGCCTACATGCGGCTCTGCGACGTCCGACCCGGATCGCTGGTCGCGCTGCGCATGAGCGTCGTCGACCGGTCGATCGGACTCTTGCCCGACAACGCCGCCAACTGGGAAGCAGGCGACCGCCTCTCGCTCCTGCGTCCGCTGCCGGACGGGCGCAGCCTCGTCATCGTCCGCTACTTCGCCAACGATCCCAGCGATCCTTTCGGCGGCAAACGCGAACGCGTGGTGCTGGTCAACCGTGGCGGCAAGCGCGTCGCGCTGGACAACGACTGCGTCAATCCATCGGATGCGATTGCGCAGCACGGCTATGTCGCCTTCGAATGCGTGCGGGGCCTCGCCTCGGACAACGTGGTCCACGGCGTCGCGGTCTTCGACGATTCCGGCGCGAAGCTCTTCGAAGCAAGCCGCTGCCGCGATCCGAAGTGGGCCGGCGAGCGGGTGCTGGCGTGCGATTCCGA
Source organism: Caballeronia telluris (assembly GCF_001544495.1). Taxonomy (GTDB): domain Bacteria; phylum Pseudomonadota; class Gammaproteobacteria; order Burkholderiales; family Burkholderiaceae; genus Caballeronia; species Caballeronia telluris. Next base: position 150,267 of record NZ_FCNZ02000006.1, read on the forward strand.
AGTCGTCGACGCAAACGGGCAGTTGCAATTCCGCCGGAAGCGCATCGCCGTGCCGGGCGGCCGCGAACTGATGTAGCGGCGCGCAGCCTGCAACGATCGGAACGTTCGTTGCACAAAACTACCGCTTTTGGTATCGGTGACGAAACGATGAGCGCGGCCACGGCGTGTCGTTTTGGTTTCCTATAATCGGATCATCGGCGTTCCTGCGGCGGGTGATTCGCGCAGTGCCCGCTCTGGTCACGCTCCACGTTGCGCGGAGGTCTCACATGAAGCTGGAACGCCTCAAACCGGAAGCCACGGCGGAACAGCGGCTCGTCGTGCGCAACAAGTTGCGCGTGCTGCTCGCCGCCATCGGCACGCTCGCCGCGGTAGTCGGCATCGGCATTGCGGTCAATGGATTGCTTGAATTCAACGAGAGGAAGGTGATCATCGGCGCATGCGTGATCGTGTTCTCGACAGTCATGTATATCGTGATGCTGTCCCGCGCCAGCTAGCGCACGATCCATCATGTCGTGAGGTATTACGAAGCGCCGCGCGGACACGGATTCCATTCGCCGCACGCTCGGTTTTCGCACCATCTTTCATCGAAAACGCCTTGATTGAGGCGTTTTTATCATCAATCGGCACATATCAGGGAAAACGCCAACAGGCATTTCCCTGCCCTTTCCGGCCGGCGCGACCCCGCGACTTTATGTCACAATGCCATATATTTCATACGGTATCGCACCGCCCTTTTCGCCGAATCGATATCTCTAGATGCGCCCCGTTCTCGCTCGCTGGATCGCCAGTTTCGTCCCTTCGCCGGTTGCCGTGAAATGGCCCGAGCGCCTGCGCTCGGGCCTCGGCGCGCTGCTCGGCATCGCGTTCACGGGCGGCTCCATGCTGTTGCTGCTCGGCCCCTCGGCGAACATTCCGCTCCTCGTCGCGCCAATGGGCGCCTCGGCCGTGCTGCTCTTCGCGGTGCCGGCCAGTCCGCTCGCGCAACCGTGGTCGATCATCGGCGGGAATCTGGTGTCCGCGACGGTCGGCGTCGCCTGCGCGACCTTGATCGCCGACCCCATCGACGCCGCCGCGCTCGCCATCGCCATCGCGATCTGCGCGATGTTCGCGTTGCGCTGCGTGCATCCGCCGTCCGGCGCGGTCGCGCTCACCGCCGTGCTGGGCGGCCCGTCGATTCACTCGCTCGGCTTTCGTTTCGTGCTGGAACCCATCGCGCTGCAATCGTTCGCGTTGCTCACGGCGGCGATCGTCTTCCACGCGCTGACGGGCCATCGCTATCCGCACGCCGCCGGGCAAAACGCCGCGAAGGCGCAGGCCGCCGGCCACCCGCCCGCGAACCCGGGCTTCACGCGCGCCGATCTCGACGCCGTGCTCGCGCGGCGCGACGAATTGCTCGACATCGATCCGGCGGATCTCGAATCGGTCGTCAACGAGGCGCAGATGCGGGCGTACGTCCGCACCTTCGACGAACTGACCTGCGCCGACATCATGTCGCACCCGGTCGCGTCCATTTTCGCCACGACGACCGCCGCCACCGCCTCGGATCTGCTGAGCCGGCGCGCGGTGAAGGCGTTGCCGGTCGTCGATACGACTCAGCGCGTGATCGGCATCGTCACGCGCGCGGACCTGATGCAGTACGGCTCGGGCGGCGCGCTCTCGGCCCTGTTCCGCCTGCCGGCGCGCTGGCTCGCGAACGACGACGAGGCGACCCGCACCGCCGGCGCGTTGATGACCACCGACGTCTGCACGATCTCGGCCGCGACGCCCATCACCGAACTGGTGCCGATCTTCGCGAACTTCGGCCATCACCATATTCCGGTGCTCGACGGCCAGGAAAGGCTCGTCGGGATGATTACCCAGGCCGACGTGATCGCGGGCCTCTACCGGCAGACCCAGCAGCAAAGCAGACAGGCCGCCTGAAGCGAACGGCGTCGCCACGGCGCTTCTGCTGCGTCCATTCATATCATGTTGTGATATATTTACCGTTTGCACTTTTCAAGACATCACGATGAAAGAACTCGTCCGCGCGCCGGCCCGCAGCCTGGCGAAGAAGGACTTCGAACAGCTATCCGAGTTTCGCTATCAGATGCGGCGCTTCGAGCGCTTCTCGGAGAACGCCGCGCAGGGCGAGGGCATCACGCCTTTGCAATATCTGCTGCTCCTGCATATTCGCGGCTACCCCGGCCGCGACTGGGCGACGGTCGGCGAACTGGCCGAGCGCCTGCAGGCGCAGCATCACGGCGTCGTCGCGTTGGTGTCGCGCTGCGAGGCGCTCGGGCTCGTCAGGCGTAAGGTCAGCGAAACGGACCGCCGGCAGGTGGAAGTGCATCTGGAAAAGCCCGGCGAGAAAGTGCTGGCACGGCTGGCCGAATTACATCGCGCGGAATTGAAGTCGCTGCAGGGCGCTTTCCGCGTGCCGCAGATCGATTACTAGACCGCCATGAGTCTCCATTCCACAAAACGCGACTTTGCCGCCAACGCGCGACTTCCCGGCATTTCGGCGCTCGCAGCGGTAATCGGCGGCGTCAGCACGCTCGCGGCGTTCGTCCTGCTCAGCGTCATCCATCTGTTCACGAACCTCTTCTTTTTCGGCAGCTTTTCGTTCGCCGACCGCTCGCCCGCCAGTAACACGCTCGGGCTCTGGGTGCTCGTCGTGCCGGTCGCGGGCGGACTCATCGTCGGATTGATGGCGCGCTACGGCTCGGAAAAAATTCGCGGACACGGCATTCCCGAAGCAATCGAAGCCATTTTGTTCGGCAAGAGCCGGATGTCGCCGAAGGTGGCCGTCTTGAAGCCGCTGTCGTCCGGCATCGTGATCGGCAGCGGCGGGCCGTTCGGCGCCGAAGGTCCGATCATCATGACGGGCGGCGCGCTCGGCTCGCTGATCGCGCAATGCGTGAAGCTCACGTCGGCCGAGCGCAAGACGCTGCTCGTCGCGGGCGCGGCCGCCGGCATGACCGCGGTGTTCGGCACGCCGGTCGCGGCCGTGCTGCTCGCGGTCGAACTGCTGCTCTTCGAATGGCGTCCGCGCAGTTTCCTGCCGGTCGCGCTTGCGTGCGCGGTCGCGGGCTTCGCGCGGGTCGCGTTCTTCGGACAGGGACCGCTCTTTCCGCTCGTCACCGCGCCGCCGGACGGGCTTTCGCTCGTGTCGTGCGTCGTCGCGGGGCTGCTTTCCGGCGCGCTGGCGTCCGGACTTTCGGCCGCGCTCTACAAGACCGAAGACCTCTTCGGCCGGCTCCCGATCCACTGGATGTGGTGGCCGGCGCTCGGCGGCGTGATCGTCGGCATCGGCGGATACATCGAGCCGCGCGCGCTCGGCGTCGGCTACGACGTGATCGGCGATTTGCTGCACGGGCACGTCGCGTTGCAGATCGCCGTGGCGATTCTGGCGGTGAAGGCCGTGATGTGGGTCGTCGCGCTCGGCTCGGGGACGTCGGGCGGCGTGCTCGCGCCGCTCCTGATGCTCGGCGCCGGACTCGGCACGGTGCTCGCGCCGGTCCTGCCGGGCGGCGAGCCGGCGCTCTGGCCGCTCGTCTGCATGGCCGCGACGCTCGGCGCCACGCTCGGCGCGCCGCTCACCGCGATCGTCTTCGCGTTCGGCCTCACGCACGACGTCAACGCGCTGCTGCCGCTGCTCGCCGCGACGCTCGTCGCGCACGGCTTCGCGACGGTCGTCATGAAGCGCTCGATCATGACGGAGAAGATCGCGCGTCGCGGTTATCACATCTATCGCGAATACGGCGTCGATCCGCTCGAACGGCATCACGTGGACGAGGTGATGTCGACCGCCGTTCAGACGATCGACGCCGGCCTCACGGTCGGCGACGCGCTCGTGCAGTACTTCGGCGCGGGGCAAACGCATCGCGCGTATCCGGCGGTGCGCGATGGCGCGGTGCTGGGCATGGTTGAGCGGGGCATGCTCGATGGCGATCCTGATGTGACCGTCGCCGATCTCCTGCGTGGCCGCACACCGGTCGTCGCGCTGCCGCACGAGACCTGCCGGCTCGTTGCGACCCGGCTCGCCGTGCACGGGCTGGAGCGGCTGCCGGTCGTCGCGGACAACGGGACGCGGCGTCTGGTCGGCATCGTGGCGCGCAGCGATCTCGTCAAGCCATCGCTCGCTCACTTCGACGAAGAACACAAGCGCGAGCGGTTCCGGCGCATCGCCGTGCCGACGCTCGCTCGCCGCCGGCGCCTCCCGCGCGCCTGACCGGAAAGGGCGCCAGCCCTTTTCTGCGATGCGGCACTTGATGCGCCGCAAGACAAGCTCTCCGTGCTATTTGTCCGCGACGCGACTACCCTCTTTTCAGCCACGCGCGGCATTCAACGCACGAATCCAACCTTCGTCTCCGATTTAACTTCCGTGCCCGCTCCGCGTGGGGATTTCCCTCCTTTACGCGCGGCCGCCCATGGTATTAAATAAATCAACTTGATTTAATTAATCAAAAAGCCAACGGTCCAGACCCGGAGGAACCGCGTGAGAAGTCCCCACATCGGCCAGGGCAGCAATTCGGCCAACGTGCGCCGCTATAACGAGCGCCTGCTGTTGCAGGCGTTGCGCCGCACCGAGCCCGCCTCGAAAGCCGATCTCGCGCGCCACGCGAATCTGACCAGCACGGCCGTCGGCAGCATCATCGAATCGTTGAACAAAGCGGGCCTGATCGAATTCTCGGGACGGCGCCTCGACGGCCAGCGCGGCCAGCCCGCCTCGCTGATCCGGCTCGATCCGCGCGGCGCGTTCGGCATCGGCGTGCGGCTCAACCGCACGAGTCTCGAAACCGTGCTGGTCAATTTCGCCGGCGCCGTGCTCGCGCGCGCCTCCTACGACATGGTGCTGCCGCATCCGGACGAAGTCCTCGCGATCCTTCAGCGCGACATCGAAACGCTGCTCAAGCACCTGAGCCCGGGCGAGCGGGAACGGCTCGCGGGCGTCGGCCTCGCGCAACCCTTCAATCTCGGCAGCTGGCTGCGCGAACTCGGCCTGCCGACCGATACCTTCCGCGCCTGGGACGAAATCAACTTCCCGGCCGAACTCGGCCGCGTGCTGGGTCTGCCGGTGTTCAACGAAAACGACGGCAACTCGGCCGCCATCGCCGAACTGTTCTACGGCTACGGCCGCCATTGCGACGACTTCATCTATCTGTTTCTCGGCTCGGCGATCGGCGCGGGGATCGCGGTCGACGGCGACTGTCTGCGCGGCGTGTCCGGCAACGCGGGCGACATCGGCGTGATGCCGGTCGCGCCGAGCCGCCTGCCGTCGGCGCCGCAACCGGCCAGGCAATGGGACATCCTGATCTCGCGCGCGTCGCTGAACGCGCTCGCGCGGCACCTTCGCTACTGCGGCGAGGCGGTCGAAACGCGTGCCGATCTCGAAGCCTGCATCGCGCGTCGCGTTCCGGCGATCGACGAGTGGATCGAAGATTGCGTGGACGCCCTCGCTCCGGCGCTGCGCTCGATGCTCTGCGTGCTGGACGTGCCGGTGGTCGTGCTCGACGCCGACGTGGACGCGGGTCTGCTCGACACGCTGATCGAACGTCTGCGCGGCACGATGGCGGCCAACGCGCCCGAATCGCGCGGCCTGCCGGTGCTCGCACGCGGCTCGTTCGGCCGCGACGCGGGCGCGATCGGCGCGGCGACGCTGCCGATGTTCTTCAACTTTTCTCCGCGCGCGGGGATTCTCAAGGGCGCCGGCGCCCATACGAATGAGGTGAGTCATGTCCAGTCCTGAACCGAGGCCCGATGCGCGGCCCGTGCTGCTCGAAATGCGCGGCATCAGCAAGACGTTTCCGGGTGTCCGCGCGCTCGACAACGTGCGCCTCACGGTGCATCCGGGCGAAGTGCACTCGCTGATGGGCGAAAACGGCGCCGGCAAATCGACGCTGATGAAGATCCTGTCGGGCGCCTATCAGGCCGACGCGGGCGGGCAGATCCTGATCGAAGGCAAGACGGTCGTGATCGACGGGCCGCTCGCCGCGAAGGATCTCGGCATCGCGGTGATCTATCAGGAACTGAGCCTCGCGCCGAATCTCTCGGTGGCGGAAAACATCCACGCGGGACGCGAACTGCGGCGCGGCCTCGGCCTCGTCGACCGGCCCGCGATGGAGCGCGGCTGCGAGGACGTGCTCAAGCGCCTCGGCGCCACGTTCAAGCCGCATACGCTCGTCGGCGATTTGTCGATTGCGGAGCAGCAGCTGGTCGAAATCGCCCGCGCGGTGCACGCGAAGGCGCGCATTCTCGTGATGGACGAGCCGACGACGCCGCTCTCGTCGCGCGAGACCGACCGTCTGTTCGAGCTGATCCGCCAGTTGCGCCAGGAAGGCCTCGCGATCATCTACATCAGTCACCGGATGGCGGAGATCTATGAACTGTCCGACCGCGTGTCGGTGCTGCGCGACGGCGGCTATGTCGGCACGCTCGAACGCGCGGACCTGTCGGCGGAAAGCCTCGTGAAGATGATGGTCGGACGCGACATCTCCGGCTTCTACAAGAAGGAACACGCGCCCTACGATCCGGGCAAGGTCGTGCTGCAGGTGCGCGACGTCGCGGATGCGGGACGCGTGCGCGGTTGCAGCCTCGACCTGCATTCGGGCGAAGTGCTCGGCATCGCGGGACTGGTCGGCGCCGGGCGCACCGAACTCGCGCGGCTGATCTACGGCGCGGAGCCGCGCACGCGTGGCGAGATCACCGTCGACGGCAAGAAGCTCAATCCGCGCACGCCGCGCGACTCGATCGACGCCGGGCTCGTCTATCTCACCGAAGACCGCAAGGGCCAGGGCCTTTTTCTCGACATGAGCGTGCGCGACAACATCAACGTGTCGGTCGCGGGACGCGACGCGCGCATGGGCGTGCTCGATCTCGCGCGCGGCGCGACGCGCGCACGCGATGCGATTTCCTCGCTGACGATCCGCGTGCCGAGCCCGAAAGTGAACGCGGGCGCGCTCTCCGGCGGCAACCAGCAAAAGGTGCTGCTTTCGCGGCTGCTCGAAACCAAGCCGCGCGTGCTGATCCTCGACGAACCGACGCGCGGCGTCGACATCGGCGCGAAGTCGGAGATTTATCGAATCATCAACGAACTGGCGAAGACCGGTGTCGGCATCATCATCATTTCGAGCGAACTGCCGGAAGTGATCGGCACCGCGGACCGCGTGCTCGTCATGCGCGAAGGGGAACTGGCCGGCGAACTCGGCGGCTATAGCGGCAAACCGATCTCGCAGGAAGCGATCATCGAACTCGCCACCGGGTCACGCCCCGCGCTCGGCGAGGCAGCCTGATACACACAGCGGCATACATAGAGACATCTTCGGAGGACGACATGAGCAAGACGATCAAGCACGAGGGCGACGCGCCCGGCATCGCGGAGGGACAGAACCCGTCCCAGCGGCAATCGCGCATCGAGCACAAGGAGCGCATGCAGACGCTGATGCGCACGGCCGGCATGCTGCCCGTGCTGATTTTGCTGTGCATCGCGTTCGGCGTCGTGACCGATGGCTTCTTCAGCCTGCAGAACATGTCGATCGTCGCGCAGCAGGCCGCGATCAACGTCGTGCTCGCGGCGGGCATGACCTTCGTGATCCTGACGGGCGGCATCGACCTGTCGGTCGGTTCGGTGCTGGCGGCGTCGGCGGTGACCGCGCTCATTGCGTCGAACATTCCGGGCTGGGGCTGGCTCGGCATTCCGGCGGCGCTCGCCGTGGGGCTCGTGTTCGGCCTCGTCAACGGCGCGTTGATCGCGCTCTTGCGGCTGCCGCCGTTCATCGTCACGCTCGGCTCGCTGACCGCGGTCCGCGGCATCGCGCGCCTCATCGGCCACGATACGACGATCTTCAATCCGCAACTCTCGTTCGCGTTCATCGGCAACGACACGGTGCTGGGCGTGCCCTGGCTCGTGATCATCGCGATCGCCGTGGTGATCGTGTCGTGGTTCATCCTGCGACGCACGGTGCTCGGCCTGCGCATCTACTCGGTCGGCGGCAATCCGGAAGCGGCGCGCCTGTCGGGCATCAAGGTGTGGGGCATCCAGATGTTCGTCTATGCGGCATCGGGCGTGCTCGCCGGACTGGGCGCGGTGATGTCGGCGGCGCGGCTCTATGCGGCGAACGGCCTGCAACTCGGCCAGTCATACGAACTCGACGCGATCGCCGCGGTCATTCTCGGCGGCACGAGCTTCGTGGGCGGCGTCGGGTCGATCGTCGGGACGCTAGTGGGCGCGCTGATCATCGCGGTGCTGACCAACGGCCTCGTGCTGCTCGGCGTGTCGGACATCTGGCAGTACATCATCAAGGGCCTCGTGATCATCGGCGCGGTGGCACTCGACCGCTATCGCCAGCGCGGCTCGGCACGCACGTAATCCAATCGTTTTACCTGCACGGCGGCGTGCGGGAACAGGCAGGTCCGCTTGTTCCCGCCACTACCAACGGACCACCTGGAGACATAAAAATGTTCAAGCAAAAAGTCGCTTATGCGAGCATCGCGCTGGCCCTCTCGTGCGGCCTCGCCGTTCCCGCGGCACACGCGGCCGACAAGGAACTGAAGTCGGTTGGCATCACGGTCGGCTCGCTCGGCAATCCGTACTTCGTGACTATTTCGAAGGGCGCGGAAGCGAAGGCGAAGCAGATCAATCCGAACGTGAAAGTGCAGGCGGTGTCGGCGGACTACGACATGAACAAGCAGTTCACGCAGATCGACAACTTCATCTCCGCGCACGTCGACATCATCTTGCTGAACGCCGCCGACCCGAAGGCGATCGAGCCGGCGGTGAAGAAGGCGCGCGCGGCGGGCATCGTGGTGATTGCCGTCGACGTCGCCGCCGCCGGCGCCGATGCGACCGTGCAGACGAACAACGTGCAGGCGGGGCAACTGGCGTGCGACTTCCTGTCGAAGAAGATCAACGGCAAGGGCAACGTGGTCATCGAAAACGGCCCGCAGGTTTCGGCCGTGATCGACCGCGTGAAGGGCTGCAAGGAAGTGCTCGCGAAGTCGCCGGGCATCAAGATCCTGTCTGAAGATCAGGACGCGAAGGGCTCGCGCGAAGGCGGCATGAACGCGATGCAGGGTTATCTCACGCGCTTCCCGAAGATCGACGGCCTGTTCGCGATCAACGATCCGCAAGCGGTGGGCAGCGATCTGGCGGCCAAGCAACTGCATCGCAAGGAGATGGTGATCACGTCGGTGGACGGCGCGCCCGACATCGAAACGGCGCTCAAGAGCGATACGCTGATCCAGGCATCGGCGAGCCAGGACCCGTGGAAAATGGCGCAGACGGCGGTGGAAGTGGGGTATGGAATCATGAACGGCAAGAAGCCGGCTGATCCGATGATCCAGATGCCGTCGACGCTGATTACGCGCGAAAATGTGGGGAGTTATAAGGGGTGGACGTCGGCGCGGTAAGCGATCCATCCAGCCTCCCGAAAAGCGCTCGCCGTATCGGCGAGCGCTTTTTTATGTCCACAGCCGCGCCACCTCCCCCTGCGCCCCGCCGACCGGATCGCTCTTCGGAAACGGCAGCGCTTCCATCCTGCGAAGTTCGTCTTCATCGAGCGCATCGCGCCGGATGTCCCACTGTTGTCCAGGCGGATACGCGCCCACCACCTGAAAGCGGCCTTCGCTCGCGAGCAGGCAGTGCCCGGTCCCGGCGGGCAGCACGAGCGCGTCGCCCGCCTGCACGCCGATGACCCGTCCCCCCGGCCCGCCGATGATGAGTTGCGCACGCCCGGTCGCAATGCCGAGCGCTTCATGCGCGGTCGAATGGTAATGGTGGTAGTCGAAAACGCTGTCGCGCCATTGCGGCGGCCAGCCGTGGCGGGCGAACAACGCCTCGAAGCGCTCGGCGCCGCCGGGCTGGGCGCCGTCGATCACACCACGGTAGAGCAGCACCGGCAGACGCCGGTTGTTCGGCACCCAGCCGTTGCGATCGAGCATGAAAGGTTCACAACGCGAATCGAGCGCATGCAGATGTTCCGTTTCGTAAGTCATCGGTTTTCTCCTGAAGCCTTCCGACCATTGCGCAAACCCCGTTCCTGTCGCGCACTCGCTGGCGCAATTCCACCGTCACCCGTTTCGTTTCCCTCCGTGCGAAAATTCGGAGGTTCGGCCGTCACGGGCCGGCCGCGTTGGGGGCAGCGCGGCCGTCGCGTTCGAGCGAGCGGGTTCGGGACGGCAGCAGCGCCAAGCGTGTCGAGGAGAAACGCGTCGATGAAACCAGACAACCAGATGGGGAACGCGGGACCTGCCGGCGCCACCGCGAGCTTTCTCGCGGGCGGCGGCGAGATGGGCGCGCTGATCCGCGCGCACGACTGGAACGCGACGCCGCTCGGCGTCCCCGAGACCTGGCCGCAAAGCCTGAAGACGGCCATCCGCATCATGCTGACGTCGCGCCAGCCGATCTGGATCGGCTGGGGCCGCGACCTCATCTTCTTCTACAACGACCCTTACAAGTCGATCATCGGCGGCAAGCACCCGGTCGCGCTCGGACAACCGACCGAAGTCGTCTGGCGCGAAATCTGGTCCGACATCGCGCCGCTGCTCGCGACCGCGCTCGCGGGCGTCGAAGGCACGTTCGTCGAACAGAAGCTCCTCATCATGGAGCGCAACGGCTTTCCCGAAGAAACGTACTACACGTTCTCCTACAGCCCGGTCCCCGACGACGACGGCAACATCGGCGGCATCATCTGCGCGAACAGCGACGACACCGCGCGCGTCCTCGGCGAACGGCAACTGACGCTGCTGCGCGAACTCGCCGCCGCGACGCCCGACGCGCACACATGGCGCGAGGCGTGTTCGCTCGCCACCCGCGCGCTCGCAACCAATACGCACGACCTGCCCTTCGCGCTGCTCTACACCGCGGAGCCGGGCGAAGCGCACGTCTCGCTCGTCTGCGCGAGCGGCATCGGCACGGACCATCCGGCGGCGCCGGCGTCGATGGACGCGAGCGCCGCGCCGCCCTGGCCCTTCGACAAAGCGTTGCGCACGCAGTCGCCCGTGCTCGTCGACGATCTCGCGGCGAAGTTCGGCGCCGCGCTGCCGACCGGCGCCTGGACCATCCCGCCGCGCCAGGCGCTCGTGCTGCCGATCCTCGCGGCCGGCGAAACGGGCCGCGCGGGCGTGCTGATCGCGGCGCTCAACCCGTGCCGCCTCTTCGACGACGGCTACCGCGCCTTCATGAATCTCGTCGCCGGCCAGATCGGCGCGGCGATCGGCTATGCGCATGCCTACGAGGAAGAGCGGCGCCGCGCCGAAGCGCTCTCGGAAATCGACCGCGCGAAGACCGCGTTCTTTTCCAATATCAGCCACGAATTCCGCACGCCGCTCACGCTGATGCTCGGCCCGCTCGAAGAACTGCTCGCGAGGCCGGACACGCCGGGCAGCACGGATCGCGAACTGGTCGAACTCACGCATCGCAACGGCTTGCGGCTGCTGAAGCTCGTCAACGCGCTGCTCGATTTCTCGCGCATCGAAGCGGGCCGCATGCAGATCCACAAGCAACCCACGGACATCGGCGCATTCACCGCCGATCTCGCGTCGCTCTTTCGTTCGGCGATCGAGTCGGCGGGCATGCAGCTCGTGATCGATCTCGACGACGAAGGCGGCCGTCCCATCGTCGATCTGGATCGCGAGATGTGGGAGAAGGTCGTGATGAACCTGCTCTCGAACGCGTACAAGTTCACGTTCGCGGGCGCGATCACGGTCGCCATGAGGAAGACAGCCGATGGCGGCGTCGAAGTGAGCGTGGCGGATACGGGCATCGGCGTCGCGGAGGACGAACTGCCGCGCCTCTTCGAGCGCTTTCACCGCGTCGCGGGCGCGAAAGGGCGCTCGGTCGAAGGCAGCGGCATCGGGCTCGCGATGGTGCAGGAACTGGTGCGCCTGCATGGCGGCACGATCGGCGTCGAGAGCCGGCCCGGCGCCGGTTCGCGCTTCGCCGTCACGCTGCCGCAGGGCGCGCCGGGCGCGGCCCGGGCCGATTCCACCGCCGCGACGAGCCGCAACGCTCAGACCTACGTCGATGCCGCCGTGCGCTGGAATCCGGAGGCCGCCGAAAGCGTCGACGCGGACGCCGTCGCGGCCCCGCAGGCGAACGAGGCGGCGCCCGCGCGCGTGCTCGTCGTCGACGACAACGCCGACCTGCGCGATTACATGAAGCGCATTCTGAGCGCGGCGGGTCATCGGGTCGAGGTCGCCGTCGATGGTGAGGCGGCGCTCGAAGCCGCGCGCGCGACGCAGCCGGAGATCATCGTGTCGGACGTGATGATGCCGCGCCTCGACGGCTTCGGCCTCTTGCGCGAACTGCGCGCGGACGCGCAGTTGCGCGAGACGCCGGTTCTACTGTTGTCGGCGCGGGCCGGCGAGGAGGCGCGCGTGAGCGGCCTCGAATCCGGCGCCGACGACTATCTGACGAAGCCCTTCTCCGCGCGCGAACTGCTCGCGCGCGTCGCGAGCAATCTGCAACTCGCGCGGCTGCGGCGCGAAACGGAGCAGAAGCTGCGCGAGGATTCGCGCACGCTCGAAGTGCTGAACCGCGTGGGCCAGGCGGTGGCCGCCGAACTCGATCTGAACCGCGCCGTGCAGACCGTCACCGATGCCGCGACCGAGCTGACCGGCGCCGCGTTCGGTTCGTTCTTCTACAACGTGCTCGACGAAGCGGGCGGCAGCTACATGCTGTACACGCTCTCGGGCGTGCCGAAGGACGCCTTCTCGAAGTTCCCGATGCCGCGCAACACGGCCGTCTTCGCGCCGACCTTCGAGGGCGCCGGCATCGTCCGCTCCGACGACATCACGACCGACCCGCGCTACGGCCACAACGCGCCGCATCGCGGCATGCCGCACGGCCATCTCGCGGTGCGCAGCTATCTTGCCGCACCGGTCGTCTCGCGCAATGGCGAAGTGCTGGGCGGCCTCTTCTTCGGCCATCCGCAGCCCGGCATATTCACCGAGCGCGCGGAACGGATCGTCGTCGGGATTGCCGCGCAGGCCGCCATCGCGATCGACAACGCGCGTCTCTTTCAGGCCGCGCAAAACGAGATCGCCGAGCGCACGAAGACGCAGGACGCGCTGCGCGATCTGAACGAAACACTTGAGCGCCGCGTGATCGAAGCCGTCGCGGACCGCGACCGACTCTGGGAACTGAGCGAGGATCTGCTCGTCGTCGCGGGGCTCGACGGCAGGCTGCAACGCGTGAGCCCGTCGTGGTCGCGCCTGCTCGGACACAACCCGTCGTGGCTGCTTACGCGCTCGTATCTCGACCTCGTGCATCCCGACGACATCCCGGCCGTGCGCGAGCATCTCGAACGGCTTCGCGCGAACGGCGCGCCGGTGCGGCACGAAAGCCGCCTGCGCCGCATCGATCATTCGTGGCGCTGGGTCGCGTGGACGCTGTCGATCGATCCTTCAACGGAGCGCATCCACGGCGTCGGACGCGATGTCACGTCGGATCGCGAAACCACCGAAGCGCTGCGTCACGCCGAAGAGGCGCTGCGCATGGCGCAGAAGATGGAGGCGATCGGCAAGCTGACAGGCGGCGTCGCGCACGATTTCAACAACCTGCTGCAGGTGATTGGCGGGAATCTGCAACTGCTCGCGAAGGACGTCGCGGGATCGGACAAGCCCGAGCAGCGCGTGCGCAACGCGCTCGCGGGCGTGGCGCGCGGCGCGAATCTCGCGTCGCAACTGCTCGCGTTCGGCAGGCGTCAGCCCCTCGCGCCCAAGGTCGTGAATCTCGGGCGCTTCGTGCGCGGCCTCGACGACATGTTCCGTCGCGCGCTCGGCGACGGCATCGAAATCGAGACGATCGTCTCGGGCGGGTTGTGGAATACGCTCGTCGATCCGTTCCAGGTCGAGAACGCGCTGCTCAATCTCGCGATCAATGCGCGCGACGCGATGAGCGGCCACGGGCGCCTGACGATCGAAGCAGGCAACGCCGCGCTGGACGACGCCTACGCTAAACGCAACGTCGACGTGATTCCCGGCCAATATGTGATGCTGGCCGTGACCGATACAGGCTCGGGCATGTCGCCGGAAGTGCGCGAGCGCGTGTTCGAACCATTCTTCACGACCAAGCCCGAGGGTCAGGGAACGGGACTCGGGCTCTCGATGGTCTACGGCTTCGTCAAGCAGTCGGGCGGGCACGTGAAGGTCTATAGCGAGCCCGACCACGGCACGACGATCCGCATCTACCTGCCGCGCGTGCGCCAGGAAGAAGACCTTGAGACGAACGTCGACGCCGGCCCCGCGAAGGGCGGCACGGAAACGATCCTCGTCGTGGAGGACGACGAGGAAGTGCGCACGACGGTCGTCGAATTGCTGTCGGACCTCGGCTACCGCGTGCTGCGGGCGAAGGATGCGCAAAGCGCGCTTGCGATCGTCGAGAGCGGCGTGCCGATCGACCTGCTGTTTACCGACGTCGTGATGCCCGGGCCGCTGCGCAGCACCGAACTCGCACGCAAGACGCGCGAGCGGCTGCCGGCGGTCGCCGTGCTGTTCACGTCGGGCTATACCGACAACGCCATCGTGCATTCGGGCCGGCTCGACGAAGGTATCGAGCTGCTCAGCAAGCCCTACACGCATGAAGCGCTCGCGCGCAAGGTGCGGCATGTGCTGACGATGACGCATCAGCAACTGGCGCAAGCGTCGCCCGCGGAAGACGAAGCCGGGCAAGGAGGCACACTTTTCGTGCCCGACAGCTTGCGTGGCCTGCGCATCCTGCTCGTCGAAGACGACGACCTCGTGCGCGCGAGCACCGCCGAGTTGCTCGCGACGTTCGGACTGAACATCGTCGAGGCGAACTCGGAGACCGAAGCCACGCGCATTCTGGGCAGTCAGGCCATCGACGTGATGCTGACCGACATCGGCCTCGGCAGCGCTTCGGGAATCGATCTCGCGATCGCGGCACGCCGGCTCGATTCGACGCTCGGCGTGATTTTCATCAGCGGCCGCGATGTGGTGCTGGAGGCCGATGAGCGGCAGGCGCTCGCAGGCGCGCAGCACTTGCGCAAGCCGTACGACCCGCGCGATCTGATCGAAGCGCTAAAGGCCTGCGTGCGGACAGGCTGATCGCCGGTTGATTGTCAGGCAAATGCATGCCGCGCCGCCGGCGGCGTTTGATCGGCGCTAGCCCGGCCCGATTCGCCCTTAGTGCGAGAAGTCGCTTGCGTGGAGCACGATCGGCGCACGCCTGTCGCGCAGCATTTTTCGCTCGACGGCGGCCGCAATGCGTTTGCGCCCGTCCATGTAGGCCTTCAGGAGTCGGGCGTCGGTCGCGCCGACGGGCGTCCAGAAGTGCTCTTCGAGCGCGTCCCGCGTGATCGCGCACTGGACCGTTTCGCCGTGCGCGACCGCCATGAAAAGGACCATTTTCCCGTCTGACGAGACGCTTGCCTCTGCCGTAAGTGTGCTTTCCATGATCGCGCTTCATGTCTGCCGACCGGCGCCGGACCATCCGGACGCCTCGCGTCGAATCTGCTCACAGCGAAATAATAGCGCCCAAACGCAATCGGCGCCGGTACGCCTTCTTGCAACGAAGCCGCCGGTCATTGTCGGCGCCGGCGACAATGCCGGGCGCGATGCGCAAGCTTGGTCGCATAAGCCTGCGAATGAATAAGCGGTTCACTTCAATGTGTCGGCGGATGGCTGGACATACGGCTAGCGTCATATGATCCGTCGAATCCGATAAAGCTTGCCCTGCCCCTAGCGCTTATCGTCTTTGAACGGACCCGTGCGATCCAAAACGACAACGCCTCATGCGGAATTTCCTGCTTTTAGTAACTTTGCTTGTTCGATGCGGCCAAAACCTTCGCTAAACGCGCTAAAGATGGCATAGTGCGAGCAATACCTTCTTTAGGAGATGCATATGGCCTCGCTCGATCAGCTTTACCAACGAATAGCGCTTCTGCAAAAGCAAGCAGAAGCCATTGTCGCAAAGAAGGCTCAATCCGTACTTGATGACATCCGCGCAACGATGGAGCGCCACGGCTTGACCACCGCCGACATCGAAGCGCATGAAACGAAAGGCAAGGCTACGCGTAAGACCGCGTCCAAGAAGACTCGTGTAGCCGCGAAGGGCAAGGTTCAGGGCAAGCTGCCGCCCAAGTACATGAACCCCAAGACCGGCGAAACCTGGAGCGGGCATGCGCGTCCTCCTGCATGGATCAAGGACGTGAAGGATCGCACCAAGTTCCTGATCGATGGCGCTGCGGGCCAAGCGGTCCCGTCAGCCAAAAAACCGGCGGCCAAGAAAGCCGCCGCGAAGAAAACGCAGGCTGCGAGTCGCAAGACAGCGGCGAAGAAGTCAGCGACGGGTGTCAAGGCTGCGGCCAAACGCAAGGGTGTCGCGTCGACCAAGACCGCAACACGCCGCCCGCGTGCAAAGCCGGTGGTAGTCGATGGAGCGGCTGAACAGGCGCCTGCCGCCGCCGCTTGACGAAGCATGGTCGAGTCTTGCCGAGGGCGTCCCCGGCAAGACATCGGGCGTTTGAGCCAAGCGTGATGCCTAAGGAGCCAAAGTCATCGGATAGCGGCATTCACTCGCAAGCAAGCGCGACGCGCCTTTGAAGTGACAACTCCACGAAGTCGAAACCATCCGCGATTAGGAAAGCAACATGATCGCTCGCGGTTTCGCGACGTCCGAAAACGCATTCGATGACTTCGTTCCCGTCCTTGCCCCTGCCGTCAGGCTGTCCTGCGGACCTTTCCTTGTGGCGCATCGACATCGCGCTCGACGCTCCATTCGACGATTCAACTTTCCCCTCTCTCTCGGACAGCGAACGTTCGCGCGCGCGGTCGTTTCATCGACGTGAGGATGCCTTGCGTTTTGCCACCGTCCGCGCGGCATTGCGCGAAATCCTGGCCGACGTGACGGGCCTGAGCGCAGCCGACGTGGCGATCGTCGAAGGCCGGAACCGTCGCCCGGCGCTAGGGCAGGCAAGCCCAAGCGCGCACGAACCGGCCGTCGATTTCAACGTTTCGCACTCGGGCGCGCATGGCCTGATCGCGCTGGCATCGGGAAGGCGGGTCGGCGTGGACATCGAACAATGCGCCATTCATTTCGACTGGCGCACCGTCGCGGACATCGCGCTCAGTCCCAGCGAACGCGCGCATATCGAGCAGCTAGAACGCGCCGCGCAGAACGCCGCGTTCTATGAGATGTGGGTAACGAAGGAAGCAGTTTTGAAGGCCCACGGCGTCGGGCTTACAGAGGGCATGCAGCACGTTTCGACGCTAGGCGCGCCGCGCGAAGGCATCGCCATCGGCGACGCCTCCCTGCAAACCGCCACGCTTGCCGCTCCGCCGGGTTATGCGGCTGCGCTCGCGTGGTCGGCCTGACGCATCAGAACCTGAAGTCGTTGAAGAACTTCTCGCGCTCGATCACGGTAAGCGCCGCGCGCTTGTGCGGAAAGTCGAATTCCTTGAGCGTATAAAACCCCATGCGATGCATGTACGCGATGTGCCGCACATGATCGACGCGCGGTTCGCCGACGAGCCGCTCCGTGCGCGGATCGTCGACGAACATGTAGTGCAGCACGCCGCTCCACCACGCCCTGAGCTTGCCGGCGCTCTGGAATTGCGGATCGCCGATCAAAAGATGCAGGCCGCGATCGAAATCGCCCGCGTCATAGAACGGGCCGAGACGGTCTTCCTTAGCCCAATAGAATTCGAAATAACCGAAGGGTTTACCGTCGAAATAACCGATCATCGGATGCATGTGCGGATCGTCGCGGCGCTCGGCCAGATACGCCTTGTGCTCGGCGCGCGTGCCCTTCTGGTCCCAGAAGTACGCGACGCGATCCAGGTTCTGCCACTCGCTGAAGACGTCGGCGTCCGCCTCAGGATCGGCGGTGCGCAAGCTGAATGTCATCCCGATCTGCGGGAAAAGGCGCTCGTAGATCGTGCCTTCGGCGTTGCACGGCCGCACGGGATGTCGCCGTCCGTTCGTCTCGGTGTAATGCAGCGGCGTGTCGCCCGACGCACGCGCCCTGAGCCACGGGCGCGGCAGTTGCCAGAACGTCTTGCGCGAAGTCGTGACGAGCAGTTGGCCGTCTTGCTGCGCCGCCTGATCAATCACGCCTTCAGCCTTCGCGCGCGCGACGAATGCGTCGATGGCCTGAGCGTCGGCGCTCGCGAGCGGCATCGCGAGCGTCGCACGCTGGCGGTCCGTCTCGCCGCAAAACAGCTCGGCGAGCGCGGGCAGGAGCGCATCGGGCGCGAAATCCGGCCGCCATGCGGCAAGCGTGCGATCGGGCGGTTCGATGACGGCGCAAGCCGCCGTCATCTCGGGATCGAAGCGAATGTTCATCGTCATGTCTCCGGCGTGTGACTGGGAGGTGGAAGGCGCGATCCTCAGATCGACGCTTTCGCGAAGCTCTCGGCCATCGTGGCGAGCCCGCCTTGCAGCGCGGGAAAAAGGCTTTGCTGGAAATTGTTCCAGCGCAGTTCGAGAATCGTGTCGTTCACGTCGATGGGCGTTGCCAGCACATCGAAAATGACTTCGCCCGAATCGATACCGTTGTCGACGTAGTGGAACGACGCGCCCGTCCGGTCGACGGGCGGCACCGGACGCGTCTCGCCGGTCGTCCAGTCGACGACCTTGCGGCCGTGCGCGCCATGAAGCGCATCGAGCGTCGCGTAGGCGCCGCGCCGTTCGTAGCGCGAACCGAGCCGCGTCACGCCCGGATGGATATTCGCGATCCGCCGATGAAACGGCGCACCCGGCCGCACCAGTTCGTCGAGAATCACGAGCAGGCCGTCGAGCACGACGAAATCCGCGTCGAGCGCGGCCAGCCTGGCGAGCAGGCGCCGCTCGAACGCGCTCTTTTGGGCCGGGCGCTCGGACGAATCCAGCGGCAACCGCCGATATGTCGAAGGAATCGCGTGCAGCAGACTCGTCACCGGCCGGCCCTCTACCGCGAGATGCGGCGGATGAATCCACGGCTTGCCCGGCTGGCAAGCGAAACCGTATTCGCCGAGCTTCGCGCGGTCCGTGGACGATCCTTCGTCGTCGTCGTAGATCACGCCTTCCAGCGAATAGGCGTCGCCGAGTTCCGTCTCGTTGAGCTGCTCGACGAGGAATTCGAGCGGCGACTTCATGTAGCGCAGGCCGCCCTTGTATTCGATGTCCTGTCCCGCCCGATCGGCGGCGGCGTTGCGCAAGGACAGCATGTAGACCAGTTTTATCTTCGTCATGGATGAAGGTGCGTGGGGTGAGCGTGTCACCAGTTGTAGCGGGCGGTGGCGATCACGGTGCGCGGATTGCCGTAGAAGCACGCCGACGTCGACTGGCAGCCGGTCACGAATGTGCGATCGAAAATATTCGAAGCGTTCACCGCGAAGCGCCAGTGACGCATGTCGTAGTGAACGGCCGCGTCGTACGCCGTGTAGCTCGGCACGTAGAGCGAGTTGTCGGCGGCACCGGCGAGGCCGCTCTGATAGCGGATGCCCGCGCCGAATCCCAGGCCTTCGAGCGGACCCGCGTGCCAGGTCCAGTCGGCCCAGAGCGACGCCATCTGGCGCGGCAGCGGAATCGAGACCGGCCACTTGTCGAGCGTGACGTCGTTCGCGCGGATGTTCTTCACGTCCTGATACACGTAGGCGGCGATCACCGAGAAGTTGCGCGTCACGTTGCCGACCGCGCTCAGTTCGATGCCGCGCGAGCGCACTTCCCCGGTCTGCACGGAGAACGTGTTGGTCGGGTCGGTGGGATCGGGCGTGAGGACGTTCGTCTGGTTGATCTGGTAGATGGCCGCGTTGAGCATCAGGTTCTTGCCCGCCGGCTGCCAGCGCAGGCCCGCCTCGACCTGCCGACCTTTGGTCGGCGCAGGCAGGCCGCCGCCGGCCATCTTCACGCCGATGATCGGATTGAACGACGTCGAATAGCTGATGTAAGGCGAGAGACCGTAGTCGCCCAGATAGGTCAGTCCTACGCGCCCGGTGAACGCGCTGTCGTTCTGCTTCTGCTGCGTGCCGCCGACGACGTCATCCTGCTTCGTATCGGTCCAGTCCTCGCGGGCGCCGATCGTCAGCATCCAGCGGTTCCACTTGATCTGGTCCTGCGCGTAGAGGCCGAAGGAATCGAGCGTCGAGCGCGTGTTGGTCTGGCCGAACGAGTCCGGGCCGCTGAAGATCGCAGTCGAAACCGGCGTATAGACCGGGTTGTACATGTTGAGGCTCGGTCCCTGCGCGAGCCATTCGCTGTCGGTCGAATTCTGGCGGTTGTACTCGAAGCCGAGCAGGACCGTGTGCTCGATGGGCCCGGTGCCGAAGCGCGCCTGCGCCTGGTTGTCGATGTCGAAGCGGCTGTAGTTCGGCTGGAAGAGCCCGGCATAGCGCGCGAGCGTCTGCTGGGTCGGATCGCTCGGATCGAGGCCGCCGCCCCAGACCGCGCCGTTGTCGAGCGAGAGATGCATCCAGCGCGTGTTCTGGCGGAACGTCCAGACCGGATCGAACTTGTGCTCGAACTGATAGCCGACCGACCACTCCTTCTTGCGATAGTACGAATAGGTCGGGTCGCCGGTGTACAGGTTCTCGGAGATCCGGCCGTTCGGATTGGGCAGCACGGTGCCTTCGGCGGGCAGGAAGTTGTTCGACGCGTCGCCCCAGTCCTGCAAGTAACTCGCGGCCACCGTCAGCGACGTGCTCGCATTCGGCTGCCAACGCACCGAGGGTGCGATCGAAAAACGCTGCTCCGCGTGCGGCCCGGTGAGCGAATTGCCGTCGCGACCGACCGCGAGCACGCGATACGACAGCGTGCCGTCTTCGTCGATCGTGTCGCCGATATCGAACTGCACCTGCTTTCGCGCGTAGTTGCCGAGCTGCATGCCGACTTCGCGGATGCGCTCGCCGTTCGCGAGCTTGCTCTGCACGTCGACGATCGCGCCCGGATCGCCCTGGCCGTACAGCACGGACGTGGGTCCGCGCAGGATCGTGATGCTGTCGATCATGTACGGATCGACGCGCCAGCTCGACAGATTGAGCGTATTGGGCACTTGCAGGCCGTCGACGAACACGGTCGGCGTGAAGCCGCGCAGCGCCGAGTACCAGTCGGAGCGCACGTCCGCGCCATACGACGAGAAGCCCGGAATGTAGCGCAGCGCTTCGTTGATGCTCGTCGCGCCGGTTTGCTCGATCTGCGCCGAAGTGACGACGTTGATCGTCTGCGGAATTTCGTCGATCGGCGTATCGGTTTTCGTGCCAGTGCGGCTGCGGCGCGCAACGAGACCGACCGTGCCGTCGCCCTCGGCGGCCGCGCTGACCCTGACCGCGGGCAGCGTGGCCTGTGGTCCTTCTTGCGTTCCTTCTTGCGTCGTCGTTTGCGATGTTTCCTGCGCCAGCGCGTGATTCATGGCGGCAGCACAGAACGCCACGCCCGCCGCCGCCGCGCTCGCGGTCCGGCGCATCCCTTTTCCCCACATCATTATTTTTCTCTCCAGGCTGCATTGCGGCCAGCGGCCGCTAACTGATCAACGAAATCAAAGAGCGAAAGCCACGCGGCCGCCGCTCACCCCATTCTTTTTCGTATCCGCCGGCTGGCCGCCGGCGTGCCGGTCCGCCGCCCGTTGCGCGAGCGACGCGACAATCTCGTCCGAGCGCATCGCGAGCACCGAGAGCAACGTGTCCGACAGTCCGTGGCTGTCCTCGCAGCAGCCTTGCAGATAGATGCGCGGCTTGAAGTGCGCGGGCGTCGCGAGCCGGTAGTCGCGGCCGACGCTCGGCGTGGCAAGCGCGTCGCCGAGATGCGGCGCGAGACCTTCGAGCAGGGCGAGGTGCGTGTCGCGCCGGTAGCCTGTCGCGAGCACGAGCGCATCGAAGCGTTCGGCGCGCGCGTGGCCGGTCAGCCGATCGTGCATCGTCAGTTCGATCTGGCCGTTCGCCGTGCGCACGGCGCCTTCGATAGCCGTGTTCGCCAGCAAACGATGCCGCGCGTCGTCGGTGACCGTCTGCAGGTACAGCATTTCGTAAATCTGCTCAATCAGCGGACGGTCGACGACCGCGTAATTCGTATCGCGGAACCGTTCGATCAGCGCGCGCCGGGCGTCCTCCGACTGCGAATACACGACGTCGGTATAGGCCGGGCTGAAGATTTCGTTGACGAACGGCGTGTCGTCGGCGGGCTTGAGCGCGCCCGACCGGATGACGAGGCTCGCATCGACGTGAGTAAAGCGGCGCGCGAGATCGGAGAACACTTCCACCGCGCTCTGACCCGCACCGATCACGGCGACGCGCTTCGTGCCGCCGTCCGGCTTGCCGACGACACGCTCGATCGAATTCAGATAGCCCGACGAATGAATCACGTTATGCGGCCCGAGCGCCGCGAACGCCTCCGGCACCCGCGCCGCGCCGCCGATGCCGACCGACAGCGCGCGTGTCACGCGTTGCCACTCGCGTCCCTCGCCGTCTTGCGACAGCACGCGCAACGCGGCGATCTCGCCGCTCGCGCCCGCTTCCAAGATCGGCTCGATCGCGGTGACGGTCTGGCTGTAGTGGACGCACTCCTCGAACGCATCCGCGACCCAGTTCAGGTAGTCGTGAAACTCGACGCGGGTCGGATAGAAATTCTTCAGGTTCACGAATTCGTTCAGGCGGCCGCGCTCGAACAGGTAGTTGATGAACGTGAAGCGGCTGGTCGGATCGCGCTGCGTGACGAGGTCCTTCAGGAAGGAAATCTGCATCCGGCAATCGTCGAGCAACATGCCGCGATGCCAGCCGAACTCCGCCTGCCGCTCGACGAAGCAATGCGCGAGGTTCGCCGTCCCCGCCTCTTCGGCAAGACGCACGGCAAGCGATAGATTCGACGGCCCGAAGCCGATGCCGATCAGATCGAATACTGTTTCTCTCTTCATGTCTCAGATCTCTGTCAGGTGTCTCAGGAGTTATTGGTTGACGGCCGGCACGTCGCGCGTCCCGTCCGCGAGCTTCCGATGGGCGAGCCGCCTGCCGAGGCCGACGAAATGCGGCGCCGCGAAGACATCGTCGATCGCGATGGCGAAGCCCGCCTTGTGCGCCGCGTCGACGAAGCGCACGACGTCGAACGACGTGGCGCCTGCTTCGAACAGGTCGTCGTGAAGGGACGGGTTTGTGTCCTCGAAG
Source organism: Caballeronia telluris (assembly GCF_001544495.1). Taxonomy (GTDB): domain Bacteria; phylum Pseudomonadota; class Gammaproteobacteria; order Burkholderiales; family Burkholderiaceae; genus Caballeronia; species Caballeronia telluris. The sequence continues at coordinate 173,337 of NZ_FCNZ02000006.1, forward strand.
AGATCGCACCAGAGCGCCGCGAGAGCTTCGGCCAACCGCACGGCGTCGGCTTCTTCGGCTTCGTCCGCTTTTTCGGGAAGCGGCGCTGGCTCGTCCGGTGTCGCGACGAAGCGCGCCTCGGCCGCTCCGAGCGCTTCATGCGGCGCATCGACGAACTGCGCGACGGCCCGCAGATAACGCTCGGCCAGCGCCTCGGCGAATGCGCTGTCGACCCGTTCGTTCGCATACGAGAACGCGCCTGTCACGCGCCCGTCCGGATGCTCGACGATGTCGAGTTCCAGTTCGAACACCACGCGATGCCGCACGTCGTTGAACTCGTCGAGCGCGAGGCCGGCCCAGTTGCGACCGGCAGCGCCTGTCGGGCGCAGATAGTTGAACATCACCTGGAAGAGCGGATTGCCGCTGCCGGCGCGCGGCGCGCCGAGCGCCGCGACGACATCGGCAAACGGCACGTCCGCGTGCGCGTAGGCGGCGAGCGCCGCGTCGCGCACGGCGTGGAGGATCGCCGCGGGCGAATCCTCGCGCGCGATTCGCGTGCGCACGACGACCGCGTTAATGAAGAGCCCGAACGCATGGCGCGCGGCGTCGCCCGTCAGTTCGCGCGTCGAGGCGAGCACGCCGATGGGCTGGTCGTCCGCGCCCGTCGTCCGGTAGAGCGCGAGGTTGAGCGCGGCATGCAGAAGCATCGGCAGCGTCGCGTGCGCGGCGAGCGAGATCGCGCGGGCGCGGCGCACGAGCGCGTCGTCGAATTCGAACGCGATGCGGCTCGCGGACCATCGGGGCTTCGCATCGCGACCGGTCACCGGTGCGGGCAACGCGGTCGCGGGCAGGTCCGCGAGCGCCGCGCGCCAGAATGCGAGCCGCGCGGGCGGCGCCGTCGCGGGCAGCACCGGAAGGTCGGCGGGCGGCGTCGGTTTTGCCAGCGCGGCGCCGGATGCCAGCGCAACGTAGGTCGCGCGAATATCGTCGAGCCAGAGGTCGATCGAATGCCCGTCCGACACGATGTGATGCACGACGAGCGACAGCACGTGATCGTCGTCGGCGAGGCGGATCAGGCGCGCGCGCCAGAGCGGCCTCGCGGCGCCGAGATCGAACGGGGCGAGGGCGTCGTCGTCGGTGAGTTTCGTCGCGTGCGCGAGACGTGCGGCCTCGTCGCGCTCGGGAGACAAGTTGACGACCGGCAGTTCGAACAGCGCGACCGGCGCGATGCGCTGGCCCGGCAACGATCCGGCGCGCTGGACGAAGCGCGTTCGCAGCGCCGGATGACGCGCGGCGGCGTGCGCGAGCGCCTCGCGCAGCGCATCGGCGGCGAGCGGACCGCGCAGCCGCAACGCGACCGGAATGTTGTACGCGGCGCTCTCCGGCTGCGCGCGCCAGAGGAACCACAAGCCGAGTTGCGCGGCGGAGAGCGGCAGGACGCCTTGCGCGTCGGGCAGGAACATGGGCACCACGGCATCCGGCGCGATTTCGCTCGCCTGCGAGCGCGCCACGCGCTGCGCGTAAAGCGCCAGCACCGGCGCCTCGAACAGCGTGCGCACGGGCACGTCGCGCCCGAGTTCTTCCGCGACGCGCGTAGCCACCCGCACGGCCGCGAGCGAATGTCCGCCGAGTTCGAAGAAATGATCCGCGCGGCCGACGCGGCCGATATCGAGCACATCGCGCCAGATTGTGGCGAGCGCCGCTTCCACGCCGGGCGCGGGCGCTTCGTACACGCGCTCGCGACGCGCGGGCGCCGGCAGCGCCGCGCGGTCGACTTTGCTGTTCGCGTTACGCGGCAGCGCGTCGAGCACGACGATATGCGCGGGCACCATGTAGTCGGGCAGCGTGCGACGCAGATGCGCGTCGAGTTCGGCGGCATCGGCTGCGTTGCCGCTTTTCGCGCGCTCGCCCGCCGCGTCGGTCAACTCCACATACGCGACGAGCGCCGCCTGCGCGCCCTTGCCATGCACGACGGCGACGGCTTCGCGCACGTCGTCGTGCGCGGCCAGTTGCGCCTCGATCTCGCCGAGTTCGATGCGCAGCCCGCGCAGCTTCACCTGATGATCGACGCGTCCGATGAAGTCGAACACGCCGTCCGCGCGCCGCCTGACGAGGTCGCCGGTGCGATACAGACGCGCGCCCGGCACGCCGTATGGATCGGGCACGAAGCGCTCGGCGGTCATGGCGGGCCGGTCGAGATAGCCGCGCGCAACGCCGACGCCCTCGCCGCCCAGATACAGCTCGCCCGTCACGCCGACGGGCAGCGGATTGAGCCGCGCGTCGAGCACATGCGCCGTGCGCGCGCCGACCAGCGTGCCGATCGGCAGATAGGCGCTGTCGGCGAGTTTCGCGGGATCGTCGCCGGGATGGAACATCCACAGCATCGGCGTGATGACGGTCTCGGTCGGCCCGTAGCCGTTGACGATGCGTGCCTTCGGGAACGCGCGGCGCATCAGCGCGAACGCTTCGCGCGAGGTCGCTTCGCCGCCCACGGTGAGCGAGCGCAGCGTCGGCGGCGCGCCGTGCGCGAGCGCCCATTCGGCGAGTTGCGTCGCGCAGCCGGGCGGGACGTAGGTCATCGTCACGCCCTCGCGCGCGATCAGGCGGCAGGTCAGCGCGGGCGGCCAGAGCGTGTCGGCGGTGATCGCGACCGCCGCGCCCGAGATGTACTGCGAGAACCAGCCTTCGTGTGCGCCGTCGAAATTGACCGACTGGAACAGCAAGAACACGTCGTTTTCGGTCGCGCCATAGCGCTCGGCGATCGCGGCGCAATGCAGCGCGAACGAGCCATGATCGACGATCACGCCCTTCGGCTTGCCCGTCGAACCCGACGTGTAGATGACATACGCGGCCTGCGTCGGCGCGACGGCGGGGAGATCGACGGCGGACGTGGCATCGTCGTCGATGAGCCAGACGCGCGCGTTGTCGGGCACGGGCAGCGAAGCGAGGCTCGCGCGCTCGGTGACGATATGGACGATGCCGGCGTCGTCGAGAATCTGAGCGAGGCGTTCGCGCGGATGGCTCGGATCGAGCGGCACGAACGCGCCGCCCGACTTCAGCGCGGCAATCAACCCGACGAGCAGATCGACCGAGCGTCCGAGCGCCACGCCGACGCGCATTTCGGCGCTCACGCCCGCCTCGACGAGACGCTGCGCGATGCGCGTCGCGCGCGCATCGACTTCGCCGCGCGTGAGCGAGCGGTCGCTATCCGCGACGCCACGCGCCTCCGGCCGCGCCCGCGCGTGCCGCGCGATGCGCTCGTGCACCGGCACGAACGCCGGCACGTCGGCGGGCGCGTTGCGGTTCCACGCATCGAGCTGCGCGCGTTCGTCGTGCGGCAGCCATTGCAGATCGCCGACGAGCGCCTCGGGCGCATCGAGCGCATTCCCCAGCAGTTCGACAAAGCGCTTCGCGAGCCGCGCGACGGCGTCGGCGTCGAAGAGATCGAGCGCGTAGATCAAGGCCGCGTCGATCGAGCCGTCCGCGCGCTCCTCGAAATTCGCGGTGAGATCGGACTTCGCGAACGGCGTGCCGGACGGCAGTTCGGTCGCGCGGACATCGGCAAACGACGGCAGCGCGCGCCGCGCGCCGAACGCGGCCATCACCTGAAACAGCGGATGATGGCTCGCGCTGCGCACGACGCCGAGCGCCTCGACGACCTGCTCGAACGGCACGTCCTGATGCGATTGCGCGTCGATGAGCGTCTGCTGGGCCGCGTCGACCAGCGCCGCGAACGGCGCGTTCGAGTCGACGCGCGTCGCGAGCGTCAGCGTGTTGACGAAGAAGCCGATCAGGCCCGCCGTCTCGCCGCGCTCCCGGTTCGCGGACGGCACGCCGATCTGGATAGGCGATTCGCCCGATGCGCGCGCGAGCAGCGCATTGAGCGCGGCGAGCAAGACGGCGAACGGCGTCGCGCGTCGCGCATTGGCGAACGCCCGCACGCGTGCGGCGATCGCGGCATCGAGCGTGAAGACGTGGCGCGCGCCGCGTGCGCTGCGCTGCGCGGAACGCGGCGCGGCGCCGGGCAGCATCAGCACGTCGCGGGCCGGGTCGAGTTGCGCGCGCCAGAATTCGAGCTGGCGGTCGCGCTCGCCCGCGTCGAGCCAGCGGCGCTGCCAGAGCGCGTAGTCGGCGTACTGGATCGGCAGCGGCGCGAGCGAAACGGCCTCGCCCTTCGCGTACGCGCGATAGAACGACGCCAGTTCCGCCAGCGCGATGTCGGCGGACCAGCCGTCCGAGACGATGTGATGCGTCGTGAGCGAGAGCCAGTGCGTCGTGGCGTCGAGGCGAATCAGGTGCGCGCGCATCAGCGGCGCGTGCGCGAGGTCGAAGGGCCGCGCTTCGTCGGTGAGTGCGAGTGCGCTGGCGCGCGCCTCACGCCCGGACGCCGGCAACGGGCTCACATCCACGGCGTGCCACGGACAGCGCATCGGCGCGTGGACCGTTTGCAGCACGCCGTCGGCGCCTTCCCCGAACGTCGTGCGCAGCGCCTCGTGACGCGCGATCAGCGCATCGCACGACGCGCGCAGCGCGTGGGCGTCGAGCGCGCCGCTCAGCCGCATCCGCTCGGTGATGTGATACGCCGCCGGCTCGTCGATCATGCGCGCGTGCAGCCACAGGCGCGTCTGCGCGAACGAAGCCGGCACGCTCGCGGCGCGCTCGGCGCGCGGCGGAATCGGCAACAGGCGAAAGTCGATGCCCGCTTCGCCGAGCCTCGTCAGGAACACCTTGCGCTGCGGCTCGGGCAACTGCGCGAAACGCGTCGCGAGCGTCAGCAGGTCGGGGCTTGCAGTCGTCATCGTCTGTCCTATTTCATTTCCAGTTCGCCGAGCAGCGCGTCGATCGCACTCGCGGTGTCTTGCGTGCTCTTGCCGCCGCGTTCCGCCAGCGCGCGGTCGATGGCCGCAGCGCAGCGTTCGAGCGTGCGTTCGTCGAAGAGCGCGCGCAGCGGCAGCATCAGCGACCAGAGCAGGTTCGCCTGCGCGTTCGCCTGCGTGGCGAGCAGCGAATGGCCGCCGAGCGCGAAGAAATCGTCGTCGCGGCTCACCGTTTCGACGCGCAGCACGCGCTGCCAGATCGCGGCGAGTTCGCGTTCGGTGGGCGTGCGCGGCGCATCGACCGCCTTCGCTTCGCGCGACGGCGCGGGCAACGCATGGCGATCGCACTTGCCGTTCGGCGTGACGGGCAGCGCGTCCAGCTCGACCAGTTGCGCGGGCACCATGTACGCAGGCAATTGCACACGCAGCGCGGCGAAGAGCGCCGGAACGTCGAGCGCGCCGTGCGCACCGCGCGCGACGTAGCCGATCAGTTGCTCGTCGCGCACGATCACGACCGCGTCGTGAACGCCTTCGGCAGCGAGCAGCAACGCTTCGATTTCGCCCGGCTCGATGCGCTGGCCGCGCAGCTTCACTTGCGTGTCGATCCGGCCGAGATAGTCGAGCGCGCCGTCGCTGCGCCGGCGCGCCAGATCGCCCGTGCGATAGAGACGCGCGCCCGGCACGAACGGGTCCGGCACGAAGCGCTCGGCGGTCAGCGCAGCGCGGCCGAGATAACCGCGCGCGAGTCCCGCGCCGCCGAGATACAGCTCGCCGGTCGCGCCCGGCGGCAACGGATGCAGCGCCGCATCGAGCACGTGAAGCTGGAGATTCGCGATCGGATGGCCGATGGGCACCGAGGCCGCGTCGGCATCGCTCCCGTCGCAGGTCCAATGCGACACGTCGATGGCCGCTTCGGTCGGGCCGTACAGGTTGTACAGGCGCGCGTTCGGCAGCACGTTGGCGACGCGCGCGGCCAGTTCGGGCGCGAGCGCCTCGCCGCTCGCGACGATCCGCTCGATGCTCGCGCAGCGCGCGGCGGCGCCGAACTCGTCGAGATGCGCGACGAACGCCGCCAGCATCGACGGCACGAAATGCAGCGTGGTCACGCGCTGCGCCTCGATGACAGCGACGAGACGCGCCGGGTCGCGGTGATCGCCCGGCGCCGCGATGGCGAGCTTCGCGCCCGTCGCGAGCGGCCAGACGAACTCCCACACCGAGACGTCGAAGCCGAACGGCGTCTTGTGCAGCACGACGTCGTCGTTCGTCAGCCGGTACGCGTCCTGCATCCACGCGATGCGATTCGCCAGCGCGCCGTGCGTGTTGCCCGCGCCTTTCGGCTTGCCGGTCGAACCGGACGTGTAGATCAGGTAGGCGAGCTGCTGCGCGTTCACTTCGATGGGCGCGTCGAGCGTCGCGCCGCTTCGCATCAGGTCGTCGATATTGAAGACGCGCACGTCTTCGCGGGGCGTCGCCGCTTCCACGCGCGGGCGCACATGCGGCTCTGTCAAGACGACGGCGGGCTTTGCGTCGCCGAGCAGGTAGGCGATCCGCTCCGCCGGATAATCCGGATCGATCGGCAGATAGGCCGCGCCCGCCTTCAACACACCGAAGAGCGCGACGACCATCTCGAACGAGCGCTCGACGCAGAGCGCCACCGCCGTGTCCGGCTTCACGCCGAGCGCGACGAGCGCGGCCGCGACGCGGTCCGCGTGCGCATCGAGTTCGGCGTAGCGCATCTGCTGCACGGCGCCGGTAGCGTCGATGAATTCGAGTGCGACCGCTTGCGGCGTGGCTCGCGCGGCTTGTTCGAACTGTCGATGCAGCGCGGCTTGCTGCGCGGCGGGCCACGCGCGCGCGGTCGCGTTGTAGCGCTCGGTATCAGCGGTCGCGATGGAGATCGTGCCGAGCGGCGCGTCGGGGTTCGCCACGAACGCATCGAGACACGCCGCCAGCGCGCGATGCAGCGCGGCCACGCGCGTTTCGTCGATACGCATGGCGTCGTAGGCGTAGTCGATCGTCATCGCGTTGCCGGCCTCGATCACGAGCGTCAGCGCGAAGTCGGTCGCTTCGATGTTGCGCAAGTCGCGCATCTTCAGCGCGCGCTCGTCGCGGCCCGCCCACGCTTCGTCGACCGGATAGTTTTCGAAGACGACGAGCGTGTCGAACAGCGCGCCGCCGCCCTGCCCCGCCCAGCGCTGGATTTCCGCGAGCGGCGTATGCGCGTGCTCGGCCGCGGCGGCGTTGTCGCTCTGCAACTCGCGCAGCCACGCGCTCGCCGCGCGCTGCGGCAGCGGCGCCGTGATGACCGGCAGCGTATTGATGAAAAGCCCGAGCACGGCATCCGCGTCGGGGAGCGAATCCGGGCGGCCCGCCACCGTCGCGCCGAACGCAACCGACAGCCGATGCGTCGTGCGTTGCAGCGCGAGCGCCCATGCGCCCTGCACCAGCGTGTTGACCGTCACGCGCAGACGGCGGGCGGTGTCGGTCACGCGGGCGAGCGTCGCGGCGTCGATGGTCGCGCGCCAGGTGCGGTTCTGCGCTTGCGGCGCATCCGCGTCGCGTTGCGCGACGCGCGTCGGTTCGTCGAGGCGCGCGAGGCGTCCGAGCCAGAACGCCTCGTCGGCGTCGCTATCGCGCGCGGCCAGCCACGCGATGAAGTCGCGATAGCGCGTCTTCGCGGGCAACGCGAACGGCTGCACGCGCGGCGGCTCGATGTAGTCGCGCAGCACCTCGGCGAACAGCCGCGCCGTGCTCCAGCCGTCGAGCAGCAAATGATGCCGCGTCCAGACGAGACGCCATTCGTCGTCCGTCACGCGGATCAGCGTGACGCGCATCAGCGGCGGCGCGGCAAGGTCGAAGCCCTGCGCGCGGTCGGCGGCGAGCCACGTGTCGAGCGCTGCCGGAAGATCGGCTTGATGGCCGCGCCAGTCGAGCACGTCGAACGGCATGCGCGCCTGCCGGTGGACGATCTGCATCGGCGCGTCTTCGTCAGGCGTGAAGCCGGTACGCAGGATGTCGTGGCGCGGCACGGCGGCATCGAACGCGGCGCGCAGACGCTCGACGTCCGGCGCGACGAGCGTCGTCACAAGCTGGTTCACATACGTGGACTGCTCCGGCGCGAAGAGCGAATGAAACAGGATGCCCTGCTGCATCGGCGAGAGAGGATAAATGTCGTCGATGACGCGCAGGTCGAGCGGCACGCGCTCCAGCGCGGCCTGCGTCAGACCGGCCTGGCGGGCGAGCGGATAGTCGCCGGGCGTGGCGCCGGCGCCAGTCTTCGCGAGACGCGCGGCGCACGCCGCCGCGATGTCGCCGAGCGCCTTCGCGAAGCGCGCGGCCAGCGCTTCGATCGTCGCGCGGTCGAACTGCGTCGCGGCATAGACCCAATGCAGCTTCAGCGTGCGCGGGCCATCGGCGTCGAGATAGGCGTGAATCGCGAGCGCGTTGCCGAGCGGGCCTTCAGGGTCGCGCTCGCAGCCCGCTCCGCCAAAGCGCGGCACAAGCGCGGCGTCGCGCGGTGCATCGAACTGGCCGAGGTAGTTGAACGTCACGCGCGGACGCGTCATGCGGGACAGCGCGGCGCGCGTCGCGTCGTCGCCGTAGTGACGCAGCACGCCGAAGCCGAGGCCCTTGTGCGGCACCGCGCGCAACGCGTCCTTGACCGCCGCGAGCGTGCCGGCAGGCGACGCCTCGACGGGCAGCGCCACCGGAAAGTGGCTCGTGAGCCAGCCGGGCGTGCGGCTCGCGTCGAGCTCGTCGAAGAGCGCTTCGCGGCCGTGCCCTTCGAGTTCGAGACGGCACGCGCCGCGCCCCGCCTGCGCGCCGAGCGCATGCGCGAGCGCCGCGATCAGCAATTCGACCGTCTGCGTCCGGTACGCCGCGTTCGCTTCGCTGAGCGCGGCGCGCGTGAGACCGGCGTCGAGCGTCTGTTCTACGACGGCGGCGTCGGCGTTGGTCGCAGGCGCTTGCGGATGGTCGAGCGGGAGGTCGTCGCCTTCTGCGAGCGTCGTCCAATAGGACGATTCGTGCGCAAACGGCGACTGCGGATCGCGCGCCGCGCGGGCGAGCCGCGCGGCCCAGTCCTGTACGCGGGTGCCCGTTGGCGGGAGACGCACGGAACGTCGCTCGCAGGCGGCGCGGTAAGCGCTGTCGAGATCGTCGAGCAGCACGCGCCACGACACGCCATCCATGATCAGATGATGAATCGCGAGATACAGCTTCGTGCGTCCGTCCGGCAGCGCCGCCGCCAGCGCGCAGACGAGCGGGCCGCGCGTGATGTCGAGCGCGCGCTGCAAGGCGTCGAACTGCGCGAGCGCGTCGGCTTCGTCGCGTGCGCTGACGGCCGTCAGCGGCAGCGTCTCGAACGGCTTTTGCGCCTGCACGACGCGCCACGTATCGCTGAATTCGAAGCGCTGACTAAAGATGTCGTGATGCGTGAGGAGCGCGTCGAACGCGCGCGCGAAGGCGTCGAGGTCGAACGGCGCCGCCGTATCGAATTCGATCGACTGGTTCCAGTGGCCGCGCTTCGGCATGTCGAGCGCGAAGAAGCGCAGTTGCGCCGGCGTGAGCGTCGCCGTTTCCACCGCTTTCCATACGGCGGGCGCGCGCGGCGCCGCCGCATCCGTCGACGTGGCGACGCGCGCGAGTTGCGCGATGGTCGGTCCGTCGAAAAGCTGCTTCGGCGTGAAGCGCAGACCGCGCTTGCGCAACCGCGCGATCACCTGAAGCACGAGAATCGAATCGCCGCCGAGTTCGAAGAAGTTCTCGTCGCGACCGACCTGCTCTGCCTTCAGCACGTCCTTCCAGACCACCGCGATCGCTTCCTCGGACGCGCCGCGCGGCGCATCGCCGGACGACTGAACGGACGCGGGCGCCGCCGCCATCGCGCGCAGCGCGGCGCGGTCGATCTTGCCGTTGGCCGTCACGGGCAGCGCATCCAGCGTGACGAGCACGGCCGGCACCATGTAATCCGGCAGACGCGCAGCGAGCGCTTCGCGCAACGACGCATCGTTCTGGCCTTGCGCCTTCAGCGTCACGAACGAGGCGAGATGCAGGCGGCCGTCGTCCTGTTCGAGCGCGAGCGTTTCGGCCTGCGCGACGCCGTCGATCGCGCAGAGTGCCGCGCTCACTTCGCCCGGTTCGACGCGATAGCCGCGAATCTTGACCTGATCGTCGAGCCGGCCGAGAAACGCGATGCGCCGGTCGGCGAGGAGGCGCACGCGGTCGCCCGTTCGATAGAGCCGCTCGCCGTGGGCGAACGGATGCGGCACGAAGCGCTCCGCCGTCGCCGCCGGGCGTCCGACGTAACCGCGCGCGACGCCCGGACCGCCCAGGCACAATTCGCCGATGCCGCCCGGCGGCACGCACGCGCCGTTCGCGTCGAGCACCAGCGCGCAGGCATTGGGCAACGGACGTCCGAGCGGCACGCCGTGCGCGCCGCGTTCCTCATGCGCGAGCGTGGACATATCGGACGTATCGCAGGTCAGCGCGCCGACGGTGGCCTCGGTCGGACCGTAGTGATTGATGACGCGGCAGCCGGGCTTCAGCGCCGCGACACGATCGACGAGCGTCCACGGCAGCAGTTCGCCGCCCGTCACGAGCGCGTGCGAAGGCAGCACGTCGGCGGGATGCTGGGCTTCCAGCAGCGCATGAAGGTGACTCGGCACGATCTTCAGCACGCCGATTTCGCGTGCACGCATCTCGGCGGCGAACTGGTCGGGATCGAACGCGCAATGCGCGGGCAGCAGATGCAGCGTGCGCCCCGAGCAAAGCGCGCCGAAGAGCGTCGTGTGACCGAGATCGGCGGCGACGGTGGAGACCATCGCCATCGACGCGCCGGGCGCGAACGCGAGTTCGTCGAGCAGGCCCTGCACGTAATCGGCGAGCGCGCGATGCGAGACCGCGACGCCCTTCGGCGTGCCCGTCGAACCGGACGTGAAGATGACATACGCGCATTGTTCGGGCGACATCGGCACGCGGCGCGCGGCGGCATTCGCGAGCGACGCGTCGTCGGCGAGCAAATCGACATCCAGCACCTGCGCGTCGCCCAGCGCGGCCGGAGCGCTGTCGCGCGCGACCAGCGCCCAGCGCGCGCCGCACGCTTTGACGGCGGCAACGAGGCGCGCGGACGGCATCGCGGGATCGAGCGGCACCGCGCAGGCGCCGGACTTCAGCACGCCGAGCAACGCGACGACGAAACGCGCCGACCGCTCGATGCACACGACCGCCGCCGCTTCGGCCCGCGCGCCGCGCTGGATGAGCGCCAGCGCGACGCGGTTCGAGGCGTCGTCGAGTTCGGCGAACGTGAATTGCGTGGTGGCGTCGGCGAGCGCGATCTTGTGCGGCGTCGCGGCTGCGTGCTGCGCGAAGAGCGCGAGCACGTCGTGCGCCGCGAGCGGCAGCGCGCGGCCCTGCCGGGCTTCGCGGTACGCGCTTGCATCGGCGCAATCGAGTAGCGCGACCGGGCGCTGCGGATCGCGCACGGCATCGGCGATGAGCGTCGCGAAGCTCGCCAGCCACGCTTCGGCGGTCGGCTTGTCGATGCAGTCGAGCGCATGGGCCGCGACGAGTTCGATGCCGCGCGGATCGTCGGTGAAATCGAGCGCGAAATCGAAGCGCGCGGCGAGATCGGGACCCGGCGTCGCGACCGCCGACGCGCCCGGTAACGCCGCCTTCAATTCGGCGTCGAACTGCTGCGCGAATTTGACCCGCAGCCATTCGTCGCCGCGCCGGACGGGCGGTTTCACCGCGTCGAGCACCTGATCGAACGGCACGTCCTGATGCGCGAACGCGTCGAGCGACGTGGCGCGCACCGCATCGACGAGCGCGGCAAACGGCTCGCGCGGCGCGATCCGCGCGCGCAACGCCAGCGTGTTCAAAAAGAGGCCGATGAGCGGCGCGGTCTCGGGCCGCTGACGATGCGCAACCGGCACCGCGACAGCGAAATCGTTTGCGCCCGTCAGGCGATAAAGCCACGCGTCGAAGGCGGCAAGCAGCACGGTGAACGGCGACGCATGGGCGCGCCGCGCGAGGTCGCGAACGGCCGCCGACGTGTCGGCGGAAAGGCGCAGCGAGACGCGTCCCCCGCGATGATCGCGCGCGTCCGGACGCACGCGGTCGCCGGGCAGCGCGAGCGCGTCGGGCGCGGCGCGAAGCGCCTCGCGCCAGTACGCGAGCTGGCGCTCGCCTTCCTCGCCCGCGACGAGTTCGCGTTGCCATTGCGCGTAGTCGGCGTACTGGATTGGCAGCGCGGGCAGCGACGGTGCGCGTCCCGGTTCTCGTCCCGCCACGCACGCCGTGTACGCCGCGGTGAGTTCCTCGAAGACGAGTCGCGAGCTGTAACCGTCGGTGATCGCGTGATGCGCGGTGAGCATCAGACGATGCGAATCGTCCGCGAGGGCGACGAGCATCGCGCGCAGCAGCGGTCCTGTCGACAAGTCGAAGGGCGCGCTCGCGTGTTCGGCGGCGAGTTCGTTCGCGTGCCGATTGCGCCGATCGGCGAATGCGATTTTCACCGGCAAGCGCGAATGAATGCGCTGCACGACGACGCCCTCGTCGCTTTCGACGAGCGTCGTGCGCCATGCTTCATGCCGCTCGATCACGCAGTCGAGCGCGCGTTGCAGCGCGTCGGCATCGAGCGCGCCGCGAATGTCCCAGTGTCCGGCGATGTGATACGCCGCGCCCGCGTCGCGGGTCTGCGCGAGCACCCAGAAGCGCTGCTGCGCAAACGACGCGGGACGATCGACGAAATCCGCAGCGTCGCGCGGCGTCGCGGACGATGCGATCCGGAGCGACGCTTCTTCCTTGTCGCTGCGATCGATCAGCGCGGCGAGATCGGCCATCGACGGGTCGTCGAACAGGGCGTCGAGCCGCAGGTTCAAGCGCCATTCGATGCGGATCGCCGCCTGCAACTGCATCGCCGCGAGCGAATCGCCGCCGCGTTCGAAGAAGCGATCCGCGCGGCCGGGCGGCGCCGGTTCGTTCAGGATGCGCTGCCAGCATTGCGCGAGGCGGCGCTCGGTGTCGGTTTGCGGCGGCACGTAGTTCGCGGCGCACGCTGACGCAGCCTGTGACGCTTGCGTCTTCAGCGCGTCGCGGTCGAGCTTGCCGTTCAGCGTGTACGGCAGGCGGTCGAGCCGCACGAATCGATGCGGCTGCCACGCGTCGGGCAAACGCGCGGCGAGATAGGTCTTCAACGCCGCTTCGTCCCACGCATCGGCCGCGATGCACGCGATGAGTTGCGTGCGGCCACCGGACGATTCGGCGAGCACGGCGGCATCCCGCACCGCGGGATGCGCACGCAAGCACGCCGCGATCTCCGCCGGCTCGACGCGCACGCCGCGAATCTGCACCTGGTCGTCGAGTCGGCCGAGATAATCGAATGCGCCGTCGGCGCGGGCGCGCGCGAGATCGCCCGTGCGATAGATGCGCGCGCCCGGCTCGCCCGACGCATCGGGCACGAAGCGCTCGGCCGTCAGCGCGGCGCGGCCGTGATAGCCGCGCGCGATGCAGGCGCCGCCGAGCAGCAGTTCGCCTTCGCCGGCGTGCCGCTGCGTCGTGTCGAGCCGGACCACGCGCGGGCCGATCGGCTGTCCGATGGGCAGCGCGGCGTAGGCGTCGTCATCGGCGAGATCGGGCGTCACGCCCGGTTCGACCGACCACAGCATCGGCGAAATGACGGCCTCGGTCGGCCCGTAGCCGTTCACGAGACGCACCGCCGGGAACGCGCGGCGCACGTTCGCGAACGCTTCGCGCGACAGCGCTTCGCCGCCGAACGCCAGCACCCGCAGCGACGCGGGCACGCCGAGCCGCTCGGCCACCGTCGCGAACTCGCGCAGATACGCCGGCGGGAACGCCGCGACGCTCACGTGCTCGCGTTCGATCAAGGCGCGCGCGGCGTCGGGCGCAAAGGGCGGCGCCTCGCTCACGACAATCCGCGCGCCCATCGCGAGCGGCGCGAGCCAGCATTCGTGCGCCGCGTCGAAGTTGACCGACGCGAAATGCAGCAGGCAATCGTCCGGCCGGATCGGCAGCGCGGCAGCGAGCGCATCGCAATGCGCGGCAAGCGGACCATGCTCGACGACCACCGCCTTCGGCGTGCCCGTCGAACCCGACGTGTAGATCATGTAAGCCGCGGCGCGCGGATGAACGTCCTGTTGCGCGAGCGGCAGCGCGGATGCGTCGGCATCGTCCGGCACCGTTAAGCACTGCGCGAAGCGCGCGCGCAGCGTGGCATCGGCGGATGCATCGACGATACCGTGCACGAGGCCTGCGTCCTTCGCGATCCAGTCGAGACGCGCGGCCGGATGACGCGGATCGAGCGGCACGAAGACGCCGCCCGCCTTCATCACGGCGAGCAACGCGACGAACAGGTCGCACGAACGCTCGACGCACACGCCGACGCGCACCTCCGTCGTCACGCCCGCTGCAAGGAGACGCGCGGCAAGCCGTGCAGCGCGGGCATCGAGTTCGCCGCGCGAGAGACTTGCTTCGGCATTCGAACCGAACGTCAGCGCGGGCGCTTCGGGACAAAGACGCGCGAGCGCCAGGATACGGAGATGCAATGCAGTCGGGAAACGCGTCATGAACATGAAGTCCTTCGGATCTGGCTCGGCCAATACGCAGCGCCGCAGGAATTGCGGCTTCATTTGGGATGACGAATCGCGCGGAAGAATTTTTACCGTTTTCTTCGCGGCATCCCGCGCGAGCCCATGACAGCGCGATTTCTGCGCGCTACCCGCGCGTCGTCTTTGATGAAGTGCTAAACATTCGCCGCGCCCAAACGTCTATCGAGAAGGAGGTGCATTCCCGCGCCCGCTCTTTCCTTCCAGTGACCCATTGCCGATGACCGTTGCCCACGAGCGTTCCGACGCCCCGTATTCCTCCCGTTCCGCCGCGCCGCCCAAGCCCGCGGCGCACCTGATCCTCGCGCTGCTGCAACGCTCGCGCGGCGCGTTCGCCTTCGCGCTCACCGCGTGCGTGCTGAACGGCATCGCGAGCGTGATGCTCGTCGCGACGCTCAATCGCGCGCTCTCGCAGCCCTCGTCCGCCGACAGCGCGCTCGCCTGGCGCTTCGCGCTCTGCGCGATCGTCGCGCTCATGACGCGCGTGATTTCCGGCGTGCTGTTCGCGCGTCTCTCGCAGGACACGATGGCGCAGTTGCGCGAGCACGTCGCGCGGCGGGTGGCGGCGGCGGAACTGCGCGATGTCGAGCGCATCGGCGCGGCGCCGGTGCAGTCGGTGCTGACCGACGACGCCACCAACGTCTCGATGCTTTTCTTCGCGCTGCCAAACATCGTGATGCACGGTTCGATCGTGTTCGGCTGCCTCGGGTATCTCGCGTGGCTGTCGTGGCCGGTGTGCCTGCTCGCGCTCACGGCGATCGTCACCGGCTCGCTCGGCTATCACACCGGCGACAAACGCGCGATCGCCTCGCTGGAAGCGGCGGGCAAGGCGCAGGACAAGCTCTTCGGTTACCTCGGCGCGCTCTTCGCGGGCGCGAAGGAGCTCAAGCTGCATCGGGCGCGTTCGCAACAGTTCGTCGAGGGACAACTGGGTGCGGCGATCGGCGAGGTGCGCGACCATCGGCGCCGCGCGTTCAGCGCCTATGCGGTCGGCGTCGGCTGGATCATCTTCCTGTTCTATGCGTTTCTCGGCGCGGCGGCGTTCTGGCCGTCGCTGGGCGTGCGCGCCGATACGCCCGCGGCCGCCGGCTACGTGATCGTGTTCCTGTTCATGCTCGTGCCGCTCGACGGCTTGCTCAACAACCTGCCGACGGTGAATGCGGCGCGCGTGTCGCTCGACCGGATCGAAAACGTGATGAGCGAATTCGGCGACGTCGCTGCGACGCCGCCGACGCCGGCCGAAGCGCGCGCCGCGCATGCGCCCTTCTCGACGCTCACGCTGCGCGGCGTCACGCATTCGTATTTTCATGAACGCGACGAGCGCATGTTCCGCATCGGTCCCGTCGATCTGACGTTCCGGCCGGGGGAACTGGTGTTCATCGTCGGCGGAAATGGCAGCGGCAAGACCACGCTCGCGAAGGTGCTGACGGGTCTTTACGAGCCGGAAGGCGGCGTGATCGAAGTCGATGGCGCGCCGGTCGGGGCGAACGAGCGCGCCGCGTATCGCGAGCGCTTCACGGCGGTGTTCAACGACTTTCACCTCTTCGATGCGCTGCTCGGCATCGTCGATCCGAACGACGCGTCGCACGCGGACGCCGACGCGCGGGCCAATGCGCTTGTCGCAAAGCTCGCGCTCGATCACAAGGTGCAGGTCGTGGACGGCGCGTTCTCGACGCGCGCGCTATCGACGGGGCAGAGAAAACGCCTCGCGCTCGTGATCGCGTATCTGGAAGACCGGCCGCTCTATCTCTTCGACGAATGGGCCGCCGACCAGGACCCGGCATTCAAGGCGGTGTTCTACGAACAACTGCTGCCGGAACTGCGCGCGCGCGGCAAGACGGTGATCGTCATCACGCACGACGACCGCTATTTCCGGCTCGCCGATCGCGTGCTCAAACTGGAGAACGGGAAGGTGGTGAACGAAACGTTCGGGGCCGGTGCCAGGCTGGCGGTGATAGGCGAAGCGGGGAACGGGACGGTGGGGTGATAAGGAAGAAAGTTGGCTTGGTATCACTGAAATATTTAAATACGTTCTTTCCCATCAATTAGGGACAGCTTAATATATCCAATGTTCAAGGGTTTCCCACTATGTAGAACGCCGCATGCCGAGCCGTCAATCCTGATGCATGAGACCGGAAGCTTGACCCCTTAAAGATCGACCGATCCCCGGCAAGCGCCACTCCTCATGCAGACAAGGAGATTAAATATGAAGTCCAGCAAAATGTCTGTGAAGGCAAAGCTCGCGATCGGTTTCGGCGCCCTCGCGGGCGTCGTGATCGTCGTGTCCGGCATGGCATTGAAACAACTGAACGACGCCAACGAACGCTTTTCGGACTTTGTCGAAGGCATCAACGCACGCGCCGAGTTGGCTGGATCGATCCGCGCGGCAGTCAATGACCGCGCGATGGCGGTGCGCAACCTCGTGCTCGTGACGACGCCCGAGAGTGTCGAGCACGAAAAGACGGCCGTGATTGACGCCCAGCAACGGGTGCAGACCCGTATTGCGGCGTTCAACGCATTGGTGGCCCAGGCTACCGACATGAGCGACAAGGCCCGCAGTTTCGCGGCTGAAATTCCGCGAATCGAAGCGCTATATCAACCAGTGGCCCTCGACATCTTCCGCCTTGCGACGAGCAACCAGCGCGAGGCGGCCATTGCGGCAATCGATGCCAAATGCAGGCCCTTGCTTTCGGCGTTAATCAAGGCGACCAACGACTACGGGGATTTGACCCACGATCGTGCGACGCTGATGGTTCAACAGAGCGGCGCTGACTTCGTCACTCAGCGCAATCTTCTGAGCGGCATCGCGCTGGCCGCTGTTGCGATAGCGGCGATAGCCGGCATCTTCATCACGCGGGACCTTTTGCGCATTCTGGGCGCCGAGCCGTCCGTGCTCGGCCAGATGACGCAGCGTGTCGCCGCCGGCGATCTGAGCCCTGTTCCCGGTGCGGCGCATGCACCTGCGGACAGCGTGCTCGCATCGATGGGCGAGATGCAGGCGAGCCTGGTACGGCTGATCGGTCAGGTCCGCCATGCCGCCGACGGTATCGCAACTGGCTCCCGCGAAATCGCATCGGGCAACGTCGATCTGTCTGCGCGGACTGAGCAGCAGGCCGCATCGCTGGAGGAAACGGCCGCGAGCATGGAAGAGCTGACGTCGACGGTGAAGCAGAACGCCGACAATGCGCAGCAGGCACGCTCGCTGTCGGCCAGCGCGTCCGAGGTGGCCCTCAAGGGCAACGAGGTGGTCGGTCAGGTCGTCGATACGATGGGTGTCATCCACGGAAGCTCCGCGAAGATCGCGGACATTACCGGGATCATCGAAGGGATCGCCTTTCAGACCAACATTCTCGCGCTCAACGCGGCCGTCGAGGCGGCACGCGCGGGCGAGCAGGGTCGCGGATTCGCGGTGGTCGCGAGCGAAGTGCGCAGCCTGGCGCAGCGGTCGTCGAGTGCGGCGAAGGAGATCAAGGACCTGATCGGCGCATCCGTGCAGATGATCCAGAACGGGTCGTTGCTCGCGAACGAGGCGGGCAAGACGATGTCGGAAGTCACGCATGCGGTCTCGCGTGTGACCGACATCATGGGCGAGATTGCGGCTGCATCGACGGAACAGAGCCGGGGCATCGAGCAGGTCAATCAGGCCATTACGCAGATGGACGAAGTCACGCAGCAGAACGCCGCGCTGGTGGAGGAAGCGGCGGCCGCGTCGAAATCGCTTGAGCATCAAGGGCGGCAGCTGAGCGAGGTGATTTCGTTCTTCCACCTGGATTCCGATGCGAGCGCGTCCGCTTCAAAAGAACCGGCATCGCCGGAGAAATTGCCGGCGCCTCGCGCGGCGGCCGCGCGGCCGGCGGTCAGGAAAGCCATGGTATCCGCCCGGCCGGTGGCTGCGCTGGCCTCCATGCCGGGCGTAATAGGAAAAGCAGGCAACG
The DNA here is from genome assembly GCF_001544495.1 of Caballeronia telluris. GTDB lineage: Bacteria > Pseudomonadota > Gammaproteobacteria > Burkholderiales > Burkholderiaceae > Caballeronia > Caballeronia telluris. The sequence continues at coordinate 191,691 of NZ_FCNZ02000006.1, forward strand.
ACAGCGGCTGGGATACGTTCTGAGTGCGATGGCCGGCATGGCGATGCGATGTCGAGCACGCGCCATGGCCGGCACCTGGGGTTCTCGGATCGCGACGAGCACGCGTCATAGCGGGACCTCGTGACAACGTTCGTCTCGCTCATGCGCCGCACACCGGTACGCGCTCAACGTCTTAAAGCGATCGCGCAAGCGACGGATTCCCCCGATTCTTTGATGACACTTGCGTTGTCGTTCTTCCACACGTCGTGTGGAGAAATGACTGCGCAGGAGTCCCAAGGTTCTCCTACCTTGCCGTTCGCGACATTAAGCAGGTCGTGCAACGCGCTGCACTGTTCACCCGCCCCCCTTCCTCGCGGCTCTACTCATCTAGAAGCCTGAAGTTTCACTTTGAACGATATGCTCTATCCATGAAGCTTTCTCTCTTAGCCTGCGTTGACTTGCTGGTCGAAGCTTGGACTGTTCTTTCATAGAATTAACGTGAGCGTCCCTTAGCGGATTTGGGTCGACTGATGGTCCACATGATCGCGAGGTGACAGCGGTTAATTCAGTTTGATCATGTCAGATCAATAGTTCGGGCGGAATGTCGGAACGTGCGCGTTGAATGGTCAAAACGGGACACTGCGCCATAATTCGACTGAAATTCACCTTCCTTTAGCCGCCGGCAATGCCAGCAACTTGTCGGTGATCATGTCGGCCAGACGCAACGCCGACATCGGACCGCCAAAGCCCCAGATATTCGGCTCAACGAGCGATACGCGCCCTTCCCTTCGCGCCGGCACGAAGCGCCAGACGGGCGAATCGAGTTTTGCGTCGACCGGCACGTCCGCGCCCGTCGACGTGATGAACAACACCGCCACATCCGGCCGCTTCAGAAAATCCGCCGACGTCAGATAGACCGTGCCTTCTCGCGTCGGCGTGGACGGCCAGAGGTTCACGCCCAGCGCGCGCGCCACGCCCGCCGCCGTGCTGTTGCCGGTGTAAGCCCAGTAGCGGTCCGGCAGGCCGAGTTCCTGCAACAGCGCGAACTGCGCGCCTTGTCGTCCGGCCGCGGCGAGCCGTTCGGCGTCGCGGGCGAGACCCGCGTCGAGTTTCGCCTCGACCGCGCGCGCTGCCGTCTCGCGTCCGGTGAGACAAGCCATCGTGCGGAAGATGGTGCGCGTCCAGTCGAGCTGGGTCGCCGCCGGGTCGCCCTTTTCGACGTCCGGGCTGAACTGGAAGAGCACCGTGGGCGCGATGCGGTCCAGCGCGTCGAAGATCGGCGCATGCCGGTAGCCCACGCCGACGATCAGATCGGGCCGCGTCGCGGCAATCGCTTCGAGGCTCGGTTCCTGGCGCGTGCCGACTTCCGGCACGCCCTTGAAGCGCGCGCTGTCATAGCCGATCCAGCCGGCGTAATACTGCGGATCGACGACGCCGACCGGCGTCACGTCGAGCGCGGCGAGATCCTCGGCGAACATGAATTCGAGCACGACGATGCGCTTCGGTTTGATCGGCATCGTCCGGCTGGCCTGCGACACCGTCGGGTTGCTCGCAAGCGGCGCGCATTCGCGCGCGTTCTGCGTCGGGTTCGCTACCGGCTCGGCGGCACGCGCCACGCCGCTCGCGAGCGCCGCGCAGGCAAGCGCGATCGCGATGCCCGCATGCGCCGCGCGTTTCATCGGATGACGTCCTGCAGCGCGAGTTCGTCGTCGCGCATCGTCAGCAGTAGCGGGCAGCTTGCGCACAGTTGCGTCTCTCCTGGAATCTCATAGCGCACGCAGCACACGCGGCGCGCGCGAAACGGGTTCGGCAGCAGCGCCGAGCGCGGCGTCGTTTCGCGCACCGGCATGCGCAGCGGATTGGGTTCACCTGCGGCATCGACGGGACCGAAAAGCCATGCCGCGTCGTCGTCGCGAACGCCGGGCGGCGGCGGACACTGGCCGAGCAGATAGTCGAGCAGATTGCCGACGTTGCTCCACAGCACGCGCGGCGCGATCTTCGTCATGCCCGCGAGCATCCCGATCACGCCATGCAGATGCGCGATCAGTCCGGCGTAGCGGAGCGCGGGATCGTCGACGGGATCTTTCAGCGCATCGGCGGGAAAGTGGAGCGCGGCCGGCATGCCCGCGCGCAGGACGAGCTGCGCACGCTCGGGCGACATGTCGAGCGGACGGCGCAGCAGCCGCGCCGCGACGACGCCTGCCGGCGCGGCGAGCCCGAAGTAATACTTGCTCCACTGCGACAGCAGCGCGCGCGCGTGCAATTCGGCGTCGCCGCCAAAGTGGCCGGCCATCGCAGCGAGCAACGCGTCGCGATGATCGCCGAGCGACGACAGCGGGATGCGCACGGCATCGTCGGCGGCTTTGTCGGCATCGTCGGGCACGCCGAGCCACACGTGTTCCAGGTAAGGCGCGATCGCTGCGGGCGCGAAATCCGCGAGACGTGGCGCCGCGCGCGCTGGCGCGTCGTTCATCGTGCGCTCCGCTTGTCGCGCCGGGTTTCCGTCACCAGGAGCGCGAGCAGATACGGCGCGCCGATCAGCGCGGTCAACACGCCCGCCGGAATCTCGCGCGGCGCGAGCAGCGTGCGCGCCGCGACATCCGCCGCCGCCAGCACGAGCGCGCCGAGCGCCGCCGCGAGCCAGAGGCGCGTGCCGTGCGTGCGCGCGCCGAGCATACGCGCGAGATGCGGCGCCATCAGTCCGATAAAGCCGACCGGCCCGACCGCCGCCACCGCCGCGCACGCCGCGAGCGTCGCCACCGTCAGGACGAGCGGACGCAACACGGCAACCGGCAGGCCGAGCGCGACGGCCTGATCGTCGCCGAGCGCGAGCAGATCGAGCGGACGCGCCAGCAGCACGAACACCGGCAGCGCCAGCACGCACCACGGCACGAGCATCGCGACTTCGCCCCAACTGCGTCCATACGTCCCGCCGATCAGCCACACGACAAAGCGCGCCGGCTGCACGCTTTGCTGCGTGATGAGCCATTGCGCGAGCGTCGTCCACAGCGTGCCGATCACGATGCCCGTCAGCGCGACCGCGAGCGGCGCGTACTGGTGCCGCCGGTTGAACAGCAGCGTGAGGACGAGCGTCGCGCCGCCGCCCGCGAGCGCGGCAACCGCGAGCATCGAATGACCGGCGAGCGGCCAGATCATCAGCACGACGAGCGTCGCGAGACCGGCGCCCTGCGTCACGCCGAGCACTTCCGGTCCGGCAAGCGGATTGCGCACGATGGTCTGCATCAGCACGCCGCTCGCCGCCAGGAGCGCGCCCGCGAGCAGCGCACATAGCAAACGCGGCACGCGCAGGTCGAAGAGCATCCGCGCGACGTCGTCGCGATGATCGAGCATCGCGAGCCAGCGGCCGGGGCCGATCCACGTTGCGCCGAGCGACGCACCCGCCGCCACCAGCGCCCCGCCCGCCGCGAGCAGGATCATGGCGAGCGCCGGCCACGGCAGCGCCGCGAGCGCCCGGACGATACGCGTGCCGCCCGCCGCCGGGGCGCGCTCCTGTCCGGCATGCAGCACGCCCGACCACGCCGCGCCGCTGCGGATCATCGCGAGCATCAACGGCGTGCCGATGAACGCAATCGCGACGCCCGTCGATAAAGTCGAATCCAGGTCGAGGGCGAGCACGGCGCTGTCGGTTGCCAGCACCAGTGCGCCGCCCGCGAGCGCCGCGAGCGGCACGAGCGCGCCGAGCTTCGACGCCTTCGCGCCGCGCACCTGTCGCAGCAGGTTCGGCGCGATCAGGCCGACGTAGGACAGCGGCCCGGCGATGCTCACCGCGACGCTCGCAAAACCGACCGCGACCGCCATCGCGGCGAGGCGCGTCGCGTCGACGCGCACGCCGGCGGCGGCGGCCGCGTCGTCGCCGAGTGCGAGCGGATCGAGCGGCCGGATCACGCACGGCAGCGCGACGAGCGGCACGGCGACCCAGCCGAGCGCGGTCTTCAGGCCCGCGGCGCCCGGTTGATACAGGCTGCCGCTCGCCCACAGCGAAGCGCCGACGACCGTCTGTTCGAAGAACGCGAGCAGGAGCGTCGTGATCGCGGAAAAGAGCAGCATGCAGACGCTGCCCGCGAGCACGAGCCTGAGCGGCGTCGCGCGCCAGCCGCCCGCCGCGGCCGCGACGCAGCCCGCGGCGCCGAGGCCGCAGACAAAAAGCAGCGGCACCGAAGCGACGCCCACGAGCGACGGCGCGATCATCGCGGCGACGAGGCCGAGTTGCGCGCCGCCCGTGATTCCGAGCAGATCGGGCGAGGCGAGCGGATTGCGCGTCATCGCCTGGAAGAGCGCGCCGGCCACCGCGAGACATCCGCCCGCGACGAGCGCCGCTACGATGCGCGGCGCGTTCAGGTCGAAGAGAAAGATGCCGGCGAGTTGCCTTGCATCGGTGCCGGCGGGCGCGGCGAGCCAGGCGTGAATGTCGGGCGCGAGACGCAGCGCGGCCAGCGCCGCGATCAGGAGGACGAGCGCGGCGCCCAGCGTGCCCACGCGATTCGGCGCGGCGGCAACCGGCATTTCGCGACGCAGCCGCCGGCGGGTGGCGAGCGTCGTCATGCGGCTTTGCCCGATTCTTCCGCGATCAGCGCTTCGCCTCTCGCGGGCGCGCCGTCGTAAGCCGGGACGCACATCGGCGCGCCCGTCTGCGGATGCGCGATTCGCAGCATCGGCACGCCGAAGGTGTCCTGCAAATGCCGCGGGTCGAGCATCGCTTCGGGCGAACCCTGCGCGACGATGCGGCCTGCGCGCATCAGCACGATGTCGTCGCTGAAGGCCGCCGCTTGGTTCAGGTCGTGCAGCACCCAGACGATCGTCAGGCCGCGCTCGCGGTTCAGACGCCGCAGTTCGCGCAGGATGTCGAGCTGATGGTGGATATCCAGATAGGTCGTCGGTTCGTCGAGGAGCACGATCGGCGCCTGTTGCGCGAGCGCCATCGCGATCCACGCGCGTTGCCGCTCGCCGCCGGAGAGCGCCGCGACATCGCGCGACGCGTCTGTCGCGAGACCGCTGGCCTGAAGCGCTTCGTCGATGGCCGCGTGGTCCGCGCGCGTCAGCCCGCGCAGCCAGCCGCCGTGCGCATAGCGCCCGTAGGCCACGAGTTCGCGCACGGTCAGGCCCGCCGGAATCTGGTTGAACTGCGCGAGCATCGTGAGCGTGCGCGCGAGCGCGCGGCGTCGCAGACTTCCGAGCGGCGCGCCGTTCACGTCGACCTGCCCCGAGCGCGCGGGCTGCAATCCGGCGAGCGTGCGCAAGAGCGTGCTCTTGCCGCAGCCGTTCGGACCGCACAGCGCGGTGATGCGCCCGCCCGCGATCTGCAGGTCGAGCGAGTCGAGCACGACGTTGTCGCGATAACCGACCGTGAGCGCACGGGCGGCGAGTGCGGCGCGAACGGTCATCGTTGCGCCGTCCCGTCGCGCTCGGGCTGCTCCCGATAGCTCTTCGCCATCGCGACGACGACCTTGCGCGGACCTTCGAACGGATCGCGCGCATGCGCGGCGAGCATGTTGTCGAGCATCAGCACGTCGCCGGTCAGCCACGGAAACACGACGCGCTCCTGATCCAGCACGCCGCGGATTTCGGCGAGCGCATCGGCTTCGAGCGATTCGCCGTCGCCGTAGTACACGTTGCGCGGCACGTTTTCCAGACCGACCGCATCGACGAGCGCTTCCTGCATGTCTTCGTCGAGCGCGGACAGGTGAAAGAGATTCGCCTGGTTGAACCAGACCATCTCGCCCGTGCGCGGATGGCGCGCCACCGCCTGGCAACGCTCCTCGGTGCGCAGCAGTAGCTCGCCGTCGTCGCTTTCGCGCCAGGCGCACGCGATACCGCGCGCCGCGCAGATGCGCTCGACTTCGCGCGGATCGGCCGAGCCGAAGGCCTGCTCCCACGGCAAGTCCAGACCCTGCCCGAAGTTGCGCACGTAGCGCAGTTCGCGCTTCGCGAAGCGCGCGACGAGCGCGGGATCGAGCGCGCGATAGATCTCGCGGCTGTCGGCGATCGGCGTCGCGCCGCCCGAGCGCGCGGCGAGCGCGCAATGAAACCAGATGCGCATTGGCCACTCGCGCGTGTACGACTGTTCGTTGTGCAGCGGAATCGAGCGGTGCGGCGGATATTCGGTCGACGTGTAGACGGCGCCCTCGACCTGGCTGCGCGGCGTCGACGCGAATTCGTAGCCGATCAGCGGATCGCCGAACGAGGCGGCAAAGCGCTGGAACGCCTCGATCGACTCGACGCGAAAGCCGGTGAACAGCACGCCGCCGGCGCGTTCGAGCGTATCGCCCACGATCGCTTGCAGAAGCGGCGCAGCTTCGGTGAGCGACAGGTCCGCGCCCGCGCGCGGCGCGACGACGGTCGGCAAGCCGGGTTCGATGCGCAGGTCGCCGAGCGCGGGCGGTGCGACGGAAAGTGGGGTCATGCGAAGTCCTCGTGTCGGCGGCGACCGTCAGGACGCGCGGGTGTTGTGCGCGGCGTCGTCCATATGGCGGCGCAGGCTCGCGGGACGCATGTCGGTCCAGACGGTTTCGATGTACGCGAGGCAATCGGCCTTCGGGCCGCGCACGCCCGCTTCGCGCCAGCCCGCTGGCACGGCACGGAAAGTCGGCCAGATCGAGTACTGTTCTTCGTCGTTGATGACGACGGTGTAGACGAGATCGTTTGCTTCGTTTGCGGCGACTGCGGTCGTAGATGGTTGGGCCTGGGTCATGGTCGGTGGCTTGGTCGGTTTGGGATTCAATGGGAGCGGCCGCGCGCACTCTGAACGCCGCCTTCATCGAATAGACGTTTGGTGCGCGCGCTTTTTTACCGGCGACGGGCGCGGCCGCCGAGAAACGCAGGACAGGCGACGTTGCGGTCGCAGGCTTCGAGGCAGTCGGCGCAATGTTTTTGCGCGTCGCGGACCATGAAGTGGACGAGCGTCTGCGACACGTTCAGCGCTCGCGCCGTGCTTTGCAGCGTTTCCTCGGAGAGCCGCACCATCTCGAACGCGGTCCGGCTTCGCGCCGGCAATTGCGCGAGCGCGTCGCAGACGCGGCGCAGCGTATCGCGCGCCTGCACTTTGGCTTCGGGCGTAAGTTCCTGCGAGGGCACGTCGAGGCCGTCTTGCTCGTCGGCGTGATAGGTGTTTTCGAGACTCTGCCGGCGACAGGCGTCGATCGACGCGTTGCGCACCATGCGCGCGATGTAGCCCATCGGCTGGCGCACCGCATCCTGCCCGGCAAAATCAATGAGCTGGACGAAGACGTCGTGGACCACGTCCTCCGCCCGGCTCGCGCAACCGACGAAACCGCGCGCCACGTTCACTAGCATTTGCCGGTTCGCAATGGCGACGTCGAGCAGAGACGGCTGGGCTTTCGGCGACGCCTTGTCCGGAGCCGGGCGCCAGAATTCATGCCGCGCGGTGATCAGCGGCGGTCGCGGTGAAACGGCAGGACGTTTCGAAGGTGCGAACGGGGCGCGCATCTGAGACATGAAGTTGCTCCACAGTCGAAGGACAATCCGCAACTTAACGTAAACGCGAATCATTCTCAACTTTGATGCGGTGGGTGCGGGTTTGGACGTGCGCGCTTCTTTGGGTGGCGTGCTTGCTGTGCAGGGAAAGCGCACGATTCGCGCTTGTGGGCGGAATCGGTGGTGCTCTTTCGGTCGGGCTCCAGCATCGGGTCTGGCAGCTTGCGCCGCATGGTCGATGCGAGCGCGGCGCCGATAGGTTCGGCCTGCGGCTTATCGAGAAGACTTGCCAGCGGTGTCCCGAGGGCACGATGTAACGAAAATAACAGATACCGTGCCGATCGCGACGATTTGACAAACTAGTCCCGAAATCGTCAATGAGGCATCAAAACCCAACGCAGAAAACGCACCCGTCGACACAGCTCCGTGAAACATGTTTAGAATGATCGGGCAACATATTGATTTTTAACGATTTTCTAGATTCGTAGAAAAATATCGGTTGTTTCACGGCTTGCTGGACGGCGGGGGCCTCAGGCATGTCGGAGGCCTCGAACGTGCCGCGTCGGAAGGTCTCGAGTCCAAGCGTCGACGCCGTATTGGAAGCCATCCAAATTCATTGTCCGGCATCCAAACTCGGCGCGTAAACCGCGCGTTTACCGCGGACGGGAGGCAAAATCCCGCCCAAGCGCCGCCGCCGGCCGCGTCGCCGCCGAAACAACACTTCAGAGTTTACTTGAGGTTTACCGGTTCGACGTTTATTCTTCGGTTTGCAGCATCTTCCACACAAACCGAAGAATTATTTGCTTACCCAGGCCCGCCAGTGACTGCGAATTCCATGCTAAGCGCTCGGCTTCCCGAAGTCGACCAATCCGTTTCGATAGAAACGCTCTTGGGAGTGGCTGCCCAAGCCACTGACATCCTCAACCAGATTCGCGATGCGATGCTGGAACCGTATCCGCGAAAGAATGCGCCGACCTACACCAGTTCGCAGGTCGCGTCGCTTTGCGGCCTGGACAAGCAGCGCTTCCAGTATCTCACCACGAAGGGCGAACTGCCGCCGGGAACGTCGAAGGGCGCTGGTCGGAGCAAGGAATTCACGCTGGCGGAAACGCTGACGTGGGTTCACGCCACGTCCGAGCGGCCAAGACGGCCTCCGGGTAAACGCGGACGCATCGTGACGGTCGCCAACTTCAAGGGCGGCGTGGCGAAGACGACGACGGCCGTATCGGCCGCGCAGGCGCTGACGCTCCTTGGCCGCCGGGTGCTCGTGATCGACTGCGATCCGCAGGGCACGACCACGCAGCTGTGCGGCTGGGCACCCGACGCCGAAATTTCCGACGACCAGACCCTGCTGCCGCTCATCTATGGCGACCAGTCGACGTTACATTACGCGGTGCAGGAGACCTACTGGCACAACCTCGATCTGATTCCGGCGTCGTCGTCGCTGTTCGACGCGGAGTTCGAGATCCCGGCGAAGGTTCTCAACGACAGCACGTTCGAGTTTTGGGAAATCGTGCGCAAGGGGCTGATGCCGCTTGCTGCGGAGTACGACGTCATCGTCATCGATACGCCGCCTGCGCTCAGCTACCTCACGATCAACGCGCTCCTCGCATCCGACGCGATTCTGCTCCCCTGCCCGCCTGAGGCGCTTGACTTCGCCAGCTCGACGCAGTTCTGGCACCTATTCGCCGATATTGCCAAGAAACTGCCCGGCGTGCTGGAGCAAAAGCGCTTCGACTTCGTCAACGTCATCATGACGAAGGCCAAGTCTGACGACGTCTCTCGCGTCGTTCGCGGGTGGCTGCAGAAGGCCTACGGAGATCGAGTGCTGCCTTTCGAGATACCCGAATCGACCGTTCCTAAGGGCGCATCGGCGCAACTTTCCACGGTGTACGACCTTTCAAAACCGGATGGAAGCACGGCGGCATACAACCGTTTCAAGGAACCGCTTGATCGGCTGGCGGAGCATCTGGACGCACAGTTCGTCCGCTCGTGGAATCAATCGGAGGATTAAATGGGCATCGGGGACAGACTACTCGCCAAGACGGCGAACATTGGATCGAGGCCAGCGGAATCAACTCCGCCAAAATCGAACGACTCGGAGCCTCGGACGTCACCGGGCCGGTTAATGGATGCACAGAACCGCATCAACTCCGCGCACGCCCGGATAAAGGAGTTGGAATCCCAACTCGAGGAAAAGGCAGCGCTCGAAGTCAGTCTGGATTCACTCGTCGAGGTGAACGGACGCCGCCGCAAACTGACGCCGGAGCAGTTCCAGGAACTCAAGAACAATCTGGCGCAGCACGCGCTCGCGACGCCAATCCTAGTGCGCACCCTTCCGGATGATCGGTTCGAAATTGTTGCCGGCCACAATCGGGTGGCGGCCTATCGCGAATTGGGTCGCAAAAGCATCCGGGCGAACATTGCATCGATCGAAGAAGGTGAAATCGAGTTTGCAGCTTTCTTTTCGAATCTACTATCGCCGTCGCTAACGGACTTCGAAAAGTACTGGAACTTCAAACGGCTGCAAGAGATATCCGGGTTGTCGCGTGCCGAGATTTCGGAAAGCGCGGGCTTGAGCAAAAGTCACGTCACGCGAATTTTTTCGTTCGACGCGCTGCCTGACGCTGCGAAGGCCGCGCTTGCGGAGAAGCCGGAACGACTGGGAAGCAACGCCGCACAGAAGCTCGCGGCTTTGGCAGAGTCCGGGAAAGCCGAGAAGGTCGTCGAGGCCATCCGCAGGCTGGTGGACGACGAGAGCTTTACGCAGGATCGAGCAGTAGCGCTTGCGACGGAAAAACTTCGCACGACCGTGACGGCGCCAACCGTCATCAAGCGGGGAAAGCGAAAGGTCTGCGAAGTGTCGGCTCGCAGTGGCGTTGTCGGCGTTCGTTTTTTCGAAAAAGATGCGGCGGAAGCTGAATTGTGGGCCCAACGCATCACCGACTTCATCAATCAATCTCTCACTGACGCTGCGGACGACTGAGTGCCTAGTAGGTTTTGAATGAAATCAGAGACTTAGTAATCACCCAACGCCGTACGGAATTCGAACCTAGTAGAGTTCTCTTAAGAATCAATCAGTTATGAGATCTAGGAAAGATTAGCCATGTAGCCAAACCCGCTTCAGAAAGACAAAAGCCTTCGGCGCCAACCGAAGGCTTTTGAATATCGGGCTTAACTGTCGTTCGCCCGTTACGCTTCCCGACGCCAATCGGGTCACGAGTGCACACCTCGAAGTGTAGCGAATAGCGTTCGCCAGTCAAGCGTTTGACTTCCATTTTTTCAGAAATGGACGACTGGACATGCTTATCGCGCAACTTCCCGTTGCTGGCGAGGATGATGATCGTCTTCGCGCAACCAAATCGAACAATTCAAGCCAAGATCACGCGGCCCTCCAGGAGTACGCCTGCGATCGATCGAATCTCCCGTGGATCATTTTTCGCGCCGCTCACCGAGCGAATCACATCGCCGCGCTGCCCGCTCGTTCGCGATCGTTGCTCGCAGCCCTGGCACGTACCGTCGACGCAAACCGCCCGTTCGCAGCCATCTTCGCTCGCCGTGAGCTTCTCACCGGCCGCGCGCTGCAATCGATGCGCACGTTCTACCGCAGCCTCGACGACCTCGAATGCGAAGGCTTTATCGCCCGTCCGCCTCAGAAACGGCACGGCGACGCTGGCCTATTCGGGCGTGCGTATCTTCACCTCACCGAGAAGGCGGCGGCGCTCCTAGGGCTTGTCGAGGAACCGACAGCGCGTGCAGATCCACTGGCATCGACGTCGGCCGCTCAGGCCACTCGCGATTCGACGAGCCTTTCTTTGCGAGTGCCGTGTGCCAGCGTGGCAGACGGCGCTATATATAAAGATCTAAACCCTACTACTCAAAAGAGACAACCGGCGAGCCTTCCCGCGGACCTTCACCGCCTGTTGAGCCTGGGTTTTCATCAATTTTTGATTTTCAAGCTGATGCGTGAAGCGCGCCTGCAATCGAAACGGCTGTCCGATGTCGTCGAAGTCACCTGGGACCATCTGAAGCACGCTCAGCATCCGATCAGTTACCTCCGCGCCCTGCTGCGCTCACCGGTCGACTTCACCCATCACATTCGCGCGAAAGTGGCTGCACGTGTCGAAATCGAACGGGCCAACGCGAAAGCCGAGCGCATCCGAGCTGAGGTTCAGCACCATGCCGGCGGGATCTTCTTCGACAGTTCCAACGAAAGGCGCTTCGTGCTTTCCGAAGATGGAACCGAAATAACCGTCCATCACTGCCGCGAAATGAAGGCGCGCGTGCGGACCGGAAACTGGGCGGAAGAATTCGTCGCCGCGCTCGAAGGCGGCGTTCTTGAACCTGCGACATTTCAGCGCGAAACTGCCTTCACGTCCAAACTCGCGGCGACCGAGGAGGGCCAGTCGGTCAGGCGCCAGATGCCCAAGCCGGTTCGCACGGCTGCGATCGCCCAAAGTTTGAGCGATATGAAGCGTTTGCTGCAACACGCATGCGCCCGCCAACTATTGCCCGCGAGACTGACGTGAAGGAGCTTGTGATCGTCGAGACGCAGGCAACGTACGCGCTCCAAATCGACATTTGCCCAACGACACCGCAGTCGCGGCAACTCGCTTTAACGCGACGAGTCCTCTGCAAGTGGAGCAGCGCGAAGTACGAATTCACCTGGGTGATGAGGCGGGGCAATCTGCGGCGTCTCGGAGATTTCCAGACACGAGCCGGGGAAGAGACTACATTGGATGCCTTCGGGTCGAAACCCGACGCCAATCGGCGGGATCTAGTGTCGTCAATTACTACTAAGTTATGCGAAATAACAAATCCAAGACGACGGGCGGATAAGCACGGATTTCATAGGACTCAGACTGACTCGTTGATCCAATCGCTCCATCAGCTCTCCAAATTTCCAAGCCCGAAGCCAAGTTCCGCGATCCTTCCTCGAAGACTCCTTCGCGGTCCCCAAGCTAGGTGTATCAAACCATGCCATGATTAACTGCAAAAGCGCCCAACGCGCACGACCAACCTGAGAGTCCCCACATGATTCAGTTCTACTACCACCCGTCGCCGAATCCGGCGAAAGTCGCGCTGATGCTCGAGGAAACCGGCTTGCCGTACGAGCTCGTGCCCGTCGACACGCGTAAGGGCGAGCAGCATGCCGCCGCCTTCACAGCGATCAACCCGAACGCGAAGACCCCGGCACTTGTCGACGGCGAAGCGGTGGTTTTCGACAGCAACGCGATTCTGCTTTATCTCGCCGAGAAAACGGGTCGCTTTCTCCCGTCCAACGCCCCGGAGCAACGCGCGCAGATGTATTCCTGGCTGATGTTCGTCGCAACCGGGATCGGTCCCTATTCGGGCCAAGCCGTGCACTTCAAGCACTTCGCGCCTGCGCCGAAAGACTACGCAGTCAATCGATACGATTTCGAAGCATGGCGTCACTGGAACATACTTGATGCAAGGCTCGCGCGGCAGCCTTATATGCTCGGTGACGACTACACCATCGTCGATATGGCGGTGTGGGGTTGGGCCCGCGTCGTGCCGTTCGTTCTCGGCGCAGAAGCCTGGAACAAATTGCCGCACGTGAAGCGTCTGTTCGACGAAATCAATCTCCGTCCCGCGGCTGCGCGCGCCGAGACACTTCGTACGGCGCATCAGTTCAAGACTGAAATGGACGAGGCCGCCCGCCGCGTGTTGTTTCCGCAAAACGCGCGCCTTGATACGTGAGCCTTTTGAACTTGGGGGTCGGATCAAAACCGCGCGGTCAGTTCGTCCCACTCCGCTGAACCGGATTAACTTTTTACTTGCTGCGACGCAGCAAGTACCGCTATAATTAAAGGTTGCGCGTTTTTGCGTATGGTTTCAAACCGGCTCGCCCGATTTCGCGGGCCGCGTTCTTTGCTCGTTGCGATCCTGGAAGTCGAGGGGCGCCTCGCCGCGCCGTGATGTCGGCGCAAGAGGCGAGACGCCTGTAGCAGTTGCCCGCGCCAGCGCGCAGGGCGGTTGCGAGAGGCGGCGCCCAGCCCCCACAGCCGATGGTCTCGTCATCGCCGAGCAAACCTGTCGAGGAGAAAGTATGGCAAGTTTTGATCGGGAAGATTCAGGGCTGGAAGTCGTCGTGTCCGCGCGGAAAACACCGGCCCGGCGCGCTTCGAAAGGGAAGGCCGCGGCCGCCCTTCCGGTGCTGGACGCAGCGTCCACCGCACTGCAGGACGAAGAGCGGCAGCGTCAGATGCGCGCGCTCATTCAATTGGGGAAAGAGCGCGGCTACCTGACGCACGCGGAAATCAACGATCACTTGCCCGACAACTTCGCGCAGACGGCCGCGATCGAAACCATTGTCAGCACGTTCAATGACATGGGCGTGGCAGTCTACGAGCAGGCACCGGACGCCGAAACGCTGCTCCTGAACGATGCCGCGCCGGCCGCCGTGTCGGACGATCAGGCAGACGAGGAAGCCGAAGTCGCGCTGTCGACGGTCGACTCCGAATTCGGTCGCACGACCGACCCTGTGCGCATGTACATGCGCGAAATGGGCGCAACCGAACTCCTGACGCGCGCAGGCGAAATCGCGATCGCGAAGCGTATCGAAGACGGCCTGCATGAAATGATTCAGGCGATCGCCGCGTGCCCGTCGACCGTTGCGACGCTGCTCGCCAACGCAGCACAGGTCGAATCGGGCGAAGTGCGCATCGACGAACTCGTCGACGGGCTGAACGAGCAGGGTGACGAAGAAGAACTGTCGGCAGCCGATTCGACGCCGAGCGCCGAGATCGACGCCGATGCGTCCGACAGCGACGACTCCGACAGCGACAGCGACGACAGCGACCTCGAAGGCGCCGATTCGGGCAAGGCAAACGAAGCGCGCCTGAAGCAACTGACGAGCGACAGCCTCGCGATCTTCGCGCGCGTTCGCGAACTCTTTGAGCAAATGTCGGGAGCAAGCGCCACGCCGGAGAAGGGCGCCGCCGCGTTCGCCCGCGTGCGCGAAGAGATTCAGCGCGAACTCGCGCCGATTCGCTTCACCGCGCGCACGATCGACCGCCTGTGCGCCGACGTGCAGCAGCAAGTCGCGCAAGTGCGCGCCGTCGAGCGTCGCATTCTGCAGATCGCCGTGGACCGTTGCGGCATGCCGCGCGAGAAATTCGTCGAATCGTTCCCGGGTCACGAGACCGATCTGAACTGGACCACGAAAGCGGCGTCGGCGACGGGCTCGCGCGAGTACGGCGCGTCGCTCGAGCGCAGCCTGCCCGCGATCCAGGCGGAACAGCAAAAGCTGATCGACATCGAGGCGAGCGTCTCGCTGCCGCTCCAGCAACTGAAGAAGATCAACCGTCAGATGACGGCCGCCGAAGCGAAGATGCGTCAGGCGAAGCGCGAAATGATCGAGGCGAACCTGCGTCTCGTGATTTCGATCGCGAAGAAGTACGTGAACCGCGGCATGCAGTTCCTCGACCTGATTCAGGAAGGCAACATCGGTCTGATGAAGGCCGTCGACAAGTTCGAATATCGGCGCGGCTGGAAGTTTTCGACCTACGCGACGTGGTGGGTTCGTCAGGCGGTCACGCGTTCGCTCGCCGATCAGGCGCGCACGATCCGCGTGCCCGTGCACATGATCGAGACGATCAACAAGCTCAACCGCATCTCGCGCGAAATCCTGCAGCAGACCGGGCAGGAAGCGCATCCGGCCGTGCTCGCCGAGCGCATGGAAATGCCGGAAGAGAAGATCCGCGGCATCCTGAAGATCGCGAAGCAGCCGGTTTCGCTCGAAACGCCGGTCGGCGAAGATGCGGACGCCACGCTCGGCGACATGATCGAGGATTCGAGCGCGGCATCGCCGGCAGATGCCGCCGTGCACGCGAACATGCGCGCCGCTATCGACGACGCGCTCAACGCGCTGTCGCCGCGCGAGGCGAAAGTGCTGCGCATGCGTTTCGGCATCGACACGGCGTCGGACTACACGCTCGAAGAACTCGGCAAGCAATTCGACGTGACGCGCGAGCGTATCCGCCAGATCGAAAGCAAGGCGATGCGCAAGCTCATGCACCCGAGCCGCGCCGACAAACTGCGTCCCTTCCTCGATCGTTGAACAACGCTGGCGCGCAGGACGCGGCGCCAGTGTCAGCAGTCTCCCGCTCGTGAGCCGACCCGGCGCTCACGAGCGTTTCTCCCTCGACTCAAATCCCGTTTTCGTCGCGCGCTAAAAAGCGCGCGGTGGATCGGCACGTCCTGTCATTCCAGCATTTTGCGGTCGACGTTGCTCGACACGGTCGGCGTCGAGCACGACTCGAGCGCCGTGATCGCCTTTTTCGCGAGCGCCATGGTTTCGTCGCAAGCGGGACGGTCGCGGAAGATCGCGCATCCGCCGCCCGCGTTCACCTTCGACAACGCGCGCCGTACGCGATCGAGCGCGGCGTTCGCCGATCCGGCGTCGGCAATGAGCGCTGAGATATTGAACGCGCTTCCGGACGCCGTCTCTACCCAGTTCGGGCACGCGGCTTCCGCCTGAGCCAACCCGGAGAACGCGAGCGCGAAGAGGCCGGCGAACCAGAACCAGTGATGCCGCGAATCAGCGGAAAAGGGTTTCATGATGATCCCCGCGACAAGAGTGCGGTGTCGCCTGCGGATAGTGTTCGCGCGGGCGGGCCGCGAAGGCAGCCAAACTGGCTATGTACTAGCAAACCGCGTGACCGCACGCGACATGAACGCACATACGGCCGGCGATCATCCGTGGATGTTGTCCACAGTTCCTGTGCCTAAGCTTGTGGATATCCTGCCTGAGATTCCGCCAAAGCACTGATGCGAAAGAAGTTTCGCCGCACGAACGATCGGTTGGCAGCAACGCGAATACGCGTGTTGGAACGAAGGGATTCGATACAAGCTGCATCAACGCAACCCACAGTAGCGATTCAAAAAAAGCGACGCAAGCGCGTGCGCTCCATCCGTAGGCATGCGTTGTGGGGGATGCCATCGCGGAATCGAAGTGGGATAACTCCGGTTGGACGCATGCAAATTCAATCGACCTACGCTGCGTCCGACCGACACACTCTTCCGACGAATCCGGCAACCGAGACCGAAGTGTCCCCAACAGGAGGCAACATGGCGAACATCAAGATTTCAATCATCAACGCGAGCACGGTGCTGACCGATTCCGAGGTCAAGGCCGCGCTTCCGGCCTTGCAAAAACAGGTGCACGAACACTTCGCACCGGCCTGGGGTATCGATGCCGACCTGAGCTTCGTGCGCAGGAAAGGCAAGCCGGCGCCGCGTAGTTGGTGGCTCAGCATTCTCGACAATTCGGATCAGGCGGGCGCGCTCGGTTATCACGATGTGACGAACGAAGGCCTGCCGCTCGGCAAGGTCTTCGCAAAGACCGATCAGCAGTTCGGCAACAAGTGGACCGTCACTGCGAGCCACGAATTGCTGGAAATGCTCGCGGACCCCGAGATCAACCTGACCGTATTCGTGCAGCCGAGCGCGACGCAAGGCGTGCTCTACGCGTACGAAGTCTGCGACGCCTGCGAGGCCGACACGCTCGGCTACGACATCGATGGCGTGACCGTGTCGGATTTCGTGTTTCCGTCGTGGTTCGAGCCGTCGCGGCCCGCGGGCACGCGCTTCGACTATGGCAAGCATTTGAAGAAGCCGGTGCCCGCGCTCGCGCCGGGCGGCTACATCAGCGCGTTCGACGTGACGTCCGGCGGCGGCTGGAATCAGATCAACGCACAGAAGACACCGGCGACTTATCAGATGCGCGCGAAAGTCGGCACGCGGCGCGAGCGTCGCAGGACGCCGCGCGACCAGTGGCTCAAGAGCCGGACGGCATTCAAGGAAGCGTGAAATTCACACGCCTGGCGCGGGTTTCGAAAACGTGGCGCAGCGTCGCATCCCGACAGTGAACTCTGTCACCATGACAACAAGATTCAACGCATCGCGCGACGCGCTCAGTTGCGTTTCGGAATATCGAGCGCCCGCACGACGGCCGGTCGCGCGAGAAACGCGTCGAGCACGCGCGTGACGTTCGGAAACCTCGCGATGCCGACCAGTTCGCCCGCCTCATAGAAGCCGCCGAGATTGCGCACCCACGGAAAGACGGCCATGTCGGCGATCGTGTAGTCGTCGCCCATGATCCATTCGCGGCCGACGAGGCGCTGCTCGAGCACATTGAGCAGCCGCTTCGATTCCGCGACGTAGCGGTCGCGCGGGCGCTTGTCCTCGTATTCCTTGCCGGCGAATTTGTGGAAGAAGCCGACCTGCCCGAACATCGGGCCGATGCCGCCCATCTGGAACATCAGCCACTGGATGGTCTCGTAGCGGCGCGCGACGTCTTGCGGCATGAACTGGCCGGTCTTGTCGGCGAGATAGATCAGGATCGCGCCCGATTCGAAGAGCGCGAGCGGCTTGCCGTCGGGGCCATCGGGATCGAGGATCGCCGGAATCTTGTTGTTCGGGCTCACCGACAAAAACTCGGGCGTCATCTGATCGTTCGCATCGAAGCGCACCAGATGCGGCTCGTAGGGCAGACCGGTTTCTTCGAGCATCGCCGACACCTTGACGCCGTTCGGCGTCGGCAGCGAATAGAGCTGGAGCACCTTGGGTTGCAGGGCAGGCCACTTCTTCGTGACGAGAAAGTCGGAAAGATCGTTCATCGGGTCCTCGGGCTATGAAGGGTGTGCGGCAAGCCGTGCGTGCCGCAAGGTCGTCCAATATAAACACTCCCGCAGCGCTTGTCTTTTCGCGCGCCGTCCGTGCCCGACACATGTATTCATCTAGACGTCTTGCCAGCGTCACCGGCACGTCATCTTGCATTCCTAGAATCTCCCGAACGTATCAACGCGCTTAGACGCCATTTCGAGGAAATCATGGATGCAATTCGCATCGAGCGTCTCTCGAAGACGTTCGGCAACGGCCGCAAGGCACTCGACGCCATCGACCTGAAAGTGGGCGTGGGCGAAATGGTCGCGCTGATCGGCGCATCGGGCTCGGGCAAGTCGACGCTGCTGCGCCATATCGCGGGCTTCACCGCGCCCGACCTGGAGCCGTCGCACATCACGCTGCTCGGGCGGCCGATCCAGCAGAACGGCCGGATCGTGCGCGAAGTGCGACGCATCCGGCGCGACGTCGCGTTCGTGTTCCAGCAGTTCAATCTCGTCGGGCGGCTCAGCGTGCGCACCAACGTGCTGATCGGCGCGCTCTCGCGCGTGTCGCTGTGGCGGCGTCTCGCCGGGCGCTTTCCCGCGGTCGAACGCGAACTCGCGATGCAGTCGCTCACGGCGATGGGGATCGGCGAGCACGCGAACGAGCGCGCGAGCACGCTATCCGGCGGCCAGCAGCAACGCGCCGCGCTGGCGCGGGCGCTCGTGCAGCGCGCGCGCATCGTGCTTGCCGACGAGCCGATCGCGTCGCTCGATCCCGAGTCGTCGCGTCGCGTGATGGACCTGCTGCGCTCGCTCAATGAAGAGCACGGGTTGACCGTCGTCGTGTCGCTGCATCAGGTCGATGTCGCGATGAAGTATTGCGCGCGTACGGTTGCGTTGCGCGACGGCCGTGTCGTCTTCGACGGCCCCACCGAGCACCTGACGCCCGCCGTCTTGCGCGATCTGTACGGCGCGGCGGCAGACGAACTGCTGACCGATGCTGAAGCCGCCGAGCGCGACGCCGCGTGGGAAAACGCGCGCCGCGCGGAGCGCGTTCCATCGCGCAGCAATGAAGCGTCCGCGCATTCCGCCGCGTTCGCTTCGGCGGCCTCGGCCGCCAGTTCCTGATTCGATTTCCGCCTTCTCACAGGACCTCATCCCATGAAAACGTTCCGCCATTTCCTCGCCGGCGCGGCGCTCGCCGCGTCGTTCGTCTCGCATGCTGCCTTTGCCGAGACGCTCAACTTCGGCATCATCTCGACGGATTCCTCGTCGGCGCTCAAGCAACGCTGGCAACCGCTCATCGACGATCTCAACAAGCAGACCGGACTCGACGTCAAGGCGTTCTTCGCGACCGACTACGCGGGCATCATCGAAGCGATGCGCTTCAACAAGGTACAGATCGGCTTCTTCGGCAACGCGTCGGCGATCGAAGCCGTAGATCGTTCGGATGGCGAAGTATTTGCCAAAGTGAAGTACAAGAGCGGCGAGGCCGGCTACTACTCGCTTCTGATCACAAACGTGAACAGCAAGTGGAAGAGCGTCGATCAGGTGCTGAAGAACAGCCGCGACATCAATCTCGGTTTCGGCGATCCGAACTCGACGTCCGGCACGCTCGTCCCGTCGTACTACCTGCTGGCGAAGAACGGGTTGTCCGCGAAGACATCGTTCAAGAGCGTGCTGCCGTCGAGCCATGAAGCGAACATGCTCGCGGTGGTGAACGACAGGATCGACGTCGCGACCAACAACACCGACATGCTGGCTACGCTCAAGGCGCAGCACCTGGACCGGTACAAGGAAGTGCGCGTGTTGTGGAAGTCGCCGCTGATTCCTTCGGACCCGCTCGTGTGGCGTCGCGACCTGCCGCAGGCGACCAAGGACAAGTTGCGTAGCTTCTTCGATCATTACGCCGAGAAGGACCCGCGCGAGCAGGCGATCATGCATGCGATCTCAGGCTATTCGGGCTTCGCCGACTCGTCGGATGCACAGCTCGTGCCGATTCGTCAGATGGCGCTGTTCCAGAAGAAGGAGCAAGTGCAGAACGACGCGCGCATGTCCGACGCCGATAAAAAGGCGCAACTCGCGGCGCTCGACCGGAAGCTCTCCGAACTCGACACCGTGGCGGCCAAGTGATGAATTCCGTCGAAGCATCCCGGCTCGGGAATCCGTCAGCGGCTGGCGCCGCCAAGCGAAGCTGGGCGTCGATGCTCGGCTGGATCGCGCTCTTCGCGGTGCTCGGCCTGTCGTGGCAAAGCGCCGACATGCGCCCGCTCGATCTGCTGCGCGATCCCGGCAACATGGTGCGCTTCGGCCGCGACTTCTTCCCGCCCGACTTCACCGAATGGCGCGTCTACCTGCACGAGATGATCGTGACGCTCGCGGTCGCCATCTGGGGCACGGCGCTTGCGCTCGTGTGCGCCGTGCCGTGCGGGCTGCTTTCGGCGCAGAACATCGCGCCCGTGTGGATCGCGCAGCCGGTGCGCCGCATGATGGACGCGTGCCGCGCGATCAACGAGATGGTGTTCGCGATGCTCTTCATCGTCGCGGTCGGGCTCGGGCCGTTCGCCGGCGTGCTTGCGCTGTGGGTCCACACGACCGGCGTGCTCGCGAAGCTCTTTGCCGAAGCGGTCGAAGCCATCGACGCCCGGCCCGCTGAAGGCGTGCGCGCGACCGGCGCGAGCAGTCTCGATGAGATCGTCTACGGCGTGCTGCCGCAGGTCATGCCGCTGTGGATTTCGTTCGCGCTGTATCGCTTCGAATCGAACGTGCGCTCGGCGATGGTGGTGGGCATGGTCGGCGCGGGCGGCATCGGCGTGGTGCTGTACGAGGCGATCCGCTCGTTCAACTACGCGCAGACCGCGGCCGTGATGCTGATGGTGATCGTCATCGTCTCGCTGATCGATCTGGGCTCCGCATGGGTGCGAGAGCGCGTCATCTGACGCGGCGCGCGGCGGCGGTCATTGCGCTGCGCCGATCGTCTCCAGCAGCCGGCGACCCGCGTCGGCGAGCAGGCCCGAGTTGTCGATCGTGATGAAATGCGCTTCGTCGGGCAGCACGAGGGAAGGGCGCCTCGCGAGCCGCGCCTCGATCTGGCGCGCGTCTTCGCGTCCGCGCCGGGCGAGCCGCGCGGCAAGCACGGAGGGACTCGCGTCGATCTGCACGAACTGCGCGCCGGGATAACGCGCGAGCGCCGTGTGGGCATGCTGACGCGAGCCGTTCACGACCACCGGCATGCCGCGTTCGAGCCACAGGTCGATTTCGACGCCCACGCCGTAGTGCAACCCGTGGCTTTCCCAATGCAACGCGAACAGCCCGCGCGCGAGGCGCGTAGCGAATTCGTCGTGCGTGAGGGCGATGTGATTTTCGCCATCCGACACCGGGCGCGTGATGTATCGATGCGAGAACATCACGCGTGCGCCGATGCGCTCGCGTGCGAAGCCGAGCAGCGAGTCCTTGCCCGCGCCCGACGGGCCCATCACGTAAATCAACCGCGCGCCGTTTGCTTGGCTCATGCCGGGTCCTGTGAAGTGTCGAAGGGAAGGCGCTGCCACAGCATGAAGGGCGCGCCCGGTTGCGGTTCCGCGAAGAGCGCCGCGCCGTGCAGCGGCAGCGCGCCGAGCGTTTCGACGCGCGCCGTCCAGTGCGACGCGATGGCTTGCCGCGCGCTGGCGTCATCGAGCGAATCGGAGAGCGTCATGTGAAAGCGATATTCGTCGAGCACGAACGGGTAGCCCCATTCGCGCAGCATGGCGATCTGCTGCGCGCTCATGCCTTCGACGATACGGCGCTCGCGCTCGGCCTCGGACGGCATCGCGCGTAACGCGCTCAGCGCGTGAAGCGCGCTGGCGGCGATGTCGCGCACGGCCTGGTCGTCGTGCGTGGCCGAAGGACGCAGCGCGACGAAGCGGCCCATTTCGGCAGGCGCGACCGCCATCGAAAATGGCTTGATGCGGCTCGCCCATTCGCGGGCGGCCGCGAGCACGTCGAGCGGCGTCGCGCCTTCCGCGCACCGGAAGGGCGCGACGAGCGTCGCGTGCCAGCCGTAGCGACGCGGTGCGCGGGTCAGGCCGCGCACGTCGAGGCCGAGCGCCGCGAGTTCGGGCGGCGCCGGCGGATGAAAAACGCGCGCGTTCTCCGGATCGCGCCCGAGCCATTCGCAGCCCGCGTGCCACCAGGGCGAGTTCGCAGGCGGCGCGTAGTAGAGCGCGATGCGCGCGTTCGGACCCACGACGGCGAGCCGGGCGACTTCGCTCATGCGTCGTGCTCGACCATCAGTTGCACGCGATCGGCGGCGAAATGCGTGATGCCGTATTTGATCGGCACGCCGGTTTCGTCGACGTCCACGTTCTCGACCCACATCACCGGCTGCTGGCGATTGATCTGCAAACGCCGCGCGACCTCCGACGAAGGCAGCACGCTGCCGATGCGGCTCCATTTGCGCGTGTAGTCGACGACGCCGTATTCCGCCAGCGCCGCCGTGATGCCGCCTGCGGATTCGATCGTCGCGGGCAGATCGGCGAAGCGCGCGGCCGGATACCAGTTGCGCGCATAGGTGATCGGCACGCCGTCGGAATCATGGCGCGACTCGATCTGATAGACGAGTGCGCCCGTGCGGATGCTGAGCGCCTTGGCGACCGTCGGATCAGCCTTGGTTTTGTCGGCGGATAGAACGACGCCCGCGCTCGTGTGATGCTGCTGTTGCAGGTTTTCGGTGAAACGCGTGCGCTTGCCGATCCGGTAGTCGATCGCACCGGGCTGCACGAACGTGCCACGCCCCTGCTCGACGCTGACGAGGCCCGTCGCCGCGAGCCGCAGCATCGCGCGGCGAACGGTATGACGGTTCACGTCGAAACGCCGCGCGAGTTCCGCCTCGCTCGGCAGGCGGCCTTCGTCGCCGAAGCCGTGTGCCGCGATTTCCGCCGAGAGTATCTGCTCGATCTGGCGCCAGACGGCGACGCCCGCGCCGCGCTCGACCGCTGTCCCTGGCGCCGCGTTTTCGTTGGATGTCATGTGGGTGTCATTCCTCTCGGTTTGAATAGCGTCTTGCACATTGTAGTGCGCCACCCGTGATGAAAATATGAAACTGGCGCATGTCGGGCAGTCTAAATATCCGCATGTGGAAACGTCTAGACGACCAGATGAAACAACGGGTATGGTAAACGAATCCGAACGCATGTTGAACCTGAGTCACCCACGACGAGGAAAGCGATGAAAACGTCTGCACAGCCGCCGCACGCGGCTGGCCGAATGGCGCGGCGCGAATGGATGGCGGTGCTGGCGCGCGCGCCGCGCGAGCAGTTGAAGGACGCGCTGGATGCCGCGCTCGAAGCGGCGCCGCCCGCGTTCGACTGGTTGCGTGCGCCGGAGATCGGGCTTGCGATGGTGCGCGGGCGCATCGGCGGAACGGGCGATGCGTTCAATCTCGGCGAAGTCACGGTGACGCGCGCGACGCTGCGTCTGCGCATGGAAAACGGCAGCGCGCCGGTCGGCTTCGCGGTGCACATGGGGCGCGACAAGGAGCGCGCGACACTCGCCGCGCTCGTCGACGCGCTGTTGCAGGTGCCCGCCTTCGAGGCGCGTCTGCGTGAGCGCGTGATCGCACCGCTTGCGGCGCGCGTCGCCGAACGCCGTGCGGACAAGGAGGCGCAGGCCGCCCGCACGAAGGTCGAATTTTTCACGATGGTGAGGGGAGACTGATGCACGCAGTCAATCGAACGAATCGAACGGATCGCATGATCATCGACATGGCGTCGCTGTTGCCGGGCTTTCGCGACGTCGTGCACGATTCGCAGGCGGTCTTTCGCGCGCTACTCGACGCACTTGCGCGGCCGGGCAGCATCGTGTCGATCGACGCGGCGCTCGGAGAAACCGCGCCGCGCGCCCGCGTTCAGCGGGCGGCGTTCGCATCGTTGCTCGCACTCGCCGATTATTCGACGCCCGTGTATCTGCACGACGACGACCGTGCGCTCGGCGATGCCGTGCGCTTTCACACGGGCGCGCCGCTGACCGCCAATCGCGCTCAGGCGGTCTTTGCATACGTGAACGACGCGCGCACGATGCCGTCGCTCGATTCGTTCGCGGCGGGTGAGCCCGAGTCGCCGGAAAACGCGGCGACGCTCTTCATCCAGGTCGATTCGCTCGACGCAGGCACGCCGCTCACGTGGCGCGGCCCGGGTATCCGCGAAGCGCGCACGGTCGCCATCGACGGCCTGCCGCCGCGCTTCTGGCACGAACGCGCCGCGCTCGCAGCGCTCTTCCCGTGCGGCATCGATTGCTACTTCGTCGCCGGCGGCTCGCTCGTCGGATTGCCGCGCACGACTCACGTGGAGGTGAACTGATGTACGTCGCTGTCAAAGGCGGAGAACGGGCCATCGAGCGCTCGTGGGACTTGCTCGCCTCGAAGCGTCGCGGCGAACCGTCGGTGCCCGAACTTTCGGTCGCGCAGATTCGCGAGCAGTTGCGCCTCGCCGTCGCGCGCGTGATGAGCGAAGGCTCGGTCTACGACGAAGAACTCGCCGCGCTCGCGATCAAGCAGGCTGCGGGCGATCTGGTCGAGGCGATCTTCCTGTTGCGCGCCTACCGCACGACGCTGCCGCGTTTCGGCTACACGCTGCCGCTGGATACCGAGGCGATGTCCATCGAGCGGCGCATTTCCGCTGCGTTCAAGGACATTCCTGGCGGCCAGATGCTCGGCGGCACTTACGATTACACGCAGCGTCTGCTCGACTTCACGCTGCTCGCGGAAGGCGCCGACACGTCCCGCTCTGAAACGGCGGCGGTACAGGCAGAGCCCATGCCGCGCGTGCTCGCGGTGCTCGACAAGGAAGGCCTGATCGAGCAGGAAGCGCCGTCGCCCGATGCAGCTGAACCCGGCGATCTTTCGCGCGAACCGCTGACGTTCCCCGTCGACCGGACGACCCGCCTGCAAAATCTCGCGCGTGCGGACGAGGGCTTCCTGCTCGCGATCGGCTATGCGACGCAGCGCGGCTATGCGCACAGCCATCCGTTCGCGGGCGAGATCCGCAACGGCGAAGTCGCGGTGGAGATGGACATCGACGAACTCGGCTTCGCCGTCGACATCGGCGATATCGAAGTGACCGAATGCCAGATGATCAACCAGTTCGCGGGCAGCGGCGACGTGCCGCCGGCGTTCACGCAAGGCTATGGGCTCGCGTTCGGCCACTCGGAGCGAAAAGCGATGGCGATGGCGCTCGTCGACCGCGCGCTGCGTGCGGAGGACCTCGGCGAGACGGTCGGGTCGCCGACGCAAGACCCGGAATTCGTGCTGTATCACAGCGACAATGTCGAAGCGTCGGGTTTCGTGCAGCATCTGAAATTGCCGCACTATGTCGATTTCCAGTCGGAGCTGGAATTGCTGCGGCGTCTGCGCGGCGCACAGCGCAAGGAACAGGAGAAAGCCGCATGAACGCCCGCCAGGAGTCCAACGAACTGGCCGAAGGCTATAACTTCGCCTACCTCGACGAGCAGACCAAGCGCATGATCCGGCGCTCGCTCCTGAAGGCGGTCGCGGTGCCCGGCTACCAGGTGCCGTTCGCGTCGCGCGAAATGCCGTTGCCCTACGGCTGGGGCACGGGCGGTTTGCAGGTGACGTCCGCGATCATCGGCCGCGACGATACGCTCAAGGTGATCGACCAGGGCTCCGACGAAACGACGAACGCGGTCAACATCCGGCGCTTCTTCGCGCGCACCGCAGGGGTGGCGACCACCACGCACACCGGCGATGCCACCATCGTGCAGACGCGCCACCGCATTCCCGAGACGCCGCTCACCGACGCACAGATCATCGTTTATCAGGTGCCGATGCCCGAGCCGCTCTTCAAGCTCGAACCGCGCGTGATGGAGTGCCGCAAGCTCCATGCGCTCGCCGACTACGGTCTCATCAACGTGAAATATTATGAGGATATCGTGCAGCACGGCAGCATCGCGACGACCTACGATTACCCGGTGCTCGTGAACGACCGCTATCTGACGTCGCCTTCGCCGATCCCCAAATTCGACAATCCGAAGATGCACATGAACCCCGCTTTGCAACTGTTCGGCGCGGGCCGCGAGCGACGCATCTACGCGATCCCGCCCTACACGAAAGTGAAGAGCCTCGATTTCGAAGATCACCCGTTCAGCGTTCAGCACTGGGATCACGAATGCGCGCTGTGCGGTTCGCGCGAAAGCTTCCTCGACGAAATGATCGTCGACGATGCGGGCAAGCGCATGTTCGTCTGCTCCGACAGCGACTATTGCCACAGCCGCCGCGATGAAGTGGAGAGCAAGCCATGACACCGCTCCTCACCGCACGCGGCCTCACCAAACGCTACGACGGCCGTGGCGGCTGCATCGACATCGATCTCGATCTGTATCCCGGCGAAGTGTTGTGCATCGTCGGGGAATCGGGCTCGGGTAAATCCACGCTGCTCAACGCGCTCGCGCTGCGCACGCCATCGCAGGCTCACATGCTGCGCTATCGCACCAAAGACGCGGAAACGCTCGATCTGATCGCGCTGCCCGAAGCGCGGCGGCGGCTTCTCTCGCGCACCGAATGGGGTTTCGTGCATCAGAACGCACGCGACGGCCTGCGCCACGGCGTCTCGGCGGGCGCGAACATCGGCGAGCCGCTGATGGCGATCGGCGCGCGCCACTATGGCAAGTTGCGCGAGACGGCATCCGACTGGATGGCGCGCGTCGAGCTCGATGCCGCGCGCATCGACGAACTGCCTTCCGCGTTCTCCGGCGGCATGCAGCAGCGCCTGCAGATCGCGCGTAATCTCGTCACCGGTCCGCGCCTCGTGTTCATGGACGAACCGACTGCGGGCCTCGACGTCTCCGTGCAGGCGCGACTGCTCGACCTCTTGCGCACGCTCACGAACAAGCTGCATCTCGCCGCGCTGATCGTCACGCACGATATCGGCGTGGCGCGTCTGCTCGCGCATCGGCTGATGGTGATGAAGGACGGCCGCGTGGTCGAGAGCGGCCTCACGGATCAGGTGCTCGACGATCCGCAACATCCCTATACGCAGACGCTGGTCGCGTCCGTGCTGCCCGTCTGAGGTGCGACGAATGAACGCCAATACCGATTTTTCACACGAACTCGCGTTCGCCGAAAACACGGCGCTGATGCTGCGCGCCCGCGACATCACCAAGCGCTTCACGCTTCATCAACAGGGCGGCGTGCGCATCGCGGCGCTCTCTGGCGTATCGCTCGACGTCTCACGCGGCGAGTGCGTGGTGCTTGCCGGACCTTCGGGCGCGGGCAAGAGCACGCTGCTGCGCTGCATGTACGGCAACTACCTCGCGACGAGCGGCTCCATCGCGATCCGCGACGACAGCCGTCCCTCGCACCATGTCTCGCTGACGGACGCCGCGCCGCACGACGTGATCCGCCTGCGCACGACGACGATGGGCTATGTCAGCCAATTTCTGCGCGCGATCCCGCGCGTGTCGTCGCTCGATCTGGTGAGCGAGCCGCTGATCTCGCGCGGTGTCGCCGAAGAGGAGGCGCGCGCGCGTGCGCGCGCGCTGCTCGAACGGCTCAATGTACCGCGCCGGCTCTGGATGCTCGCGCCCGCGACGTTCTCCGGCGGCGAGCAGCAGCGCGTGAACATCGCGCGCGGGCTGATCGCCGAGCAGCCGCTTTTGCTGCTCGACGAACCGACCGCTTCACTCGATGCGGAAAACCGCGACGTGGTCGCGGGCCTGATCGTCGAGGCGCGCGAGAAGGGCGCGGCGATCGTCGGCATCTTCCACGACGAGGACACGCGCGAGCGCGTCGCGACCCGAACCGTCAGGCTCGAAGCGCTGCCTGCGCAAGTCGAACACAACACCGGAGTCTTTCAGACATGCTGATCAGCAATGCGCGCATCGTGACGCGCGACGAAGAATTCATCGGCGTGGTGCGCATCGAGGATGGCCGCATCGCGGAGGTCGCGCCGGGCGGCACGTCGGCGCGCGAGGCGGAAGACTGGAACGGCGATTACCTGCTGCCCGGACTCGTCGAATTGCATACCGACAACATCGAAAAGCATCTCGCGCCGCGCCCCGGCGTGCTGTGGAATCACGAGGCGGCCATTCTGGTGCACGACGCGCAGGTGGCGGCGGCCGGCATCACGACCGTCTTCGATGCGCTCGGCATCGGCTCGCGCCAGGACAGCCTGCGCGAGCGCGACATTCAGACGAATTGCGCGCGGTCGATCGACAGCTTCACGCGGCGCGGCCTCCTGCGCGCCGATCACTTCCTGCATCTGCGCTGCGAACTGGCGACGCCCGATGTCGTCGAGATTTTCGACTCGTTGAGCGCGCATCCGCTCCTGCAACTCGCGTCGGTGATGGATCACACGCCGGGACAGCGACAGTGGCACGATCCGGTGCAGTGGCGCCGCTATCAGGAGCGCAACGGCAAGATGACCGACGAGCGCGCGAACGAAGTCGTCGAAACGCTCGCCGCCGATCAGCGCCGTTTCGCCGCGCTGCATCGCGAGCAGATCGTTGCGCGTTGCAAGTCGCTCGGCGTGGCGCTCGCGAGTCATGACGACACGCTCGTGGAGCACGTCGAGGAAGCCGCGCGCGACGGCATCGTGCTCTCCGAATTTCCGACCACGCGCGCGGCGGCGCAAGCGGCGCACGCGCACGGCATCGCGACGATCATGGGCGCGCCGAACGTCGTGCGCGGCGGCTCGCATTCGGGCAACGTGTCGGCGCTCGCGCTCGCGGAGGAAGGCTTGCTCGACATCCTCTCGTCGGATTACGTGCCGTCATCGCTCCTGATCGGCGCGTTCGAACTCGTCGAGAAGGCCGGCTGGACACTGCCGCGCGCGATCGCGACGGTCTCGTCGGCGCCCGCGCGCGCAGCGGGTTTGACCGATCGCGGCGCCATCGCGCCGGGACTGCGCGCCGATTTCGTGCGCGTGGTCGCGGCGGGTGCGTTGCCGGTGCCGCGCGCCACTTTCAAGCGCGGCGAGCGCGTGAGCTGACGAAGTCAGCGGCGCACGAGCAGGCGTTTGCAATCCGGTGACGACGCCATTGCAAAAAGGGACTGAGGTTTGCCGTACAGACGTCGGGGCGGCAAACGCGGGAAGCTGAAGATACCCGCCCGGCTCGCGTCATCGGCGAATCGTCCGGGCGAGTCTCGCGCCAGGTCTCCGGCGCCGTTTCGAAAGTTGAAATTGGCGCGCTTGTTGCATCGATCCTGACGCCTCGTTTCGTCAGAAAACGTTCGACGCATAGCCGCCATGAATCAGGGCCTCACTTTCTTCGCGGGCGCGCTCGCTTTGGCGACCCTCCCGGTCGCCGCATACGGGCACGCGCTCGATCGTCCGCTCGACTGCAAGTCGAGCGCGCACACTTTCATCGCGCCGCTCGTCAGCTCGCAATCTATCGAAGCGACGCCGATGCGCGTCGAAGCAAACTCCGTCAATGCGTTCCGGCCGACGCGCGGCAGCGACCTCACCGCGTTCGGCTATCGCGTGTACGCGGTGCTCGGCTACGAGCGCGGCGACGCGATGTTCAAGCAGGGCACCGGTCAGCCGCTGACCGAATCGGCGTATGGCGTCGTGGTGCAGGGCCCGGCCGAGACGGTCGAGGAACGCGTGCGCGCGTCGGGCAGCGACGCCGTCGTGCATCAGGTGGTGCCGCTCGTGCTCACGGCCGTGTTTTGCGGCAAGCGGTAGAGGCCATCTGCGTGTGAATTGCGCTCACGTTTGGTAATGTCGGGTCTTTGGCACCACGGTGCGCACCCCTGGAGACTTCGGCAATGACTGACGCAAGCAACAAGAACCCACAGAACTCACGCATCGCGATCGTCACGGGCGCGGGCAGCGGCATCGGCCGGGCGGCGGCGCTCGCGCTGCTTGGCGACGGCTGGCGCGTCGCGCTCGTCGGACGCCGGACGGAACCGCTCGAAGCGGTCGTCGCCGAAGCGGCCGCGCAAGATCGCGCGGTCGCATTCCCGACCGATGTCGCCGATCCGGAAGCGGTCGCGCGTCTTTTCGCCTCCGTGGTCGAGCGCTTCGGCCGGCTTGATCTGCTGTTCAACAACGCTGGCGTCGGCAACCCGCCGGGCCCGTTCGAGGACTGGACGCCCGAGCAGTGGAAGGGCGTCGTCGACATCAATCTCAACGGGATGTTCTATTGCATCCAGAACGCGTTTCGCGTGATGCGCGCGCAGGACCCGATGGGCGGGCGCATCATCAACAACGGTTCGATCTCCGCGCACGCACCGCGTCCGAATTCGCTTGCCTACACGGCGACCAAGCACGCGGTCGCCGGACTGACGAAAACGGCTTCGCTCGACGGCCGCAAGTACGACATCGCGGTCGGCCAGATCGACGTCGGCAATGCGAAGACGGAACTGTCGCAGCGCATGGAGAAGGGCGTGCCGCAGGCGAACGGCGAGATCAAGCCCGAGCCGATGATGGATGTGCGCGTCGTCGGGCAGTCGGTGCTGTACATGGCGAATCTGCCGCTCGAAGCCAACGTGCTGTTTCACACGGTCATGGCGACCAAGATGCCGTTCGTCGGGCGCGGCTGAGTCCCGCTGCTTATTCCGACTTGTACCAGACCCGGATGCCCGAATACCAGTGACTGACGCTGGTATCGTCGCCGGCGCCGAACGTCGAGAGGCTCTCGACGTTCAGCACGTCGATGCCGTGCTCCGCGATCCACCGGTTCGCCCGCTCCACCAGCGCGGCGCCGTTCTCGTAGACGTTCCCCTTGATCAGGTGGTGTTGCACCACCTGCCGCTCGAAGTCCTCGAACGCGATCTTCGTCATCGTTGTCTCCAGTTATCAGGCACGCATCGGCGATGACCCGAGTCTATCAAAGGCTTGGCGCGTGCTTGGCGCGTATTACGAACGCGAAAGCTTTCGTGTGAATTAAACGCGTGCTGCGGTGCGGTTTGCCCAAGCATCACGCACTCGGATACAGTAGGAGTCCGTTCCGGACGATGAATGCGGGCAACCGAGGCGCTCGAAAGAAGCGCCCGCGCCGCGCCGGAAAAGGAGACACCAAGGAGAGCACGATGGACATGCGGCAACGCAAGCACATCGAGGCGGTCGTCGAAGCCACCACGCGCAATGCGCCGGTGGTCGCGGCGCGCACGCACGAGGCGATCATCGAGTCGTCGTGGCGGCGCTGCGTGCATCAGTACGGACTCGACCCGTCGCGGATGCAGGAGGCACGCATCCTGCCGCAGACGCGGCTGCGCGAGCACCAGCAGCGCATCGACGACTTCGCCCGCATCGCCCGCCACGGTCTTCAGACGCTGTACAGCCAGGTGGCCGGCCTTGGCTACGTCGTGCTGCTGACCGACGCGCAAGGCGTCACCGTCGACTATCTCGGCGACGCCAACACCGACGCGAGCCTGCGCCGCGCCGGTCTCTACCTCGGCGCGCAATGGAGCGAGAACGGCGCGGGCACCTGCGCGGTCGGCACCGCGCTCGCGACCGGCCAGGCACTGACGGTCCATCAGGTCGATCACTTCGACGCCACGCACATTCCGCTCACCTGCACCGCCGCGCCGCTTTTCGATTCGCTCGGCAGCCTGACCGCGATCCTCGACATATCCGCGCTGACCTCGCCGCAGGCGCGCGACAGCCAGAGCCTCGCGCTGCACTTGGTGCGCATCTACGCGAGCCACATCGAGAATGCCAATTTCCTGCGCGCACACCGTCAGGACTGGATTCTCAAGCTGAACGCGGCGCCGGAATTCCTCGATGTCGATCCTGATTTCCTGATCGCGCTCGATGCGAGTGGACGCGTCGTCGGGCACAACCGGCGCGCGCACGAAATGCTGGCGGCCGAGCACGGCCTGCGCGACGCATCGCTGCCTTCGCTGATCGGCACGGCGTTCGAGTCGCTGTTCGAAGCGCGGCTCGACGACCTCGGCCGCTTCGTCTACTCGCGTCCGAGCGAACTGCGCGCGCTCGCGCTCGCGAAGAGCGGCGCGCTCCTGTACTTGAGCGTGATGCCGCCCGCGCCGCTCTGGCAGCGGGGCGCGGCGTCCAAGGGCGGCCCGCCCGCTGCGCATGCCGCGAAGATTCCGCCGCCGCTCGCCGCGCTTTCCGGCGGCGATGCCGCGCTCGACCGTCAACTGGAACGCGCGGCGAAGCTCGTCGATTCGCCGATCAACCTGCTCATCAACGGCGAGACTGGCTCCGGCAAGGAATATTTCGCGAAGGCGCTGCATCAGGCGAGCGCGCGACGCGGCGGGCCGTTCGTCGCGGTCAACTGCGCGGCGATTCCGGAGACGCTGATCGAGAGCGAACTGTTCGGCCATCTGCCGAACAGCTTTTCCGGCGCGGGGCCGAAGGGCAAGCGCGGGCTGATCCAGGAAGCCGACGGCGGCACGCTTTTCCTCGACGAAATCGGCGACATGCCGCGCGAACTGCAGTCGCGCCTCTTGCGCGTGCTGGCGGAGGGCGAAGTGCTGGCGATCGGCGCGTCGCGGCCGGTGTCGGTCGACGTGCGCGTGGTTTCCGCGACGCATCATCCGCTCGACGATCTAATGAAGAGCGGTCGCTTCCGCGAAGATCTCTACTACCGGCTGAACGGTGCGCGCTTCACGCTGCCGCCGCTGCGCGAGCGCAGCGATCTCGACTGGCTGATCCAGAAGCTTCTGGCAGAAGCGCCGGGCGGGAAGGTCGCGCTTTCGCCATCGGCGCGTGACAGGCTGCATCGGCATCGTTGGCCGGGGAATCTGCGCGAGCTGTGCAACGCGCTGCGCTATGCGCGTGCGGTGTGCTCGGACGGGCATATCGACGTCGATGATCTGCCGGAGAACTTCGCTGAGCCAGTGGTGCCGCCATTGCCGGCGGTCGCCGCGCTAAGTACGCCCGAAGCGGAGTTCGATTCGCATCTGCTGCCGCCCGAAGGCATGCTGTTAATGCAGTACCTGCGCGCGGCGAGCTGGAACCTGAGCGCGGTGGCGCGGCAGATTGGCGTCAGCAGGATGACGCTGTATCGACGCATGGCGCGGTTTGGGATTCGTTCGCCTAATCAGCGCGATGGTGGTGCGCACTGACGCCGTTACGCCTGTACTCCCCCCGATACACCTGCCGCTGTGACACCTGTCACAGCGGCGTCTTCAGCAAGCCCGATTTCTTCGGGTAATCCCTCGACTTTCCCGCCTTGGAACGCCAATAACCGATTGGCATACCCCTTGCCTTGTAAAGCCGCAAACAAGACCGCAACAACTTGCATGTGACCCGAGTAGGCGCTAAAGCCCCAACTCCGGTCGACAAAGGAGACACGCATGCGCAACCCCGCGCCGGTACGGCCGCCGCTCGTCGGCATCATCGCGAATCCGATTTCCGCGCGCGACATTCGTCGCGTGATCGCGAACGCGAGCAGCCTGCAACTCGCCGACCGCGTCAACATCGTCCTGCGGCTCCTGAGCGCGCTGGCGGCGTGCGGCATCGAGCGCGTCATGATGATGCCCGACCGCGAAGGCCTCAAGGTCATGCTCGAACGCCATCTGTCGCGACGTCAGGGTCCGGACGCCGCGCTCGCCGCGGTCGACTGGCTCGACATGCCGGTGACCGCCCGCGTCGACGATACCTTCCGCGCCGCGCAACTCATGCGGGAGGCGGGCGTCGCGGCAATCGTCGTGCTCGGCGGCGACGGCACGCATCGCGCGGTCGTGCGCGAGTGCGGCGCGGTGCCGGTCGCGGGCCTCTCGACCGGCACCAACAACGCCTTCCCCGAAATGCGCGAGCCGACCATCGCCGGGCTCGCCGCCGGTCTCTACGCCGCGGGCCGCATCCCGTCGACCGACGCGCTCGTCCACAACAAGCGGCTCGACATCGAGATCCGCGATCCACAAGGCAACGTGCGCCGCGACATCGCGCTCGTCGATGCCGTCATCTCGCACGAGCATTTCATCGGCGCCCGCGCGCTGTGGAAGATTGACACGCTCGCCGCCGTCTACGTGTCCTACGCCGATCCGCAGGCGATTGGCCTCTCCGCCATCGCCGGACTCCTCGAACCCGTCGGGCGCCACGATCCGGGCGGCCTCGCCGTCGAACTCGCCGCGCCGGGCGAAGGCGAATTCGATCTCTGCGCGCCGATCGCGCCCGGCCTGATGTGCGCCGTGCCGATCGCGAGCTGGCAACGTCTTAGCGATGGCGTCCCGCAACGCGTGCGCCAGCGCTCCGGCATCGTCGCCCTCGACGGCGAGCGCGAGCTGGCCTTCTCCGCGAGCGACGAAGTCACCGTCACGCTGCGCGAAGGCGCATTCGCCAGCATCGACGTCGCCGCGTGCATGCGGTATGCCGCGCGCGCCGGATTGATGCGCCAGATCGCGCGCGTTCCGTCGTAACCGTTTTCTGCCCCACCACTTCCAACGAAGGAGACAGACATGACAGTCGGTTCAACGCAGCAGGACGCGGCGCTGCCGCTCGGCAAGGAGGAGCTGTTGAGCGTCTATCGGAAGATGCGCACGATCCGCGATTTCGAGGAGCGCCTGCACGTGGACTTCGGCCGCGGCGACATCCCCGGTTTCGTCCATCTCTACGCCGGCGAGGAAGCGGCCGGCGTCGGCATCATGCATCACCTGAACGACGGCGACCGCATCGCGAGCACGCATCGCGGACACGGCCACTGCATCGCGAAGGGCGTCGATCCCGTCGCGATGATGAAGGAGATCTACGGCAAGAAGGGCGGCTCGTGCAACGGCAAGGGCGGGTCGATGCACATCGCCGATTTGTCGAAGGGAATGATGGGCGCGAACGGCATTCTCGGCGCGGGCGCGCCGCTCATCTGCGGCGCGGCGCTCGCAGCCAAGTTTCGCGGCAAGGGCGAAGTCGGCATCACCTTCGCGGGCGACGGCGCGTCGAACCAGGGCACGTTCCTCGAAAGCCTGAACCTCGCGGCCGTGTGGAACCTGCCGGTGATCTTCGTCATCGAGAACAACGGTTATGCGGAATCGACGTCGCGCGAGTACGGCACGGCGGTGGACAGCTACGTCGACCGCGCGGCGGGCTTCGGCATTCCCGGCGTGACGGTGGACGGCACCGACTTCTTCGCCGTCCACGAAGCGGCGGGCGAAGTGATCCGGCGCGCGCGCGAAGGCGGCGGACCGGCGCTGCTCGAATGCAAGATGATCCGCTTCTACGGCCACTTCGAAGGCGATGCGCAGACCTATCGCGCGCCCGGCGAACTCGACGATATCCGCTCGAACAAGGATTGCCTGAAGAAGTTCGCGCACACGGTCACGCAGGCGGAAGTGATCACGCGCGCGGAACTCGATGCGATCGACCGTGACGTCGCCGCGCTGATCGAGCGCGCGGTGCAGGAAGCGAAGGATGCGCCGCAGCCGAGCGCCGCCGACCTGCTCACCGACGTGTACGTCAGCTACTGAACCCACGGCAAAGAGGAAACCATCATGGCCCGCAAACTGAGCATGAAGATGGCGATCAACGAAGCACTCGATCAGGAAATGACCCGCGACCCGAGCGTGATCGTGCTCGGCGAGGATATCGTCGGCGGAGCAGGCGCCGACGGCGAAAAGGACGCGTGGGGCGGCGTGCTCGGCGTCACGAAAGGACTGTACGCCAAGCACGGCGACCGCCTGCTCGACACGCCGCTTTCCGAATCCGCCTACGTGGGCGCGGCGATCGGCGCGGCCGCGTGCGGCATGCGGCCGGTGGCGGAACTGATGTTCATCGACTTCATGGGCGTCTGCTTCGACCAGATCTTCAATCAGGCCGCCAAGTTCCGCTACATGTTCGGCGGCAAGGCGGAAACGCCCGTCGTGATCCGCGCGATGGTGGGCGCGGGCTTTCGCGCGGCTGCGCAGCACAGCCAGATGCTCACGCCGCTCTTCACGCACATTCCGGGGCTGAAGGTCGTCTGTCCTTCCACGCCTTACGACACCAAAGGCCTGCTGATTCAGGCGATCCGCGACAACGACCCGGTGATCTTCTGCGAGCACAAGAACCTGTACGGTTTCGAAGGCGAAGTGCCCGAAAGCTCCTACGCGATTCCGTTCGGCGAAGCGAACATCGTGCGCGACGGCAAGGACGTGTCGATCGTCACTTACGGGCTGATGGTGCATCGCGCGCTCGAAGCGGCCGCGATGCTCGCGAAGGAAGGCATCGAAGTGGAGATCGTGGATTTGCGCACGCTTTCGCCGCTCGACATGGACACCGTGCTGGAATCGGTCGAGAACACGGGACGGCTCGTCGTTGTCGATGAAGCGAGTCCGCGCTGCAATATCGCCACGGACATTTCGGCGCAGGTCGCGCAGCAGGCGTTCGGCGCGCTGAAGGCGGCTATCGAAATGGTCGCGCCGCCGCATACGCCCGTGCCGTTCTCGCCGACGCTCGAAGACCTGTACATTCCGAGCGCCGCGCACATCGCGGACGCCGCGCGCAAGACCATGAAGGGAGGGAAACACTGATGGCCGACATCACTCCGATCGTCATGCCGAAGTGGGGCCTTTCGATGAAGGAAGGCACGGTGAACGCGTGGCTCGTCGACGAAGGGGCGCAGATCAGCGTCGGCCTGCCGATCCTCGACGTGGAAACCGACAAGATCGCCAACGCGGTCGAGGCGCCCGACGCGGGCACCTTGCGCCGCAAGGTCGCGCAGGCGGGCGAAGTGCTGCCGGTGAAGGCGCTGCTCGGCGTGCTCGCGCCCGCCGAAGTGAGCGACGCCGACATCGACGCCTACGTGGCGGGCTACGTGACGCCCGTCGACGAAGAAGGCGTCGACGACGAAGCCGCCGCCGCGTATCACTTCGTCGAAGTCGACGGCATCCGCGTGCGATACGCGAGCCGCGGCGAAGGCGACAAAACCGTGCTCTTCATCCACGGTTTCGGCGGCGATCTCGATAACTGGCTCTTCAATCTCGACGCCATCGCCGAGAAGAACAAGGTCGTCGCGCTCGATCTGCCCGCGCACGGCCAGTCGACGCCCAGGCTGCCCGGCACGACGCTCGAAGACCTCGCGCAGTTCGTGCTGCGCTTCATGGACACGCTCGACATCGAAGCGGCGCATCTCGTCGGCCATTCGATGGGCGGCGGGGTCGCCGCGCAGATGGCCGTCGACGCGCCCGCGCGCGTGTCGTCCGTCGCGCTGATTTCGCCTGCGGGGCTGGGCGAGGAGGTCAACAACGCCTATACGGAGGGCTTCGTCAGCGCGCAGTCGCGGCGCGACCTGAAACCGGTGGTCGAACTGCTCTTCGCCGATCCGGGGCTCGTCAGCCGCCAGATGCTCGACGACCTGCTGAAGTACAAGCGGCTCGACGGCGTCAGCGAAGCGCTGGGCGCGCTCGGCGCCAGTCTCTTCGCGAACGGCCGGCAGGGCGAGCAGCCCGGCGCGAAGCTCGCGGGAACGGGCAAGCGGGTGCTCGTCGTGTGGGGCGGGCAGGACCGGATCATTCCCGCCGCGCACGCCGCGAATGCGCCGGCGGGCGCGACCGTCAAGGTCTTCGACGACGCCGGTCACATGAGCCAGATGGAAAAAGCCAACGACGTCAATGCGCTGCTGAAACAGCATCTGGCGGGCTGATTGCGCTGAACCGACGGACACGGCACGCCGCCGTGTCCGTCGCTTTTCTCTGGCCGGCCGTCGTGCGCCGGCGCGCAAAGACGCGGCCGCATGGCGCGGTTCTTCGTTACCATGTTCGATGTGTCGGGCGATCGGCCAAGGCCGCTCGCCTCTTCGCCTCTTTGCATCTCGTCCATTCGCCGCGCTTATCGTCCGACCGATGCCCTTCGAAATCGTCAAACCCGCCGCCGATGCCGGCAATCCGCTCGACGCCGAAGAAGCGCTGCTTGCGCATGCGGCTGCGGGACGCGCGGTGGCGCATCTGTGGGAGGCGCCGGTTTCGCTCGTGGTGCCGCGCAGCTATCGGCGCTACGCCACGCTCGACGCGGCCCGCGACGCCTTCGCGCAGCGCGGCTGTCCGGTGTGGCTGCGCCTGTCGGGCGGCGGGCTGGTGCCGCAGGGGCCGGGCATCCTGAACCTGAGCCTCGCGTATCCGCTCGCGGGCACGATCGGCACGATGGCCGACGCCGTCTATCTGCATCTCTGCGCGATCCTGGCCGGCGCGCTGCACGGGCTCGGCATCGAGACGAACTGGCGGGAAGTGGAAGGCTCCTTTTGCGACGGCCGCTTCAACCTCGCATGGGGTCCGGCCGGCGATGCGCGCAAGATCGCCGGCACTGCGCAATACTGGCGTCGCGTGCCGCAGGCTGCGGGCACGCGCGACGAGCCGCTTTACGCGGTGCTCGCCCATGCGGTATTGCTCGTCGATGCGGATCCGCTCGAAATCAACCGGCGCGCCAACGACTTCGAGTCGCTGATCGGCAGCGGCCGGCACTACGAAGCCGACAAGGTGGTGAGCGTCGCAGACGCGCTCGGGCGACAGGGCACTTCCGACGATGCGGACCTTCGCGCGCGCGTGGCCCGCGCGCTCGAGGCGGCGGTCGTCGCGGCATCGCCGCCGCCGGTTCCATCGACTTGATGACGTCTTGATGCGCTAACGGCCTGTTCACCTGCCTGGAGATCCGCCTTGTCGCTCAGCCGAGTATCGAACGGGTTCTTCTTCGCGCTCTGGGTTGCGGTCTGCTCGGCCGCGCCGGAGTTCATCTGGCAGGGAATGTTGTCGGTCTTCGGCCACTTCACGCTGCGCGACGCCGCCGCGGCGCTCCTCATCGGCCTGATTCTCGCGTTCTTCGTCGAACCGCTGATCGAGCGGCTGCGCGCCCTGAGCCTCACGCCCGCGCACGCGAGCAAGAGCCCGGCGTTTGCCGCCTGCACGGCGATCGGCTTCGCGGTGGCGGCCGTCTGCGTGCACGAGGCGATCACCGTTTCCATCGCGGCGAACCATACCAACGAGCAGGCCGCGGTAAATCTGACGAACGCGCTCTCGCAAGCGCTCGAATGGGCCGCGACGCCGTTCGCGATCACCGTCGCCTGGCTCTCGGCGCGCGCGCGGCCGTGGATCGCGTGGAGCGTCGCGCTCGTGGCGGCGTTCGTGGCCGTGGTGTCCGGAATCGTATTCGAATGGGGGATGCTCGTCATCGTGACGAGCGCATTGCCGGGCATCCTCATTCTCGTCGCGGGCATGTTCGCGGTGCGCGGGAGCTGGGATCACCACACGTTCCGACGCTGCGCGCGCGTGACGGCGGTGACGGCGCTCGCGTGGCTCGTCGTGACGGGGGTGTTGCAGGCGGGACTGTCGCTCGCGCACGTGCAGCGGTTCGAGATCTACGACCTGAGCGAGTACTGGATCGACTTCCGGTTCTATCTGGGCTGGGTGGTCGGACTCGTGGTGGCGCCGGATTTCGTGGGCGCCCCGAGGACGCGGGCGTCGAGCGACGCGTGGCGCGGCAGGCGATGAGGCGGGCGAATATCGAGCGCCGACGCCGCGTCAGCTCGAAGGCGTCGGCGGTGGCGCATACGTTTTCGGCGCATTACGCGGGGAAGAAATTGCAAGGATCGCGAAGCGCGATCGCCCGCAGGCGAATCACGCCAGCAGCGACACCGCCTTGACCTGCGCCCACACCCGCGCGCCGACGCGCAAACCGAGGTGATCCGACGAATAGCGCGTGATGCGCGAGAGGAGCGGCGTGCCGTCGATGTCGAGCCGCACCGTCATCTGCGCGGGATCCGCGGCCGCTTCCATCGCGACGACCGTTGCGGGCAGCACGTTGAGCACGCTCGTGTCGCTCGCCGC
Source organism: Caballeronia telluris (assembly GCF_001544495.1). GTDB lineage: Bacteria > Pseudomonadota > Gammaproteobacteria > Burkholderiales > Burkholderiaceae > Caballeronia > Caballeronia telluris. Next base: position 231,444 of record NZ_FCNZ02000006.1, read on the forward strand.
GCTCGACGCGAGGCTCACGTCGCGCGCCCGGACGACGATGCGCATCGCCCGGCCCGCCGGCAACGCCGCATGCACGACCCGCAACGATGCGCCCGCGCCCGGCAGATCGAGCGTCAGGAGCCCGTAGGTTGCATCGTGCGCGCCGACCACGCCTTCGATCACGACCGACGCGTCGTCGGCCATCGTGATCGGCAGGTCGAGGCGCGCGAGCGTCTCCGCGATCGGGCCGCTCGCAAGCGCGCGACCGTTCTCCAGCAGCACGAGATGGTCGGCGAGCCGCGCCACTTCCTCGGGCGCGTGGCTGACGTAGAGGATCGGGATGTCGAGTTCGTCGTGCAGCCGTTCGAGATACGGGAGGATTTCGAGCTTGCGCTTCTGATCGAGCGACGCGAGCGGCTCATCAAGCAACAAGAGACGCGGACTCGCGAGCAGCGCACGCGCGATCCCGACGCGCTGTTTCTCGCCGCCCGACAGACCCGCCGGCATGCGATCGAGCAGATGGCCGATTCCGAGCAACTCGGCGGCCTGCGCGAGATCGACGCGCCGCGCCGTCGCGGGGACCCGGCTCATGCCATAGCGCAGATTGCGCTCGACCGTCAGGTGCGGGAAAAGGCTTGCCTCCTGGAAGACGTAGCCGAGCGGCCGCTTGTGCGTCGGCAGGACGATGCCTTTCGCGGTGTCGAGCCACGTTTCGCCGTTGACGCACAGACGCCCGCGCGCGGACCGCGTGAGGCCGGCGAGGCAGCGCAGAATCGTGGTCTTGCCGGAGCCCGAATGGCCGAAGAGCGCCGTGACGCCGCGTCCGGGCAGACGCACGTCGACGTCGAGCGTGAAGCCGCCTTGCTCGACCAGAAAGCGCGCCTCGATGCCTGCGGGCGCTTCGGCGGCGGCCGGAACTCGGGAATCACTCATCGTCATTCAGGGAAAAGCGAGCGTCAGACATAAGCGACGGGCGTGCGCCGGGTCGAATAGAGCGCGAGAAGCACGAGAAACGAGAACACGACCATGCCGCCCGCGAGCCAGTGCGCCTGCGCGTATTCGAGCGCCTCGACGTGATCGAAAATCTGCACCGACACCACGCGCGTGCGTCCCGGAATATTGCCGCCGATCATCAGCACGACGCCGAATTCGCCGACAGTGTGCGCGAAGCCGAGAATCGTCGCGGTCACGATGCCCGGGCGCGCGAGCGGCAGCACCACGGAGAAAAAGCAGTCCCAGGGGCTCGCGCGGAGCGTCGCGGCGGCTTCGAGCGGACGTTCGCCGATGGCTTCGAACGCGTTCTGCAACGGCTGCACGACGAACGGCATCGAATAAAGCACCGAGCCGACGACGAGCCCCGCGAACGTGAACGGCAAAAGACCCCAGCCGAGCGATTGCGTCAATTGCCCGACGTGGCCGTTCGGGCCCATCGCGACGAGCAGATAGAAGCCGATGACGGTCGGGGGCAGCACGAGCGGCAGCGCGACGATCGCGCCGACCGGCCCTTTCAGCCGAGAGCGCGTGCGCGCAAGCCACCACGCGAGCGGCGTGCCGACGATCAGCAGCAGCAGCGTCGCGAGCGAGGCGAGCTGGACCGTGAGCCAGATCGCTTCGAAGTCGGCAGGGGTGAGCGGCATCGTGCTTGGATTACAACTGGTAGCCGTACGACTTGATGACGGCGGCGGCCTTCGGCCCCTTCAGATAGTCGATGAATTGCTTTGCGACCGGATTGTCCTTGCCCTTGTTCAGGATCACGGCGTCCTGCTTGATCGGCTCATGCAGCGAAGCCGGCACGATCCACGCCGATCCGCTCGTGATCTTGCCGTTCTTGTAGATCTGCGACAGCGCGACGAAACCGAGTTCGGCATTGCCCGTCGCGATGAACTGCTGCGCCTGCGAGATGTTCTGCCCTTCGACGATCTTCGGTGCCACCGCCTGCGCGAGCCCGAGCTTGTCGAGCGCCTGCGTCGCGGCGAGGCCGTAGGGCGCGGTTTTGGGGTTCGCGATCGCGAGGTGCGTGAATTCGTTTTTCTTCAGCACGTCGCCGTTCGAATCGACGTAGCCGTCTTTCGCCGACCAGAGCGCAAGCGCGCCCGTCGCATACGTGAAGCGGCTGCCCCGCACCGTCATGCCCTCGGTTTCGAGTTTGGCGGGCGTGGAATCGTCGGCGGCGAGGAAGACTTCGAAAGGCGCGCCGTTCTTGATCTGCGCGTAGAACTGGCCGGTCGCGCCGAACGACGCGACCACCTTGTTGCCGGTGTCCTTTTCGAAGTCGGCTGCGATGGCCTGCACGGGCGCCGTGAAGTTGGCCGCTACGGCGACCTGCACCTCGCCGGCAAAGCCCGCGCTCGACGCAAGGGCGGACACGGCGACAACCAGCGCGCGGAAAAATCGAGCCTTCACGAACACCTCCTCAACGTGCATTGAAATCGAGAACCGTAATATAGCCGAATATATTGCGGATCGAACTCGATGCCCATGCGGAAGGCACGTTTTGTCGATATGACGGCTATACCACGCCGTCGTGCTTAAGCCGTGCGATCCGTTCCTCCGACAAACGGAGCAGCGACTGCAACACCTCGTTCGTGCCTTCGCTGAGCGTCGGCGGCGGGCGGCGCACCGGCAAGCGCGCGCCGTCGAACCGATAGGGCGGCGCGAGCACCGGCGTGCTGCCCGCTTCCGGATGCGGCTGGCGCGTGACCAGGCCGGCGTCGGCGGCGCGCTTCGAGGTGAGCGCTTCGTGCAGGCCGAGCACTTCGCCGCACGGAATGCCGGCTTTCGTCAGACGCGCGAGCAACAGCGCGCGCTCGCGCCGCGCGATTTCGCGATCGATTTCCGGCACGAGCACGTCCCGGTTCGCCGCGCGGCCGACGTTCGTGCGGAAACGCTCGTCGTCGGCGAGGTCGGGGCGCTCGATCACGTCGCGGCAAAAGCGCGCGAACTGCGCGTTGTTGCCGACCGTGACGACGAGCGGACCGTCGGCGGCATCGAACACGCCGTAGGGCACGATCGACGGATGCGCATTGCCGTAGCGCGGCGGGTCGCCGCCCAGGATCAGCGCTTCGAGTCCGTAGTACGCGGTGATCATCAGTCCGCAGTCGAAGAGCGCCATTTCGACGTGGCGTCCGCGCCCGGTCTTCTGCCGCTCGAAGAGCGCCGCCAGCACGGCCTGCGCGCCATACATGCCGGTGAAAAGATCGACGGCCGCGACGCCGAACTTGAGCGGCGGCTGGTGCGCTTCGCCGTTCATCGCCATCAGCCCGGCCTCGCCCTGCACGACGAGGTCGTAACCGGGACGCGCGGCCTCCGGCCCGCTGCGGTCGTAGCCGGAAATCGAGCAGTAGATCAGGTCGTCGCGTCCCCGGCGCAGTTGTTCATAACCGAGGCCCAGCTTCTCCGCGCCGCCAAACTTGAAATTCTGGATGACGACATCGCATTGCCGCGCGAGATCGCGCGCGATCTGTTGGCCCGCGGCGCTCTGCAAGTCGAGGCTCACCGACCGCTTGTTGCGGTTCACGCTGTTGAAATACGCGGTCTCGGTCGAGCCGACGCGCACGCCCCAGTCGCGCGTATCGTCGCCGCGTTCGGGATGTTCGAGCTTGATCACTTCGGCGCCAAGGTCGCCGAGCACCATCCCGCACCACGGTCCCGCGAGCACGCGGGAAAGATCGAGCACGCGCACGCCCGCGAGCGGCAGCGAGGAATTCGGATTCGACATGGACAGATCCCGGTTGAGTGGCGTCGCGTCGCTCAGCTTTTGCCGAGCGCGATATAGCGTTCGAGATGATGGTCTTCGTCGCCGAACTGGTGGTCGATCATGACGAGGCGCTTGGCGTAGTGCGCGAGCGGCAGTTCCCACGTCATGCCGATGCCGCCGTGCAGCTGGATGCATTCCTCGGCGACGCGCGCGCCGATCCGCCCGACGCTGTATTTCGCTGCCGACAGCGCCCGTTCGCGCGCGACGCGTCCCGCGCCGAGCGCCGCCGCCGCGTTGATGACGGACGAGCGCGCCTGTTCGATTTCCAGCAGCAGATCGGCCATGCGATGCTGCAACGCCTGAAAGCTGCCGATCGCGACGCCGAACTGTTTGCGCGTGCGCAGGTAGTCGAGCGTGAAATCCTTCGCGACGTCCATCGCGCCGAGCGCTTCGGCGGCGAGCGCGAGCACGCCGAAGCCGATGCCGCGTTCGAGCGTCGCGAAACCGGCATCCGGCGCGCCGAGCAGCGCGTCGCCGGAAAGATGCACGTCGTTGAAGACGACTTCGGCGGCACGTCCGCCTTCGATCGTGGGATAACCGCGCACGCTCACGCCGGCCGCGTCGCGCGGGACGAGAAAGAGCGAGATGCCGTCTTCGGCGTCGTCCTGGCCGCGCGTGCGCGCCGAGACGAGGAACACGTCCGCGGCTTCGCCTTGCTGCACGACGCCCTTCGCGCCGTTCAGCGTCCAGTGGCCGTCGGCGGCGCGGGTCGCGCGCGTCGAAACGCGCGCGAGTTCGTAGTGCGAGCCGGGTTCGTCGTGCGCGAGCGCCGCGACGGCGCTGCCCTCGATCAAGCGCGCGACGAGCGTTTTCTGCGCGTCGCCGCCGGTTTCCGCGACCATCCGCCCGACGACGAGCGCGCCGAGAAACGGCTCCACGACGAGCCCGCGCCCGAGGCTTTCGAACACGACGGCGATGTCGAAGCCCTCGCCGCCGAATCCGCCGTCGGCTTCGCTAAACAGCGCGCCGACGATCCCCAGTTCCGCGAAACGGCCCCACATCTCGCGGCTGAAGCCGGTGGCCGAGCGCGCAATGGCGTCGCGCGTCTCGAACGCGTACTGCTCGGAGATGAAGCGATTCAACGTGTCCGCCAGCATGCGGCGGTCTTCGGTATGTTGGAAGTCCATCGCGCGCGTCCCTTTACAGTCCCAGGATCATCTTCGAGATGATGTTTTTCTGGATTTCGTTCGAGCCGCCGAAAATCGACAGCTTGCGGTTGTTGAAATACATCGCGGCCGCGCTCGCGGCTTCTTCCGGCCCGACCGGCGGCTGGTCATAGCCTGCGTCGAGCGCTTCGTCGATGAACGGGCGCGCGTACGGCCCCATCGCGCGGCGCATCAGCGACGAAATCTCCTGGCGAATTTCGGTGCCGCGAATCTTGAGCATCGAGCTTTCGGCGCCCGGCACGCCGCCGCCCGCGACCGCCGCGATCACGCGCAGGTTGGTCGTCTTCATGTTCTCGAGATCGATTTCGACGCGGGCCATGCGCGCGGCGAACGAAGGATCGTCGGCGAGCGGGCGGCCGTTGCGCGTGAGCTTCGCCGCGACCTTTTGTAGACGCTCCAGCGCCGCGACCGAAAAGCCGACGCCCGCGATATTCGTGCGCTCGTAGGTCAGCAAGTATTTCGCGTAAGTCCAGCCCTTGTTCTCCTCACCGACGAGGTTTTCCGCCGGCACGCGCACGTCCGTGAAGAACACTTCGTTGATCTCGTGCTCGCCTTCTAGCGTGACGATCGGGCGCACTTCGACGCCCGGCGCGTTCATGTCGACGAGCAGGAAGCTGATGCCTTCCTGCTTCCTCACGTCGGTCGCCGTGCGCACGAGGCAGAAGATCATGTTCGCGTGCTGGCCGAGCGTCGTCCACGTCTTCTGGCCGTTGACGATGTAGTGCTCGCCGTTTTCGTCGATGCCGCGCACGGCGGTCGTGCGCACGGCGGCGAGGTCCGAGCCCGCGCCGGGTTCGGAATAGCCCTGACACCACCAGTCGGAGCCGTCGAGGATGCGCGGCAGCCAGTGGCGCTTTTGCGCCTCGCTGCCGTATTTGATGAGCACCGGCCCGAGCATGTTCACGCCGAACGGCACGATGCGCGGCGCGCCGGCCAGCGCGCATTCGTTCTCGAAGATGAACTTCTGCACGGCGTTCCAGCCCGGACCGCCCTGTTCCTCGGGCCAGTGGTTCGCGAGCCAGCCCTGTTCGTTCAGGATCGCGTGCCATTGGGCCATGTCGTCGCGCGTGAGGCGCCGGCCGTTGCGGACTTTGTCGGAGAGACGTGGCGGCAGTTTGTCTTGCAGGAAGCGCACGACCTGCTCGCGAAACGCTTCCTCTTCGGGGGTGAAGTTCAGGTCCATGATGGGCTTCTTTCGGTGAAAGGCGATGCGGTCCCGCGCGACGCATCTGCATCGCGCGCGGCGCCGGAGAGAATCACGCAGCGTGATTAAGGCTCGCAAAATCGGCGCCACGCTCGACGAGATCGACGAGCAGCGGCGACGGCCGCCAGAACCGCGGGTCTTCTTTCGCGAATTCGCGGATGTCGGCGAGCACCTTCGCCAAGCCGACGCTATCGGCATATTTCATCGGGCCGCCGCGATGGCGCGGGAAACCGTAGCCGTAGAGAAACGCGACGTCCACGTCGAGCGGACGCAGCGCGATGCCCTCGTGCACGACGTTCGCGCCCTCGTTGATCATCGCGGCCATGTAGCGGCGGATGATTTCGTCGTCGGTGAATTCACGCGGCGCGACGCCCGCGCGCTCGCGCTCCGCTTCGACGATTGCCTCGACTTCCGGGTCCGGCGTGCCGCTTCGCGCGCCGTCCGCATACAGATAGAAGCCGCGCCCCGTCTTTTGGCCGAACCAGCCGCGTTCGCAGAGCCGGTCGGCGATCTGCACGTAGCGCGCGGCCGGATCGCGGGTGGCGGCGCGGCGCTTTCTCGCCGCCCAGCCGATGTCGCCGCCCGCCAGGTCGATCACCTGGAACGGCCCCATCGGAAAGCCGAATTCACGCACCGCGCGATCGATTTGATACGGCGAGGCGCCGTCTTCCATCATGTGATCGGCGGCCGTGCGGTACACCGCCAGCACGCGATTGCCGATGAAACCGTCGCACACGCCCGCGCGCACCGGCACCTTGCGCAGCTTCTTCGCGAAGTCGAACGCGGTCGCGACGACGTCCGCGCTGACCTTCGCCGGCACGACCACTTCGAGCAGCTTCATCAGGTTGGCGGGCGAGAAGAAGTGCAGGCCGATCACGTCGGCGGGACGCGCGACGCTGGCGGCGATCGCGTCGATATCCAGATACGACGTGTTGGTCGCGAGCACCGCGCCCGGCTTGCAGACGCGATCGAGTTCCGCGAACACGGCTTTTTTCACGTCGAGGTCTTCGAAAACTGCCTCGATCGCGACATCGACGTGAGCGATCGCGTCGTAGGACGTGCTGCCCGTCCACCGGTTCATCACGGCGGCTTTCGCTTCGGGCGTCATGCGCCCCTTCACGATCTGTGCGTCATAGACCTTTTCGACGTGCGCGCGGCCGCGCGCGAGCGAGGCGTCGTCGCGTTCGATCATCGTGACCGGCAGGCCCGCGTCGAGCGCGGCCACGGCGATGCCCGCGCCCATCGTGCCGCCGCCGATCACGCCGACGCTCGCGATGGCGCGCGGCTTCGCCGTGCGCGTCTCCGGCGCCTTCAGCACTTCGCGCTCGGCGAAGAACGCGTGGACCAGCCCCGCGCGCTGCGGGCTGTCGATGCATTGGAGGAAAAGCTGGCGCTCGTGGCGCAGGCCGTCGTCGAAGGGAAGTTCGAGCGCGGCCTGCACCGCGTCGACGATCTTCAGCGGCGAGAACAGCCCGCGCGATTTCTTCGCGGTCTGTTCGCGCGCCGCTTCGATCGCCGCGCGGCTCGCACGGCGGTCCGCGAGGCCGGCGGCGTCGCGCGTGCGGCGCACCGGCGCGCGCGCGGCGAGCAATTCGTGCACGTGGGCGATGCCGTCGGCGAGCGCGTCGCCCGATGCGCCGACGCGGTCCACGAGGCCGAGTTGCCGCGCTTCTTCAGCGCCGATATGGCGCCCGCTCAGGATCAGGTCGAGCGCGGCCGCGGCGCCGATCAGGCGCGGCGCGCGCTGCGTGCCGCCCGCGCCCGGCAGCAGTCCGAGCGTGACTTCGGGCAGTCCGAGCTTCGCGCCCGCGACGGCGAGCCGGTAGTGCGCCGCCAGCGCGACTTCGAGGCCGCCGCCGAGCGCCGCGCCGTGGATCGCGGCGACGACCGGTTTCGCGCACGCTTCGATCCGGTTGCAGACGTCGGGCAGCGCGGGCGGCATCGGCAGCTTGCCGAATTCGCGGATGTCCGCGCCGCCGATGAAATTGCGCCCCGCGCCGACGATCAGGACCGCCTGAACGCTGCTGTCGTCATCGGCTCGTTCGATGGCGGCCGAGAGCCCGCGCCGGACGTCCACGCCAAGTGCGTTGACGGGCGGATTGTCGATCGTGACGACGAGCACGCCGTCGCGTAGTTCGGCTTTGACGGGCGTGTCGGCTGTTTGCGCGTTCATCGTGCTGTGTCTCCGGATTGTTTGAATGCATTGTGGGCTGACCCGCCGGCATTGACAATTGCCATCGAGCTTGACGGACTGTTAATCAGAAATGGACAAAGCGCTCAGCGGATCATTCCCACGTCTTCGCGAGCGCCAGGATTTCCTCGCGTAGAAAGTCGATCAGCGCCTGCGTCGAGGGCGACGGATAGCGGTTCGGCAGCGTCACGATGTAGAGCGTGTTCTGCTGCCCGGCCACGCGGTATTCCGGCAGGATTTGCACGAGCCCGTGATTTCCCGGCGCGTGCGGCACGTACTCCGGCAAAATGCCGACGCCCATGCCCTGACACACGGCATCGGCGAGAAACGGAAAGTCCGGCGATTGCAGCGCGGGCTGCATCGGGATCGCGTGGACGTCGGCCTCGTTTTGCCGATGAATCAGTTCGATCACCGCGCGCAGCCCCGGATACGGCGACGCGACGAGCGTCTGCCGCGCGAGATCGGCGGGACGTTCGATCGGACCGTGCCGCGCGACGTAATCCGCCGACGCGTACAGGTTCCACTCGATCGGACAAATGTTGCGCGCGACGTGGTCGAGCGGCGGCGTCGAGGTGATGCGCACCGCGACGTCGACCTCGGCGGCGATCAGGTCCTCGATGCGGTTGTTGAACGACACACTGAGCGTGATGCCCGGATGCGCGCGCGCGAATTCGAGCAGCTTCGCGCCGATGAACATGCGCCCAAAGCCCGTCGGCACGCTGATGCGCACGCGGCCGCGCAGCGTCTGGCCGAGGCTGTCGATCGACGCGCGCGCGGTGCTCAGATCCTCCCGCATGCGCTGGCCGCAGTCGTAGAGCGTGTGGCCGGCTTGCGTGAGTTCGAAGCTGCGCGTCGAGCGGCGCAGCAGTTGCGCGCCGGTTTCGCGTTCGAGCAGTTTCAGCCGCTGGCTGATGTTCGAGCGCGTCATGCCGAGCTTGCGGGCGGCGGCGCTCATGCTGCGCGATTCGACGATCTCGACGAACAGCCCGATCAGGTTCAGATCCATGCGATTTGTCCATCCACACTCGACAGAATCGCCCATCTTAGGGTGATTGTCGCGTGGATGACAGCGCCGCCGACGCATCTTCGAGAGGCTTATCCCTGCTTCAGGTCCCTGCGTCAGTGGGGCTGTGGAATCGTCGGCGCGAAACTAACCTCACATTCAGACGCATCTGATTGCTGATCGCGTTCCGGCAAACGTTTTTCGGGGTTCACCGTTCCGATTCGCGCGCCAGATGCACACCATTAGCGAGGTTGCTCATCATGTACGTTTCGATCTGGCTGAGCGCGATTGCCGTGGCTCTCGTTGCCGCGTGGACCATCGCCTTCGCGCTGCCGATGTCCGCCGAGGAAGAGCTGAACCGCGCGACGGTTTCCGAGGCGCTGCTCGACGTCGATCTTCCCGCGATGCCGAACTGGCTGGCTTCATCGACGAATGCGTTGGCGGCGTCATTCTGTGGCCAGCAGCGCTCGCGTCACTAAAGGCGGCGACCTGGCTGCACCTTCCGCGCCAATGCCTTTCGGATCAACCCGTTGGCGCGTTCATCGGCGCGATATCCACAGGGTTATGAACGAAAACTGTGGATAACGCGGCACTGCACCAACACCCCCACCGTGAACCCCAGCTCAGGCATCCTTGCGATGCGCTTCGCCCTGTTTGGGGTCATCGGCGATCGCGGGAAAAAAGGCGTTCCAGACGGCGCGCACGCCTTCGGCCGCCGTCGCTTCGGCATCGATGTTTTCGGGTTCGCCGGACAGCGCCGGGTCCGCCGACAACCCGCGCCAATGCGTGAATGTGAGCGCGGGTGTCTCGGTCCACTGGCCGTCGATGAACTTCGAGAACGCCGTCGCGCCGCTCGTCAACTGCACTTCGTACCAGCCGTCCCGAACGGGCGCGTACTGGTCGAGCGGGAACCAATCCGTTGATTCGATTTGCATGGTCTCCTCCGTTGTAGTGACAGAGAAAAATAGCACGATTCGTTCCTTTTTTGTCTAACCCAGTCGCGCACGCCGGCCGTCTCGCGACGGGCGAATTCCGCTAACATCGTCGCGACGACACGAACCAACACGAGGCCCCCGGCGCATGACGAAGCGAGCACTGTCCACCGACGACTACGATGGCATTCGCTCGGGCATCGTCGAGGTGCTGGAAAGCGCGCGCCGGGCGGCGGCGCGCAGCGTCAACGCCGTCATGACGGCTTCGTATTGGGAAATCGGGCGGCGGATCGTCGAATTCGAACAGGGCGGCGCGGACCGCGCGGCCTACGGCGAAGCGCTCCTCACCCGGCTCGCCGACGACCTGACGCAGCGCTTCGGCCGCGGCTTCGGCCGCGCGAATCTCGCGAACATGCGCGCGTTCTATCTGCAATGGCCGCCCGGGCAGATTCTCCAGACGCCGTCTGGACGATTGCCGCGCGACGCGAATATCCAGACGGCGTCTGGAGAATCCGCAGCCACGGGCGACGCCGCGACACCGCCCGCGCTCGCGACGCTCGCCGCGCGTTTTCCGCTGCCGTGGTCGGCGTACGTGCGGCTGCTGTCGGTGAAAAGCGACGTGGCGCGCGCGTTCTACGCGAACGAGGCGTTGCGCGAGGGCTGGTCGGTGCGCCAGCTCGACCGGCAGGTGAACAGTCAGCTCTACGAGCGGCTCGCGCTGTCGCGCAACAAGGCGGCGCTGGTCGAAAAGGCCGGCGAGCCGGCGCCCGGCGACGCGATGACGCCCGAAGAAGCGATCCGCGACCCGTTCGTGCTCGAATTTCTGGATATCAAGGACGAGTACTCGGAGTCCGATCTCGAAGACGCGCTGATCCACCGTCTCGCGGATTTCCTGCTCGAACTCGGCGACGATTTCGCGTTCATCGGACGTCAGCGGCGACTGCGCATCGACGATACGTGGTTTCGCGTCGATCTCGTCTTTTTCCACCGGCGGCTGAAATGCCTCGTCGTGATCGACCTGAAGGTCGGCCGGTTCAGCTACGCCGACGCGGGTCAGATGCATCTCTACCTGAACTACGCGCGCGAACACTGGATGAAGCCCGGCGAAAACCCGCCGGTCGGACTCATTCTCTGCGCGGGAAAAGGCAGCGCGGAAGCGCGCTACGCGCTCGACAACCTGCCGAACAAGATCCTCGCCGCCGAATATCAGACGGTCCTGCCGGACGAGCAACTGATCGCGGAAGAGCTCGAACGCTCGCGACGCCAGCTGGAAGCGCGCCGCGCCGGATCGAAGGAAACATAGCGGCGCGGCGCCATCAAAAAACGAAAGCCCGCGCTTGGCGGGCTTTCATATGAGGACGGGGCCAAAAACAGGCGGCGTACCTTCCGGCCAGCCCCGCTTTTCGCCCCGTTTTGCAGTCTCGTGCTCGACACGGACTACGATTTCAGAATAGGCGATTCATCGCGGAGGGCCAAATTTTTTTCGAGATGGCCGCGCGGGTCGATTCGACCGCCCTTCAGAAAGCGCTGGGCAAAAAAAAGCCCGCTCTCGTTGAGCGGGCTGAATCCATATCGGTTGAGACATGGAGGAGACAGGAGTAAGTATAAACCCTTAAATTCTCCTGTCAACACTTTTGACCACGCGCCGCCGCTATGGCTTGCCCAGACTGTGATAGTAGGCGGCGAGATTGGCGATGTCCGCATCGGTCAGCGGTTTCGCCATCAACGTCATCATGTCGTTCTGACGCGCGCCGGATTTGAAGTCGTTCAGCGCCTTCACCAGATATTCCTCGGTCTGACCGGCGAGATTGGGCGCTTCCGGAATCTTCGCGAGTCCGTCGATGCCGTGGCAGGCCTGGCACTGCACCGCCTTCGCCCGCCCCGCCTTGACGTCGGCGGCGAACGAGACGCCCGCCGTACTCACCGCGCACGCGGCGAGCAAGGCCGCCGTCATCGTCGTCGTTCGCTTTCTCATTTGCCGTTTGCGTAGGAAATGCGATAGATCGCGCCGGCGTAGTCGTCGGACACGAGCAGCGAACCGTCTTGCAATTGCTGGACGTCCACCGGGCGGCCCATGTATTCGCCCGTCGACGTGAGCCAGCCTTCCGCGAACACTTCGGTCGGGCCGGCGGTGCCGTCGTCCTTGACCGGTGTGTACATGATGCGCGCGCCGACCGGCTTGGTCCGGTTCCACGAGCCGTGCTCGGCATCGAAGATCCCGCCCTGGTATTTCTCGGGGAACATCTTGCCGGTGTAGAACGACATGCCGAGGTCGGCCGCGTGCGCCGCCATTTCGACCTGCGGGAACACGACGCCCGCCGGCGGCGTGGCGTCCTTGTAATCGGCCGTGCGCACCTTGCCGCCGCCGTACCACGGAAAGCCGAAGTTCTCGCCGGCCTTGGTGGCGCGGTTGAGTTCGCCGGGCGGCGTGTCGTCGCCCATGCCGTCGACCTGGTTGTCGGTGAACCAGAGCGTCTTGTCCTTCGGATTGAAGTCGAGTCCGACCGAATTGCGCACGCCGTGCGCGTAGACCTCGCGGTTCTTGCCGTCCTGATCCAGCCGGATGATCCCCGCGAGGCCGTTCTTGTCGAGCTCGGCGAGCTTGTCCTTCGACGGCACGTTCCACGGCTGGCCGAGCGCGATGTAGAGCTTCTTGTCCGGTCCGATGCGGCACGCGCGCGCGCCGTGATTGAAGCTTTCGAACTGCGTCGGAATCAGCTTGCCCTGCGGCACGACGACCGCTGCCGCGACGTCCGGGCCGCCTTCGCCGAAGAACTGCGCGGCGGGAAAGCCGAGCACGCGGTTCTGCTCGACCACGTACAGCACGCCGTCGGGGGAGAAGCACACGCCATTGGGCACCTTGAACGTCACCGACGACGCGAACTGCACGACATCGCTCGCCACCCGCTGATGCGTGCGATCGGTCACCTGCCACACGCGGCTCTTGCGCGTGCCGACGAATACGACGCCCGTCGACGGTTCGATCGCCATGTGGCGCGCCTCCGGCACCACGGCATACAGCTCGATCTTGAAGCCCGGCGGCAGCTTGATCTGCTTGAGATTGTTGCGCAGGGCCTCGGCGGTCTGGCCGGTTTGCGGGACGGTTTCGGCGGGCACGTTGTTGCCCGTCTGCTTGAAGTTGGACAGCGTGCCCACGTTGTCCTGCGCCGCGTAGGCGCAGGAGAGCGCGGCGAGCATGACGCTCCCTGCGGCGAGCGGCATGGCCCTGAGCGCTGCATTCATCTTCGATTTCATCTGTTCGTCTCCTTGGATGCGTCGTTTTTGAAGACTGCCACTGCGGATAAAGCCGAAATGCGACGGCGATCGACCGCGGTCACTTGCTGCCGTCGAATACGAACGCGTCCGTGCGGTCGGCGCTCGGCAGCACGGCCAAGAGGCGCGCGCCGTCGAGGACCGCGTTGCCCGGCACCGTCGTGCCTGCCTGCGGACACGGCGCGGGTCCGAACGTGATCGAAACGTCGTAGGCGTTCACGCCGGTATGCGGCGCAACCGTGCCCCTGAACACGCAGCCGATGCCCGTGGTGCCGGCGAGAAAGCCGTCGTCGGTGATGGTGAGCCTGGCGGACGTGCTGCCGCGCATCGAGCCGCCCCGGCCGCTGTAGAGGCCCGCGACGATCGCGCGCGCCGGTGCCGCGTCGAGCATCGGGGCGGACGCGCCGGCGAAGGTGAGGCTCGCCGCGCCATAGCCTTTGTCGGCGACGCTGCCCGTGACGGCCGGCGCACGCGAGAAGTCGACATCGAACGTGACGGGCGATGTCGTGCGCGTGCGCAGGCTGTAGTTTTGGGCGTTGAGGCTGGTGAACTGTCCGCTTGCGGACTGCGTGCCGTTGTTCGCGACGACCACGCCGCCCAGGCCGCCTTTGCCTACCGACGCAGGCGCGTCGCCGTAGAACAGATACGCGGTGCCGTCGAAGAGCATCAGGAGGATGGCGTCGCCGTAGGCGGCCACGCTGCCCTTGTAGACGCCGCCGGAGGGCAGTGTCGTGGTGCCAGCGGCGGTGGCGGGCTGAAGCGGATGGCTGGCGGAGCAGGAAGCGAGAAGGAGACAGCATACGAACGAAGCGAGTAGCGCGCTGCACGACGTAGCGGTCTTTTTCATGGCGGCCTCGGTGCGTTCGATTCCTGTGGCTTGGCAGTCCGGATCTCTTTCAAACGCCGACCGTTGCGCGCGGGGTTTCGGCAACCGAGGCCGCACGCTGTGGCCGCGTGCGATTCCGAAGGATTCGCACGAGTGTCTTGTATAGACCGTCGCGCGGGACAGGTCAAGGGTGCGCTTAACTAACTGCCGGGCGCGGGGCAGTCCGCGAGGCTGTTCGTGAAGGGCCGCAAGCTCAGCTGAGCCAGACCGTATTGGTCCCGAGCTGCTGCGCGAGGGCCGTCGGCAGATACTTCAGCGACACCGCGACGGGCTGTCCGCTGACGGGATCGATGCCCATGCGGTGCGCGATCGAAATATGCGCGCCGACGTTCTGCGGGAACGGAATCGGCGCGCGCGGCCCCTTCGGCAGCAGGGAAAACGGCGGATTCGCCCACGGTTCGTGCGACGCGCCGAAGAAGTCGGGCTTGAACGGCCACGGCTCCGGTTTCAGATGCAGTCCGACGGCGGGATCGGAGAGCCGCCGGAGCATCCAGTCGCAGGCGATGTCCGAGAGCCCCGATTCCGCGATCGGATAGCCGCCGCCGACATCCGAATGCGCGCCGACGAAAAGCGCCTGCGTGATGCCGTCGCGTTTGTCCCAGAAGGTCGGCGTGAAGTCGGCGCGCTGCTCGTCGAGGCTGATCGCGTGGATGCCGAACTGCACTTTGTTGTTGAGCGCGGTATCGGCGAAACGGAACACGTCGATGTCCGAACCGTTCGCGCCGAGATAGAGCGGGATGCCGAGCGCGCCGACCGTGTCCCACACGCCGATGGCCCGGATCGTATCGACGGGAAGCGTCTCGCCCGGCTGCGGCGGATCGGACGCGAAAAGCGGCAGGCGTCTCACGAGACCGCTGAAGAGACCCGCGAGACCGCCCGCGTTCTGGCGTGCCGCGAGGCGCGCCTCGCGATGCCTGCGCCACTGCTTGATGCCGAGTTCGTAGGCTTGCTCCTTGTCGTCGGGGTCGTAGTTCGCGGGGTTGAGCACGCCGACGTCCGCGATCATGCCGCCGAGCGCGCGCGCGGTGTACGCGCCGCGCGAAAAGCCGATCAGGAAGATCGCGTCGTCCGGTTTGTAATTGCGCGAGATGTACGTGTAGCCGCGGACGATGCGCGCGATCAGGCCGTCGCCGAAAACGCCGCCGAGCAGCTTGATCGCGATGTTGCGTGAATCGCCGACGCCATGCAGGTACTTCGCCACCTGGCCGTCCGGACCGGGCTCCTCGATTTCCTGCTCCGACGCGAGCAGCACGGAATCCAGCTTCGGATTGCCCGCGAGCGTGTTGAAGAGCTTCCAGACGTTGGTCGTGTCGGGAATGCCGTCGTTGTCGTCGTCCTTGGAATTCGGGCCGTTCCAGGTGCCGTCCGCGCAGAAAACGATGTTCTTTGCCATGTCGTCGCCCACCCTTGCGATAGGGTTTCGCCGCGACGCCGCGCACAGTGCGTACCGATTTCCGCGACAGCGTGCCGGCGCCAAATGTCTTATCTATCGTAGACGCTGCCGGAGCGGCAGGTGGCGCCATGCGTGCGCTCGCGTACACAGGCCCGAGCGATTCGCGCACGCGGGCATGACGGCTTGCTCAGTCGGCGAGACGCTTGTCGGCCAGCGCGCGTCGGCAGTCGTCGAACACGCGCACGACGAGCGCCGATTCGTAGTTGAGGTCGTCGCTTTCGAGAATTTCTTCGACGGCGTCGAGGGCCCAGTCGGCGTTCACGTATCCGACGTTCTGCATCGCGAGGTGCTGGGCGATGGCGGTGAGCCGGGCAACGGTGAGCCAGTCGGCCTGGCGCTTGTGGCGGTCGAGCCACTTGCGCGACGCCTGCACGAAGAACACGGGTGCGGGCCACGACTCGTTCAGGTAGTAATTGCCGAGGCTGCCGCAAGTGAGCCAGCAGAGCAGTTCGACGCGCTCGCGCGGGCTGAGCGGGTGACGTACATCATTCATGGCGGCGCTCACGAAGACGATTGACGTTGCCGATAAAACATCGTTTCCCTCGGGAAAACAATATCAGATCATTTTGCATCGCGGTATATGCAATTGCGTCAATGCGTGCGGGCGCGCGCGGTGCCCTTGGGCCAGCGCGGAACTACGCCGCTGCTTCGTCGCACCATTCGATCGCCCACGCGCGCGCGCAATGGAGCGCGTCGGATTCGTTGGCGAAGGCGTCGAGTTCGCCCGAGTGGTGCGTCTCGCCATGCGCGCCGCCTTCGTCGTGCCCGCGCGTGATCGTGACGTGTGGGTAGAACTGGCCGTCTTCGTCGTGCCGCGCGCGGCAGTGGATGTGATAGGCCTTGTAGTCGAATCGCATGTTTGCTCTCTCCGTGGATCAGCAAAAATCCTAGCACGCGATCGCGCATGCCGACGCAGCCCGAACCCGCTACCCTTCGATAAGCACCGCCATCCCCGGACGATCCCAGTGACCGACGAACCGACCACGATCATCTTCGGCCCCTTCGATCGCCATAACTTCGGCGATCTTTTGTTCGCGCACATCGTGGCGCGGATGTTGGGCTCTGAGGACGCGCTGTTCGCGGGCGTCGCCGGGCGCGACCTGACGCTGTACGGCGGACACCGGGTGCGGGCGCTGACGGATCTCGCGCAGAACCTGGGCGGGCGCGCGGTGAATCTGATCCACGCGGGCGGCGAGATTCTGACCTGCGGCGCGTGGGAAGCCGCAGCCATGACGCTCTCCGGGGACGCATGGCACCGTACCGTCGCACACCTCGACCAAAGGCCGATGGAACGCACCGCATGGACGCAGTCCGCGCTGCACACGCGCGCGCTCGCGCCTTACGTGGCTTCGCGTGAGCTGTTTCCGCATGCGGCGTGGGTGTCGTTCAACGCGTCTGGAGGCGTCGAACTCGATACGGTCGACGCGCCTTTGCGCGCCGAAGTGATGCTGAAACTCGCCGCCGCCGACGACGTCAGCGTGCGCGATGCGCACACGCAAACGCTGCTTGCCGCAGCCGGCGTGAACGCGCGGCTGATCCCCGACCCGGCCGTGATGGTGGCGCAACTTGAAGGCGCGCGCATCGACGAACGCGCGCAACGGGGCGAACTCGCGCGCACGCTGGATGCGTTTCCGGACGGCTACATCTCGGTGCAGTTCAGCGCCGATTTCGGCGACGATGCCACGCTCGCGCGCATCGCCGCGCAACTGGAGCGCGCCGCGAAGGCGAGCGGACACGGCATCGTGTTCTTTCGTGCCGGCGCGGCGCCGTGGCACGACGACACGGCATGCTATGAACGCACAGCGGCGCGCATGCGGACGAAGGCCGTGGCGATCTTCGGCTCGCTCGACGTCTGGGATATCTGCGCGCTGATCGCCCGCAGCCGCGGCTTTGTCGGCAGCAGCCTGCATGGGCGGATCGTCGCGACGGCGTTCGCTTTGCCGCGCGTCACCGTGCGCCATCCGGCGTCCGGACCGCGCGTCACGAAGCAAGCCGCGTTCGCCGCGACCTGGGACGACGCGGACACCTCGGACACCACGGCGCCAGTCGACATCGACGACATCGCGCGCGCCACGACCGATGCGCTCGCGACCGACCCCGCGCGGCGCGCACGCAAGGCGCGCGAACTCGAAGACGCGTATCGCGAAGGGTTCGAGCCGGTCGCGCGTCGCTTGAGCCGCGGTGCTCACGCGCGGCTCATTCGCCGATGACCCAGCGGTAGTACGGATTGTCGGGGGCCGTCCATTACGCGCCTGAGACCCGTCGCCCACGCATCGCGATCGCCCCGACAGGCGTCGAGCCCCGCGCCGTAGAACGCACGCAGCGGGATGTTGGGCTTCGCCCCCGACTGCGCGGCGGGCCCGACGGGTTCCTTCGGGCCGACGCGTCTGGCGGGCCTCGCCTCGGCCTCCTGACCGCCCTTGCGGCTTGCTGCCCCTAACGCGCCGGACCCGGGAAGATCGTGTTCCAGTCGTTTTTCATGCTGACGACGACCCAGCCGTCGGTCGTGGCCTCGTCCCATGCCTTGTCGAGCCGGCCGATCTTCGACTGCCGGTCGTAGGCGAACTCGCGCTCGGCGTCGTCGTGATGCACGAGGAGCGCGAGGTGCGGGTCGGTGTTCGCGGCGGTGTACTGGAGCATCTGCTGGTCGCCGTCGGAATTGCCGAACGCGAGGATCGGACGCCGCCCGATGTAGCGATAGATGCCGACGGGCTTGCCAGGACCGTCGTCGACGAAATCGAGCTTGGGCTGGCGCGTGAGCGTGGGCTTGCCGCCGCGCAGTTCGTACTTGACGAGCTGACTGGAGCCGATCACCTGCTCCGGCGGAACGCCATAGGCCTGCTCGACCCACGGCCGCATGAATTCGATCGTCCCGCCCGACACGATGTAGGTCTTGAAGCCGTTCGCGCGCAGATACGCGAGCAGTTCGATCTGCGGCTGATAGACAAGCTCCGTGTAAGGCCGGTTGAACTTCGGATGGCGCGCCTTCGCGAGCCACGCGCGGATCGTCTGGTCGTAGGTTTCGACGCTCATGCCGCTGTTCGCGACGGCGACGAGCTGCATCAGCGGTTTCTGCTGCGCGGCGAGCGCCGCCTGGTCGCGGGCCATGAGCGCCTTGAACGCGGGATTGTTCTTCCACTCGGGATGCGCGGGCGCCGCCGCCTTCACCTGATCGAGCAGGAACGCAAACTGGACGTAGATCGGCTGCTCGGTCCAGAGCGTGCCGTCGTTGTCGAACACGGCGATGCGCTGCGCCGGTTCGACGTAGGTCATCGTGCCTTCGCGCGTCACATCGCCGACGAATTTCACGATGGCGCGTTTCGCGGGGCCGTCGCGCCACGAGGGCAACGCGGTTTCCGCGCTGCGGGCGCTGTCGGGCGAGACGTCCGGCGACGCCGCGTTGCGGTTCTGCCCGGCGCATCCTGCAAGCGTCAGCGCGAACAGCGCCGCGACGATGAACGCGGCGGCCCGGCGCGCGGCGTCGCCGAACGATTGGGCGGACGCGCGTTTCGGCTTGGTGCGGCGGCTCCAACTCTGCATCCGATTCTCCTTGTCGTCGAAGTTCGATGCCCGGCAGCGCAAGAAGCTAGTGAGCCGGCACGTCCGTGTCGGCGCGGGCAAGCTGCGAGCGGCCATGCGACTTGTCCCAGTTGTCCTTGTCCATCACCAGCCGAAAGCCCAGATGCGACATGCTGTTGTACGGATCGGTGCCGCGCCGCGCGCTCGGCCGGTAGCTGAGGCAATAGTCTTCGTTGCAGAGAAACGAGCCGCCGCGCGTCACGCGCTTGGGCGCCGCGACCGGGACGCCCGGATCGGCCGGGTCCCACGCGCCGGTTGGGCCCGCCGGGTTGTCGACCACGCTCGCCGTCGTCGATGCCTCGCGGCGGAACTGGTCCGCGCGATACCAGTCGGCGACCCACTGCCACGCGTTGCCCGTCATGTCGGAGAGGCCATAGGCGTTGGCCGGAAAGCTGCCGACGCGGCTCGTGCCCGCCGCGCCGCCCGCCTTCGCGCTCATCACCGGGAACGGCCGCGCCTGCTGGCCTTGCCAGACATTCGCCATCTGCTTGCCGTCGGGCGTGAACTTGTCGCCCCACGCGTAGGTGGCCTGCGTGAGCCCGCCGCGCGCGGCGAACTCCCACTCGGCCTCGGTCGGCAGACGCTTGCCGGCCCATTTCGCATACGCTTCGGCGTCCTCGTAGGACACCTGCACGACAGGATGATCGTCCTTGCCGGCGATAGTGCTCTCTGGCCCCGTCGGATGCCGCCAGTCCGCGCCGGGCACGTAGCGCCACCAGCGCGAGTAGTCTTCGAGCGACACCGGCTGGTCCGTGCCGACGAACACCATCGCGCCCGCGACGAGCGCGCTGTCCGGCGGACGCGGCGTGCCCGGCGGCAATTGCACCTTGAGCGTTTCCCAGTCGGGCTTTTTCTCCGCCGTCGTGACGTAGCCGGTGGCTTCGACGAACTGGCGGAACTCGGCGTTCGTCACGTGATGCTCGTCCATCCAGAAGCCGTGCACGCGCACCTTGTGCGCGGGACGCTCGTTGGCCTGCGCCATTTTCGCGTCGCTGCCCATGAGGAATTCGCCGCCGGGGACCCAGGCCATGCCTTGCGGTCCGCGCACGCCGTCGCCGAGAACGGCCTGCACCGCGGGCTTCGCGCGCGCGCTCATGGCCCCGCTCATGGCCCCGCTCATCGCGCCGCTCATCGCGAAGCCGATCAGCGCCGGACACGCGAACAACAGCGTCGCCCAGAGCAGCAGCTTGCGCGAGCGGCCCGCATGGCCGACAGGGCTGCTCGCCGCGCTCTTTGCAGCGGGCGCGGCGGTCGTCGCGGGCTTGCGTTTCGCCATGCTCGTTCTCCGTCTGCGTCGACGTGCCTATCGCGCGCCGGCTTCGAAAAAGCCTTCTGTTTCAGCAGCGTCGATCGATCGCTTGTGGCTACCAATAGCTGAAGCGCTCGATGAATTCAATCTCTTTCGTGCGGCCGGCACTTGCGCCGCTCAACGAGCGCTGAACGCGTCTAGTGCAATTCGAGCCACATCGGCTGATGATCGGATGACCGGCTCGCCTGGTCGACCTCGCAAGCCGCGACGCGCGCGCCCAGATCCTCCGTCACGAGCACGAAATCGCACGCGAACGGTCCGTCGGGCCATTGCTCGCGGTCGTAAAGGCCGACCGTCGCGGCGCGCGGCGTGTCCGGATGCGCGACGCTCCACGCATCGACGAACGCGGGCGCGTCGCCGAACGGCTCGATCATCCGCCGATACGCCGACGACTCGAACGCGCTGTTGAAGTCGCCGCACAGGATGGCGCTCATCGGCCGGCCGGTGTCGGCGAACGGGCTGTTCAGGCTTTCGGATTTCGCCGGGCGGCGCGCGTGATCGCAGGCTTCGACGTGAAGGCCGCGCAAGCGCTCGACCTGCGCGAGCCGCTGTGTCTCCGAGTAGAACTCCAGATGCGTGCTGATGACCCGCAACGGCCCGACATCCGTTTCGACGACCGCCTCCAGCGCGACACGCAACATCGACGGCTTCGCGGGATCGGCGGGCCACGGCAGCGAGTGGCGCAGCACCTGTCGCACGGGCAGGCGGCTCACGATCGCGTTGCCGAATTGCCGCCGCCCGAGCCCGGCGCCGGTCGGCGGCAGGTCCGAGCCGATCGCATCCAGCACGATCGCGGCCGGCAACAGTTCGGCCAATTCGGCGAACTGATCGGCGCCGGGGCCGCCCGCAAGGCCGCCCGCCCGCTCACCCTGATCGAAACCGCGGGTGACTTCCTGCAGGCACAGAACGTCGAAATCGCACAGCGCTTTCGCCTCGCTGACGATGCGCGCGAGATCGACGCGGCCATCCACGCCGCGCCCCCACTGAATGTTCCAGTCGACGAGTCGCATGACGTTCTCCTCGGGCCCATGCATGCGACGAGTCTACCGCCGCCGCCGAGGACGCGCCGGTGGTCGCGCCAAATCGCGCAGCGCCAGAAGCAAAGCTGAAAAACTTGGTTCCTCAAGCGGGCGTCGCGTTCATAGAATCTGGCGTCTTTGCACCGCAACGCCATTGGGAACGCTCATGCCTCAGCAGAATTCGAAAGACGACCGACACGACGCCGCGAGCACACAGCGCCGCTCGCTCCTGAAAAGCGCCGCGACCGCGGCCGCGCTCTTCGCCGTGCGACCGGTATTCGCCGCGAGCGATGCGAAAACCTTGCGTATCGGCTATCAGAAGTACGGCAACTTCGTCGTGCTCAAGGCGCGCGGCACGCTCGAAAAGCGCCTCGCGTCGCAGGGCGTGAGCGTTCAGTGGCTCGAATTTCCGGCCGGCCCGCAGTTGCTCGAAGGCCTCAACGCAGGCGCCGTCGATGTCGGCACGGTCGGCGAAACGCCGCCGATCTTCGCGCAGGCCGCGGGCGTCGATTTCGTCTACATCGCGAACGAGCCGCCCGCGCCGCGCGGCGAAGCGATCGTCGTGCCGGCCGCGTCACCGATCAAGACCGTCGCCGACTTGCGCGGCAAGAAGGTCGCGCTGAACAAGGGATCGAACGTCCACTTTCTGCTCGTGAAGGCGCTGCAGAACGCGAAGCTCGCCTACAGCGACATCCAGCCGGTCTACCTCGCGCCCGCCGACGCGCGCGCCGCCTTCGTGCAGGGCAGCGTCGATGCCTGGGTGATCTGGGACCCGTATCTCGCCGCGATCGAAAAGCAGACGAATGCGCGCGTCGTCACGAACGGCGAAGGTCTCGTGCACAACACGCAGTACTACCTCGCGACGCGCAAGTTCGCGAGCGCGGAGCCGCAACTGCTGCACGCGCTGCTCGCCGAACTCGACGCCGTCGACAAATACGGACGCGACCACGTCCCGGAGGTCGCGCGCCTGCTTTCGCCGCTCGTCGGCCTTGATGCGGCGACGCTCCAGGTCGCGCTCGAACGCACCGCCTACGGCGTGCAGCCGGTGACCGCCGAGACGCTCGCGTACCAGCAGCAGATCGCCGATACGTTCAACGACCTGCGGCTGATTCCGAAGAAGCTCGTCGTCAGCGATGCGCGGTGGAAGACCGCCTGACGGAGCATTGCCTGACGAGTGTCGCCGAATCCGGTACTGTGCTTGCTCAGTACCGTGACCCACACGACACTCGACGCCATGCTCAAGATCGCCACTTTCAATATCAACGGCGTCCGTTCGCGCCTGCCCGCGCTGCTCGAATGGCTCGACCGGGAAGCGCCGGACATTGCCTGCCTGCAGGAGCTGAAGGCGCCTGACGCGGCATTTCCCATCGACGAAATCCGCGCGGCCGGCTATGGCGCGATCTGGCACGGACAGGCGTCGTGGAACGGCGTCGCGATTCTTGCCCGCGGGATGGAGCCGATCGAGAGCCGGCGCGGCCTGCCGGGCGATCCCGACGACACCCACAGCCGCTATCTCGAAGCGGCGGCGCATGGCGTGCTGGTCGGCTGTCTCTACTTGCCGAACGGCAATCCGCAGCCCGGTCCCAAATTCGACTACAAGCTCGCGTGGTTCGAACGGCTGATCGGCTACGCGGCGCGTCTTCATGACAGCGGGCATCCCGTGGTGCTCGCGGGCGATTTCAACGTCGTGCCCACCGACGAGGATATCTACAACCCGAAGTCCTGGCGCAAGGACGCCCTCCTGCAACCCGAAAGCCGCGAATGCTACCGGCGCCTGCTCGATCAGGGCTGGCTCGATGCCCTGCGCGCGCGGTATCCCGACGAGCGCATCTACACGTTCTGGGATTACTTCCGGCAGCACTGGCAAAAGAACTCGGGACTGCGCATCGACCATCTGCTGCTCAATCCGCAGATGGCGCCGCATCTGAAGGATGCAGGCGTCGATCGCTGGGTGCGCGACCTGCCCCACGCAAGCGATCACGCGCCCACGTGGATCACCGTCGATCTGAAAGTGCAGAAGCCGTCGGCGGCGAAGAAGGCCGTCGCCGGCAAGCCAGCAGCGAAAAAAGCCGCCGCTAAAACGCCCGCGCCGCGCGCCCAGCGCGCGAAATCCGCTGGCTGAAACCGCTCACATGT
Source organism: Caballeronia telluris (assembly GCF_001544495.1). Classification (GTDB taxonomy): domain Bacteria; phylum Pseudomonadota; class Gammaproteobacteria; order Burkholderiales; family Burkholderiaceae; genus Caballeronia; species Caballeronia telluris. Next base: position 255,331 of record NZ_FCNZ02000006.1, read on the forward strand.
TCGTGTACGAGCTGCACCAGCCGTGCGCGGCGACCTCTTTGTCGCCGAAGAGCGTGCAGCCGCCCCACGCGTCCGTCGACTTGCCCTGGAACAGCGAGCAATTGCTGCAATCCTGTCCGGCGGCGTAGGTCGGGAATTTGGCCTTGTCGATCTTCGCGACGTCTTCCCGATAACCGACCGCGATCGCGGCCGGGTCCGCTTCGCTCAGCTTCGGACCGGCGGCGAGCGCCGCGCGCGAGAGCAGCAGCGACGAGCCTGCGCCGATGCTGACAATCATGAAATTGCGACGGGATGGGTTCATGGGATGGGGATCGTCTTGTCGTGGGGACCGGCGGACGACGAGGGCCGCAGCGCGCGCCGTCGTCTATCCGAAAGATACGCCACCCACCCGTGGGTACGATCGTTCGATTTTCCCTGGTGCCTGCGTCCCGTCTGTTCGGCCCCGCACGGTCTCAAGCTTTTGATACCGGCGCCGTAAATGAGGTCAGTAACCGACGACACATCCGCGCATCGACACCAACGCGGCGCTTTTTTCATAAGGGAGAACAAACGTGGCAGAAATGGATTGGCTGATGGCTGGAATGGATCTGGTTGCACTCGTTGGCGCGACGCTTTTCATGAGCGTGCTGTCGCGGCGGAGTCTGGCGGCGTCGGCGGTGGACGGCCGCTGAAAGAGCAACACACCGGCGAGGGGCGGCGCGAACGAACCGCCACCCGTCGCCGTGAAAGCGAAGTTCAGTGGAACAGTTTCATCGCCTGCGTGAGCGTATTCGTAATGCCCCACGCGAGCGGAACGAGCACATAGATCCAGAAGACCGCAAGCAGCGCCTTGTTGGTCGGATGGGCATGGAGATCGTGGCTAGTGTTCATTTGACGTGTCCTGTTCAGTTGATCGCCGGTGCGCCCGCGGTCATGTGATGTTTGTCGTGCACGCGCGTGACGAGCAGGTTGCACAGGAATCCCACGACGAGCAGCGCCGCCATGATGTGCAGCGTCGTCGTGTAGGCTTCGGCCTTCGCCACGCCGTGCGCGACTTCATAAGCGCGGATGTAGTTCACGAGAACCGGCCCCGCGACGCCCGCCGCGGCCCACGCGGTCAAGAGCCGTCCGTGGATGCCGCCGACGAACGCCGTGCCGAACATGTCGGCGAGATAGGCGGGGACCGTCGCGAAGCCGCCGCCGTACATCGAGAGAATCACGCCGTACGCGAGCACGAAGAGCGCGATATTGCCCGACGCCGCGAACTGCGGCACCAGAAAATACAGCACCGCGCCGAGCGCGAAAAACACGTAGTAAGTGTTCTTGCGGCCGATCCAGTCCGAGGTCGACGCCCACGCGAAGCGCCCGCCCATGTTGAAGAGCGACAACAGGCCGACGAACCCTGCGGCCGCGCCCGCCGTGATCGACGTCTTGAAGCTTTCCTGAATCATCAGCGACGCCTGTCCCAGCACGCCGATGCCCGCCGTCACGTTCAGGAACAGCACGAGCCACAGCAGATAGAACTGCGGTGTCTTCAACGCCTGATCGATGTGCACGTGGTTGCGCGTGATGAGCTTGTTCGCCTTGACGGGCGGCGTCCAGCCGGCCGGCGCCCAGTTGGCGGGCGGAATGCGGATCGCGAGCGCGCCGATCGTCATCGAGATGAAGTAGACGACGCCGAGCACCACGAACGTCTCGGCCACGCCGATGCTCGTCGCGCTCTTGAAGTGGTTCATCAGCGCAACCGAGGCCGGCGCCGCGATCATCGCGCCGCCGCCGAAGCCCATGATCGCCATGCCGGTCGCCATGCCGCGCCGGTCGGGGAACCAGCGAATGAGCGTCGAGACCGGCGACACATAGCCGAGCCCGAGCCCGATCCCGCCGATCACGCCATAGCCGAGATACAGCAGCCAGATCTGATGCAACTGCACGCCGAGCGCGGAGACGAGAAAGCCGCCGCCGAAGCAGCAGGCCGCGGTAAACATCGTGCGGCGCGGGCCGACCTTTTCGAGCCACTTGCCGGCGAACGCCGCGGACAGCCCGAGAAACACGATCGCGAGCGAGAAGATCCAGCCGAGCGTCGTGATCGACCAGTCGTCCGGCGCGGACTGCGTGACGCCGATCACCTTCGTGAGCGGCGCGTTGAAGACGGAAAACGCGTAGGCCTGCCCGATGCACAGGTGCACGGCGAGCGCGGCGGGCGGGACCATCCAGCGTGAGAAGCCGGGCTGGGCGACGGTCGCCGATTTAGAGAAAAAGCCGCGCGAAGCGGCGCCGGGACGATCGTCGATCGTGCTGTTCATTGTCGGTCTCCGGGAACGCATCGTCATGAAGTGCGTTCGCATATAGTTTTATGTCGGGCGAGTCGTGCCGCGTCCGGTACTGCGCGCCATGCCGGACGGAACGACCCTGCCATTGCCCTTCACATCCGCTCGGATCGTGTCGATTCATGATTTGCGGATGTGAATGCGGTCGAACATAGACAACTGCCGCGCGCTTGGCAATATGAACGGTCGTGCCATAAGTGTTTGCCCGAAGTTGACGGTCGGCTTGCGGGCGGTGGCGCGGAATGTGCTGCCCGGCGCCCATGCAGCCGTTTTTACAGCGCTTCTTACAGCATCACCCTCGAACATTCATAAGACCGGGTAAAGCATGCTGACCACCATCCTCGTTACCGCTGCAATCGTCGCGGTCGCGACGCTCGTCGTCGTGCTGGTCGTCGCGAACCTGACGAGCGGCGAGAAGAAGATCGAACACAAGATCGAGCGCCGCTATGCCAGCGACGACCCGCAGTTCCCGCGTTCGATGAGCCTGCTGCTCGGCCCGCCCGTCGAAGACGGCAACCGCTTCGAGGTGCTCGTCAACGGCGACGAGATTTTTCCTTCGATGCTCGCCGGCATCCGCTCGGCGCGGAAAACCATCACATTCGAAACGTTCATCTACTGGTCGGGCGAGATCGGCGAGGAGTTCGCCCAGGCGCTCTCCGACAAGGCGCGCGCGGGTGTCGCGGTGCATGTGCTGCTCGACTGGGTCGGGTCGTCGAAGATGGACAAGCGCTATCTGCGCATGCTGCGCGACGCGGGCGCCGAAGTGATCCAGTATCACAAGCCACACTGGACGGGCCTCGGCCGCATGAACGACCGCACGCACCGCAAGCTGCTCGTGATCGACGGGCAGGTCGGCTTCACGGGCGGCGTCGGCATCGCGGAGGAATGGACGGGCCGCGCGCAGGACGAAAAGCACTGGCGCGATACGCATTTTCGCGTCGAAGGGCCGGTGGCGGGCCACATGCAGGCCGTCTTCATGGACAACTGGATCAAGGCGACCGGCAACGTCCTGCACGGCCCCGAGTACTTCCCGGCGATCGCGCCGGCGGGCGAGGGCATCGCGCACATGTTCAGCAGCTCGCCCTCCGGCGGCAGCGACGACATGCAGCTCATGTACCTGATGGCGATTACCGCCGCGACGCACACGATCCATCTCGCGAGCGCGTACTTCGTGCCCGACAAGCTGACGATCAACGCGATCGTCGAGGCGACGCGGCGCGGCGTGAAGGTGCAGATCGTGACGCCCGGCAAGCACATCGACACCCACACGGTCCGCGAGGCATCGCGCGCGGGCTGGGGCGACTTGCTGAAGGCGGGCGTCGAGATCTACGAATACCAGCCGACGATGTTTCACTGCAAGCTTCTGATCGTCGACGAATATCTGGTGTCGGTGGGCTCGACCAATTTCGACAACCGCTCGTTCAAGCTCAACGACGAGGCGAATCTCAACATCTACGACCGCGACTTCGCGAAACTGCAGACGTCGATCCTCGCCGACGACATCGCGAAGTCGCGGCGCGTCACGCTCGACGACTGGAACCGGCGGCCGCTCGTGGAGAAGATCGTCGAGCGCGCGGTGGCGCTGCTCGACCCGCAGCTTTGACGCGCGCGCGATCGGTATGACGAATCCCGCTTGAATCTTCGGCACGCCCGGCGCATATTGCGGAGCAGACCCGCCGACAGCGCTGGAGCGCGCATCAATGCCCGACGTCCGAGACTCTGCCGTACCGCCTTCCGAGCCGCCTGCGTGGAAACACGCGCGGCCCGAGGAAGCCTTCCGGCACAGCCTGCCGGAGGTGTATTCGTCGATCGCCGTGCCCACTGGCGGTTTGTGGCTGCGGCGCTTCCTCGCGTTCGCCGGGCCCGGCTACATGATTTCCGTCGGCTACATGGACCCGGGCAACTGGGCCACCGACCTCGCCGGCGGCTCGCGCTTCGGCTACACGCTGCTCGCGGTCATCCTGCTTTCGAACCTGATGGCGATCCTGTTGCAGGCGCTCGCGGTGCGCCTCGGCATCGCGACCGGGCGCGACCTCGCGCAGGCCTGCCGCGACCATTATTCGAAGCCGGTGAACCTGGCACTGTGGCTTGCGTGCGAGGCGGCGATCATCGCGTGCGACCTCGCCGAAGTGATCGGCACGGCGATCGCGCTGCAACTGCTGTTCGGCATTCCGCTGATCGCGGGCGCGCTCATCACCGCGCTCGACGCCTTCCTGCTGCTGCTCCTGATGAACCGCGGCTTTCGCTTTCTCGAAGCGTTCGTGATCGCGCTGCTCGTCGTGATCGCGGTGTGCTTCGCGGTGCAGATCGTCGCCGCGGCGCCGCCTCTCGCCGCCGTGCTGCGCGGCTTCGTGCCGTCGCCGTCGATCGTGACGAATCCCGAGATGCTCTACGTGGCGATCGGCATCATCGGGGCGACCGTGATGCCGCACAACCTGTATCTGCATTCGTCGGTCGTGCAGACGCGCGCCTACGAACCGAGCGACGCCGGCCGCCGCGACGCGATCCGCTGGGCCACCGCCGACAGCACCATCGCGCTGATGCTCGCGCTCTTCATCAACGCGGCGATCCTGATCGTCGCGGCGACCGTGTTTCACGCGACAGGACACACGGACGTCGCCGAAATCGGCGACGCCTTCCGGCTGCTGTCGCCGCTTCTGGGTCTTTCCATCGCGTCGACGCTGTTCGCGCTCGCGCTGCTTGCTTCCGGCCTGAATTCGACCGTCACCGCGACGCTCGCCGGGCAGATCGTGATGGAAGGATTTCTCCGCTTGCGCATTCCGAACTGGGCGCGGCGGCTGATTACACGCGGCATCGCGATCGTGCCGGTGGTCGTGGTCACCGCGCTCTACGGCGAGAAGGGCACGGCGCAACTGCTCGTGCTGAGCCAGGTGATTCTCTCGATGCAGCTACCGTTCGCGATCGTCCCGCTCGTGCGCTTTGTCTCCGACAAGCGGAAGATGGGCGCGTTCGTCGTGCCGGGCTGGGTCGCGTGGCTGGCGTGGCTCGTTGCGGGCGTCGTCGTGGTGCTGAACGTCAAACTGCTCGTCGATACGCTGACGGGCTGAGGCCGCCGCGCACTACTCCGCCCCGGCCTCGGACGCCTTCGCAGGCTTGCCGGGCGCGGACTGCTGCGCGGGGCCGCGTGTGCGCGAGATCGCTACCTGCTCCCGGCAGTTCGTGTCGCCAAGACCGTAGGCGCACTTCTCCTGTGCGCTCAGTTCGCGCTTGGTCAACGAGCGGGCGAAGCGCTCCATCATGGCGCGATCGAGCGGAACCAGCATGGTTCCCGAGTCGAGCCTGATCGCCAGAATGTTATTGCGGAAGTTGAAATCGACGCCGCGGACAATCGCGAAGTCGAGGCTGAAGGCCGTGTCGCCCGATGCCAGATCGAGCACGCTGACGCCCTTGGCGTTCCAGTAGGCGAGCCACCGGTCGTCGGAGCTGAACTTCCAGCTTGAGTCGCCGAGGCGCTTGATCAGGGCGCCACCCGGACGCCGCACGACCTCGAAGCCGCGCGTCCGGTTTCGCCCCTCGTCAGGAGAGCTCTGGATCTCGAATCGTCCGAGCGGGCTGACGCGCATGCTGGCGGCTTCCTTGGCCGCCGGATGCGACTTCGCCACATCCTTCACGTTCGTCGGCGCGGAGGCAGACAGCGGCCAGACGCGGGCGACATCGCCGGTCACGTGCGTCGTCACGATCGCCGACTGGCCGTCGTCGTCGATCTTCGCGGTGGCGCGTGGAGGCAGGTCGACGATTTGCCCCGTCGGCACGAGTTGCTCGTCGCGGACTGCATAGACTGCGAGTTCCGCATGCGCGAGATCGGCCGCCGACCTGCGCAAAACGCCCAGCGCCGTGCCCGACGGCGAGGCAATGAACGACGACCGGACGCTTCCCGGCTGCGGCTTCCAGGGCGTGACGACCGCGCCGTCGCGGGTTCGGATCACCTCGGCCTGCCCGGACTGCCGGTCTGCGACCAACAGCAATTCGCCGTCCCGGCCGAGGACACTGACGCGGCCCGCCACCGGCGCAAACCGGTTTGCGCCGGTTGATGGGTCGAGCACGTAGGTCGTGTCGCGCTGCTCCTTGCTGACGACGGCGACGATGCCGTCGCGCGTCATGCGCAACTTCACGGGCTCGCCGGGCAACGGAATCCGCGTCTGCCGGACCTGCTTGCCGCCAGTCGCCGGCACCTCGATCACATCGATCCACGCCTTGTCGCGACGCGAGAGCACGACCCATCGGCCATCGGGCAAAGCGTCGAAATCCCTTGGATCGCCGAGTATCGAGAGCAGCAGCTTGCTCGTCGAGTAGACATGAACGACACCGTCGTGAGCGACGATCGCGACGCGCGCGGTATCGTCCGTGACCGAGAAGAGTCCAGCGTTGTTGCCCGCAAGCCTGGGCTCTGCGCCCTTGATGCGGATCTCTCCGTGCACCGCGCTCGGCCTTTCCTCCGCGACGACGATGTCGCCCGAATCGAGGTACTCGACGAATGCGCCGCCACCCGGACTCCACACCACGTCGTAGATCTGGCTGTTGTCGCTCGTGCCCGCACCGAGAGGCTCGTTGCCTTCTGCCACGGTGTACTCGCAGGTGGTCGCCCTGAAGTTGGCGGAAGAGGTCTTCGCGCCCGGCGATATGGATTTCGGCTCCAGACAGCGGGTGAAGTCGATCGGCGTGGAGACCCAGTTGCCGTTCGGCTGCCGTTCGATGCGCTTCGCGAACAAGCGCTCCTTGACGCCGGCGCCGACGATGACCTTGCCGTCCTGCGAAAGGCCGATCACGAGCAGTCCCTCTGCCGCGACTTTCATGACGTCCGCGGTGGGATCGCGGTAGTCCCATATCCAGATGTGATCGTCTTTCTGGATCGACGCGAGCCACCGGCCGTCCGGGCTGAAGACGAGGAGCGCGCGATCGGCAATCGCGGTCTGCGGCAGCGAACGCGCGAGCGTACCGCTGCGCGAGTCGAAGAGATCGACCGAGCCGGCGCGCGCGACCGCCAGCTTGGTCTGATCCGGACTGAACGCGATGAACATGGCGTCGTCGAGATCGGGCCTGGAGGACCAGAGCTTGCGCGGCACCGGTTCGCTCAGGTCCCACACGGACAGGCTGGACGTCCCTGCGAGGACGGCGAGCAGATCGCCATCCGGGTTGAGCGCAACGACCCTTGCCTCGCCGCCGAGCTGCTCCAGACTCAGCGTCTCCGAGGGCCAGAGATATTGCCCGGAAGCGAGTAGCGCTGAGCGCGCCTCGCTCGTATCGGCGCGCTTCAGTCCTTCCAGCGAGAGCAGGACGCCGACTTCCGGGTCCTGAGCGGTGCCGGCGAGCGCCGCCAGTTCCCTGGATTGCGCGCGGCTGCGCTCGGCCTGCGCGTCCCTTTTCGCAAAATACGCGGACAGCGCAAGGCCGAAAAACACCGCGATCATCACGCCGCTGACCGCGATCACGCGCCGCAGCTTGCTCCTTTGACGCCGCTCGGCGAGCGCGCGTTCATCCGCGCGGCGGCGGTCGCGTTCTTCCAGCGCGGCCTTGGTAAGAATGTCATGCGTGAGTTCGACGCGGTCCGTGCCGTGTTGCTGCTCCTGACGAAGCAGCCGTCCGTCCACCAGCGCGGCGATCTCCTCGGCAGTGACGAAGCCATTGACGATCGCGTCGTCCACCGAGTAGCTGTTCCGGTAGCCGTGTTCCGTAATGAGCTTCTCTTCGACGAAGTGGCGGACCCGGTCGGGATAGACCTTCAGGCTTCGGCGATAGAACCCGGTGACGATGGTGTCCTTTTCGCCCTCGAACATCGCTTCGGTGATGCGCGCCGCGCCCGCCAGCTTGCGATGCTCGTTGACACCGCGGCAAAAGAGACTGAGCAGCGCGGGCTCGACCGTGCGCGGAGCGCCCGCGTCGGCGGTGACGTCGGTCTCGTCGGCCGCGCCGCGCGACAGGAAGGCGACGATCCGGTGCGCAAGCAGTTCGTCGACGAGATGGTCCGTGTGTTCGTTGCAAACCGCCTGCAACGCCTGGTCGGTGCCCATCGGCAAGAGGCGCATGCGGTTGCGGCGCAGCGAGGGCATGATCGGGCGCCAGCCTTCGAGGTCGGCGAGAAAGTCTTCGCGCAGCGACAGTACGATCTTGTACGGCATCGCCTCCTTGTCGATGTCTTCATCGCTGCCCGCACGCTCTTTCAGACGTTGCACGAACGCGGCCGGGATGCGGTTCTCGGCCAGGTCCGCCAGTGCCTCGCGAAACGTCGCGACCTCGGCCGGCATGGAGCGCCCGAGCGTGAAGAGCTCCTCGAACTGGTCGAGCACGAACACCGGCCGCGCCATCCGGTTGAGTCTCGTCCAGAATTCGAGCCCCGGCGTGTGCAGGTAGGCCCACAGCGACTGTCCGGCTGCCAGCGGCTCATGCGTCACTTCCTGCGCTCGCAACGCCTCGAAGAACGCGAGACACAGTTGCTCGACGAGCGGCGCGGCGCCCGGCCGGACCTGCAACCGGACGAACACCGGCAGATAACCTTTGTCGCGCAGTCGCGGAAAGACGCCGGCCTTGAGCAGCGACGACTTGCCGAGCCCCGACTTGCCGAACAGCACGGTGACGGACTCGTCGACGATGCGTCTCAGAAGCTCGTCCGATTCCGCTCTGCGGCCGCTGAAGAACGCCTGCGAGGATTCGTCGTAGGACGCCAGTCCCGGCCACGGATTCTGCGGGTCGAGTTGCGGCCAAGACGAGCCGCCCGCCGTGCTCATCTCGCGTCCTCGCGTCGCATGGCGCGAATCTCTTCGACGAGCGATGTCTCCAGCGCCGCGTCTGGCTTGCCGCCGGGTGCGTGTCCCGGCTGCACCTCCTGCAGGTCGGGAAAGACATCGTAGAGGGCCTGATAGCGCTTCAGATCACCGGTGTAATCGGCGTCGATCACGACCGGCATGATGAACTTGCGTCCCGGCATCCGGCGCTTGCGCTTGAACGCCTCGCTCCACTCCTGGAAGACATAGCCCTCCGAGGTGCGCAGACGCTGCGCGGTGCGCTCGGAGATCACCGGCACGAAGAGCCGCACGTCGCGCTGGATCTGCGGAAGGATCTTTCGCTCCCAATAATCGCCCGGCTCCAGTTCGACTTTGTCGAACCACACGTCGCCGCCGAGCGCCGAGATGCACGCATGCAGCCGTTCCACCTCGTTCAGATTCTCCCGCCCGTAGCTGATGAAGATGCTTGCACCACGCGAATCCGCATCGGGTCGGCTTGCCTCGACACGAGACGTCTCCGGATTGCGCTCCAGCCAGCGTTCGTGCAGTTCAGCGACGAAGGCCGCGGCGGTCCCCGCGTAAAGGTTGATCTCGGTTTCGCGTCCGAAGCGCCGCAAGAACTCGGGCAGCGTGGATTCCGAGGGCGTGGCTTCCCCCGCGCTGAAATACGCGCGCTGGGCGACGCGCAGGCGATCGCGCGTCGCCGCGCGCAGGATGAAGCGTCCGAGCCAGTCGGGGAAGTGCGTGCCGAGCAACAACAGGTGGCTGTTGCGCAGTTCCGAGAGCAGCCAGTCGGGCGGGGGCACGTCACCGCTCACGAACCGGTGGATGAACTCGAGCTGGTCTTCGTCGTGGATCGCGAAATCGGATTTGCCGCCCGCACGGCCGAACAGGCTGAAGACGACCGGCGCCGCGTTCGAGCGCGGCAGCAAGGCTTCAGTCTGGGCCGCAGTGGACTGGTTGAGCGAGAACTCGATCTCGCGCGTGACGGGCTGCCCGCCATAGCGGACCTGATCGAGTGCGCGCGCCATCAGGGAATCGAAGGTGAGGCTGACGAACAGTTCCAGCCGCCGGATCTGCGCGAGCTGCTTCAACGCGGGCGGCACGGGAAACGGCGGCGACAGGCCTTTCAACAGGCTTCCCACGCGATCGTAAAGTCCGGCGAGCCTCGTCTGCGGCTTTTCGAGGTATGCGCCGACTGCGTCGTTGAGTTCGAACCAAGGCGTCCAGTTGACCGACAGTTTTTCGCGCTCCGCCAGGCGCTCGGCGATCAGTCGTTGCAGCGAAACATGACGCCCCAGGTAGTCCGCTTGCACGAGTTCCTGGCCGAGGATCGGCACGACCTTGCCGTCCTCGATGTACTCGAGCAGATAGTCCCACGGGAAGTCCTCGTTCACCGCTCGCCCCTCTCGCCTCAAGGATGAGTTCAAAACATCGGTATTTTCCCTGATCGAGAATGAATCAAGTTTAGGTTTCCTGAAGCGATTTGTTAGCTCGACATGTCATGAGAATCCGCCATGCATGAGTCGTATGCCGCCCGCGCCAGCGTTCGCGCCGACGTCCGTTGCCACGAGCAAAGCCAAAAATAGCATCTGCGACGTCGCTCGCAGACTCGTGTAGCGTTGCATAACGTTAGGCGAACGGACGAGTAAGATCGCGATGAACGAACGGTTCGGGCGCTGACGGTTCTTTCCACTTTCAAGCGGAGAACGAGGATGCATGACCTAATTAAGGCTACGCTCAAGGACATCTTGCCTCCGGCGCTCGTGCGACTCCTGAAACCAAGAAGCGAACCCGTCGATGCCTGGGGAACCGTCAAATACGGCGTGTCCGGATTGCGGCTTCCGGAAGGGAAGCGCTTTGTTTACCGGCCGCTGGTGGCAGATCGAGAGGTCTGCATGCAGATTTTCTTTCGACGCGATTACGCGACGGACAATCTTCGCCGCTCGAACGAGATTCTCGATTTTTACGGTGCTTGCCCGGACCCGATCATCGTCGATGCGGGCGCCAATATCGGCGCCGCTGCGGTCTGGTTCTCGCTCACTTATCCCAAGGCCAGGATTCTCGCCATCGAACCGGACTCATCGAACTTCGAGCTGCTTGAGCGCAATGCGAAGCCGTTCCCGTCGATCGTGCCGGTGAATGCGGCGATCGCGGCGACACGGGGAACGCTTTATCTGGATGATCCAGGCGTGGGGGCATGGGGATACCGCACGCGCGAGGACCCCACCGAGCGGTCCTACGCCGTCGACGCGCTCACGCTGGAAGACGTGATGGCTAAATCGAGCGGAACGCCGTTCATTCTGAAAATAGACATCGAAGGCGCCGAGTCGGACCTCTTTTCGCGGCACTCCGACGTGTTGAACACGTTTCCGTTGGTGATCATCGAACTGCACGACTGGATGCTTCCGCGTGAATCCAATAGCCACAACTTCCTGAAATGGCAGGTTGAAATGGAGCGGGATTTCGTCCATTTCGGCGAGAACATTTTCTCCATCTCCAATACGATCCGGGCGGCGTGAACCGTCGCACCGGCTTGCGACGCGAACTTTCGGCCGCACCGTGGCCGAACGAGCGCCGATGCACTGATATGTCATCGCGAACGTGGTAGGTTCCTCACCTCAACTTAACGTGAAGAGGAACTCGTGGATCTCGTGTTACTAACCAAAGCCGCCATCATGGGCATCGTGGAAGGGCTGACCGAATTTCTGCCCATTTCATCGACGGGTCACCTGATTCTGGCTGGCTCGCTCCTCGGCTTCACGAGCGAGAAAGCCAAAGTATTCGACATCGCGATCCAGACGGGCGCCATTTTCGCGATCATCCTGTTCTACTGGCGCCGTCTCGTGGATACCGCCGCCCGCCTCGCGGGCGACGGACAGTCCCGGCGCTTCGTCGCGAACGTGCTGATCGCGTTCATTCCCGCCGTGATCCTCGGGCTTCTGTTCGGCAAGGCGGTCAAGGCGCACCTCTTTACGCCGACCGTCGTGGCGACCTCGTTCATCCTGGGCGCGTTCGTCATTCTCTGGGCCGAGCGCCGGCCGGCGAGCACGGCGCGCATTCATTCCGTCGACGACATGTCGCCGGTCGATGCATTCAAGGTCGGCTTGATCCAGTGTCTGGCGCTGATACCGGGCGTGAGCCGCTCCGGGTCGACCATCATCGGCGGCATGCTGATCGGTCTCTCGCGCAGCACGGCGACCGAGTTCAGTTTCTTTCTCGCGATTCCCACGCTGATCGGAGCGGGCGCGTATAGCCTTTACAAGGAACGCGCGTTGCTGTCCGTCTCGGACGCGCCGCTCTTCGCGGTCGGGCTGATCTTCTCGTTCATCTTCGCGTGGCTGTGCGTTCGCTGGCTCCTGCGCTATGTGGCGACGCATAACTTCGTGCCGTTCGCGTGGTATCGCATTGCGTTCGGTATCGCGGTGTTGATCACCGCGCATCTGGGGCTCGTCAACTGGGCGGATTGAATCGGACGGGCGGGCTTCGTCGACATTCCCGATGAAAACTTCGATCGAAGTAGACCAGACTGTCGCCGTCCGTCCGTACCCTGATCCCGGTCGTTTCGACGAACATGACCGCGTGCGAACCGACCCCCGTCGCTTCGACGATCGTGCCTTGCAGACTCGCCAGCGCGCCGCGCAGCACCGGGACGCCGTTCTCGCCGTCGCCCCATACGGGCAACTGGAAGCGCTCGTCCATCGAAAGCGCGGTCAGTCCCGCGAAGTGCCGGGCGATGGCTTCCAGGCTAGCGGGCAATACGTTGATGCAGACCTTGCGATTGCCGTCGAACACGGCATGCATTGCGCTCGACCGGTTCAGGCAGACGAGGAGCGTAGGCGGCGAATCCGTCACCGAGCAGACCGCGCTCGCCGTGATGCCGCATCGGCCATGCGGCCCCGCCGTGGTGATGACGTTGACGGCGGCGCCGAGATGGGCCATCGCCTGGCGAAACTGTTGGCGGGCATGATCGAGTTCGACGGAAGCGTGCGCGAGATTGGCGGACATGAATGAGACTCGTGTTTAGCGTTCAATCGAAAGGAATGCGCAGGCGCATGGTTGCTAGCGCATGAACAGGCCGCCGTTCACATCCCAGCACGCGCCATTGGCGAAATAGGCGTCGGCGGAAGCGAGCAGCACGGTGACATCCGCGATATACGTTACGGAGCCGAGCCTTCCCACGGGAATGCCCGCGATCACCTTCTGCAACTTGTCCGCGGGGACGCTCTCGTGAACCACAGGCAGATCGAGCGGTCCCGGCGATATGGCGTTGACCGTGACGCCATAGGGCGCGAGGTCGCGCGCAAAGACCTTGGTCCAGGTGATGGCGCCGCCCTTCGCCGCCGCATAGTGGGCGCCCGTGGCCGAGCCGCCGTTCTGCCCCGCGAGTGACGCGATATTGACGATGCGTCCCGCGCCACGATCGGCGAAATACTGGCCGAAAACCTGACAGCCGAACAGAACGCTGCGCAGATTCACGTCGATGACCTGATCGAACTGCTCGGCCGTGATCTCCATCACCGGGATGACCTTCGAGGCGCCGGCGGTGTTGACGAGCGCGTCGATCGAGCCCCAGCGCTCGGCCAGCGCGACCTTGTAGCCCGCGTCATGAAAGCGACGGGCGACGACCGCGCCCAATCCGCGCGCGGCGCCCGTAATGAAGACTGTTCGGTTCGACATGGTGCTGATTCCTCGTTTAGATTGGCGATCGTCGGCGCGTCTGCGCGGTCGTGCGCGCCGAGATCGAACTGCTGCAGAAACGCGCTCATGCCGGAACTCCTTTAGCCGGATTGACTTGGCACGGTGCATCGAAAAGTCGCTCGGTGCGGAAATGTCGAATCAAACATGCACCGCCGCGATCATCTCGCGCAGGCGCGAAGTCGACTTCGAGCCGTGCTGCGATCAACTCCGCCTTGCCATCGACATAACCGGATGCCTGCAACATGATCCAGCGACCCTTCGCCCTGTCCCCTTCGACGTCGATGTGCTCCTACGTAAGGAAGTGCACATTGGTGGCGAAATGAGGCGAGGGCGGCAGATAGCGTTTAAGCATGGCGACGATCTGCTCCCGGCCAATCAGGTGTTCGAACGCGTCTGCGTACTGCGGACCGATGCCTTCCCATACGGAGTCGTCGCTGAACAGCGCGGCAAGCGATTCGCCTTCGAGTATCAACGCGGGCACGTCGCACAGCGCCATGTATCGCGAGATGGTCCGACGCACTGCGTTATGCGCTTCCAGTGCGTTGACGCGCGCCTGAAGCGCTTTGACGGCCGATTGATTCATGACGTCACGCGTTGTTCGCGACAGCGGGCGGAACGGTCAGCGCGCGACCGACGCGTGGAGCAACAACTCGCCATCTTCATACTTTCGGTCTCTGCGAATTGTCCCCCGAAGAATTATTTGCAATACTGAGCGCCATTAGTCCCAGCCGGATGCTCACAATCAATTATTCGGAGAGCACACACGTGCACTTGCCCAATCCGGCGTAATCGACCGAAAGAACGGACACGCGAGAACCAGCGAACTCGAAATCCCACGGCAGGAGACTGAGATGGCGGCCAAGTCGGTTGTTTTCGTGTCATCGTCCTCCGACCTCGCGGAGGTCCGTGTATCGCTCTGGACCGACCTGAAGACGTGGCTCTCGCAGTGCGGTATCGACGACATGATGGCGCCCTACCTGTGGGACCGGGAGACGGAGAAGGGCCGGTTGCTTCGCGACCGCATGCCGGTCCAGCAGCAACTGCCCGATCCCGGCGAAGAGGGGGTGCCGTTCACGATCTGCCTGTTCGGCGAGCGGTGCGGCGTGCCGTTGCAGGACAAACTGCCGGTCGAATGGGAGCAGCGCATCGCGCCGTGGCGCGGGACGCCGGGCCTGGCTCACCCCTGGCCGCGTGAGTCGACCCGGCAGCAGACGTTGCTGGACGACGGCTGCTTCCCCCTCACGGGCACGGTGTTCGAGCTTCTGTCGGCGCTCTCAGTGGGTGGTGAAGAGCATGACAATCTCGTGCTCGGTTATGTCGCCCCGCGAGACGTCGACGATCCGACGCTGCCCGATGACATGCCGCTGAATAACGAGTGCCTGTGGGAGTCGCTTCGCGCGAACAAGGGGAGCGAAAAGGAGCGCAACGCGCTGCGCAAGGAGATCTACAATCCGCAGGTTCATGCGTTGCTGAACCTGCTCAAGTATCTAAAGCATTCCATTGGCTTGCCGCGGCGCTATCCGGATGCCCGGACAATGAACCGGGACGTGCTGCGTCGCGTGCAGGAAAAACTGCGGGAGCACTACCGCCTGCCTTCGGCATTCAATCCGTTCAAGGCCACGCTGGAGCATTGGACGCTCGACGAGCGACGGCAGCTTCCCGGCCGCAATCACCTGATCTCTCAGATCGAGGATGCCGTCGACCGGGCGCGCAGTGAGGGGCAACGGCTCTTCATCCTGATCAAGGGGCGCAGCGGTTGCGGCAAGTCTTCGCTGCTTCAGCGCGGCGTGCTCGCCCGTTTTCGCGACCGGGCCGAGGGTGTGCTGTCCGTGCGCCCGACGGACTTCGACGACGTTTCGGAGCGAAACGATCGCCTAGACATGCTGTGGCTCATGATCTGCGACGAAGTAGACGGCTGCCGCGACGCGAGCATCGAGATCGGCACGCGGCGACATCGCGAGGTCAGGATGGCGAAGAAGCTGCTCGACGTACTCGCGAAGCGAAATGCCCGTTTCGTCCTCGGGCTCGACCAGTTCGAGGAGATTCTGGACGACCTGCGCACCTCCCTCGACGATCAGAAGTACTCGCGCGGCTGGTGGCTCGTCATGAGCTTTCTGCGCGCGATTGCCTGCTCCCCGCACGTTCAGCTGATCGCGACGCTGGAGAGCAGTCGCCAGGACACGTTCGCGTCGCTCGGGATCGAAGAGAAACTGGGACTGCACCGCCGGAACTTCGAAGCCGACGTGGGACCGGACGACGTTGCCCGCATCGCCGAGACCGCCTTTGAAAACGCCGGATTGCGGCTGGCCGTGCCGGCGCTGGAGGAAATCAAGCGTTGCTGGGAGCGGTTCGAGGCCGAGCACTCCCGGGACGGCCGATCCGCCTCGTCCCTGCCACTCGTCTGCCTGTGGTTTTCAAGACTCTTCGACCGGTTCGAGTACCGCGCGTCCGCGCGGCCGGCTGGAATCGGTGCCGCGATGGCAAACGCCTTCGAGGGCGAGCAGTCCACACTGACGCTCGACGATATCGGAACCGGCGCCATCGATTTTTCGAAGGTCGTGTCCGACGTCGCGAACGACGCATGGACGAGCGCAACGGGAGAGCGGCTGGAGCCCGACGCGCTGAATGAAGAGAACCTTGTGGACCTGGGAAGATTCCTGCATCCGCTCATCGCGCTCGACAGCGACGGACATATCCGCCTGCGCGCCGTACCGATACTCGCCGACGCCGACCAGACCAGCATCAAATTGCTTGAGAGCTTCAAACGCTTTCGGCTGCTCGTGCCCGCCACCGAAGCAGTTTCTTCCTCGGAGGGCGCTCCTGCCCGCCTGCGGCTCGTTCACCAGGCGGTGATCGACCACTGGCCTCCCGCCCGTCAATGGTTCAAACGTCGCAGAAGTTATCTCGAAGTTCAGGACAAGGTTCGAATCGATGCCATGCGATGGGCGCGCGGAGGACGCCGCCGCATCCGCGCGAACCCGTCGCTCATCCAGGAGGCGGCGCAGGTGCTCCTGGAACACCGCGCGAACTGGACCTTCAGCCTGGACGAAGAGATCGAGCGAGGGGACGCCGAGATGCGCACTTACGCACTCACGGTGTTCCAGCAGGCGAAGGATCCGGCAGTGGTTATCGGCAGCAGTATCTATGGGAGCAAATACGCGCTCCTGGCAGCCATGTATCAGCTCGTCGATCTGCTGGATCGCTTTTCACAACGCGACCCTGCGTGGCGCGAGATTCGAGCGGGCGGCGACGTAAGCATCATGAGCAGCGCCGCGTGGACGGACGGCGGAGCGGTGCCGTTTCTGCTTTCGCGAGGCGTTCCGGTGCGCACCGCCGCCGACGTCTGGAGCCCGATCGTCTCGGCCATACAGGTCGATGCGCGCAAGAACTATCGCGCGATGATCGATCAGACGGAAGATATCAACGCGCCTGCCGGTCCGCCGGGGAGGACGATGCTGCATCTCGCAGCGGAATACGGGAACCTGTTCGTTCTGGAGGACTTGCTCGATCGCGGAGCGGACCCTCGCCAGCTGGATGAGGCGAAACGCTCCGCCTTGCACTGGGCGGCCTCCACCGGGCAAGTGGCCGCCTTCAAGAGACTGATGCCAGTCTCTGATATTGCCGGGGTGACCGGATACGGAGAGAACGTCGTTCACCTGGCGGCGCAAAGAGGGCATGCGAATATCGTCCGGGCGTTGCTGGACTACGACGACATCACATCCGACGAACTCTCGCGGACGCTGAATCAATCCAGCGGCGCGGGCCATACGCCGCTCATGGAGGCGGCCGCAGCCAAATGGCCCAACGTCGTGGAGGTCTTGCTCAAGGCCTGTGATGCGGGCGACCCGGCGCACCGGGCGCCCGACATGTCGACCGCGCTCCATTTGGCCGTCAGGTTCTATCGGGGCGGAGCCCCCGTGCCCTCCGATGAAGAAAAAGTGCGCGCGCGGCGCACGGTGGAATTGCTGCTGCGGCCGGACACGCGCATCGATCCTACGGCGCAGGATCGCCGGGGCCGAACGGCGTTCGACTGGGCTGACGCTTACGAAGATGCGCGCCAGGTCTTGCGGCGCGATCCGCGTGTCCCGACGGACTATGCCAGCCTGACGCAAAAGATGCGGGTTGCCGACCTGACGAGTCGCAAGGTGGACGTTGTGCTGTCGCTGCTGCGCTCGGCGCCTCAGGCGCTGACGGACTTGCACGAAGACGAGCGCGGCATCGACATCCTGATTCGAACCACCAACACGCGCGTGCTGGCTGCGGCGCTGTCCGAACGGCTGATCGACGACGCGCTGCTGGCGGAAAAATTGAACGCGATCGTGGCGCTCGCGGTAAAACCGAATGTCGTCTCCTTACGCGGGGCGCTGATCGAGCGCCTCGACACGGCCGAACCGTTTGCGCCCGTGCTGCCGGTTTTGTTGAACGCCGCGTTGCGCGACAACGATCACACCGCCATCGCCGAATTGAAACGTCTTGGCGTCGTGACTGTGGGCGGCGACGATGAAGACCTTGGCGCGTCGGTCTTTCACGACCTTGCGCAGACGGGGGACATGACCAGGTTCGCGGAGCTGGCCGAACTCGGCCCGTTCACCCTCCCGAACGATGCCTGGGACAGACGTCCGTCGGACCTGGCGTGCGCGAGCGACTCGACGAAGTGCCGGGAACTCGAATGTCGTTGGTTCACCGCCGGCGGCGTCGAACCCGTCATCGAGGAAGGCGAGGGGGAACCCGCTTCGCCTCGGCTTTCACCCGACAGCGATGTCGGCACGCTGGCGCAACCGGTACTCGTCGACCGGCGTTCAATTCAGGACAGGACAGCACACATTGGACGTTCCGGCCTCCCCATCGACGCGGCGGCCGCGGACGTTCATCCTCCGCTGCTCGTTCTGGAGCACGATGCCGGCGGTTCTTTGAAGGCACAGGAGCGGCGTAGCCTGATCCGCAGCACGCGGGCCTTGTGCAGTCACGACGCCGTCATCCCGAAGAAGGCGGACACAGTGCGCGTCTGGCCGTTGCCGTTCTATGGGAACGTCGATTTGCTTGAAGTCTCGGGTTCGGGCTGGCAGCAGGGCGAATCGAGGTTTTATTTCTTGCGCAACGAAGGCGAATTGAAATGGTTGAACAGCACTTCGCCGCCGATCCATGAGACGAACGCGAAGACCAAGCCACTTATCACGCACGACACCTTGCTCGTGTATCTCGCCTTTTTCTGCTTTTTCGTGCGAGGCCAGGAAGGACCGTTCCTGATTCTGGACCGGCCGGAGAATCCGCTGATTCCGTCTGGCGTCGATGCCAAAGCGGTTCGGGCGAAGTTTCGTGAGCCGCGCGTGTGGGCGCAGCAGTCGGATGGCAAGTGGCGCGCGACGGCGCTGGTGTATTACGACGAAGCCATCTTCGCCGCCGACTTCCTGATCGAGCCCGGCGGAATGATCACGATGAAGCGCGATACGCCGATCCTCACGAATCTTCCGAAGATTCACGCGCCTATCGGGGGGCGGTCGTGATGACGCCACTCGTGTGGTGAGGCAGGTGACTACACGCAGGTTATTGTTTATCTACGGGAAAACCCTTATCTCTGTTACAATTGCGGCGGAAAAATCTGGAAACCCGCCATGCCACACCGCTATTTCATCCTCGAACGTATCGCTTTCGTGCTGTTCACGCTGTCCGCAATCATCGACGCCACCTACATCAGCTACGAGAAAAGTCCCAATCTCCGGGACAATCTCCAGGAAATCGTCCGCATCAGCAAGGACGTTTCCCGCCTGTACCCGGCGGCCGCCGTCGATCCGTGGATGCCGCTCGCGGTCAACTGAACCGGAACGCGCCCGCAGTACCGCGCTACCCCGCTTCTTTCTACCCGGGCACGTTCGCCCCTTCGTCTGATAGCCGGTATTCACGTCGCCGTCGCCTGACGGGCGCGCGCTGGCTTATCCTTGCGGCTCGACTTCAGCGTCCTCACAGGCTGACTACGCGTCGACGTTCGATCGTCGACGCGCGGTGCCCTCGCGAGTGACGCGCTCCGCTCGGGTGCGCATCGCATGTCCACAATTCTCCTGGCCGGTTCCGGCACCAGTGAATCGCTGCGCGGCTTCGCGCGCAGCATCGGCCAAATCCTCCTGCAACGCCATGCCGCGACGGGCGCCCTGACCGTCGCGGCCGTCTGTTCGTTCAGTCCCCGTCTCGCCTGCGCGCTTCTGATCGGCGCGCTGACGGGCAACGTGATCGCCTGCATCGTCGAAGACGCCGGTTCGCCCGTGATGCGCGAGGACCTCTACGGCTTCAACGGCGCGCTCGCGGCGCTCGCGGCCTTCGCGTTCATCCGCGACGATTCGCAGGCGGGCGCCGTCGCGATCGTCTCGGCGATGCTCGCCACCGGACTCTCTTTCCGGCTCGGCCGCGCATTGCAGCGCTGGCGCCTGCCGGCGTATTCCAGTCCCGCTGTGCTCGTGACAGGGTGCTGGCTGCCCCTTTTCGCCGATGCGCCATCGAGCGCGACGGCTGCGCTCGCAACCGACACGCCGGCCGCCTGGGCGTCCGCCGTCGTGGCGGGCTTCGCTCCGATCGTCTTTACCACCGGTTTCGTCGCAGGCGCGCTGATTCTCGCCGGGCTTGTCGCGGCGCAACCGAAGCGGCCGGTCGGCGCCGCGTGGGCGCTTGCGGGCAGCACGCTCGGCATCGCGCTCCACGCGCTCGCCGGAACGCCCGCCGCAGTCGTGCTGAGCGGCGCCTGCGGTTTCAATGCGACACTCACGGCGCTCGCCACGTCAAAATACGGCGTGAAGGGCGTGCTCGGCGGTGTCGTCGTGTGCGTGCTGGTCGAGCGCGCGGCTGCGTCGCTCGGCATTCCCGCGCTGACCGCGCCCTTCGTCCTTGCATCGTGGGCCGTGCAGGCGTGCGTCCAGCGCCTGGCGCAGCCTGCCAACAACGGAGATTCGCATGTCGTTCACCCACCAGCCTGAGCGCCGCATCGCGGCCACGGGCGCCATGTCCGACGACGAGCGCGCGGTGCGCATCGATCTCGCCGCCGCGTATCGCCTCGTCGCGTTGAACGGCTGGGACGATGTCGTCTACACGCACATTTCCGCGAGCGTCCCCGGCGAGCCGGGCCGCTTCCTGATCAACCCATTCGGTCTCGCGTTCGACGAAGTGTGCGCATCCAACCTCGTGAAGATCGACATCGACGGCAACGTGATCGGCGAGAGCGAGCATCCCGTCAACGCGACCGGCTTTGCGCTGCACGGCGCGGTGCATCGCGCGCGCGAAGATGCGATGTGCGTGATGCATCTGCACGTCGCGCAGGCGATCGCGGTGTCGGCGCAACCGGCGGGCCTCTTGCCCGCTTCGCAACACGCGATGCGCTTTCACGGCCATCTCGCGTACCACGATTACGAAGGCCTGGCGTTCACGCCGGACGAAGGCGGGCGGCTCGTCTCGAGTCTCGCCGACAAGCGCGCGATGCTCCTCTGCAATCACGGGCCGCTCACGCTCGGCAGGACGATCGCCGAGGCCTACGTGCTGATGGACATGCTCATCAAGGCATGCGACATTCAATTGCGCGCGCTCGCGGGCCAGACGCGGCTGGAAGTGCCGGCGGACGCGGTCGTCGAGCGCACGGCGCGCCAGCTTCACGACAACGACGCCGTCGAAGGCGGCCTCGAATGGCCGGCGCTCAAGCGCAAGCTCGACCGCCTCGATCCTTCGTATCGCGACTGATTTTCAACCCACAACGACACACATCATGCCGACTTTCAACATCCAGCTTTTCGAAGGCAGAACGCTCGAACAAAAACGCAAGTTCGTCGAAGCGATCACGCGCACGACCTGCGAAACGCTCGGCTGCTCGCCGGGTTCGGTCGACATCATCCTGACCGACGTGAAGCGCGAGAACTGGGCGACGGCGGGCAAGCTCTGGTCGGACGAGTAAGCGCGGCAAGCCGCTTCATTCGTCGCGCGGCCCGGTTCGCAGACTCATCGGCAACTCTTCGGCGAGTTGCCGCTCGACTTCCTCAGCCGTCTCGCCGCGATTGAAGAACGCGTTCAGGCCGATCGAAAAGATCGCCGCGAGCGTGATGCCGCTGTGCGTGAGCGGTCCGGCCCACGTCGGCATGTGATGGAAGAAGGTGGGCGCGACGAGCGGTATCGTGCCGACGCCGAGACTGATCGCCACGATCAGCAAGTTGTTCTTGTTCTCGTAGTTCACCTTGCTGAGAATCTTCACGCCCGTCGCGGCGACCATGCCGAACATCGCGATTCCCGCGCCGCCGAGCACCACGACGGGAATCGACGCGATGAAGTTCGACAGCTTCGGCAAAAGGCCGAGCAGCATCAGCAAGACGCCCGAGACGACCACGACCCAGCGGCTGCGCACGCCCGTGATGCCGACGAGCCCGATGTTCTGCGAAAACGACGAGTGCGGAAACGTGTTGAAGATGCCGCCGAGCAGGGTGCCGAGGCCGTCGGTGCGCAGCCCTCGCGAGGCGTCGTCGCGCGTGACCGGGCGGCGCGCCAGATCGCCGAGTGCGAGGAACATGCCGAGCGACTCGACCATGATGACCACCATCACGAGGCACAGCGAGGCGATCGCGGCGAGGTCGAAGGTCGGCATGCCGAAGGCGAACGGGCGCACCGGCGCAAACCACGCGGCGCGCCCGATGCCGGAGAAATCGACGAGTCCGAGCGGCAGCGCGATCAGAAAGCCGATCACCATGCCGAGCAGCACCGAGATATTCGCGAGAAAGCCCTTCAGGTATTTGTTGACGACGAGGATGGCGAGCAGCACGACGCCGGCGATCATCAGGTTGTGCAGATCGCCGAAAGTGGGCGAGCCGCGCCCGCCGCCGGCCCAGTTGATCGCGACCGGAAACAGCGTGACGCCGATCGTCAGGATGATGGTGCCGGTGACGATCGGCGGGAAAAAGCGCATTAGCCGCCCGAAGAACGGCGCGATCAGGATCGCGAAGACGCCTGCCGCCATCGTCGCGCCGAAGATGCCGGTGAGGCCCGCGCCGGAATTTGCCATTGCCACCATCGGTCCGACGGGCGCGAAGCTCACGCCCATGATGACCGGCAGCCGGATGCCGAACTTCCAGATGCCGATGCACTGGATCAGCGTGACGAGCCCGCACGCGAACAGGTCGGAGCTGATGAGAAACGCGACCTGGTCCTTCGGCAGCTTGAGCGCCGCGCCAATGATGAGCGGCACGGCAATCGCGCCCGCATACATGACGAGCACGTGCTGGATGCCGACCGCGAGCATTTGTCCGAAAGGCAGGACTTCGTCAACGGGATGCGTCGATGCAACCATGTTCCACTCCGTGCGTCGTGCCGTCAGGGTGGAGCGAGTATTACATCGTTGCGCGCCGGAAAAATATTGAGCGGCTGATGCGCGGGATCAGACGTGCGGTATCAGCCGGCGAGTTCGTAGGCGGTGCTGCGTCCGCCGCCTTGCGCGCGACGCAACACGCCGAGCGCGATCAGTTCGTTGATGTCGCGCAGCGCGGTGTCGGGGGAGCACTTTGCGATGGCCGCCCATTTGCTGCTGGTGAACTTGCCGTCGAAGCCGTCGAGCAGGCGGTTGAGCAGCTTCGTTTGCCGCTCGTTGAGCGGCATGCCCGCGAGCCGCTGCCAGAAACGCGTCTTCGCGAGCACGTTGTCCAGCACGCCGTGCGCGGTTTCCAGCGCGTGCCGCAAGTTGTCGAGAAACCACGCCAGCCACGTCGTCACATCGAGCGATCCCTTCTGCGTGCGTTCGAGGATGTCGTAGTACGCGTGCCGCTCGCGCTGGATCTGCGCCGAAAGGCTATAGAAACGTTGCGGGCTCTCGTCGGCGCGGGCGAGCAGCAGATCGCCGATCGCGCGGGCGATGCGGCCGTTGCCATCGTCGAAAGGGTGGAGCGTCACGAACCACAGATGCGCGAGGCCCGCCTTGATGACGGGATGATCGTCGTGATTCTGGTTGACCCACGCGATGAAGCGCGCCATGTCGGCATCGAGCGCACTGGCGGGCGGCGCTTCGAAATGGACACGCTGACGGCCGAGCGGCCCCGATACGACTTGCATCGGGCCGTTCGCGTCGTCGCGAAAGCCGGCGACACGAATCCGCGAGAGCCCACTGTAGCCCGTCGGGAAGAGCGCGGCGTGCCAGCCCCAGAGACGTTGTTCGGTAAGTGGATCGTCGCAGCGCAGGGTGGCATCGAGCACCATTTCGACGACGCCTTCGACGTGCCGGTCCGCCGCGGCGAGCGCGCCGATATCGACGCCCAGCCGCCGCGCAATCGACGATCGCACCGACGCGGGGTTGAGCTTTTCGCCTTCGATTTCGCTCGTGCGGAGCACGTCTTCGGTCAGCGCGAGCAGGCTTGCCTGATCGCGCAGCGCAAAACCGACGTCCGCCAGCCGTCCGAGCAACAGACCCTGCGCGCGCGCGACGTCCGCGAGCGGCGCCGTGAGCGTCGCGAGGTCGTAGCGCCAGTTCGGCCAGTCGGGCGCCTGCCAGATATAAAGCCAATCTCCGCTTTCCATGCGGAGATTGTGCGGCGCATTCGCCGCAAAGGCAAGCCTATTCACCGCATTTCATGCGGCGAATAGGCCGTTCAAACTCCGCAATTGCGGATCAGACCTTCTTCGCCATCAGCCGGAACTTGTGCAGCAACGGCTCGGTGTAGCCGTTCGGCTGCGTGCGTCCTTCAAACACGAGCGCGCACGCCGCCATGAACGCGAGCGACGAATCGAACGCGGGCGCCATCGGCTTGTAATACGGATCGGAGGCGTTCTGTTCGTCGACGATCACGGCCATGCGTTCGAGCGTCTTCCTCACCATCGCCTCGTCGACGACCCCGTGACGCAGCCAGTTCGCGATGTGCTGGCTGGAGATGCGCAGCGTCGCGCGGTCTTCCATCAGGCCGACGTCGTGGATGTCCGGCACC
The DNA here is from genome assembly GCF_001544495.1 of Caballeronia telluris. Lineage (GTDB taxonomy): Bacteria > Pseudomonadota > Gammaproteobacteria > Burkholderiales > Burkholderiaceae > Caballeronia > Caballeronia telluris. The sequence goes on from NZ_FCNZ02000006.1 coordinate 280,006, forward strand.
TTCGAGCAGCCGACGCCCTGGTCGACCCAGCGCACCACGTAGCCGAGAATGCCCTGCGCGTTGTTCTCGACTTCGCTCTTGCGCTCCTCGTCGCTCCACTCGGCACTCGCGACGACCGGAATCGTCAGCAGCTTGTCGAGCAGTTCGTCGCGCACGGCGTTGTAGTCGATGCTCTCCATGTCCTGCTGGACCGACTGCACGTCGACCTGGTGATAGTGCAGCGCGTGCAGCGTCGCCGCCGTGGGCGAGGGCACCCACGCGGTGTTCGCGCCGGCCTTCGGATGCGCGATTTTCTGTTCGAGCATCGCGTGCATCAGGTCGGGCATCGCCCACATGCCCTTGCCGATCTGCGCGCGGCCGCGCAGCGACGTGTCCAGCCCGACCAGCACGTTGTTGCGCTCATAAGCCGCGATCCACGCCGACGACTTCATGTCGCCCTTTCGCATCATCGGACCGGCTTCCATCGACGAATGCATTTCGTCGCCGGTGCGGTCGAGGAAGCCCGTGTTGATGAACGCCACCCGCGCCGATGCCGCCGCGATACACGCCTTGAGGTTCACGCTCGTGCGGCGTTCCTCGTCCATGATGCCCATCTTGAGCGTATGGCGCGGCAGGTTCAGCAGGTCTTCGACGCGCGTGAAGAGTTCGTCGGAGAACGCCACTTCGGCGGGACCGTGCATCTTCGGCTTCACGATGTAGATCGAGCCGGTGCGCGAATTGAGCTTGCGCTGCAGGTCGTGCACGGCGCCGAGCGTGGTCATCACCGCGTCGAGGATGCCTTCGGGAATCTCGTTGCCGTCGCGGTCGCGCACGGCGGGATTCGTCATCAGATGGCCGACGTTGCGGATGAAGAGCAGCGAGCGTCCGTGCAGCTTCAGCGTGCCGCCATCGGGTGTCGTGTATTCGCGGTCCGCGTTCAGCTTGCGCGTGAACCTCTTGCCGCCCTTCGACACCTCTTCCGCGAGATCGCCCTTCATCAGGCCGAGCCAGTTGCGGTAGAGCTGGACCTTGTCGTTCGCATCGACGGCGGCGACCGAGTCCTCGCAGTCGATGATCGTGCTCACCGCCGCTTCCATCAGGATGTCCTTCACGTGCGCCGCATCGGTCTTGCCGATGGCGTCGTTCGCGTCGATCTGGATCTCGAAGTGCAGGTCGTTGTGCTTGAGCAGCACCGCCGACGGCGCGCTCGCGTCGCCCTGGAAGCCGGCAAGCTGCTCGGGATTCGAGAGGCCCGTGCGGCCGTCCTTCAGCGTGACGACGAGCTGGCCGTGCTCGACGCTATAGCGCGTCGCATCGGCGTGCGAGCCGTCCGCGAGCGGCGCGGAATCGTCGAGGAAGGCGCGCGCGTAGGCGATCACCTTCGCGCCGCGCTTCGGATTGAACTGCGCGGTCTTTTCGGCGCCGTCGGTGTCGGGGATCGCGTCGGTGCCGTAGAGCGCGTCGTACAGGCTGCCCCAGCGCGCGTTCGCCGCGTTGAGCGCGTAGCGCAGGTTCGAGAGCGGCACGACGAGCTGCGGGCCTGCCTGCTCGGCGATTTCGCGATCGACATTCGACGTCGTCGCGACCACGCTGGCCGGCGCGGGCACGATATAGCCGATGCTTTCCAGGAACTTGCGATAGGCGCGAACGTCCTTGACCGGGCCGGGATTCGCGCGATGCCAGTTGTCGAGTTCGGTCTGAAGACGATCGCGCTCGGCGAGCAGCGCGCGGTTCTTCGGCGCGAGATCGTGCACGAGCGCGTCGAATCCTTTCCAGAACGCGGCGCTGTCGATGCCCGTGCCGGGCAACGCTTCATCCTCGACGAACTGCTTCAGGTTTGCTGCAACTTGCAGTCCTTCCTGCTTGACGACTTCACTCATGGGGGCTCCCTGGGGCTTGGCTGATGGCATGTCTGTTCTTTTTGCGTCTGGGTACGGCGGGCTGGACGCGTGACCTTATGTTATCGCTTCTTCGCTGAATTCGATCCTCGGGCGTGGCCCGGCGTGCCACGTCGTGGTGCATCGCGCGTGGTGCGCGCGCGGCGTCAGCCTTCGATCGACGCCACGAACAGGCGGGCGAGCGCTTCGAGTCCCTGGCGGTCCTCGTCGTCGAAACGGGCGAGCTGCGGGCTGTCGATGTCGAGCACGCCGATCAGTTCGCCCGCGCTCGTCTGCAACGGGACGACGATTTCGGATCGTGAGGCGGCATCGCACGCGATGTGATCCGGGAACGCGCGGACGTCGGGGACGAGTTGCGTTTCGCGCGTTTGCGCCGCGCGCCCGCACACGCCGCGCCCGAGCGCGATGCGCACGCAGGCGGGCTTGCCCTGGAACGGCCCGACGACGAGTTCGCCGTCGGTCATGAAATAGAAGCCGGCCCAGTTGAGGTCCGGCAGCGCGTGATAGAGCAACGCGGAGAAATTCGCGGCGTTGGCGATGCGATTCGATTCGCCCGCGAAGAGCGCGCGTGCCTGCATCGCGAGTTCGTCATAGAACGCGGGCTTCGGCAGCGTGGCCGAAAGGTTGGCTTCGAACATGGTTGGGGTCCGTCGCTGGGTCGCTGGGTCGCTTGGTCGATTGCGCGTTGCGTCGAATCGGGCTCGGTCGCAATGCGCGGGAACCGGACATGATACGTCGATGACACGCTCGTTGCACGCGAACGGCCATGCTCGACGTCGCAGGCGAAAAAAGGCGGGCCGCAGAGGCCCGCCCTCGCACGAAGCCGTGCGTTCAAACCGCGCCGAGCAGATCCTCGATCATCACCGGCAGCTTGCGCACACGCACGCCGGTTGCGTGATGCACCGCGCCCGTGATCGCCGACGCAATGCCCGCCAGCCCGATCTCCGCGATACCGCGCGCCCCGAGTTCGTTGAACACCAGATCGGGATGATCGAGAAAGGTGACATCGAGCGCCGGTGTATCCGCGTTCGACGCGATGATGTAATCCGCGAGATTGTTGTTGATCGGCGCACCGTTGCGCGCGTCGTAGCTCGTGTGCTCGAAGAGCGCCATGCCGACGCCCATCACCACCGCGCCTTCGATCTGATTGCGTCCCGCATGCGGATTCAGGATGCGCCCCGCATCGATGACGGTCACGACGCGGCTGACCCGCAACTGCGCGATCTCCGGCTGCCACGTCACTTCCGCGAAGTGCGCGCCGTAGGAATAGATCGAATATTGCTTCTTGAGCGGATCGTCGAAACCGCCTTTCGCGCTGCCCATTCCCGACGCCGCATGCATTTGCGCCGCGCGCAAGATTTCGCCGAACCGCACGCCGCCCGACGCCGCTTCGCCGTTGCGGTGCACGCGGCCCTCACTGAACGCGAGTTCTTCGGGCTTTGCGCCGGCAAATGGCGAGCCTTCAAGCGATGCCGCGCGCGCGAGCACCGCCTTGACCGCCGCACGCGCCGCATCCGACACGGCCGGAATCACCGACGCCGTCGCCGCCGAGCCGCCCGAAATCGGACCGAGCGGCAGCGCCGTGTCGCCGAGGCCGACTTCGATCTTGTCGAGCGCGATGCCGGTCTGCGCCGCGACGAGCTGCGCGAGAATCGTGTACGTGCCGGTCCCGATGTCTTGCGTGCCGCAGACGACGCGCGCCGTGCCGTCCGCTCTCAGGTCGACGGTGGCGTCGGCGGAAAAGCGGATGCCCGGCCAGCTGCACGCGCCGACGCCCCAGCCGAGCGTGAGCCCGTCGCGTTGCATCGAGCCGATGCCGGGCGTGCGTTTCGCCCAGCCGAACTTGTCGGCGCCGGTGCGCAGGCACTCGACCAGATGACGCGACGAAAACGGCAGGCCCGTGCTTTCATCGACCTTCGGTTCGTTCATGATGCGGAACTCGACTGGATCGAGGTTCAGTTTGAACGCGAGTTCGTCGATCGCCGATTCGAGCGCGAAGAGGCCCGGCACGGCGCCCGGTCCGCGCATCGCGGTGGGCGAGCCGACGTTGCGCTTCACCGTGCCCGACGTCACGCGCAGATTCGGCGTGCTGTAGAGCACGGGCGTCGCTTCGCCGCAGCTTTCCGCGTATTCGTCCAGGAGCGCGCGGTGGTTGAGATAGTCGTGACGCAACGACGTGAGCTTGCCGTTCGCATCGGCGGAGAGGCGCATGCGCTGCTGCGTGACCGGCCGATGCCCGACGTTCTGGAACATCATCTTGCGGTTCAGCACGAGCTTTACGGGCTGGTTCGTGTGACGCGCGGCGGCCGCCGCGAGCAGCGAATGCGGCCACATCCACAGCTTGCCGCCGAAACCCGAGCCGAGATAGCGCGAGATCACGCGCACCTTTTCCTTCGGCAGCCCGAGCATCTGCATCAGCGTGCCCTGGTGGTTCGAAATGGCCTGCGTGGTTTCGTAGAGCGTGTAGCCCTCGCCGTCCCATTGCGCGACGGTCGCGTGCAGTTCGATCGGATTGTGCGTCTCGACCGGCGTCACGTAGGTTTCGTCGATCCTGACGGACGCGCTGTCGAAGGCCTTTGCCGCATCGCCGCGCTCGCTTTCGGTTTTCGGCTCGCCGTCCGGTTCGAGGTGATCGCTCACGTCGTGCTGCGTGACGTCATAGCCGACTTTCACGGCGGCGGCGGCTGCGCTCGCGGCCTCGAACGTCTCGGCGACGACGAGCGCCACGTACTGGCCGTAGTAACGGATCACGTCGTCGTCGAAGGGCGGGCGCGCTTCGTCGACGTAGCCCGTGTCCATCGAGTTGCCGGAGATGCGAAAGAATTTGCCGATGTTGCCGCGATGCAGGATCGCGCGCACGCCGGGCATGCGTTCGGCGGCGGCGAATTCGAGCGACGTGATGCGCCCGCTCGCGATGGTGCTGCATACCGGGACGGCGTGCAGCAAGCCGGGAAACGCGACGTCCGATGTATAAGTGGCGCGGCCGCTCACTTTCAGTGGGCCGTCGATGCGCCGTTGCGGCTGTCCGATGACAGTAGACATGTGCATAGCTCCTCAGGCGGGCGCGGTGGCGAGCTTCAGCGCGTGCACGAGGCAGCGCTTCGCGAGTTCGACCTTGAAGCCGTTCTGGCTCTGCGGCTTCGCGCCGGCGAGCGCGTCGGCGGCGGCGCGGGCGAACGCGTCGGCGTCGGGCGCGATGGAGGCGAGCGCCGCTTCCGCTTCGCGCGAGCGCCACGGCTTCGTGCCGACGCCGCCGAGCGCGACGCGCACATGATCCAGCTTGCCGTCGACGACATTCGCCACCACCGCCGCCGATGCCAGCGCGAACTCATAGGACGCACGATCGCGCAGCTTCAGATACACCGACCGGCTGCCCGCGACGGGCGGCGGCAGCGTCACGTGCGTGATCAGATCGCCGGGTTCGAGCACGGTTTCGCGCTCGGGCGTGTCGCCGGGCAGCAGAAAGAAGTCGTCGATGGCGACGGCGCGTTCGCCTCGCGTGCCCTGGATGTGAACCGTCGCGTCGAGCGCCATCAGCGCGACGTTCATGTCCGACGGATTGCTCGCGATGCACTCGCCGCTCACGCCGAGGATCGCCTGCGTGCGGTTGAAGCCGCCGATTGCCGAGCAGCCCGAACCGTGATCGCGCTTGTTGCAGGGCATCGCGGTATCGCGGAAATAGACGCAGCGCGTGCGTTGCAGCAGGTTGCCGCCGGTGGTCGCCATGTTGCGCAGTTGCGCCGACGCGCCCGCGAGCAGCGCCTGCGACAGCACCGCGTAACGCTCGCGGATCAGCGGATGCTGCGCGAGGTCCGCGTTGCGCACCGTCGCGCCGATCTTCACGCCGCCATCGGCGGTCGCTTCGACCTTGTCGAGCGGCAGGCGCGAGATGTCGATCACGCGTCCCGGACGTTCGACGTTGAGCTTCATCAGGTCGAGCAGCGTCGTTCCGCCCGCGAGGAAGCGCACGTCGGCGCCTTGCTGCGCGGTCCGCGAAGACGCGCCCGCGGTGATGGCGTCGCGCACGTCGCTTGCGCGCGAAAGCTGGAAGAGTTCCATGTCGGCGCTCCTCAGACTTTGCCGCGCACGGCCTGAATCGCCATGACGATGTTCTGGTACGCGCCGCAGCGGCACAGGTTGCCGCTCATCGCTTCGCGCACGTCGGCGTCGGCCGGGCCGACCGGTTCGTCGAGCAGCGCGACCGCCGACATCAGTTGCCCCGAGGTACAGTAGCCGCACTGATAGCCGTCGCATTCGACGAAAGACGCTTGCATCGGATGCAGGTTATCCGGGCTGCCGATGCCTTCGATCGTCGTGATGGTGTCGCCTTCATGATTCGCCGCGAGGCACAGGCACGAATTGACGCGGCGACCATTCACGTGCACCGTGCACGCGCCGCACTGGCCGTGGTCGCAGCCCTTTTTCGTGCCGGTCAGATGCAGATGGTCGCGCAGCGCGTCGAGGAGCGTCGTGCGCGGATCGAGCGACATCGAATAGTTCTTGCCGTTGACCGTCAGTTCGACGGGTGTCGTCGGTGCCGAGGCCGGCGCGACCGGCGGCGCGAGCACTTCGGCGGCGTGGCTGCCGTTGACCTCGCTGTGCGCGTCGGTTGTTTCGTGCGCCTTCACGCCGGGCATGGGCGGCGTGCAGGAAGTGCTGGTGCTGCTGGTTTGGGGGACGTGCTGTTGCATTGTGCGATTCTCCTGGCAGGACGAGGCTTGGAGAGACATGCAGCCGCTTCGCAGCGATTGCAGCGCGCGAGGGCGCCGAAAACATGCCGGCAGACCGGCTCCGGGTGCGCGAGCCGTGGGCGATACGGGGACGCCGGCATCGAATTACTCAGCCAGTATAGGCACTCCCCGTGACGTTCGCAGCACCGGCCGGCCGCAAGCGCGCGAGCGTCGGTCGCGCACGTTCCATGCCCGGTCGGCGGGGCTTAGCGGCCGCGCACGAACGCGACGATCTCGCTGTTCACGCGCTCCGGCATCTGCCGATGCGGAGAATGACCGCAGTCTGGCAGTTTCGCCAGTTTTGCCTGCGCGACGCGCTCTGCAATCATGTCGATCTGCGCCATCGACGCGTAGTCGTCCTCCACGCCCTGAATCGCGAGCAGCGGACACGCGATGGACGACAGTTCGTCCGTGATGTCCCACGCGTGAAACGCCGGGTCGAGCCAGATGTCGTTCCAGCCGAAGAACGCCGAATCGACGTCGTCGTGATAACGCGCTAGTTTCTCGCGCAGACCGGACGCCCGATACGCCTCGCGCGTCGCGCCGATCGCTTCGACCGACATTGGTTCCACCGTCACGTGCGGCGCGAGCACGACGGCGCCCGCGAGCGCGTCCGGGAACGCGGCCGCGTACAAGAGCGAAATGGAGGCGCCGTCGCTGTGCCCGATCAGCCACATGCGGCGGCGCGCGGCCGCATCGACGCCGAGCGTGTCGAGCAACGCGGGCAACACGTCGTCGGCCTGGCGGTGCATGAAATCCACCGACCACTTCACGTTGGCCGCGCGCGGCGTCGAGCGTCCGTAACCGGGGCGCGAGTACACGATGCCGCGAAATCCTAGCGCATCGCAGAGCGATTGCGGCCAGTCGTGCCACATCGCGATCGAGCCGAGCCCTTCGTGCAGGAACACGGCGATGGGCGCGTCGATGAGCGCGGCATTGAGCCAGCGATAATCGACGCGCAACGCGTCGCGCGTCGCGGTGGCGGGCAAGTCGGCGAAGGCGGCAGCGCGCGCGGTGTCGGCGGGACGATTCATGGATGATGACGTTTCGTGAGATCGGGTGTCGATGATAGCGCGCGACTGCCGCACCGACGGGCGCGTCGCGAGACGGTTCGACTGGCGCCAAGCGCGGCTACGCGTGCAGAAACAACCTGGCGACGATCGAAAGCGCCGCCGCGCCGAGCGTGACGAACACGACGAGCACGATAAGCGCGACGCAGAGCCGCACAAGTGTCTTCACGGGGATCGGCCAAAAAAGATGGCCGCCGAGGCGGCCGGAAGGAGGGGATTCGCGGAGTGATTCGAAGCCAAGGTTAGGCGGCTTTCCTTAACCGGGGCTTAAGACGCCTGGCCGCCTTCGCTACAGCGAAACCTGCGCCGATTCCACCGTCACTTCGTCCCTGAGCGTGAAGTCCGTGAGCGCGGGCGCGTCGCGCGGCGCGTCGGTCACGAGCGTCCAGTCGCGTTCGAGCGGCGTCCAGTGCTGCTGGCTCGCGCGCCCGAGCTTGTTCGACGTCACGAGCACGAACACGCTCGCCGCCTGCCGGATGATGCATTCCTTCAGATACGCCTGCTCCGCCGTGGCCTCGCACAATCCACGACCCGCGACGACGCCGTCCGCGCCGAGAAACGCCTTGTCGACGGTAAGCCGCGACAGCGCGATCTGCGCGAGCGGTCCGAGCGTGCTCATGCTCGACGGACGCACGTCGCCGCCGATCAGCGTCACCGGGACGTCGGCGGGGGCGAGCAAACTCACCGCGAGCAGGTTGTTGGTGATCACGTGGATGCCGTCGCGGCCCGCGAGGCAGCGCGCGAGCGCGGCGGTGGTCGTGCCGCCGTCGAGGAAGATCGTGTCGCCGTCCTGCACGTGCGCCACCGCCACGCGCGCGATCGCTTCCTTCTGCTCGCGAAAGCTTTCGCTGCGCGTATCGAGCGATTCCTCCGGCTCGTGCATGCCGACCGACGCCGCCGACGCCGCGCCGCCATAGGTGCGCACGATGCGCCGTTCGTCGGCGAGGGCGCGCAGGTCGCGCCGCACGGTCGCCTCCGACATGCCGAAATGCTCGCACAGCGCGCTCACGTCGTTCATGCCCGAGAGCACGGCTTGCAGCATCGCCTCGCGGCGTTTCGCAACTTTCATGGAGTCCCTGTGAATGTGGTTGTGATCCGGGCGGCGCACAGTGTAGCGAATCGCCGCTTGCGCACGACAACGCGGGCGCGCGGAATGCTCAATCGTCCACGACGACGCACTCGGCTCTAAAAAATGACCGATTCGATCATTTCATGCGAAAACTGACCGACCTCTCATTGGTGAAAACCCCGATCCCGATCAAATTGCGCGGATCGCGCAGAACGCCTACACTCCCGTTTGGTTGGTTCAATCACAAAATGATCGGTTCACGCACGTAACTCAAGTGGGAGACAAGGATGGCCCAGATTTACATCAAGCGCGCAGTGGAGCGCGTGCCCGGCGGCATGATGATCGTGCCGCTTTTGATCGGTTCGCTGGTCGCGACTTTTCTGCCCGGCATGCCGAAGTTCTTCGGCTCGTTCACGAACGCGCTCTTCACCGGCGCGCTGCCGATTCTCGCTGTGTTCTACGTCTGCATGGGCGCGAGCATCAACGTCAAGGCGACGCCTTATCTGCTGAAAAAAGGCGGCGCGCTCTTTGCCGCGAAAGTCGGCACGGCGATCGTCGTCGGCGTGGTGCTCGGGCATTTTCTCGGCGAGCAGCCGGTGTCGTCGGGATTGTTCGCGGGCATTTCGACGCTCGCCGTCGTCGCCGCGATGAACGATACCAACGGCGGCCTCTACATGGCGCTGATGGGCCAGTACGGCAAGTCGGAAGACGTGGGCGCGTACACGATCATGTCGCTCGAATCCGGCCCGTTCCTCACGATGGTGACGCTCGGCGTCGCGGGCTTGTCGGCGTTTCCGTGGCCGACGCTCGTCGGCAGCATCTTGCCGCTCGCGCTCGGCATGCTGCTCGGCAACCTCGACCGCGAAATGCGCGATTTTCTCGCCAAAGCGGTGCCCGTGATGATCCCGTTCTTCGCGCTGGCGCTCGGCGCGAGCCTCGATCTGCACAAGGTCTGGCAAGCCGGGCTGCTCGGCATCGGGCTGGGACTCGCGGTGGTCGTCGTGACCGGCATTCCGCTCTATCTCACCGATCGTCTGACGGGCGGCACGGGCGTCGCGGGCACGGCGGCGGCGAACACGGCGGGCAACGCGGCGGCCGTTCCGGCGCTGATCGCGGCGGCCAATCCCGTCTACGCCGAAGCCGCGAAGAGCGCGACGCTGCTGGTGGCCGCGTGCGTCGTGGTCACGGCGATCGTCTCGCCGATCCTGACGGCGGCGGTGGCGAAGCGCGTCAGCGAACGGCGGATCACGCGCGAGGCGACGCAATGACGACGGGCTTGCTCATCATCGCCGACGATCTGTCCGGCGCCGCCGACTGCGCGATCGGCTTCGCGGGCGCGGGACGGCGCACGGTCGTGACGCTGGACGCGACGTCCGCCGGGACGAGCATCGACACGACCGCGACCGTCATCGCCGCCGATACCGACACGCGCCGCCTCACGCCGGCCGAAGCGGCGGAGCGCACGGCGGCCGCGTGGCGCGCGTTGCAGTCGCCGGGACGCCGGCTGTACAAGAAGATCGACTCGACCTTGCGCGGCAACTGGACCGCCGAAGTCGCCGCGCTGCAACCGCTCGCGGGCCTGGCGATTGTCGCGCCCGCGTTTCCGGCGACCGGCCGCACGGTGCGCGAAGGCCGCGTGCTCGTTCACGGCGCGCCGCTGGAATCGACCGAGACGTGGCAGCTGGAAAACGCAGGCCGCGACGCGGGTCTCGCGGCGCTGCTGCAAGCCGAAAACCTGCGCACCGAAGTGCTGTCCGTCGACGCCCTGCGCGGCGCGCCCGACGCGCTGCGCGAAAAAATCGCGGCGTCGGCATCGAATGGAATCCAGGCGCTGATCGTCGATGCTGAAACCAGCGACGACCTGAACGCGCTCGCACGCGCCACGGCTGCGATGAGCGAGCCGCTGTTCTGGGTCGGCTCGGGCGGTCTCGCGCGCGAACTGGCCGCGCTGCCGAATCTGTTCGACAGCGAAACGCTGTCCGCGAGGCAAGTGGCGAAGTCGGCGGGCGCGATCCTGATTCTCGTCGGCAGCCTGTCCGCCGTTTCCGAGCGCCAGTGCGCGATGTTGCGCGAGCGCGCCGGCGTGGCCGAGCTGATCGTGCCGCCCGCGGTGCTGCGCGAAGGCGCGGATCATCCAACGTGGGGCGAGTGGCTCGGCCGCATCGGTGCGCGGCTGGAAGCGGGCGCGGACCTGATCGTGCGCATCGGCCGCGACGACGCCTTCGATCCCGCCGAGGGCGCCCATCTTTCGACGACGCTCGCCGCGCTCGTCGCGCCGCATTTCGCGCATCTCGACGGCCTGATCGCGACCGGCGGCGAAACCGCGCGCGCGATGCTCGCGGCCGTGAACATCGGCAGTCTGGAACTGCTGGCGGAAGTCGAGGCTGGCGTCGCGGTCGCGCGGCCGGGCACGGCGCCCCTGCCGGCGATCGTCACGAAAGCGGGCGCCTTCGGCAGCGAGCACGCGCTCTACGGCGCCTACCTGCACCTGCGCGGCGCGCCGGAACCCGAACGAAGCGCAGCGGCCACCGTCGCCGCGCGCTGAAACACCCAACCGAATCGAAACGACATCATGAGCAACTATCTTCCCGTAATCGGCATCACGATGGGCGACGCGACCGGCGTCGGCCCGGAAATCATCGTCAAGAGCCTGACGCACGACGCGGTCTACGCGCAATGCCGCCCGCTCGTGATCGGCGATGCGCGCCGGCTCGAACGCGCGAACGAAATCGTGGGCGGCACGGCGAAGGTGCGCCGCATCGAAACGGCGTCGCAGGCGCGATACGAGCGGGGCACGATCGACTGCATCGATCTGAACCTGATTCCCGACGACCTGCCGTTCGGCGCGTTGTCGGCGGTCGCCGGCGACGCCGCGTACCAGTACATCGCGCGCGCCGTGAAGCTCGCGCAGGCCGGCGAGATCGACGCGATCTGCACCGCGCCGCTCAACAAGGAAGCGCTGCACGCGGGCGGCCACAAGTTCCCCGGCCACACGGAGATGCTCGCGCAACTCACTGGCATTGACGAAGTGTCGATGATGCTCGTCGCGCCGCAACTGCGCGTGATCCATGTCACGACGCACATCGGCATCATCGACGCGATTCGCAAGATCGAGCCGGGACTCGTCCAGCGCACGATCGAGCGCGGCAACGCGACGCTCGTGAAGGCGGGCATCGCGAAACCGCGCATCGGCGTGTGCGGGATCAATCCGCACGCGGGCGAGAACGGCCTTTTCGGTTATGGCGAGGAAGAGGAAAAGATCATTCCGGCGGTGAAGGTGTTGCAGGAACGCGGGCTCGACGTCACCGGCCCGCTTCCCGCCGACACGCTGTTCTATCGCGCGGGACGCGGCGACTTCGATCTCGTCGTCGCGATGTATCACGATCAGGGACACGGCCCGGTGAAGGTGCTCGGACTCGAAGCGGGCGTGAACGTGACGGTCGGGCTGGATGTGATCCGCACGTCGGTCGATCACGGCACCGCGTTCGACATCGCGGGCAAGGGCATCGCCGATGAAGGCAGTTTGCTCGAAGCGTTGCGGCAAGGCGCGGAACTCGCGACGCGGCGCGCGTGAGCACGACGCTCACCGCAGCGCTTCCGCTGTAGCGATCGCGCAGCGGCAGCAGAGTGAACAAGGCCACCGCGCTGCCGAAGATCATCACCGCGACGTTGGAGCTCACCGAAATGCCCGTCGAGCGCACGCTCGACGGGCATTTTCGCGATGAACGCCGGATAGCAGCCCTGGAAAATGCCTAGGCCGACCTCTTTTTCGATCCAAAACCGCGTCTGCGCCGGCCGGTCGTCGCGACGCTGTACGCTATTCGACAATCTGCCGTAAGCTGTCGGGAGCGGGTCGCGCTCCCGCGCCCCGGCGAATCGCGAGCGCCGCCTCGAACGTAGTCTGTAGCATCCCGTGCAACGCCTGTCGCATCCTGTTTCGACCTTGCCATCCGCAAATAAACTGCAGTGAATGGAGGCTTCGAGATGAAAGGAAAGAATGCCGCGGCCATCTGGATTCTGATTGCGATGCTGCTGGGCATCGGGATCGGCTACATGATCTACACGAGTTTTCCGGACAGGAAGACGGCCACCGAGATCGCGGGCTATATCTCGCTGGTGTCGGACGTGTTCCTGCGCCTCATCAAGATGGTGATCGGCCCGCTCGTGTTCTCGACGCTCGTCGTCGGCATCGCGCACATGGGCGACGCGGCCTCGGTCGGACGCGTCTTCGCGAAGGCACTCGGCTGGTTCGTCACCGCTTCGCTGGTCTCGCTGCTCCTCGGCCTTTTGATGTCCAACCTGCTCAAGCCCGGCGAGAATCTCGGACTGCCGCTGCCGGACATCGGCGCATCGGCGAATCTGGCAACATCCAAATTCACGCTCAAGGACTTCGTCGGGCACATGATTCCGAGGTCCTTCGCCGAGGCGATGGCGAACAACGAGATCCTGCAGATCGTCGTGTTCTCGATGTTTTTCGGCATCGCGCTTGCCGCGCTCGGTGAGAAGGGCAAGATCCTCGTGGCGGCCATCGACCAGCTTTCGCACGTCATGCTGAAGATCACCGGCTATGTGATGAAGCTCGCCCCGCTCGCGGTGATGGCCGCGATGGCCGCGACCGTGGCGGTCAACGGACTGACGATCCTGCTGAAGTTCGCGGTCTTCATGGGCGATTTCTACCTCAGCCTCTTCCTCTTGTGGGCGTTGCTCGCGGCGGCCGGTTTCCTGTTCCTCGGACCGCGCGTGTTCAGGCTGCTGGCGCTCATCAAGGAGGCGTTCATGCTGTCGTTCGCGACCGCGAGTTCCGAGGCCGCGTATCCGAAAATCCTCGACGCGCTCGATCGCTTCGGCGTGAAGCGCAAGATCTCCAGCTTCGTGATGCCGATGGGGTATTCGTTCAATCTCGACGGCTCGATGATGTATTGCACGTTCGCGACACTGTTCATCGCGCAGGCGTACAACATCCACCTCGCGCTGGGCACGCAACTGACGATGCTGCTGATCCTGATGCTGACGTCGAAAGGGATGGCGGGCGTGCCTCGTGCGTCGCTCGTGGTGATCGCGGCCACGCTCAACCAGTTCGGCATCCCCGAGGCGGGGTTGCTGTTGATCCTCGGCGTGGATACGTTCCTCGACATGGGCCGTTCGGCCACGAATGCAGTGGGCAACTCGATCGCGAGCGCGGTGGTCGCGAAGTGGGAAGGCGAACTCTTGTCGGAAGCCGATGCCGAGGCCAACGCGGCGCGCATCGAAGCCGAACTGGAGTCGACGATCGCGCATCCGGCAGAGACCTGACGGGGAGCGAGCCATGAAGACGCCGCGATTGTGGTCGATGCTCGCCATCGCAGGGTTGCTGATCGCCTGCCCGGCCGCGAGAGCGGACGACGCGCAGCCGTCCGCCCCGGTTCCCGACAACCTGGCGCCGGCCGCGCTGACCGGCACGCTCGCCAAGGTGCGCGCGGCGGGCACGATCGCGCTGGGCTATCGCGACGCCTCGGTGCCGTTCTCCTACCTGAACGCGCGCAACCTGCCGATCGGCTACTCGATCGAACTGTGCAAGTCACTGGTGTCGGCGATCGAGGATGCGGTCAACCGGACCCTGACCATCCAGTGGGTGCCGGTCACGTCCGACAATCGCATCGACGCGGTGGCGAGCGGCCGGGTCGACCTCGAATGCGGCTCCACGACCAGCAATCTGGAGCGCCAGAAACGCGTGGCGTTCTCGCCGATCTTCTTCGTGGCCGGCACGAAGGTGATGGTGAAGAAAGGCTCGCCGATCGCCTCGTTTCGTGACCTCGCGGGCAGGAAGGTGGCGGTGACGGCCGGCACCACGAACGAGAAGGCGCTGCGCGATCTGGACCGGAAGTTCCGGCTCGGCATCCGCTTGCAGGTGGTGCCCGACCACGCGCAGGGCTTCGCGCAAGTGACCGACGGCCAGGCCGACGCGTTCGCCACCGACGACGTGCTGCTCTACGGACTGATCGCGGAACATGCCGGCTCGGGCGGCGAGTATCGCGTCGTGGGCGACTATCTCTCCTATGATCCCTACGGCATCATGTTCCGCAAGGATGACCCGCAACTCGCGCAGGTCGTGAAGGATGCCTTCCAGGAACTCGCGGCGGATGGAGAAATCGATCGTCAATACAAGCGCTGGTTCCTGCGCCGACTGCCGTCGGGCACGAGCCTCAACCTGCCGATGAGTGCGCAGCTTGAGACCATCATTCAGACGATGGCCGGCGGCGAAGCGCAGTGAACGTGCGTCAGGCGATCATTCGCCGGCGCCGTTCGGCATCCGGCCAGCGGGCGCCGAATCCAGCGTGGCTTCGGCGTGCTCGTGCAACTGAAAATACGTGCCCCACTCGTAATCGACGCTGTCCGGCCGAAGCTGAAGCACACCCGCGCCGGGCGTGAAGGTGAGTTCGCCAAAATAGACGCGGCCTCGCGGCGAGTAAAGATCGACCCGCACGTATTCGAAGTCTTCCGCCAGCCGTTGTCCGATATCGAGCAGCATCGACAGGTTTTCCGGGCGCGGATCGGGAGACTTGCTGCGCTCGAAATGGCCGATGCCGATGTCGAGCAGATTCCATTGGGCGTCGTAGAAATCGCCGCGCGGATGTTCATTGAATCGGTCTGAAATCACGCAGATGCAAACGGTCCTGCGCCCGCCCGCACCCGCGAAAATATGCAGCTTGTAGTCGGCGGGAACGTCGCCGCGCTCGTCGAGCAACAGCGTTTCGAAATAGATCCGATGCTTGATCGCGTGGTAATGCCGCTCGCGTGCCACGCGATAGAAGTCCTTCGATAACCATTGATCGGCAAGCGCCGCCAGTTCTTCGAAGGTGGCCTGCGACTTGTTTTTGACGACCTTGACGAAGCTGCTTCCGTGATTCGCCTTCATCACGAAAGCCGATGGAAGCGCGTCGAATACGTCTCTGTCGAACGCGTCGGGCTCGGCGATCAAAGGGATCAGATACTGCTCGCCTATCTTCGACTTCACGTAGTCGCGGACGGTGAGCTTGTCGGTGAGGTCCGCATACCGGGGATCGGGATGCAGGCAGCGGTAAAGGATCTTCTCGTTGAATGTGGTCGGCTTGATCAGGTTCGGAAAGCGTCCGATCTTTTGCCGATGAGACATGCTCAAGAATACATAGTCAGGCAACAGATCCTTGGCACCGCCGAGAAGCGTTTTTGGCAACTGCATGTTTGGGCTCCGCTAAGCGCCCGTCGGGAAGGGAAGCGGCGTGCGGGTCGAACGCGTGCACGCTGCGAAACCCGCTTCGACAATGCGGCGCGATGTCGCTTCAAACACGCCTCCCGGGTCAATTCACCAGAAAAAGGGCAGCGAGTTGGCCGGGACAAGGATAGCCATGTTATTCGGGTCGCGTATGAGGGTTTGCACTTAACCCACCGGACTTTCGACACTGCATCGCAACAAAGACGAACGGCACGTGGGCGCATGCGTGAAAGCCCACCGTGCTTCCGGGAAACGCGATACGCACGCCTTCGCTAGAATGGTTTCCTCCTTTCCGGCGAAGGCGGACCATGCTCGATTTCAACCTGCATGCGAAGACATCGAAGCTCGACATCGTTTATGCCGAAGCGGGTCCGCCCGACGGGCCGCCTGTGCTTCTGCTGCACGGCTGGCCCGACGCGGCGCGCGCCTGGGAACCCGTCGCGAGCCGGCTGAACGATGCGGGACTGCGCACGATCGTTCCCGAACTGCGCGGCTTCGGCGCCACGCGTTTCCTGCACGACGACACCGTGCGCGATGGCTCGGCCGTCGCGCTCGCGCAGGACGCCATCGATCTCGCCGACGCGCTTGAGATTCGCACGTTCGATGTCGTCGGCCACGACTGGGGTGCGCGGGCGGCTTACACGCTGGCGGCGCTCTTTCCGGCGCGCGTGCGGCGCATCGCGGCGCTCGCGCTCGCTTTCCAGCCGCGTGGCGCATTTGAACTGCCGGGCTTCTCGCAGGCGCGCAAGTTCTGGTATCAGTGGTTCATGACGCTCGACGATGCACCCGCGCTCATCCGCGCCGATCCGAAAGGCTTTGCGCGCATCCAGTGGGACACGTGGTCGCCGCCCGGCTGGTTCGACGACGCCGAATTCGACGTCACGGCGCGTGCCTTCGAGAATCCCGACTGGGTGCCGATCACGCTGAACGGTTACCGGCGCCGCTGGCGCAAGGACGAGCCGAGCGACCCCGACTACGATGCGCTCTACGCGCGGCTGCGTGGCATCGACCGCCTCGACACGCCGACGCTGATGCTGCAGGGCGCCGTCGATCTATGCGACGAGCCGGCGTCGTCGGCGGGACAGGACGCCTGTTTTACCGCGGGATACGCGCGCGTGCTGCTGGACGGCGCCGGTCATTTTCCGCCGAGAGAAACACCCGACGCGGTCGCTCACGCGGTGATCGCGCACTTGCGATGAACGCTTGCCCGCTGCGCCCAACGCGAACGTTGCTCCACGCGATGCGGGCGCGCCGCAGCCGACTGACCACCTCGCTTCCGAACTTTTGCGCGAGCGTCGCGTAGCCGTCGCTGGTGGGATGGATTTCGTTTTCCCACGACGCATCTTCGCGATTCGTTGCGGCCGCCGCCGGTTTCAGCGCGCCGTGGAAATCGACGGCGAGGATGTTCGGATACTCGACCGCGTTGCCTCTTGCAACGAGCGCGTCGTTCAGTTGCGACTGGAAGTCGTGCATCGCGTCGAGGAAAAAGTGGACGAGGCCGATGTGATCTTCCGGCGGAATCTGATGCCGGTTGAACGGCTCCCAAAGCCAGGTCCCGAACTTCTTCGGACCGACGAACACGGGCGCGTCGCGCGGCGTGGCGTAGTCGTAGGCGTGGGTGAAGATCGGGATGCCGCGATTGGGCGTCTTGCCGTCGCCGTCGCCGCGGTCGCGCCATTCGAGCAGCGTGTCGTAGTAGCCGGTCAGACGCTCGGTGAAGCGTTTCCAGCCGTCCGCATCCACGTAGCGCGCCGGGCCTTGCCCGGACCATTCGGCCTTGGCCTTCAAGAGACGTCGCGGCTTCAGGTTTTCATCGGTGGTCGCGGGGTCGATGCTGATCGCGTTGATGAAGTCGTTGCCGCCCGCGGACAGGAAGATCGCATCGAATTCGTGGGCGAAGGGGCCGCTCAGGAGCCGCTTGAAATGGACTTCCCAAGTCGGATCGACCATTTTTTCCAGCGTCTTTCCCGGATAGGCCGAGTTCACGATGATGGAGGAGTCCGGAAGCCTGAACCAGAACAGCACGCTGCCGTTCGGCGGCAGCACGTCGGGCGGAACCGCCAGCGACGCGCCCAGCGAAAACCATGAATCGCCCTGTGCAAGAAAGCGCCACGTGTAGTCGTTGATCGACTTCTCGTGATTGCCGCCGATCTCCCGGCTGCCGACGATCACCGCTTTTTGCATCTCGCTCATGACGCGCTCCTTCGTTCGGAATGGGCGACTGCAAATCACTGTAGTACCCGCGCACGTCGCTTCCCATTCCGGGCCGTGTTTTATGTGCGCTAGCGCGCGTTGCCCGGCGGCGTCGTGGGAACGAGCGTTCGTGAGCGTCGTCCTTGTAGACCGCGCAAAACGAACCATAATGAAGAGCCCGCTTGTTCCTTCTCTCATTGGATGCGGGGCAAGTCGGCGAAGGCTTTTCGCGCGAGCGCAACGGTGCGGGCCAGCCGACCCACGCGCGATCATCAGGAGACCGGAAGTGGATACGACCGCCGGACTGGAATCCGAAACCGAGCCGCAGCCGTCGACGCAAAGCGCCTTTTCCGGGCGTCCGCTGGAACAGATCGTCGTCGCGATTCACGGCGTGGGCAACCAGCGGCGCTTCGATACGATCCGCACCGTCGCTCACCGGCTCGGCAAGCTGAGCGATCCGCCGCTTCCCGTCATGCCGCTCGGTTTCTTCAGCGTCGGCAGCTGCGGTCAGGTGTACGTGAGCCAGCTCGATGTCGAAGAGACGCACCCGCTCTGGAAAGTCGGCTTCGCGGAAGTCTACTGGGCGGACGTGCCGCGCGGCGTCGTGACGATGGGCGATACGCTCGAGGAGAGCAAGGCCTGGGGACGCACGATCGTCGGCCGCGCGCAGGCGCTCTACCGCGGTCAGGTCGAACAGTCCGTGTGCCAGGTGTCGGGCGCCGATTTCGACATGGTGGCGGGCGTCACCGAAGAGATCGTCGAGGCCGTCGACGTGATGGAGAACCTGCTCTGGGTCGCGGGCAAAGCGGGCATCTTCAAGTTCGACCTCGCGCCGCTTTTGACCGATTACATTGGCGATGTCCAGCTCGTCGCCGAGTTCCAGTCGTATCGGAAAGAGATCGTGGATCGCTTCCATGACGCGCTCACCACGATCGTCGAGCATTTCCGCGACCGCTATCCGGGCAGCCCCGAGATTCACGTCATCGCGCACAGCGAAGGGACGGTGATCAGCTTCCTCGCGATGCTCGACGCGCTTGCCTCCGCGCCGGGACAAGGCCGTCACCGCTATGGCTGGATCGAATACGTGCGCGGCTTCATGACCATCGGTTCGCCAATCGACAAGCACATCATCCTGTGGCCGCGCCTGTGGCCGAACCCGGTTCCCGGCGGCGCGCTGCAAACCGATGCCTTCGAGACCTGGAGCGCCGACAAGCCGGTGCTGCTCAAGGCGAAAGACGGCAGCACGCGCGTGCGGCTGCCGCAGCCGATCAAGTGGCGCAACTATTACGACTTCGGCGACCCCATCGGCTTTCAACTCGACACGGCGCGGCGCTTCCTGCGCGAAGCGCGCTGCGGCGCGTTCCAGTTCGGTTTCGACGACGACTACGGATTCAGCCGCTATCCGCTACCGGGCAAGGCGCATACCGATTACTGGTCGGACACGGACCTGTTCCGCCATTTCGTCGACGATGTCGTGTTGCCGAATGTATCGCTGGCGGCGGCGGGCGGGCCGCCCACGAAGCCGCCGGGCAATAAACCGCTCATGAGCGTGGTCAGCCTCTCCATTCCATATCTCCTCGCGATCGCGCTGCATGTCGCGGCGGTGTACGTGATGTTCAAGGGAACGACGCAGTTCCTGTCGCAGAAGGGCTGGACCATGACCGATGTCGTCCATACGGTGATCGCGCTCGCCGCGTTGCTGACGGGCGTCACGGTGGCGAGCCGGCTGCCGCGTCTCGTCCAGCAGTCGCGCGGGCGCTGGCTCGTGCTGTCGGCCGGCATATTTGCGCTGGGCGCCGCGTTCTGCCTGTGGATGGTGCCGCCGCAAGTCAGCGCGTTCCTCGCAGCGCCGTTCCTCGAACGCGGCACGCCGACGCCGCTATTCGGTATCGCGCCGGGCGGCGCCTTCCTCGTGACGGTCGCGCTTCTTCCGGCGTTCGTCTGCTGGCTGCTGCCGCGTCGGCCGCGTCTCGGCCGGCGCGTCATGATCGGCATCGGCGCCGCGATCACCGCGCTGGCCGTCCTCCATGCCTATCCCGGCTCGTCCACCGCCGAACCGTCGCCGCCGCTCTGGCCGTTCGTGCTGGCCTTGCTGCTGTTTCTCTATCTATGGTGGCTCGCGATTTTGACCTTCGACCTCAGCTTTATCTGGCATCGGTACATCCGCAACTCGGTGGCGCTCGATACGCTGCGCGACTGGCGCGAAAAGAAGGACACGAAGCCGAGGACGTTGCGCGCCCGCCAGCCGAAGGACTATTGAACCGCCCTATGTTGACGGACGCGCTTTTCCGACGGCGCACGTGCTTTTCCGCCGTGGAGCGATCGTCTTCCGGCACGCCCATTGCGACGCACAACCGCGCGCGCGATGTCTTTCGTCCCCGTCATCGGGTTTTGCCTCATCGTAAGGCGGGGAAGCAAGCGAGATCATCGGAAGGCGGTTCTTTTCAATGTTTCCCGCTCCGTCGATGGCGGAGCGCACGCAAGAATGAACGGAAGGCAAGCAAAGGCGGATTGCCCGTGGTAAAAATCTGCCGCAGTCAGTTTGAAGCGTCGGCCTCAGAAGCCGGTCCACCGATTCTCAAAGCAACTAACTTGCAGAAGACCAGAGTGAGACGCACGGGACGGGTAGCGCCAACGCGCTGACTCTGATCGACAGCGCCCGCAACTGGTCGATACGGAGACAACATGGAAACAAAAACGCTGTCGGCCGGCGGGCCGGATGCCCCCGACGACCATCATCGCAAGCAGACCAGGAAGGCGACGGCGAGTGGCTGGATCGGCTCGGCGCTCGAATACTACGACTTCTTCATCTACGCGCAGGCGGCCGCGCTCATCTTCCCGCAACTGTTCTTTCCGTCGGGCAATCCGAAGATCGCGATCGTCGCGTCGCTCGCGACGTATGGCGTCGGCTATGTCGCGCGGCCGATCGGCGCGTTCGTCCTCGGTCACTGGGGCGATACGCACGGCCGTAAAACCGTGCTTCTGATCTGCATGTTCATGATGGGTGCGTCGACGATGGCGGTCGGCCTCCTGCCGACGTATCACCAGATCGGCATGGCGGCGCCGGCGCTGCTCGTCGTGCTGCGCCTGATCCAGGGTTTTGCCGTCGCGGGTGAAATCTCCGGCGCCAGTTCGATGATTCTCGAACACGCGCCGTTCGGCCGTCGCGGTTACTACGCGAGCTTCACGCTGCAAGGCGTGCAGGCCGGACAGATCATGGCGGCCGCGGTGTTCCTGCCGCTCGCTTACTTCATGCCGGATGACGCGTTCAATTCGTGGGGCTGGCGCATCCCGTTCCTGATGTCGGCCGGCGTGCTGTTCGCGGGCTACATCATCCGCCGCGAAGTCGACGAAACGCCGGCTTTCGCCAAGGAAGCGGACGCGTCCGCGGTGCCGAAGTCGCCGATCAAGGAAGCGTTCAAATACAGCTGGAAGGACATGCTGCGCGTCGTGTGCATGGCGCTGATGAACGTGATCCCGGTCGTCACGACGATCTTCGGCGCGGCCTACGCGGTCCAGCCGTCCTACGGCATCGGGTTCAGCAAGAGCGTGTATCTGTGGATTCCGGTGGTCGGGAATATCGTCGCGGTGCTGGTGATTCCCTACGTCGGCGACCTGTCGGACCGGATCGGCCGCAAGATTCCGGTGGCCGTCGGCGCGATCGGTTCAGGGCTGCTCTCGTTCGGCTACCTGTGGGCGATCAGCATCCACAGCGTGCCGATTGCGTTCGTGATGTCGCTCCTGATGTGGGGCGTGGTGTACCAGGGTTACAACGCGATCTTCCCGAGCTTCTATCCGGAACTGTTTCCGACCCGCTCGCGCGTCTCGGCGATGGCGATCGCGCAGAATGTCGGGACGCTCATCACGGCGCTCTTGCCTGCGCTCTTCGCCACGGTCGCGCCGCCGGGATCGAACAATATCCCGATGACGGTCGGCTCGATCGCGCTGGCGGTGACGGTCATCGCGGCGCTGGCGGCATGGAGCGCCCGCGAGACGTACCGCATCCCGATGAGCCAGCTCGGCGAACCCGACGCCGTGCCGATCGAGAAATCCGAGTACGACCGGCTGCGCGCGCAAACCGTCGCGGACGAGAAACTGGCGAAAGTCTCCGCGTGACCTGTGGGCGGTGTCGCGCCGCTGTGCGGCGCGACACGGCCGGGCGCCTTCGGAGCGGCGACGGGCGTCGCGCGCGCCGTTTCCCTTTCCCCGCGAGACGTTCGACCCGCAGGCTGTCCGCGAATTAAAATGCGCCAGTCGCCGCGCGCTACGCGCGCCCGGGCCGTCCACCCGATTCGAATCCGTTCAACCGAAGGAAATCCCATGAAAAAGATCGTGATGCTGCACGGCATCAACCACAACATGTTCGGCAAGCGCGATCCGGCGCAGTACGGCACCGTCACGCTCGCCGAAATCGACGCGAAGCTGCAGGCGCTCGGCAAGGAACTCGGCGTGGACGTGGAGAGCTACCAGACGAACAGCGAAGGCGACATGTGCGAGCGCATTCACCAGGCGTATTCCGAGAACGCCGCCGCCGTGCTGATCAACGCCGGCGCGTGGACGCACTACAGCTACGGCATCCGCGACGCGCTCGCGATCCTGACCGTGCCCATCGTCGAGATTCACATGTCGAACATCCACGCGCGCGAGGAGTTCCGCCACAAGTCGGTGTTCGCGGAGATCGTGAAGGGGCAGATTTGCGGATTCGGCGTGGAGAGCTACCTGCTCGGCCTGCGGGCCGCGCTCTCGGCGATGTGAGAAAAGCGTGAAAGCCGCGTCGCCCGACGCGGCTCATGAAGCGATATGAATCAACGCGCCGGCGCTCGCCGACTGTGCGCTCAGTCCGCCTGGTACGAGCGGGCGCGGCCGAGCGCGAAGGCGTCGGCGCCGTCGCTGTCCGCAGGCGTTTCCGCCTTGCGGCCAATCGCCGGATCGCGCACCTGCGCGCCGCGGATGAACAAAACGACGCAAAACGCGAACATCATCCAGATTCCGACGACGATCATCCAGTAGTTCATTTGCTTTCCCCGAAGCGTGGCTAAAGCGCGGTGAGCGCCCGGTATCTGTGGTCAGTGATGGACAGGCGCGGCCGGCAAAGCCAGCAGACGGTCGATGATCGTGTGCGCCAGCGCGCGTTCGCGGGCCATCGCGAGTTCGTCTGCGCGGGCTTCGACAGCGTCGGGTGCGCTCGCGCGAACCTGGCCGGCGAGCCGCATGATGTTGTCCGATGCGTTTTGCAGCGCGTGCAGAAGCTCGGCGTGCGTCATCGGCAGTTCGGGGAAGGACGCCGTCGATGCGACGATCGACGCGGGGTGGCTGGCGGCTACACTGCGCGGCGCCGTGTCGGTTGCGACTGCGAGACTGGCGGTTGCGGCGATTCCATCAATGATCTGCGACATGTCGGCGTCCTCCTGAGTGGATGAGGCTCAGTGTGAGGGCGCGACCGGCATTTCAATCGTCCGAACAAGGGCGGTTTTCCCGTCCAATTCACCGCTATTCGTCGTACCGGAAAATCTGACCGCGAGCAATTCAGGCGTCGAGCGGCATCGCGCTCGTGCCCTTTATTTCGTCGAGACAGACGATCGACTGCACGCGGCTCACGCCGGGAATGCGCATCAGCGTGTCGAGCAGGAATTCGGAGAGCGCTTTCAGATCGCGCGCGACGACCTTCAGCACGTAGTCGATGTCGCCCGTCACGGAGAAGCATTCCTGGATCTGCGCGAGCTTTTCGACGAATTCCTTGAACTTGAGCAGATCGCGGATATGACCGCGCTCCATCGTCACCTGAATGAACGCGACGACGCCGAAGCCGAGGCTTTCGGCGTCAAGCCGCGTTTCGTAGCGGCGGATCACGCCCATTTCCTCGAGCCGCCGATGACGGCGCAGCGTCTGGGCGGGCGAGAGCTTGATCGTCTGCGCGAGTTCGAGGTTGGACATCCTGCCATGCTCCTGCAGAACAGCAAGCAGGCGAAGGTCGATGCGGTCGAGGGCGAGTTTATGCACTTTTGTTTCCTTGAATGGCCCTTAGGAGAAATCTTGGTGCATGAGCTAGGGTTTGCCACTGCGTCTTATGAAATCCTATTTTGCCATCTCGAATATACACTGGGAGCCGCTCGGGAAAGGGGCGTCGGCTAGAATTGGGCTCTTCGGGCGGCGATGCAGCACGATGGTGCGGAAATTTAATTTCGCGCTGACGATCAAGAGCACCCGAGAGCGCGCGATGGCACGCGACACCCCCGACACGACCGCCCGCGCCACGAACGCGGACGGCTCGCAGCGCGCCGCTGGCATCCGGACAAGGACCGCAAGCGCGCCCGATTCAACGAGAACTACGGAGACACGCACTGATGGTTTCAGGCAACCAGATCAAAGAGGGCAGTGACGTCGCACACGGCGAGGAGCTCAAGCGCGGGCTCAAGAATCGCCATATCCAGCTGATCGCGCTGGGCGGCGCGATCGGTACGGGGCTTTTCCTCGGCATCGCGCAAACGATCAAGATGGCGGGCCCGTCCGTGCTGCTCGGCT
The DNA here is from genome assembly GCF_001544495.1 of Caballeronia telluris. Taxonomy (GTDB): domain Bacteria; phylum Pseudomonadota; class Gammaproteobacteria; order Burkholderiales; family Burkholderiaceae; genus Caballeronia; species Caballeronia telluris. The sequence goes on from NZ_FCNZ02000006.1 coordinate 304,698, forward strand.
ACGCGATCGCCGGCGCGATCGCGTTCCTGATCATGCGGCAACTGGGCGAGATGGTCGTCGACGAACCGGTGGCGGGCTCGTTCAGCTATTTCGCCGACAAATACTGCGGCCACTTTTCGGGCTTCATGTCGGGCTGGAACTACTGGGTGCTGTACGTGCTCGTGAGCATGGCGGAGCTGTCGGCGGTCGGCATCTACGTCCAGTACTGGTGGCCGGGCATTCCGACCTGGGTCTCGGCGCTCGTGTTCTTCGGCGTCATCAACGCGATCAACCTGACGAGCGTCAAGTCCTACGGCGAGATGGAATTCTGGTTCGCGATCGTGAAGGTGCTCGCGATCGTCGGCATGATCGCGTTCGGCGGCTATCTGCTCGCGTCCGGGCACGCCGGGCCGGAGGCCAGCATCGCGAACCTGTGGCAGCGCGGCGGCTTCTTCCCGAACGGCGTTTCCGGCCTCGTCATGGCGATGGCGGTCATCATGTTCTCGTTCGGCGGCCTGGAACTCGTCGGCATCACGGCGGCGGAAGCGGACGATCCGTCTCGCAGCATCCCGCGCGCGACCAACCAGGTGATCTACCGGATCCTGATTTTCTACGTGGGCGCGCTCGGCGTGCTGCTCTCGCTGTATCCGTGGGAGAAGGTCGTGACCGGCGGTAGCCCGTTCGTGCTGATCTTCCAGGCGATGAACAGCAATATCGTCGCGCACGTGCTCAACATCGTCGTGCTGACGGCGGCGCTCTCCGTGTACAACAGCGGCGTCTATTGCAACAGCCGCATGCTGTACGGCCTCGCGAAGCAAGGCAACGCGCCGCGCGCGCTCCTGAAGGTGAACCGGCGCGGCATTCCGCTCGCCGCGCTCGGCGTCTCGGCGCTCGCGACCTTCGTCTGCGTGCTCGTCAACTACTTCATGCCCGGCCGCGCGTTCGAACTGCTGATGGGCCTCGTCGTGTCGGCGCTCATCATCAACTGGGCGATGATCAGCATCATTCACCTCAAGTTCCGCAGTGAAAAGCGCAAGGCGGGCCAGCCGACATCGTTTCGCAGCCTCGGCTATCCGTTCACCAACTACTTGTGTCTCGCGTTCCTCGCGGGCGTGCTCGCCGTCATGTACGCGACGCCCGGACTGCGGCTCTCCGTGTACCTGATCCCGGTCTGGCTCGCGGTGCTCGGCGTGAGCTACCGGTTCCGTCCGCACGCGGCGGGGACGGCCCGCGCCGCCGTTGCGGCACCGAAAGCTGTCGTGGCCGATAATCGCTGATCGACACACCGGCGCCGCGTGTCTTTTGCGCGGCGCTTTTCCGTCGGCGGCCGCCGGCCGGCCGCCGTTCCGCTCACCCGCTCCGGTTGCTCAACATCATGTTCGAACACATCGACGCCTATCCCGGCGACCCGATCCTCAGCCTCAACGAGGACTTCCAGAAGGACCCGCGCACGAGCAAGGTCAATTTGTCCATCGGCATCTATTTCGACGACGACGGCCGCCTGCCGGTCATGCGCGCCGTCCGTGAAGCCGAAGCGGCGATCCTGAACGAGCCGGGCCCGAAGCCGTATCTGCCGATGGCGGGTTTCGCGCACTATCGCGACGCCGTGCAGGCGCTCGTCTTTGGCGAAACGAATCCGGCGCGCGCGGAGGGACGCATCGCGACCGTGCAGACGCTCGGCGGATCGGGCGCGTTGAAGGTCGGCGCGGATTTCATCCGTCGCTACTTTCCACAGTCGCAGGTGTGGGTGAGCGATCCGACGTGGGAAAACCATCGGTTCATCTTCGAGCGCGCCGGGTTCGAGGTGAACACCTACCCGTACTACGACAAAGCGACGGGCGGCCTGAAGTTCGACGCGATGCTCGCCGCCATCGACGCGCTGCCGGCCCGCAGCATCGTGTTGCTGCACGCGTGCTGCCATAACCCGACGGGCGTCGATCTGGACCGCGCGCAGTGGGAGCGGCTGATCGGCGTGCTTCAGGAGCGCGACTTGCTCCCATTCGTGGATATGGCGTATCAGGGCTTCGGCGCGGGTCTCGACGACGATGCGTTCGCCGTACGCGAACTGGCGCGGCGCGGCATTCCGGCGTTGGTCGCGAATTCGTTTTCGAAGAATTTTTCGCTTTACGGCGAGCGGTGTGGCGGGCTGCACGTGATCTGCGAGGATGCGGGCGCGGCGCATCGCGTGCTCGGGCAACTGACCGGCTCGGTGCGCTCGAACTACAGCAATCCGCCGACGCATGGCGCGAAGATCGTCACGCGCGTGCTGAATACGCCCGCGCTGAAGGAATCGTGGCAGGGCGAACTGGCGGCGATGTGCCAGCGCATCGCGCGGATGCGCGTCGCGATTCACGACGGTTTGCGCGACCACGTCCACGGCGAGGCGCTGACGCGCTATGTGAAACAGCGCGGGATGTTCACGTACACGGGGCTGTCGGCGGCGCAGGTCGATCGGCTGCGTGAGGAATTCGGCGTGTATATCCTGCGTTCGGGACGGATGTGCGTCGCGGGGCTGAACGATACGAACGTCGGCACGGTGGCCGAGTCGATCGCGAAGGTGCTCGCGGATTAGAAACGCGGGCGGTGAGGGCGGTGGTACTGCGTTAGCTCTGGCCGACCGCCGCTGCGCGGCATGGGATCAGAGTAAGGCGCTAAACCGCTAACTCTGGCCGACGGCCGCTGCGCGGCATGGGATCAGAGTAAGGCGCTAAAGCGCCAACTCTGATCGACAGGAGACGTCGATGACCAGACTCATAGCAATGATGTGCCTCTTGGGTGCGTGCATGGCAGGCACGGCGCACGCGGAACTCAACGACCGCACGAAGAAACTGCTGCAAACGCAGGCGCTGAACCGCCCGCAACAGCAGTCGACGACCCCCAACCCCAACTCGGCAGCCGACGACGAAGCGCGCAACGGCACGCGAACGTCGGGCGGCGCGGCGGGCGCGGGCGCCGGTTCGCAGTCGCCATCGCCGTCGCGTGGAGCGGCCGGCAGCAACCCGACGCAAAAGCCCTAGACGTGAACGCGGTCGCTCAAGCGACGGACAAGACAGCACCTGTTGACGCGGCAACGTTCCGGGGCCTTGCGCGACGGGCGATCCGCGCGGCGGTGTCGCGACGAGACGCACGCTGTTTTCACCCGCCGTCGCCAGAACGTAATTCTCCGCGCTTCCCTGCGGCTGCCAGTACACGCGATACACCGCGTCGTCGCGATAGACGTGCAGCGCGCCGTGCACCCGGCGGCCTTCGCGCACCAGATCCACCGGCTCACCTTCCTTTAGCGCAAACACGCCGCCCGCAGAAGCCGTTGCCGCGCCTTCCAGCGTGCCGCAGGCGAAATCGGCGGCGCTCGCCATCGGCGCAACCGAAACCGAAAACGAAAGGCACAGCAGTGTGGTTGCCAGTGCGCGTCTCATGGATGCTCGCTTCGTCATGGAACGCCGATCATCTCACAGGCGCCGCTCTCATCTTCCGGCAGGCCGACGATGTGTGTGCTAATTTGAAAAGAGCCAACGTGCGAAACAGGAGGCGTCTTATGTCAGTGATCGCGCCGGACGAAAAAACCGATTTCGTCGCCATCCTGCACCGGCATCGCCTGTCCGAGGACGATTTCATCCTGCAGGAAACCGATACGACCGACATGGTCGACGATGTCTATCCCCTGCAAGGCCACCTGACGATCGTGCGCAAGTCGACGCTCAAGGAACGGGCGTATCGGATAGGGCATGGCACGCGGTGGACAGCCGATTTCGAAAAGGACCTGAACAAGGGCGCATTTGGCTGACCCTGACGCCGAATGGATCGACCGTGGCAAATTGACGGCCTTGACGGCCGGGTGCATGCTTCAATGACTCGTTTCCCACCGCGGAGCCGCCGATGCCCAACTACGATTTCGCATCCTTCCGAGCCCAGCTGGCGATGCTGCTGCGCGATCTGCCGGCCGGCACGACCGCCGAGCTGACCGACGTGACGGTCGCATACTGGAACGGGACGTGCCTCGTGGGCGCGTATCTGCGCGACGGCGGCCGGCTCGACGAAGAATTCGATTTCGACGAAAACGCCTGGGGCAATTGGTGCGACGAGTTCATTTTCTGGCTGGCGGCGCCGCGCTTCTCGGAACGCGGCGATCTGAAAGCGTGGCTTCAGGGCGAGGGTCCGCCGGCGGTCCGTGCACTGTGAGCCGTGCCTCTTCTTTTCCGTCAATCCGCCTCTCCAGGACAACGCCAGGAACGCCCATTGCTGCGCCAATAAAAGGTAGCGGAACAAGATCCGCGCGCGCAAGCAATCGAGCGATCGTGTGTCCCTGACGCCAGAAGGCCGCGGCTGTCCAAGAATTAAAAAAGACGACACGCGGCGCACACCGACCGGCCCCATGCGCGGCGCCGGCGAGAACATTTTCCGGACGGCGCGTTGCCGCTCATCGGACCGATCATGAACACCGACAAGTCGCAGGCTGCCGAAACGGAACGAGCGGGAGGCGCGCCCGAGCGGGCCCCGCTGAACTTTCCGGTGATCGGCATCGGCGCGTCGGCGGGCGGCATCCAGGCGCTGATCCGTTTTTTCGAGCACATGCCGAACGACAGCGGCATGGCTTTCGTGATCGTGCTGCACCTTTCTCCGAAACACGAAAGCCGCGCCGACCAGGTCCTGCAACGCGTGACGCAGATGCCCGTGCATCAGGTCGTCAAGCCGACGCCGATCCAGCAGAACGCCGTCTATCTGATTTCACCGTCGAACGATCTCGCGATGACCGACGGCTTTCTCAACGTCACCAGCGTCCAGCGCGCGCACGGCCGCCCGGTCGCCATCGACCTGTTTTTCCGCAGCCTCGCCGAGAATCATCGCGAGCGCGCGATCAGCATCGTCATGTCGGGCTCGGGCAGCGACGGCGCGGTGGGCATCGGTAGGATCAAGGAACAGGCGGGCGTCACGATCGTCCAGAGCCCCGACGACGCCGAGTACGACGAGATGCCGAAAAGCGCCATCGCGACAGGTCAGGCGGACATCGTGCTGCCGGTCGCGGAGATGCCGCAAAAGCTGATCGAGTTGTGGCAGAACGCGCGCAGGATTCGCCTGCCCGAGGCGCCGGAGCTGCATTTCCCGCGCGATCCCGCCTCCGACGCCGAGCAACTGCTGCGCGGCATTCTCACGACGCTGCGGGCCCGCACGGGCCACGACTTCTACCACTACAAGCGCGCGACGGTTCTGCGGCGCATCGAGCGGCGCATGCAGGTGAACGCGCTCGCGGACTTGCGCGCCTACCGGCAGTTCGTCGACGAGCACGCCGAGGAAACGTCGCTGCTGTTGCGCGACCTGCTGATCGGCGTGACGAATTTCTTCCGCGACCGCGAGGCGTTCGACGCGGTCGCACGTGACATCGGACCGTCGCTGCTCGAATCGAAGAAGCATGACGACCAGATTCGCATCTGGGTGCCCGGCTGCTCGACGGGCGAGGAAGCGTATTCCCACGCGATGGTGTTCACCGAGCTGCTCGGCGGCGGCAACCGGCTGCCGGTATTGCAGATCTTCGCCACCGACATCGACGAACGCGCGATCAACATCGCCCGCGCGGCGGTTTATCCGGAGTCGATCGCCGCGGACGTGCCGGCGTCGCGCCTGCGCCGCTTCTTCACGAAGAGCCGCGGCCACTACGTTCTAGCAGGCCGTTGAAATATCCGTCGTTGATGCACTCAGATGCATTACGACGGATGCTGGTTTCATATTTTTTTGAA